>CAWEVA010000017.1:0-128457 GCA_963812345.1 uncultured Actinomycetota bacterium
ACGATCACGGGTATTTTTGGGCCCTTTTGAGAGAACGGGGATGACGACGAAGAAAGCAGAAACTACCATGCCGAAGGCCGCCCATCCAAATGAACCGCTTTCCATGCTGTGCGAGGTCCCATGAAGCCGGCGGCGTTCGTGTCGTGGTCGCGGTGCTCGCCGTGGCTCTCTGGCGGTCGGTCCTATGCCCAGCCGCCCGCCCAGACGGCGCCCCCGCGCACGCCACCCCCTCCGCCGGCGGAGCTCGTCGGGAGGGTGGAGACGACCGCCTCTTCGCGGCGAGAAGTCGCCCTCGACCGGGGCCGTCGTCTGGATTCCCGGCGTCCCGGCCGCTCGGTCGGCCCCGCCCGCGATGTCGTCGAACCAGAAGCGCTTCGCGCCGCACGTGATCGCGGTGACGCAGGGCACGGTCGTGTCCTTCCCGAACCAGGACAAGGTCTTCCACAACGTCTTCAGCCGCACGACCGGCAGCGAGTTCGACCTCGGCCTCTACCGCAACGGCGCGTCGCGGAGCGTCCGCTTCTCGAAGCCCGGCCTGGTGCGCGTCTACTGCAACATCCACCCGGACATGGCGGGCTACGTGCGGGTGCTGGAGGACGGCGTCTTCACCACCACCGACGACAAGGGCGCGTTCCGGCTGGCGGGGATCCCGCCGGGACGGCGCGTCGTGCAGGTGTGGGACGAGCGCGGCGGCGAGAAGCAGTTCCCGCTCGAGCTCGAGGCCGGCCGGAGCCGGACGCTGAACGTGGTGCTCGACGGCACCGCCTTCCGGCGCCTGCCGCACAAGAACAAGTTCGGCAGGACTATCCGCCCGTCACGAAAGATGTCGATCGCTACTGAGCCCGGGCCCGAGCGGTCGACGGCCCGGACCGCGCAGTCGAGCTACTCGACGACCGCGGCCCACCGGCTGGCGGAGCTGCCGTCCGTGGTCGAGCCGAGCGCCCGCGCGGCCTCGGCCTCGCGACCCGCCTGTTCCTGGGCGCCGCCGCGCTCCTCGTGCTGACGATCGGCTCGGCCATCGCGTTCGCCAGCTGGCGCGCATCGCGCATCGCCGAGGAGAAGATCCGCGCCGACCTCCAGAAGGTGCCCGCGATCTGGGAGGGCTACCGCGACTCGCAGGCCACGGCCAGCGCGTGCCAGATGCGCTCGCTGGCGGAGGAGCCCGGCACCAAGGCCCTGCTCGCCGAGCAGGGCGTGACGCCGAGACCTTCCGCGACACCGGCCTCGAGTTCGCCGAGAACCTGGGCGCGGGCACGGTCTTCTTCTTCGACGCGGAGCGGCCTGCTGATCGCCCGCAGCGACCGCGCCGCGGGCGAGGAGGCCGGCCGCGATTTCTCCGGCGTCGCCTGGGTGAAGGAGCCGCTCGCCGCAGCGCAAGGAGGCGTCCGCCTTCATCCTGGAGCGTCGGGCCGCGGCCGCCTGCTCTCGCTCGTGGCCTCCGCGCCGGTGGTGCAGGGCGAGCGCGAGCGAGCAGGTGCTGAACGGCGTGATCGCGGCCGCCTTCCCCGTCGACCACGAGCGCGGCGCAACGAGCTGGCGCGCCTGGCCGGCGGGCGAGGTCGCGTTCCTCGGCAACGTCGCGCCGCGCGAGCGGCGCCGCGGCCGAGAAGCGTCGCCGCGACCGACGCGCTGCGCGGGCCGGCGCTGCGGCCGCGGTCGCGGTGACGCCCGGAGCGGTCGACGCGGCTCTTCCGGCGCGGGCCGCCCGTCGGGCCGTTCGAGCTCGCCGCTCGCGCGGCGCGACCTACCTGGCAACGCTGGTGCCCATCCGCTCCGGCGGCGGCGAGCCCGATCGCGGCCGTGGTGGTCGCGCGCTCGAAGCAGGAGGAGCTGGCCGCCTTCCAGCGAGATCCGCCGCAGCCTGCTGGGCGTGGGCGGCGTCATCCTGCTCGTCTCCGTGCCCCTGTCGTTCGTCCTCGCGCGCGGGCTGGCGCGCCCGATCCAGCAGCTGGCGGCGGGCGCGGAAGCGATCGGCCGCGGCAACCTCGACGCGCCGCTGCCGGCGGCGGGCGGCGGCGAGGTGGGCGCGCTGACCCGCGCGTTCGAGGTCATGGTCGGCGAGCTGCAAGGAGAAGGCCGCGCTCGAGGCGCTGGTCGCGGAGCTGCAGCGCCGCCCGGGCGACATCACCTGCGCGGGGCCCGCCGCGCCGGTGCCGACGGCGCGCCGTCCGGCGGGCCCGGCGTCGGCCACATCTTCGCCCGGCCGCTACGAGATCTCTCGCGGGCTGGGCGAGGGCGGCATGGGCGCGGTGTACCGCGCGCGCGACCGCGAGCTCGACGAGGAGGTCGCGCTCAAGGTGCTCGAAGCCGGAGCCCGGAGCGACGCCGCCGCAGGCGGAGCGGCTGCGCCGGGAGATCAAGCTGGCGCGGCACGATCACCCACCCCAACGTGGTCCGCGCCCACGACTTCGGGGAGGCGGACGGGCAGCGCTTCTTCACCATGGAGTACGTGGCCGGCGCCACCCTGCGCGAGCTGCTCGACGCGGGCGCGGCGCCTCGAGCTCACCCCGCGCTCCAGATCGCGAAGCAGATCTGCCGCGGCCTCGGCGCCGTGCACGACGCGGGCATCGTCCACGGCGACCTCAAGCCGCAGAACGTCGTGGTGAGGGCAACGGCGTGGCCAAGCTGATGGACTTCGGCGTGGCGCGCCAGCGCGCGGCAGGCCGAGCAGACGGCGGGCACCTTCGCGGGCACGCCGCTCTACATGAGCCCCGAGCAGGCGCGCGGCGCGCGAGATCGACGAGCGCAGCGACCTCTACTCCGCGGGCGTCGTGATGTTCGAGATGTTCACCGGGCGGCGTGCCCGTTCACCGACCGGCGACGTCTACGAGATCATGCGCATGCACCTGAACGATCGGGGCGTCCGGCGGCCGCCTGGCTGAGCTCGTGAACCCACGATGTGGACGCGACGCCGTCCAGCTCGGCGAGCAGCGACGCCATGGGGGTTCCCTGGTGCGTCCACCCGAGGAACGGCACCGCATTGCGACGGACCTCGGTGACGAGGGCGGCTTCGCGCAGGCGGTCGAGCGCGCGGTCGTGGTCACCCAGCGCGTCCCGCAGCTGCGCCTCGCAGGTCAGCGCGAGGGCTCGGGTTGCCGGCTGAGAGAACGTCACGTCGAGCGCCGCCGCGGCGAACTGGTCGACCGCGCCACGCCGGTCGCCCAGGAGGTCGTCGCGCAGTCCGTGCGCGAGCGCCGCCTCGCCGACCGCACCGAGGCCGGAGAGCTCGTCTGACACGTCCTTCAGCAGACCGTGGTCGCAGGAGAGGCTGGCCAGGAAGGCGCGTTCGAGCAGCACAACCACGTGCAGGTGGTCGGGCAGCGGGGGCAGGTCGATCAGGGCGTCGATGGCCCGCTCCGAGGATGAGACCGACCCGGACATCAGGGCCAGGCGGGCGTCGCGCATCCGCAACCAGAACCGCGTGACGAGGTCGGCCGCGTGCACCACCTCGCCACCCGCCGGGACCGACTCGACGGTCTTCCACGGCAGGTCGCACAGAGTCGCGAGCTGGAGCGCCACCGTGGCCCGGGTCGACGCGTAGCGCCGCCAGGGGAGGTCCTCCGTCAGGCGTTCCAGCGCCTCCTCCGCGACCTCGGCGCAGGCGCGCTCGCGACCCTGCATGTACTGCGTGAACGCCAGATGGGTCATCGCGCGGATCGCAAGCGCGGTCAGGTCCCGGGTGCCGCACAGGGCGATGGTGGTGGTCAGGTTGACCTGGGCCTCCGCCAGGTCGCCCAGCCAACTCTGGGTGATCCCCAGCTCGCTCAGCAGCAGGGGCAGCTCCGGGACGGTGCTGGTGCCGCGGTGTGCCTGGAGCACCACCCGCTGGGCGTGGCCGACCGCCGCGAACATCGGCTCCAGGCCCAGCCGGGCCCGCATCAGGCGCATGCACGCCGTACGGACCGAGGTGGAGTCGTGGGTGAGCTCGGCCTCGAGCGAACGGTCCATCCAGTGGATGGCCGCCGGGATGTCATTCTCGAACCAGCGCTCGATCGCGATCGGGAACCAGCACTCGGGGTTGGCCTCCACCGCCGCCGGGTGCCGGGACGCGAAGTCCGAGATGCTCGCGCCGCGTCCCTGCGTCGCCATGGCGACGCCCTGGTCTGCGAGGACGCCCGCGGCCTCGTCCAGCGCGTTCACAGCCACCAGCCGGGCCATCGCCCGCGCACTGTCCCCGCGCGCGCGGTCGAGCCGTACGGCGCGCACGACGGTCGCCCTGGCCCGCGACACGTCGACACCTCCCGCGACCAGGCGGCGGCGCGTCACCTCGGACATGAGGGGATGGATCCGGTACCGGACGGGCTCCGCGTCGTCACCCGACCGATCCGGCGCGTGCTCGTGCTCGGACGGCAGCCGGCTCACGAGCAGTCCGGTGGTCTCCAGGTCGGAGAGGATCTCGTCGGCGCGGGAGTCGTGGGACAGGTGTCGAGCGGTGGCGGTGCTCACGACCTCCTCGCCGGCCAGGCACAGCAGCAGGTGGCGCTCCTGCGGCTGGAGCGCCGCGAAGACCTCGGTCGCCACCTGGTCGGCCACCGCCACCCCGCCGGCGGCGTACCGGTCGGCGGCCGCGATGGGGTCCGGGGCGGTGGCGATCGCCCGCGCCGTCAGGACGACGAGGGCGCACCATCCCTGGGCTCTCTCGAAGACCGCCCGGAGCACGGCTGGGTCTTCGGTCCGCGCGTGCTCGATGATCAGGGCGGCCGACTCGGCCGGGTCCATGCGCAGAAGCTCTCCGCGAAGGGTCGTGGAGTGACCGAGGAGCTCCGGCACCAGTCTGGTGAGGGGCAGGTCCCATCGGGAGAGCAGCAGCAGCCGCATGTCCAGCGGTGCCTCGTTGAGGCGGCTGTCGATCATGCGCAGCGTGGACGGTGGCAGCTCGTGGGCGTCGTCGACGACGACGAGTCGCGGCGACGGAGTGGTGTCCTGACCCTTCCGTGCCGCCGACTCCAGCAGCGCCTCCAGCCGCTCGGGAGTCCAGCCGCGGTCCGCGTGTAGCCACGTGGCCTCGGTGGATCGCGCGGTTCGTCGCAGCCAGCCGCTGACGCCGAGCGTCTTGCCGGCACCCACCGGCGCGACGAGCAGCGTGAGCGGGTTCTGC
This sequence comes from uncultured Actinomycetota bacterium, assembly GCA_963812345.1. GTDB lineage: Bacteria > Actinomycetota > Actinomycetes > Propionibacteriales > Nocardioidaceae > Nocardioides. Next base: position 5,099 of record CAWEVA010000017.1, read on the forward strand.
GTGGCGAGGTCCAGGCGCTGCCACAGGCGCGCGCGAGGCACGTAGACGCGCGGCAGCCGGGGCACCGTCCGGACATCGTGTCGGTGGCGGCCCCGCAGTGGCCGACCGCACGGTCTCGTTGCGGTTCGACCCGGACACTTCCGTCGGCACAACGGCCCTCCTCCGCTGTCCAGCTCAGCGCGGGAGTACGGCCGCCATTCCGACGGACTGCAGCCCCGAGCCGGGATCTTCAAGCCCGTTCTGTTTGCAGGCGATGTGACGTCTTCCTGTCCTCCACGGTAGCGGCGCGTCAATGCCCCGCGCCTCATCCGTCACGGAGGAGGCGCGGGCGCCTCGCTTGCGGAGGTCAGGCTTCCTTCATCTGGGCCGTCAGCGCCCAGATCACCAGCACGCTGAAGCCGATGATGAGCAGGGACCACAGCGGGTAGTGCGGGAGCCACGCGAAGTTCGCCAGGGCGACGAGCACGGCGACCACGATGCCCGCCACCCGGGCCCAGGTCTGGTCGGCGAGGAGGCCGAGACCGACGGCCACGCCGATGAGGCCCAGCACGAGGTGGATCCAGCCCCAGGTCGAGACGTCGATGGCGTAGGCGTAGTTGATTCCGGTGACGAAGACCTCGTCCCGGGCGATGGCGGCAATGGCCTGGAGGATCTGGAAGACCGAGAGCGTGAAGAGGGTGATGGCCGCGAAGGTCACGACTCCGAAGGCCCAGGTCTCACCGACGGGCTCGTCGGACAGGGGGGCTGATGCGGCTGATGCGGTGCTCATGACGGGTTCCTCTCTGAACGCTCATGCGACTGCCGACGGGCAAACCTGGCGCGTTCCTTTGCGCCCCGAGCCGGGAATCTAGGCAGCGTGAATCCTCGGCCGGGTCACCCGGAACGGGCCAACTGCGGCGCTCAATCGGTGAACACCGAGCGGAGCGCCTCCTCCTGCTCGGTGCTGAGGTTGGTGAAGATCAGGCCGGCGGGCTGGTGCGGGGCGAACGCGGCCTCGACGGCGTCCAGGATCGCGTCCGGGCTCAGCACGAACAGCGCCGACGTCCCGGGGGTGACCTGGTCACGCACCTTGTTGATGAAGCTGTCGTCGATGCCGACGTCGGTCAACGATCCGGTCGAAGGCACCGCCTGCGGCGCCGGTCGCCGCGCCGAGCAGGGGGACGAAGAAGATCATCCCGAACAGGAGTCCCCAGAAAGCGCTGCCGAGGTTTCCTCGACCGCGGTCCCCGTGAGCTGGCGGGTCTTCGGCTTCTTCCTCGTCCGCTCCCAGGACACGGTGGCCGCGTCGCGCAGCACGGCGATGTCCTGGCGGGCCAGTGCCTGCAGGGACTTGGCGGACTCGACGGCACCACTCGGGGTGTCGAACTTCCACACAGCCAAGGTGGCCATCCGCTCTCCTCACGCGGTACGTCGTCGGCTCCGCGTCGATCCGCTGCGCCGGGACCCACTCACGACCTTTCAGCGCCGGTCGCCGGGTGGCCTCACCCGTTGCTCGTGAACGGACCGGCGCCGGTTCGGCACCTCGTCTCGCCCGAAATCAGTGAGGCGCGGCACTCGTCCCGTGCCTAGCGTCGGCCGCAGAAGTCGCCGGCACCCCGACGGCCGGAGTCGGTGGGGCGGCGCGAGGGAGCGAGGCCCGGTGACCAAGGTCCTGATCCGAGTCAACGCGAAGCTGTCGGACGAGCTGACGAGCGCGTTCCCTCAGCTCATGGTGCGGAACCATCCGGCCCAGACAACGCTGATGGGCGACCGTCCGACCAGGACGAGCTGCAGGGCGTGCTGAGCCTGCTGCGCTCCCTCGGCATCGACATCGTCGAGATCGTGACGCTTCCTGAGTGAGCGCCGCTGGACGGCTGGACTCACTTCGATCCTCGGCGAGGCGTGGGCGTGGGCGTTGGAGACGAGCGGCACGAGCCACCTGCTGGCGGGGTCGGCGTCGATGAGCAGCGCCTTGACGAGCAGGCTGAGCGGGATCGCGAGCAGGGCGCCCGAGCGGCCCGAGCACCCAGGCCCAGAACACCAGCGACACGAAGGTCAGGGTCGTGGAGAGACCGACGGCGTCGCCGACGACCTTGGGCTGGATGACGGACTGGATGACCACGTTGAGGACGCAGTAGACGGCGATCACCGCGAGCATCAGCGCCGGGCCCGCCCTCGAGCAGCGCCGAGGATGGCCGGCGGGATCAGACCGATGACGAAGCCGATGTTGGGGATGTAGTTGGTGAGGAAGGCGAGGAGCCCCCACAGCAGCGGGCGCCGGGATGTCCAGCAGGTAGAGCGCGATCGTGTCGAGCACGGCGACGATCAGGCCGAAGACGGAGGACACCCACGAGGTAGCGGCGGGTGCCGCGGCGAAGTCGCGTGAGCGCGCCGATCAGGGCCGGCCGGGACGTCGGCGGCACCGGCCAGCTGAGTGCGGGAAGGTGCGCCGTCGATGGTCATGAACAGGCCGAGCGCGATGATGAAGGCGAGGTTGGACACGATGCCGACGGCGCCGCTCGAGGAGACCGGTGACGAGCCGGCCGAGGTAGGACAGGGAGAAGCGCAGCTGGAGATGCGTCGATCTGCTTCGGTGCCGACGCCCAGGCGTGCAGCCAGGAGGTGGCGTCGTCGATCGAGATTCGTTGAACTGAGACTGGTACGTCGGCAGCAGCGTGGCGAAACGGGCTGCGGAGAGAGCGATCGAGACGCCAGCCCGAGGAGGACGGCGTACAGCGCGACGAGGCACATGATCGGTGGCGGCCCAGTCGGGCATCTTGCTCGAGACCGACCAGCCGGATCGGATGCATGACGATGGTGAGGACCAGAGCGAGGAACACCGGGCCGATCAGGTCCTGGAGGGTCTTCATTCCGACGATCACGATAGAACGTGGAGGCGAGGCCGAGCAGGATCAGCAGAGCTACGGGGCGGATTCGACCGTGGCGGGATGTGCGCCCGACGGTGTTCAGTTATCGTCGTGTCGCTCGTGGTCGGACTACGAGAAGATCCCACCACCGGTGACAAGTCGGATATCGGTTTACCTATTTTGGGTGATTCTCTTGTTGTTATATGAATGGCTATTGGAGTAGCTCCGCGGCGGGGGGCGCGGAGCGCGGCGACCCACCGGACACGACACGTTCACCCCGACTTGTGCGAAACACGGCGCCGGGATGTTCGCATCGGGGTTCTGGTTGGTACTGTCAGCGGTGCAACAGGTGCAAGTTCCAGCAGGTCGACGCCCGCGGAGTTTGTGATCCAACGGCGTTTCGTTTTTGTGGTGCCAATCCACATGTCGGAGCGACGTGTCACCGCATCTGATGCGGGGCCGTCGAAGTGACGGCCTCATCGCACCGATATAGGAGTACAGCGCAATGGCTCAAGGCACCGTGAAGTGGTTCAACGCCGAGAAGGGTTTCGGCTTCATCGCGCAGGAGGACGGCGGCGACGACGTCTTCGTGCACTACTCGGCGATCCAGTCCCAGGGCTACAAGTCCCTGGACGAGAATCAGAAGGTCGAGTTCGACGTCACCCAGGGACCGAAGGGTCCCCAGGCGGAGAACGTTCGCGCTCTCTGATCAGCGGACGCTGATCGAAGCCGGCCCGGACAGCACCTGTCCGCACCACGCTTCAGCCGGGGCCCCGACAGTCGGGGCCCCGGTTTCCATTCGGGTGGTTTGTGGGGGCACGAATGGGTCAGATTTCAACTAAAGAAGTTTAGGGCCGCCCCGGAGGGGGCAAAGTGTGCAGTGGGGGAACTTGTCCCAACCCATACCTGCGAGGAGCGAACGTTGCACGATCAGTTCGACGTCACGCTGGAGGATTCGGACCTTCTTGGCGAGGTTGAGCTCACCACCAACCTGATCATCGCCGCTACCGAGTCCGACCAGCCGCTCTCGACCGCCGAGATCGACCGGATCCTCGGCATCGCCCCGGGTCTGGAGACAGCTAGCCGGGCGCCTTTGCCGCTCGCGCTCCGATCTGCCGCGCCTTCATCTCGTCGCGGTACGACGCCCACCGTCTCGGCAGGTCGTCGAGGTCCGCCCGGGTGAACCTCAGGAAGTCCGCCGTCTCGACCAGGCGACGCCCTCCCGGGGTGTCCTCGCCGACCAGCGCGATCGCGTCGTCGACCGCGGCGAGGAAGTTGTCGATCATCGGCTTCCGTGCCGTGGTGATCGTGGCCCAGATGTCGCCGTCGAGCACCCGGAAGATGTCACCTCGACGCCCGGGGGCGCGCTCCTTGATCAGCAGACCAGTGTCGACGAGGTAGCGGGCCGCTCCCGAGATGGCCGCGGGGCTCACCTGCAGGCCCTCGGCAAGCTGCGCGGCGGTGTAGCGGTCCGAGTCCTCGGCGAGGACATACGCGAAGACCCGGGCCGGCATGCGCGGCATGCCGGAGCCTTCGAGCGCCTGGCCGAATCTCTCGACCGCCTGGAAGAGGGGGTCGCTGCTCATGCCAGACATCATAGCCTTTTGAAACTTCAACAATGTTCTGAAGCGTGTGTAATCTCGAACCATGACAGTCATCCAGATCGCGGCGCTGGAGAAGGCGTTCGGCGACGTCCGGGCGCTCGACGGCCTCGACCTCGAGGTCGAGGCGGGTGAGGTGCACGGCTTCCTCGGGCCCAACGGGTCGGGCAAGTCCACGACGATCCGGGTGCTGCTCGGCCTGCTGCGCGCCGACGGCGGCACGGTCGCCGCTGCTCGGCGGCGACCCGTGGAGCGAGGCGGCCGACGCTGCACCGCCGGCTCGCCTACGTCCCCGGCGACGTCAACCTGTGGCCCAACCTCACCGGCGGCGAGGTGATCGACCTGCTCGGCCGGATGCGCGGCGGCCTCGACGAGCGCCGCCGCGCCGAGCTGCTCGAGCGCTTCGAGCTCGACCCCACGCAAGAAGGCGCGCACCTACTCCAAGGGCAACCGGCAGAAGGTCGCGCTGGTCGCGGCGCTCGCCTCCGACGCCGAGCTGCTGCTGCTCGACGAGCCGACCTCCGGGCCTCGACCCGCTGATGGAGGCGGAGTTCCAGCGACTGCATCCGCGAGGTCAAGGCCGAGGGCGCGCACGGTGCTGCTGTCCAGCCACATCCTCGCCGAGGTCGAGGCGCTGTGCGACCGGGTGAGCATCATCCGCGCCGGCCGCACCGTGCAGAGCGGGCACGCTGGCCGAGCTGCGCCACCTGACCCGCACCACCGTGATCGCCGAGACCGCCCGACCCGCGACCGGCCTCGACGGGCTGCCCGGCGTGCACGACCCGAGCAGTCGACCGACGGATCGGGTCAGCCTTCGACGTCGACACCGACCACCTCGACGCGGCGATGCAGGCTACCTCGCCGACGCTCGGGCTGCGCTCGCTGACCGCACACCCGCCGACGCTGGAGGAGCTGTTCCTGCGGCAGTACGGCGAGCAGGTCGAGGTCCGTGAGACGCCATGAGCGCGCTCAGCCGGCACCCACCACCTGGTCCGGCTGATCCTGCGCCGCGACCGGATCCGGCTGCCGCATGTGGATCCTCGGGCTCACCGCGATGACCGGCGGTCGTCGGCCAGCGCGGTGATCAGCGCTCTACGGGACACCCCGGCGAAGAGCGCGGCGTACGGCGTCACGGTCGGCGACTCGGCCGCCGGCAAGATGATGAACGGCGATCCCGTACGACGGTGGACACGATCGGCGGCATCACGGTCGTACGAGACGACCAGCACCGCCACGCTCGTCGTCGCGCTGATGGTGATGTTCCTGGTCGTCCGGCACACCCGGGCCGAGGAGGAGTCCGGCCGCGCCGGAACGTTGCACGATCAGTTCGACGTCACGCTGGAGGATTCGGACCTTCTTGGCGAGGTTGAGCTCACCACCAACCTGATCATCGCCGCTACCGAGTCCGACCAGCCGCTCTCGACCGCCGAGATCGACCGGATCCTCGGCATCGCCCCGGGTCTGGAGAACTAGCCGGGCGCCTTCGCCTTCGCCTTCGCCGCTCGCGCTCCGATCAGCTGCGCCTTCATCTCGTGGCGATACGACGCCCACCGTCTCGGTAGGTCGTCGAGGTCCGCCCGCGTGAACCTCAGGAAGTCCGCCGTCTCGACCAGGCGTCGTCCTCCCGGGGTGTCCTCGCCGACCAGGGCGATCGCGTCGTCGACCGCGGCGATGAAGTTGTCGATCATCGGTTTCCGCGCCGTGGTGATCGTGGCCCAGATGTCGCCGTCGAGCACCCGGAAGATGTCACCTCGACGCCCCGGGGCGCGCTCCCTGATCAGCAGGCCGGTGTCGACGAGGTAGCGGACCGCTCCCGAGATGGCCGCGGGGCTCACCTGCAGGCCCTCGGCAAGCTGCGCGGCGGTGTAGCGGTCCGAGTCCTCGGCGAGGACATAGGCGAAGACCCGGGCCGGCATGCGCGGCATGCCGGACCCTTCGAGCGCCTGGCCGAATCTCTCGACCGCCTGGAAGAGGGAGTCGCTGCTCATGGCAGCATCATAACCTTTTGAAACTTCACAATGTTCTGAAGCGTATGTAATCTCGAAGCATGACAGTCATCCAGATCGCGGCGCTGGAGAAGGCGTTCGGCGACGTCCGTGCGCTCGACGGCCTCGACCTCGAGGTCGAGGCGGGTGAGGTGCACGGGTTCCTCGGGCCCAACGGGTCCGGCAAGTCCACGACCATCCGGGTCCTGCTCGGCCTGCTCCGCGCGGACGCCGGCTCGGTCTCGATGCTCGACGGCGACCCCTGGAGCGAGGCGGCGTCGCTGCACCGTCGGCTCGCCTACGTCCCCGGAGACGTCAACCTGTGGCCGAACCTCACCGGCGGTGAGGTGATCGACCTGCTCGGCCGGATGCGCGGCGGCCTCGACGAACGTCGCCGGGCCGAGCTCCTCGAGCTGTTCGAGCTCGATCCCACCAAGAAGTCGCGCACCTACTCCAAGGGCAACCGGCAGAAGGTCGCCCTCGTCGCGGCCTTCTCCACGGGTGCGGAGCTGTTGCTCCTCGACGAGCCGACGTCCGGGCTGGATCCGCTCATGGAGTCGGCGTTCCGGCGGTGCGTCGACCGAGGCCAGGGAACATGGCGTGACCGTGCTGCTCTCCAGCCACATCCTGGCCGAGGTCGAGGCGCTCTGCGACCGGGTGAGCATCATCCGCTCCGGCCGCACGGTCCAGAGCGGCACCCTGGCCCAGCTGCGGCACCTCACCCGCACCACCGTGGTCGCCGAGACCGCCCGACCGGCGTCCGGCCTCGCCGGGCTCCCCGGGGTGCACAACCCGGAGTTCACCGACGGACGGGTCACCTTCGACGTCGACTCGGACGACCTCGACTCGGCCATGGGCTACCTCACCGACGTCGGTCTGCGGTCGCTGACGGCACACCCACCGACCCTGGAGGAGCTGTTCCTCCGGCAGTACGGCGACCAGGTCGCGACATGAGCGCGTTCACCGGCACCAGACACCTGGTCCGGCTGATCCTGCGCCGCGACCGGCTCCGGCTCCCCATCTGGATCATCGCGCTCACCGCGGTGACCGGCTCGTCGGCCAGCGCCGTGATCAGCGTCTACGGGACGCCCCAGGAGATCGCGGCGTACGCCGGCACGGTGGGCGACTCGGCCGCCAGCAGGATGATGAACGGTCGGCCCGTCGCGCTGGACACGATCGGCGGGATCGTGGCCTACGAGACCACCATGACCGCCCTGGTCGTCACCGCGCTCATGGTGATCTTCCTGGTCGTCCGCCACACCCGGGCCGAGGAGGAGTCCGGGCGCGCCGAGCTGCTCAGGGCGACCGTCACCGGCAGGCACGCGGCCACGGCAGCCGCAGTGCTGGTCGCGGCGGCCGCCAGCGTGCTGGTGGGCGTACTCGACGCTGCCGTGCTGCTCGCCAACGACCTGCCCGCCGCAGGCCTCGCTCCTCCACGGTGCCGAGCTGACCGGCGTGGGACTCGTCTTCACCGCCGTAGCGGCCGCGGCGGCCCAGGTCACGGCAGGCGCCCGGGCCGCACTGGGGATCGCGGGCGCAGTCCTCGGCTGCCATGTTCCTGATGCGCGGCATCGGCGACGTCGGGGGACAACGCCCTGACCTACCTCTCGCCGCTCGGCTGGGCACAGGCCGGGCAGCCGTTCGGCGATGCCCGCTGGTGGCCGATCCTCCTGCTGGTCGTGGTCGCGGGGGCGCTCCTCGCGGGCACGGCCTACCTCACCGCCCACCGCGACGAGGGCGCCGGCCTCATCCAGCCGCGGCCGGGCCGGCCACGGGCCCGGCCGTCCCTCGGTACGGCGACCGGGCTGGCCTGGCGGCTGCAGCGCGGTCTGGTCCTGGGCTGGGCGGTCGGGCTCACCGTCGGCGGGGCGCTGTTCGGGTCCGTCGGGCCGGAGGTGCTCGAGATGGTGGAGTCCAACCCCGAACTGGCCCGGGCGATCGGTGCGTCCGGGGGCGCGATCCTCGACTCCTACTTCGCCACCACCCTCGCGATCTCCGCGGTGGTCGGGACCGGGTTCGGTGTCTCCTCGGCGCTGCGCTTCCGCAGCGAGGAGACCGCGGGCCGGGCGGAGCCGCTGCTTGGCGACGGGCATGTCCCGCACCCGGCTGGCCCTCGGATTCCTCGTCATCACCGTGGCCGGCACGCTCTTCCAGCTGGCGGCGATGGGACTCGCGGCCGGGCTGACGTACGCCGTCGTCACCGGCGACGGCTCGTTGGTGGGGCCACTCGTCGGGGCGGCGCTCGCCCTCTCGCCAGGGTGCCTGGCGGTGTGCGGGGTGGCCGTGCTCCTGACCGGCTGGTGGCCGCGCGCGACGCTGGCGGTGTGGGCGGTGCTCGCGCTCGCCTTCCTGCAGGTCTACCTCGGCGAGCTGCTCCGGATGCCCGGACTGGCTGTCGGCGGCGTCGCCCTGGTGGCACCTGCCGCGACAGCCGCTGGAGGCCTTCGCGCCGGCGCTCGGCGCTCGGCGTGCTCGCGGTCGCAGTCGGCCTCGCCGCGGCGGGCGTGGTCGGGCTGCGCCGCCGCGACATCGGTTGAGGCGTGGACCTCAGCAGGTCGCGAACAGCACCGGGCCGCTGCTGAGGTCGGAGAGGACGTACTCGCCCTCGACCGGGTCGAGGGCCAGGGTCACGAGCGATCCCTCCGCGGCCACCCGGTCGACAGCGAACCGGTCGGAGAAGTCACCGCCCTGCCCGGGCGCAGGTCCACGCGCGAGCACGCTGCGGCTGTCCGCGTTGACCCTGGCCTGCTCGTCGTTCTCGAACCCGAGCACCACGCGGACGTCCCGCCCCGGCTGGACGGACATCGAGAAACCCGTCACCGGGTTCACCTGCGCCGGCGTTGCGGATCAGCTCCTCGGCCTGGGCCTGGTCGGCCTGGTCGGCCGCCGACATGGCCAGCGCCTGGCAGGCGACGTCGCCGGAGTAGATCGCCGCCGACAGGGGTTCGCCGGTGGCCTCGACGAGGTCGTCGAAGCCCTCCAGCTGGTCGCCGTCGCCGGTCACGGTCTCCATGGCCTGGTCGAGGTAGCCGGCCCGGTCGGAGGTGACGATCAGCTGCCGGTCGGCGTCGAGGGCGACGTACTGGAGCTCGGGGGTGAGGGTCGGCGAGATGTCCGCGAGCACGTCGGGCCCGCCCTCCCAGACACCGGTGTCGGACTCGGGCGGGTCGTATCCGAGGCCGTCGAGCCGGTCGGCCAGCGCATCGAAGTCGAACGAGTCCGGCGTTCGCAGCAGGATCACCGCCCCCTCCTCGGACTGGCTCAACAGCTCCCACTCCAGCGAGGCAGGCGAGAAGCCGTAGCTCTCGTGCAAGGTGGAGGCGGACTGGAGCAGGGCCGAGGTGGAGGTGAGGTCGGCATCGAAGCCGTCATCGAGGAAGCTCTCGAGCTCAGCGGCCTCGGACTCGCCGGTGACCTCGGTGCCCAGCTCCTCACGCACCGAGGCCCAGTCCGTCCAGGCCAGCCGCTGCGCGTCCGGTGGCGCGGAGGCCACGGCGCGCTGCAGGTCCGTCAGCTGGGCGGAGCGCCACCACAGCAGGCCGGCGACGACCAGAGCGAGGACCAGCAGGCCGGCGCCGACGATCAGCAACCGTGACCGCACCTGATCTCCTCGTCCGTCGTCCGGGGGTGACCGGGGTCCACGAGGCGAACACCCGGTTGTGATGTGACACTAGCGCCATGGCCCCGAGCGTCATTTCGAACCGCCCGGATGTGCTCGCCGCCGGTGCGGTCGTCTGGCGCCGGCGGCAGGAGGTGCTGCTGGTCCACCGGCCGACGTACGACGACTGGTCCTTCCCCAAGGGCAAGCTCGACCCCGGCGAGCTGCTGCCGGCCGCGGCGGTTCGCGAGGTGGCCGAGGAGACCGGCCTGGCGATCCGGCTCGGCCCGCCGTTGGGCCACCAGCGGTACCTCAACGGCGACCGGATGAAGTCCGTGCACTACTGGGTCGGCTGGGCGGTGGGCTCCGACGACGTGAGCGGATACCTCGTCAACTCCGAGATCGACGACGTCCGGTGGGTGCCGTGGAGGGCCGCGCTGGAGCGGCTGACCTACCCCTACGACCGCGAGACCCTGAAGGAGTCGCGTCGGCACCGCCGGAAGAGTCGTGCCCTGGTCGTGCTCCGCCACGGCTCGGCGGAGTCCCGGAAGGCGTGGTCGGAAGACGACCGCCGGCGCCCGCTGGAGGATTCCGGGCACCGGCAGGCCGAGCGGCTGGTCCCGCTGCTCGCGGCGTACGACGTCTCCCGGGTGGTCACCTCCACCAGCACCCGCTGCGGGCAGACCGTGGCGCCGTACGCCGAGGCGAACGGGCTGAAGCTCGAGGAGCACGACGGCCTGAGCGAGGAGGATGCCACCGCGGAGTCGGTGGTGGAGATCGTCGACGACCTCCTCGAGACGAAGGAGGGGTCGGTCCTGTGCACCCACCGGCCCGTGCTGCCCAGCGTGTTCGACGCGCTCGGCCTGGACGACCTCCGCCTGGCCCCGGCGGGGATGCTCGTGGTGCACCACCGGGCCGGCAAGGTCGTGGCCACCGAGCCGCAGGACACGTAGGCGCGCTCGCGTTCATGTGACGGTCGTCTCGTCGCCGCCGAGGCTTGTCAGATTGGGTGACCCGAGTTCACCCGGCGTTCACCCACGCCAACGGATCCGGTCACCTGCGCTCCCTAACTTCCCTGATGTCAGGCACGACAAACATGATTCAGGAGACTGAAGTGAAGAGCAGTTCCTTCCGCCGGGCCATCATCCCCGGCGTCACCGCCCTCGCAGCAGCGCTGACCGCTTGCGGTGGCGGTGCCGAAGGTGCCTCCGGAACCGTCGCCATCGACGGATCCTCCACCGTCTTCCCCCTGAGCAACGCGGCCTACGAGCTGCTCCAGGAGGAGAACCCCGACATCAAGGCCACGGTCGGCCAGTCCGGCACCGGCGGCGGCTTCGAGAAGTTCTGCGCCGGGGAGACCGACCTCTCCGACGCCTCCCGTCCGATCGACGAGGAGGAAGAGGTTCCCGTGTGCGAGGAGAACGGTGTGGACTACACCGAGCTCCACGTCGCCACCGACGCCCTCACCGTCGTGGTCCACCCCGACCTCGCCGTCGACTGCCTGACCACCGAGCAGCTGGTCAAGCTGTGGGAGCCGAAGCTCCAAGGTCGACAACTGGCAGGACCTCGACCCGAGCTTCCCGGACGAGGAGATCGCGCTCTTCGGCCCCGGCACCGACTCCGGGACCTACGACTACATGGCCGGGGACGTGATCGGCGCCGAGTCCGAGACCACCCGCGACGACTACGAGGCCTCCGAGGACGACAACGTCCTGGTCCAGGGCGTCGCCGGCACCGAGGGTGCGACCGGATACTTCGGTTACACCTACTACGAGGAGAACACCGACAAGCTCAAGGCCCTGGCCATCGACGACGGCAACGGCTGTGTCGAGCCGTCGGTCGAGACGGCGCAGAGCGGCGAGTACACGCCGCTCTCCCGGCCGCTGTTCGTCTACGTCAACAACAAGGCCTACAACGACACGGCGGCGGTGAAGGAGTTCACGGACTTCTACATCGACAACCTCGAGACCATCGTCGAGGCGGCCAAGTTCATCCCGCTCAACGACGAGCAGCTCTCGCGAGACCCAGGCCACCCACGAGAGCCTGTCGGGCTGATCGGCGTACCGTCGAATCTCGATGAGTCGTCACATCAACGGCCGGTGCAGGCCCGTCCCCCGGGGCGGGCCTGCACGGTGCTGCCGTCAACCTGCAGGCCCGCCGCCGACCGGTGGAGGCTGTGATCAAGGGCCTGCTCCTGGTCTGCGCGCTGCTGTCGGTGGCGATCACGATCGGGATCGTCCTGGCCCTGATCGAGCCGGTCATCCACTTCTTCGCCGAGGTGCCGTTCGGCGCCTTCTTCGCCACCAGCGGCGAGTTCGCCGTGCTTCCGCTGGTGGGGGGCACGCTGATGGTGACCGTGATCGCCCTGCTGGTCGCCGTACCCCTCGGACTCGGGGCGGCGATGTACCTCAGCGAGTACGCCTCGCCGCGGGTCCGGAAGGTGCTCAAGCCGACGCTCGAGCTGCTCGCCGGCGTGCCGTCGGTCGTCTACGGCTTCTTCGCGCTGATGTTCGTGACGCCGACGCTCCTGCAGGACATCCTGGCCATCGACGTCGGCTTCACCAACGCGCTCGCCGCGGGCCTGGTGCTGGGCGTGATGATCATCCCGACCATCGCCTCCCTGGCCGAGGACGCGCTCACCGCGGTGCCGCGGGCCTTGCGGCAGGGGTCGTTCGCCATGGGCGCGAACCGGATGCAGACCACCCTGCGGGTCGTCATGCCCGCCGCGCTCTCCGGCGTGGCCGCCGCCGTGGTCCTCGGCCTGTCCCGGGCGATCGGCGAGACGATGATCGTCGCCCTGGCCGCCGGCGGCCAGAAGAACCTCTCCGCGGACCCCGTGAGGGCATGCAGACGATGACGGGGTTCATCGCCCAGACCGCAGGCGGTGAGAACCCCGTCGGCTCGACGTCCTACAACACGCTCTTCGCGGTCGGGTTGCTGCTGTTCGTGATCACGCTGGTCATCAACATCGTCAGCATCGCGCTCGTCCGTCGGTTCAGGCAGGTCTACTGATGTCCTCCGTTGCCACCACCGCCGCTCGCGACACCGTCCGGATCACGACCGGCCGCAGCCGCGAGCGCTCGGTGGGCTCGATCGTCTTCCTTGCCGGACTGTGGTTCTCGCTGTTCTTCGGCGTGATGGTGCTCGTCGTGCTGGTCGTCGACACTCTGGTCGTCGGGGCCCCGCGGTTCGACGCGGACCTGATCACGAGCTACGACTCCACCCTCTTCCCCGAGCGCACCGGCTTCCGGGCCGGCATCCTCGGCAGCATCTGGCTGATGCTGATGACGGCGCTGCTCGCCGTACCCCTCGGGATCGGCGCCGCGCTCTACCTCGAGGAGTTCGCCGACAGCGACACCTGGTACAACCGGCTGATCGAGGTCAACCTGCAGAACCTCGCCGCGGTGCCGTCGGTGATCTACGGTCTGCTGGCGGTCGCGGTGATGGCGGTGCTGGGGTACGAGCGCAAGGGCATCGTGCTGGGCGGCGCGATCGCGCTCGCGCTGCTGATCCTCCCGGTCATCATCATCGCCACCCGCGAGTCCGTGCGCGCCGTCCCCAACGAGATCCGGTTCGGCTCGCTCGCCCTGGGCGCGACCACGTGGCAGACCACGTGGCGGCAGATCCTGCCCGCCTCCGTGCCGGGCATCGCCACCGGCACCATCCTCGGTCTCTCGCGGGCGATCGGTGAGGCGGCACCCCTGCTGCTGCTCGGGATCGCCGGGTGCGGTCCGGTTCGATCCGACCGGTCTCGAGAGCTCGATGACCGCGCTGCCGATCCAGATCTACCGGACTGTCGTCGGAGTCGCAGGAGGAGTACCAGGTGGCCGCCTCGGCCGCCATCATCGTCCTGCTGGTGATGATCCTCGGGATGAACGCCCTCGCTATCTTCATCCGCAACAAGTTCCAGAGAAGCTGGTGACCATGACGACCCACCCCCGCACGCTCACGATCGGCAAGGACCGAGGCCCGGGCCGCGCAGGTCGGTAACCTCGCCGAGGTGCACGAGGAAGCCGACCGGACCCTGCCGGACCTGCCGCCGGACCCGGTCATGGAGGCGATGGGCCTGAACGTCTTCTACGGCGACTTCCACGCCGTCCACGACGTCAACCTGTCCTTCGGCCGCAACGAGATCACCGCCCTGATCGGTCCGTCCGGGTGCGGCAAGTCCACCGTGCTGCGGTGCCTGAACCGGATGAACGACCTGGTCCCGGGGGCCCGCGTCGAGGGTGAGGTCACCTACCACGGCCAGAACATCTACGCCCGCGGCGTCGACCCGATCGCGGTGCGGACCAACATCGGGATGGTGTTCCAGAAGCCGAACCCGTTCCCGAAGTCGATCTACGACAACGTGGCCTACGGACCGCGCGTGATCGGGATGAAGGTCGACGACATGGACGAGCTCGTCGAGCAGGCGCTGCGCGGCGCCGCGCTCTGGGACGAGGTCAAGGACAAGCTCAAGCAGTCGGCGTACGGCCTCTCGGGCGGCCAGCAGCAGCGGCTCTGCATCGCCCGCACCATCGCCACCCGCCCCGACGTGATCCTGATGGACGAGCCCTGCTCGGCCCTCGACCCGATCGCGACCGCGCGGGTGGAGGACCTGATGCTGAACCTGCGCGACGAGTACACGATCATCATCGTCACCCACAACATGCAGCAGGCCGCCCGCGTCTCCGACCGGACCGCCTTCTTCACCGCCCGCCCCGACGAGACGACCGGAAACCGCACGGGCCTGCTCGTCGAGTTCAACCAGACCAGCAAGATCTTCGCCAACCCGCTCGACAAGCGCACCGAGGACTACATCTCCGGCCGCTTCGGCTGAGGCACCTCCGCGGACGTCATACGGTCCGTGTGCAATCACGCGCGGACCGCATGACGTACCCCGGCAGCGTCATGCGGTTCGGGCGTCATCACGCTCGGATCGGATGACGTCCCATGGGTCCCGAGGAGGGGCGCCGGGCCAGTGGGTGTCCACAGCCGATGCCGCTGCTTGCTCGTCCACAGCTTCGGCCCCGGGCGACCGCAAGCTCGAACGTTTCACCCCACCGTATTTGGCGTGAGCGATGGAACCAACGACGAATGTCCTCGGCAGACGGCCTTCCGACGCCTGGCAAGGCGGCGGTACGTCGAGCGTCTCGCCGCGGCGCAGGAGGGTGTGATCTCGCGCCGTCAGGCGTACACGGCCGGCATCACCCGCTGGGAGGTGCGCGCCAACCTTCACGCGAGACGCTGGCGATCGTTCGGTCGCCAGTCACTGGTCACCTACACCGGACCGCTGACCGACCGGAGCCGCGAGTGGGCGGCCGTCTTCGAGGCAGGGCCGCGCGGCTTCCTCGACGGCGGGTCCTCCCTCAAGGCGGGGGGCTTGAGGAACTTCGACGTCGAGAAGATCAGGGTGTCGGTGCCCCGAGGTGGGCGGGTCCGCCGTGCCAAGGGGATCGACATCCGCCAGACCCGGCGGTGGGCTGCCGACGACCTGATGCCGGGCGCCGGGGTGCCGCGGAGCCGAAACGAGGTCGCCGCCGTCCGAGCGGCCCTGTGGGCGAAGTCCGACAAGCAGGCAGCTCTCCTGCTCACAATGACGGTCCAGCAGGGCCTGACCACCCCTCAGAATCTGGGCGAAGAGATGTTGCGCATCCGCCGAGACCGCAGGCGCGCGTTTCTCAGCGTCGTCATACTCGATCTGCTCGGAGGCGTGCGGTCCCTCGGTGAGCTCGAGGTGGCCAGAGAGTGCAGAATCCGCGGGTTGCCCGAGCCGTCCCGTCAGGTCGTGCGACGGGGAAAGAACGGCACCTACTACCTCGATCTGATCTGGGACGATTGGGGCGTCGTGGTCGAGGTAGACGGAATCCATCACTCCTGGGCGCAGAACGTGGTCGCCGACGCCCTTCGCCACAACGACGTCACGCTGCAGGACGCAACGGTGCTCCGTCTCCCGCTGCTGGGACTGCGGGTTGCCGCAGACGAGTTCTTCGCACAGATCGAGCAGGCGCTGGCCGCTGCGGGATGCCCCGTCGCCTACAGGCACTCCGCCTGATCACCCCCGCTGATCCACGCCACTCCGGCCTGCCGAGACCAAGACGAGACGTCATGCGATCGGAGCGCCACTGCCCTCGAAGCGTGTGACGCTCCGAGGCAACGTCATGCAGAGCGAGCGAAATTGCCCACGAACCGTATGACGTACCGGCTGGTTCAGAAGATGACCTCGATGAAGAGGTGGCTGATCCAGTAGCAGATGGCGGCGGCGAGGCCGGCCATGGGGAAGGTCAGGACCCAGGCGATCAGGATCGAGCGCGCCACGCCCCAGCGCACCGCTGAGAGGCGCTTGGTGGCGCCGACGCCCATCACCGCCGAGGTGATGGTGTGGGTGGTGGAGATCGGTGCCTCGAACACGTACGCCGTCGTGTAGAGCACCGACGATGCGACCGACTCGGCCGCGAAGCCTCGAGCCGGGTCGAGGGCGATGATCCGGCGCCCGAGGGTCCGCATGATCCGCCAGCCACCGGAGTAGGTGCCGAGCGAGATCGCGCCGGCGGCGGCAGAAGATGACCCACACCGGCAGGGGGTCCCCCTTCGCGACGAACCCGCCCGTGAGCAAAGCCAGGAAGATCACGCCCATCGTCTTCTGGGCGTCCTGGAGCCCGTGGCCCAAGTGCCATCGCCGCCGCCGAGACGGTCTGGGCGAGGCGGAAGCCGCGGTTGGCACGGTACGGGCTCGTCCGGCGGAAGCCCCACATGATCGCCAGCATCACCGCGAAGCCCAGCGAGAACGCGACCACCGGGGAGAGGAGCATCGGGATCACGACCTTCTCAACCACGACGTCCCAGTTCGCCGTGGCCCCGGCGGCGACCGCCGAGCCCACCAGCCCACCGATCAGGGCGTGGGAGGACGACGAGGGAAGGCCGAGCCACCAGGTGATGAGGTTCCACGTGATCGCCCCGAGGAGGCCGGCCATCACGATGACCAGCCCGTGCGACCCCGTCCCGGGGTCGATGGTCTCGGAGACCGTCGTCGCCACCTCCTGGCCGAGGAAGGCGCCCACGAAGTTCATGATCGCGGCCATGGCCAGCGCGACGCGCGGCGTCAGGGCCCGCGTCGAGACCGAGGTGGCGATGGCGTTGGCCGCGTCGTGGAATCCGTTGGTGTAGTCGAAGATCAGGGCAACGACGACGACCGCGACGATGATCGCGAGCTCCATGAAGAGGTCAGCTCTCCTTGACCGCGATCTGCTCCACGGTGTTCGCGACCTTCTCGAACGCGTCGATCGCGCCCTCGAGGGACTCGACGATGTCCTTGAGCTTGAGCACCTCGATCGCCTTGAAGTCGCCGGAGAACAGCTTGGCCAGGGTGCGCCGGTAGTTCTTGTCGCCGGCGTTCTCGAGGCGGTTGACCTCGATCCAGTACTCCTCGAGGTCCTTCATCGACTGCAGGCGGGGCATGGCCTCGCTGGTGATCTCGGCGCACCGCTGGATGACCTCGACCTGGGTGGACAGCTCGGCCGGCAGCTCTTTCACCTCGTAGAGCAGGACCAGGTCGACGACCTCGTCCATCATGTCCATCACGTCGTCCAGGCCCGAGGCCAGGGTGTAGATGTCCTCACGGTCGAACGGCGTGACGAACGTGCTGTTCACGCGGCGGATGATGGCGTGCGTGGTCTCGTCAGCGGCGTGCTCGGCCTCGCGCATCTGCTTTGCGATCGCCTCACGGTCCCCGTCCTCACCGAGCATCTCGGCCAGGAGCCCGGCACCCACCACGAGGTGCTGTGCGGACTCACTGAAGAGGTCGTAGAACGTGCTGTCGACAGGACGGAACTTCAGACGCACGGGGGCAACTCCTGATGAGGAGGACAGAACCTCGAACATGCTAGGGGGTCCGAGTCGCGCCCGGCCGCAACTCAGGGCGTCGGTCGCCTCCGTCGCTGGCGCTCGATCAGCGTGGTCTGGAGGTCCGCCGAGCCGTCGTTGCGGCGCCACTCCCCGTCGGAGTCGAGCTCCCAGGCCGCGGTGTCGGGATCGAATGCGACGTCGAGCAGGTGGTCGATCTCACGGACGTCATCGCCCGCCGGGAGCCGCACCAGGACCTCCACCCGGCGGTCCAGGTTGCGGTGCATCAGGTCGGCCGAGCCGATCCACGCCGCCGGCTCGCCGCCGTTCTCGAACCAGTAGACCCGGCTGTGCTCGAGGAACCGGCCCAGGATCGAGCGGACCTCGATGGACTCCGACAGGCCGGGTACGCCGGGCCGCAGGGCGCAGATCCCGCGGATCAGCAGCTGGATCGGCACGCCGGCCTGGGAGGCGAGGTAGAGGGCGTCGATCAGCGCCTCGTCGACGACCGAGTTGGCCTTGATCCGGATCCGGGCCGGGCGCCCCGCCCGGTGGTGCGCGATCTCCCGGTGGATCTGCTCCAGCAGCCCCTGGCGCACGGAGTCGGGGGCCACCAGCAGGTGCTCGTACGACGGGTTGCGGCTGTACCCGCTCAGGTTGTTGAAGAGGTGGGCGACGTCCTCACCGATGCTGGCATCGGTCGTGATCAGCCCGAGGTCCTCGTAGAGGCGCGAGGTCTTCGGGTTGTAGTTGCCGGTGCCGATGTGGATGTAGCGGCGGATGCCCTCGGGCTCGTCGCGCACCACCATCGCCAGCTTGCAGTGGGTCTTGAGCCCGATCAGGCCGTAGACGACGTGGCAGCCGGCCTGCTCGAGCTGGCGGGCCCAGCGGATGTTGGCGTGCTCGTCGAACCGCGCCTTGATCTCGACGATCACGAGCACCTGCTTGCCGGCCTCGGCGGCGTCGACGAGGGCGTCGATGATCGGCGAGTCGCCCGACGTCCGGTAGAGGGTCTGCTTGATCGCCAGGACGTGCGGATCGGCCGCGGCCTGCTCGATGAACCGCTGGACGCTGGTGGCGAACGAGTCGTAGGGGTGGTGGAGGAGCACGTCCTGCCGCTGGGTGGCCTTGAACACGTCGACGGGTGCGGCGGACTCGACCGGCGCGAGGTGCGGGTGGGTCGCGGGGATGAAGGTCGGGTAGCGCAGCTCCTCGCGGTCGAGGTCGGCGATGCCGACCAACCCGCTCAGGTCGAGCGGACCGCGGAGCCGGAACACCTCGTCAGTGGAGATCCCGAGCTCGGATACCAGCAGCTCGAGCACGGCGGACGAGATCGACTCCTCGACCTCGAGCCGTACCGGCGGGCCGAACCGCCGCCGCAGCAGCTCCTTCTCCAGCGCCGCGAGCAGGTTCTCCGCGTCGTCCTCCTCGACGTCGAGGTCCTCGTTCCGGGTGACCCGGAACGCATGCACCTCGAGCACCTCCATGCCCGGGAAGAGCCGCTTGAGGTGCTCGCCGATCACATCCTCGAGAGGCACGAAGCGCTGGTTGCCGAGCGGCACGAAGCGGCTGAAGATCGGCGGCACCTTCACCCGGGCGAAGTGCTCCTTGCCGGTCTTGGGGTTCCTGACCAGCACGGCGAGGTTGAGCGAGAGCCCGGAGATGTAGGGGAAGGGGTGTGCCGGGTCGACGGCCAGCGGTGTCAGCACCGGGAACACCCGGTCCCGGAACAGCCGCTTGCAGTACTTCTGCTCCTCCTTGTCGAGTTCGGACCAGCGGACCAGCTCGATGTTCTCCTTGGTGAGCGCCGGCACGAGGTCCTCGCGGAAGAGGCGTGCATGCCGCTCCATGAGCTCGCGCGTGGTGCTCCAGATCGCCTCGAGGACTTCCCGCGGCAGCAGCCCCGACGCGGCGCGCACGGCGACGCCCGCGGCGATCCGGCGCTTGAGGCCCGCGACCCGGACCATGAAGAACTCGTCGAGGTTGGTGGCGAAGATCGCGGTGAACCGCACCCGCTCCAGCAGCGGCAGATCCGGGTCCTCCGCCAGCTCCAGCACCCGCTCGTTGAAGCGGAGCCAGGAGAGCTCGCGGTCGAGGAACCGGTCGTCGTACTTCTCCACCGCGGCGAGCGCCGCGTCGTCCGGGGCGTACGGCGGCTCGACGTCGAAGGTCTCGTGCACCCCCGTGTCGGTGACGAGCGCGGTCTCGGCAGCCATGGAGCCAGTGTGGCACCGGTGGGTGAACAGCGGGTGTCCCCGAGCGCCTGGCCGCGGGTACCTTGCCACCGTGAACTCCAATGAGCGGCTCCGGGCTACCGGCCACCACCTCGAGCGGCTGTCGCTCCGCGGGGCGATGGCCCTGCCCGAGCCCGTCCAGCGGCTGCTCGCGGGGCGACGCGTCATCCGCGACGGACAGACCCTCGCTGCGGACGTGCAGCTGATGCTGCGGCTGAAGAAGCTGGCCCGCGAGCCGGGGCCGGAGACCCTGCCGGTCGCGGAGGGTCGTCGCGCAGTGCTGCGTCAGTCCGCGATGGTCGGCGGCGCCCAGCCGGTCGGCGCGGTCCGTGACCTGCCGGTGGGGGCGCGCCAGGGACGCCTCTACGTCCCGTCTGGTGAGACGGGGGGAGAGCCCCGGACCGCTGCTGGTCTTCTTCCACGGCGGCGGCTGGGTCTACGGCGACCTCGACTCCCACGACGCCTCCTGCCGGTTCCTGGCCGAGCGGGCCGGGGTGCGGGTGCTCTCGGTCGACTACCGGCTGGCGCCCGAGCACCCGTTCCCGGCGGCGTACGACGACTGCCTCGCGGCGTACCGCTGGGTGGTCGACCACGCCGAGCAGCTCGGCGCCGACCCCGACCGGCTCGCGGTCGGTGGCGACTCGGCCGGCGGGTGCCTGGCGGCCACCACCGCGCTGGCGGCCGCCGAGGACGGGCTGCCGCTGGCCACCCAGCTCCTCGTCTACCCCGGCACGGACATGCGCGGCGGCACGGAGAGCCGGGCGATGTTCGGCGAGGGCTTCTACCTGACCACCGGGTTCATCGACACCGCGCGCACCGCGTACACCCCCGACCGCAGCACCCACGACGACCCGCGCGTGTCGCCGCTGGTGGCCAAGATCCCGGACGGACTCGCGCCGGCGTACGTCGTGACCGCCGGTTTCGACCCGCTGCGAGACGAGGGCGAGGCGTACGCCCGCAAGCTGTCCGAGGCCGGGGTGGAGGTCGAGCTCAGGCGGTTCCCGGACCAGGTCCACGGCTTCTTCAACGTGGTCGGCGTCGGGCGGAGCTCACGGGCGGCGATGGCCGAGATCGCGGCCAAGCTGCGGGCCGCGCTCGTTCCCCAGTAGAGGGCCGGTAGGGGGCTCAGTAGACGAGCGCCTGCACGTCGGGCCGCAGGACCTCCTCGGCGAACACGGCGGCCCCGGCGATCCGGATCCCCTCGATCACGTCGTCCTCGCCGATCTCGCGCCGGGCGGCGCACTGCGCGCACACCGTGACCGTCCCTCCCGCCAGGATCGCCGCCAGCAGCGCCTGGAGGGGTGTCGCCTTGGGGAGCGAGAACTCGTCGGCCCTCCCGGGCAGCGAGAACCACGCAGCCTCACCGGTCAGCCACAGCGAGACCTCCGCGCCCGACGTCTCGGCCATGGCGGCCACGGTGAACGCCTGGTTGCAGCGCTCAGGGTCGTCGGAGCCGCAAGTGACCTTGACGACCAGGGGACGCGTCATGCACCCACACTAGACTCACCGACATGCCGTTCGAGATCCCCGAGAACCTGCATCCCGACTGCGGTCCCGTGGCCTGGATGCTCGGCACCTGGCAGGGCAACGGGCACGGTGACTACCCGACGATCGAGAAGTTCGAGTTCGGCCAGGAGCTGATCTTCGCCCACGACGGGCGGCCCTTCTTCCACTATCTGGCCCGGAGCTGGATCATCGACGACAAGGGCGACAAGGTGCGCGACGCGGCCCTGGAGACCGGGTTCCTGCGCTGCCGCCCCGAGGGCCAGGTCGAGCTGCTGCTCTCGCACAACACCGGCTTCGTCGAGGTGTGGTACGGCCAGGCGTCAGGTGGCAAGCTCGAGCTCGCCACCGACGCGATCGCCCGGACCGAGTCCGCCAAGGAGGTCACCGCCGGAACCCGCCTCTACGGGAATGTCGAGGGCGACCTCCTCTACGCCTACGACATGGCCGCGGTGGGGCAGCCGCTCCAGCCCCACCTCTGGGCCCGACTGCAGCGAGCATGAACGCCTCCCCGCTCCTGACCCTCCCCGGCGCCGTCGCGGGCGACGGGATCGACGCCGGAGTGCCGGCGCACTACGGCTCGTTCAACCACGAGCAACGCACGCTCGAGTCCGGCGAGGGGTTCGTCGACCTCTCCCACCGCGACGTGCTCCGGGTCGCCGGTCCCGACCGGCTGACCTGGCTGCACTCCCTCACCACCCAGTCCTTCACCGACCTCGCGCCCCGGGTGTGGACCACCGCGCTCGTCCTCAGCCCCCACGGCCACGTGGAGCACGCCTTCCACGGGTACGACGACGGCGAGGCGTTCGTCGCCCACACCGAGCCGGGGGCAGCAAGACCGCTCATCGAGTTCCTCGAGCGGATGAAGTTCATGACCCGGGTGGAGATCACCGACGCCACCCCGGAACTCGCGGTCACCTGGCGACCGGTGGCCGAGGAGGGGGAGCGCACCGAGCCCTACGAGCTGATCCCACGCGACCGGCTCGAGACCTACGCCGAGGCAGCGGGGCCGGCCTGCGGGCTGTGGGCGTTCGAGGCGCTGCGGATCGCTCGCGGCGAGCCGCGCCTGCACCTCGACACCGACCACCGCACGATCCCCAACGAGGTGGGCTGGATCGGCTCCGCCGTACACCTCGACAAGGGCTGCTACCGCGGCCAGGAGACCGTCGCGCGGGTGCACACGCTCGGCCGCCCCCCGCGTCGCCTCACCCTGCTGCACCTCGACGGCTCCGAGAACCGCCTCCCCACCCACGGCACCGAGCTCAAGCTCGGCGACAAGGTGGTCGGCATGGTCGGCTCCTCCGCCCGGCACCACGAGCTCGGACCGATCGGCCTGGCGCTGGTGAAGCGCAACGTCGCGCTCGACGCGCAGCTCGATGCCGACGGCCTGCCCGCCAGCCAGGAGGTCCTGGTCGACCCCGAGGTCGGCCTGCACGTGCGCCCCAAGCTGCGCTGACGGTTCAGCGACGCCGGTACATCACGTGGGTGTCGCGCGCCGCGTGGTCGAACCCGAGACGGCTGTAGAGCGCGATGGCCGGGCGGTTGTCGGACTCGACGTAGAGGAGCACCTCGGCCACGCCCAGTCCGGCCAGGTGCTGCAGCCCGGCGAAGGTCAGCACCCGGCCCAGGCCGCGCCCCTGGGCCTCGGGCGCGATCGCGACGACGTACACCTCACCGAGGTCCGGCGAATGCTGCTTCGTCCAGTGGAAGCCGAGCAGGCTGCCGTCGCGGTCCTCGGCCACGAGCAGGCCGGCCGGGTCGAACCACGGCTCGGACATCCGCTCGGCGAGGTTGGTGGCGTCCATCGCACCCTGCTCCGGGTGGTCCGCGAACGCGGCCGCGTTGACCCGCAGCAGCTGCTGGTCGTCCGCGGGGCGGTAGGCGCGGATGGTGACGCCGTCGGGGGTGACCACGTCGGGCAGGGGAGTGGCGACCGGTCGCCGCATGACCCACAGCTCCCGCACCCGGTCGAAGCCGTGGGTCGCGGCCAGCCGGGCGGCGCCGGGGTGGTCGGCGTGCGACCAGGCCCGGATCCCGCCTCGGTCGGCCTCGGCGAGGACAGTGTCGAGCAGCGCGCGTCCATGTCCGTGACCCCGCACCTTGGGGTGTACGACCAGGCTCAGGTCGTCGCCGACCAGGAGCGCGAACGCGTCGTCACGCTCCCAGCGTCGTACTCGTCCGGGGTCGTGTCGCAGCGCCAGCAAGGTCGCCTCGTCCAGAGGGGCGGCCCCGTCCTCCAGCTCTGCGGCCGCGACGATGTCGGCGATGCGGTCGCGGGCGCTCACGTGGCCGCCGAGGACTGGTCCTCGGTCGCCTCCCTGGCCGCGGGCTTCGTGGCAGCCTCCGTCGTCGGCAGCACGAAGCGGTAGCCGACGTTGCGAACGGTGCCGATCAGGGTCTCGTTTTCAGGGCCCAGCTTGGCGCGCAGCCGCCGGACGTGGACGTCGACGGTGCGGGTGCCGCCGAAGTAGTCGTACCCCCACACCTCCTGCAGCAGCTGCTGCCGGCTGAACACGCGACCGGGGTGCTGGGCCAGGAACTTCAGCAGCTCGAACTCCTTGAACGTCAGGTCGAGGTGTCGGCTTCCGATCTTGGCGGTGTACGTCGCGTCGTCGACCACGACCTCGCCCGAGCGGATCACGTGGGCCTCCGGGTCGTCGGCGTCCCGCTGGGCGGCCAGGCGCCCGAGCGCGAGCTTGATCCTGGCCTCGAGCTCGGCAGGGCCACACGTGTGCAGCACGACGTCGTCCATGCCCCAGTCGTGGGCGACGACCGACAGTCCGCCCTCGGTGACCACGAGCAGCACGGGAACGTCGGAGCCTGTCGTCCGGATCAGCCGGCACAGGTCGCGGGAGTGGGCGAGGTCCTGCCGGCCGTCCACCAGGAGGAGGTGGGCATCGGGGGCCTCGAGCAGGGCACTGCCCTCGGCGGGAGGATCTTGACCTGGTGGCCCAGCAGGGCGAGGCCGGGAAGCACCTCGGTGGAGGCCTGGAGCGCGCTGGTCAGCAGCAACAGGGTGCTCATGGCCAGGCCTCCTCCGCTTGGGCCGATAGGGAAGGATATCGGAGCATGGGCAGCGGGAACGGCGACTCGGCGACCGGTGAGACCGGCCTGATCACCGTCCGCTACTGGGCAGCGGCGCGTTCCGCGGCCGGTGTCGCCACGGACCAGATCGAGGTTCCCGGTGCCGTCTCGCTCGGCGAGGTCGTACGTCGCGCAGCCGCGCTGCACCCCGACACCCGGCTCCCCGACGTGCTGCGCATCTGCTCGGTGCTGCTCGGTGACCGTCCCGTCTCGACCACCGATCCCGACGCCGTACCGGTGGAACCGGGGTCGCAGGTGGAGTTCCTGCCGCCGTTCGCGGGGGGCTAGGCAGCCGGCCGCAGGCGCAGCTCGAGCTCGCGCTGCAGGGCCGGCACGTCGACGCCCAGCCCGGCGAAGATCGGCCCGACCATGGGTCCGGGCGCGCGAAGGATGCCGAGCGCGAGGTGCTCGACGCGGATCTCGCCGGTCTTGAGGCGGACCGCCTCGCGAAGGCTCAGCTCCAGGCACTTCTTGGCGTCGGACCGGACGGGCAGGTGGCCGGTGCGCCGCGGCACCCGGTCCAGCGCGCCCGTGCCGAACTCTCGCTCCATCGCCTCTCGGACCGCGTGGACGTCGATCCCGAAGGTGCGCAGGGCATCGGCCGAGTGTTCGTCGAGAGCGGCACGGCTCAGGCCGTGGCGTGCGAGCAGGTCGGCGAGCGGCCGCTCCTCCCGGGTCAGGGCCAGCAGGAGGTGCACCGAGGTGATGCCGGGGTCGTGGAGGCGGCGGCACTCGTCCTGGGCGTCGACGACGACCTGGCGGGCCTCGGGCGTGAATCGCTCGAACACGGCTACCTCCGTCGGTGCTTGCGGTGCACGGTCTGCCGGGTCACCCCGAGCGCCTCGGCGATCGCCTGCCAGGACCAGCCCTGGGCGCGTGCGTTCTGGACCTGCAGCCCCTCCAGCTGCTCGAGGAGCCGTCCGAGTGCGGCGACCGCGTGCAGGCCCACCGCGGGGTCGCGGTTGTCGAGGTCGCCGGCGAGGTCGGTGGCCCTGCGCGTCATGGTTGTCAGCATATGCTGACACCCGGAACTCGTCAACATGTGCTGACACGCGGCGCAGCACCGTGCCCCGGGAGGGTCGCGGTGCCTCCCGGGGCGACGGAGCTCCGGATCAGGCCTCGATCGCCGTGCGGTCGGAGCCGCTGATCTCGATCTTGCGTGGCTTGGCCTTCTCGGCGACGGGCACGGTCAGGCGCAGAACGCCGCCGTCGTACGCCGCCTCGATGTGCTCGAGGTCGAGGTTGTCCCCGAGCACCAGCTGGCGGCTGAAGACTCCGCGCGGCCGTTCGCTGGCGAGCATCTCCCAGTCGCCGTTGCGGGCGACCCGCTCGGCCCGGACGGTCAGCACGTTGCGCTCGACGTCGAGGTCGATGCTCTCGCGGGCAACGCCCGGGAGGTCGAACTCGATGACGAAGCGGTCGCCCTCGCGCCAGGCGTCCATCGGCATCACGGCCGGCCGGTTCGTCGTGCCGAAGAGCTGCTGGGTCAGGCGGTCGAGGTCTCGGAACGGGTCAGTGGTTCGGAGCAGCATCACGATTCCTCCTTCGGATGTATGGTGATGTGTGCGATAGAAAACCTGTAACGAATGATACATATTCCGCACTGGAGGTCAAGCGACTCATGGCAGCGCGAGAGCACGGCGTCTATGCCATCTCCGTGGCCGCGGAGATGGTCTCCATGCAGGTCCAGAACCTGCGCGTCTACGAGCGGCGCGGCCTGCTCGAGCCCGACCGCACGCCTGGCGGCAC
The DNA here is from genome assembly GCA_963812345.1 of uncultured Actinomycetota bacterium. Lineage (GTDB taxonomy): Bacteria > Actinomycetota > Actinomycetes > Propionibacteriales > Nocardioidaceae > Nocardioides. The sequence continues at coordinate 31,523 of CAWEVA010000017.1, forward strand.
CCGCCTCTACAGCCGGGCCGATGTCGAACGCCTGCACCGGATCCGGGAGCTGCTGGCCGAGGGGCTCAACATCGCCGGGATCGCGCGGGTCATGGCACTCGAGGCGGAGGTACGCCGGCTGCGGGCGGAATGCGAGCGGCTGCGAGGTCGTTGAGCCGCACGTGACCACGGGTGCCTGGGTGCTGATCGCTGCCGCCGTGGCCGTGCTGGCGTTCGGGGTCTGGCGTGCCGTCACCGACGGCCGGTTCCGCGGCACTCACCCGGTCAAGGGTTCGATCGACGATGTGCCGGCTCCCGGCGAGTCCGTGCCCGAGCCGACCGCGCTCGTGGACCTCCTCCCGCGCGACACCGAGCTCGGCGAGCGCGCGACGCTGCTGCAGTTCTCCTCGGCGTTCTGCGCCCCGTGCCGCGCCACCAGGCGCACGCTGGCGGAGGTGGCGGCCGTGGTCCCGGGCGTCGCCCACGTCGAGATCGATGCGGAGCACCACCTGGACCTGGTCCGGCGGCTGCGGGTGCTGCGAACGCCCACGACGCTCGTCCTGGATGCGGAAGGCCGCGAGGTGAGCCGCGCCGCCGGAGCGCCGCGCAAGGAGCAGGTACTGGGTGCCCTCACGCTGGCGAGTCCATGATGTGGATAGACGTTTCACGATGTGAGACCGGCGTTTCCGGGCTCCTCCCGGCCCCCTCTAGTGTTCCGGGCATGTCCTCGACCATGCTCACCCGGCGCCGCGCAGTGGACCACTGCCGCGTGCGCTCGGCGCTGTGTCGAATGTCCTGACGGGACCGCCCAGACAAGTCTTCCTTTGTCTAGTCGAATCATCGACTATCGTGCGGGCGTGTCCCACGCCTGACCTCCCCGGGGCCTCGTCGGCTGCTGCGGTCGTCGGGCCTGCCGAGACCCAACCAGGACAGGAGCCATCGATGCCACAGATCGACCCACGGGGCCCGCGCTTCGCCGCTGCCGTGACCTCGGTCGTCCTCGCAGCGGTGCTGCTGTCGCCGGCCCCGCTGGCGATCGCCCTGATCGCCCTGCAGACCGCACTGTTCGCGGTCGGAGCCGGCCTCGGCGTCCAGCACACCCCTTACGCATGGGTGTTCCGGAAGCTGGTCCGGCCCCGGCTCGGACCGCCGTCCGAGCTCGAGGACGCCGCGCCACCGCGGTTCGCCCAGGCCGTGGGGTTGGTGTTCGCCACCGTGGCGCTGGTCGGCTTCCTGGCCGGGGCCACCACTGTCGGCGCTCGTCGCCACCGGGTTTGCGCTGGTGGCCGCCCTGCTCAACGCCGTGCTCGGCCTGTGCCTCGGCTGCGAGATGTACCTCCTGTCCCTCCGGTGGTTGGGGAGGTCGCGCAGCGACCGTCTCGAAACACCGGTACCGAACTGAATCCAGCAACGAAAGAGAGAGAACCGACATGAGCCGCGAGAACTCGCTCGTCACCGCCCAGTGGGTCGAGGACAACCTCGACAATCCGGACATCGTCCTGATCGAGGTCGACGAGGACACCAAGGCCTACGACAAGGGCCACATCAAGGGCGCCATCAAGCTCGACTGGACCACCGACCTGCAGGACCAGGTTCGCCGGGACTTCGTCAACAAGCAGCAGTTCGAGGCACTCCTGTCCGATCGTGGCGTCTCCAACGACCACACGGTGGTGCTCTACGGCGGCAACAACAACTGGTTCGCCGCCTACGCCTACTGGTACTTCAAGCTCTACGGCCACGACGACGTGAAGCTGCTCGACGGCGGGCGCAAGAAGTGGGAGCTCGACTCCCGCGAGCTCACCGACGAGCTGCCCGAGCGCGAGAAGACGTCGTACACCGCTCAGGAGCAGGACCTGACCATCCGCGCGTTCCGGGACGAGACCGTCGAGGCGATCGGCGCCAAGAACCTCGTCGACGTCCGCAGCCCCGACGAGTACGCCGGTCGGTTGCTCGCGCCCGCCCACCTGCCGCAGGAGCAGGCGCAGCGCGCCGGCCACATCCCCACCGCGGCGAACGTCCCGTGGAGCAAGGCGGCAAACGACGACGGCACCTTCCGTGACGACGACGAGCTCAAGGAGATCTACACCGAGGCCGGCGTGGACTGGGAGAAGGACACCATCGCCTACTGCCGCATCGGCGAGCGTTCGTCCCACACCTGGTTCGTGCTCAAGGAGCTGCTCGGCCAGCCGAACGTCAAGAACTACGACGGGTCCTGGACCGAGTACGGCTCGCTCGTCGGCGTACCCGTCGCGCTCGGTGACGAGAGGGGCGAGGCCTGATGTGCGGAGCCACCGAGGGGGGACTGTCGCTCGACGGTGTCGACGTGGCGAAGGAGGCCGTGGTCCAGGGCCAGGTGACGCGCGACGGCGAGCCCGTCGGCAACGCCTACGTCCGGCTGCTCGACCGAACCGGCGAGTTCACGGCCGAGGTGCCGACCTCGGCCACCGGCCACTTCCGCTTCTTCGCGGCTGACGGGGAGTGGACGCTGCGCACCCTGGCCCCGAACGCCGAGGCCGTGGACAAGACGGTGGTCGCTGCTGTCGGGTCGGTCGCTGAGGTGACGATCCCGATCTGACCCAAGACGCTGACCCGCCCGAAAGTTTCGGGCGGGTCAGCGTGATTTTCGGTCAGTTTCGGGCGGGTCAGCGTTCGAGGATGAGGGTGACCGGGCCGTCGTTCACGGACTCCACGCGCATGTCGGCCCCGAACACGCCACGGGCGACGTGGGCGCCGAGTCGCTCGAGCTCGGCACACACCGCGTCGTACGCCGGCTCGCCGAGCTCACCCGGCGCCGCGGCCGCCCAGGTGGGCCGGCGGCCCTTCCGCGCGTTGCCGTACAGCGTGAACTGGCTGACCACCAGTACCTCGCCGTCGACGTCGGAGAGCGACAGCTCGTCACGGAGCAGCCGGACCTCCCAGATCTTGCGCGCCATCCAGGCGATCTCGGTCGGTCCGTCACCGTGGGTGACGCCGAGGTAGGCCAGGAGTCCCGGACCCTCGATCGCGCCGACGACCTCGCCGTCGACCGTCACCGACGCCGAGAGGACCCGCTGCAGCACTGCGCGCACGTCTGACAGCATGACGCCATGCCCGATGTGCCCGCCGACCGCCTCCTGGTCACCGTCGCCCCGACCGGAGCCGAGACCAGCAAGCAGGACTGCCCCCAGCTGCCCACGACGCTGGAGGAGCTGGTGCGGACGGCGCAGGAGTGCGAGGCCGCGGGCGCGGCCATGATCCACGTCCACATCCGTGACGACGAGCATCGCCCGACCCTCGACCTCGCGCGCCTGAAGGAGACGGTGGCGGCTCTCCGCGAGCACACCGACCTGGTGGTGCAGCTCTCGACCGGAGGCTCGGTCCACGACCCGCTCGAGGACCGGTTGCGCGTCCTCGACGCCGAGCCGGACTCCTGCAGCCTGACCATGGGCACGACGAACTTCGGCGACGACGTCTTCTCCAACCCATGGCCCTTCGTCTGCGAGCTCTACCAGCTCAGCCAGGACCGCAAGGTGGTGCCGGAGTTCGAGCTGTTCGACCTCGGACAGGTGCACGCGCTGCACCGGCTGCTCGGCAAGTACGGACTGCCGTGGGGCGGCAAGGTCCACTGCGACCTGGTGATGGGCGTGCCCGGCGGCATGAACGGTACGGCGGACGCGCTGGTCGCCGCCGTACGAGACCTGCCCGCCGCCGTGACGTCCTGGTCGGCCACCGGCATCGGGCGCTCGACCCTCGCGGTGCTGCTGGCGGCGCTGTCCAAGGGCGGGCACCTGCGCGTCGGGATGGAGGACGTGCTGACGATCAGCCGGGGTGTACCGGTCGAGAGCAACGCCCAGCTCGTGGAGCGGGCGGTTGCGGCGGGGCAGCTGGCCCAGCGGACCCCCATGACGCCCACCGAGGCGCGCGACCTCCTGGGCCTCACCGGGTCCTGACACGAGCAGGAGCCGCGGCCCGACCAGGTCGGACCGCGGCCCCTCGCTCGAGGTGTGCTGGTCAGTCGCCGGAGAGGATCATCCCCGCGCCGACGGTCACGCCGGTCGCCTCGTCGATCAGGATGAACGACCCGGTGGTGCGGTTCTTCGAGTAGGGGTCGCACAGCAGCGGCACGGTGGTGCGCAGCTGGATGCGGCCGATCTCGTTGAGACCGAGCTCCTTGGTGTCCTGGTCGCGGTGCAGCGTGTTGACGTCGAGGCGGTACTGGACGTCCTTGACCAGCGCCCGCGCGGTGCGGGTGGTGTGCTTGATCGCCAGCTTCTGGCGCGGCCGCAGCGGGGTGTTGGTCATCCAGCAGATCATCGCGTCGATGTCCTGGCTGGGCTTCGGGGCGTTCTTGACGCGGGCGATCATGTCGCCGCGGGAGACGTCGACGTCGTCGTCGAGCCGGACCGTCACCGACATCGGCGGGTACGCCTCCTCGAGCTCCTGCTCGAACAGGTCGATCCCCTGGATCTTGGACGTCATCCCGCTGGGGAGCACGACGACCTCGTCGCCGGGCTTCAGCACGCCGCCGGCCACCTGGCCGCCGTACCCGCGGTAGTCGTGGTGGTCGTCGGACTTGGGGCGGACGACGTACTGGACCGGGAACCGGACGTCGACCAGGTCGCGGTCGGAGGCCACGTGGATGTGCTCGAGGTGGTGCATGAGCGACGAGCCTTCGTACCACGGCATGTTCTCGGAGCGGTTGACGACGTTGTCGCCCTTCAGCGCCGAGATCGGGATCACCTCGAGGTCGGGGATGTTGAGCTTGGTCGCGAACTGCTGGAACTCGCGGTGGATCCGCTCGAAGACCTCCTCGTCGTAGTCGACGAGGTCCATCTTGTTGACCGCGAGCACCAGGTGGGGGACCCGCAGCAGCGAGAGGATCACCGCGTGCCGGCGCGACTGCTCGGTGAGGCCCTGGCGGGCGTCGACCAGCACCAGGCCGAGGTCGGCCGTGGAGGCCCCGGTGACCATGTTGCGGGTGTACTGCACGTGGCCCGGGGTGTCGGCGATGATGAACTTGCGGTTCGGCGTCGCGAAGTAGCGGTAGGCGACGTCGATGGTGATGCCCTGCTCGCGCTCGGAGCGCAGGCCGTCGGTGAGCAGCGCCAGGTCGGTGTAGTCGTAGCCGCGGGACTTGCTGGTCGTCTCGACCGCCTCGAGCTGGTCCTCGAAGATCGACTTGGAGTCGAGCAGGAGCCGACCGATCAGGGTGGACTTCCCGTCGTCGACGGAGCCGGCGGTGGCGAACCGCAGCAGGTCCATCTCACGGGTCTGCTCGGCCACCATCGTCGTGGTCAGGTCAGGGGTGTCCATCAGAAGTAGCCTTCCTTCTTCCGGTCCTCCATGGCTGCCTCGGAGAACCGGTCGTCGCCGCGGGTCGCGCCACGCTCGGTGACGCGGGCGATGGCGATCTCGTCGATGATCTTGTCGATGGTGTCGGCGTCGGACTCGACGCAGCCGGTCAGGGTGAGGTCACCGACGGTGCGGAAGCGCACCGTGCGCTCGGAGGCTGCTTCGCCGTTGCGGAGCGGGTTGAACTCGCTCTCGGTCAGCAGCATGCCGTCCCGCTCGAACACCTTGCGCTGGTGGGAGAAGTAGATCGAGGGGATCTCGATGCCCTCGCGGCCGAGGTAGTGCCAGATGTCGAGCTCGGTCCAGTTGGACAGCGGGAAGACCCGCATGTGCTCGCCCTCGTGGATCCGCCCGTTGTAGAGGCTCCACAGCTCGGGACGCTGCATCTTGGGGTCCCACTGGCCGAACTCGTCGCGGTGGGAGTAGACGCGCTCCTTGGCGCGGGCCTTCTCCTCGTCGCGGCGGCCACCGCCGAACGCGGCGGTGAAGCCCTCCTCCTCCAGCGCGTTGAGCAGGGTGCCGATCTGCAGCCGGTTGCGGCTGGTCTTGCCGTCGTCGGTCACGATGCCGTTCTTGATGGCCTCCTCGACGCTGGCGACGACGAGGCGGACGCCGAGCCGGCTCACCCACGAGTCGCGGCAGGCGAGGACCTCGGGGAAGTCGTAGCCGGTGTCGACCTGCAGGACGGGGAACGGGATCTTGGCCGGGTAGAACGCCTTCTCGGCGAGCCGGAGCATGACGATCGAGTCCTTGCCGCCGGAGAACATCAGGACGGGCTTCTCGAACTCGGCCGCGACCTCGCGGAAGATGTGGATCGACTCCGCTTCCAGCTGGTCGAGCTGACTCAGCTGGTAGTCGACGTGGGTCGGGGGTGCGCTCATCTGTGGTTGGGCCTCTCCTCGGGACAGCGCCTCATGCTAACCGCCCTCGGCGGCCCGGCTGAATCGAGGCGCGGGGGTGTCCTGCGTCACGGAGCGGGCCGGTCGGCCTGCGAGGGGTCGCCCCGTTTCATTCCCACGATCCCGGGGCGGTACGACGGATCCTCCAGCTGGGCGACCGTCGGGGCGCCGAACATGGGCAGGCCCTGCCCCCGCCGCAGGAGTCCCCAGATCAGCGGGACCAGCACGACCATCACGACACCGACGCCGGCGATCAGCATCGGGTGGGTGTCGTCCTCCCCGGCGCCAAGGGGTGCCCAGCCCGCCTTGTCGAGCAGGGCCACGCCGGACATCGTCAGCACGACGACGATGCCGCGGCGGATGATCGACTGCGGGACCCGGGGCGCGATCTTGGAGCCCAGGATGGTGCCGGGCACCGATCCGATCAGCAACGGGATCAGGATCTGCCAGGTCGAGGCCGTGCAGGGCGATGTTGGAGATCGCCGCCGCCAGCACCAGGGGCACCGCCTGGACGAGGTCGGTGCCGACGAGCTTCACGGCGGACAGGCCCGGGTAGAGCATGAGCAGGGCGATCATGATCACCGACCCGGAGCCGACGCTGGTGACGCCGACCAGCAGCCCGCCGAGCGCCCCGACCAGGAGCGTCGGCACCGGGCGGACCTTGGGGTTCTCGTCACCGGGAGGGGCACCGGCGCGGACCCGGCGCAGGTTGATGTACAGGCGCGCCGCGTAGGTCGCGGCCGCGAGCAGCAGTGCGAAGCCGATGCACAGCTTCAGGAGGAGGTCGAGCTCCTCGGGGTCGTCCGTCACTCCCGCGACGAGGTAGGGCCCGAGCAGCGCCATCGGCACCGAGCCGATGATCAGCCACTTGGCCAGGGACAGCATGGGGGAGCCCTCGCGGTGGTGGACGACCGCGCCGCCGGTCTTGTAGACCGCCGCCGCGGTCAGGTCCGCGGTCACCACGGTCGCCGCATCGCCCACCCCGAGGAAGATCAGCGCCGGCGTCATCAGCGCGCCACCCCCCATGCCGGTCAGACCGACGACCATGCCGACGAAGAAGCCGGCGGCGAGGATCGAGAAGAAGGTGACGGTGATGAGGTCGGTCATGGAGCGACCATCCTAGGTCGGGTTTCGGTCGGGTCTCCGGGATGCAGGTCGAGGTGGCCGGACTCCTCGAGCGCGGCCAGCACGTCGTCGAGGGCCTCCTCGATGCTGCGGCCCGTGGTGTCCACGCGGACGGCCGCGTCGGTCGGCTCCTCGTAGGGGGAGGAGATGCCCGTGAACTCCGGGATCTCGCCCCGCCGCGCCTTGGCGTAGAGGCCCTTCCGGTCGCGCCTCTCGCACTCCTCCAGCGGTGTGGCGACGTGGACGAGGAAGAACGCGCCGCCGGCCTCCTCGACCATCGCCCGGACCTGGCGGCGGGTCTCGTCGAAGGGCGCGATCGGGCTGCACACCGCGACCCCGCCGTGCCGGGAGATCTCCGCCGCCACCCAGCCGATCCGCCGGATGTTGGTCTCGCGGTCCTCCCGGGAGAAGGTCAGCCCGGCCGAGAGATTGCGGCGTACGACGTCGCCATCGAGGCTCGTGACGGTGCGCCGGCCCTGCTCGAGGACCCGGTCCATCAGGGCACGGGCCAGCGTGGACTTTCCGCTGCCGGAGAGGCCGGTGAAGAACAGCACGAGCCCCTGCTCACCCGGGTCTGGTCGGTCGGCCTCGACGATGGCCCGGATCTCAGGCGGGAACGACTCGGCCGCGCGGAGGTCAGGGGACGGGAGGGCGAGGACCGGGTCGGGGCCGGCGTAGTTGGCCACCACCTGTCGGCCCAGCGCGTGATCGGCCTCGGGGTCGCCGTGACCGGCCAGGGGCACCGCCACGACCGCGGCGTCGGGCAGGAGTGCGGCCGCGGACAGGCAGGCCCGGATCAGTGCGACCGGGGACAGCTCGGGGGTGCCGCTCCCGACCAGGGCGAGCAGGACGACCCGCCCGCCGGCGGAGCGAAGCAGGCCGAGCTCCGCCTCGGTGGGCGCGTCGACCACGGGGGCGAACGTGCTGCCGGCGTACTGCTCGCGCGCCTGGGCGGGAGTGAGGTAGAGCCGGCGGAACGGCCCGAACTGGGCGTGGGTGACCGGGGTGACCGGCCAGCCGCCGACGCCGTCGCCCGGGCGGGTCGTGACCCGCGCCAGCGGCAGCCCCTCGGGGTCGACCAGCTCGAGCTCGGCCTCCCCGGCCAGCTCGGGCGGGAGCGTGAGGGTGACCGGGCTCCCGGGCTCGTTGAACGACCGGGTCGGGGCCAGGGCACCGGTCACCAGGAGCTCGAGGTCGTCGAGCTCCCGGGCAGCCGGGTAGTGCTGGGGGACGGGGGAGGTCGGCACGGGGGCAATCGTGCCATTGGCACTTCTGTAGCGTGCCCGCATGTCCAGCGCCCTGATGGCCACCGCCCCCGTCGTCGCCGAGATCGTCCGATCGGGGTTCGTCGAGGGCCACCACTACGGGTCGGTCGTGGCGCTCCGCGAGTCAGGCGAGGTGGAGTGGTCGGTGGGGGACGCCGACCAGCCGATCCTGCCCCGGTCGTGCAACAAGCCCATCCAGGCGCTCGCGATGGTGCGGCTCGGGCTGCGGCTCCCGCCCGAGCTGCTGGCCCTGGCCTGCGCCTCCCATTCCGGGGAGGACTTCCACCTCGAGGGCGTGCGCCGCATCCTCGAGCTCGCCGGTCTCGACGAGTCGGATCTGCAGACACCCGCGGGCTACCCCCTCGACGACGACGCCCGGGAGGCCCTGGTCCGCAGCGGCGGGGGTACGGCGCCGATCCACATGAACTGCTCGGGGAAGCATGCCGCCATGCTGGCCACCTGCCGGGTCAACGGCTGGGACACCGCGACCTATCGCTCGGCCGACCACCCACTGCAGGCCGCGACCCGGGCGACGTTCGCCGAGCTGGTCGGGGAAGCCGTGGACACCGTCGCGGTGGACGGCTGCGGGGCGCCGCTCTTCCCGGCCTCCCTCGTCGGGCTGGCGCGGGCCTTCCGCAGGTTGGCGCTCGGTCTCGACGGCGCGGACCGGCCCGACCCGCAGGTGACGGAAGTGGCCGACGCGATCCGCGCCTACCCGGAGTACGTCTCCGGCACCCGCCGGGACGAGCTCACCCTGCTGAAGGCCATCCCCGGAGCGATCGGCAAGGCGGGTGCGGAGTCCTGCTACGCCGTCGCGCTTTCCGACGGCCGCGCCATCGCGCTCAAGACCGACGACGGCGCTCCCCGGGTCCGGCCGGTGCTGATGGCCGCGGCGCTGCGCCGCAGCGGGATCGACACCGGACCCGGCGTGGACACCGAGGCGGTACGCCGCACCGGACAGCTCGCCCTGCTCGGCGGAGGCGAGCCGGTCGGCGAGATCCGGGCCTGCTTCTGAGGGTTCTGGGGCTGCTGAGGCCGCCGTGTCCCGTCTGGCGGCGTGTGGAACTCCTCACGCTAGCCCAGTTTGCATTTTGCTAGCTGGAGTTAGCAGGATGGGGGCATGGCCAGGACCAAGGTCGGGAAGACCGTCGAGTCTCTCGGCGACTACCTCAAGGAGCAGCGCGTGGCAGCGCGGCTGTCCCTGAGGCAGCTCGCGGAGCAGGCCGGCGTGTCCAACCCCTACCTGAGCCAGATCGAACGGGGGCTGCGGAAGCCCTCGGCCGAGGTGCTGCAGCAGATCGCCAAGGCGCTGCGGATCTCGGCGGAGCAGCTCTACATCAGGGCCGGGATCGTCAGCCCCGAGAACGGGGTCGGCGTCCCACAGGAGAGGTCAGTCGAGCTCGCGATCCTGGGCGATGCCGGTCTCACCGAGCGGCAGAAGCAGTCCCTGCTGGACGTGTACTCGTCGTTCCTCTCGCTCAACGTGTCGACCATGGACGCGGCGATGGAGCAGCCAGCTGAACCCACAACGGTCCTGGACCCCGACCAGACCATCAACCACAAGGAGTGAATGTCATGGCCAAGGCCAAGTTCGACATCAAGACCGAGGCGACCCGCGGCCTGTACGCCGGTGCCGGCGTCGCCGACCTCGCCGTCGAGACCGTGCGTGAGTACGTCACCGAGGTGCAGACCCGGTTCGCGGGCGTCCAGAAGGACGTCACCCGCTTCGACTACTCGCCGCAGGCGCTGCGCAAGCAGGTCAACGCCCGCGTCGAGGCCCTGAGCAAGGACGCGAAGGCCCGCCGCGCCGCCGCGGAGGCGCGCGTCGCGGAGCTCCGCAAGGAGGCCACGACGCTGGTGAGCGAGAACGCCGACACCGCGACCGACGCCTACGGCGACCTGGTCAAGCGTGGCGAGACCCTCGTCGGCCGGATCCGTCGCCAGGAGGCGACCAAGGCGACCACGAGGTCGGCCAAGACCACCTCCGCCAAGGCGAAGACGACGTCGACGCAGGCGAAGAAGACCGCCAAGAAGTCGACGGCGACCGCCAAGAAGACGGCCAAGAAGTCGCCTGCCAAGAGCAGTGCCAAGGCGACCACCACGGCCGCCAAGAGCACGGCGTCCAACGCCGCGCAGGCGACGACCGACGCCGCGTCGAAGGTGGGCGACTGACCTACGCCTGGCTCAACCGAGCCGAGCAGTCATGAAACGAGGCCCCCGGAGGTATGAGCTCCGGGGGTCTCGTGCCGTCCAAGGGCGCCGACCGGCCCGCCGGGCGCCGGATAGGCTGTGCTCGTGATGGACGTGTTCGTGTTCGAGAGCTACTTCATGCTCGCGGTCGCCATCGCCCTGCTGGCGGATCAAGGTGTTCGCGTTCGTCAGCTCCCTGCTGTTCTCCACCGAGTCCTACCGGGCGGCCGGCAAGCTGACCAAGCCGGCCTGGTGCGCCATCCTCGGCCTCGCGGTGGCGTGCCAGATGCTCTTCGGCCCGCTGAACCTGATCAACATGGCCTTCACGATCGGCGCCCTGGTCTACCTCGCCGACGTGCGCCCCGCCCTCGCCTCACTCTCCCGCCGCTGAGCCGGCACGACGCAGACTGGAAGGAACGACCATGGGGCAGGAGCAGCTGTTCATGTCCCGTCCGTGGGGCACGTGGCAGGTCCTCGACGAGGGCGCGGGGTACAAGGTCAAGCGGATCGAGGTGCTCCCCGGGCACCGCCTCTCCTACCAGACCCATGCCCACCGCTCGGAGCACTGGATCGTGGTCGCCGGTGTCGCCACCTGCCTGATCGACGGCCGGACGGTGGTGGCCCACCCGGGCCAGAGCGTGCACGTGGCCGTGGGCCAGGCCCACCGCATCGCCAACCAGCACGACGAGGTCCTGGTGATCATCGAGATCCAGCGCGGCGCCTACACCGGCGAGGACGACATCGTCAGGCTCGACGACGACTACGGGCGGGACGCGTCGATCACTGCCCCTTGAGGGCGTACGCCGCCTCCGTGCGCTCCTTGTGCGGGCGCCACCAGTCCTCGTGGGCGCGGTACCACTCGATCGTCTGGTCCAGGCCCGACCCGAAGTCGGCGTACCGGGGTCGCCATCCCAGCTCGGTGCGCAGCTTGGCCGGGTCGATCGCGTAGCGCAGGTCGTGTCCCGCGCGGTCGGTCACCTGGTCGAAGTCGTCGGCCGGCCGGCCGAAGTGCTCCAGGATCATCCCGATCACGGTGAGGTTGTCGAGCTCGCCGTCGGCGCCGATCAGGTAGGTCTCGCCGATCCGCCCGTGCCGCAGGATCTCCCACACGGCCGAGGAGTGGTCGCTCACGTGGATCCAGTCGCGCACGTTGCGCCCGGCGCCGTACACCCGGGGCCGGACACCGTCGATGAGGTTGGTGACCTGGCGGGGGATGAACTTCTCGACGTGCTGCCAGGGGCCGTAGTTGTTCGAGCAGTTGGAGATCGTGGCCCGCACCCCGAAGCTGCGCACCCAGGCCCGGACCAGGTGGTCGGAGCCGGCCTTGCTCGCGGAGTAGGGGCTGCTCGGCCGGTACGCCGTTTCCTCGGTGAACCGGTCCGGGTCGTCGAGCTCGAGGTCGCCGTACACCTCGTCGGTCGAGATGTGGTGCAGCCGCGTCCCGGCCTTGCGGACCGCCTCCAGCAGCGTGAACGTGCCGACCAGGTTGGTCTGCACGAACGGCGCGGGGTTGGTCAGCGAGTTGTCGTTGTGGGACTCCGCGGCGAAGTGCACGACCGCGTCGTGCGCGGCGACCAGTGGGTCGACCGTGGCGGGGTCGGCGACGTCGCCCACCACGAGTCGGACGCGGTCAGGAGGCAGGCCGGCGAGGGACTCCTCGCTGGCGGCGTAGGTCAGCTTGTCCAGGACGGTGACCTCGACGTCGGTATCGCCGACGAGGTGATGGACGAAGTTGGCGCCGACGAAGCCGGCGCCTCCGGTGACTAGTACGCGATCCACGGTGGGCAGTGTAGGTCTCCTAGGATGCCCAGCATGCGCGGCATCATCCTGGCGGGCGGCACAGGCTCGCGACTGCACCCGATCACGAAGGCGATCAGCAAGCAGCTCGTCCCCGTCTACGACAAGCCGATGATCTACTACCCGCTCTCCACGCTCATGCTCGCCGGGATCCGGGACATCCTGGTGATCACCACCCCCCACGAGGCCGACCAGTTCGAGCGGCTCCTGGGCGACGGATCGGCCTGGGGCCTGCGGCTCGACTACGCCGTGCAGCCGAGCCCCGACGGGCTGGCGCAGGCGTTCCTGATCGGCGAGGAGCACATCGGCGACGACCGGGTGGCGCTGGTCCTGGGCGACAACATCTTCTACGGCGGTGGCCTGGGCCGGATGCTGCGCGGCTACACCGCCGTGGACGGCGCAGTGGTCTTCGGCTACCGCGTGGGCAACCCGTCGGCGTACGGCGTGGTCGAGTTCGGACAAGGACGGTCGCGCCATCTCCCTGGAGGAGAAGCCGGAGAAGCCGCGCAGCAACTACGCCGTGCCGGGGTTGTACTTCTACGACAACGACGTGGTGTCGATGGCCCGGTCGCTCGCCCCCTCGCCGCGCGGCGAGCTGGAGATCACCGACCTCAACCTGCGCTACCTCGAGGCCGACCGACTGCGGGTGGTGGAGATGCCCCGTGGAGCGGCGTGGCTGGACACCGGCACGTTCGAGAGCCTCAACGACGCCAGCAACTTCGTGCGCACCCTCGAGGCGCGGCAGGGCTTCAAGATCGCCTCTCCTGAGGAGGTGGCCTGGCGGATGGGGTTCATCTCCGACGAGCAGCTGGCGGAACAGGCCAGCCAGCTCGTGAACAGCGGGTACGGCGCCTACCTCCTGGACCTGCTCGACTCCCGCTAGACGGCGAGGTCCGCGTCGACCATCCGGCCCACGAGCTCCTCGAAGCCGACCGTCGGCGCCCAGCCGAGCTGCTGCCGGGCCCGTGAGGCGTCGCCGGTGAGCTCGGTGGGGTCGGCCGGGCGCACGAGCCCGGGGTCGCGAGTCGACGAGGCCCTCCCAGTCGTCGATGCCGGCGCGGTGGAACGCCGCGGCGGCGAAGTCGCGGACGCTGTGGCTCACGCCGGTGGCGATGACGAAGTCGCGGGGGACGTCCGCCCGGGCGGCCCGGACCAGGGCGTCGACGTAGTCGGGGGCCCAGCCCCAGTCGCGTCTCGCGTCGAGGTTGCCGAGGGAGAGCCGCTCCGCCCGCCCCTGCGCGATGGCGGCGACGGTGGAGGTGATCTTGCGGGTGACGAACGTGGTCGGCCTCCGGGGTGACTCGTGGTTGTAGAGGATGGCGCTGACCGCGTGCAGGTCGCGGCGGCGGTAGACGTCGGCCGACAGGTGGGCGTAGGCCTTCGCGGCGCCGTACGGGTTCACCGGCCGGATCGTGGTCGTCTCGTCCTGGGGCGTCACCTCGGGCTGGCCGAAGATCTCGGCGCTCGACGCCTGGACGAAGCGCACCGGGCGGTCCTGCTTCTCCTGCACCTGCAGCGCCGACTCCATCAGGGCGACCGCGGCGGTCCCGTTGACCAGCGCCGTCAGGTCGGGCTGGTCCCAGGACCGGGCCACCGAGCTGATCGCGGCCAGGTTGTAGACCTCGTCCGGGGCCAGGTCGAGGAGCAGCGCGCGGATCTCGTCCACCCGGGTCAGGTCGCCGGTGTGCAGCTCGACCCCCGGTGCCTCCGGTGGGGGGTCCTGCTCGTGGGCCAGGGCGTGCACCTCGACGCCCTCGGCGAGCAGCCGCTCGGCGAGGTAGCCGCCGTCCTGGCCGCCGATGCCGGTGACGAACGCGCGGGTCACGTCACCAGCCCTGCCGGGTCGCGTCGAGGTCTGCCTCGACCATCATCGCGACCAGCTCGGGGAAGGTGACCCGTGGTCGCCACCCGAGCACGTCGCGGGCCTTGCTGGCGTCGCCGACCAGGGTGTCGACGTCGGCCGGTCGCATGAACCGCTTGTCCTGGCGCACGTAGGGCGTCCAGTCCGCGATCCCGACGTGGGCGAAGGCGAGGTCGAGGAAGTCGCGGATCGAGTGCGTCTCGCCCGTGGCCACGACGTAGTCGTCGCCGACCGGCTGCTGGAGCATCAACCACATCGCCTCGACGTAGTCGCCCGCGAACCCCCAGTCGCGCGACGCGTCCAGGTTGCCGAGGGCCAGGTCCTCCTGGAGGCCGAAGCTGATCCGGGCCACGGCCCGGCTGATCTTGCGGGTGACGAACTCCTGGCCGCGGCGGGGCGACTCGTGGTTGAACAGGATCCCCGACGAGGCGTGCATGCCGTAGGACTCGCGGTAGTTGATCGTCATGTGGTGGCCGAAGACCTTGCTCACGCCGTACGGCGAGCGCGGCCACAGCAGGGTGCGCTCGTGCTGCGGGGACTCCTGCACCTTGCCGAACATCTCCGAGCTCGACGCCTGGTAGAAGCGGACTCCGGTCGGGTTGTCGCCGGTGTGCAGCCGGATCGCCTCCAGGAGGTTCAGCACCCCCTTGGCGGTGACGTCGGTCGTGAGGTGGGCGTTCTCCCAGGAGTAGGCGACGAACGACACCGCGCCGAGGTTGTAGACCTCGTCGGGGTCGGAGTCGCGCAGCGCCCGGATCAGGCTGGACATGTCGGTGAGGTCGCCGTTGTGCAGCGACACGTCGGGGAGGAGCTCGCGGACCAGGTCGCGCTTGGGGTTGTTCTGGCCGCGGATCACCCCGTGGACGTCGTACCCCTTGGTCAGGAGCAGCTCCGCCAGGTAGAGACCGTCCTGGCCGGTGATGCCGGTGATCAGCGCCGTAGGCATGGGCGGATTGTGCCAGCAGCCGGCCTGGTGGCCAGCGTCGCGATCACCACAGCGTATGCAACCAAGTGGTTGACAACCCGGGGAGACAGGTCTACCGTCGTTTGCAACCAAATGGTTGACGAAGGGCGGATCCATGGCCGACGACCAGCTCTCCCGGGTCTTCGCGGCCCTGGCGGATCCGACCCGTCGCGACATCGTCGCCCGGCTCACCGAGGACGACGCCACGGTGGGCGAGCTGGCGACGCCGTACGACGTGACCGTGCAGGCCGTCTCCAAGCACGTGAAGGTGCTGGAGGACGCCGGGCTGGTCACCCGCAGCCGCGACGCGCAGCGCCGGCCGGTCCACCTCGAGGCGAAGGTGTTCGACCTGATGACCAAGTGGATCGAGAGGTACCAGCGACAGGCCGAGGAGCGGTTCCAGCGCCTCGACGCGCTGCTCGCGCGGATGGACGACGAGGGCAACCTCGCCGACGAACCAGACACGACCGACCAGGAACGAGGAGCATGATGACCACCACGAAGAACCGCGAAGCCCAGATCGTGGCCGACCCGAACATCCCGGTCGTCACCATCACCCGCGAGTTCGACGCCCCACCGGAGCGCGTCTTCCGCGCCTGGGAGGATCCCGAGCTGGTCAAGGTCTGGATGGGTCCGCGCTCGGTGGAGATGGACATCCAGACGTGGGACTGCCGCACCGGCGGCAGCTTCCGGTACGCCGCGAACCGGGACGGCGAGGAGCTCGCCAGGTTCTACGGGTCCTTCCACGAGTCGCGCCCGGGTGAGCGGTTGGTGCAGACCTGGACGTGGGAGGGCCTGCCGGACGCCGTCTCCCTGGACATCATGACGTTCGAGCCGCTCGACGGCGGGCGCAGCCGGATCGTCTCGGTGAGCGTGCTCGACTCGATGGAGGCCCAGGCGGGAATGCTCGCGAGCGGCATGGAGGTCGGCATCAACGAGGGCTACGAGAAGCTGGACGAGCTGCTCGAGTCCGGGCGGGTGTGAGCGCCGACATGAACGCCGCCGCCGAGGAGCACCGGCGGGTCGCCGCGATCTTCACCGACCGGGTGCGCGGCACGACCGACTGGGAGGCCGCTGCCCCGGTCGAGGGCTGGACCGCGCGCGACGTCGTACGCCACCTCGTCGAGTGGTTCCCGGCGTTCCTCGAGGCCGGCGCGGGCGTCGAGCTCGCCCACGGGCCCTCGGTCGACGATGACCCGGTCGCCGCGTGGCAGGTGCACTCCGACGCGGTCCAGGCGCTGCTCGACGACCCCGCGACGCCGACGAAGGTGATGAGCAACCGGCACATCGGAGACCTGCCCCTGGACGCGGCGGTCGACCAGTTCTACACGGCCGACGTCTTCATGCACACGTGGGACCTCGCCCGGGCGACCGGCCAGGACGAGACGCTGGACCCCCAGAAGTGCGCTGACCTGCTGGCCGGCATGGAGCAGTACGAGGAGGCGATGCGCTCCAGCGGCCAGTACGGCCCCAGGGTCGAGGTGCCGCCCGACTCCGACGTGCAGACCCGGATGCTGGCCTTCATCGGGCGCGACCCCCTGTGACGATCTGACCGCGGCCGGCGCTGCCCGTAGGGTGGCGCGCATGAAGGTTCTCGTCACCGGCGGCGCCGGCTACATCGGTTCGATCACCGCCAAGGCGCTCGAACAGGCCGGGCACACGCCGGTGATCCTCGACTCGCTGCTGACCGGCCCGCGCGTGTTCGTGAAGGACCGGATCTTCTACGAGGGCGACATCGCCGACCGGCAGCTCGTGCGGCGGGTGGTCGAGGAGCACCCGGACCTCGACGCGACGATCCACATGGCGGCGAGGATCATCGTGCCCGAGTCGGTGGCGCAGCCCTACGAGTACTACCGCGACAACGTCGCCAAGTCCCTGGAGCTCTTCGACGAGCTGGAGAAGCTGGGCAAGCCGCGCGTGCTGTTCTCGTCGTCGGCCTCGCTCTACGCGCTCAAGCCGGAGTTCGAGGTCGTGGAGTCCGACGCCCTCGAGCCCGGGTCGCCGTACGCCCGCACCAAGCGGATGATGGAGATGGTGCTGGAGGACATGTCGCGCGCGACCGGGCTGCGGGCGATCATCCTGCGCTACTTCAACCCGATCGGCTCCGACCCCGACCTCGAGTCCGGGATCTACGACAAGGAGCCCTCGCACGTCCTCGGCCAGCTGGTGATGGCGGCCCGCGGCATCAAGGACACGTTCACGATCACCGGGACCGATCACCCCACCCGCGACGGCACCGGCATCCGCGACTACATCCACGTGTGGGACCTCGCCCAGGCCCACGTGCGTGCGGTCGAGAAGTTCGACGACGTGCTGGCGTCGGTGGACGCCCCCAGCACGATCATCAACGTCGGCACCGGCTCCGGCGTGACCGTGCGCGAGCTGGTGGCGTCGTTCGAGCGGGTCTTCGGCCAGGAGGTGCCGGTGACCGAGGCGCCGCCGCGACCAGGTGACGCCGTCGGTGCCTTCGCCAACGTCGACCGCTCCGCCGAGCTGCTGGGCTGGAAGACCACGCTCACCCTCGACGACGCCATCGCGTCCGCCCTCGCCTGGGGCGAGAAGCGACAGGAGATCCTGGGGTACGAGTGACTCCTCGGCTTTGGCTCGATCGTGGTCGTGTCGCTGCTCCTGGTGGGCAGCGGCGGGGCCGCGTGGGCGCAGCCGACGATCGGTGCCGAGTCGGGCCTCGCGGCCGCGGGCCCGCTGGCAGGGCAGGACCATCGTCCTCGACCCGGGACACCAGCTCGGCAACCACAACTTCCCCCGCAAGTGCGCGCGGCTGGTGCCCGCCGGCGGGATGCGGAAGCCCTGCAACACCACCGGCACCGCGACCCGGGGCGGGTACCCAGAGGCGACGATGGTCTGGCAGGTCTCACAGCTGCTGGCGGCGCGCCTGCGAGGGCCTGGGTGCGGACGTGATGATGACCCGGCACAGCAACCGGCAGGACCGGTGGGGGCCGTGCGTCGACGTACGTGGGCGCGCGGGCAACCGGGTCGGGGCCGACCTCAAGCTCAGCATCCACGGCGACGGAGCCACCGGACGCGGGGCGCGTGGGTTCCACGTGATCGCCCCCACCAACCGCCGGCCGTGGACGCACGACATCTTCCGGCCCTCGCGCCGACTGGCACGGGAGACCCGGGCGGCGCTGCGTCGCGTCGGCCTCCCGGTGGCCAACTACACCGCGGGCGGGGACGGGATCGACTTCCGCTCCGACCTCGGCACCCTCAACCTGGCCGACATCCCCTCCGTGATGGTCGAGCTGGGCAACATGCGCAACTCGCGTGACGCGCACCGGATGACGACCCGGCAGGGCCGCGCCACCTACGCCCGCGCCCTGGCCCGGGCCGTGATCCACCACTTGCGCTGACCCTTTCGGATAGTCCGCTACGAAAAGCTCCCTCTCGGCCCCTCGAGCGGTGCTTTTCGTAGCGGACTATCTTGTCGGCCATGGCGGGGGAGACGTCGGCGTTCGCGCCGATGCGCGTGCGCAACTTCCGGTGGTACTTCCTCTCCAGCTTCATCAACATGGCCGGATCGACGATGGCGCCGGTGGCGCTGGCGTTCGCCGTGCTGGAGGTCTCGGACTCTCCGACGCGCCCTCGGTGCCGTGCTCGCGGCCAACTCGATCCCGCTGGTGCTGTTCCTGCTCTTCGGCGGGGTGATCGCGGACCGCCTGCCGCGGGTCCTGATCCTGCGGGTGGGCGCCCTGGTCCTGGCGGCCACGCAGGGGATGGTGGCCACCCTGGTCATCACCGACACCGCCGAGCTGTGGATGCTGATCGTGCTCGAGGCCCTCAACGGCCTCACGATGGCGCTCGTGTTCCCGGCGTTCGCCGCGATCATGCCGCAGCTGGTCCCGCGAGGCATGCTGCAGTCGGCCAACGTCCTGCAGTCGATGTCACGAGGCGCCCTCCGGGTCGTGGGCCCCAGCATCGCCGCGCTCCTCGTGGTCACGGTGGGCCCCGGCTGGGCGCTGGCCGCCGACGCGCTCACCTTCCTGGTCGCGTCGCTACTGCTGCTCCTGGTCGCGCTGCCGCGACCCGTGCGCGACGGTGACGCACTGTCGACGTTCGCCGAGCTCCGCGAGGGCTGGTCGCTGTTCGTGGGTACGACGTGGCTCTGGGTGATCGTGCTGGCGTTCGGCGTGCTCAACGCCATCCACAGCGGTGCGCTCAACACCCTCGGGCCGGTGGTGGCCAAGGAGACGATCGGCGAACAGGGCTGGGGCTACATCCTCTCCGCCGAGTCCCTCGGCCTGCTCGCGATGACCGCGGTGATGCTCCGCCGCAGGCTGGAGCGACCCCTCTTCTTCGGCATGCTCGGCATCGCCACCGCCGGTTTCCCGATGGTCCTCTTCGGCGCCGCACCCGAGCTGCTGCCCCTGGTCGTGCTCGCGTTCGTCGCCGGGGCGGGCATCGAGCTGTTCAGCCTCGGCTGGACGCTGGCGATGCAGGAGAACATCGAGGAGCGGATGCTTTCCCGGGCCTACTCGTACGACGCGCTCGGCTCGTGGGTGGCGATGCCGATCGGTCAGCTGGCCTACGGTCCGCTCGCGTTGGCTTTCGGGTCCCGCGACGTACTCATCGTCAGCGGCATCGTCTACACGGGCATCTGCCTGCTCACGCTGGTGTCGGCGTCGGTGCGGAACCTGCAGCGGGCCCCCGCGGAGGTCGCCGTCCACTCCTGAGACGGGGCGAGCCGAGGGTCCGAGGGAGGTCGCTACGCTGCCGGAATGCCCGTCGATCCGCAGCTCGCCGGCTTCCTGCAATTCATCAAGGACGCCGGCTACCCGCCGATGTACGAGGGGACGCCCGAGGCCGCCCGGAAGGGGTTCGCGCGATGTGGGTGGGCACCGTCCGGCCGGACCAGGTGGTCCAGGTCGGGTCGGTCGAGGAGCTGACGGTGCCCGGCGGAGAAGGGGAGCGGCCCGCCCGGCTCTACCGTCCCGCGACCGAGGGCCCGCATCCCGCCGTCGTCTACTTCCACGGCGGCGGGTTCGTGATCGGTGACCTCGACACCCACGACCAGACCTGCCGCCGGCTGTGCGTCGACGTCGACACCGTCGTCCTGTCGGTGGACTACCGGCTGGCGCCGGAGCACCCGTTCCCCGCCGGCGTGCGAGGACGCGATCGCCGCGACTCGCTGGGCCGCGGAGCAGCGGCTCGGTGGCGACGACGCGCCTGGCGATCGCGGGCGACAGTGCGGGCGGAAACTTCGCCGCCGTGGTCGCGCAGACCGTGCCCGAGCTGCTGACGGCCCAGCTGCTGATCTACCCCGCGACGGACGCCTTCGGCGACTACCCGTCGCGGCAGGAGAACGAGCCGATACGGCCTCGAGGTCGCCGACATGCTCTGGTTCCACGGCCACTACACCGGTGGTGCCGACGTCGCGCCCGACGACGCCCGCTTCTCGCCGTACCGCGCCGACTCGTTTGCCGGTCAGCCGCCCGCCGTCGTGGCCGTCGCGGAGTTCGACCCGCTCCGCGACGAGGGAGTGGCCTACGCCGCCAGGCTCGCGGCGGACGGCGTACCCGTCGACCTGGCGTCCTACGACGGGATGATCCACGGCTTCGTCGACATGGGAGCGTGGAGCACGGCGGCCGCGGCCGCCGTCACCGACCTGAACGGCAGGTTCGCCAAGCTCCTGCACGCCACCTGACCCGAGAGGAACCGCATGCCTGACGAGGTGCTGACCGAACGTCGCGACAACGTCCTGGTCGTCACGATCAACCGACCCGAGGCGAAGAACGCAGTCAACGAGGCCGTCGCCCGAGGGATGGCGGCCGCGATGGACGAGCTCGACGGCGACGACGACCTCCGGGTCGGGGTGGTCACCGGGGCCGGCGGCACGTTCTGCGCCGGGATGGACCTCAAGGCGTTCCTCTCCGGTGAGGTGCCGGTCGTCGAGGGCCGTGGCCTGGCCGGCCTGACCCAGCGTCCGCCGCGCAAGCCACTGATCGCCGCCGTGGAGGGCTGGGCCCTGGCCGGCGGCTTCGAGGTGGTCCTCGCCTGTGACCTGGTGGTGGCCGCGGCCACCGCGCGGTTCGGCGTACCCGAGGTCAAGCGCGGACTGGTCGCCGCCGCCGGTGCCGCCCTCCGCCTGCCCAGCCTCATCCCGCAACCGATCGCCCTGGAGCTGCTGCTCACCGGCGAGCCCGTCGATGCCGAACGAGCCTCCGCCCTCGGCCTGGTCAATCGCGTGGTGCCCGAGGGCGCGGCCCTGGACGGTGCCCTCGAGCTGGCGGCGACGATCGCCGCCAACGGGCCGCTGGCGGTGGCGGCCACCAAGCAGGTGGCCCGTTCGGCACGGGACTGGACGACCGAGGAGGGCTGGAAGCGGCAGGACGAGATCCTGTCCCCGGTCTTCGTCTCCGAGGACGCCCAGGAGGGCGCGGCCGCCTTCGCGGAGAAGCGCGACCCGGTCTGGAAAGGACGGTAGGACCGATGGACCTGACCCTCTCGGACGAGGAGCGCGAGGTCCGCGAGTGGGTGCGGACGTTCGTCTCGAAGGAGATCATGCCGCTCGAGCAGACCGTGCTGGAGCGGGAGCGCCGCCACGAGCGGGGGCTGCTCCCCGAGGAGCTCAAGGCCCTGCAGGACAAGGCGAAGGAGTCCGGGTTCTTCGGGGTCCAGACACCCGAGGAGTACGGCGGGATGGGTCTCGGCGCGCTGATGAGCGCGCTGATCGAGGTGGAGCTCGGCCGGTCCTTCGTGCAGTTCAAGTTCGGCGGCGACGCAGACAACATCCTGTTCAGCGCCAACGACAAGCAGAAGGAGGCCTACCTCCTCCCCACCATCAACGGCGACAAGAAGAGCTGCTTCGCGATCACCGAGCCCGGCGCCGGGTCCGACGCCCGGAACATCCGCACGACCGCCGTCCGCGACGGCGACGAGTGGGTCATCAACGGCGAGAAGACGTTCATCACCGGCGGCGACATCGCCGACTTCTGCCTGGTCTTCGCCGTCACCGACAAGGAGAAGGGTGCCGACGGCGGGGTGACCTGCTTCCTCGCCGAACGGGACGCCGGGTGGACCTCCACCACCATCGACACGATGGGTGAGTGGGGACCGGCGGCGCTGTCCTTCCAGGACGTGCGCGTGCCGCACTCGTCCATCCTCGGCGAGGAGGGTCGCGGTTTCGAGCTGGCCATGCAGTGGATCGGCAAGGGTCGCTACATGCTGCCGGCGCGGGCGCTCGGCGCCTGCGAGCGGCTCGTCGAGATGGCGATGGAGCACGCCCAGAACCGGGAGACCTTCGGCGCCCCGATCGCCACGCGCCAGGCCATCCAGTGGATGGTGGCCGACTCCGCGGTCGAGATCGAGGCCCTGCGGTGGCTGGTGCTGACCGCGGCCTGGCAGGTCGACAACGGGCGCGACTCACGGCAGGCGCAGTCGATGGCGAAGCTGTACGGCGGCGTGAAGGCCAACGAGATCGTCGACCGGATGCTCCAGATCCACGGCGGCATGGGCTACACCCGCGAGCTGCCGATCGAGCGGTGGTACCGCGAGCTCCGGCTCCTCCGCATCTACGAGGGCACCGACGAGATCCAGCGCCGCACCATCGCCCGCAACCTGCTGGCCGGTCACGCGTCGGTGCGTGGCCACCTCGGATGACGACCCGGACCTACCACTGGGACGACTGGACGCTCGACGCCCTGCTCGGCGCTCGGCGGGAGACGTCGGTGAGCCTCGTCGTACCCGCGCGCAACGAGGCCGCCACCGTCGGTGACGTGGTCACGCGGGTCCGTGAGCGGCTGGTCGACACCGTGCGGCTCCTGGACGAGATCGTGGTCATCGACTCCGACTCCACCGACGACACCTCGGCGGTGGCGGCCGACGCCGGCGCGGTCGTCCACCGGGCCGCGGAGATCCGGCCCGACCTCGGCACCTACCCCGGCAAGGGCGAGGCGATGTGGAAGTCGCTGTTCGTGACCAAGGGTGACGTCCTGGTCTTCATGGACGCCGACCTCCTGGACTGGGACACGCACTTCGTGCCAGGGCTGCTCGGCCCGCTGCTCACCGCTCCGGGCGTCGAGCTGGTGAAGGGGTTCTACGAGCGCCCGCTGGGCGACGCCGCCTACGAGGGAGGCCGAGTCACCGAGCTGGTCGCACGCCCCCTGATCTCGCTCCTCTTCCCTGACCTGGCCGGGTTGCACCAGCCGCTGGCGGGGGAGTGGGCGGTCCGGCGGTCGCTGTTCGAGTCGCTGTCGGTGCCCACCGGGTACGCCGTCGAGCTTGCTGCCCTGATCGACACGGCCGCGACGGTCGGGGCCGACGCGATCGCCCAGGTCGACCTGGGCCGGCGGGCCCACCGCCACCAGTCGCTGCGCGACCTCGGCGGGATGGCGCGCCAGATCATGGCCATGGCCCTGGGCCGGGCCGGGGTTGTTCCCGACGCGCTCGCCGCACGGTCCAGGAGCGGCAGACGAGCCGACCGAGCGGCCGCCGGCGAGGGAGGTCGCGTGACGCTGAGGCTGGGGCGGCACGAGTTCGCCGACGACGCGACGTTGATGATGGCGATCGTCAACCGCACGCCCGACTCGTTCTACGACCGCGGCGCGACCTGGGACGAGGAGCGCGCTCTGGAGCGGGTGGACCTCGTGGCTGCGGAGGGCGCCGAGATCGTCGACATCGGCGGCATCAAGGCCGCTCCGGGTGCGCAGATCGGCCCGGAGGAGGAGAAGGAGCGGGTGGTGGACTTCGTGGCGCGGGTCCGGGCGTCGTACCCCGACCTCGTCATCTCCGTCGACACCTGGCGGGCGGAGGTGGGGCGCGCCGTGTGCGAGGCGGGCGCCGACGTGCTCAACGACGCGTGGGGCGGCGCCGACCCGGAGCTGGTCGACGTCGCGGCCGAGTTCGGGGCCGGGCTGGTGTGCACCCACACCGGTGGGGTCACTCCGCGCACCCGCCCCTACCGGATCGAGTACGACGACGTGGTGGCGGCCGCCATCGCCGACACCGTGGCCTACGCCGAGCGGGCCGTCGCTGCAGGTGTGGCGCCCGAGAGTGTCGTCATCGACCCGGCGCATGACTTCGGCAAGAACACCTTCCACTCGCTCGAGATCACCCGGCGACTGGGGGAGATGGTCGGCACGGGCTGGCCGGTGCTGGTGTCGCTGTCCAACAAGGACTTCGTCGGCGAGACGCTCGGCCTCCCCGTCGGGGAGCGGCTGCCCGGGACGCTCGCGGCCACCGCCGTCTGCGCCCTGGCCGGCGCGCGGATCTACCGCGTCCACGAGGTGGCCGAGACCCGGCAGGTCGTGGACATGGTGTGGTCGATCGCCGGTCGGCGGCCGCCGTGGCGTGCGATCCGGGGGCTGCAGTGAGCCGGGTGGTCCTCGTGCCGGGAACGCTCGCGCTGCTGCCGGAGTACCCCAGCCTCGAGGACCCGGTCGCCGAGCTGCGGACGGCCTGCCGCGCAGCGGTCGGAGTGGCTGGTCGAGGCGGGGCCGGTCACTGATCCTGGCCGACGCGCAGGGGCGGCGGGTCGCGGCGCACCTGGTGTCGGAAGCTGGGGGCTCGACGCGCTCGCTGCGCTCGCCGGACGACCTGTGGGAGAGGGGTGCGACAGTGCTCGCGGTCGGCAACGGCAGCGCCTGCCGCACGGAGAAGGCGCCCGGCCACTTCGACGAGCGGGCCGCGGCGTTCGACGCGGGTCTGGGCCGCTGCCTGAAGGACGGACGGCTGGACGCCCTTGCCGCCATCGACCACGAGCTTGCGCACGAGCTGTGGGCGAGCGTCGACGCGATCGTCGAGATGGCCAGGGTGCCGGACGTCTCGCTCGGTGCAGGTCGACTACGACGACGATCCCTACGGCGTGCAGTACTGGGTCGTCCGCTGGGCCTCGCGGATACCGTGAAAAGGTGCGCCTGACCTACACGAGGGAGCGCGGGGCGGGCTGGGCTCGCGCCGCCATGTACGCCGGCGGCTTCGTGGTGCTGCTCTGGGTGATCGAGCTCATCGACGTCCTGCTCGGCAACCGGCTCGACGCCGAGGGAGTCCGGCCGCGCGACGACGAGGGCCTGATCGGGATCCTGTTCGCGCCGCTGCTGCACGCCGGCTGGGACCACCTGATCGCCAACACCCTGCCGCTGCTGGTGCTGGGGTTCCTCGTCTTCCTCTCCGGCATCGGCCGGGCCCTTGCCGCTACCGCGGTGATCTGGGTCGTCGGCGGTCTCGGGACCTGGCTGATCGCTCCTGAGCACACCGTTCACATCGGGGCGTCGGTGATCGTCTTCGGGTGGCTGACCTACCTGATCCTCCGTGGCATCTTCGCCCGCAGCGAGGGCCAGATCGCCCTGGGCGCGGTCGTCCTGGTCCTCTACGGCGGTGCGTTGTTCGGTGTCCTGCCCGGCCAGCCGGGCGTGTCCTGGCAGGGCCACCTGTTCGGCGCCATCGGTGGCGGACTCGCCGCCTGGTGGCTGGCGCCGGACCGGCCCCGGCACGCACCCGTCTGACCGCGGCGCGGAATGCCCGCCGGCCCCCGCGGGTTGGGGTGGGCGTGCCCCAGGACTCCCGCCGCGTCTCCGTGCTGCTGGGCGTCCTGTTCGGACTGGCCGGCATGGGCTCGTCGTCCGCGGCGATCGTGCTGCCGACGGTGGCGGAGGACTTCGGCATCGGCGTCGGCGTAGCCGCATGGACGATCAGCCTCTACGTGCTGATGCTCGCGGTGACCACGGCCGTCCACGGCCGGATCTCCGACCTCGTCGGGATCCGCCTCCCGCTGCTGGTGGGGATCGGGATGATGACCGGTGGCGCGCTGGTCGCCGCGTTCGCGCCGTCGTACGGTGTGCTGCTGGTCGCCCGCATGTTCCAGGGTGCCGGTGCGGCCGCCATACCGACGCTGGGCGTGGCGCTGCTCAGCTCCCGGTACCACGGCGAGGTCCGCGCCCTCGCCCTCGGACGGCTGGCGGGACTCGCGGCCGCGGTGAGCTGCTTCGGGCCGCTGGTCGGTGGTGTCGTGGAGAGCGTCTGGGGGTGGCGGGCCGTGATGGCCCTGCCGATCCTCGGCATCTGCGTGCTGCCGTTCCTCTGGCGCACGCTCACCGGCGGTGGGACGGGTGCCCGGCTGGACGTCCTCGGGGCGGTGCTGGTGGCGTCCACCGCCGCGGGCGTGGTCCTCCTGCTCCAGTCCCCGACGACCGGACGGCTGGTCGCGGGGGTCGGTCTCCTGCTGGTGCTGGTCGGCGTGCCACTCGTGGCCATGTGGGTACGTCGGCGTCCCGACGGCTTCCTCCCGCTCGAGGTCATGCGCAACCAGACCGTCGTCCGCAGCGCCGTGGCGGCAGCCGCGGTACCGGCGGCGTGGTTCGCCCAGCTCGTCGGAGTCCCCGCGGTCCTCGTCGGCCACGGCTGGGAGCCCTGGCAGGTCGGGACGCTGCTGCTGCCGAGCGCCGCCTTCGCCCTGTACGTGCCCCGGCACGTCGGGCCCCTGCTCGCCCGCTTCGGGGCCGCCCGTTGCCTCGCGCTCTCGGGGCTGGTCGCGGCGACGTCGCTGGTGCTCGCCTCGGTGGGCACCGCGCTGCTGACCGCCTGGGCGCTGGTGCCGGCCGTGATCCTGGCAACCGTCTCGTTCGGCATCGGCCAGCCCGCGCTGGCGGCGAGCGTGGGCGACGCGGTCACCCACGACGTCCGCGGCGTGGCCCTCGGCATCGCGACCCTGCTCTTCCTCGTCGGCGGCAGCATCGGCTCCGCCGCCGTGGCCGGCCTCGGCGACCTGGTGGGCGTCCCCGGGAGCCTGGCCATCCTCGCCGCCTTCCCGCTTGCGGGCATCGCCGTGCTGGCCCCCGAGCTGCGACGCGTCCGGGTGGCCAGCCCCAGCCGGTGAACGATCCGACCCGGCCCGGGTGCAGACTGAGCCTCATGCGCGTTCTGATCGGCGACACCGACCGCTCGAGCCAGGACGGGACGGTGGGCGAGGGCGACCTCGAGGCGCTGTACGCCGCCCCGTCGACGCCGTGGCTCCGCGTCAACATGGTCTCGACGCTGGATGGTGCGGTGACTGGCGAGAGCGGCCGAAGCGGCGCCATCAGCAACGACGTCGACCGCAGGATCTTCGAGCTGCTGCGCGAGCTGGCCGACGTGGTGGTCGTCGGTGCCGGGACCGCGCGGATCGAGGGCTACCGGCCGGCCGACCGGCCGGTCGTCGTGGTCAGCCGGTCGGGCCGGGTGCCGGAGAAGCTGCGCGGCGTGGAGCCGGGCCGGGTGATCCTCGCCACCTGCCAGCACGCGCCGGAGCTGGACGAGGCCCGGCGGCTGCTGCCGCCGGGGGACCTGCTGCTCCTCGGCTCGCACCGCGTCGACCTCCGCGCGATGCGGCAGCGCCTCGAGGAGCGCGGGTTCAAGCACCTCCTCTGCGAGGGCGGTCCACACCTGCTGCGGGACCTGCTCGACCAGGGCGTGGTCGACGAGCTGGACGCCACCGTCGTACCGCGCCTGGTGTCCGGACTCCACCCGCGGGTGACCGACGGCCCCCCGATCGACGTACCCCTCAGGTTGAAGATGCTGCTCGAGGAGCGGGGCACCCTGCTGGGCCGCTGGCTCATCTGACCATTCGCCGGATTCCTACGCCGTGGCCGCCTAAACTCGCCCGGGTCGGGTCAGCAACTTGCACCCCTTCGACACCCCCGGAAGGCCCGAAAACTCACATGCGCATCGACTGGGTCCCGTACTCCGCGGCCGCCCTCGTGCTTGGCGCGACCGCGCTCTCGGTCGGCGCGCTGATCCTGCCGTCGGGCGACGAAGCGGCGACGACGCTGCAGATGGCCGAGACAGACGGTGGCCGCTGGCTGGCGGTGGCCGTGCTCTACTTCCTCGCAGCGGTGACGCTGACCCTCGGAATGCCGTCGATCCTGACGCTCTTCCAGGTGCGCACGGCCAAGTTCGGCCTGACGGCGATCGGGGTGTTCACCGTCGGTTGCGTCGGACTGGCCGGCTTCGCGATGATGCTCGTCTTCTTCCGGGCGCTGGCGGTCAACGACGCCATCGATGCGGGGGCGATCGACGACGTCAGCTCGGAGGTCGGGCTCAGCGTCTTCCTGCTCGGCTGGATCGGTGCCTTCTACCTCGGGGAGCTGTTGCTCGCGATCGCGCTGCTGCGCGCGGGCAACACGCCGCGCTGGATCCCGGGAATGCTGCTGCTGCACGTGGCGCTGTTCCCGCTTTCGTCGTTCCTGCCGGCCGAGATCCAGCCGATGACCGCTCTGCTGATCACCGTCGCGCTGTGCGGCGTCGGCATCACGGCCAACCAGAACGCCGCCAAGGTCGCGGCCCCCGTCTAGCGGGTCAGTGCAGCTCAGGCAGGCCGACACGACCTAGACTCGATGCTTTGGGTCAGAGTCGCGGCCACACCTCGACCGGCCAAGAAGGGTCCGAACGCAAGATGCGCTTCGACTGGGTCCCGTACTCCGCGGCCTCCCTTGTGCTCGGTGCGACCGCGCTGTCGGTCGGGTCGCTGCTCCTGCCGTCGTACGCCGAAGCGGCGACGACCGTGCAAATGGCCAAGGCGCAAGGCGGACTGTGGCTGGCGGTGGCCGTCCTCTACTTCGTCGCGGCGGTGATGCTGACCCTCGGGATGCCATCGATCCTGACGCTGTTCCAGGTGCGTGGCGCCAGGTTCGGCCTGATTGCGGTCGGAGTCTTTACCGCCAGCGCCGCCGGGACCGCCGGCTTCGCGATGCTGCTGATGTTCGCCCGCGCGTTGGTGCTGAACGACGCGATTCCCGATGCGACAGCGCTGGACGTGACCCAGGACACCGGGCTGACCGGGTTCCTCTACGTCTGGATCGGCACCATCGTGTTCGGCGAGCTGCTGCTCGCACTTGCGCTGCTGCGCGCCCGCGCCACCCCGCGCTGGATCCCGGCGCTCTTGCTGCTGCACGTCGCCCTGCTGCCGATCGCGCCGTACCTGCCCGAGCTCATCGGGTCAGGGACGCCGCTGCTGCTCGTCGTTGCGTTGTCCGGCCTCGGCATCCGAGCAGCCGCCCAGCGCACCCGGCCGGCCTTCTGACGCGAGCCGCTACCTCGACTTGCGGGCGCGCGCGGCCGACTTGGCGCGCTCGTGGGCGTCCAGCACCAGCTTGCGGATCCGCACCGATCTCCGGCGTGACCTCGACGCACTCGTCCTCGCGACAGAACTCCAGGCACTGCTCCAGGCTCAGCCTGCGGGGCGGGACCAGCTTCTCGAAGTTGTCGGAGGTCGCGGACCGGATGTTGGTCTGCTGCTTCTCCTTGGTGATGTTGACGTCCATGTCGTCGGCGCGGGAGTTCTCGCCCACGATCATGCCCTCGTAGACCTCGGTCGCCGGCTCGACGAACATGATCCCCCGCTCCTGCAGGTTGGTCATGGCGTACGCCGTCGCGGCACCCTTGCGGTCGGCCACCAGCGAGCCCGAGTTGCGGGAGCGGATCTCGCCTGCCCACGGCTCGTACTTCTCGAAGACGTGGTGGGCGATGCCGGTGCCTCGGGTCTCGGTGAGGAACTCGGTGCGGAACCCGATCAGGCCGCGGGCCGGCACCAGGAACTCCATCCGCACCCAGCCGGTGCCGTGGTTGGTCATCTGCTCCATCCGGCCCTTGCGGGTGGCGAGCAGCTCCGTGATGGCGCCGAGGTACTCCTCCGGAGCGTCGATGGTGAGGCGCTCGACGGGCTCGTGCACCTTGCCGTCGACGTCCTTCGTGACCACCTGGGGCTTGCCGACGGTCAGCTCGAAGCCCTCGCGGCGCATCTGCTCGACGAGGATCGCCAGCGCCAGCTCACCGCGGCCCTGGACCTCCCACGCGTCGGGACGGTCGGTCGGCAGGATCCGCAGCGACACGTTGCCGACCAGCTCGCTGTCGAGGCGGTCCTTGACGAGGCGCGCGGTGACCTTGGAGCCCTTGACCCGGCCGACGAGCGGCGAGGTGTTGGTGCCGATGGTCATCGAGATCGCGGGCTCGTCGACGTGGATGAGCGGCAGCGGCTTCGGGTCCTCCGCGTCCGCCAGCGTCTCGCCGATGGTGATCTCGGGGATGCCGGCGACGGCGACGATCTCGCCCGGTCCGGCGGACTCGCCGGGCTTGCGCTCGAGGCCCTCGGTGACCAGCAGCTCCGTCACCCGGACGTTCTTGATCGTGCCGTCGCGCTTGATCCAGGCCACGGTCTGGCCCTTGCGCAGCGTGCCCTGGTGGACCCGGAGCAGCGCGAGCCGGCCGAGGAACGGGCTGGCGTCGAGGTTGGTGACGTGCGCCTGCAGCGGCGCGCCCTCGTCGTACACGGGCGCCGGGATGGTCTCGAGGATGGTGCGGAACAGCGGCTCGAGGTCGGGGGAGTCGGGCAGGCCGGCGTTCTCCGGGACCTCCAGCGAGGCGCGACCGGCCCTCGCGGAGGCGTAGACGACGGGGAAGTCGAGGGCGTCCTGGCTGTGGTGCTCGTCGAGCAGGTCCATGAAGAGCTCGTAGGTCTCGTCGACCACCTCGGCGATCCGGGCGTCGCCGCGGTCGACCTTGTTGACGACCAGCACGACCGGCATGTCCGCGTTGAGCGCCTTGCGCAGGACGAAGCGGGTCTGGGGGAGAGGTCCTTCGGACGCGTCGACCAGAAGGACGATGCCGTCGACCATGGACAGGCCCCGCTCGACCTCGCCACCGAAGTCGGCGTGACCCGGGGTGTCGATGATGTTGATCGTCATCGGCTTGCCGTCGGCCGCCGGACCGGCGTAGTGGATCGCGGTGTTCTTGGCGAGGATGGTGATGCCCTTCTCGCGCTCGAGGTCACCGGAGTCCATCACCCGCTCGCCCACGCCCTCGGCCTGGTGCTCGGTGAACGCGCCGCCCTGGCGGAGCATCGCGTCGACCAGCGTGGTCTTGCCGTGGTCGACGTGCGCGACGATCGCGACGTTGCGGAGGTCTGTGCGGGTGGCATGGCATGGCGGTACGGCGTCACTTTCGGTGGGTGGAGGGGCCAGCGGTGGCCAGTCTGCGGAGCCGCTCCGCCCATCCACCGCATTCGCCCGATGCCTAGGGTGGCGGCCATGGCTTCCATCGCGACGAACACGACGGTCGACCGCGACGAGCTGCTCGACTTCGCCCGCGTTCGGCACCGCTACGCGCTGATCACCACCCGGCAGGACGGGCGGCCGCAGGTGTCGCCCGTGACCGGCGGCGTCGATGGTGCCGGCCGGCTGGTGATCTCGACCTACCCGACCCGGGCGAAGGCGCGCAACCTGCGCCGCAACCCTGCCGCGACCGTGCTCGTCATGAGCGATGACTTCGACGGGCCGTGGGTGCAGGTCGACGGGACCGCCGAGGTCCTCGACATGCCGTCGCAGGAGGCCGAGGACGGGCTGGTGGAGTACTTCCGCTGCATCTCCGGCGAGCACGACGACTGGGACGAGTACCGCGTGGCGATGCGCCGCCAGGAGAAGTCGTTGATCCGGGTCACCGTCGAGTCGTGGGGCCCCGTGGCGACTGGCGGCTTTCCGCCGGACCGGGCATGACGCTGGTCGCGGCCGCCGACGGGTCGGCCCTCGGCAACCCCGGCCCCGCCGGGTGGGCGTGGTACGTCGACGACGGCTGCTGGGCCAGCGGCGGCTGGCCCCACGGGACCAACAACATGGGCGAGCTCACCGCCGTACTCGACCTGCTGGAGCAGACCGCCGAGGTCGAGGACGACGTGCTCGTCTACTGCGACTCGACCTACGCCATCAAGGCGATCAGGGAGTGGATGCCCGGCTGGAAACGCCGCGGCTGGAGGAAGGGTGACGGAAAGCCGGTCGCCAACATGGAGATCATGAAGGCGCTCGACCGGGCCATGCAGGGGCGGCGGGACCGGGTCCGGTTCGAGTGGGTCAAGGGGCACAGCGGGCACGAGCTCAACGAGCAGGCCGACCGGCTGGCCAACGCCGCCGCACTGGCCCACCAGCAAGGCCGCGACCCGGAGTCCGGACCGGGCTTCGGCGCCGGTGGGTCGGCCCACGCCTTCGAGGTGACCGTGCCGCCGCCCCCGGACCCCGAACTCGACCTGTTCGCGACCTGAGGACCTGCGGGGGCGGCTCCGGACCCTTGCTCGCGTCGGTGGGGGCCGGTAGGCAAGGACAATGACCTCGAGGTGCAGTTTCGTCCCGCCGTACCTCCTCCGCCGGATCGCGGGGGCCGCTCCGGAGGCCGCGGCGGGCTGCGCGGCCGCGCTCACCATCGACGAGGCCTTCCGCGCCCAACGGACGGCGCAGCCGGCGCAACCGGCGGTCGGGACCGGGGCCGGCGCAGCCTGGACGATCCACTCCGCCGGGCACGGGACGACCCTGCCGGGGGCGCCGGTGCGGTCCACCGGTCAGCCCGAGAGCGGAGACCAGGCGGTCGACGAGGCGGCGTACGGCGTCGCGGGCACGCTCGCGCTGTTCGCCGAGATCTACGGGCGCGCGTCCTTCGACGACGCCGGCGCTCCGGTGATCGCGACCGTGCACTACGGCCAGGACTACGTGAACGCCTTCTGGGACGGCACCCAGCTGGTGTTCGGCGACGGCGACCGGCGGGTCTTCGACCGGTTCACCCGGCCGGTGGACGTGCTCGGCCACGAGTTCTCCCACGGCGTGGTCCAGCACACGGCGGGGCTGGTCTACCAGGGCCAGTCGGGGGCGCTGAACGAGTCGGTGGCCGACGTGTTCGCCGCCTGCCTCAAGCAGCGCCTGCTCGCGCAGACCCCGGCGCAGGCCGACTGGTTGATCGGCGAGGGGCTGTTCCTGCCCGGGGTGAAGGCGCGCGCCCTGCGCGACATGGCTGCGCCGGGGACGGCGTACGACGACCCGGTGCTCGGTCGCGACCCGCAGGTGGGCCACATGGACGACTACGTCGAGACCACGGACGACAACGGCGGGGTCCACCTCAACTCCGGGATCCCCAACCGGGCCTTCCAGCTGGCCGCCACCTCGATCGGTGGCAACACCTGGGCCGGGGCCGGCGCGATCTGGTACGCCGCGCTCACCAGCGGCGCGATCGGCCCTCAGACCGACTTCGCCGGCTTCGCGGCCGCGACCATCTCCGCTGCGGGCGACCACGCCGACGAGGTCTCCGCGGCCTGGTCGGAGGTCGGGGTGTCCGCCGGGCGCGCGCCGTCGGCCCCCGTCGAGCCGGCGGGGTCGACGGTGACCGGCATGGTGGCGGTGCGCCGCTCGGGCGGCTTCGTCGGGTCGACCGTCGAGGGGCAGGTCGACCTCGACGGCCCGGACGACGACGTGGTCGCCGAGGTGCGTGAGCTCGTGGGCCGGATCGACCTGGCGGCGGTCGCGGCCGGGCTTCCGCACCCGGACATGTACTCCTACGTCTTCGACGTCGGTGGCACCCGCGCCACCGTGCCCGAGCAGCACCTCACCCCGGAGCTGCGCCGCCTGGCCGAGCTCCTCCTGGACCGTTCTCGATAGTCCGTCACGAAAAGCACCTGTCGGGCGCGGTCAGGTGGAGCTTTTCGTGACGGACTCGTGCAATGCAGCCGAGAGAGGGCGCGGTCCAGGGCGGCCTCGACGTGGAGGCGTGGTGCACGGGAAGACCGGGAGTCGACGTCGGCCTGGTGGATGAGCAGCTCCAGCTCGGTGCAGCCGAGGATCAGGCCGCCGGCGCCGGCGTCCCACAGCTCGTCGACGAGGCCGACGATCGGTCCGGCGCGACGCGGCGGAGCACGTGGCCGTGCACGAGCTCCTCGTAGATCGATCGGGTTGATCGACTCGTGGTGCTCCGGCGGCCGGCACGATGACGTCAGTCCGTGCGACGGCGAGACGGTCGGAGAAGAACTGGTCCGGGACATCGCGAACGTCGTGCCGAGCAGGGCGACCGACTGGTCAGCCGGTGCTCCTTGCACGCCTCCGCGACGACGTCGGCGAGGTGCAGCAGCGGGATGCCGACGGCCGCTTCGCACCTGGTCGGCGACCATGTGGAACGTCGTGGTGCACAGCAGCAGGAAGTCCGCGCCGGCCGCTCTCGACACCGCGGGCGGCGCCGGCGAGCAGCTCACGCGACGTCGTCCCAGCGCTCGGCTCCTGCAAGGCGGTGACCTCGTCGAAGTCGACCGAGGCCGAGCACAGTCTTCGCCGAGTGAAGGCCCGCCGAGCCGGTTCTCGAACGCCGAGGTTGAGGTCCTGGTAGTAGGCCGCGCTGCTCTCCCAGCTCATGCCGCCGACGAGTCCGATGGTCTGCACGCGGGGCAGTCTGCCACTTACGTGCGGTGCACCTTGTGCTGGGCGGCCTGCGCCCGAGGGCGGATCACCAGCTCGTCGATGTTGACGTGGCTGGGCCGGGTGGCGACCCAGGCGATGGCGTCGGCGACGTCCTCGGCGACCAGCGGGTCGGGTACGCCGGCGTACACGGCGTCCGCCTTCTCCTTGTCGCCACCGAAGCGGACCAGCGAGAACTCGTCGGTGCGGACCATGCCCGGGGCGATCTCGGTGACCCGGATCGGCTCGCCGCACAGCTCGAGGCGGAGGGTCTCGGTGACGACCTGAGTGCCGTGCTTGGCCGCGGTGTAGCCGCCGCCACCCTCGTAGGCGACCCGGCCCGCGGTCGAGCCCACGTTCACGATCAGTCCGTCACCGCTGGCCCGGAGGGCGGGGAGCAGGGCCTGCGTAACCTGAAGGACGCCGATCACGTTGACGTCATACATCGCCCGCCAGTGCGCCGGGTCCGCGGTCTCCACCGGGTCGGACCCGAAGGCGCCACCGGCGTTGTTGACCAGGAGGTGCAGTGATCCGCCGACAGCCGCAGCCAGCCCGCGGACCGAGGCAGCGTCCGTTACGTCGCAGGCAACCGCCCGGCCACCGATCTCGGCGGCCAGCGCCTCGATCCGGTCGGTACGACGGGCCGCGCAGATGACGTCGTACCCCTCGGCGGCGAGGGCCCGGGCGGTCGCGGCGCCGATCCCGCTGCTGGCACCGGTCACGACGGCCAGGCGTGTGTGGTCCATGCCCAGATTCTGCACGCGGATGACGGGTGCTGCCGCACCGGTGGCAGACTGACCTGTTGATCGACCGGTCTTCGAAGAGTTGGAGCCCCATGAACCTGCGTGCTCTCGCCCGTGTCTCAGGACTGCTCGGCGGTGCCTGCTGGGTGGCCCGGATGCGTGCTCGACCGGGGCGGCAGCGGCGGTGGGACGGTCGACGCGCTGTACTGGGCGGGCCTGGCGCTGCTGTTCGTGGCGCTCTTCGGGCTCGGCACCGCGCTGGTCAACAAGGGCGCGGTCTGGCTGCAGGTGATCGTCGGCATCGCCTTCCCGCTGCTGGTCTGGTCGGTGGTGGAGGTGGTGCACTCGGCCGGTGACCCGGTGGTCATCGACGCGGTCGTCGGAGTCCTGATCGCGGGTGTCTCCCTGCTGGCGCTCGGCCAGTCCCGCGGAGGGGACGAGAAGCCCCCGAGGCGCCACGCCGGAGCCCACGCCCGCTGAGGCCACGCCCGACGTCGCCGTCCGGCCACCGGGAATGCGGAAGACTGGCCCCGGGTTGCGTCAGGAGGACCCGACCCGGAGGTGTGAAGGTGAACTCTGCGATCACGGACCGGGCGATCGACCGCCTGGCGATGATCAGCCTGCACACCTCCCCGCTGGACCAGCCCGGGACCGGTGACGCGGGCGGCATGAACGTCTACGTCATCGAGCTCGCCCGCCGCCTGGCCACCCAGGGCATCGAGGTCGACATCTTCACCCGCGCCACCTCCTCCGCCCTGCCGCCGGTCGTCGAGGCCGCCGACGGGGTCACGCGTCCGCCACATCCACGCGGGCCCGTTCGAGGGCCTCACCAAGGGCGAGCTGCCCGGCCAGCTGTGTGTCTTCGCCCGCGAGGTGCTCAGGTCCGAGGCGGCCCAGCCGGTCGGCCACTACGACGTGGTGCACTCCCACTACTGGCTCTCCGGACAGGTCGGGGCGCTGGCCCGCGACCGCTGGGGCGTCCCGCTCGTCCACTCCATGCACACCATGGCCCGGGTGAAGAACGACGCGCTGGCCACCGGCGACACCCCCGAGCCCGCCGCCCGGATCATCGGGGAGCAGCAGGTGGTCGAGGCCGCCGACATGCTGATCGCCAACACCGACATCGAGGCCAAGCAGCTGATCAACCTGTACGACGCCGATCCCGGCCGGGTGGAGGTGGTCCACCCCGGCGTGGACCTGTCGGTGTTCCAGCCCGTCGACGAGCGCGAGGCCCGTCTGTCGCTCGGTCTGCCCGCCGACGCCCACGTGCTGATGTTCGCCGGCCGCATCCAGCCCTTGAAGGCGCCTGACGTGCTGCTGCGAGCGGTGTCCGTCCTGCTCGACGAGACCCCCTCGCTGCGGTCCCGACTGGTCGTGCCCGTGGTCGGCGGCCCGTCCGGCACCGGCCTCGAGCACCCCGAGTCGCTCGCCCAGCTGGCGGCGGAGCTCGGTGTCGACGACGTGGTGCGGTTCGTGCCCCCGGTCGCCCAGTCCGAGCTGGCCCGCTGGTGCGCCGCCGCCACCCTGGTCGCCGTACCGTCCTACAACGAGTCGTTCGGCCTGGTCGCCGCCGAGGCGCAGGCCACCGGCACTCCCGTCATCGGGGCCGCCGTGGGCGGCCTGACGACGGTGATCCGCGACGGTCGCAGCGGCCTCCTGGTCGACGGCCACGAGCCCCGCGACTGGGCCAACGCGATGCGCCGCGTGATGGAGGACGACGCCCTGCGGTCCCGGCTCCAGGCGGGGGCGGTCGAGCAGGCGCGGCTGTTCTCGTGGGAGCGGACCGCGGAGAGCACGCTCGAGGTCTACCGCCGCGCCCGCTCGTCCCTGCTGGACGCGGTGTCGTGACGGCCGAGGCGATCCGGAGCTACCTCGACGACAACGAGATCGAGTACGACCAGGTGGCCGACGGCGTCTTCGCGATCACCCTGCCCGGCGAGAAGAAGCTCCAGACCCCGGTCCGGCTCGACGTCGGACCGCACGCGCTCGGGATCCACGCCTTCGTGTGCCGCAAGCCCGACGAGAACCACGAGGGCGTCTACCGCTGGCTGCTGCAGCGCAACCTGAAGATGTACGGCGTCGCCTTCGCGCTCGACGCCGTCGGCGACATCTACCTCGACGGCCGGTTGCCGCTGTCCGCCGTCACCCCGGAGGAGCTCGACCGGCTGCTCGGATCGGTGCTGTCCTACGCCGACGAGTCGTTCAACTCGATCCTCGAGCTCGGCTTCGCCTCCTCGATCCGCAAGGAGTGGGAGTGGCGCCGGCTGCGTGGCGAGTCGACCCGCAACCTCGAGGCGTTCCGCGGCTGGCTCGAGACCGATGATCGTTGAGTTGGTCCTCCCTCAGCGTTGAGTTGGGCTCAGCTCCGGGTCCTCGCCTGACTCCCGCCCAACTCGTGCAGTAGCCGCGCCCGACTCAACCGGAGGGCGGGGCTTGCGGCGGGCGACCGCCACGCCGACCAGGGCGAGCGCGCCGCCGGCGTACGCCATCGCGGGTGGAGCCTCGCTGAGGAAGATCACGCCCAGCACGATCGTGATCGGGGGGACCAGGTACGTCGTGACGCCGAGGTTGCCGGCCGACATGTGCCGCAGGGCATAGGCGTACGTCGTGAACGCGATCGCCGTCGGGAACACCCCCAGGTAGACCAGCCACCAGATCGACGACGCCGGTGCCGCGGCGGCCTCGCGCACCAGGGAGCCGGCGAACGGCAGGCAGGCGAGAGTGCCGACCGTGCAGGCCAGCCAGGTGATGTGGACCGCCGGCATCCGGCCGACCAGCGGCTTCTGCAGGATCAGGCTGACGGAGTAGACGGCAGCCGACAGCAGGCACAGGAGTACGCCGACGACGTCGCTGTTGCCGCCCGGGCTGGCCGAGAGCGCGATCAGGGCCACGCCGCCGAACCCGAGCGCCAGGCCGACGCCGAGGTAGACCGTGAACCGCTCGGACAGGAAGATCGCGGCCAGGGTGGCGATCAGCAGCGGAGCCAGCTGGATCAGCATCGCGGCCGTCCCCGCGTCGACCCGCTCCTCGCCGGCGTTGAGGGCGACGTTGTAGACGCCGAACCACAGCACCCCGATCACGATGATCGGCAGCACGTCCCGGCGCGTGGGCCGCGGGCGACCGCGTCCGAGGGCGAGCACGGCGAGGGCAGCCGTCGCGACGACCAGCCGACCCAGCGACAGCGCGCCGGGGGAGAAGTCGTGGGCCAGGTGCCGGATCGCCACGAACGCCGAGGCCCAGAACACCAGCGTGCACGCCACGGCTGCGACGGGGAGCCAGGTCCGGGACGGCGCGGTGATCATGCGACCAGCCTAGGGAGCCACCACGACGCGGGACACGCGGTTATCGGACGTCGTTGCGCGACTTCCCGCCAGTGGATCAGAGGTCGATCTCGACGCGCCTTCGCCGCTTCGTTGATTCAACCCCCCCCCTCAGCGGCGCGGCTTGCTCGATCCGACCGCGGCCACACGCGCCGCGCTCGTCCCTCGCGCGTCGCTGCACGGTCGGCGCGCTGGTCGGCGATCCTGCAGGATCACAGATCCAGCTTGTAGCCGAGCCCCGGACCGTGACCAGCAGCTTCGGCTCGGAGGGGTCGGGCTCGAGCTTGGCGCGCAGCCGCTTGACGTGCACGTCCAGGGTCTTGGTGTCGCCGACGTAGTCCGAGCCCCAGACCCGGTCGATCAGCTGGCCGCGGGTGAGCACGCGACCAGGGTTGCGCAGGAACATCTCCAGCAGCTCGAACTCCTTGAGCGGCAGCCGCTGCTCGGTCCCGTCGACGGTCACCACGTGGCGCTCGACGTCCATCCGCACCGACCCGGCCTCGAGCGTCATCGGCGCCAGGTCGGGCTCGACGCCTCGACGCAGCACCGCCCGGATCCGGGCGACGAGCTCCCGCGGGGAGTAGGGCTTGGTCACGTAGTCGTCGGCGCCGAGCTCGAGGCCGACCACCTTGTCGACCTCGTCGTCCTTGGCGCTGACCATGATCACCGGCACGTTGGAGGTCTGCCGGATCTGCCGGCACACCTCGGTGCCGGGGAGCCCGGGCAGCATCAGGTCGAGGAGTACGACGTCCGCTCCGTTGCGGTCGAACTCGGTGAGCGCGTCGGGGCCGGTCGCCGCCATCGCGACCTCGTAGCCCTCCTTGCGCAGCATGTAGGCGAGGGCGTCGCTGTAGCTCTCTTCGTCCTCGACGACGAGTACTCGTGTCACGAGTGGGTCTCCTGGTGTTGTGCGGAGTAGTGCCGGGGCAGGGTCAGGGTGAACGTGGAGCCTTGTCCCTCGACCGACCACACGCGGACGTCGCCGCCGTGCGTGGCCGCGACGTGCTTGACGATGGAGAGGCCCAGACCGGTCCCGCCCGTCGAGCGGTGCCGGGCCGGGTCGATGCGGTAGAAGCGCTCGAAGATCCGGTCCATCTCGCCGGGCGGGATCCCGATGCCCTGGTCGACGACCGAGATCTCGACCGTGCTGTCGCTCGACTTGGCCGAGACCAGCACCGTGGAGTCCTCGCCCGAGTAGGCAACGGCGTTGGCCACCAGGTTGGCCACCGCGGCCGCGACCTGCTCGGCGTTGCCGAACACCTCCAGACCCTGCGTGCCCCCGGTGACCAGGGAGATCCGGCGGGTGTCGGCGTCGATCGCGCTGGCGTCGACGGCGGCGGCGACGACGTGGTCCACCGACACGGGGACCGGCGCCTCCAGCGGGTCGTCGCCCTGCAGGCGGGACAGCTCGATGATCTGCTGGACCAGTCGGGTCAGGCGGTCGCTCTCGGTGAGCATCCGGCCTCCGAAGCGCTTGACCGCCTCGGGATCGTCGGCGGCGTCGAGGACCGCCTCGGCCAGCAGCCGGATCGCACCGATGGGGGTCTTCAGCTCGTGGCTGACGTTGGCCACGAAGTCGCGTCGTACCGCCTCGACCCGGCGTTCGCGGGTGCGGTCCTCGATGAGTGCCAGCACCAGCCGGGAGCCCATGGGGGCGACGCGGGCGGTGACGTGGCGGGACGGCATGTCGGTGCGCGACAGCAGCAGCTCGGTCTCGCGGATCTGGCCGTCGCGGCGGACCTGGCGCACCAGCTCGGTGAGCTCCTCGGCGACCAGGACGTTGCCCCGGACCAGGCCGAAGGCGTACGCCGGCGCCGACGCCTTCAGGACGGTGTCGTCGTCGCCGACGACCACGGCGCTGCTGCGCAGCACCGAGAGGACCGTCGCCACGGCGGGCGGGACCGCCGGCTCCTCGGGCTCGGGAACGTATGACTGCTGGCGGTCGCTGATGGCCCAGGCGAGCACCGCGCCGCCGGCGACGCCGGCGCCGATGAGCGCGGCGAGGAATGCCTGCATCGTCGGGTCCACACCAGAATCGTACGCAGGGTTTCACCGCGGATTCGGCCGCGGAGAGCCGACGCGGGACGACTGTTCATCCGTCGTTCACGCCCTCGTCCACGCCCGTCATCCGTGCTGCCTACGATCAGGGCATGCGCGAGGCCTTCCACGAACAGCTCGAATCCGTCTTCCACGACCTGGCCGGCATCTGCCGCAGCGTCGAGACCGCCGTCCACCTGGCCACCCAGGCCCTGCTCACCGGTGACGCCGAGATCGCCGAGCAGGTGATCAGTGCCGACGTCGACATCGACAAGGCACGAGAGAAGGTCGAGGAAACCGCCTTCTCCATCCTCTCCCTCCAGCAACCGGTCGCCGGCGACCTGCGCGTGGTGGTCTCGGCGCTCCGGATGGTCAGCGAGCTGGAGCGGATGGGCGACCTGTCCGTGCACGTCGCCAAGATCGCTCGGCTGCGGGTGCCCCACGTCGCGGTGCCCGAGGAGATCCGTCCGACCATGGCCCGGATGGGCGAGGTGGCCGAGGACATGGTGGCCCGGGTCTCCCGGATCATCGTCGGCCTCGACGTCGAGGCCGCGATCGAGCTGGGCAGGTCCGACGAGATCATGGACCAGCTCCGGCGCCGGAGCTTCACCGAGCTGCTCTCCGACAACTGGACCCACGGCGTCGAGGCCGCCGTCGACCTCGCGTTGCTGGGGCGCTACTACGAGCGGATCGCCGACCACGCGGTGTCGGTCGCCAACCGCGTGGTGTACGTCGTCACCGGCGACTTGCCGGTCCGCATCTGACCCGGCGTACTCGTTGAGTGGGGGGAAATTGTCCCTCGAGTGGGGGCTTTAACCCCCCACTCGTGGGACAGAAATCCCCTACTCAACGAAGTCGCGGAGCGTCAGCGGCCCTGCTTGGCGACCGCTGCGGCGGCCTCGGCTGCTGCCTCGGGGTCGAGGTACTCGCCACCGGCCACGGTGGGGGCCAGGGACTCGTCGAGCCGGTAGACCAGCGGCATCCCGGTCGGGATGTTCAGGCCGGTGATTTCCTCGTCGCTGACCTGGTCAAGGTGCTTGACCAGCGCACGCAGGCTGTTGCCGTGCGCGGCGAGCAGGACCGACTTCCCCGCCTCGAGGTCGGGCACGATGCCGGACTCCCAGTAGGGGAGGAAGCGTTCGACGACGTCCTTGAGGCACTCGGTGCGCGGCAGCTCCGACCCGAGGTCGGCGTAGCGGGGGTCGCCCACCTG
The DNA here is from genome assembly GCA_963812345.1 of uncultured Actinomycetota bacterium. Lineage (GTDB taxonomy): Bacteria > Actinomycetota > Actinomycetes > Propionibacteriales > Nocardioidaceae > Nocardioides. Next base: position 73,428 of record CAWEVA010000017.1, read on the forward strand.
TGAGAACTCGTCGTCATCGTCCAGCGGCGGCGGCGGCTCGTCGAACGAGCGGCGCCAGCGCATGAACTGCTCCTCGCCGTACTGCTCGAGGGTCTGCTTCTTGTCCTTGCCCTGCAGCGCGCCGTAGTGGCGTTCGTTGAGCCGCCAGGAGCGGCGTACCGGGATCCAGTGCCGGTCCGCGGCGTCGAGGGTCAGGCAGGCGGTGCTGATCGCCCGCCGCTGCACCGAGGTGTGGACCACGTCGGGGCGGAGCCCCGCGTCACGCATCTCGACGCCGCTGCGCACGGCCTCCTGCTCGCCCTTCTCGCTCAGGGCGACGTCGACCCAGCCGGTGAACAGGTTGCGGGCGTTCCACTCGCTCTCGCCGTGGCGGAGCAGGATCAGGGTGGCGGTCATCGATCGGTCAGTGCTCGGCGGGCGCGGGCTCGGTCTCGGGCTCGCACTGCTCGGCGGAGGCCGGGCCGTCGAGCCCTTCGTAGGAGCCGCAGTTCGTGACCACGGGCACGTCGAGCTGGACCCGCTCGCCGGTACCGAACTGGAGCGCCACCGGGACGAACTCGCCGGCCGCGACCTCACCGCTCACCTCGATGCCACCCTCGTCGGCGAGGTTGACCAGGCCCGCGGGCGACACCTCGATCGGGGAGAAGTCGGTGGCGGTGAGCTGGGACTGGTCGACCCCCTCGAGGGCCTCGACGGTCCCGGGCTCCACGGTGCTGTTGTTGGCGAAGGAGGCGATGAAGGTGCCCGAGCCCTCCTCGGACGACACGATGACCGCACCCAGCACGTCGATGGACGCCTCGCGGTTGTTCACGCCGGCCGCCGGGGTGTAGATGCGGTCGGTCGCGTAGTCGAACCCGCAGGACGTGAGCACGGGCGCGCAGACGGCGAGGACGCAGGTCGCCAGCGCAAGGGTGCGTCGCAAAGGCATGGGGCGCAGCCTAGCGGCCCGTTCGGCCGCTCACTGCGCCAGCCCGACCCGGCTTCCGGTGACCAGGAGCGCGGCCACGACCAGCGCCGTGAGCACGATCGTGATCCACAGCAGGCGCGGGGCCCCGATCCGCAGCGCGACCCGCAGCGGCAGGTGGCGGTAGCCGTCGCGGTTGTCGGCGACCAGACCGGGCAGCGCCCGCAGGAAGTGGACGCAGACGCCCAGCAGCGCGGCCAGCACGGTGATCGAGATCTCGGGCGGGTTCCCCAACGCGGCGCCGCCCCACCCGCCGTACGACAGGAAGGCGGGATAGAGGCCGTAGGACACCGCCCAGGGCAGCCACGACAGCCGCCCCTTGCGGAACATGACGTTCCCCAACAGGGAGACCGCGAGGACGACGAGGTAGGCGATGCCGGCGGTGACGCCGTTGGCGATGGAGAGGGGTACGACGAGCAGCGCGGTGCACGCGATCGCGAACCACAGGGTGCCCGGCTCGAGCAGCCCCTCGGCGACCGGTTTGCCGGGGGCCTCGTTGCGCGGCGTCACGCGCGCGGTCCACGATGTCGTTGTGCCAGCCGACGATCGCCTGGCCGACCAGCACCGTGACGAAGACGAGGCCCAGCTCGCGGGTGCTGCGACCGGCCAGGGCGGCCGCCGCCGCGACTCCCGCGGCGGTCAGGAACGCCTGTTTGGGGTGGGCCGTGCGCAGCAGCAGCAACGGACCGGCCTGGCGCCAGGTCCGCCTCGGCCGGGTGCGGGTCGGCGTCGGGGTGGGCGTGGGCCCGCTTGCGGGCGCGGGGTCGGTCTCGGGGTCGGTGCCGGGGCTGACTGGGTGGTGGGCGGCGGGGCGGCGTCCGGCGGCGACGCTCTCCGGGCGTGTCGCAGCGGCCCGCGCCGCCTGCTTCCTCCGGGCACGCCTCCTCGACAACATGCTCGAAGTATCGACCACCCGGGACCCCGGGTGGGTCGATTGCCGGCAAATCACCGGCTCCCACCACACGACCCCCGGTTCTGTCAAGCCCGGATTGCCCCTCTGACCTGCACAAACGGTGAAGGTGGGGGTCCATGGCCGTGTTAGACTAGTCACCTAGGAAGGGGTACTTCACACATGACCTTTACCGTCGGCGAAACGGTTGTTTATCCAAATCACGGGGCCGCAGTCATCGAGGACATCGAGACTCGGAAGATCAAGGGGGAGGACCGGCAGTACCTCGTTCTCCGCATTGTTGCCCAGCAGGACCTCGTCGTGAGGGTTCCGGCGTGCAACCTCGATCTGGTCGGGGTGCGCGACGTGGTCGACAAGGACGGACTCGACCGTGTGTTCGACGTCCTCCGTGCCGAGCACGTCGAGGAGCCGACCAACTGGTCGCGCCGCTACAAGGCGAACCTCGAGAAGCTGCACAGCGGCGACGTCATGAAGGTGTCGGAGGTCGTTCGCGACCTGTGGCGCCGCGAGCGGGACCGCGGCCTCTCGGCCGGTGAGAAGCGGATGCTCGCGAAGGCCCGCCAGATCCTGGTCTCCGAGCTGGCGCTCGCCGAGCACACCAACGAGGACAAGGCTGAGGCCATCCTCGACGAAGTACTCGCTTCCTGAACGACATCCCGACGCTCGATCACCGCGCCCTGGGTGCGGTGATCGAGGTCGACCGGGGCTCGCTCCCGTTCACGCTCATCCACGGTGAGGCCCTGGTCGCCTGTGCGTCCTGGGCGCTCGACGAGGCCCGGGTGACCCAGGTCGACCTGGCCACCGAGTGGTCCGTGGTGGCCGACACCGACGACCCGTTCGTGCTGCACGACTCGCTGTGCCCGATGACGCCGCCGGCGTTCCTGGTCGACTGCGTCGGTCGGGCGGTCGAGGGCGACTGCGTCGTGGTGGGCGTGCGCCCGGTCACCGACACGGTCAAGGAGGTCGCCGGCGGGGTCGTCGGCGACACCGTCGACCGCTCCACCCTCTGGTCGGTCGCGTCCCCCATCGTGTTGCCCGCTACCGCCGTTCCCGCCATGGAGCAGCTCTCGGTCGCCGACTTCGCCGCCCTCGTCGAGGCGCTCAGGTCCGACCACCGGGTCGAGCTCGTCGAGGCCCCGGCCAGCGCGGCGCGGGTGTCGTCGGAGGACGACGTACGACTTCTGGAGGCGCTCACCGAGGGAGGCGGGCGGCGAGGCTGACGTCGTCCGGGAAGGTGATCTTGAGGTTGCCGGACGTGGAGGGGACGGCCGCGATCCGCAGGTCGCCGTACCTCTCCAGGCAGCTGGCGGTGTCGGTCCCCTCGAAGCCGTCGGCGTCGGCCGCCCGGTAGGCCGCGAGCAGCGCGTCGGCCCGGAACGCCTGGGGGGTCTGCACCGCCACCAGGTCTCCCGCGACCGGTCCGCCGTCGGTGCGGACGACCTGCGTGAGGGGTACGACGGGCAGCGCGCCGCCGTGCTCCCGCGCGGCCTCGATCGTGCTGGCGAACAGGTCGGTCCCGGCCATCGGACGCGCCCCGTCGTGGATCGCCACCACGTCGATCGCGCCGGACTCGATCTCCGGCGTCAGCGCCCGGAGGGCGGCCCACTCCGAGGCATGCCGGGTCTCGCCCCCCTCGACGACCCCGACCTCGTCGTCCCCGAGGTGCGGCGTCACCGCGTCCGCCACGGCGTCCTGCTCCCCGGGTCGGACGACGAGCAGCACCCGCCGGACGTCCTCGACCGCCAGCGCGGCCGAGACCGACCAGGCCAGCACCGGGCGTTCCCCGAGGGGCAGCAGCACCTTGTTGACCTCCGCGCCGACCCGCGAGCCGGTGCCGGCGGCGAGGATCACGACGGCGGCGGACACGATCGAAACCTAGCCGACACGGGGTTCCCGTGACACCGGCGTTACACAGGGCGCGATTGCTGGAAACGCGCCGCGACGAGGGTGGTCCCGTGAGTCGCGAGAGGGCCGACGAGGAGTGGCAGCCGGTCTGCCGGCTGGAGGACCTGGAGGCCGAACGTGGCGCGACCGCACTGGTGCATGGCCAGGCGGTCGCGCTCTTTCGTACCCACGACGACGAGGTCCATGCGCTCGGCAACCACGATCCGTTCGCGAGGACGTCGGTCCTGGCGCGGGGGATCGTCGCGAGCCGTGGTGACGTGTGGTTCGTGGCGTCGCCGGTGCACCGGCACGCCTTCGACCTGCGGACCGGGCGCTGCCTCGAGGACGCCGAGGTCGGGGTCCCCGTCTACGACGTCCGTGTGGTGGACGGCGTGGTGCTCGTGGGCCGCCGGAAGGCGGCGCCCCACTGACGGGAGCTCACACCGGCTGCGGCGACAGCGCTGCGCTCTCGGGCGGAGGCGAGGGCAGCGGTCACCAGCCCGACCAGCTCGTCCGAGACCAGCCGGTCCCGCTCCAGGGGCAGCATGTGCCCGGCCCCGGGAGCGATCACCAGCCGGGCCGAGGCGATGCCGGCCGCGATCCTGCGGGCGTGCGCGACCGGGGTGAGGACGTCGCGGTCGCCGACCAGCACCCGGGTCGGGATCCCGTCGAACGCCGCCAGCGCCGCGACCCGGTCGTGGGTCATGAAGTCGCGGTAGAAGCCCTCCATCGTCGCCGGCGGGCAGTTGATCAGCTGGTCGATCACCAGGCCGCAGTCGCGCAGCCGCATCGGCTGGCCGAACAGGAAGCGGTGCACGACCTCGCTCTCGATCCGCGGGCTCCGGCGGCGGACCTTGCGCGAGAGCAGCCGCGCCCGGGCCGCCAGCAGCCGGGGAATCTGCGCCTTGAGCCACCGACCCGCCTCGGGCAGCCCCAGCGTGACGGAGTCGAGGTCGCCCGACGACGTCGACACGAACAGCACCCCGTCGGTCCGCGCCAGGATGTCCGGGCGCTGCTCCGCGAGGGCCATCGTGGCCATCCCGCCGATGGAGTGGCCGGCGATGACCAGCCGGCCGGTGCCGGCGTGGGCGTCGACGACGTCGGCCATGTCGCGGGCGAGGTTCTCGATCGTGCAGTCGCGCAGCGGTGCCGGGTCGGACGAGCCGTGGCCGCGGTGGTCCCAGGTCAGGATCCGCACGTCGGGCCCGAAGACTTCGAGCAGGTCGCGGACCTGGTAGTGCCAGTCGTCCATGTCCGCGGTCCAGCAGTGCGCCAGCACCACCGTCACCCGCGCGTCGTCGGGTCCGCGGGGGCACACGGTCAGCTCGAGTCCGTCGTGGGTCCTCATTCATCAACTCCGATCTGCTCCCGCCGGACATTCTGGCGTCCAACCGGCCGCCTGTGGCGAGTGTCCAGAGTGTGCGCACGACGGCGATGCGCGCGCTCCTCAGACGAGTACGGCGGTGGCGATGGCGGCGATGCCCTCGCCACGGCCGGTGAGCCCCAGCCCGTCGGTCGTGGTGGCCGAGACCGACACCGGCGCGCCCACCGCTCCCGAGAGGGCCGCCTCGGCCTCGCCGCGACGGGGTGCCAGTCGGGGACGGTTGCCGATCACCTGGATCGCCACGTTGCCGATCTCGTAGCCCGCTTCACGGACCCGGCGCGCGGTCTCGGCGAGCAGCGTCGTACCCGTCGCGTCCGCCCACTCGGGGTCCGCCGTACCGAAGTTGCTGCCGAGGTCGCCGAGGCCGGCTGCCGACAGCAGGGCGTCGCACGCGGCGTGGGCGGCCACGTCGGCGTCGGAGTGGCCCTCGAGCCCCTGGGGCTCGTCCGGCCAGGTGAGCCCGGCGAGGGACATCGGACTGCCGTCGACGAGACGGTGCACGTCGGTGCCGATGCCGACACGGGGCGTGACGCGGGGTTCGTTGCACGGGCCGATCATGCCTGAGCGACAATCGAACGTGTGAAGACGTTCCGTGGCGCGTGGCCGCTCGCCGGTCTCGTGGCCGGGTTCGCCGGGCTGGCGACGAGCTATCTGGTCGCGATGGCGATGTCGATCCGGGAGTCCCCGGTCGTCGCCGTCGGCGAGCTGGTCATCCGCTACACCCCCGGTGACGTGGCCGAGCGCGCCATCGGCCTGCTGGGCTACTGGGACAAGCCCGCCCTGCTGATCGGCATCTTCCTGGTCCTGGGCGTCCTGTTCGCGTACGCCGGCCGGCTGGCGCGGACCTCGTGGTCACGGGCGTTGATCGTCTTCGGGCTGGTGGGCGCCGTGGGCGCGGCCGCCGTGGCGCTCCGTCCCGGCACCACGGTCGCCAACTACTTCCCGGTGGCGGTCGGCTTCGTGACCTGGCTCGTGTGCCTCTCCATCCTCACCGAGCCGCTCCGGGTGACGACGCCCGCCGACGCGGCGCCGAGCGGGGAGGGGACGCCGACCGGCCCCGACGAGGCGGCGGACGCGTCGCGGCGCGCGTTCCTGGTCCGTGCCGGGGTCCTGACGGGGCTGGCGATCCTCGCGGGGGGTGCCGGTCGACTGGTCAGCCGTGGGCGGCGTCAGCTCGAGGAGACCCGGCGACTGCTGAAGCTGACCGGCGTCACCGAGCCGCTGGTCCCCAGGGCCGCGAAGATCGGGGTTCCCGGCATCACGCCCTGGCAGACGCGGAACGACGACTTCTACCTGATCCACACCGCGATCGTGACGCCCACGATCGAGCCCCGGGACTGGAGCCTGCGGATCCACGGCATGGTCGACCGCGAGGTCGTGGTGACCTACGAGGACCTGCTCGACCGGCGGCGCACCGAGGCCTGGATCACCCTCAACTGCGTGTCGAACCGCGTCGGGGGCGACCTGGTCGGCAACGCCTGGTGGGGCGGCGTACGGCTGGCCGACCTGCTGGCGGAGGCGGGCGTGCACGCCGACGCCGACGCCGTGCTCCAGACCTCGGAGGACGGCTGGAACTGCGGCACTCCGCTCGCCGCGATGACCGACGACCGCGACGCGATGCTCGCGCTCGCCATGAACGGCCAGCCGCTCCCGATCGACCACGGCTTCCCGGTCCGCACGATCGTGCCGGGTCTCTACGGCTTCGTGTCGGCGTGCAAGTGGGTGGTCGACATGGAGGTCACGCGCTTCGACCGGATCGAGGCCTACTGGACCGGCAAGGGCTGGGGCGAGCAGGGGCCGGTCAAGATCGCCTCCCGGATCGACGTGCCGTCCTCCGGTGACGAGGTGACTGCCGGAGAGGTGACGTTCGGCGGCGTGGCCTGGCACCAGCACACCGGCATCAGGGGCGTCGAGATCTCCCTCGACGGCGGCGACTGGCAGGCCGCAGACGTGGCGCCGGGCCCCACGGACGACACCTGGGTGCAGTGGGCGATCACCACCCAGGTCGAGCCCGGAGACCACCTGGTCAAGGTGCGCGCCATCGGCAAGGACGGCGAGATCCAGACCGGCGTCGAGCGCGGCGTGCTCCCCGACGGGGCGACCGGCCACCACGAGGTCGACTTCACGGCGGAGCCGGGCTGATGGACGACTTCGCCGAACGGAAGGGTGCCGCGCTCATCATCGGGGGCAGCGGCGGCCTGGGCTCGTCGATCGCCCGGCTCCTCTCGCAGCGCGGCTCGCACGTCGCGGTGACCTACCGCTCCGACCGTGACGGTGCCGACGGGGCGGTCGCGGCCGCGCGTGGGTGGGGCGTCCGGGCGTCGGCGTACCAGCTGGACGTGACTCGCGCGGACGCCGCGGCGGAGGTGGTCGACAGCGTCGTGGAGGAGTACGACGGCCTGCACACGCTCATCCATGCCGCGGGGCCGCACGTGCCGATGGTGCACCTGTCGCAGGTCGCGCCGCCCACCATGGCCGCCCAGCTCGTCGCGGACGCGGCAGGGTTCTTCAACGTCGTACAGCCGGCCCTGCCGCACCTGCGCCAGGCCCAGGGCTGCATCGTGGCGGTGACGACTGCGGCGACCGCCCGCTACCCCGTGCGCGACGGGCTCTCGTCGGCACCCAAGGGTGCGGTCGAGGCGCTGGTCCGCGCCCTCGCGGCCGAGGAGGGCCGCTTCGGCGTGCGGGCGAACGCCGTCGGCCCGGGCATGCTCACCGACGGGATGGCGGCCCGGCTGATCTCCTCCGGCGACCTCTCGCCGGAGGCGCTCGACGTGGCGCGGGCGAACATCCCGCTGCGCCGGTTCGGCAACGCCGTCGACGTCGCCGAGGCCGTGTGCTTCCTCGCCTCGGACCGCGCCGGGTTCATCTCCGGTCAGAAGCTCGACGTCGACGGTGGGTACGGCGTCTGAGCAGCGGCGCGCGAGGGACGAGCGCGCCGCGTGGGCTCAGGCGGATTGAGCAAGCGACGCGACCGAGGGACGAGGTCGCGCGAGCGCGTCGAAATCCAGTGGGGTGCGCAGGGCGGTGACCAGGTCGCCAGTCGGGTGCGGGGGTTTCGACGACGCTCGGCGCTGGGGCGCCTCGCTGCTCAACCACCGAGATGGGCTACCAGTTCCTGTGCGGGGTGACGGGCAGCGGGTGGGCGCGGTCCCGGATGACGTAGACCAGCCCGCCGGAGGTGGGGATCCAGGCGTCCTCGAACTGCCCGCGGTCATAGGTACGACGCACGCCGGAGGCCGACCTCGCGGCGGGGTCGTTGACCACGACGTCCCCGCGGGCCGTGAACCCGGCGATCACCAGCAGGTGCCCGTTGCTGGACGAGATCGGGGCGCCGTCGAGCTCGCCGGCCCCGAAGGAGATCGACGCGACCAGCGGGATGCCCGCCTCGATGAAGTACCGCGCCTCCCGGAGGTTGCGCAGCCGGGTGACGAAGGCGTCGTGGGTCCGGGTCGCGGCGTAGGCGGTGTTGAACGGCCAGTTCCCGGTGCCGGCGTACGCCGCGTCGTAGGTCATCCGGGCCGCGTGGTCCACCCACGGGGCGACGTGGCCGTCCGGCACCCAGCCGTAGGCCCGGGCCGGAGGCAGTGCGTCGTACCGGCCGAGGACCATCGACGTCGACGTCGGTGAGCACCAGGCCTCGCCCCCGCCGCCCCACTTCGGGTAGTGGCCGCGGTGCACCATCTGCGAGTAGCGCGGCACCCGCAGCACGATGCCCGGTCCGGGTCCGGGGTTGGAGGTCGCCACGCCCGAGACGTCGGGCAGGCGGCTGACGACGGCGCCGACGCCGTCGACCTGGGGACTGGGTGCGCCCTTTCCGCGCATCAACAGCACCCGGAGCTGCCAGCCGGCCATGCCGGTGTGGGTCTGCCAGGTGTCCACGTTCACGCCGGCCAGGTCGTCGCCCTGGGCCGGCACGGACGTCCGCCGGATGAACTTCGCGCCCGCGGCCCACCGCCCGAGGACGTCCCAGCTGGACGTGCGTCCGCCCCCGGTCCGGCCTCGCACCTGCACCTCGATCCAGCTGTTTCCGGGCGTGCGGGCGTCCCACGAGGCGATCAGCTCGGTGAGGTCGAAACCCGGAGTGCGCCAGGGCGAGACCCACTGGGCGACGTCGTACCGCCGTCCGGCGTAGCTGCGCGTGGCCACCGGGGCGTCCATGACCAGCCGGCCGCTGCTGACCGCGACTCCCTGCAGGGTGCCCGCCCGGAAGTCGGCGCCGCTCGTCCAGCCGGTGTAGACGATCCTGCGCGGCGCGGGGGCGGCGGATCGCCGGCGCGGTCGGCAGGACCGGCGCGACCAGGGCCGCGGCGAGGGCGCCGGCGAGGAGGGTTCTGAGCACCCGACGACGATATCCGGCCGCACGCCACTCCTGTCCCACGAGCCACAGAACCCGACGATGCGGGCCGCGGCGCCCGCCATCCCTAGACTTGCCCGCGTGAGTTTCCGGCTGTACGACACCGCGACCCGCGAGGTCCGCGACTTCGTCCCCCTCGAGGAGGGGAAGGCGGGCATCTACGTCTGCGGCCTGACGGTGCAGTCGGAGCCGCACGTGGGCCACGTGCGCTCAGCCGTGAACTTCGACGTGCTGCGGCGCTGGCTCACCGCGTCCGGGTACGACGTGCAGTTCATCCGCAACGTCACCGACATCGACGACAAGATCCTGATCAAGGCCGGCGAGCAGGGCCGGCACTGGTACAACCTCGCCTACGCGATGAAGCGCGAGCTCGACAAGGCCTACGACGCGCTGAACGTCGCGCCGCCGACCTACGAGCCCGGCGCCACCGGCCACATCCCCGAGATGCTCGAGCTGATCGGCGAGCTCATCGCGCGCGGGCACGCCTACGCCGCCGAGGACGGCTCCGGCGACGTCTACTTCGACGTCCGCTCGTGGCCGGCGTACGGCGAGCTGACCCACCAGCGCATCGACGACATGGAGGCGGCCCAGGACGCCGACCCGCGCGGCAAGCGCGACCCCCGCGACTTCGCGCTCTGGAAGGGCTGGAAGAAGGAGTCCGAGCCCGAGACCGCCGCCTGGCCCTCGCCGTGGGGGCCGGGACGGCCGGGCTGGCACATCGAGTGCTCGGCGATGGCGGAGAAGTACCTCGGCCCCGCCTTCGACATCCACGGCGGCGGCGTCGACCTGCGCTTCCCCCACCACGAGAACGAGCAGGCCCAGTCCCGCGCGGCCGGACACCCGTTCGCGTCGTACTGGATGCACAACGCGTGGATCACCACCGCCGGGGAGAAGATGTCGAAGTCGCTCGGCAACTCCCTGCTGATCCCGAACGTGCTGGAGCGGGTGCGCGGGATCGAGCTGCGGTTCTACATGGTCGCCGCCCACTACCGCTCGCACGTCGAGTTCTCCTACGAGGCGCTCGACGAGGCGGCAACGGCGTTCCGCCGGATCGAGGGCTACCTCGACCGCGCGGCCGCCGTCACTCGGCGAGCTGCCCGACGGCGGCCCGGCGTGCGCCGACTTCGTGCAGGCGATGGACGACGACCTCGGAACCCCGGCGGCGGTCGCTGTCATCCACGAGATGGTGCGCGAGGGCAACAAGCTGCTCTGCGCCGGCGGACCGACCGCGGCGCTGCGACGGCAGCCTCGCCAGCGTCCTGGGCGATGCTGGACATCCTCGGCCTGCACCCCGCCGACCCGGCCTGGCGGTCCGGCGGCGCGAGCGACGAACGGCTGAGCCAGGCGGTCGACGTCCTCGTCGCCAGCCTGCTCGAGCAGCGTGAGGCCGCCCGGGCGGGCAAGGACTTCGCCACCGCCGACGCGATCCGGGACCGGATCAAGGCAGCCGGCATCGAGATCGAGGACACGCCGAGCGGCCCGACGTGGTCGCTCGCGGGAAGTGACGACTGACGTGGCTGGGGTCTCGATACGGTCGCTGCGCGACCTACTCGACCACCGAAGGCGAGGACACTGACGTGGCTGGCAATTCGCAGCGCAAGGGCGCGATCCGCAAGACCGGCAAGAAGCCGGCCGCGGGCTCCGGGGGGACGGGTCCGCCGCGGGCTCGAGGGCAAGGGCCCGACCCCGAAGGCCAAGGACCGGCCGCACCACAAGGCACACCAGCAGCGGCAGAAGCAGGAGAAGGCCCGGGCGACCCGCGCCCGGCAGCGCCCGGGGTCCGGTGACTCCGAGTGGGTGGCCGGGCGCAACTCCGTGGTCGAGGCGCTCCGCGCCGGCATCCCGGTCACCGGGGTCTACGTCGCCGAGGGCGCCCAGCGCGACGGCCGGCTGCGCGAGGCGTTCAGCCTGGCCGCCGATCGTGGCGTGAGCCTGCTGGAGGTCACCAGCGGGGAGCTGGACCGGATGACCAGCGGTGCGGTGCACCAGGGCCTCGCCGCCCGGATCCCGGCCTACGAGTACGCCCACCCCGACGACCTCCTGGGCCTGGCCGCCGAGCGCGGCGAGCCGCCGCTGGTGGTGGCGCTCGACTCGGTGACCGACCCGCGCAACCTCGGTGCGGTCATCCGCAGTGCGTCCGGCTTCGGGGCGCACGGCGTACTGATCCCCGAGCGGCGCGCCGCGGGGATGACCGCCGCGGCCTGGAAGACCAGCGCCGGTGCCGCGGCCCGGGTCCCGGTCGCGCAGACGGTGAACCTGGTCCGCCAGCTGAAGGCCTACCAGCAGGCCGGCTGCATGGTGGTCGGCCTGGCCGCCGACGGCGAGGTCAGCCTGCCCGACCTCGACCTCGCGGACGGACCGCTCGTCGTCGTGGTCGGCTCGGAGGGCAAGGGCCTCTCGCGGCTGGTGTCCGAGACCTGCGACCAGCTGGTCTCGGTCCCGATGGCCGGACGGCTGGAGTCGCTCAACGCCGGCGTCGCCGCCGGGGTCGCCCTCTACGCCATCGCCCGGTCCCGCGCCTGATCCACCCCGCTACTACGGTTGAAGCATGGACCGCGGACGGCTGCTCCGGGGACTCGCCCTGGCCGCAGTCTGGCTGGTGGTCACCGTCGCCACCGGGCTCGCGATCTTCCTGGGCAGCAGCCGCACCGTCGTACTGGCCAGCCATGACGCGGTGCTGCGCCCCACGCTCGACGGGTACGTCGTCCTCCGCACCGGCCCGGTCCTGCCCGACCTGAGGATCGAGTCGGGGCACCGGGTCGGCGCCGACGTCATCCTGGGCAAGACCAACGCCGACACCACCGAGCAGCTGGTGCAGCGCTACGGCTACATCGCCAGCCAGCCGGAGGGCCAGATCGCGAAGGTCCAGGGGTCGCTCGAGGACATGGCCTTCGACGCGGCCGTCCGCGGCGCCGTGATCGGGCTGCTGCCGGTCGTGGTCTGGCTGCTCGTGGGCCCGGCCCGGCGCCGCGAGCTGGCCCACCACCACGGCGGGGCCGGCGTCGTGATCGGAGTGGCGCTGGCGGTGATCGGGGTCCTCATCTGGAGTCCCTGGGCCGATCAGGAACCCATCGGAGACGACGCCGGCGAGTGGACGACCCTGGCGGCCTACCTCGGCGCGGACATCAGCGTGCCCGAGGAGGCGGCGGACGTGGAGGTCCGGACCGACGTGACGACCGCCGGGGGGCGACGGTTGATCGAGAGCGCGGTCGACACCTACGACAAGAGCCGGACCTTCTACGAGTCCGCGGCCGAGGACGCGGCCGGACTCGATCTCCGGGAGCCGCAGGAGGGCGAGACCGTCGTCGCCCTGGTCTCCGACCGCCACGACAACATCGGCATGGACGGGGTGGCCCGGGCGATCGCGGACGCAGGTGGCGCGACCGCGGTCTTCGACGCCGGCGACGACACCTCGACCGGCCAGTCCTGGGAGGCCTTCAGCCTCGACTCGGTGACCAACGCCTTCGAGGGCTACGACCGCTTCGCGGTGGCCGGCAACCACGACCACGGCGACTTCGTGACCGACTACCTCGACGGCCTCGGGTGGACGATGCTGGACGCCGAGGTGATCGACGGCCCGGGCGGCGCCACCCTGCTCGGCGTCGACGACCCCCGCTCCAGCGGGCTGGGGAGCTGGCGGGACGAGACCGGCCTCAGCTTCGACGAGGTCGGCAGCCGGCTCGCGGACGCGGCCTGCGCCTCCGAGGAGCGCGTCGCCACGATCCTCGTCCACGACGCCAACCTGGCCGACGAGGCGCTCGAGCGCGGCTGCGCCGACCTCGTCCTCGGCGGTCACCTCCACGTCGAGGTCGGGCCGACCCGGGTGCTCGGCGAGGACGGACGGCGCGGCTACAGCTTCACCAACGGCACCACCGGCGGCGCGGCGTTCGCCATCGCGGTCGGCAGCAAGCCGCGCCGGGAGGCGTCGGTCACGCTGGTCACCTACCGCGACGGCCGCCCGGCCGGGCTGCAGTCGGTGGTTCTGCAGACCAACGGGACCTTCGAGGTCGAGGACTACCGGGAGCTGACCTTCGGGTAGTACGGCCTCAGAAGTAGTCGCGGATGTGGATCGGTCGCGTCGCGAAGACCCGGTCGAGTGCGGCTTCGGTCTCCGCCGTGCCGCCGGCGAGGTGCCCGGCCATGCGCAGGTTGGCGCAGGTCTGGGCGCCGGCCCAGGCCAGCGCGAGGCCGCCGGGCGTGAGGACGGGGGCGTCGGTCTGCCGCGGTCGGCGTGCAGGTGGCCTTCCCCTGCTCGATGACCAGGTGCCAGCTCCCGTTGGTGGTCCCGACGTGGTCGCCCGCGACGGTGAACGACACCTCGCCGTCCACCGGCCAGTCGCGGGCCGCGAAGGCGCCCGGCACGTCGTGGACGCGCAGCATGTACGGCGAGCGCGCCACCACGTTCCAGTGCGGGGACGGGAGCGAGAGCCGGGCGACGTCGTCCCCGGACGTGCACACCCGCACCTGGCCGACCACGCTGCCGAACGACCCCAGCACCCGCCACAGCGCGCGGTAGGCGTCGGCGCTGAGGGCGAGCAGGTCGGAGACCTCGAGCGTGGACGAGTCGCCGAAGCCCCGGCCGCGCTCCCAGCTGGCGAAGCCGACCACCTCGCCCGCATCGTCCACCGCGAGCGTGACGCCGGTGAAGGCGTCGATGAACCCCTCGGCGTCGGTCGGGAACGACGGGCCGCGGCGGGTCAGCGGCCCGTTCTGGGCGGCCGCCCACGCGTCGTACACCTCGCGGACGGCGTCGAAGTCCGCCGGCGTGGCCCGACGCGTCCGCACCCGGTCGCCGGCACGGACGCCGGCCAGGGCGGAGGAGGGGACCTCGACCTCGTCGTAGGACGCGAACAGCTCGTAGCCGAACTTCCGGTAGATGCCCGGCGCGGTGGCGAACAGCGTCGACACCACCTCGCCGCGCTCCCGGAGGCCGTCGTCGAGCGCCACGCGGAACAGCTCGTCGAGCAGCTTCTCGCCCCGCCGCTCGGCGGCGACCGCGACGCCGGCGATCCCGCCGGTGGGGACGGCGCTGCCGCCGAACCACGAGTGGTACTCCCGCGTCACCACGCGCGCCACCAGGTGGTCGTCGTCGAAGGTGCCGAAGGCGTGGTAGCCGGGCCGCGGGAAGTCCTCGGCCGAGGGCGGCGTCGCGCCCGGCGGAAGGTCGACCGAACGCCTCGCGGACTGAGCGCCATCGACTGGTCGAAGTCGTCCCGGGTCAGGGGCCGGGTGGTGAGGGGCATGGCCGCAGCCTAGGTGGCCGTTCAGCCACGGGTGAGCACCCTTTCCCGCTCGGGCGCGCGCACCCGCAGGAAGCGACGCCCGCGAGGCGTGACCCCCCACGGCTTGTAGACCGACAGCCAGCTCGCGAACAGCAGCGCCGAGGTGGACACGATGGGCGGGAAGATCATGTTCCGCCGCACGTCGGTGAGCCGCTCCGGGAGGGTGCCGTCGACCAGCGCGGTCTGCGTCCCGGCCTCGGCGAGGGTGGGTCGCAGCAGCACCAGCACGAGCATGCAGCAGGGCGACGGTGATGACCAGCTTGCGTGGCCACCCACCAGTAGCGCACCAGCCCGAACCGGGTGCCGAGGCCCAGCACCACCCCGGTCGTGAGCGTGAGCAGCCCCAGCGTCAGCAGCAGCGGGACGCAGAAGAGGGCGAGGCCGCCGTACGCCGTGGCCATCGTCTGCGGGTCGTCGGTGGTCAGGCCGCGGAACGACAGCACGCCCATCACGAGGTCCACGCCGATCCAGCTGACCGCGCTGAGGATGTGTGCCAGCAGCACGAACTTGCGCATCTTCCGAGTCATGGCCCCCATCGTCGGCAGACATGCGCGGACCGCGCATCCGGGATCACCCCCAGGGCATCCCCGACCGACCTCCTAGAGTGGCGGCGTGGCGACGAACGTGGACCGGCTGCTGCCCAGCGACGAGGCGGAGGCGCTCCTCCAGCTGACCCGGGAGATCGCGGAGAAGGAGCTCGCGCCGCAGGCGGCGGAGCTCGAGGAGCGGGCCGAGTTCCCGGCGGAGGCCTATCGCCTGCTCGGGCGCTCGGGGCTGCTGAGCCTGCCGTTCGCCGAGGAGTACGGCGGCGGTGGGCAGCCCTACGAGGTCTACCTCCAGGTCCTCGAGGAGATCGCCACCGCGTGGCCGAGCGTCGCCGTCGGCACCAGCGTCCACTCGCTCACCGCCAACGTCGTGGACGTCAACGCGACGAAGGAGCAGCGCGAGGAGTGGCTGCCGAAGATGCTCTCCGGCGACTGGCTCGGCGCCTACTGCCTCTCCGAGCCGCAGGCCGGCTCCGACGTCAGCGGCATCCGCACCCGGGCGCGCAGGGACGGGGACGAGTACGTCGTCTCCGGGACCAAGCAGTGGATCAGCAACGGCTCCTGCGCCGACTACTACATCCTCTTCGCGCGCACCGGCGACGACCCACGACGCGGGCTCTCGGCGTTCGTCGTCCCCGCCGACACCGAGGGCATGAGCTTCGGTGCTCCCGAGAAGAAGATGGGCCTGGCCTGCGACGTCACCACCCAGGTGATCTTCGAGGACGCCCGGATCCCGGCCAGCCACCGGATCGGCGACGAGGGGGCCGGCATGCGGGTCGCCCTCTCCGCGCTCGACGCCGGCCGGCTCGGCATCGCCGCCGTCGCGACCGGGATCGCCCAGGCCGCCCTGGCCCACGCGGTCGCCTACGCCCGCGAGCGCGAGCAGTTCGGCAAGCCGATCGGGGAGTTCCAGGGGCTGCAGTTCCTGCTCGCCGACCTCGGCGCCGGGGTCGAGCGGGCCCGGGCGACGTACCTCCACGCCGCCCGGCTCAAGGACGCCGGCCGGCCGTTCTCGCGCCAGGCCAGCATCGCCAAGCTGACCGCGACCGACACCGCCATGCGGGTCACCACGGACGCGGTCCAGGTGCTGGGCGGCAACGGCTACACCCGGGAGTACCCCGTCGAGCGGCTGTTCCGCGACGCCAAGGTCACCCAGATCTTCGAGGGCACCAACCAGATCCAGCGGATGGTGATCGGGCGCGACCTGCTCCGCTGACGGCCGCTCAGGCGCGCCGCGCTGACTCCGTCGGCGCGGCGACCGCCTCGTCGGGCCGGCGGGTGAGCTCGGTGTCGATGTAGTCGCGGGCGGTCGTCGAAGATGTCGACCTCGTGGCCGGCCCGCTCGGAGAGTAGCCAGCGGTGGACGAGGATCTCGTGGAAGATCTCGGCCGGCTCGAGCTTGCCGCGCGCCTCGGGCGGCACCATCGCGATGATCGGCTCGTAGATCTCGGTCAGCCACCGGTTGGCGACCAGCGTCCGGTCCTCGCCGCCGAGGTCGTAGTGGGCGGTGAACGCCGCCAGGTCGTTGAGCAGCCGGCGCGCCTGGGCGTCCTCGACGTTCATCCCGGTCAGCGCCTGGAGCTCGCGCTGGTGGTGGCCGAGCTCGACGACCTTCGGCTGGATCTGCACCCGGTCCCCGTCGAAGTCGGTCACGATGTCGATCTCCTCGACGTCGAAGCCGAGGTCGTTGAGGTGCTCGATCCGCTGCTCGATCCGCCACATCTCGCCGGCCGCGAACTCCTCCTCGCCGGTGAGCTCCGACCACAGCGCGTCGTACCGCTCCTGGATCAGCTCGACGATCTCGTGGGCCCGCACCTCGTGGTCGAGGGACTCGCTGGCCTGCAGGTCGAGCAGCTCGGCGAAGACGTTCTCGCAGCCGACGGTGACGTCGTACTCGCGCATGCCGCTGGGACAGCTGCGGCCGCAGCTCGCCGGTCTCGGCGTCGACGAGGTACGCCGCGAAGCCGCCGGCGCTGCGGCGGAACAGCACGTTCGACAGCGACACGTCGCCCCAGTAGAAGTCGGCGAGGTGCAGCCGGACCAGCAGCACCACCAGCGCGTCGATCAGCGAGGGCAGGTTGTCGGCGGTGAGCCCGTGCTGAGAACAGGCTGCGGTAGGGCAGCGAGAACTGCAGGTGCCGGGTGAGCAGCGCGGCCGGCAGCTCCTCGCCGTCCTTGTCGACGCGGCCGGTGACCACGCCCTGCGGCACCACCGCGGGCAGTCCCATCCGCTGCAGGTCGCGGAGCAGGCGGTACTCCCGGAAGGCGAGCTCCTCGTCGGTCTCCTTGACGGCGTAGACGCGCTGGCCGAGCCGCACGATCCGGACGACGTGCCGCGAGAGCCCCCGCGGCAGCGGTACGACGTGCTCGTCGGTCCACTCCTCCAGCGGGGTGGACCAGGGCAGGGTCACGATCGCCGGATCCGGGCGGTTCGCCACGATCCGCAGCGCCATGACCCCGGCAGGTCCCTCCACTCGGTTCGAGGAAGACCGCGCCCGGGCCCGCGCGCGGCCGACCACGTCGTCGGGGTTGCGCAGCGCGCAGTTCTGCAGGCTCAGGCAGCCGCAGCCGATGCAGCCGTCGAGCTGGTCGCGCAGCCGCTCGATCCGCTCGGATCTGCTCGTCGAGCCGGGGCCGCCAGGCGCGGCTGAGCCGGGTCCAGTCGGCCTTGGTCGGCGCCCGGTTCTCCGGCAGCGTGGCCAGCGCCTCGCCGATCTCGTCCAGGCTGAGCCCGACCCGCTGGGCGGTCCGGATGAACGCGACCCGGCGCAGCTCGGCCTGCTCGTAGCGGCGCTGGTTGCCCGTCGTACGACGCGACTGGATCAGGCCGCGGGCCTCGTAGAACCGGATCGCGGAGGTCGCCACGCCCGCCCGCTCGGCGAGCTGTCCGATGGTCAGCCTGGTCACATCCCCAGCCTTCCTTGACTTCAACTCAACTTCAAGTTGGACCATCGTAGACATGACCGAGATTCCCCGCCTGATGAGCCTGATGACCGGCGACGAGAAGCACTCGTCCGCGGCCACCTCGACCCTCGACGTGATCCGGGTGCTCTACGAGCGGGTGCTCGACGTCTCGCCCGAGACGATCGGCGACCCGCGCCGCGACCGGTTCTACCTGTCCAAGGGGCACGGGCCGATGGCCTACTACGCGGTGCTCGCCGACCGCGGGCTTCTTCCCGGAGGCGTGGCTGGCCGACTGGGCATCGTTCGACTCGCCGCTCGGCTTCCACCCCGACCGCAACCTGGTGCCCGGCGTGGAGATCTCCTCCGGCTCGCTCGGTCACGGTCTCCCGCTGGCGGTCGGCACGGCGCTCGGCCTGCGCGCCCAGGGCATCGGCTCCCGGGTCGTCGTACTCGTCGGCGACGCGGAGCTCGACGAGGGCAGCAACCACGAGGCGCTCGAGCTGGCCGCCGCGCTCGTCGCTGGACGCGCTGACCGTCGTCGTGGTCGACAACCGGTCGTCGTCGTACGCCGTGCCGGGCCGGATCGCCGAGCGGTTCGCCGGTCGAGGGCTGGCACACCGTCTCCGTCGACGGGCGCGACCACGACGCCCTCGAGAAGGCCCTGTCGCACCGTCCGGTCGGCCGGCCCAACGTCGTCGTCGCCGACGTGGAGGAGAAGCGATGAACCCCCGCATCCAGTTCGCCCGCACCGCCGCCGACCTCGTCGAGACCGACCCGTCGGTCGCGCTGGTGTACGCCGAGATCTCCGGCCAGTTCTTCGGCGAGGTCGAGGCACGCCACCCCGACCGGGTGATCAACGTCGGCATCCGCGAGCAGCTGCTCGTCAACGTCGGCGCCGGCCTCGCGCTGACCGGGATGCGCCCGATCGTGCACACGTTCGGCTCGTTCCTCGTCGAGCGGGCCTTCGAGCAGGTCAAGCTCGGCTTCGGCCACCAGGACGTCGGGGGCGTCCTGGTCGGGCTCGGGTGGCTCGTTCGACATCGCCTCGGCCGGCCGCACCCACCAGGCGCCCGGCGACGTCGCGCTGCTGGACACCCTGCCCGGGCGTGCACATCCACGCCCCGTCGACGTCGACCGAGGTCGACACCGTCGCTGCGCGCGCACCGTCGCCGGCGACGGGCTGCACTACGTGCGGGTGGTCGGCCAGACCAACGCGCACGTCCGTTCACCGGCCGGCGGCTTCCACGTCGTACGCCGCGGCGCCGGCGCCACGGTGGTCGCGCTCGGTCCGGTGCTCGACGACGTCCTCGCCGCGATCGAGGGGCGCGACGTGACCGTGCTCTACGCCAGCACGGTGCGGCCGTTCGACGCCCGCGGGCCTGCGCGCTGCGCTCGGCACGCCGGACGTGGTGCTGGTCGAGCCCTGGCTGGCCGGCACCTCGGCGCACGTGGTCGCCGACGCGCTGCGCGACGTACCTCATCGCCTGCTGGCCCTCGGCGTCGCTCGCGACGGAGCTGCGCCGCTACGGCACGCCGGCCGACCACATCGCCGCCCACGGGCTCGACGCCGCCGGGATCCGGCGGTCGCTCGACGGGTTCCTGCGCCGCTGCCGCCTGACGGTCCCGAGATGCTCGACGCGTCGCCGACTGCGTACCGGCAACTACGATGTGGCGCCGCACCGGCGGTGAGCAGCCGACCGGTCGCGCCGGTGTAGCTCAGTTGGTAGAGCGTTCGCCTTGTAAGCGAAATGTCGCGGGTTCGACTCCTGTCACCGGCTCACAGCGCCTGTGTTACTTCGCCTGAGAGGTGACATTCGCTCTTCGGTTGTTGGGTGACATGCCTTCGGGTGATGGGTTACGCCTACTTCGGCTGATTGGTGACACTCCCGAGATGCGGGAGTTGAGTGTGACTGAGCAGCGGTATCAGGCCGTGCTGGCGGTGATCAGTGACGGCGAGACGGTCACGGACGTGGCGGCCCGGTTCGGGGTCTCACGCAAGACCGTGCATGCCTGGCTGGCCAGGTACGAGGCCGGTGGTTTGGGGAACCTGGGTGACCGGTCGCACCGGCCGCGGTCGTGTCCGCACCAGATCTCTGGTGCGGTCGAGGCGGCGATCGCGCGGATGAGGTCGTCGCACCCTTCGTGGGGGCCGCGGCGGATCGTCTACGAGCTGGGCAGGCAGGGACTTGAGCCGGTGCCGTCAGAGTCGGCGGTCTACCGGGCGCTGGTCCGGTTGAACCTGATCGACACGACCGGCCGGCGGCGCCGGGACCGGAAGTGGAAGCGTTGGGAACGCGGGCTGCCGATGGAGCTGTGGCAGATGGACGTGGTGGGCGGGTTCCGGCTCGCGGACGGGCGGCACGCGAAGGCGCTGACCGGGGTCGATGACCACTCGAGGTTCTGCGTCAGCGCCTACCTGATGCTGCGGGAGTCCTCGCGCGGGGTGTGCGAGGGGTTGGCGTTGGCGTTGCGGCATCTACGGGATCCCGGGGCAGATCCTGACCGACAACGGGAAGGTCTTCACCGGCCGGTTCAACAAGCCCCGGTCGAGGTGTTGTTCGACCGGGTGTGTCGGGAGAACGGGATCGAGCACCTGCTCACCCAGCCTCGGTCGCCGACCACGACCGGCAAGGTGGAGCGGTTCCACCGGGCGATCCGTACCGAGTTCCGCACCGACCGGGTCTTCGCCGACCTGGCGCACGCGCAGGCCGAGCTGGACGAGTGGGTCGTCGACTACAACACCCGACGGCCCCACCAGGCGCTGGACATGACCACCCCGTCGGCACGGTTCGAACAGCCGGTTCCGGCGCCGATCACCCCGCTGCGCGTCGGTGTCGGGGCAGGTCGCCCGAACGCCGACCGCGATGACGGGAGCTGGGTGGTACGCCGCGCCAGCCCGCTGGGGGTGGTGTGTGTGAACTGGCAACAGGTCTGCCTGGGTGTAGCCGCCGCCGGCCACACCATCGATGTGTGGGTGACCGACCAGACCATGCAGTTCTACGACGGGGACCACCTACTCAAGACCACCGAGCGCACACTGCGCGGGGAGGTGAAACAGAAGAACGTCCAGGTGCCCGGCGGGCGCCGTAAGGTCAAGACGAGTGTCACGGATCAACCGAAGTAGATCCGTCACCCATCAACCGAAGCCCGACAACCGGCTCACAGCGCCTGAAGTGCCGCGTCGCACGACCGTCTCGGCGTCCCGAGCCAGGGTCTGCCACCGCGTCGGCGTCCGCGACGTGGGTGCCGGCCAG
This sequence comes from uncultured Actinomycetota bacterium, assembly GCA_963812345.1. Taxonomy (GTDB): domain Bacteria; phylum Actinomycetota; class Actinomycetes; order Propionibacteriales; family Nocardioidaceae; genus Nocardioides. Next base: position 94,912 of record CAWEVA010000017.1, read on the forward strand.
GTCGCGCGTCGCCTCGAGGCTGGGCCGCAGCAGGGCGACGAACGCTGCCTCGAACTCGGCCCGCGGCACGCTGCCCGAGCCTCTGCAGGTCGTCGCCGGTGGGCATCCCGTCCAGCGACGGGATGTCATGCGCGTCGGTGCTGTGCTCGAAGGAGTGGTCGCGCACCGTCCTCGGCACCTTCTCGCCCCACGACTCGAGCTGGTCGGCGGCGGTCTCGATGCGCGCGTTGGCATCGACCCGCAGCTGGTCCGTGGCCGCCACCAGCGCCGGGTCGAGCCGGCGACCGAGCGCCACGTCGAGCAGGTTGAGCAGCGCCGCGTCGCGGTGCATCAGCTCGGTCACGAAGGCGATGTCGGTGGCACGGTCCCCCGAAGCCGCATCATCGGTCGACGACGCACCACATGCCGTGACGACGGCGAACAGCAACAGGGAGACGAGGAGTCTCATCGGATCCGGTGCACCTCGAAGCTCGTGGGCGGGTCGACGAACACGTCCTGGGCCGCGACCAGCCGGAGCTCGCGCTCGCCCGATCGCAGGGTCGCGTCGAGCAGCGCGAAGACCGAGGCGGCGGTGCGGCCAAGGGCGGTCGGAGCGTCGGTCGCCAGGAGATGGGCGGTGAAGAGGGCGGAGGTCACGTCCCCGGAGCCGTTCGCCTTCAGCGGCAGCCGCGGGGTCTGCACGATCCACGCGCCCGTCGTCGGTCACCACGAGCATCTCGACGGTGTCGGCCGGTTGGTCGTCGCGCTGCACGCTCGTGACCAGCACGGTCCGCGGACCCATCTTCCGCGCCAGCTCGGCCGAGGTGAGGATCTCGTCCAGCGTCTGCGGCTCGGTGCCGGTCAGGAAGCCGAGCTCGAACTGGTTCGGCGTGATGATGTCGGCGCGCGGGACCACGCGCTCCCGGAGGACCGGAGGGATGTCGGGGTGGACGAAGCACCCGCTGCCCGCATTGCCCATCACCGGGTCGCAGGTGTACGACGCCCGCGGGTTGGCCGCTCGCACCCGCGACACGGCGTCGAGGATCACCCCGGCGATGTCGGCGCTGCCCTGGTAGCCGGACAGCACACCGTCGACCTGGTCGAGCACCCCGCGCTCCTCGATGCCGGTGATCACGTCCGCGACGTCACCAGGCGGGAGCAGCGGCCCGCGCCAGGTGCCGTACCCGGTGTGGTTGGAGAACACCACCGTGGACACCGGCCACACCTCGTGGCCCAGCCGCTGCAGCGGGAACACGGCCGCGGAGTTGCCGACGTGGCCGTAGGCGACCGAGGACTGGATGGACAGGAACTTCACCCGGCTGATCCTCTCAGGGCACCGCCGACGCCCGGACCGACCCTGTACGAGCAAACTAGAACGCGTTACAGTTTCCACGCAGGGGGCGTGGCCGCTCCACGCCCAGTCGACGCGAGCAGAGGTGGACGCATGGCGCGCAGTGCACGCTCGGGGCCAACGCCGAGGGCCGACGAGGCCGACTACGTCGTGGTGGGGTCGGGCAGTGCGGGCAGCGCCTGCGCCGGACGGCTGGCCGAGTCCGGCGCCAGCGTGATCCTGCTCGAGGCGGGCAAGAGCGACGACCAGTTCCTGGTGAAGAAGCCCGGGATGATCGGGCCGATGCACGCCGGTCCCGCAGATCAAGGAGCGGTCGACTGGGGCTACTACACCACCCCGCAGAAGCACGCGCTCGACCGCAAGATCCCGCAGACCCGCGGCAAGGTCGTCGGCGGCTCGAGCTCGGTCAACGGCATGGTCTACGTGCGCGGCAACCGCGCCAACTACGACTCCTGGGCGGCCGAGGGCAACACCGGCTGGGCCGCCGACGAGGTCAACACGTCTACAAGCGGATCGAGGACTTCGAGGACGGCGCGAACGACTTCCGCGGCGCCGGCGGGCCGATCAAGGTCACCCGGCACACCAGTCCCGCGGAGCCGTCGCTCCAGTTCGTCCAGGCCACCGCCGACACGCTCGGGCGTGAAGGTCCTCGCACGACTACAACGCCGCAGTCGCAGGAGGGCGTCGAGCATGATTCCAGCAGAGCGCCGTCGACGGCCTGCGCTACAGCGCCTCGCGCGGCTACCTCCACGACCACGAGCTGCCCACCCTCGAGCTCCAGACCGAGGTGCACGTCGCCAAGGTCGTGGTCGCCGAGCGGCCGGGCCACCGGCGTCGAGGTGATCGACAACGACGGGTCCCGCCGGGTGGTCCGGGCCGGCAAGGAGGTCATCGTCTCCGCCGGCGTGTTCGGGTCCCCGCAGATCCTGATGCTCTCCGGCATCGGCCCGGCCGCGCACCTCGGCGAGCACGGCATCGCCGTACTCGCCGACCTGCCGGTGGGCGACAACCTGCACGACCACCTGTTCGTCCCGATGACCTTCCACGTGCCGACCGCCGAAGCACCGCGGCACGCCGTGGTACTTCGCCCGCGGCCTGGCCAAGGAGCTCACTCGCGGCAACACGTTCCTCGCCAACTCGGTGTTCGAGTCCGTCGGCCTTCGTGCGCACGTCGCAGGCCACCGACGTACCCGACCTGCAGCTCCACGTGCTGCCGTGGGCGTACCCGTCGCCCAACCAGGACGCGCCGATCCGGCACAAGGTCGACCCGCGCGCCTGCGCTGACCGTGATGGCGACGCTGATCTATCCGAGGAGCCGCGGCACCGTCCGGCTCGCCGTCCGCCGACCCGACGGCGGCGCCGCTCATCGACTTCCAGCTACCTCGCCGAGCCCGGCGACCGCGAGGTGCTCGCCGAGGGCGTCGAGATGGTCCGCGAGATCATGGCCAGCGCGGCGTTCGGCGGCGCCGTCAAGGCCGAGATCCACCCGGGCCGGGGCTCAACGGGCCGAGGCCCTGCGCGACGAGATCCCCAACCGGGCCACGACCGTCTACCACGGCGTCGGCACCTGCCGGATGGGCGTCGACGAGCGCGCGGTCGTCGGCCCCGACCTAAGGTCCGCGGCATCGAGGGCCTGCGGGTCGCCGACGCCTCGATCATGCCGTCGATCATCGGCGGCAACACCAACGCGCCGTCGATCATGATCGGCGACAAGGCAGCGGAGCTGATTCTGCGATGACACCGACCCGACCCGCCACCCTGACCGACGAGTTCCTCGAGTCCCTGGTCGCGCGCGTGCCGTCGACCGGCGGCGGCACCTGGAAGCTGACCGAGGTCTACACCGGCGAGGTGCTGGTCGAGCTACCGCAGTCGACGCCGGCCGACATCGAGGCGGCGTTCGCCGCGGCGCGCGAGGCCCAGGCCGAGTGGTCGCAGTGGCCGCTGCGCAAGCGGCTCGCGGTGTTCAAGCGGGCGCACACCCTGCTCGTCGACAACGCCCACACCACCACCGACCTGATCCAGGCCGAGAGCGGCAAGAACCGGCGGATGGCGATGGAGGAGACCTGCGACCCGCCGATGGTGATCAGCCACTACCTCAAGCGGGCGCCCAAGCTGCTCGCGCCGACCCGTCGCGGCGGGCCGGTCCCGATGGTGTCCTCCTCCACCGAGATCCGGCAGCCCAAGGGCGTCGTCGGGGTCATCGCGCCGTGGAACTTCCCGTTCGCCACCGGCATCTCCGACGCGGTCACCGCGCTGATGGCCGGCAACGGCATCGTCCTCAAGCCCGACAACAAGACCGCCCTGTCGCCGTTGTACGGCGTGTCCCTGCTCGAGCAGGCCGGCCTGCCGAAGGGGCTCTTCCAGGTCGTCTGCGGCGAGGGACCCGACGTCGGTCCGACCCTGATCGACAACGCCAACTACGTGATGTTCACCGGCTCGACGGCGACCGGCCGGGTGATCGGCGAGCGCGCCGGGCGCAACCTGATCGACTGCTGCCTCGAGCTCGGCGGGAAGAACCCGATGATCGTGCTCGACGACGCGGTCGTCGACGACGTCGTGGCCGGCGCCCTGTTCGGCGTGTTCGGCAACACCGGCCAGATCTGCATGCACATCGAGCGGATCTACCTGCCCGACTCGCTCTACGACGAGTTCAGGTCGAAGTTCGTCGCCGCCGCCGAGGGGCTGCGCCTCGGGGCGTCGTACGACTTCGGGCCCGAGCTCGGATCGCTGATCTCGGTGGACCACCGCGACCGCGTGGCCGTGCCACGTGGAGGACGCGGTGGCGAAGGGCGCGACCGTGGTCACCGGCGGCCGGGCGCGGCCCGACCTGGGGCCCGCGTTCTTCGAGCCCACGGTGCTCGAGGGGGTCACCCAGGAGATGCTCGCCGGCTCGTGCGAGACGTTCGGGCCGGTGGTGGCGCTGCACCGCTACTCGACCGTCGACGAGGCGGTCGCGCTCGCCAACGACACCGACTACGGCCTCAACGCCTCGGTCTGGGGCACCGACCTCGACCGCGCGGCCGCCGTCGGCCGGCGGATCGAGTCCGGCAACGTCAACATCAACGACGCCCTCGCCGCGGCGTACGCCTCGAAGGGGACGCCCTCAGGGGGCGTCAAGCAGTCCGGCGTCGGCGCCCGGCACGGCGACCAGGGCCTGCTGAAGTACACCGACGTCCAGAACCTCGCCGTCCTCAAGAAGCCGGTGCTGGGCCCGAAGCCCGGGCAGGACTACGCGGAGTACGCCAAGCAGATGCTGACCGGCCTCAAGGTCATGCGGAGGACCCGGATCCGCTGACGGGGCCGCGCGAGCTTGCGAGCGCGTGCCCTCGTCGAAGGTGGTCGAGCGAGCCGCGCGATCGAGGAGAGGTCGCGACGCGTCTCGAGACCCGGGAGACGACCGCGAAGTCAGGCAACCTGAAGCGACCGCTTGGACAGCCCCATCCAGAAGCCGTCGATCACCTGGATCCCCGGCTCGTCGGGGGTCGACGCGGCGCCGAGGGTGACGAACAGCGGCGTGTAGTGCTCGACCGTCGGGTGGGCGAAGGGCATGCCCGGCGCCTGCGACTTGTACGACGCCAGCGCGTCGACGTCGCCGCGGGCCATCGCCTCGCCGGCCCACGCGTCGAAGTCCGCAGACCAGCCGGGGACCGCGGCGTCGATCCGCCACTCGGTGAGGAACGGCAGCCCGTGGGTGAGGAACCCGGACCCGATGATCAGCACGCCCTCGTCGCGGAGCGGCCGCAGGCGCTCGCCGAGCGCCATCAGCCGGACCGGGTCGTGGGTGGGCAGCGACAGCTGCAGCACCGGGATGTCGGCCTCGGGGTACATGATCCTCAGCGGCACCCAGGCCCCGTGGTCGAGCCCGCGGCTGGCGTGCTGGTGGACCGGCTCGCCCGCGGGCATCATCGCCGCGACCCGGGTGGCCAGCTCGGTGGCGTCCGGCGTCTCGTAGGTCATCCGGTAGTACTTCGCGTCGAACCCGCCGAAGTCGTAGACCAGCGGCGCGCTGCTGGCGCTGAGGCTGACCGGGGCCGACTCCCAGTGGGCGCTGACGATGAGGATCGCGCGCGGGCGGGGCAGGTCGGCGGCCCAGGCGGCGAGCTGTCCCGACCAGACCGGGTCGTCGAGGAGCGGGGGAGCGCCGTGCCCGATGTAGAGGGCCGGCATCCGGCTGTCGACGGGCTCGAGCGTTCGTTCGCTCATGCCGACTCCAATGGTTGAGAATTCAACTTTATTCCGCCGGCAGCGACCAGTCCACAGGTTCGGCGGCCTGCTCGGTGAGGAGCCGGTTGACCCGGCTGAACGGGCGGGACCCGAAGAACCCCCGGCCCGCCGACAGCGGGGACGGGTGGGCGGACTCCACCCACGGCACCGATCCCAGCATCGGCTTCAGCCCCTGGGCGTCCCGGCCCCACAGGATCGCGGCGCACGGCCCCCCGCGCGCGGCCAGCACCTTGATGGCGCACTCGGTCACGTCCTCCCAGCCGCGACCACGGTGCGACGCGGCCTCACCGGGGCGGACGGTCAGCACGCGGTTGAGCAGCATCACCCCCTGGTCGGCCCAGGCCGTGAGGTCTCCGTGCGCGGGCATCGCGAGACCCAGGTCGGTGTGCAGCTCCTGGTAGATGTTGGCCAGGCTCCGGGGGACCGGCCTGACGTGCGCGTCGACCGCGAAGCTCAGCCCGATCGGGTGCCCGGGAGTGGGGTAGGGGTCCTGTCCGACGATCAGGACCCGGACGTCGGCGAGCGGACGCTGGAAGGCCCGCAGGATCTGGTCGCCGCTCGGCAGGTAGCCGCGGCCGGCGCTGATCTCTTCGCGCAGGAACCTGCCCATCGCCGTGATCCGGTCGTCGACCGGCGCCAGCGCCTCGGCCCAGTCGGGGGCGACCAGCCCGCGTTCGACGAGCCCCGCCAGCGCACCCATGCCGGGACGCTACCGTGCGCTGGTGACGCGTCGCTGCCCCGCGTGGGTCCCCGTCCTGGTCCTGGTGCTGACGGTCGCCCAGCTGGCGGTGGCCGAGTACATGCCCGGCATCGAGAGGTTCGCCGACAAGGCCTTCGGAGCGCGGCTCATCGCCTACCCGCTGCTGATGCTGGTGGTCCCGTTCCTCTGGTGGGTCGTGGTCAAGCGGCGGCACCCCGACCGCCACCCGCCGTACGGCGCCTTCACGCTGGTGATGCTGCCGTTCCTGGTCGACGTGACCGGCAACAGCCTCGACCTCTTCGACGCGGTCGTGTGGTGGGACGACTTCAGCCACTTCGCCAACTGGGCGCTGCTGCTGACCGGCATCGGGCTGATCATCTGCGGCGCGGTGCGCCCGCCGTGGGCGGTGGTGCTCCTGGTGACCGGGCTCGGCGCCGTGATCGCGCTCGGCTGGGAGCTCGGCGAGTGGTACACGTTCATCCGGCACGGCACCGAGATCGACACGGCGTACGAGGACACCCTCGGCGACGAGACCCTCGGCACCCTCGGCGCCCTGGTGGCGGGGTTGGTGGTGGCCAGGGTCCTGCGCAGCCGGTCCGGCCCTCAGCGCCAGTACGCCGCGCGCGGCAGGTAGGTCCTCCGCCCGCGTTCGCCCACCTCGACGTCGAGGATCGCGTGGTGGTCGGTGTTGCCGAAGAAGGACTGGTTGGCCACCAGCACGCGGGTGCCGTGGAAGGTCGCGCTCGACGGGGTGTCGAACGGGACGGAGGAGCCGTTCTCGCCCGACCCCGGGACATCGGGGAACCGCTCGATCTCGCGGCCTCGAGGGGAGAGCACCACGATCTGCGCGGAGAGCCCGGCGTTGGCGATGTAGATCCGGCCCGAGCGGCCGATGCCGAAGCCGTCCGGCAGGTCACCGGGCAGCGAGGTCCACAGCGTCGACAACCTGCCGGGGCGACCGGACTCCCGGATCGGCAGGGAGTAGAGCTTGCCGTTGGTCGGCGCGCTCCCGTCGGTGGTGGAGGACTGCTGGGTGATCAGCAGGGTCCTGCGGCCGCGGGCGGAAGACGAGGCCGGCCGTCCCGAACTCGGAGCCGTCGAGCCGCGGCGAGGCGAACCACACCTTCGGCTCCTGGGTGCGGTGCGGGATCCTCCAGATCACCGCCTGGCCGTAGTCGGTCACGAAGAGGGCGCCGCCGGGGCCCCACGCGGCGTAGTTGGGGATCGCCGGACCGTCGGACACGTTGGGGGAGCAGGGCTTCTCGCCGCTGGAGCAGATCGGCAGATCGGGCAGGGTCGCCCACCGGCGGAAGTTGCCGTTCGCGGTGTTCAGGGTCCGCACGGACGACGTCGACTTCTCCAGCAGGACCAGGCGCCCCCGGGCGTCCGCGGTCGCCACCTGGACGCCGTGGTCCTCGTCGAGGTTCTGGTGCGGCACCCGCCACGACCGCAGCAGGGCCCCGCCGGCCGACCACTCGCGCACCACCGAGCGCCCGTGGTCGCCCTGCGGGTTGGTGTAGGTGCCGGCGTAGACGCGTCCGTTGCGGTGGTGGAAGACGTACGCCGGGTAGCCGGGCTCCTGGACGGTCGCGAAGACGCGGGTGTCCCACCGCTCGCGGTCCGGGCGGCGGAGGCGGGCAGCAGCGGGAGGACGAGCGCCAGGAGGACGCCGAGGGCCCCGTGCTGTGATGGCCGCTTCACGAGAGCTTCTCCAGCACCTCGACCGCGGCCCGCTTGCCGGAGCGTACGGCGCCGTCCATGTAGCCGGTCCAGTACGTCGACGTCTCCGTGCCGGCCCAGTGCACCCGGCCGTACGGACGCCGGATCTCGCGGCCGAACCGGATCATCGTCCCGGGTGCGTAGTTGGCGACCGGGCCACCGCGGGTCCACTGCTCGTGGGTCCAGTCGTGCTCGACGTACTCGATCGGGTGCAGGGCCTGCTCGCCGAACATCACGGCGAAAGCCCTCGAGCACGGCGGCCCGGCGGGCCGCGCGGGTCTGCACGCCGTAGCGCCGCCAGGTCGAGCCGCCGACGAACGCCAGCAGCACCCCGGGGTCGCCGTCTCGCGGGCAGTTGTCGAAGGCGACCCGGACGGCGCCGGAGTCGTTGAGCCCGAACCCGTTGAGCCCCGCCTCCCGCCAGAACGGCCGACGGTAGACCGCGTCGCACTTCATCAGCTGGCCCATGTCCAGGTGCCGGAGCAGCTCGGTGCGGCGCTGGGGGAGCCGGGGGAACCAGTCGATGTCGAGCACCAGCGGCGGGGGAGCGGCCACGATCACCCGCCGGGCGCGGACCTGGCCCCGGGCCGTGTGCACCACCGCGTGCCGGTCGTCCTGGGTGATCCGCCGCACCGGCGCCGCCAGAGCCACGATGTCGCCGAGCCGACGCGCGAGCCGGAGCGGGATCAGCTGCGAGCCGCCGACGAACCGTCGCTCCTGGGCGGCGTTGGTGGTCTCGGAGTTGCGGGCGAAGGTGCCGACGTGGCGCTCGTCGCCCGAGCAGGCGATGTACCAGAGGACGTAGAGGAAGGACAGCTCGTCCGGGTCGGCGCCGAACCCGGGCTGGGTCCAGCAGCGGATCAGGTTCTCGACCCCGTCGGCGTTGACTGCGTTGCGGCGGATCCACTCGCCCAGCGTCATGCCGTCCCACTCCGCCGCCCGATCGTGCGTCCAGGGGGCGTCGACCGGGATCTCGGCGGCGTACATGTCGATCTGGGTGAGCAGGTTCGCGGCGTCGGGGAGGATCAACGGGTCGGGCGGCACCGTGCCCTGGTACTCCTGGCGACCGGTCGTCGAGGAGACGTAGACGCTGTTGCCGTCGACGTACTCCTTGAACGTCGGCACGCCCAGCTCGTCGGCCAGGCGCAGGATGTGGCCCTGGGTCGGCCCGACGAAGGCGCCGCCGGACTCGATCACCCCGCCGGAGTCGAGGTGGTGGTTCAGCACCCGGCCGCCGACGCGGTTCCGGGCCTCGACGAGGAGCACCGAGCGCCCGCGGCCGGCGACCTTGCGAGCGGCGACCAGGCCGGAGATGCCGCCCCCGACCACGACCACGTCGACCTGGCGAGGCAGCGGTCCCTGCAGGGTCCCGGCCGTGGCCGGCGCGGTGAGGGCCCCGGTGCCGAGGCCGGCCATCGACAGCCCGGCGCCGCCCAGGAGGGTACGGCGGGTCAGGTTCAGGTCCGTCATACCGGTACAACGCCGCGGCGCCCGATCGGTTAGGTGAGACGCAGGCCTCGGTAGGGTCGGGACATGCCTCGCGCGACCGTCGCCGACGTGCACGAGCTCGCCCGGTCCATGCCGGGCGTCCGAGCGAGCAGAGGGCACGACCGTCGTCTACCAGGTGCGCCGCAAGAGCTTCGTGTTCTTCCGCAACCCGCGCCCTGACGCCGTCGACCCCGAGACCGGCGAGCGCTACGACGACGTCATCGTCTTCTGGGTCGCCTCGGACGCCGACAAGCAGGCCCTGGTCGCCGACCCGTCCACGCCGTTCTTCACCACCCCGCACTTCGACGGCCATCCGTCCGTGCTGCTGCGCGGCTGCCGGATAGCTGAGCTGGACCGCGACGAGCTCGCCGAGATCGTGTACGACGCGTGGCTGGCCCGGGCGCCCAAGCGACTGGCCCAGGCGTGGCTGGACGAGCACGACCTGCGCTGACGCCGTCCGTGACGATCGAGCGGCTGCAACGCGACATCCGGCGAACGTCACGGACGGCGGGGCGACCGATCAGGTGGAGAGGGACCGGGATCCGGCCGACCCGTAGCGCCGGGCGGGGTTGGTGCCGATCGCCTCGCGGCTCGCGGCAGTCCGCCGGGCGGAGGCCTTCTTCGCCGGACCCTTCGGGGCCGTTTTCTTCGGCGCGCTCTTCTTCGCGGCAGCCTTCTTCCGGGCCGTCGGGGTCGGAGTCTCCTCGGCGTCGGAGGACCACTTGCTGATCCACTCGTCCATGATCTGCCAGGTCGTGCCGCGGGCCCGCCGTCCGGTCAGCATGCCGAGGTGGCCGCCGGGGACGATCTCGAACCTGACCTCCGCGCACCGGTCAGCAGCGGCACGACCGTACGGACCGCGGGGATCGGCGCGATGCCGTCGGTGGCGCCGCCGAAGACCAGCACCGGGGCGTTGATGTTCGCGACCGAGATGGTGCGGTCGCCGAAGTCGATGGTGCCGGTGACCAGCGCGTTGCCCTGACGAACCGGTGGTAGAGCTGCCCGAAGCGTCCGGCCCGGGTAGGCGATCATGTTGTCGGTGAACCGGTCGACGGCCTCGAGCTGCGCGAGGAAGTCTGGTCGTCGAGGCGGGTGGCGATGGCCAGCGGCTTGGTCACCAGCTTCTGGAACGACGAGAGCTGGAAGGCCCACTTCACCAGCGGCTTGGGGGCACCGCCCATCGCCTGGTAGGCTGCGGGTGATCGAGCCCGCCGCCCTCGGTGAGGTTCAGCAGCGGCCGCAGCGGCGCGACCAGCGGCACCTGGTTGATGTCGAACGGCGAGCCGACGGCGGTGACCGAGGCGATCGGCAGGTCCGGGCTGTCGGCCGCGGTCAGCAGCGCGAAGATGCCGCCCAGGCTCCAGCCGATCACGTGCACCGGCCGGCCGCCGGCATGCGCGGACACCTCGCGGATCGCGGCCGGCACGACCTCGTCGATCCAGTGCTCCATGCCGAGGTTGCGGTCGCGGAACGAGACCTTGCCGTACTCGACGAGGTACGTCGGCCGGCCGCCGTTCGACGAAGTGCTCGACCAGCGAGCAGCCGCGGCGCAGGTCGAAGCAGAGCGCGGGCGCGGCCAGCGGGGTCACCAGCAGCACCGGGTCGCCGTGCTCGCGGACCTTCGCGGCCGGGCGGTAGTGGTAGACCTCGCGCAGCGTGCCCTCGTCGATCAGGGTGCGCGGCATCGGGCGCAGGTCGGCCAGGCCGCCGTACAGCAGCTTGTGCGCGACGTTGCTGGCCGCCGATGACGACGAAGCCGAGCCCGGCAGGTCAGGCCGCGGCGATCAGATCCATGCGGCGAAACGTACCTGACTGCCGCGGCCGGCGTCGACGGCGTCCACCAGTTGCCGCGGATCGGCCCTGAACAAGCTCAGCGGACCATGAACCGCCGCCGGGTCGGGCAGCGGTTCGAAGCCGTAGCGCGGCGTACAGCGCGTGCGCATCGGCGGTCGGCCAGCAGCGTGCGTGAGAGCCGGAGCCCGGCGACAGCTGGCGCGAGCACGGCGCCGAGCAGCGCCGTGCCGACGCCCGCCCCGCGCGACGCGGGTCGACGTAGACGTCGCAGAGCCAGGCGAACGTCGCGTGGTCGGTGACGACGCGGGCGTAGCCGACCAGTACGCCGTGGTCGTCGTAGGCCCCGAAGTTGAGCGAGTGCTGCGATCGACCGCGTCGACGACGTCGAGGGACGGCCCAGCGCCCAGTAGGCGTCCGTCGGACAGCCAGCGGTGGATCCGCTCGACGTCGAGCCGGGAGGCGTCGGTCGAGACCTCGACGCTCACGACCTCTGGCGGGCCGGACCTTCTTGCCGTGCGAGGGCACGCCGGCCGCGAGCTCCTCGAGGAAGCTGTCCGCCCAGGCGTCCACGTCGTGCTGGCGAGACGGTCTTGCGCATCGCCTTCATCCGGCGGGTCGGCTCGCGGTCGTCGGCTCGGTAGGCCTCGAGGAGCGCGGCCTTCATGCCGTTGATGTCGTAGGGGTTGACCAGCCAGGCCTGCCGCAGCTCGTCGGCGGCGCCGGCGAACTCCGAGAGCACCAGCGCGCCGTCGTCGTCGTAGCGGCAGGCGACGTACTCCTTGGCGACCAGGTTCATGCCGTCGCGGTAGCGGCGTGACGACCATGATGTCGGCGGCGCGGTAGAGCGCGGCCATCTCCTCGCGCGGGTAGGACGAGTGCAGGTAGGAGATCGCCGGGCGGCCGATCCGGCCGAGGTCGCCGTTGATCCGGCCGACCAGCCGGTCGATGTCGTCGCGCAGGATGCGGTACTGCTCGACCCGCTCGCGCGACGGCGTCGCCACCTGGACGAACACCGCGTCCTCGACGTCGAGGTGCCCGTCCTCGATCAGCTCGCCGAACGCGCGCAGCCGGGCGTAGATGCCCTTGGTGTAGTCGAGCCGGTCGATGCCGAGGAAGATCTTGCGCGGGGTTGCCGAGCGCCTCGCGGATCTCCGTCGGCGCGCTTGCCGACCGGCGTCGGAGCGGGCCAGCTCCTCGAAGCCCGGCGGCGTCGATCGAGATCGGGAACGCCGCGGCCCGCACGGTGCGGCCGTCGGGCAGGTAGACCAGGTCGCGGTGGGTCTTGTGGCCGACCCGCTGGCGGACCAGCCGGACGAAGTTCTGCGGCGCCGCCGGGGAGCTGGAAGCCGACCAGGTCGGCGCCGAGCAGGCCCTCGAGGATCTGCCGGCGCCACGGCAGCTGCTGGAACAGCTCGGCCGGCGGGAACGGGATGTGCAGGAAGAAGCCGATCCGCAGGTCGGGCCGCAGCTCGCGCAGCATCTGCGGCACCAGCTGCAGCTGGTAGTCGTGCACCCAGACCGTCGCGCCCTCGGCGGCGACCTCGGCGGCCTGCTCGGCGAACCGCTGGTTGACCGCGACGTAGGAGTCCCACCACTCGCGGTGGAACTCCGGCTTGGCGACGACGTCGTGGTAGAGCGGCCACAGGGTGGCGTTGGAGAAGCCCTCGTAGAACTCCTCGACCTCCTGGGCCGATCAGCGACACCGGGACCAGGTGCATGCCCGTCGTCGTCGAACGGCTCGAGGTCGTCGTCGGTGCCGCCCGGCCAGCCGATCCAGGCGCCGTCGTTGGCGCGCATCACCGGCTCGAGCGCGGTCACCAGGCCGCCGGGCGAGCGCCGCCAGCCGGGCTGCCGTCGGGCTGCGTCGACCCGGTCGACGGGCAGCCGGTTGGCGACGATCACGAGGTCTGCCGGCCTGGCGGTCACGACCCACCCTAGCGTCCCGACCCGTACCCCGCGGGGGTGCTTCGCCCGACGCGACTCGCCGCGGGGCGAATGACATCGTTGTGGTTCGTCGCCTACAGTGGCGCCGACACCAGCACCAACTTCGAGGGAGAATGCGCATGGACGCCGCGAACGCCCGTCACGCCACGAGCCATGACGCCGGCACCGGTCCGGCCTGAGCGAGCGCGACCGCGAGATCCTCGAGTTCGAGCGCCAGTGGTGGAAGTACGCCGGCGCCAAGGAGCAGGCGGTCCGCGAGAAGTTCGACATGTCCTCCACCCGCTACTACCAGGTCCTCAACGCCCTCATCGACCGTCCCGAGGCCCTCGAGGCCGACCCGCTGCTCGTGCGCCGGCTGCGCCGCCTGCGCGCCGCCCGTCAGCGGCAGCGCTCGGCCCGCCGCCTCGGCTTCGAGCTCTGAGCGATGCGCCGCCGTCGCGCAACCAGCGCGGGGTCGTCTTCCCGTCGCCGCTGGTGATGCTCAGCGTCGTCGCGGTCGCGATGGCCGGCATCGCCTTCGTCGCCACCCAGGCCGAGCCGCCGGCCGAGCGCGAGGTGACCACGGTCGCCCAGCCGCAGCCGCAGCCCGAGCCCAGCACGGCAGCCCGCTCCAGAAGCTCCCGAAGCGCGAGGCGCCGACGACCAAGAGCCGAGCCGGCGGTCCAGCGCGGCGAGGTCTACGTCGAGGTCTTCAACAACTCCGGCATCACGGGCCTGGCCGGCAGGACCGCCGCGCAGCGCGCCGGCGCCGGCTGGCAGGTCGTCGGCTCCGACAACTGGTACGGCACCATCCCGGCCTCCACCGTCTACTACCCCGCAGCGGCTCAAGGCCGCCGCGCAAGGCTGCTCGCCATGGACCTCGGCATCGGCCGGGTCCTGCCGGCCGTCGACCCGATGCGGCTGGACCGGCTGACGGTCATCCTCACCGCCGACGCCGCCTGAGCCCCGCGACTCCGGCTCCGTCGGTGACCGTCGTGGTTGGCTGGCCCATGGAGTTCACCTCGCCGATGCGAGCAGCGGTACGCCGAGCTCGTCGCGCGCCGCCGCCGCGACCGTCGTCGGGCTCGACTTCGACGGCACCCTCTCGCCGATCGTCGAGGACCCCACGGAGGCGCACATCCACCCCGACGCCGCCGAGGTGCTCGTCGACCTGGCCGACGTCGTGCGCGCCGTCGCGGTGGTCACCGGCCGCCCGGCCCGGCAGGCGCTGGCGCTCGGCGGCCTCGACGAGGTGGGCGACGCGATCGGCGAGCACGGCAAGGAGCTGTTCGTCTTCGGCCAGTACGGCAACGAGCGCTGGTCCTCGCACCAACCGGCGGGTCGTCTCGCCCCGCCCGCCGCACGGGCTCGCCACCTTCGAGCGCGAGCTGCCCGGTCTGCTGCGGCGCGCCGACGCCGCGGAGGCGTACGTCGAGGAGAAGGGGCTCGCGGTCGCCGTCCACACCCGACGGCTGGACGACCCCGACGGCGCGTTCGAGCGGCTGCTGCCGCTGCTCCGCGAGCTGGCCGCGCAGCCACGGCCTCGATCGTCGAGCCCGGCCGCAACGTGATCGAGGTCCGCGCGCCGGGCATGGACAAGGGCCAGGCGGTGCAGACGCTCGTCAAGGAGCTCGCGCGCCGGCGGCTTCGTCTTCGCCGGTGACGACCTCGGCGACGTCGAGGCGTTCGAGGCCGTCGCCGAGCTGCGCGACGCGGCCTGGCCACCCTGCTCGTCTGCTCGGCTCGGACGAGCAGCACGTCCTGGCCGCCGACACTCGCCGACGTGGTCGTCGACGGCCCCGACGGCGTCCTCGACGTCCCTGCCGCCAGGCGTCGACGGCCTGACGGCGACGAAAACGTCGGACACCTACGAGGGCGAGCCGCTGTCACGGGCGCGCGACCATCTCCGCGGGGGCGACGTTGAGGCGCGAGGCCCACAGGTAGTAGATGACCGCCGGGACGATCAGGCCGACGATCCAGGAGATGTCGGCGCCGCCGAGCGCCTTGGTCGAACGGGCCCGGTGTAGAGCGACTGGGCGAGGAACGGGATCTGCACCAGCACGCCGACGGCGTAGCGTGGTGAGCGCGGCCGCGTTCCAGCGGCCGTAGCGGCCGTCCGGGTCGTAGAGCGCCGGGATGTCCACGCTTCTCCTTGGAGATCAGGTAGTAGTCGGTGAGGTTGATCGCGCTCCACGGCGTGAACACCATCAGCAGCAGCAGCACGAAGTTCTTGAAGTTGTTCAGGAAGTCGGCGGTGGCGCGAGCAGGGCGATCAGCGCCGACGACGCAGCGATGCAGCCGACGATGAAGATGGCCCGCGCGGTGCGGCTCATGGCCCGGCGCTGCCGGTGAAGGCGGTGACGGTGGTGGCCGGCGCACATGAAGCTGCCGTAGGCGTTGAGGCAGGTGACGGTCAGCTTGCCGACGACGATCAGCAGCGTAGATCAGCGCCGGCAACGACGGCCGATCCAGCGAGGTCGCCGAGCCACTCGACCTGGTTGGACGAGGAAGGCGTCGCCGGCCACGGCGGCCACGAGCGCGCCGAAGGTCATCGACCAGCTGGGAGCCCGAGCACGCTGCCGGCGAGCGTCGGCCAGAAGACCGTGCGCGTCCGGGGTGTCCTCGCGGCAGGTAGCGCGAGTAGTCGGCGACGTACGGGCCGAAGGTGAGCTGCCAGCCCGCGCCCAGCGACACGGCGAGCAGGAACGTCGACGATGTCGAACGCGGGTCCGCGACGGCAGCGCGGCCAGGTCGTGCTCGGTGAACAGCCGGACGGCGAGGTAGCACCAAGCCGATCGACCCCGACGACGGTCGCGATCCTGCCCGACGGCGTGGATCAGCTCGTAGCCGACGACGGCGATCACGGCGATGAGCGCGCCGAAGATGCAGGATCCCGACGACCGGCGTCGTCGACGCCGAGCGAGCGCGTTGATCGGCCTGGCCGGCGAGCACGGTGCCGGTCGCGGTGAAGCCGAGGTACATCACGATCGACCAGCACCAGCGGGAGCACCGCGCCGTAGCACGCCGAACTGGGCCCGGCTGGAGATCATCTGCGGCAGGCCGAGGCGGGGGCCCTGCGCCGAGTGGAGCGCCATCACGACGCCGCCGGCGAGGTTGCCGATGAGCAGGCCGATGATCGCCCAGAGGGCGTCGGCGCCGAAGACGACGGCCAGGGCGCCGTCGACGATGGCGGTGATCTGGAGGTTGGCGCCGAGCCAGAGCGTGAACTGGCTGACCGGCGAGCCGTGCCGCTCGGCAGCAGGGACGACGTCGATCGAGCGACGCTCGACCGTGATGGTGGATCTGGCCATGGGGCTTCTCCCCTCGTCGTTCCATCACAAGCGACGTCCGGGACGTCCGGCGGAACCCCACCGGCACGGGGTAGTCTCGGATCCCAGATTTCACTGCCTCCGACCGCGATGCACCATGTGGACCCGGGATGTGCACATTGCTGAGACGACGCTGCGTAGGGTCGAACAGCTCATCGAGAGGGACTGAGGGAACGGCCCGCTGAAGTCCCGGCAACCGCCACGAGCCTCCGTCCGGGATCTGTCCGGACGGTCGTGGAAACGGTGCTAATTCCGTCCCGGGCGAGAGTCGCCCCGGGGAAGATGAGAAGGAGGATCCTTGACTGCCGTGACGTCCCAGCCGAGTCCGTCGACCAGACGCCGGCGACCGCCACCGGCACTGCGCGACGGCGCCTTCGGCAACGCCACCGGCGCTGGCCTGCCGCGAGTGCGGGCACCAGGTCGAGCTCGGCCCGCACTACGCCTGTCCGGAGTGCTTCGGGCCGCTCGAGGTCGCCTACGACTTCCCGGCCGTCACCCGCGAGCAGATCGAGGCCGGCCCCCGCAACATCTGGCGCTACAAGGCGCTGCTGCCGGTGCCCGACGACATCGAGCAGAGCCCCAACACCGAGCCCGGCTTCACCCGGCTGCTCAAGGCCGACAACCTCGGCCGCGAGCTCGGCATCGACAACCTGTGGGTCAAGGACGACTCCACCAACCCCACCAACTCCTTCAAGGACCGCGTCGTCGCCTGCGCCCTGAGCGCCGCCCGCGAGTTCGGCAGCAAGGTGTTCGCCTGCCCCTCGACCGGCAACCTCGCCAACGCCGTCGCCGCCGCGGGGGCCCGCGCCGGCATCAAGACCGTCGTCTTCATCCCGGCCGACCTCGAGAAGCCCAAGCAGGTCAACTCCGCCGTCTACACCGACAAGCTGGTCGCCGTGAACGGCAACTACGACGACGTCAACAAGCTCGCCTCGGAGATCGCCGGCGAGGAGGACGGCTGGGCGTTCGTCAACGTCAACGTCCGGCCCTACTACGCCGAGGGCTCCAAGACGCTCGGCTACGAGATCGCCGAGCAGCTCGGCTGGCGGCTGCCCGACCAGATCGTGATCCCGGTGGCGTCGGGCTCGCAGCTGACCAAGGTGGACAAGGCGTTCCAGGAGCTGATCGAGCTCGGGCTCGTCGAGGAGAAGCCCTACAAGGTGTTCGGCGCCCAGGCGACCGGCTGCTCGCCGGTGGCGGCCGCCTTCAAGGACGGCCACGACGTCGTCCGCCCGGTCAAGCCGGACACGATCGCCAAGTCGCTGGCGATCGGCAACCCCGCCGACGGCGTCTACGTGCTCGACATCTGCCGCCGTACCGGTGGTGCGGTCGAGGACATCACCGACGACGAGGTGCGCGAGGGCATCCTGCTGCTGGCCCGCACCGAGGGCATCTTCACCGAGACCGCCGGCGGCACCACGGTCGGCGTCCTGAAGAAGCTCGTCGAGACCGGCCAGCTCGACCCCGACGCTCGAGACGGTCGTGATCAACACCGGCATGGGCCTCAAGACGCTCGACGCGGTCGCCGACCAGGTCGGCCCGGCGGCCACCATCGACCCGACGTACGCTGCCTTCACGGCCACCGGCCTGGCCTGAGGAGCATCGAGATGAGCGTCACCGTCCGGATCCCGACCATCCTGCGCACCTACACCGGCGGCGAGTCCGAGGTGACCGCGGAGGGCGGCACCCTGGCCGACGTCCTCGACGACCTCGACGCCAACTACGCCGGCATCAAGGGCCGGATCCTCGACGAGGCGGGCGAGCTGCGCCGCTTCGTCAACGTCTACGTCGGCAACGACGACGTGCGGTTCCTCGACAGCCTCGACACCGCGACGCCGGACGGCACGCAGATCTCGGTGATCCCGGCCGTCGCCGGCGGCTGACGCCGCGGGGGATCAGCGCAGCGCCAGGTGGTGGTTCGCGGGCGGCGGCCTCTCGTCCGCGCCGCCCAGGTCGAACATCGCGAGTCCGCCGCCCGCGACGCCGATCGCGGTCACGGCGACGATCCCGACCAGGGCCAGCTTGCCGGCGTGGGGCGACGAGGGGGCGCGTCGCAGCCACGCCGGCCCGCTGAGCAGGAGGAGGGCCGCGCCCACTGTCGCGACCTCGAGCACGCCGACAGCGCCGTCGGCGAGGCCGATCCCTCCTGGTGCGCCAAGGACCGCCTTCGAGCGGGTTGCCGGCGGTGTGCGCGTAGAGCCAGAGAGCGGGGAGGCCGACGGCCAGCAGCGCGGCGGCGATCCAGGCCGGTCGCCCCGGCCGCGCCGTGGCCAGCTGGGCGAGGCCAGCTGGGCAGTGGCGAACAGGAGGAGGAGCAGGGCTGCGATCACCGAGTCGATCAGGTCCGCGGTCGCGTGGGTCGCGAGGACCGTCCCGGTGCCGACCAGCCCCGCCACCAGCACCAGCTGGACCTCGGCGAACCAGGCCGCCGGCCGGGTACCCGACTGGGCTGCGCCGGCCGGCTTCTGCTTGCCGACGCTCAACCGGCCGCCCCGGATCGCCACCATCCAGACCACCAGACCAGATCTGTCACGAGAAGAATCACGCTGCCGGCGCCGAGGGCCTTCAGCTGCAGGGCGAGGGTGGCGTCCTTCTGCGCCTCCAGGCAGCTCTCGACGCACTGGACTCCCATCGACGGCATGTGGTTCAGCTGGCCGAGCTGCAACCGGAGGTCGTAGGCCCCGCTGAGGATCAGCGCACCCGCTCCGGCCAGCGTGCAGGCGGCGACGACCAGCAGGCTGGCCGCGACCACCGTCCGCGGCCGGCGAGCACGGGTCCGAACCACCGGTGGGCCAGGGCCAGGGCGCCGAGCACGGCCAACACGAACAGCGGCGAGCAGCAGCGATCCCGGAGCCAGCAGAGGGCGGGTCCGGCCCGTTCGATCGCCCCCACGGCTCCGCGCAGCGAGACCACCCAGAAGCAGTCGGCCGTGGCGAGCAGGCGGCAAGAGAGCACCATGGCCCACGGGAGGCCGCCGACCGCCAGCGGCACGACGCTGGTGCGGGGCCCCGAGGGGGAGCCGCCGCGTGCCGGTCACGGCGTGATCTCCCAGCCGAACATCATGGCGTGGTCCTCGTGGGCCAGGTTGTGGCAGTGGGCGACGTACGGTCCGACGAAGTCCCGGAAGCCGCGGTAGATGATCACCGACTCGCCGGGGTCCAGGGCCACCAGGTCCTCCCTGGACTTGTCGTCGGGGTGCCCGGCGTCGCCTGCGGGCGACGTCCCGGCCGTTGCGCATGACGGTGCGGTGCTCCTCCATGTGCAGGTGGAAGGGGTGCACCCAGCCGCCGCCGCCGTTGCGGATCTCCCACAGGTTGAAGCTGCCCTTCCTCTGCTGGGCCAGCGGGGTGCGTCCGGCGCGGGTTCTGCAGGCTGCGGGCCACGTCGTCGGGGTCGAACGGCTCTGCCGTTGATCAGCCACTCGGTCTCGCCGCCGGCGCGCCGCGCTTGACCTCGAAGATCAGCCGGTTGTCCAGCAGGGTCTTCCAGTCGCCGGCAGCGGCGGCAGCGGCCGCATCTTGGTGGGGATCACGCTGTCGTCCGGCGCGCCGTCGCCGATCACGAACTTGAGCACGGCACCTTGTAGTCCGGGTCCGGGGGGAACCGCGAGGAGTTGTCCCACATCCGACCGTCGGGCATCTTCATCACGTTGGTCAGGTAGATGACGTCGCCCTTGGTCGTCGGCGAGCCGTCCTGGTACTTGCGTGAAGTCGACGATGACCTCCCGGCGCTTGGCCGGCCACAGCTCGAAGGAGTCCCGCGTGATCGGGAACGGCAGCAGCCCGCCGTCCGAGGCGATCTGGGTGAACTTCATGCACTGCTGGCCGTCGGGGATCCGGTACTGGCCCTCGAGCTCGTCGCCGGTGTAGCCGAGCGACGCCGCCGACTTGGGGCCCTGCGTCGAGCTCATCAGCTTGAACTCGTAGATCCGGGCGACGGAGGCGTCGAGGAACCGGAAGCGGTACTTGCGCCGCTTCACCTCGCAGCACCGGGTAGGCGGTGCCGTTGACGGTGAAGATGTCGCCGACGAAGCCGTGGTTGGGGAAGTGCTTGAAGAACGTCTTGCCCCACCACTCCGGGTGCTTGGCCGGGTTGTCGGCGTCGGGGAACTCGCCCATGCCGTCGTGGATGTCCTGGTGGAGCGTCACGCCGTCGTCGAGCCGGAAGTCGTAGATCGCCAGCGGGATGTCGTAGTCGACGTCGAAGGTGCCGTCCGCGTTGTCGGTGCGGACGCCGGGCAGCCGGAGGCCCTGCCGTCTCGTCGCCCATGTCCAGGCCGTTCTTGGGGTCGTAGATCGGGTAGAGGCCGACCATGCCCTTGTAGACGTTGGACCCGGTGTGGTCCATCCGGTGGTCGTGGAACCAGAAGAAGCTCTGCTTCTCCCGGTCGTCGCCGCCGGCCGGCCAGTTCAGGTAGAGGTTGTCGACCCACATCCCCGGCGTCGTAGCCCGCGGTGCTGGGGCCCGGACAGCATCGCGTAGTGCGGGTTGCCGTCGCTCTCGGGCGCGGTGTGGCCGTTGTGCAGGTGGGTCAGGAAGGACCAGTCGGGCGAGCCGAAGTCCTGCCGGTCCAGGCCGAGCGGGTTCTCGTCCAGGGGGTTCTCGAAGCGGACCAGGGCCGGCTTGCCGTACTCGGCGTTGATCATCGGGCCCGGGAAGGTGCCGTTGAAACCGTAGATCGTGCTGGGCGGCAGCGTCCGCTTCGTGCCGGCGGGGTACGCGGCTTGCCGGTCGCGTCGAAGGAGACCGTCGGCTTGCCGTCGGCGTCGATCGGCAGCACCTGCGAGGTGGTGAACGAGTGGGTGCCGCACCTGGAGGTCGATCTTGTAGACGATCGGGTCCGGGGAGCCGATCTGGCTCGGCCAGATCTGGTGCCGCTCGTTGCGCAGCGAGTTCTGCTGACCCGGCCCCGGGCCCCGGCGGATCGACCCAGGTGCTGAACTCCAGACTCGGCACCGGGCGGAGGGCCTTCGGGAACGGCAGCGGGTCGGTGAACGGCTTGAGGATCAGCGGGCTGGTCGGGAACTTCTCGATGTAGAACAGCAGGTCGCCGAGCGCGGTGGACGTGGCCGCGAAGGCGCCGTCGGCCGAGAGCAGGCCCTTCTGGGAGAGGTACGGCGTCCCGAAGGCCCCGGCGGCGGTCAGCGCGACCCCGGCCGAGCCTACGGCGCCGGCCCTCAGGAGCAGGCGTCGGGAGAACCCCTCGACCCCGTCCGTCAGTGGTGACTTTGTCTCTTCTTGCTTCGTATCCCCCCGAGGCCGGATCCTGCAGCTGCTCGAACATCGGCAGGCCCCTTTTTGACCGTCCCTAGCCCCCACACCGCCCCGGGTACACAGAAGTTCGCCCGGGGCATCAATCCGCTGTGAAAATTCAGCGGGCCATAACCTGCCGTGTCCAGACCAGCGATCAGCGGGTCTCGAGCGTCGACCAGAGCCGCGTTGCCTCGGGAGTCGATCCGCACCACGGCGATCCCTCCGTCCTCGGCGAGCTCGCGACCGAGCCGCCTCGCCTCGGACTGGGAGGCGAACCAGCTCTCGATCCCGCACCGGATCTGCCAGTTCCGGTCGTCGCAGGCCAGGTAGCGCCCGGTCTCGGGACGGGAGCGGCTGAACTCCGTGGCGTGCATCAGGCCGTCGTCCTCGGTCAGCGACACGTAGACCGGACCGCTCTCGCCGTCCTCGAGCGCCCCGAGGCCGCCGTCTGCGGAGAACGTGCGTCCGTGGGAGAGGTCGGGGTAGTCGAGCGTGACGTAGGCCCCGCGGAACGGGTCGATCGGGTCGACCGGAGCCACGCGCATGCGGTACTCCTCGCCGGCGGCGCGGGCCGAGAGCTGCGGTGCAACCCCGATGGCGACGAGCGCAAGCTGGACGATGACCACCAGGGCCAGTCGCTTCTTCATCGGTCTTCTCCCTCCAGGGTGGCGGCAAGCTCGCGGCGTGCCCGGTCGAACAGGTAGCCGGTCGCCAGGAAGACGAGGCCGAGCGCCACGAACAGCCAGGCGCCCTGGATGATCTGGGCGAACACGGCGAAGCTCTGGAACGTGGTGAAGACCACGAGGCCGGCAGTGGCCAGCGCGGTCAACCGCCAGCTGTTGCGCAGGATGCCGAGGACGGCGACGCCGACGGCGACGACGACGTACACGGCGATGCTCACGGCCGCGTGTGCCCAGTCGACCAGGGTGAGGACGTCGGGGTCGTCGCCGGCGTCCCAGAGAACCATCAGGACGGAGACCGCGAGGACCGCCAGCGCTCCGACGGGCTCGAGCCGGGCGTAGCCGCGGACGAGCACGATCGCCGCACCGGCGGCCAGGCCGGCCAGGGCCACGCCGACCACGAGCCACAGGCTCCACACGAAGTCGGTCGCGGTGACGGAGGGGAGCGCCGCTCCGAAGAGCGCGGCCAGAGCCAGACCGGCGCCCACCTCGCGCCACACCGGGCCGAACCGGGCCAGGCCGCGCTCGTGCAGGGCCCCGACCGAGACGGCGGCCACCGCGGCGACGGCGAGTGCGAGGACGGCGGAGAACGCCGAGGGCGCGTCCCACTGGGCCTGCCACACGAACCAGGTGAGCAGCGTCGGGATGCCGACCAGCAGCGGACCGAACCCGCGCACGGCATAGGCGTGGACGAGGGCGCCGAGGCCCCAGAGCCCCACCAGAAGGGGCTCGAAGGCCGGGACCTGCAGCGACTGGGCCGCCTGGAACACCACGGCCCCGAAGGCGAGGGCGGCCAGCAGCCGGACCGCGTCGATCACCTGGAAGGGGAGCAGCAGCCTCTTGGAGTGGAGCACCTCGCCGCCGACGAGCAGCGCCAGCCAGATCGAGGCGACGGCGAGGAACCGGAGGAGCGGGGGCAGCTGGTCGAGGTTGGCGGCGACCAGCCAGATCAGGCCGACGCCCACGAAGGCGGCCCCCAGGGCGAGCAGCAGCCGGGCCAGGGAGAAGCGCCGGGTGGCGTGGTAGCGACGGAGGATGGCGTCGGCCTGGTCGTCGTGGAGGAGGCCCTCGGCCTGCCAGATGGAGAGCTCCCGGCCGAGCCATTCCAGCTGGGCCGGGGAGGCCGATCGCCTGGTGGGTCGCGGGGTCACGTCGGTGTTCATGTCCACATGGTGGGGCCTGGTCGGCCGCCGCACATGGGTATGAGGACTCAGTTCGGCACCGCACCCCGGCGCGACCGGAGGTGGCGTCGCTCGGCCTCGTTGTCGCAGCGCGAGAGGGCGAGGTCGAAGGCGTCGCGCGCCTCGTCGTACCTCCCGGCCCGGAGCAGCAGCTCGGCCCGGACGCCGGGCAGCCGGTGGCCCGGCAGGTCGAGTCCGTCGAGGAGCCGCAGCCCGCCAGCGGCCCATCGGCCTCGGCCACGGCCACCGCCCGGTTGAGGCGCACCACCGGGGAGCCCGTGAGCTCCTCCAGCTCGCGCGTAGTGGCGGGAGATGCGGGTCCACGCGGTGTCCGCTGCGGTCGGCGCGATCGCGTGCTCGGCGGCGATCAGCGCCTGGAGGAGGTACGGCGCCGGCGGGGCGCCGGCGAGCGGGGTGAGCAGCTCGACCGCCTCGTCGATCTCGGTCCGGTGCCACCGTGACCGGTCCTGGTCGGTGAGCAGCACCAGCTCGCCGGCATCGTCGCACCCGCGCATCCCGGCGGGAGTGCTGCAGCAACATCAGCGCCAGCAGCGCGTCGAGCTCGGCGGTGCGCCGGGCAGAGCTCACGCAGCAGCCGGACCAGCCGGATCGCCTCACCCGCCAGGTCCGGGCGGTGCACGGCGTCGCCGGAGGCCGGGGCGTAGCCGGCGGTGAAGGCGAGGTAGGCGATGTCGGCGGCGAGGCCGACGCGCTCGACCAGCGCCGGCCCGTCCGGCAGCTCGAACCGCTCGGCCGCCAGCCGCTTGCGGGCGCGGGTCAGCCGGGCGGCCATCGTCGGCGTACTGACGAGGAAGAGCCGGGCGATGTCGGCGGTCGGGACGCCCAGGACGAGCCGCAGGGTGAGCGCGGCCGCGGACTCGGGCGCCAGGGAGGGGTGGGCGCACAGGAGCACCAGCCGCAGCCGCTCGTCGTGCACCACCTCCCCGGCATCGGCCATGACGCGTTGCGCCTCCTCCTGCAGGTGGGAATCGACGAGGAGCAGGGGCAGCTTCCGGGCAGCGGTCGCCTCGGAGCGCAGCCGGTCGACGATGCGCCGGCGGGCGACGGTCAGCAGCCACGCCGGCGGGTTGGCCGGGACACCGTCTCTCGGCCACGTGCGGGCCGCGGCCTCGAACGCGTCGGCCAGGCCGTCCTCGGCGAGGTCCAGCCTGCGGAACTGGGCGACGAGCAGGGCCAGCAGGCGGCCCCACTCGTCGTGCCACAGCGCGGCGAGGCGCTCGCCCATCAGGAGGGAGCGGTCACGCAGGACCGGCCGAGCCGCCCGCGAGCGGGCGGACCTCGAGCCCCGTCTCACCCTCGGCCAGGATGCCCACGACCTGGAGCAGGTCGTCGAGATCGTCGGACTTGATCGTGTAGAAGCCGCTCAGCTGCTCGACGGACTCGGCGTACGGGCCGTCGGTGATGGCGAGGCCGTCGCTGCTGGCGCGCACCGTGCGTGCCTCGCTCGACGGCAGGAGCTCGGCGCCGCCGGTCACCGTGTGACCCCGCTCGGCCAGTGCCGCCGCGAACTTCTGGTGCAGCCCGTAGACGCGCTCGCGCTCGGCCTCGTCGGCCTCGGCCCACTGGGCCTCGTTGCCGGGGATCAGGACGATGTACTCGGTCATGATGTGTCCTCTCGTTGCGCTGCTGGTGAGTCTGTCACCGAGATGACGGGTGGGGTACGGCGAAATCGACAGCCGCCGGAATCTCGGTTGGCCGGACCTGGGCCAGCCCCTAGCCTCGCCGGGTGCCCCTCGTCCTCCTCGTGACCTCCTCCAACTGGCCCGACGGCGAGCCCGGCGCTCCG
This sequence comes from uncultured Actinomycetota bacterium, assembly GCA_963812345.1. Classification (GTDB taxonomy): domain Bacteria; phylum Actinomycetota; class Actinomycetes; order Propionibacteriales; family Nocardioidaceae; genus Nocardioides. The sequence continues at coordinate 120,340 of CAWEVA010000017.1, forward strand.
GCGCTGGACGCGGCGCTGGCCGCGCGCGGCCTCGACGCGCGGTGGGTGTGCTGGGACGACGCGACCGTGGACTGGGCGGCGGCGGACCTGGTGGCGGTCCGCTCGACCTGGGACTACATGGAGCGGCACGAGGAGTTCGTGGCCTGGGCCCGGCGCATCGCCGGCCGGACCCGGCTGCTCAACGGGCCCGAGGTGTTCGCGTGGAACGTCGACAAGGCCTACCTGACCGGGCTGGACGGCGGGTTGGCCGTGGTGCCGACTCGCACCGCCGCCACGCTCGAGGAGCTGGCCGCCGGTGTCCGCGAGTTCGGCGTCGCCGTGGTCAAGCCGCGCGTCGGGGCAAGCGGCGCCGGCGTACTGGTCGTGGACGACCCGGCCGATCCCCGGCTCGGCACCGAGGTGAAGGACCACCCCGAGCTCCCCCGGGCCGAGGGCCGTGGGTGGTCCAGCCACTCGTCCACTCGGTTCGGACCGAGGGGGAGACCTCGGTGTTCGTCCTCGGTGGCGTCCCGGTCTCCCAGGTCGACAAGCTGCCCGACCGGCGGCGAGATCCGGGTGCACGAGCACTTCGGGGGCTCCTCCCGGCCGGTGCCATTGCGAGACGAGGCAGCCGACCTCGCCCTGGCCGCGATCGCGGCGGCCGACCGCGTCCTGGGGCTTCCCCTGGACTACGGCCGGGTCGACATGATGCGGCTCGCGGACGGCACCCTCGCGGTGAGCGAGCTCGAGGTCACCGAGCCGGGGCTCTACCTCGACGTGCTCCCCGAGAATGCCGGCCCGTTCGCGGACCTGGTCGCCGGCCGGCTGGGCTGACTGGTGCGCTGAATGGGTCAGTCTGCACCATGTGCGGCACGCCGTCGTCGGCCGCGATGGTGGATCCATGACGACGACCAGCACCCACCCGCGCCCGCCCAGCGACCGCACGCGCCGCCGTACTCACGGCTCGTCCAGGTCGCGGCCGGGGCCTGCCTGGTCCTGGCCGGCCTGCTCAACGGCCTGCCGCAGTACCTCGGTCGACCGTCCTCGCCGGCGACATGGACTTCACCGAACAGATCGTCTGGGGGGCCGAGCACCAGGAGGCCGCCCAGCGGCACCGAGCAGACGCTGCTCCTGGTCAGCGCGCTGTTCCTGCCGCTCGGGCTGCTCGGCCTCGCCCAGGTGACCCGCTGGCGAGCGCCGCCGACTCACCGCTGGTCGCGCGTGCCGCTGGTGCTGTGGGGCATGTGGGGCTTCCACAACGTGCTCGCGATGGGCTACGTCGCCGGGACCGTCGCGCCCGACGGTGCTGCCGGTCGACCGACGCGCGTGGCCCTGAACGACGACGGCCTGATCGGCGACGCCGGGCGTGATCGCTCACGGCGCTGCTGCCGCACCTGCTCGGCTCGTTCTTCGGCGCTGCTGCTGCTGAGCATCGCCGCCTGGCGGTCCGGCTGTTCTCCGCGGGTCGCGTGTGCCGCGGTGATCGCGTTCCTCGTCTGGGACTTCTTCCTCCCGATCGTACGGCGTGCTCGAGCCGCACCTGCTGCTCGCGGTCGGCTGGCGCTGGCTCGGGGTCCGGATCGTCCGGATGCCGAGCGCGACCTGGCGGGGCGGTCGGGTCGGGTGAAGCCGGACCCGGGAGCCGACCCGCGGACTCATACTGAGCCCATGCGGCCGGCTCGGAGCGGGCAGCTCGGGTGCGACCACGCCACCCTGATCGCCTGGGTGGCCGGGGTGCTCGCCGTGCTCGCGGCACGGCGCGTGGCAGCGGCGCCTCGCGGCTGCGGGCGACGAGCCGGTGCCGTGGAAGCCGCTGCTGCTCACCCTGATCTGGATCGTGCCCGGCGTGCTGATCGCCGCCGCGCGGCCGCGGCTGGTCGACCGGCTGGCTGCTGCTCGCGGTCGCCGTCTTCTTCGTCGGGATCGGGCTGGCCGAAGGGCTCCTGGCTCAGGCCTCGAGCGGGTCGGTCGGGGCGTCGCCTGGGCGGTCTGGTTCGTCGACCGGGCCTCGGCGTTCCTGGTGCCGTGCGCGCTGCTGGCCGTGCTGCTGCTCCCCGACGGCCGGCTGCCCGTCGCCGGCGCTGGCGTCCGGTCGCTGGCCGTAGTCGTCGGCACCCAGCTCGTCCTGGTCACCGCGTTCTGCCTGGTGGGCGGGCCCGCGGTCGGGCCCGGACTCGGACCTCGCGTCGAGCTTCGGCAGCCTCCCCAACCCGGTCGGTGTGCTGCCCCGGTCGTGGGCCGACCCGTGGACGGCCCTCGACCTCGTCGTGCTGCAGCTGCCGCTGCTGCTGGTGCCGCTGGCGTTCGGGCATCGGCTGCGGCGCGCCGATCCGCGAGCGGAGCGCCGCGCTCGTGATGCTGCTGCTCGGCGCCGGCGTGTTCGCGATCCTGCTGGTGGTCGGCCACCTGGCGTGGCCGGCCGCTGGCCGACGCCCTCGACATCGTGGGCAGCGCGCTGCTCGTCGTCGTGGTCGTCGGGACCGTGCTCGGACCGCGCCGCGAGATCGAGTACGTCGTGCACCACGCGGTCGGTCTTCGTCGTGCTGACCGCTGGTCATCGCCTCGACGTACGTTGGCATCACGTCGCTCGCGGCTGCCGCGCGGCGCGGAGCTGCCGCCCTGGGGGGCCGGCACCGTGGCCGCCGTCGCGGCGCTGCGCCTGCTGCCGGTCCGCACGTCGGCTGCAGCGACTGGTGGGGCACCTGCTGTACGGCGACCGGAGCGACCCGTACGCCGCCCTCACCCGGCTCGCCGAATCCACCCATCACGTGACCGACGGTCGGACGAGGCGCTGACCGAGGTGGCGGCCGTCGGTGGCGACGTCGCTGCGGGTGCCCTTCGTCCGGGTCGAGGCGCCGGGCGCACAGGCGACGCACGGGCGGAGGCCGGCCCGGGCGGTCGAGCGCTGCGGTGCCCCTGCTCTCGGGCGCCGAGCAGGTCGGAACCGTGATGGTGGCCAGTGACCCGTCCCGCCGCTGGCCCGCCGACGACCGCGCCCTCCTCGCCGCGATGGGCCGGCACGGCGGGATGGCGGTCCGCGCGGTCGGGCTGGCCGAGTCGCTGCGGCTGAGCCGGCAGCGGCTGGTGGAGGCGCGGGAGGAGGAACGGCGGCGGCTCGGCCGCGACCTGCACGACGGCCTCGGCCCGACGCTGGCCTCGATCGGCGATGCAGCTCGGGTCGCTGCGCGGGCGACAGCCGCCCGGCTCGGTCGAGGAGGCCGAGCTGCGGCGGCTGGAGGAGGCGGCGCGCGAGGCGCTCGGCGACGCTGCGCCGGGTGGCGCGCGAGCTGCGGCCGACGGCGCTGGACCAGCACGGACTCGTCGGGGCGCTGCAGCGGCACGCCGAGAGCCTCGGCATCGAGCTGGAGCATCACGGCGCCCGCGGACCTCGACCTGCCGGCGGCGGTCGAGGTGGCGGCGTACCGGATCGGGCAGCAGGCGCTGGCGAACGTCGCCGCCCACGCCGGCGTGCGCGCCGCGTCGGCTCCGGATCAGCTGCACGCGCGAGGAGCTGTGCCTCGAGGTGGCGGACCGCGGTCGTGGGTTCGACCGTCGCTCGACGAAGGTGTCGGGCTGTCGTCGATGCGCGAGCGTGCCGAGGAGCTCGGCGGCAGCTGCGAGGTGGCGCTCCGGGCCGGCCGGCACCGTGGTCCGGGCCGTGTTGCCGCGGCCATCCGTCGGCGAGGAGGTCCGCCATGGGTGACCGGATCCGGGTGGTCGTCGTCGACGACCACCCGGTCTTCCGTGAAGGGCTGCGGTTGGTGCTGGACCGGGCGGACGACATCGAGGTCGTCGGCGAGGCCGACCGACGGCGCCGAGGCGGTCCGGGTCGTCGCCAGCGCTCGGCCCGGACGTGGTCCTGATGGATCTCAACATGCCCGGCATCGACGGGCTCGTCGCCACCCGTCGAGCTGCGGCGACCGGACGAGGGTGCTGGTGCTCACGATGTACGACGACGACGCCAACGTGCTGGCGGCGCTGCGGGCCGGCGCCCGCGGCTACCTGGTCAAGGGTGCCGGCCCGACGAGGTGCTCAGCGCGGTGCGGGCGGTCGCGCGACGGCAACGCGGTCTTCGGGGTCCGTGCTGGCGGCGAGGATGCTCGACGTCTTCGCCCGACCGCCCGTCGTACCCTCCCTCGCGGAGCGGTTCCCCGAGCTCTCCCCGCGCGAGCGCGAGATGCTCGAGCACCTGGCCGAGGGCCTGACCAACGGGCAGATCGCCGACCGGTTGTTCATCTCGCCGATCACGGTCCGCAACCACGTGAGCAACATCCTCGCCAAGCTCCAGGTGACCGACCGGCGGCAGGCGATGCTGCGGGCCCGCGACGACGGGTGATCCGCCTTGCACTCGACCAGGGCCCGAGTGCTAAACATGACGCTGGCACTCTTAGCATGAGAGTGACAAAAAGGCGCGGTGACGTTGAGATCCCCAGCGCCGGCGGGAAGGGTCCGCCGGGCCAGCCGGATCGGCCGTCGCGGGCAACCCACCACGCCTCACCACCGAACTCTTCAAGCGTGAGGAATCGCAAGAGTTATGTCTAAGCTGATTGCTTTCAACGAGGAGGCCCGTCGCGGTCTCGAGCGTGGCATGAACACGCTCGCCGACGCGGTCAAGGTGACGCTCGGCCCCAAGGGTCGCAACGTCGTCCTCGAGAAGAAGTGGGGCGCGCCGACGATCACCAACGACGGTGTGTCGATCGCCAAGGAGATCGAGCTCGAGGAGCCGTACGAGAAGATCGGCGCCGAGCTCGTCAAGGAAGTTGCCAAGAAGACCGACGACGTCGCCGGTGACGGCACCACCACGGCCACGGTGCTCGCCCAGGCGATGGTCGCGCGAGGGCCTGCGCAACGTGGCCGCGGGTGCCAACCCGATGGGCCTCAAGCGTGGCATCGAGGCCGCCGTGGCCGCCGTGTCCGAGCAGCTGCTCACCCTGGCCAAGGACGTCGAGACCAAGGAGCAGATCGCGGCCACCGCCTCGATCTCCGCCGGTGACCCGACCGTCGGCGAGATCATCGCCGAGGCGATGGACAAGGTCGGCAAGGAAGGCGTCATCACGGTCGAGGAGTCGAACACGTTCGGCCTCGACCTCGAGCTGACCGAGGGCATGCGCTTCGACAAGGGCTACATCTCGGCGTACTTCGTCACCGACCCCGAGCGGATGGAGACGGTCCTCGAGGACCCCTACGTCCTGATCGCCAACTCGAAGATCTCCTCGGTCAAGGACCTGCTGCCGCTGCTGGAGAAGGTCATGCAGTCCGGCAAGCCGCTGGTCATCATCGCCGAGGACGTCGACGGCGAGGCCCTGTCCACGCTGGTCGTCAACAAGATCCGCGGCACCTTCAAGTCCGTCGCCGTCAAGGCCCCGGGCTTCGGTGACCGCCGCAAGGCCATGCTGCAGGACATCGCGATCCTGACCGGCGGCCAGGTCATCTCCGAGGAGGTCGGCCTGAAGCTGGAGTCGACCGGCATCGAGATGCTCGGCCAGGCCCGCAAGGTCGTCATCACCAAGGACGAGACCACCATCGTCGAGGGTGCTGGCGACGCCGACCAGATCGCCGGCCGGGTGAACCAGATCCGCGCCGAGATCGAGAAGTCCGACTCCGACTACGACCGCGAGAAGCTGCAGGAGCGCCTGGCCAAGCTGGCCGGCGGTGTTGCGGTGATCAAGGTCGGCGCGGCCACCGAGGTCGAGCTGAAGGAGCGCAAGCACCGCATCGAGGACGCCGTTCGCAACGCGAAGGCGGCCGTCGAGGAGGGCATCGTCGCCGGCGGCGGCGTGGCCCTGGTGCACGCTGCGGACGCGGCGTTCGAGAAGCTCGACCTGGTCGGCGACGAGGCGACCGGCGCTGCCATCGTGCGTTCCGCGACCGAGGCCCCGCTCAAGCAGATCGCGATCAACGCCGGTCTCGAGGGCGGCGTCGTGGCCGAGAAGGTGCGCGGCCTGAAGCTTGGCCACGGCCTGAACGCCGCCACCGGCGAGTACGTCGACATGATCGAGGCCGGCATCCTCGACCCGGCCAAGGTGACGCGTTCTGCCCTGCAGAACGCCGCGTCCATCGCGGCGCTGTTCCTCACCACCGAGGCCGTCGTGGCCGACAAGCCCGAGAAGGCTGCCCCGATGCCGGGTGGCGGCGACATGGGCGGCATGGGCGGCATGGACTTCTGATCCATCCCGTTCAGCACGAACAACGGCAGGGCCCCCGCTTCGGCGGGGGCCCTGCTGCATTCGGGTCGTGTGCTCAGGTGGTCGCCCGGGCAGCCACCTGAGCACACGAACCCAGGCGGTCAGCGCAGCTCCGCCACCAGGTTGTCGCCCATCTCCTCGATCGTGCGTCCGTCGGTGAAGGGGGCGCCGTCGAGCAGCACGGTCGGCGTACTCCGGACGCCTGCCGTCGCGGCGGCTCGTGTGGCCTCGTCGACCCAGGCGTCGCCGGTGCCGGCACCTAGTCCGTCGCGGATTCTCTCCTCGTCGGCCCCTGCCTCGACGGCCAGCTCCAGCAGCTCGTCGTCGGACGGGAACGGCCCCGACTCGCTGGGCTGGTGCTCATAGAGCAGGTCATGGAAGCGCTTGGCCGCGTCTGGTCCCGACTCCTCCAGGACCACGGCGAAGACTGCGGCCGACCGGGCGGAGTAGTCGCCGATGTGACCCAGGAGCTCGTACGGGCGGTACTCCACGCGGACGGCACCCTCATGCGCCAGCTGGGCCAGGTCGTCACGGGTCGCGTCCTCGAGCTGGCCGCAGTAGGGGCACAGGAAGTCCTCGTAGATCACCACGCTGTGCGGAGCCGACGGTTCGCCGATGGCAACTCCGTAGCTTCCCGAGCCGGCGGGCGCGGCAGCAACGTCGTCGCTGGCGTCGCGTGCGCGGGTGAACAGGAAGCCTGCGGTTACGACCAGAAGGAGGACGATCACGACTCCAGCGCCGGTGAGGAACCTGCGCCGGCGTTCGTGGCGTTGCCGCTCCCGCAGCGCGGCCGCGGCACGCTCCCGCTGCCGGGCGGTTCGGGTCTTGGTGGACATGTCAGATCCCTTCGGGTTCGAGCTCTGGTTCGGGTTCGGGACGACGGAACAGCACGGAGTCCAGCGCCAGACGGGTCGAGCCCGCCCAGACGAGCACGATCGACAGCAGGAGGAGACCGGTGTCGCGGGCGATCTCCCAGGGGTACGCCGAAGCGGCGTCCGGGTCGTAGCCGCCGCCGCCGAAGCAGCCGCAGTCGATGTCGATGCCCCTGATCCACACCGAGGCGACGCCCGCGATGAAGACCACGAACAGCAGTGCCGACAGCAGGGCGAACGCCCGGGTGAACAGGCCCAGCACGAGGCAGATGCCGACCACCACCTCGACGACGGGAAGCAGCTGGCCCACGGTCGACGCCGTGTCGCCGGGCAGGAGCTGGTAGGCACGCACGGCCTCGACGCTCTGCGCCGGGTCGGGAAGCTTCACTGCACCCGCGTAGATCCACACCCCGCCGATGAGCAGCCGTGCCGCCAGCGCGAGCCACCCGAGGACGGGAGGTCTCCGGGAACGGCGGGGGTGAACCGCGTGGACAGGGATCGTCGAGCGCGTGCGCCCATCCTTGGGCAGAGCGCGACTCCTGTATCGGTCCGTTGGTCCGACCGCGTCGGGACCAAAGACCCATCCGGCAGGCGCTCGCAGCGGGCAGCATGGAGACCTGAGAAGGAGGTCGTCATGAGGGAGCCTGTGGAGCTTACCGTCAGCGAGTGCTTGGGTCTGCTGGGCGATGGTGTCGTCGGCAGGGTCGCGTTGTCGACTCGGATCGGCCCCCGGATCGTGCCGGTGAACTATGCGATGTACGACGGCGCGATCATCTTCCGGACCACGCCCTACAGCGAGCTCGGGAGCCACGGACGCGGGAGCGAGGCGGCCTTCGAGGTCGACCACCTGGACTACGAACACCAGCAGGGGTGGAGTGTCGTCGCGCTCGGCCGCCTGGAGGAACTCTCCCCTGAGGAGGTCGACGACCTCCGCAAGGTCTGGGAGCCCCGGCCGTGGGCCGCTGGGCACCGAAACTTCTTCCTGAAGCTTGTGTGGCGGGAGCTCTCGGGCCGTCGCCTCGGCAACGACTGGTCACAGTCGTCGATGATGCCGTTGCGCCGCGCGCTGTGAGGCTGCCGGC
>CAWEVA010000018.1:0-240775 GCA_963812345.1 uncultured Actinomycetota bacterium
GCGCTGCACGCCGACCAGGTGGGCGCTGAACAGCAGTGCACCCGCCACGGAGAGGCTCAGCAGCCCGTTGACACCCACGACCGCCCGACGGTGCTGGGCCGACAGCGTGAGCGGCTGGCCGATCCGCCAGGCGTCCATGAACAGGGCGGCCCACCCGACGGCGAGCACCATCAGCCCACCCGCAGCAGGCCGAGGACGCGGGGGTCGGAGACCAGCCAGAAGGTGAACCCGCTCCACACCAGCCCGAGCCCCACCGCACTCAGCGTCGCGACCACGAGGACGATCCAGATCCGCATGGCGACGCGGCCAACCTGGCGGTTGCCGGCGACCAGCTGTGCGGAGCCGGGCAGGACCAGGGTCATGAGCATCAGCGCGACGGCGCGGCGGAACCGCACGCGTGCGGCGCGGTCTCCGGCGGTCCGGAGACCGGGGTCGGTGCCGGTGAGCAACCCGGGGGAAGCTGCGGGCGGCCCAGAGGACATGGTGGAGCCTCTCTGCTCGGGGAAGGAAGCAGGTCGGGCAAGTATCACCAGTCACACGCGTCACAGGCGGTTGCGACGCGCCGGGAGGATGCGCCGGACCAATCGGGTCAGATCGGTGCCGTCAGTCGAGGCGAACACCGCCCGGGACGGGAGAATCTCGATCCGGACCCGGATGTTTGCCTCGTGGAGGGACCCTGTGGATGACGGCTCCGTGCGGTCCCGGCTGTCGTCCCTGATCTGGCCGGGGCGCTTCGGCACGGTACGGTCTTCGCCATGGCAGACCGTCCCCGGGGAGATGGAGGTCCCCGCGAGGGCACCCCCGAGTACAACTGGCTCTACGGCGACAAGCGTGGCTCCGCGGACCCTGGACGACGCCACCCGGATGGTGCCCCAGCAGTCGAATCAGCAGTCGACCGGCGACGAGACGCGCGTGATGCCCGCAGGCGCCCCCCGGGAGTCCCGCACCAGTCGCCCGGTCCCGCCGAACATCGCGCCCCCACCCCGCACGGGCTCCGGGTCCTCCTGGCGGTCCCGCCTCCCGCGGCCGCGGCTGCGGTGGCTGTGGATCCTGCTGCTGCTGTGGCTGGTCTTCCTGATCGCGATCCCGATCTGGGCGTGGACGACCGTGGACAAGGTCGACGCCGAGCCGGCCGGCACCCGGCCCGACGAGCAGCCCGGGACGACGTACCTCGTCGTGGGCAGCGACCGGGCCGACGACCTCACCGCCGAGCAGCGCGAGGTGGTCCGCGCAGGCCAACGCTCGGGTGGGCGCACCGACACGATCATGGTGCTGCACACCGGCGACGGGCCGAACCTGCTGATGTCGATCCCCCGCGACTCCATCGTCGACATCCCGGGCCAGGGCTGAGCAACAAGATCAACGCCGCGACCGTGTTCGGCGGCCCGAAGCTGCTGGTCCGCACGGTCGAGCAGAACACCGGGATCCGGATCGACCACTACATCGAGATCGGCTTCGGCGGCGTGATCAACATGGTCGACGCCGTCGGCGGCGTCGAGATCTGTCCCAAGACCGCGATGAAGGACCCCGAAGCCCGACTGGACATCGAGAAGCGGCTGCCAGGAGGCCGACGGCCTCACCGCGCTCGCCTACTCCCGCTCCCGCAAGACCTACGCCGCCCGCGGCGACATCGACCGTGCCCGGGCCCAGCGCGAGGTGGTGTCGGCCATCGGGCACGAGGCGGTCTCGCCGTGGTCGATCCTCAACCCGGTCCGCTACTACCGGCTGAACATGTCCGCCGCCGACGCGATCCGCGTCAGCGAGGGCACCAGCATGTTCTCCGCGGCACGGTTCGCCTTCGCGATGACCCGGGTCAACGGGGAGGACGGCCTGACCTGCACCGTGCCGATCGCCGACCTCGCGGTGAACTGGGACCCCGAGCGGTCCGAGCAGCTCTTCCAGCACATCATCGACGACGACACCGACGGGATCGGCAAGCGACTGTGCACGCCGACCGGGCTGGCCCGGTGACGGCCCTGTCCATCGATGACTGGGAGACGCTGTCCTGGTCGGTCGACGACGACGGGATCGCGACCCTCACCCTGGATCGGCCCGAGGCGCTGAACGCCTTCGACGTCACGATGGCCCGGGAGCTCGAGCAGGCCTTCCTCGGCGCCGCCGACGACGACTCGGTGCGGGCGATCGTGGTCACCGGCGCCGGCCGCGCCTTCTGCGCCGGGATGGACCTCTCGGCCTCGGGCAACGTCTTCGGGCTGGACGAGTCGGTCCGCCCCACGCCGGCCGAGCTACGGGACCACCTCACCGAGGCGCCGTACCACGACGGGGTGCGCGACACCGGCGGCCGGGTGACGCTGGCGATCCACGCCTGCCCCAAACCGGTGATCGCGGCGATCAACGGCCCGGCCGTCGGCATCGGCGCCACCATGACCCTGGCCATGGACCTGCGGCTGGCCTCGACCAGGGCCCGGATCGGGTTCGTCTTCGGCCGGCTCGGCATCGTTCCCGAGGCCTGCTCGACGTGGTTCCTCCCCCGGATCGTCGGCGTGCAGCAGGCCCTGGAGTGGATCTACTCCGCCGACATCCTCACCGCCGACGAGGCCCTGGCCGGCCGGCTGGTGCGCTCGGTCCACGAACCCGACGACCTGCTCCCGGCGGCCCACGACCTGGCCCGGTCGTTCGTCGTCGGCCGCTCACCGGTCGCGCTCGCCCTGGCGAAGCAGCTGGTCTACCGCAACAGCGCGGCGCCGGAGCCGCTGGAGGCGCACCTGTCGGACTCGCTGGCGATGTACTACACCTCGATCGGCGACGGCAAGGAGGGCGTGGCGGCCTTCCGCGAGAAGCGGGAGCCGCAGTTCACCGGCCGGGCGTCGGAGCTGCCCGACGTCTTCCCGTCCTGAGCGGTCTCACCGCTCGTCGCTGATCCGCTTCGCCTTGCCCAGCGACCGCTCGAGGGCGTGCGGGGCGAGCACCTCGACCCGCGCGGTCACCCCGATCCGGTTCTTGATCCGCTCGGCGAGCGCCGCGCCCAGGCCCTCGTCGTACGGGTCGGAGGCGGCCTCGACCCGGACGGTGAGCTCGTCGAGGTTGCCCGGCCGGGTCAGTACGCACAGGTAGTGCGGAGCGAGGCCCTCGACGGCGAGGATCTGCTCCTCGACCTGGCTGGGGAACACGTTCACACCACGGACGATCATCATGTCGTCGGTGCGGCCGGTGACCTTGCCCATCCGGCGGAACGCGGGGTACGCCGTACCGGGCAGCAGGCGGGTCAGGTCGCGGGTGCGGTAGCGGACGACGGGCATCGCCTGCTTGGTGAGCGAGGTGAAGACGAGCTCGCCCTCCTCGCCGTCCGGCAGCACCTCGTGCGTCACCGGGTCGATGATCTCGGGCAGGAAGTGGTCCTCCCAGACGTGCAGCCCGTCCTGGGTCTCGCCGGCCTCCTGCGAGACGCCCGGCCCCATCACCTCCGACAGGCCGTAGATGTCGACGGCGCGGATGCCCGAGCGCTCCTGCACCACCCGCCGCATCTCGTCGGTCCACGGCTCGGCGCCGAAGATCCCGATCTCGAGGCTGGTCGAGCGGGGGTCGACTCCTTGGGCCTCCATCTCGTCGAGGATGGCCAGGAAGTACGACGGCGTGACCATGATGATGCGTGGCCGGAAGTCGACGATGAGCTGCACCTGGCGCTCGGTCATCCCGCCGCTGATGGGCACGACCGTGCAGCCGAGCCGCTCGGCGCCGTAGTGCGCGCCGAGCCCGCCGGTGAAGAGCCCGTAGCCGTAGGCGACGTGCACGATGTCGCCGGGCACGCCGCCGGCGGCCCGGATCGAGCGGGCCATCACGTCGGCCCAGGTGTCGAGGTCGGCCTGCGTGTAGCCGACGACGGTGGGCCGGCCGGTGGTCCCGCTGCTGGCGTGCACCCGCGCCACGTCCTCGCGCGGGACCGCGAACATGCCGAACGGGTAGTTCGCCCGCAGGTCGGCCTTGGCGGTGAACGGGAACCGGGCCAGGTCGGCGAGCGTGTGCAGGTCGTCCGGCGTCACGCCCGCATCGGTGAAGGCCCGGCGGTAGTGCGGGACGTGTTCGTGGGCGCGGGTCAGGGTCTCGCGCAGCCGGTCGAGCTGGAGGGCCTCGAGCTCGGCGCGGGTGGGGGTCGGGATCTCGCCGGGCACGTCAGCCAGCGTCCCAGAACGAGCCGCCGATCTCCTTCGAGCGGCCGACGAACGTGGCGACGACGGTCTCGCCGACGGTGACGGTGACGTCGTACACGCCGTCGCGGCCCTCACGCTCGCGCTCGGTCGCGGTCGCGACGAGTACGTCGCCCCGCCGGGTCGGCGCCAGGAACCTGATCTCGGCGCCGGCGGCGACCGTGCGCCGGTTGTAGGAGTTGCAGGCGAACGCGAACGCGGAGTCGGCCACGGTGAAGGTGAGGCCGCCGTGGCCGATGTCGTGGCCGTTCACCATGTCCTCGCGCAGGGTCATCCGGACCGTGGCCTGCCCGGGCCCCACCTCGTCGAGGACCATGCCGAGGGACTGGCTGGTGCGGTCCCCTGCCCACATGACCTCCCCGCTGCGGCGGGCCGTCTCCTCGGGGGTCATCCGGGAAGGCTAGCGACCGACCGCCTTCTCGAGCTCGGCCTTGGTCATCTTCGACCGGCCCTTGATGTTCTTCTGCTTCGCCTCGTTGTAGAGCTGGTCCCGGGTCCGGCCACCCGATCCGGAGTGGGACCGCAGGCCGCCGCGGCGCGAGGAGGAGATGTCCTCGGTCGACGTGCGGCTGCTCTCCTCGGCCTCACCGTGCCGCGCCCGCTCCTTGTTGACCGTCCGGGCGGCGATCTCCTCGGCCACGTCCTCGCTCCGGCCGCGATCCTCGAGGCCCTCCTTGATGTGGTCGTACTGGCGCTCGCGCTTCTTGCTCCAGGCCTGCTGGGGCATCTCGGCTCCTTCCTCGACGTCCCGGGTGGCGTACCCGATCCGCACACGCCACAAACAGGAAAGCCCGCGTTCGACAGGCGCTGGTGAATCTGCTGACCTGACCCGCCGCTGCGTGCTGCGTGTCAGGATGTCGCCGTGAACGAACCGGACAACAACGATCCCTACCACGTCTTCCAGGCGCTGGCGCGGTTGATCTACATCGGGTCGACCTTCGACGAGGTCTACCAGCACCTGGTGTACACGGCTCCCCGGATCGTCTCGGGCTGCGACCACGCGAGCCTGATGCTCGCGCGTCGCGACGGCTACGAGACGGCCGCGGCCAGCGACGAGGTGGCACGCCACATCGACGCGCTCGAGCGCGAGCTGGGCGAGGGGCCCTGCGTGGACGCGATCGAAGAGGAGGCCGGCCAGATCGACCCGGACATCACGCCAGCACAGCACCTGGCCGCGGCTGGCCGAGCGGGTCATCGCCGAGACCCCGGTGCGAGGGATGGCCGGCTACCGGCTCGTGATCGAGGGCAAGAAGGTCGGCGCCCTGAACCTGTTCTCCGACACCCCGGGCGCGTTCGAGAAGGGGGGCGACGAGGGCGCCGTGCTCTCTGCCTTTGCCTCGGTCGCGCTGATGTCGGTGGCCAACCGGGATCGGGCCGACTCGTTGCGCCGCGGCCTGGAGAGCAACCGCGAGGTGGGCAAGGCGATCGGACTGCTGATGGCGGCGCACCACATCGGCTCGGACGAGGCGTTCGAGGTGCTCCGCAAGGCCTCCAACGACATGAACATGAAGCTCACCGAGGTCGCCCGCGAAGTGATCCAGAACGCCGAGCGCCGGCCGCCAGACGAGTCGTAGCCCCGCCTGGCAGCGGCGGACCTCGCGATGAGCCTGGCGGTGTGCCTGCTGATCGACGACCCGGCCGACGCCGCGATCCGTCAGCTGTGGCGCCGGCTCGAGGAGGCCGGCGTACCCAGCCTGGCGACGCACACCCACGGCCGGCACGTCCCGCACCTGACGCTGGCCGCGCTTCGCACCTACTGCATCCCCGACGTCCAGCGGGCCCTGGCCGGGCTTCCGGTCGCCGGGCCCGGCGTGCTCCATCTCGACGCGTTGGGCGCGTTCCGCCGCAGCCGCTGCTGGCTGGCGCCGGCAGCGTCGGCGGACCTGGTGACCCGCCAGGAGGCGGTGGTCGAGGCCGCGCTGGGCACCGGCGCCGAGCTGCACCGCCACTACCGGCCGGGCGTGTGGGTGCCCCACCTGACCCTGGCCCCGAGGCTGCACACCACGGACCTTCCGGCCGTCGCCCGGATCGTGTACGACGTGCTGCCGCTGACCGCTCCGGTGACCAGGGCAGCGCTGATCGAGACCGCCACCGGGGCCCGGCACCGCCTCGAGCACCTCGTGTGAGGCTCCGGCCCCAGGTCCCGAACGGGGCCCGGTCGTAGTGTTTTCGGGACCGACGACGTAGCCTGCCAAAACCTGCCGGCAACACAGAGGCAGGCAATCCGGGCCGCGCGAGAGCCGGTCGAAGCACGTCGTCAAGGAGCACGATGAAGAAGGACCAGATCGTCCAGTCCATCGCCGACGCCTCCGGGGTGTCCAAGGCCGACGCTGACCGCGTCCTCTCCGCCGTCGTCGACACCATCACCGGGACCGTCGCGTCCGGCCAGAAGATCCTGATCCCGGGCCTGGGCACGTTCGAGTCCCGCGACCGGAGCGCCCGCGAAGGCCGCAACCCGCAGACCGGCGAGACCATCCAGATCGCTGCGACCAGGGTCCCCGGCTTCAAGCCGGCCGCGTCCTTCAAGCAGGCGACCGCGGGCAGGTAGCCCTCCCGCAACACATTCGGTCATCGGGCCGCGGTCAGCGCGACCGCGGCCCGATGTTCGGGCACACACCGCCTTCACCCCGCCGCGCTACCGTGATTGGAGTGGGCCGAGCCGATCGCTCCGGAGGTGTCCGACATGACCAGCACCGCGCGTCACCAGGTCCACGGGGGCCGTCGACACCTGGCCCAGCTCGGCCTGGTGGCCGTCCTCGCCCTCGCCACCGGCTGCGGTGGTTCGGACGGCGACCAGCAGACCGCGGCCGAGGCATGGGCCGATGACGTCTGCTCGACCGTGTCGGACTGGAAGGGTGCGGTCGAGGACGCGAAGACCACGCTGAGCAATCCGGCCAACCTGAGCGCCAACGAGGTCAAGGACGCCTTGGAGAACGTCTCCACCGCCACCAGCACGTTCGTCACCGACCTGAAGGACATCGGTCCCCCGGACACCGAAGCCGGAGAAGCGGCCCAGGAGCAGCTGTCCACCCTGTCCGACCAGCTGCAGCAGCAGGCAGACGTCGTGACCCGCACCCTGAACCAGCCCTCGGCCAACCTGCAGGAGCTGTTGGCGCAGGTGTCGACCGTGTCCGGAGCTATCTCCACGATGGTCACCGACGCGGTGACGGCCGTCGAGAACATCCGCCAGCTCGACGGCGCCGACGAGCTCGAGAGCGCGTTCCAGGACTCGTCGACGTGCCAGGGTCTCCGCGCCAGCGACGGCCCCAGCGCCACCTGACGAGTCACACTACGAGAGGTGGCGCAGCCATGTCCGACATCCAGAGCAGCCCCAGCCAGACGCAGCCGACACGTTCGGACAAGGGCGCGCGCAGGATCGGTGTGATCGTGATCGTCATCGGCGCGATCATGGCCGTCGCCGGCGTGGTGACCTACGTCGTGGCCCAGCAGACGCTCGCCGACCAGAACATCACTGTCTCCGAGGATGCGGACCTGCTCGCCGGCGATGACGTCGACGGTCCGATCTCGGCGTACTCCCAGGCCATGACGATCGGCAAGCACGCCGAGGAGATCGGCGGGGGCAAGACCTATCGCGGAGCTGCCTCAGGATGACCCCAACCGCGCCACGGTGATGGATGCGTCCTTCCTCCAGGCAAGCCTGTTCACCTCGGTCATGGCCTTCGGCGTGGCCACGCTCGTGACAGTCCTCGGGATCGTGCTGGCGATGATCGGCTGGGTGCTGATGCGACTCGGTCGTGGGGTGACCTAGGTCGCGGCAGGTCAGAGCTCGCTCTGGATCCCCCCGAGCAGCTGGCGCGCGATCACGATCCGCTGCACCTGGTTGGTGCCCTCGTAGATCTGGGTGATCTTGGCGTCGCGCATCATCCGCTCGACGGGGTACTCGCGGGTGTAGCCGTAGCCCCCGAGCACCTGCACCGCATCGGTGGTGACCTCCATGGCCACGTCGGAGGCGAAGCACTTCGCGGCCGCGCCGAAGAAGGTGAGGTCCTTGTCGTTGCGCTCGGAGCGACCGGCAGCGGCGTAGGTCATCTGCCGCGCGGCCTCGACCTTCATGCCCATGTCGGCGAGCAGGAACTGGAGCCCCTGGAAGTCGGCGATCGCCTTGCCGAACTGCTGCCGCTCCTTGGCGTAGCCCAGCGCGTGGTCGAGAGCCCCCTGCGCCACGCCGACTGCCTGCGCGGCGATGGTGACGCGGGTGTGGTCGAGCGTCCGCATCGCGATCTCGAAGCCGGTGCCCTCCTCCCCGATCATCCGGTCGGCGGGGACGCGGACGTTGTCGAGGTAGACCTCCCGCGTCGGGCTGCCCTTGATCCCGAGCTTCTTCTCGGGCGCGCCGAACGAGACGCCCTCGTCGGACTTCTCGATGACGAACGCCGAGATGCCGCGGCTGCGCTTCTCGGGGTCGGTCACCGCCATCACGGTGTAGAACTCGCTCTCCCCGGCGTTGGTGATCCACCGCTTGACCCCGTTGAGCACCCAGTCGTCGCCGTCGCGGACGGCCTTGGTCTTCATCGCGGCCGCGTCGGAGCCCGCCTCGGGCTCGGACAGGCAGTAGGAGAAGCCGCCCTCGCCTCTGGCGAGCTTGCCGAGGTAGTTCTTCTTGAGCTCCTCGGAGCCGGCGAGCATCACGGGCAGCGAGCCGAGCTTGTTCACAGCCGGGATCAGGCTGCTGGACATGCAGGCGCGGGCGACCTCCTCGATGACCAGCACCGTCGCGAGCGCGTCGGCCCCGGCGCCGCCGTACTCCTCGGGGACGTGGGGCGCGTGGAAGTCGGCCGACTGGAGCGCCTCCGCCGCCTCGCGGGGGTAGCGGGCGTTCTCGTCGACGTCGGCGGCGTACGGCGCCACCTTGGCGTCGCAGACCGAGCGCACGGCCTCACGGATGGCCTGGTGCTCCTCGGACAGGGCGAAGAGGGGGAAGTTGCTCATGCCCGGATCGTACTTCCGGGCCTTCGGTCGGCTGTCCGGGCCGTCAGCGGTGGAACACCAGCTCGTGCCCTCCGTCACGGGTGACCCAGCCGGAGCTCATCGCCCGAGATCGACCAGGCGACCATGCCGGCGAGCACCCGCAGCACGCCACGCTCGACCTCAGCGGCTGATCCCCTGCAGGGCAGCAGCGTGACCGGGAACTCCCCGAAGCGAATGGCGTCGCCCTCGACGACCGCAGGACCGCCACCGGTGTTGCAGCCGGCGTGGACGGTGAACTCATCGTTCTCGAAGCGGATCGTGGCGGTGACGTCGTCGGGGATGACCATCATGCCGACGGAGTCACCGTCGCGCTCGCCGATGCCGGTGAGCCGCCAGCGGGTCCCGACCAGGTCGTCGGCGTCTCCCGGCTCGCCCGACACGACCTCGTCGGCGGGCACGAACCACACACGGTCCTTGCCCGACCGAATCCCGAGGTCGGTCCCGTCCAGCTCGAGCTCCGGCGACGATCCGAAGAAGTCGACCATCCATTGGTCCTGTGCCTGCCGCGTCCCGGGGCAGCCCATTTCCGTTCCGCCCAGCGTGCTGGTCCGCAGGACGCCGTCGTCCCAGGTCGCCTGCCCGGAGAAGTGGTTGCAGGAGGCGGTGAACGAGATCTCGCCGTCGCGCAGGGTGAGCCGGATCGGGGAGGAGCCCTCGGGGAAGATCCTGACCGGGCCGTCCCCGACGTACTCACCGGCGAGGTCGTCCGTGGGCTCGCCGGTCCCCTGGACGGAGACCTCCCCACAACCGGCGAGCACCGACGAGAGCAGGACCAGGCCCGCGAGAGCGAGGCGCGGGTGGGTGCTCATGCCACTCCGACGCGAGTGGGAGCCGTTGGGTTCCGTCGGGCTGGTTGACTTGCGACATGGCTTCCAGCGCAGAGGACGTGGCCCTGCCCACGTGGCTCGACCCGGAGAACATCCGGTTCCTGCTCGATGACTGCGAGACGTGGGCGGTGGTCGGGCTGTCCGGCAACCCGGACCGGACGGCGTACCGGATCGCCCAGATGCTGCAGGACCGGGGCAAGCGGATCGTGCCGATCCACCCCGAGGCGCCGACCGTCCTGGGCGAGACCGGCTACGCGACGCTCGCCGACGTGCCCTTCCCGGTCGACGTCGTGGACGTGTTCCGGCGCTCCGAGGCGGCCGGGGAGTTCGCCGACCAGGCGGTCGCGGTCGGCGCCCGGGGCGTCTGGTTCCAGCTCGGCGTGATCGACCACGACGCGTTCCGGCGGACGACCGAGGCCGGGGTGCCGATGGTGATGGACACCTGCCCCGCCATCGAGTGGGGGCGACGCCGTCCGTGACCACCCCCGGTCGTGAGCTCGAGGTCAGCCCCGGACCGGGCCTCCCGTCCGGGCTGGTGATCCCGGCCGCCGAGCTCGTGGAGCGGTTCTCGCGCTCCTCGGGCCCGGGCGGACAGTCGGTCAACACCGCCGACAGCCGGGTCGAGCTCGAGTACGACGTCGCCGGATCGACTGCCCTCTCGCAGACCCAGCGCACCCGAGCGCTCGCGAACCTCGGGCCGCGGCTGGTCGACGGGAAGCTCGTCGTCGACGCCTCGGAGCACCGGTCCCAGCACCGCAACCGGGTGGCGGCACGCGAGCGCCTCGCCGACCTGCTGCGGACCGCCCTGGCCCCGCCTCCCCCGCCGCGGCGCCCGACCAAGCCCTCCCGCAGGGCCCGCCAGCGCCGACTCGACGCCAAGCGTCAGCGCGGCGAGACCAAGTCGTTGCGCGGTCGGGTGCGCGAGGAGTAAGCAGACCCATGACCTTCGAGGCCCTCACCTACGAGACCCGCGACCGCAAGGCCTACATCACCCTGAACCGGCCCGAGCGTCTCAACGCGATCAACGCGGCGATGGCCACCGAGCTCCCGGCCGCGGTCGCCGCCGCGGACGACGACCGCGACGTGCACGTCATCGTGCTGCAGGGTGCCGGGGATGCGTTCTGTGCCGGCTACGACCTCAAGCAGTACGCCGAGCAAGGAGACCACTTCCAGCCGCCGGTGTGGGACCCGATCAGGGACTACCAGCTGATGAAGGGCAACACCGACGGCTTCTTCACCCTGTGGCGGTCGCTCAAGCCGACCATCGCCAAGGTGCACGGGCATGCGGTGGCAGGCGGCAGCGACATCGCCCTGTCCTGCGACCTCGTGGTGATGGCCGACGACGCACGCATCGGCTACATGCCCGCCCGGGTGTGGGGATGCCCGACCACGGCCATGTGGGTCTACCGCCTCGGGGCCGAGCGGGCGAAGCGGATGCTGCTGACCGGCGACACCATCGACGGTGCGACTGCCGCCGACTGGGGACTGGTCGTCGAGTCCGTGGCCCCCTCCGAGCTGAACGAGGCCGTGGAGCGCCTGGCCGACCGGATCGCCGGTGTGCCGATCAACCAGCTGGCGATGCAGAAGCTGATGATCAACCAGGCGTTCGACAACATGGGGCTGCAGGGCACCCAGGTCCTGGCCACGCTCTTCGACGGCATCACCCGCCACTCACCCGAGGGCCGCTGGTTCCAGGAGTTCGCGGAGACGCACGGATTCCACGCGGCGGTGCGGTGGCGCGACTCCGGGCGGTGGATCCCCGACGGGGGTGGGCCGATCCCCACGGCCGAGGAGCTGTCGGAGGAAGGCTGAGGGCGCTCACTCAACGTTGATTGAGCTCGCCCGGCCCGTCACTCCGGGCGGCGTACCTGCTCGGCCGCGCGCGCGGAGGCCGAGGCGACCATCCACTCCAGCGGCCCGCGCCGCCGGCCGTAGACGTAGAGGCCACCGATCGTGAGCAGCGCGACCACGTGCAGCGGGAACGACGACGGGGTCTCCTCGGGCAGCACCGCCGGCGTCCGCATCACGACGTGCAGCGTGTACAGCGACAGCGTCATCGTCCCGGCCCCGAAGGCGATCGCCACCGTCCGGCGTCGGCTGGTCGACACGAGTCCGACGAGGAGCAGCGAGGCGCCGATGACGAGGTACGACGTCCCGATCGTGTGGGCGAGGTCGAACGGCGTCGCGCTGTGCGGGGCGACGACCAGCAGCCACTCCCAGGGCCCGCCGGTCGGCGTGGTCCCGAACATCCCGCCGGCAATCTCCTGGAGCAGGTCGGGCCCGGTGGCGGCGGGCGCCCCCGGGGAGCCCGCCAGGTCCCCGGCGATCCCCACGGGTCCGGTCAGGACTCGCGACACCACGAAGGAGACGAGCGCCAACGCCGCCCCGGTGCCGGTGATCCACCACTGCACGGCGCGGCTCGCCAGGTCGAGGCGCCCGAGCGCCATACCGGCGAGCAGGTAGGCCAGCCACGGCACGACCGGGTAGTAGCCGGTGAACAGGAGCTCGCTCAGCAGCTGGCCCGGATCGGCGAGCTGGCCGAAGGTCGGGCTCTCGAAGCCTCGTGGCGGGAGCTCGGGCCGGACGACCTGTGAGACCACCGGTGCGACCACGATCCAGGCGCCGGCCAGCCCGAACAGCGCCGGGGCCCGGAGGCCGACGAACGGCAGTCCGAGCACGAACAGCAGGCCGTAGTAGGTGAGGATGATCGCCAGTCCCGAGCCCAGCACGCCCAGGTAGAGCCCCACCAGCGCGATCAGCAGGGCGCGGACCGCGATTCCCAGCGACCTGGCCGCCCGCTCCCTGCCCTTGACCGGCTCGCGGCGGCCTGTGATGAGGGCCAGCGAGACTCCCGCGAGCACGGCGAAGAGTGCCGCGGCGCGCCCGCCGGCGATCGCCTGCGGCAGCGCCAGGTCGCCGTCGGGACCGCGGGCGATGAACACGTGGGTGGCGACCATGCCGAGCAGGGCCAGGCAGCGGGCCACGTCGAGGCCGATCAGACGGTCCGCGGCCAGCTGCTTCGTTCACACCCCGCTCCCTCCGGCTCGCCGGGGCCGGGCTCGCTCCGGTCAGAATCCGATCCTGCCCTTCCGCTGGAGGCGCCGCGCACGGCCTTGCCCTTCTCCTCGGCCTTGCGCCGCAGCTCGGCCTGGAACTCGGTCATCCGCTCCTGCAGGGCCGGGTCGGTCGCGGCGAGGATCCGTACGGCGAGCAGCCCGGCGTTGCGGGCGTTGCCGACCGCGACGGTGGCCACGGGGACACCGGCCGGCATCTGCACGATCGAGAGCAGCGAGTCCATGCCGTCGAGGTACTTCAGCGGAACCGGTACGCCGATCACGGGCAGCGGCGTGACCGAGGCCAGCATGCCCGGCAGGTGGGCCGCGCCCCCGGCGCCGGCGATGATCACCTGCAGCCCGCGGCCGGCGGCCTGCCGGCCGTAGTCCAGCATCTGCTCGGGCATCCGGTGCGCGGAGACGACGTCGGCCTCGTGCGCGATGTCGAACTCGGCCAGGGCCTCCCCCGCGTCCTTCATCACCGGCCAGTCGGAGTCGGAGCCCATCACGATCCCGACGCGGGCCTGCGGGTCAGCCATGTCTACTCACTCTCATCTCCGAGGTCACCACGGAACCACGCCGCGGCGTGCCGTGCACGCTCCAGGCAGTCCTCGAGGTCGTCGCCGTAGGCGTTGACGTGCCCCACCTTGCGCCCGGGGCGCAGCTCCTTGCCATACAGGTGCACCCGCAGGAACGGGTCACGCGCCAGCGCGTGCGGGTACCCGTCGTACAGCCGGCCGGTCTGCGTCGGCCCGCCCAGGATGTTGACCATCACCGTCCACGGCGCCCTGGCCGCGGGCGAGCCGAGCGGCAGGTCCATCACGGCCCGGAGGTGGTTCTCGAACTGGGAGGTGACGGCGCCGTCCTGGCTCCAGTGGCCGGTGTTGTGGGGCCGCATCGCCAGCTCGTTGACCAGCACGCGACCATCCGTGGTCTCGAAGAGCTCGACGGCGAGGACACCGGTGACGTCGAGGGCGCCGGCGATGCGCAGCGCAAGCTCCTGTGCCCGGCTCGCCAGGTCGGGGTCCAGCCCGGGGGCCGGGGCGACCACCTCGTGGCAGATGCCGTCGCGCTGCGTGGACTCCACGATGGGGTACGCCGCGGCCTGGCCGCTCGGCGACCTGGCCACGAGGGCGGACAGCTCGCGACGGAAGTCCACCAGCTCCTCGGCGAGGAGCTGGACACCTGAGGCCGCCGCGGCCCGCAGCGGCTCCTCGCACTCCCCGGCGGTCCGTACGACCCACACGCCCTTGCCGTCGTAGCCGCCCCGGGTGCGCTTGAGCACGCACGGGAACCCGAATGACTCGACGTCGGCCACCGAGCCGACGAGGGCGTTTCGCGGGCAGGGCACGTCCAGCTCCGCGAGTCGGGACCGCATCACCGCCTTGTCCTGGGCGTGCACCAGTGCCTCCGGCCCGGGACGCACGGCGAGGCCCGACTCAGCGAGCGCGTGCAGGTGCCCGGTGGGGACGTGCTCGTGGTCGAAGGTGACCACGGCGCAGCCGTCGGTCGCCTTCACCAGGGTGTCGAGGTCGCGGTAGTCGCCCACGAGGTGGTCCGGGATGACCTGCGCCGCGGAGACGCCCTCGCCCTCGGCCAGCAACCGCAGCGGCAGTCCCAGCGCGATCGCGGGCTGCGCCATCATCCGGGCCAGCTGCCCGCCGCCGATCACGGCGAGGGTCGGTGCGGGCGCGGTCACACGGAAAGGCTAGTGGCTGCGTCCGTTGGTCTCGAAGCGCAGTCCCTTGCCCCGGATCGTGGTGATCAGGGTGGGTCTCCGGGTGTCGTCACCCAGCTTGCGGCGGACCCAGCCCAGGTGGACGTCGATCGTCTTCGAGGACGTCCAGAAGTTGGTGTGCCAGACGGTTCCGCATCAGCTCGTCGCGGGTCACGATGTCGCCCGCGTGAGCCATCAACGCCTCGACGAGGTCGAACTCCTTGCGCGACAGGACGATCTCCCGGCCGGCGCGCCACGCCCTGCGCGTCTCCGGGTCGAGCTCGACGTCCTGCACCTTGATCATCTTCCAACGGTAGGAATCCGGGCATCACCGATACGTAAAATCCCGGAACCTTGCACAAACGTTGGACTTGGTGCGACGGGCGATCAGGCCCTAGTGCCGGCGTACGGCGACCGGCTCGACCAGCCCGAACCCCCGGACCGGACGCGCCGGGAGCAGCCGCGTCTCGAACTGGTCGACCGGAAGCAGCTCGGCCGTCTCCGCGTCGACGATGATCCGGTTGCGGCGGGCTACGGCGGTCATCCGGGCCGCCATGTTGACCGGCGGGCCGAACACGTCGCCGAGGCGCATCACGACCGACCCACTGGCCAGCCCGACCCTGACGTCGGGCATCCGCGGGTCCCGGCCGACCACGTTGATGATGCCCTCGGCGGTGTCGTAGGCGCGGATCGGGTCGTCGTTCACGAACAGCACCGAGTCGCCGATGCTCTTGATCACCCGACCGCGCTTCGCGGCCACCACGTCGGCGCACCGGGACTCGAACAGCTCCACGATGTCACCGATCCGGGCCTGCCCGACCTGGTTGGACAGGGCCGTGAAGCCGACGATGTCGACGAAGCCGATCGTGACGTGGGCGGTGTGCAGGTCCTCCTCGTTGGCTCCGAGCTCCTCGACCCGGGCCACCGCCGCGGCGAGGTGCCGCCGCCAGACGTAGATGAGGAGGCTCTCGAACGCAGGGTTGATCTCGTGCAGCATCCGCAGGGCGGACCCGCTCCGGCTGCCGGTGGCCTCGTCACCCGACTCGAGCTCCTCGACCCGGTGCGCCAGGGTCCCGACCTCCCAGTCGGAGAGCCGGGCCATCGTCTGGCCCACCGCGCGGGTGAGGTTGACCGCCGTGTCGAAGTCGATGACGCCGGTCTCCACGATGCCGTTGAGCCGCTGAGACCGCCTCCGCGTCCGCCTTGGTGAAGGCGACCTCCAGGCCGTGCTCGGGGAAGCCCAGGGCTCGCCAGAGCCGCCGCAGCTGGTCGACGGTCACCCCGGTCTCGTCGGCCACCTCGAGGGCGTTGAACACCCGCTCCTCGCCCAGGATCGCCCGCTCGAGCCGATCCCGCGCGGTCTCGGCCTCAGGTTCCATCGTCGCTGCGGTGCCCCGACAGCCGGTGGAGCTCCTCGGCCACCTGGAGCTGCACCTCCTCGACGCGGGGGACGTCCTCGAGCTCGACCCGCCCCTGCTCGCTGGCGTCGGAGACCACGAGGGTGCCGCAGCCGAAGATCCGGTCGATGACGCCGATCTCGAAGTCGATGCCGCTGATCCGGTTCATCGGGATGGTGCGTCCCTCCTTGCTGATCAGCCCGGACCGCTTGATGAACCGGCGGTTGGTGAACGTGTACGTCGTCGTCGCCCACGCCACGAGCGGCCGGACCACCCAGAAGACGATCACGAACGCGGCGACGACCCAGACCCCGATGTGCATCACATCGGCCGCACCACCGCTCCCGGTCCGCTGCGCGAACGCCGCGACCCCCAGGGTCAGCACCAGGATCAGGACCGGCAGCAACAGCACCTTGGGGTGGGTGCGGGTCGACACGACGACGTGTTCGCCCGGGTTGAGCAGCTTTTCTGAGAAGGCCACGGCACGATCATGGCACTGATCGGGTCATCCGACCCGACGGACATGGACCACGTCGCCGGCCCCGACGGCGAAGTCGTCCACGACCAGCCGGCCCCCGGCGTCGATGCCCCGCGCCGTCCCGGTGCGGACCTCTCCGCCGGGCAGCTCCACCCGCACCTCGCGACCGATCGTCACGCACGCCTCGGTGTACGCCGCCCGGAGGGCCGCGGTGCGCCCGGGACCCTCGGCGGCCTGCCACGCGTCGTACTCGTCGACGAGGCGACCGAGGACCCGCGTCAGCAGCTCGGTCCGGTCCGGGGCCGAGCCGGTGGCCAGCGCGACGGACGTCGCGGTGTCGACCGGCAGCTCGGCCTCGGTGGTGCTGACGTTGAGGCCGATGCCGAGGACGGCGGCGGGACCGTCGCGGGTGTCGACCCGCTCCAGCAGGATGCCGGCGACCTTGAGCTCGCCGACCAGCACGTCGTTCGGCCACTTCAGCCCGGCCGGCACCTCGGCCTCCCGCAGCGCGGTGGCCAGCGCGTGGCCGGCCAGGAGCGGGAGCCAGGGCCACTCCGCGGCCGGCACCCGCGGCCGCAGGAGCACGGAGAAGGTCAGCGCCGCCCGGGCGGGGGTCTCCCACGACCGGTCCAGGCGGCCGCGGCCGGCGGTCTGGTGCTCGGCCACCACCACCAGTCCGTGCGGCGCCCCCTCACGTGCGCGGTCGGCGACGACCGCGTTGGTGGACGGGGCGGCGTCGAGGATCTCCACGCGCAGGCCGCGGCCCAGGCAGTGACCAGCGCGGCGAGGCGCTCGGGGTCGAGAGGCGGGCGGGGGTCGGCTGTGGCCGTCACGGGCACTAGATTGGCCGACGAGGCAACGAGGAGGCCAGTTGAGTCCAGCAGATTCCAGCGCGGCGGAGCCGGTCGTGGGCACCGACGTTCCCGACGACATCGACATCCACACCACCGCGGGCAAGCTCGAGGACCTCGACCGCCGGCTCGACGAGGCGGTCCACGCCGGCTCGGCCAAGGCCGTCGAGAAGCAGCACGCCAAGGGCCGCAAGACCGCACGGGAGCGGATCGAGCTGCTCTTCGACGAGGGCTCCTTCGTCGAGCTCGACGAGCTCGCCCGGCACCGCTCGACGGCGTTCGGACTGGCGAAGAAGCGCCCCTACGGCGACGGCGTGATCACCGGCTACGGCGCCATCGACGGCCGCCAGGTGTGCGTGTTCTCCCAGGACTTCACCGTGTTCGGCGGCTCCCTGGGCGAGGTCTACGGCGAGAAGATCACCAAGGTGATGGACCTCGCCATCAAGACCGGCTGCCCGATCATCGGCATCAACGAGGGCGCCGGGGCCCGGATCCAGGAGGGCGTCGTCTCGCTGGGGCTCTACGGCGAGATCTTCCGCCGCAACGTCCACGCCAGCGGCGTGATCCCGCAGATCTCGATGATCATGGGCTCCTGCGCCGGCGGGCACGTCTACTCCCCCGCCGTCACCGACTTCACGGTGATGGTCGACGGCAGCTCCAACATGTTCATCACCGGTCCCGACGTGATCAAGACCGTCACCGGCGAGGACGTGACGATGGAGGAGCTGGGCGGCGCCCGGACCCACAACACGAAGTCCGGCAACGCCCACTACATGGGGCACGACGAGGACGACGCGATCGAGTACGTCAAGACGCTGCTCTCGTTCCTCCCCCAGAACAACCTCGACGAGGCGCCGTCGTACGACGAAGAGGCGGACCTGGAGTTCTCCGACCTCGACCGCACCCTC
The DNA here is from genome assembly GCA_963812345.1 of uncultured Actinomycetota bacterium. GTDB lineage: Bacteria > Actinomycetota > Actinomycetes > Propionibacteriales > Nocardioidaceae > Nocardioides. Next base: position 18,387 of record CAWEVA010000018.1, read on the forward strand.
GACACGATCATCCCGGACTCACCGAACCAGCCCTACGACATGCACGACGTCATCACCGCGGTCGTCGACGACGAGGACTTCCTCGAGGTGATGGCGTTGTTCGCGCCGAACATCGTCGTCGGGTTCGGCCGGGTCGAGGGCTCACCGGTCGGCGTGGTCGCCAACCAGCCGATGCAGTTCGCCGGCACGCTCGACATCGACGCGTCCGAGAAGGCCGCCCGCTTCGTGCGCACCTGCGACGCGTTCAACATCCCGGTGCTCACGTTCGTCGACGTGCCCGGGTTCCTCCCGGGCACCGACCAGGAGTGGAACGGCATCATCCGCCGCGGCGCCAAGCTCATCTACGCCTACGCCGAGGCCACGGTCCCGCTGGTCACGGTCATCACCCGCAAGGCGTACGGCGGCGCCTACGACGTGATGGGCTCCAAGCACCTCGGGGCGGACATCAACCTGGCCTGGCCGACCGCCCAGATCGCGGTCATGGGCGCCCAGGGCGCGGTGAACATCCTCTACCGCTCCGAGCTCGCCGAGGCGAAGGATCCCGACGAGAAGCGGGCCGAGCTGATCACGGAGTACGAAGACCACCTCGCCAACCCCTACATCGCCGCCGAGCGCGGCTACGTCGACGCGGTGATCTCCCCCCACGAGACGCGGGTCGAGGTGGTCCGGGCGCTGCGACTCCTCCGCTCCAAGCGCGAAGTTCTGCCCGCGAAGAAGCATGGCAATATCCCGCTGTGAGGGCGCCCCGCGCCCGAGCGCAGGCTATGCCTGCTTCTTGGCGGGCTCATCGACCCGTCAGTTCTTTTCGGGGGAGCGAAGCGGAGGAGGAAAGAAGTGACGTGTCGATGACCCCACCCACGAACCAGAAGCCCGACAGCGAACCGGAACCCAAGGGGGTTCGGACAGTCCCCCCCTGCTGAAGATCGTCTCCCCCGACGCGACCCCGGAGGAGATCGCGGCACTGGTCGCGGTGTTCGCCGCCCTCGGCTCGGGCGGGGAGCCGCCGGCCCGCCGTACGCCCGAGTGGTCGGCGCACCACCGCAAGGTGCGGTCGACCCACCCGCACGGCCCCGGCGGCTGGCGCTCGAGCGGCCTGCCGCGCTGACCGTTACGCCCGCAAGATCCTGTCCATCGACTTGCCCTTGGCAAGTTCGTCGACCAGCTTGTCCAGGTAGCGAATCTTCTGCATCAACGGGTCGTCGACGTCTTCGACGCGCACCCCACACACCACGCCGGTGATCAACGACGCCTGCGGATTGAGCCGTGCCTCGGCGAAGAAGTCCTCGAAGGTCGTGTCCGCGGCCAAGTGACCACTCAATGCTGACTCGTCGAAACCGGTCAGCCACTCGATCACCTGATCCAGCTCGGCCTTCGTGCGCCCCTTCTTCTCCACTTTCGTCACGTAGTGGGGATACACCGACGCGAAACTGACGGTGAAGATTCGGCTCATCCTCGTGAGGGTAGTGCTCGTCGGACTGCGGATCCGCACGGACATTGCGCCCGAGCCGTTGTCGGCCGTGCTCGCGCGGATCTGAGGAGACCGGGCGGCGTTACGCCGGCGGCTTCACCGCGAGGACGGGGCATGGGGCGTCGAGCAGGACCTGCTGCGCCACGCTGCCCATGATCATCTTGCCCACCGGGCTCCGGTGGCGGATGCCGATGACGATGACCTGGGCCCGGGTGTCGTCGACCACCCGCAGCATCTCGTCCGCGACGTCGGTGCCCATCGCCTGGCGCACCTCGTGCTCGACGTCGAGGTCAGCGAGTCGGCTCTCCAGCTCGGCCAGCCCCTCCTCGCCGACGTAGCGACGGTCGACGAGGGCGTCGCCCTTGGTCGCGTTGACCACGACCAGTCCGGTGCCGCGGCGCTGAGCCTCCTCGATGCCCGCGGTCGAGCGCGGCCTCGCCGTACTTGTCCGGGATGTAGCCGACGACGACGGTCATCGGACCGCCTCCTTCTCCTCGAGGACCTCGCCCGGGGTGCGGAACCGCGCGAAGGACGACCGGCGCGACCAGGACCAGGACGATCAGCACGTAGCACGAAGATCGCGAGCGGCTCGTTGAAGAGGCCGCTGATGTCGCCGCCGGAAAGGTCGAGCGCCTCGCGCAGCTTGACCTCCATCAGCGGCCCGAGGATCACGCCGAGGATCAGCGGCAGGACCGGGATGCCGAACCGCCGGATGGCGAAGCCCGAGCAGTCCGAAGACCAGCAGCAGGGCCAGGTCGAACGGGTCCTGGTTGACGCTGTAGGCGCCGAGCGAGGCGAAGAACAGGATGCCGGCGTACAGCTGCGGGCGCGGGATGCTGCAGCAGCTTGGCCCACAGCGGCGCCAGCGGCAGGTTGATCACCAGCAGCAGGGTGTTGCCGATGAGCAGGCTCGCCAGCAGCGTCCAGACCAGGTCGGGCTGGTCGGTCATCAGCGTCGGGTCCCGGCACGATGCCGTACGACGTGCATGCGCCGCCAGCAGGATCGAGGCGGTCGCGGTCACCGGCAGGCCGAGCGCCAGCAGCGGGACGAACATCCCGGCCGCGCTGGCGTTGTTGGCCGCCTCGGGGCCGGCCACGCCCTCGATGGCGCCCTGGCCGAACTCGTCCGCGTCGCCCCGGCGCCCGGCGAGCTTGCGCTCGGTGACGTAGGACAGGAAGGTCGGCGTCTCGGCGCCGCCGGCCGGCACGCGCCGAACGGGAAGCCGAGCGCGGTGCCCCGCAGCCACGGCCCCCAGGACCGCCGCCAGTCGTCGCGCCCCATGAACGGCCGGCCGACCGGGATGACGTCGACGGGCATCGCGGCGCAGGTGGGCGGCGGTCCAGAGCGCCTCGCCCACCGCGAAGACGCCGACCGCGACCACCACGATGCCGATGCCGTCGGCGAGCTCGAGCGAGCCACCGGTGAGCCGCGCCTGCGCCGGTGGAGAGGTCCAGCCCGACCAGCCCGATGGTGAGGCCCATGAAGAGGCCGATGAAGCCGCGCAGCTTCGAGGACGCCGAGCACGCTGGTGACCAGCACCAGCGACGAGCAGCATGATCGCGAAGTACGACGGCGCACCGATCTTGACGGCCTGGTCGGCGAGGGTCGGCGTGAAGAACGCGACCAGCAGCGTGCCGATGGTGCCGGCGATGAACGACCCGATCGCCGCGGTGGCCAGCGCCTGCGCGGCACGGCCGCGCTTGGCCATCTTGTTGCCCTCGATCGCCGTCATCACCGACGCGGACTCGCCGGGGGTGTTGAGCAGGATCGAGGTGGTCGAGCCGCCGTACATGCCGCCGTAGTAGATGCCGGCGAACATGATCAGCGACTGGGTCGACGTCGAGGCCGTAGGTGATCGGCAGCAGCAGCGCCACCGCCATCGCCGGGCCGATGCCGGGCAGCACGCCGACGAAGGTGCCGAGCAGCACGCCGATCGCGGCGTACAGCGAGGTTCTCGAGCGTGAACGCGTTCTGGAAGCCGTCGGCAGGAGGCAGGTTCGAGGGTGTCCATCAGAGGATCCCGTCCAGGATGCCGGGAGTGAGCGGGACGCCGAGGCCGACGTAGAAGAAGTACCAGCTGCCCACCGACGAGCACCGCCCCGACGAGCAGGTCGCGCAGCAGGGTGCGGCTGCCCAGCGCCCAGGCGGAGCCGGCGAAGAGGAGCGCCCCGGTGATCGCCCAGCCGAGCAGGTTCACCAGCAGCAGGTTGAGGACCAGGATGCCGACGAGCTTGCCGACGGTGAGCCAGTCGGGCGGGGTCGTCAGGTCGATGTCCTCGCCCGCCTCGGCCTGGGCCACGTCGCCGCGCGCGGTCGCGACCGCGAGCAGCACGGCGAGCACGACCATGCCGGTGCCGATCGAGGTACGGGAAGACCCGCGGCCCGACCGGGTCGCCGAAGCCGACGTTGAGCCCACGCGCGTCGATGATCGTGTAGACCCCGACCAGCGAGCAGGGCCGCCGCCAGGACGTACTGGCGCCTTGTCGACCGCCGGTGGCTGTCGGGTCGCGGTCGTCGCTGACGTGGCTCGCTCACAGCAGCCCCAGCTCCTCGAGCGTCCCCGACACGCGGTCGTCCTGCTCGTCGATGAAGGTCGCGAACTCGTCGCCGGTCTTGAAGTCGTCGGTCCAGCCGTATCTCGTCGAGCTGCTCCTGCCAGCCCTCGGCTGTCGTGCATCTCCTCGAGGTACCCGATCAGCTCGTCCGTGCGCTCCTCGCTGATCTCGGGCGGCGCCAGCACGCCGCGCCAGTTGAGGAACACCAGATCGATGTCCGCCTCGGTCAGCGTCGGCACGTCCGCGAACGGCCCGTCGGGATAGCGCTCCTCGCCCGACACGGCGAGCACCCGCAGCTCGCCCGACTCGACCTGGCCCGACGAACTCGGCGAGCCCGGAGAAGCCGACGTCGATCTTCTCGCCGAGCAGCGCGCTGGTGAGCGGGCCGCCGCCGTCGTAGGTGACGTAGTTGACGTCGTTGGGGTCGATGCCGATCTCGTCGGCCAGCTGCATCGGGAACAGGTGGTCCGGCCCGCCGGGCGACGAGCCGCCGCCGACGGCGAGTCGAGCCCGGATCCGCCTTCCAGGCCTCGACCAGGTCGTCGATCGGTCTGGAACGGCGAGTCGCCGGGCACGAGCACCCCCTCGGGCTCGCTCATCAGCTGCGCGAGCGGGGTCGCGTCCTGGAGGCGTGTACTCGCTGCGCGAAGGAGTACGTCGACCCGACGACGCCGAGCCCGACGGTCATCATGGTGTGCTCGTCGCCGGCCTCGCCCGACCAGCGAGGTCATCGCGCCGGCGCCCCGGCCCCGACGACGTTGTCGACCGTGAACGAGCCGCCGGTGATGTCGGCGTCCTCCATCACCTGCGACGGCCGCGCGTCCGGTCTGGTCGTAGCCGCCGCCCGGGCTGTTGGGGATGATCATCAGCAGGTCGCGACTGTCGTCGCCGCGGGTGACGCCGCACCCGGCCGTCGCACTCGCCAGAAGCACGAGCACGACGATGAGCCTGGTCCGCGCGGCGCGTCGCATCGTCACCATCGTCCCGCTGCCGGTTGTCACTGTCGAGGGAGCCGGACACCCTTGTCGAGCAGGACGTGGACGTGGTCGGGTTGGCGGGTGCATGACGCCATCACCGACGTCGCCGGGATCCGGGTCGGCCAGACCGAACGCGTGGGCGACGGCTGGCTGACCGGCACCACCGTCGTCCTCGCCCCGCCCGAGGGCGCCGTCGGGGGCGTCGACGTCCGCGGCGGCGGGCCCGGCACCCGCGAGACCGACCTGCTCGACCCCCGGAACCTCGTGGAGCGGGTCCACGCCGTCGTCCTGAGCGGCGGCTCCGCCCTCGGGCTCGCGGCCGCGGACGGGGTGGCGCAACGTCTGCTGAGGGACGGCATCGGCTACCCGATGGGCGGCCCCGGTGAGGTCGTCCCGATCGTGCCCGGCGCGGTGATCTTCGACCTGGGCCGCGGCGGGAGCTTCGCCCACCACCCGGACGCCGGGTTCGGCGAGGCGGCGTACGACGCGGCCGCCACCGACGTCGAGGAGGGCAACCACGGAGCCGGCGCCGGTGCCCGGGCCGGTGGCCTCAAGGGTGGGGTCGGCACGGCGAGCGCCACCCTCCGGGACGGTACGACGGTCGGCGCCCTGGTCGTGGCGAACCCCGCCGGGTCGTGCGTCGACCCGTCGACCGGGGAGCTCTGGGCCGCGCGGCACTGCCTCGACGGCGACCTGCCTGCCCTCCGCCGGCCGGCCGAGGCCGAGCTGCTCGCGGCCAAGGTCGAGGCCGCCGCACAGGACACCCTGAGCCGGCCTCCCCTCGCGACCACGCTCGCGGTGATCGCCACGGACGCCACCCTCACCAAGGCCCAGTGCGCCAAGGTGAGCGGCCTCGGCCACGACGGGCTGGCCCGCGCGATCAACCCGGTGCACACGATGTTCGACGGCGACACCGTCTTCACGCTCGCCACCTGCGCCGGCGAGGCACCCGACCCATTCGCCTTCCACTCGCTCCTCGAGACCGCGGGCACCTGCGTCACCCGCGCCGTCGCCCGCGCGATGATCGCCGCCGAGTCCACCCACGGGCTGCGCGCCTACCGGGACGCCTTCCCCTCCGCCTTCAGCTGAGGCATCTGCGGGCAGACATCCTCACCCGCGCTCATCGCGGTCCTCGCCAGAAAGTCTCGGCATCGGCTGCGTCTCGGCATCTGGGGTGGGCTCTCCCCACGCTGGTGCTGTCGGCGTCGGGGGGCGCGGGGGCGTCCGGCGGCGGGCGGCGCCCCCCAGCCTGATCTGGCGGCGGAGCCGCTCGCCGAGGTCGGTCTCCTGGAGCAGGCGCTTGGCGGTCGAGAGCACAGCGGCGTGCAGCTCCAGCATCGCCGGGCGGGAGTCGGACGTCAGCAGGTGCTCGAAGCGAGCACGTGCCTCCTGCAGCCCCTCCAGGGCCTCCCGGAGAACGCGGACGTCCGGCGAACGGGGGTGGACTGCCGGTTCGGCCTCGTCATGGACGAGCTGACCGAACGCATCGGTCACGGCGGCCATCTCGCGGAACGCCTCGGCAAGACCGAGCGCGACGTCGTCGGTGCCCTCGTCGTCGTCGGACCACGCGGGGTCATGGGTCGTGTCCATCACGGCGCGGAACATCGCCCGGATCGCGACCGCGGAGTGCTCCAGCGCCTCCAGCCCCTGACGCAGCCCCGGCCCCACGTCCGGCGTACCGACCGCGCGGACGTTCAACCGGCGTCCCTGCTCGGCGTGCAGGAGGGCGGCACCGACCCGGGGGATGTCGTAGGTGATCTGTCGTGCGTCGTCGAGCCACGCCCGGGCGGCTGGCCGGAGGTCGCCGCCCCGTTCGACCAGCTCGGCCAGCTCGTCGGCGGCCCGGTTGAGCAGATCGCTGATCGAGTCGGCCAGACCGTCGATGGCCCGGCCGGCGTCGGACGTGGCGACCCGGGGCGGGACCAGCAGGTTCGCGGCGATCCCGACCGCGGCACCCACCAGCGTCTCGGCGATCCGTTGCCACGCGGCGGAATCCGTGCCCAGCGAGCCGACGCCCAGCACGAGCATGGCACTGATGGCGACCTCGATCAGGTTGGCTCGCAGCCGCAACATCTGGCCGATGGTGATGGAGGCCAGGATGAGGAGCCCCAGGCTCCACCACTCGAGCGGCACGACCTCGGCGAACGCCACCGCGAGCGCCACGCCCGCCACCACCGACACCACGCGGTCCACGCCGCTGGCGAGCAGGGACACCGGCGTCACCTGCACGACCAGCATCGCGGTCAGGGGGGCGAGCAGCGGCTGGGTGCCGGGGAACAACAGCGTCGCGACGACGTAGCTCGCGACCGCGGCAGCCGTGATCCGCATCGACCACAGCAATGCCGCCCGACCGTCCTGGCGCAGGCGCGCCGTACCGCGGGTGAGGCTTCGTCGCCACCAGTCGCGCACGGTGCCATCTTGCTCCACCTGCTGAACGGACTCGACCTGTGCAAGGGTGAACGCCATGACCGGGCTCGTCCTCGGACCCCTGCTTCGCCACGTCGACGAGACCAGCGCCTGCGTCTGGGTCGAGACCGAGCGAGCCCGGCGTCGTGACGGTCGCCGCCGGCGAGCACCGGGCCGAGTCGCGCACGTTCGGGGTGCACGGCCACCACTACGCCCTGGTCTGCGTCGAAGGCCTGGCTCCGGGCACCAAGACGCCCTACACCGTGAGCATCGACGGCGAGCAGGTGTGGCCAGAGCAGAGCTCGCCTTACCCCCCGTCGCTGATCCCGACGCTCGACCACGCCAAGCCGCTGCGGCTGGCCTTCGGCTCCTGCCGCACGTCGGTCACCCACGACAAGGCCGGCAACAAGCTGCACGGCGTGGACGCCCTGCGCGCCTACGCGCTGCGGATGGCGGGAGTCACCGACCCGGCGGCCGAGGACGACCCCGATCCCGGTGACCAGGCCCGCTGGCCGGACCTGGTGCTGTTCCTCGGCGACCAGGTCTACGCCGACGAGACCACCGCGGAGATGCAGGAGTTCATCGAGTCGCGGCGTGACATCGACGAGCCGCCCGGCACCGAGCTGAAGGACTGGGAGGAGTACGCCCACCTCTACAAGCTGGCCTGGTCCGACCCCGCGAACCGGTGGCTGCTGTCGACCCTGCCCAGCGCCATGATCTTCGACGACCACGACATCCGCGACGACTGGAACACCTCCTGGTCCTGGAAGCAGGAGATGGAGGCCACCGACTGGTGGCACGGCCGGATCGTGGCCGGACTCGGGTCGTACTGGGTCTACCAGCACCTCGGCAACATGACGCCGGACGAGCGGGCCGAGGACGAGAACTGGCAGGCGATCCAGGGCCACGACGGCGACGAGGAGTACGACGCCTCCGACCTGCTCGACGCCTTCGCGGAGCGGGCCGACCAGAAGCCGGAGACCTACCGCTGGAGCTATGCCCGCGAGTTCGGCGACCAGGCCCGGCTGCTGGTGGTGGACTCCCGCGCCGCCCGGGTGCTGGAGCCCGACCAGCGGTCCATGCTGGACGACGGCGAGATGGCCTGGCTCGACGACCGGATGCGCGGCGACGTCGACCACCTGCTGATCGGCACCTCCCTGCCGTTCCTGCTCGGCCCCGGCCTGCACTACGCCGAGGCGTTCAGCGAGGCGCTCGCCCAGGGGGCGTGGGGCCGCCAGCGGACCCGCAAGGCGGGCGAGACGCTGCGGCAGGCCCTCGACCTCGAGCACTGGGCGGCCTTCCAGGAGGCGTTCCAGACGGTCTCGAAGATGACCCTCGAGGTCGCCCGCGGAAAGCGTGGCCGGCCCCCGCGGACCATCACGTTCCTCTCCGGCGACGTCCACCACAGCTACGTCTCCGAGGCGCGGCCCGACCCCGGAGGAGTACCAGGAGCGAGGCCCGATCCGGAGCCGGATCATCCAGGCCGTCTGCTCGCCGATCCGCAACCCGATGCCGCGCCGGCTCCGCTTCCTGGTGGCGGTGCTGGCCTACGGCGTGGCCGGACCGATCGGCCACCTCGTGGCACAGTCGGCCAAGGTGGCCGATGCGCCGCTGACCTGGAAGCCGCTCGAGGGGCCGTGGTTCGACAACAACCTGGCCACCCTCGAGGTGACCGACTCGGGCCTGCGCATGTGGTGGGCGACCGGCGTCGTGGACGGCGGCCAGCCACGACCGTCCGCGGCTGGCGCGGGTCTCCGAGGTACGTGACAGATGTCGACTGCACTGACCGTTCTACCGGTCGGGAAGCCACCAAGGCTTACCGCGCCAGGGTGCGAACTCGTGCTGGCCTCCGCGTCTCCCGCCCGCCTCGCGACCCTGCGCAGCGCCGGCGTCGAGCCGGTGGTGATCGTCTCCGGGGTCGACGAGAGCCAGGTCGCGGGGCTGCCACCGGCCGAGCTCGCCCTGCAGCTCGCCGAGCTGAAGTGCGCGGCCGTCGCCGGGCGCGACGGGCTGCCGGACGACGCCCTCGTCCTGGGCTGCGACTCGGTCCTCGAGCTCGACGGCCAGGCGCTGGGCAAGCCCGACGACGCCGACGACGCGACCACCAGGTGGCGGCAGGATGCGCGGTCGTTCCGGCGTGCTGCACACCGGCCACAGCTTGCGCGACACCGGTTCCGGACGGGTCGCGGCGGCCACGGCCTCGACCACCGTCCACTTCGCGGAGGTCACCGACGACGAGATCGCGGCGTACGTCGCCACGGGTGAGCCGCTGTCCGTGGCCGGCGCCTTCACCGTCGACGGGATGGGCGGCGCGTTCGTGACCGGGATCGAGGGCGACCACCACAACGTGGTGGGCCTCAGCCTCCCACTGGTCCGCGAGCTGACGGCGGAACTGGGTCGGGCGTGGACCGATCTGTGGACTTCGTGAACCGGTCGGGGTGCATGAAGACCAGCTCGCGGAACAGGAAGAACCTCGCCGTGTTCGCCAGCAGCAGGCCGATGACGTTCGCGGAGATGTTGTCCGAGATCGGGTCGTCGACGCCGATCAGGTTCCGGCTGATCCACAGGCAGGCCATCGGGACCAGCATGGTCGCGAAGTTGATCGCGACGAACGCGAGCAGCCCGCCGTCGGGGTGGTTGGTCTCGCGCTCGCGGAAGGCCCAGCCCTTGGTGAAGCGGAAGCTGATCGCCATGCCCACGAGGTTGGCGATCAGGTAGGCGAGCTCGGGCTGGTCGTTGAGCAGGGCGAAGTTGGCGGTGTTGAAGCCGTGCACCAGGAAGTTGAAGAGGATCAGCGCGACGATCGTCGCCAGCAGCCCGACGGCGAGGAACCGTCCGACCTCGCCTGCGAACCGCTCCCAGCGCTCACCCATGCCGAGAAGGCTAACCGGCGCGTCCACGCATTTCGGGCAAACCTCACTCCACGGGCAGGACAGAGCCCCAGCGCGACTCGCTGGCAACCGGCTCCAGACCCGCACGTAGGTTGGTGACCATCTTCGACCTGACCCTCCAGCTCACCGACCGGCACCGGCCCTTCGAGCTCGTCGCCCCTGGGTTCGTCGCCGCAGACCTGGGCACCCTCGCTCCCGGCTCGTCCGACGACGGTGGCCTGACCCTCCATGCCCGGGGACCGGAGGCGCCGTTCGCCGCGGTCGAGGCCCGGTTGCCCGCTGCCGAAGGGAGCATCGCGCTCGGCCTCGGCACCGAGGAAGGCGACCACGTCCTCGTCCGCTGGAAGGCGCAGACCTCGCGGGTCACCCTCGAGGTGCGCACCGGTGGTCGCACCCGGGTGCTCCGACGCCGCAAGGTCAGGCTCCGAGGGGACATCGGGCTCGCCTTCGCCCTGTGCGAGAACCAGGTCACGGCCCTGGTCGACACCGGCGCTGGGTGGCAGCCGGTGCTCACCGAGCGCGACAAGGTCTCGGCGCTGGTCGACCTCCGCCGCGAGACGACCCTCGACCGGTTCCGCTACGGATGGAGCACGACGGGCGTCACCGCGTCAGGCGTGCGGGCGGGGCTGTTCGGCATGACCGGCCTCCGCGACCCGCATCTGGTGCAGCACGCGGACGGGTCGCCGTACGAGCGGGAGGGACGACAGTTCCTCACGTGGACCTGTGCCGGGCTCGGGCTCTTCCCGCAGGCGCACTGGACGGTGTGGTCCTTCGACCCCGCCTCGCCTCGAGACATGCGGCTGGAATCGCAGCTCTTCAGCCGCCGCGAGGGACTCGTGCTGGGCGATCACGCCGGCCAGCTCGTCCGCCACCGGGACCGCTGGCTGCTGGCGACGAGCTCGTGGGGCGACTTCGCCCCCGGCAACATCCACGTCCGGCACGCGGAGACCAGTGCCGACCTGCTCGCCGGTGTGCACGTGATCGACACCGAGCCCACGCCGCTTCCGACGGAGCACGGCACGTGGGACCCCTCCCTGCTCCTCCACGACGGGAGCTGGCGGGTCGCGTTCGTCGAGAGCCCGTCGCAGAAGCCGTGGAACTTCCATCCCGCTCTCGCGCGCGGCCCCGAGGAATCCGGCACCCGGGGACCCGGCAGCCCGTGGTCGAACGGCCTCGAGCTGGTGGCCGCCGCCGAGGACCTGACGAAGTGCGAGGGCCCGATCTTCACGCAGGTCGGCTCCGAGACCTGGCTGCTGGCCAGTGACAAGGTGGGGCGGCACTACCCCGTCTTCGACCTCGACGGGCAGCGCCGGGGACGCCTGGACGCGCCGTACCTGACGAACATCCCCCACCCGCAGCTCGTCCCGGACCCGGGAGGTGGCTGGTGGATGATCACCTTCGACAACGCTCAGTACGCCGAGCGGGTGATGGGGTACGGCGGCCACGGCGACGTCGTGCTGATGCACTCGACCTGAGCAGCCGGCGCGACCGCCGTGCCGTCAGCTCACTCGACCGGGAGGCCCAGACCCGCGCGCGATCAGCATCCGCTGGACCTCCGAGGTGCCCTCACCGATCTCGAGGACCTTGGCGTCGCGGTAGAAACGCGTGACGGGGTACTCCTCCATGAAGCCGTAGCCCTCCGAACACCTGGGTCGCGATCCGGGTCGCGGTCACCGCCGACTCGGTGGCGTGGAGCTTGGCGATCGACGCGGCCTGCTTGAAGTCCTTCACCGGGGCGCCGGCGTCCTTCATCGCCGCCGCCTTGTAGACCAGCAGGCGGGCCGACTGGAGCATCACCTCGAGGTCGGCGATCTGGAAGGCCAGGCCCTGCTTGCGCCCGATCGGCACGCCGAAGGTCTGCCGCTCGCCGGCGTACTGCAGGCTCATGTCGAGGCAGGCCTGGATGCAGCCGACTGCCAGCGCCGCGATCGCCACCCGCCCGTCGTCGAGGATGGCGAGGAACTGGGCGAACCCGCGTCCACGCTCCCCCAGCAGGTTCGCCTCCGGCACGCGCACGTCCTCGAAGGACAGCGGGTGGGTGTCGGAGGCGTGCCAGCCGAGCTTGTCGTACGCCGGCTCCGCGGTGAACCCGGGCGTGCCGGCGGGCACGATGATGGAGCTGATCTCGGGGCGCTCGTCGCCGCCGCCCCCGGTCCGCGCCGTCACCGTGACCACGCTGGTGATGTCGGAGCCGGAGTTGGTGATGAACTGCTTGGAGCCGTTGATGACCCACTCGCCCTCGACCAGCTCGGCCTTCGTCCTGGTGGCCCCCGCGTCGGAGCCGGATCCCGGCTCGGTGAGGCCGAAGCCGGCGAGCGTCCGGCCGCTGACCAGGTCGGGGAGCCAGGTCTGCTTCTGCTCGTCGCTGCCGAAGGTGAGGATCGGGTTGATGCCGAGCCCGACCGCGGCCTCGAGGGTGATGCCCATCGACTGGTCGACCCGGCCGATCTCCTCGATCGCCACGCAGAGGCTGGTGAAGTCGCCGTCGGCGCCGCCGTACTCCTCGGGCGCCGTGAGGCCGAACAGCCCGAGCTGGCCCATCTTCTGCACGACGTCGACCGGGAAGTGGTGCTCGCGGTCCCACTTGCCGGCGTGGGGCGCGATCTCCTTCTCGGCGAAGTCGCGGACCGTGCGCCGGAACTGCTCGTGCTCGGGGGACAGCTCGAAGCTCATGGCGGTCATGCTAGCCGAGGAAGTTAGCGATCGTTAACCGACCTTGGGGACGAATCGGCGCGAGCTGAGCGGGTCAGGTAAGGTTAGGCGACCCTAAGCAGTCGAGCCGAGATCGGAACCCCGTGACGAAGAACCTGCTGATGGCCTGCGCCGCGGCGGTGCTGACCGCCCCGATGCTGACCGCGTGCGGCGACGACGGCCCCTTCATCACCGTCTACAACGCCCAGCACGAGGAGCTGATCGCCGAGGTCGCGCCGCTCTTCGAGGAGGAGACCGGCATCGAGGTCAAGCTCCGCAGCGGCAGTGACCTCGAGCTGGCCAACCAGCTGGTCCAGGAGGGCGACGCGTCGCCGGCCGACGTGTTCCTCACCGAGAACTCCCCCGCCATGTCGCTGGTCGACAACGCCGGCCTGTTCACGAAGGTGGACCAGGAGACCCTCGACCTGATCCCGCCGGACTACGTCCCCGCCAACCGCAACTGGATCGGCTTCATGGGCCGCTCGACCGTGGCGATGTACAACACCGACGCGCTCAGCGAGGACGAGATGCCCGACTCGATCCTGGACTTCGCCGACCCCGAGTGGGCGGGCCGGATCTCCTACTCCCCGACCGGAGCCGACTTCCAGGCCATCGTCAGCGCCGTCCTCGAGCTGGAGGGCGAGCAGGCCACCCGCGAGTGGCTGGCACGGACTGGCCGAGAACGGCACGGAGTACGACGGCAACGACGTGGTCCTGGAGTCGGTCAACTCGGGTGAGGTCGACGCCGGGATCGCCTACCACTACTACTGGTACCGCGACCAGAAGGAGGCCGGCGAGCACAGCGACAGCTCCGAGCTCCACTTCTTCGACGACCAGGATCCCGGCGCGTTCGTGAGCGTCTCCGGCGCCGGCGTGCTCGCCTCGAGCGACAAGCAGACGAACGCCCAGAAGTTCGTGAACTTCCTGGCCGGCGCGGAGGGGCAGCAGGCGATCGCGGACTCCTACGCGCTGGAGTACCCCCTCAACCCCGAGGTCTCGCTCGACCCGCCCGTGAAGCCGTTCGACGAGCTCGAGCCGCCCCGGATCGACGTGGCGACCCTCAACAGCGAGCCGGTGACCGAGCTGATGCAGGAGGAAGGACTGCTCTGACCACCGACGCACCCGTCCTGCAGCGGGACCTGGACGCCCCGCAGGGCCGACCGGAGCCGAAGACCTCCGCGTCGGCCCGGCGGACGCCTCCCCTGCTGATGGCCTCGGGTGTGGCCGTGGCCCTGCTCGCGCTGGTGCCGCTCGGGTTCGTCGTCACCTACACCGTGATCATCGGCCCGTCCGAGGCCTGGGACCTGCTGGTGCGACCGCGCATCGGCGAGCTGCTCTGGAACACCGTGCGCCTCGTCGCCGGCTGCGTCTGCGCGAGCCTGGTCATCGGCGTCGGCTGTGCGTGGGTCGTGGAGCGGACCGACCTGCCCTGGCGGCCGCTGTGGCACGGGCTGCTCGTGGCGCCGCTCGCGGTGCCCGCGTTCGTCAACAGCTTCGGCTGGGTGTCCCTCACCCACGCCGTCGAGGGGTACGCCGGCGCGGTCCTGATCGTGACCCTCTCCTACTACCCGCTGGTCTACCTGCCGGTCGTCGCCTCCCTGCGCGGGCTCGACCCGGCGCTCGAGGAGACGGCGTACTCCCTGGAGCACGGCCGCTGGCGCACGTTCCGCCGGGTGGTGCTGCCCCAGCTGCGGCCGGCCATGCTGGGCGGCTCCCTGCTCGTGGGCCTGCACCTGCTCGCGGAGTTCGGTGCCCTCCAGATGCTCCGCTTCCCGACGTTCACCACCGCGATCTACGACCAGTACCGCTCGACGTTCAACGGGCCGGCGGCCAACATGATCGCCGGGGTGCTCGTGCTCTGCTGCGCGCTGCTGCTCACCGCCGAGCTGCGGCTGCGGGGTCACCGCCGCTACGCGCGGGTCGCCCACGGCGCCGCGCGGCCGGTCGAGCGGCAGCGTCTCGGCCGGGCGCGGTGGCCGGTGGCGGGGCTGCTGGCCGGCCTGCTGGCGCTCGCGGTGGGCGTGCCGACGTACAGCCTGCTGCACTGGCTGTCGGTGGGCTCCTCGACGGAGTTCCCGGTGGGCGAGCTGCTCGCCGCCGCCGGCACCTCGATCGGCCTCGGCGCCGCGGGTGCGGCACTGACCGTGGTCCTGGCCCTGCCGGTCGCCTGGCTCGCCATCCGCTACCGCACGCTCGCGAGCACCGCCGTCGAGCGCAGCACCTACGTCGCCAACGCGCTGCCCGGGATCGTGGTGGCCCTGGCGCTGGTGACGGTGTCCATCCGGGTCGTCGCAGCCGGCCTACCAGACCTTCGGGCTGCTGCTGGTGGCCTACGCGATCATGTTCCTGCCCCGCGCGGTCGTCAGCGTCCGGGCCGCGCTCGAGCAGGCCCCCGTCGTCCTCGACGACGTGGCCCACAGCCTGGGCGCCGGACCGCTCGCCACCGCACGCCGGGTCACCCTCCCGATCATCGCGCCCGGCATCGGGGCCGGGGCGGCGCTGGTGTTCCTGGCCGTCTCGACCGAGCTGACCGCGACCCTGATGCTGTCCCCGATCGACACCTCGACCCTGGCCACCAAGTTCTGGTCCGCCTCCTCGTCGGTGGCCTACGGCGCCGCGGCGCCGTACGCGCTGCTGCTGGTCCTGATCTCGATCCCGGCGACGATCCTGCTGGGCCGGCACGCGACCCTGGCCACCCCAGCAGAGAGGATGGTGTCGTGAGCAGCCTGCACCTCGACGGCGTGACCCGGTCGTTCGGCCCCGTGGTGGCCGTCGACCGGGTAGACCTGTCCGTCCCGCAGAGCTCGATCACGGCGGTGCTCGGCCCCTCCGGCTGCGGCAAGACCACCCTCCTCCGGCTGATCGCCGGCTTCCTCGAGCCCGAGTCCGGCACCATCCGCTTCGGCGACAAGGTGGTGGCCGGCGCCGGCCGGGCCCTGCCGCCGCAGTCCCGCCGGGTCGGCTACGTCCCGCAGGAGGGCGCGCTCTTCCCGCACCTCGACGTCGCGGCGAACATCGCCTTCGGCCTGTCCCGGTCCCGGCGCCGGTCGCCACGCGTCACCGAGATGCTGGACCTCGTCGAGCTCCCGGCGTCGTACGCCGGCCGGTACCCGCACGAGCTCTCCGGCGGCCAGCAGCAGCGGGTGGCCCTGGCCCGGGCCCTGGCGCCGAACCCCACGGTGGTCCTCCTCGACGAGCCGTTCTCGTCGCTCGACGCCTCGCTTGCGCACCAGCACCGGCCAGGCCGTCGTCCGCGCCCTGCACGCCGCCTCGGCGACCGCCGTGCTGGTCACCCACGACCAGGACGAGGCGCTGTCCCTGGCCGACCAGGTCGCGGTGATGCGCGCCGGCCGACTCGTCCAGGCGGACGCGCCCTACACGCTCTACCGCTCGCCGGTCGACGCCGAGCGTGGCCCGGTTCGTCGGAGGCGCGACGGCGCTCCCCGCCCACGTGAGCGACGGGGTCGCGTCGTGCGTCCTCGGGGACCTCCCGCTCGCCGCGCGCCTGCCCGGACGGCGCCGCCGAGGTGCTGGTCCGCCCCGAGCAGGTCCGCCTCGACGGCGCCGCGAGCGATGCCAGGGTCGAGGCCCGGGTCACCGAGGTCAGCTTCTACGGCCACGACGCCGCCTGCCGGCTGGACCTCCAGCCCGACGGTCCCGCGCTGGTCGCCCGGATCATCGGCCTCGAGGCGCCCGCGGTCGGCAGCATCGTGAAGGTGGGCGTCGCCGGCGGCGTGGTCGCCTTCCCCGGCTGACCACCGAGACCGGGCTATAAGGTAAGGCAATCCTAAGTTAGACTGCGCCGGTGAGCCTGCTCCTCCCCTCTCCCGAACGCGCCCCGGCGCGTCCGGTGTTCGACCTCCCCGGTCACGGTTCACGCACCGCCCTGCACACCGCGACCGGCGAGATCAGCTACGCCGAGCTGTCCGGCCGCGCGGCCGACCTCGCCGGCGAGGTGCTGGGACCCACCCGGCGGCTGGTCCTGATCGAGGGCGCCAACACCCCGGAGGCCGTCACCGCCTACCTCGCGGCGGTGCAGCACGGCCACGTCGCCCTGCTGGTCCCCCAGGGCCGGCCCGCGCAGCTGCAGCAGATGGTCGACGCCTACGACCCCGACGTGGTCCTGCGCCACGACGACGACCGCTGGGTCGCCGACCGGCGACGCCGCGGCACCGCCCACGACCTGCATCCCGATCTCGCCCTGCTGCTGAGCACCTCCGGCTCGACCGGCTCACCCAAGCTGGTGCGCCTCTCCCACGACAACCTGCGCAGCAACGCGGCGAGCATCGCGTCGTACCTCCGGCTCACGCCCGAGGACCGCGCCGCGACCTCGCTCCCCCTGCACTACTGCTACGGCCTGTCGGTCGTGAACAGCCACCTCCTCACCGGCGCCGGGCTGGTCCTGACGGAGGAATCGGTCGTCGACGAGTGCTTCTGGCGGCGCTTCCAGGACGCCGGCGCGACGTCGTTCGCCGGCGTGCCCTACACCTTCGACCTGCTCGACCACTCCGGCTTCGCCGAGCGGGACCTGCCGACCCTGCGCTGCATCACCCAGGCCGGCGGCCGCCTCGGTCCCGACCGGGTCAGGGCCTGGGCCGAGCTCGGGCAGCAGCGGGGCTGGGACTTCGTGGTGATGTACGGCCAGACCGAGGCCACCGCCCGGATGGCCTACCTGCCCGCCGAGCTCGCCGCCAGCCGGCCGGACGCCATCGGCGTCGCCATCCCCGGCGGCTCCCTCAGGGTGGAACCCGTGGCCGAGGTCACCGAGGCCGGCGTCGGGGAGCTGGTCTACGAGGGTCCCAACGTCATGCTGGGGTACGCCGAGTCCCCGGCCGACCTGGCCGAGGGCCGCACCGTCGACGCGCTCCGGACCGGCGACCTGGCCCGGATCTCCGACGGCCTGGTCGAGATCGTCGGGCGTCGCAGTCGTCACGCCAAGGTGTTCGGCCTGCGACTCGACCTGGACCGGATCGAGGGCACCGTCACCGCCCGGATCCCGCACGCGGAGGTGCGGTGCCTCGCGGTCGACGACGCGCTGCACGCGTTCACGACCCGGCGCCGATCCTCCGCCAGGGTGCACGCCGAGCTCGCCGAGCTGTGCGGGCTCCCGCCCTCGGCGGTCCGGGTCCACACGGTGGCCGAGCTGCCGCGCACCGCCGCCGGGAAGCCCGACCACGCCGCGCTCGAGCGCCAGGCCCGGCTGGTCGCGGCCTCGCCGGCCGGCGACGGCCGGCGAGCGGGACCACGACGGTCACGGCGTCGTCGCTGCGGGACGAGTTCGCCCTGGTGCTGGGCCGTCCCGACGCCGACGTGGCGGACAGCTTCGTCAGCCTCGGCGGCGACTCGCTCTCCTACGTCGAGCTGGCCACCCGGCTCGGCCGCCGCATGGACCGGCTGCCGCCGGGGTGGCACACGCGGACCATCGCGGAGCTGGCCGCGCCGTCGTCGACCGACGCGCCGCCGCGCCGCCGGCGCCTGGGTCACCAGATGGACACCACCGTCGCGCTGCGGGCCCTCTGCATCCTGTTGATCGTCGGCACCCACGCCAACCTCTTCACCCTGGTCGGCGGCGCGCACCTCCTGCTGGCGGTCGCCGGCTACAACTTCGCCCGGTTCCAGCTCGCCGACGTGCCGCGGGCCGCCCGGCTGCGCAACGGGCTGGTCGCGGTCGCCCAGGTGGTGGTGCCCAGCTCGCTGTTCATCGGCGCCGTTGCCCTGGTCACCGGCGAGTACGACCCGCCGGCCGCGCTCTTCCTCAACGGGCTGCTGGGCAGCGACACCTGGACCCTCGACTGGCAGTTCTGGTTCCTCGAGGCGCTGGTGTGGACCTCGCTGGGCGCCGTCGCCCTGATCGCGGTCCCGGCCCTCGACCGGATCGAGCGGCGCGCTCCCTTCGCGTTCGCCGGCGTCCTGCTGCTGGCGACGGTCGCGCTGCGGTTCGCCTGGACCGGGGTGGAGGCGGGCGCCACCGAGCGCTACACCCCGGGCGTGGTCCTCTGGTGCTTCGCGCTGGGGTGGGTGGCCGCCCGCTCGCGCACGACCCGGCAGCGGTTCGCCGTCCTCGTCGCGGCGGCCCTGGCGTACGCCGGCTTCTTCGGCGACCCCGGGCGGGAGCTGCTGGTGGTGGCCGGCGTGGCCGCGCTGCTGTGGCTCCCCAGCGTGCGGGTCCCGCGCCTGCTGGCGCCCGCGATCACGGCGCTGGCCGGGGCGTCGCTGTTCGTGTACCTGACCCACTGGCAGGTCTACCCGCACCTCGAGACGGACCACCCGATGCTGGCGCTGCTCGCGTCGCTGGCGGTCGGGGTGGCCTACTGGTGGCTGACGCGCCCCGCGCTGCGACGGATGGGCGGCTGGTTGCGGCGACAGGTTCCCGGCAGGTCCGCAGCCGAGTTGTGACCCGCGGCGGGTCAGTTCCCGACAGACCCGTCACGTGTTGATGACCCGGGGTGAGTCAGATCCCGACAGCCCTCGGGAGAGCACCTCACCGGACGTCCGCAGCTGCTGCGGGCCAGTACGTCCCCCTAGCGTTGGGCCAAACGTGCAGTAGTCACCGTGTGACGATTGAGGCGTCTCATCAGTCACACTGGTGATCACTGCACGTTTGAACCGACGGGGGTTTCCTTCGCGAGACGTGCTAGAACTCCCGCGCGGCCGGAACCCCTGACCCCGGCCGCACGGGAGAGATCACAGGCCGGCGGTCGAGGTGATGAAGTCGTGGATCGACGGGTTGTTGACCTCGCCGTACACGCCCGGGAACGCCGGGACGGCGCAGCCGAGCCCGTAGCTCACGATCCCCACCTGGACCTGCCGGCCGTCGGCGAGGGTGCCGAACATCGGGCCGCCCGAGTCGCCCTGGCAGGAGTCGCCGCCGAGCGTCTCCGCACAGACCTCGGAGTCGGGCTGGAAGCCCATGGCTGAGTTGGTGGTGCAGTTGTCGTCGGCCACGGCGGTGACGTCGACGGCCTTGAGGTTCTCGGGGATGATCGGTGAGCCGAAGAACTCCGTGCCCCACCCGGCCACGGTCATCGGCGCACCCTGCTGCTCGAGGGTGTCGTCACCCTGCGGGGCCAGCGCGATCGTCGGCGCGGCGATGTCACCGTTCACGTGGATGAGCGCGGCATCGAAGGTGCCGGTCTCCTCGTAGTCGGGGTGCACGACGATCCGGTCCGCGTCGAGCGTCTGGCCGGTCGAGAAGTCGTTGATGTTCGTGCGGCCCACGCCCACCTGGACCTCGCTCGGCTTGGTGTCGACCATGCAGTGCGCCGCGGTGAGGATCCACCGGGTCGCGATCACCGAGCCGCCACAGATGTGTCCGTCGGTGCCGTCGCCGTACTCCTTGAGCTGGACCGAGGCCATGAACGGGAACTGTCCGTCCTCGGCCTGGTAGCCGCCGACGATGGCGTCGGCAGGGCTCGCCGCGAGCTGGGCTCCGGCGAGCACGAGAGCGGCTGCGGTGAGGCGTGCGAGTGTGCGTACCGGACGCATGGGGGGCCTTTCGGTGGATGGTCTAGACACTGGTTCCAACGACCGGGACGGCGTGGGGTTACCCCCGGGGCTTGGCTTCGGTCAGGCCACCGCCAGGCCGAGCAGGAGGGCGGCCAGCCCGACGACCACGCTCACCACCGAGTACGCCGCCGCGCGCCGCGCCCGGCCTTCCTCGGCGAGCCGGACCGTCTCGAACGCGAAGGTCGAGTACGTCGACATGGCCCCGGCCACGCCGGTGCCGAGCAGGACGTATGCCGGTGAGTCGGCCGCCAGTCCGAGGCCGGCCACCAGGCCGAGCAGCAGGCACGCCGTCGCGTTGGCGGCCAGCGTCCCGAACGGGAACCCGGTCCCGAGCCGCGCGGTCACCCGGACGTCGACCAGGTAGCGCAGGGGCGCCCCGACCATGCCGCCGAGGACGACGAGCAGCCAGGTCACGACTGCCTCCCCGCCACGAGTGACCGGGCCAGCGTGGCCGCGGCCGCCGCGGCGGCCACACACCCCAGCAGGGTGCCGACCAGGTAGCCGGCGGCCGCCGCCCGGTCCCCCGCCACCCAGAGCCCGTGCGCATCCAGGGTGTAGGTGGAGAACGTCGTGAAGCCGCCGAGGACACCGGTGCCGAGGAACGGCCGGACCAGCGGATGGGCCCGCCAGACCTCGGTGGTGAGGACCACCAGCACCCCGATCAGGGCGCAGCCGACCAGGTTCACCGCCAGGGTCGACCACACCTCGGGCGCGACCCGGTGGGCGCCGTACCTGGCCACCGCCCCCGCACCGCCGCCCACCGACACGGCCAGCACCACGATCAGGCGCGCGGGATCGAGGTCAGGGTCGACCGGCTCCTCGTAGTGGTGCTCGGGGCCACGGGGATGCACCCGGCCATCCTGCCGGACTAGTCATCTGGACAGCCCGGGCCGGGAGAGCGCACGCTGGATCTCTAGTACGGGGGAGAGAAAACATGACAGAAGCAGCCATCGACCGGCGGGCAGCTGCAAAGCACGCGACCGAGATGGTCATGAACCAGGAACTGGAGCGCGCCGAGCGCACTGCAACACAAAGGATCCGCGACCGGATCCAGGGCATTCCACCCGAGCGGCGCCACCTCGTCACGATCGGCGACATCCGCGTCGAGGTGATCGAGACGGCGGCCGTCGACGAGGTCCTGGCGTCCTGACGGTCGGGCCCCTGTTCGGGGCACGTGGGCGGGTGTATACCTGATCCCATGCGGTCCGGCCGACCGCATCCCGCGGAAGGAACGCATGGCGAGCCTCGTACGTGGGGGACGCCGATCGGCGCTGTGGTCCATGCGCGCCGGGCTCGTCGAGAACGCCCTGCTCGTCGTGGCCGTCGCCGTCGTCCTGGTGCTGATGCTGCCCGGGACGGTGTACAGCGCCGTGAGCGTCAGCCGGGCCGAGCTCACGGCCGGGAACCTCCGGATCGAGGGAACCGCGCTCCCGAACCGGACGATCACCGTGGACGGCGTCGCGATGGGCATCAGCGACAGCGACGGACGGTTCCGGGTCGAGCAGTGGGGCTTCGTCGCTCCCGCCGACTGCACGGTCGACGTCAACGACGGCTGGGCCACTCCCGCCCTCGCCCGGCTATCCGGGTGCACGGTCAGCCGGACGTAGTCCCGGCCGGGACCGGCGATAGGCTGCCGAGGCAGCCCCAGTCAAAAGGTGCAGTAGCGAGACCAGGAGTGCCAGGTGCCGGAGCCCCAACCACTGCAGAAGGTCCTGATCGCCAACCGCGGCGAGATCGCGGTCCGCGTGATCCGCGCGTGCAAGGACAGCGGCATCGGCAGCGTCGCGGTGTACGCCGACCCCGACCGCGACGCCCTCTTCGTGCGGCTGGCCGACGAGGCCCACTCCCTGGGTGGGGCGACCCCGGCCGACTCCTACCTCGACATCGAGAAGATCATCGCGGTGGCCAAGGAGTCCGGGGCCGACTCGGTGCACCCCGGCTACGGCTTCCTCGCCGAGAACCGCGACTTCGCGCAGGCCGTCCTCGACGCCGGCCTGGTCTGGATCGGGCCGCCGCCGAAGGCCATCGAGAGCCTGGGTGACAAGGTCAAGGCCCGCCACATCGCCGAGAAGGTCGGCGCCCCGCTGGCCCCCGGCACCAAGGACCCGCTCGACAACGCCGACGAGGCCGTGAAGTTCGCCGAGGAGAACGGCCTGCCGATCGCGATCAAGGCCGCGTTCGGCGGCGGCGGCCGAGGTCTCAAGGTCGCGCGCGAGATGTCCGAGGTCGCAGACGCCTACGAGTCGGCGGTCCGCGAGGCGGTCTCGGCGTTCGGTCGCGGCGAGTGCTTCGTCGAGAAGTTCCTGGACCGGCCGCGCCACGTCGAGACCCAGTGCCTGGCCGACCAGCACGGCAACGTCGTGGTCGTCTCCACCCGCGACTGCTCGCTCCAGCGCCGGCACCAGAAGCTCGTCGAGGAGGCGCCCGCGCCGTTCCTGTCCGACGAGCAGGTCGCGAAGCTCTACGACGCGAGCAAGGCGATCCTCAAGGAGGCCGGCTACGTCGGCGCCGGCACCTGCGAGTTCCTGGTCGGCCGCGACGGGACCATCTCGTTCCTCGAGGTCAACACCCGGCTCCAGGTCGAGCACCCGGTCTCGGAGGAGGTCACCGGCATCGACCTGGTCCGCGAGATGTTCCGGATCGCGGCCGGGGAGGAGATCGGGTACGACGACCCGGAGGTCCGCGGGCACTCCATCGAGTTCCGGATCAACGCCGAGGACGGCGGCAGCAACTTCATGCCCGCCCCCGGCACCCTCTCCCGCTGGCACCAGCCGTCGGGACCCGGCGTACGCGTCGACGGCGGCTACGACCAGGGCGAGACCATCCCCGGCTCGTTCGACTCCCTCGTCGCCAAGCTGATCGTCACCGGACGCGACCGCACCCAGGCGCTCGAGCGCTCCCGCCGCGCGCTGGCCGAGTTCGTGGTCGACGGCATGCCCACCGTCATCCCGTTCCACCAGGCGGTGGTCGACGACCCGGCGTACATCGGGGACGGCGAGAAGTTCGACGTCTACACGACCTGGATCGAGACCGACTTCGACAACCAGCTCGAGCCCTACGCCGGCGAGTCCGCCGAGGCCGAGGACGAGGGCGAGCGGCAGAAGGTGACCGTGGAGGTCGGCGGTCGGCGGATCGAGGTCGTGCTGCCCGCCGGCCTGGGCGGGCTCGCGGCCACCGGCGGTGGCGCGAAGAAGCCGAAGCGCAGCGGCGGCAAGAAGGCCGGGGCAGCGGCCAGCGGCGACTCGGTCACCAGCCCGATGCAGGGCACCATCGTCAAGGTCGTCGTCGAGGAGGGCCAGGAGGTCGCCGAGGGCGACCCGATCGTGGTCATCGAGGCGATGAAGATGGAGCAGCCGCTCAAGGCCCACAAGTCGGGCACGGTCACCAGCCTGCAGGCCGAGGTCGGCCAGACCGTCACCAACGGCGCGGTGATCTGCGAGCTCAAGGACTGACCCGTCGTGTGAGCTAACGACGCAGCGGAGGCGTCCGGCGGTCGGGTCGTAGGCTCGGGGCGTGGACACCACGAGCGCTGCGGGAGCCCAGCCAGCGGGTCAGCCCGAGCGCCCGATGGATGTGGCTGGTCGGGGCACTCCTCGAGAGCCTCTTCCTCTTCTCCGGCTTCCTGCTGATCGCCTACGTCTGGGCGCCGTTCGACGTCCGCTGGTGGATGACGACCTTGGCGGGCGCCCTGCTCGGCACGTACGTCGCCGTCGTACCCCTCTGGAGGTACGCCGTCCACCGCTGGGAAGTGACCGACACGGCCGTCTACACCCAGGTCGGCTGGTGGACCCGGGAGCGGCGGATCGCCCCGATGTCACGGATCCAGACCGTCGACTACTCCGAGGGAGCGATCGAGCGGCTCTTCGGATTGGCCAGCGTCACGGTGACCACGGCCTCCGCGGCCGGCGCCCTGGAGATCAGCGGTCTGGACCGCGAGCTGGCCCAGCGGCTGGCCGAGGAGCTCACGGTCCAGGCCGACGCCGTCCCCGGCGACGCGACATGACGAGCCAGCCAGCCGGTCTCGTCGGCGAGGACCAGTGGCAGCGTCTCGATCGCCGGATGCTGCTGGTCCACCCGATCCGTGAGCTGTTGCGGTTCCTCCCGGTACTCGTGGGCCTGTTTGTGTTCGGCCGGGCGTCGGGCGGCACGGACATCAAGTGGCAGCTGCTGGGAATCGCCTTCCCGGTCGCGCTCGGGATCCTGCGCTACTTCACCACCAGCTTCCGGATCAGCGAGGGCCGGATCGAGCTCCGTCGCGGACTGGTCAACAAGCACCTGCTCTCCACCCGGCTGGAACGGGTCCGGACGGTGGAGATGACGGCCCAGCCGATCCAGCGGCTGCTCGGCCTGACGACCGTGCGGGTCGGCACGGGCACTGCCTCGACCAGTGGTGAGGATCAGCTGGACCTCGACGGCCTGCCCGCCGAGCGCGCGCGCCGGCTTCGCGCCGACCTGCTGCACGCCGCCCCGGTCGACACCGAGGAACCGGCCGCCGAGGAGACGGGGCCGGCACCGGCGCGGGTGGTGCTGCGCCTGGACCCGGCGTGGGCCAGGTTCGCCCCGCTGACCAGCAGCGGCGTGGTCGCCACGGCGGCGATCATCGGCGTCGGCAGCCAGGTGCTCAACGACGTCGGTGGTGGGCCGGGGGTCGAGGTGGAGGCGGGCGCGTCACCGGCGTCGGCGGGTTCTGGTGGCTCGCCCTGATCGCGATCCCGGTCCTGATCGCGGCAATGTCGGTGTTCGCGGTCGCCGGCTACCTGGTGTCCAACTGGGGGCTCACGCTCACCCACGCGGCGCGCGACGGCTCGTGGCACCTGCGCCGCGGGCTGTTCACGACCAGGGAGACGAGCCTGGACGACGAGCGCGTCGGCGGGGTGAGCATCGGTGAGCCGATCGGGCTGCGCCTGGCCCGCGGCGGACGGCTCTCGGCGATCGTGACCGGGCTCGACCGCCGGCAGTCGGGCAGCTCGATGCTGGTGCCCCCGGCGCCCCAGGGGGTCGTGGCCGGCGTCGCCGGCCTGGTGCTGGGCACCGACGAGCCGGTGACCGCGACGCTCCGCTCGCACGGCCCGCGGGCCAGGACGCGCCGGTTCTCCCGCGCCCTGGTGCCGACGCTGCTGCTGTCGCTCGCTGTCGTCCTCGCGGTGCGTGTCCGGGGCTCCGTCGTGGCTCCTGGTCTTCGCGGTTGCCCTTCCGGCGGCAGGCACCGCCCTGGCGGTGGACCGGGCGAGGTCGCTCGGGCATGCCCTGACCGAGCGACACTTCGTGGCCAGGTCGGGCAGCCTCTACCGGCAGCGCCAGGCCTTGAAGACGACGGCGATCATCGGGTGGAACTTCCGCTCGACCTGGTTCCAGCGCCGGGCCGGCCTGACGACCCTCAGCGCCACCACTGCCGGTGGAAGCCAGTCGGTGACGGCGCTCGACGTGCCCGAGCCGGACGCGGTGGCGGTGTCGGCGACGGCCGTGCCGGGGCTGGTCGATCAGTTCCTCGCGCCGGACTGACCTGCCTCGGGTTGGGCGTTGCGGACCACGGACCCCGGCGGCGGCTCGGCATCGGCGTTCCGTGGGGCCGGCTCGCCCGTGATGGAGGCATGGACGGCCGCGGCCATCCCCCGCATCCCCTCCTGGAAGGGGTGGAACCCCGCGGCCAGCCCGAAGAGCGTCTGGCTCCCGTTGAGCCAGGCCCGGCTCCCGGCGCAGGCGTCGTGACCGCGGGAGGCGGGGTAGAGGTCGATGAAGGTCGCACCCGAGCGCTCCGCCGCCGCCCTCAGCGAGTCGTTGAGCAGTCGCTCGACCCGGCGGCCCCACGGGTAGTCACCGGCGGCGAACGGTACGGCGGGGCACCTGCCCCGTTCCGGCAGCAGCCGCGGGTACCCCACGACGTACACGTCGGCCTCGGGCGCGCGCCGGGCGACGGCGCGGAGGGCCCGGGCGACGTTCTCCTCGACCCGGCGGGCGTCGCGCGCCTTGGTGTCGACCAGGCGGCCGTCGATCCGGCGGGTGAACGAGCGCCGGCACGGCGCCCCGCTCGGATCGCGGTCCCGCAGCACACCGCAGGTCCCGACAATGGAGCCGAACAGCCCGAAGTCGTTCCCGCCGATGCCGACGGTGACCAGGTCGGTGGCGGCCGAGAGGGCGTCGAGCTGGGGCGGTGCGGTCTGGCCGAACGCCATCTGCTGGGGCCGCTGCAGGTCCCGGGCCCGGGCGCCGGAGCAGGTGACGTCGCGGTAGGTCCGCACCCCGAGGTATCCCGCGAGGTACGCCGGGTAGTTGTTGGTCGACCTGAAGCACCCGGGCGGATCTGACCGCGCGTCCGGGACCAGCGGGCCGGCGCTGAACGAGTCGCCGAGGGCGACGTAGTCGACCGGCTCTTGTTCCGGCGGGGGTGCCGAGGTGCGGTTCTGTACCGCCACCACGGCGGCAGCCGTCAGCGCCGCGGCGACGACGACCGCGCCGACCGTCCTCGATCTCACCCCAGCGACGGTAGTCAGCGGCCGAAAATCAGCAGGTTCCCCGCTCGGCGCTGCGGCAGGTGTCGGCGCCGCCCCGCCCCCACACCACGTCGGTCCCCGGTCCGGCGTCGACGAAGTCGACCCGGTCTGTCGCCGTGACCGTGTCGTTGCCGGCGTAGGTCCAGGCACGCAGCGGGCCGCCGGTGATCGCCCACACCCGGTCGACGACGGTGCTGCCGTGGAACACCCAGGCCAGGTTCCCGATCAGGCGGTGCTGCTCGTAGCCGCCGATCCGCCCGGTGGCGGCGGATCCGATGTCTGCGGATGTGGTGCCGGAGCGGAGGTCGAGGGTGACCTCGACGCGCGGCGAGCGGCCCTCGAGGCGCGTCCCGTAGAGGGCGACCAGGTCGGTGCCGGTCCCACCGTTGGTCTGCGCCCCGGGGCTGTCGACGAGGTCGTGGGCGACGTAGTCGTCACCGGCCCCGGCCAGCACCGTGGTCGGAGCGGGGCTGTAGGCCTCGATGAAGTCGTCGTCCTCGCCGCCCCGCACGCGGTCCTGCCCGGCCTGGCTGCTCACGAGGTCCGGGCCTGGCCCGGCGTCGACCACGTCGTCGTCGTCGAAGGTGTCGGCGGGGATCGTGGCGGCTTCGGTGAACACCCGGTCGGCCCCGCCGCCCGCCGTGATCTGGTCGTCGCCCGCCTCGCCCGCGATCACGTCGGGGCCGGCCGAGCCGATGATCTGGTCGGCGAACGGCGACCCCTGCACGCCGAGTCGCCTCGACGGCGGGATCGTGTCGGTCCCGAGCCCCGTCGCGGTCCCGGACACGAGGTCAACGACGACCCCGCGCGGGGAGTCGATCCAGGAGACCGTGTCGGGGCGCCGCCGGGCCTGTGCCGACCGGTCGTCGAAGCCGCCCTCCAGCCGGTCGTCGCCTTGGCCGCCGAGCAGGAGGTCGCCGACAAGGAAGGTGCCGGTGACGTCGCTGCCGAGCCGGTCCGCGCTGCCGCGGAGCGAGTCGTTCCCGGGACCGCCCCGGAGCTCGTCGGCGTCGCCGCCGCCGCAGATCAGGTCGTTGCCGCCACGACCGCTGATGACGTCGTCGCCGGCCCGGCCGACGATGACGTCCCGGCCGGGGGTGCCGGCGAGGGTGTCGGAGCGAGCCGTGCCGACCAGGGTCGCGGGCTTGCCGGCACAGGTGGGCACCGCGGCCTGGACGTGGGCCGCCGGTGCGCCGGCTGTCAGCCCGGCGACCAGCAGCAGGGCGGGTGCCGTGAGTCGAACGGCGCTCACGGTGGAGGACCTCCGGATGTCGTCGCGGTGCGGCTCAGCCGCGCTGCCTCACCACGAACGTAACCCAGGACGACCGCAGTCCCAGGACCGCGCGCAGCGTGTCGCCGCTGACGGTCACTCTCCCCCGGCCGCCCACGAGGGTGACCGAGCCGACCCGACCGCCCCACTCGCCGTTCCCGTCGCGCTGGGTGACCCTGATCCGGGTCAGGTTGCCGAGGGCTGGCCACCTGGACTCGATGAGCGTGTCGCTGATGCGGGTCGACCAGGAGTGCACGGGGTTGCCGGCCCAGCCGTCGTACGGGTCGGCCCTGGCGGGGAGGTAGGGCATCCCCCCGGCGGCGGTCCAGCCGCCGCTGCTGGAGGCGAACTGCGTGAACGCGGGCGCGCCCTTGTGCAGCAGGGCTTCGCGCGCGGTCGCCTCGACCGCGTCGTTGGAGGCCGGGTGCTCGGCGTCGAAGCCGCCGTACACCTGGCAGGAGGTGGTGTCGCAGAGCGGCCCGGTGCGGTGGGCCCGCTCGTACGCCGCGTAGGTGCGCGCCGCCACGGCCTGGGCCCGCACCGCGGCGGTGCTCCACGACGCCGGCATCTCGAGCGGCACGACTCCCTTGAGGTAGTTCTCGAGGCTCAGGGTGTTGATCGTGTTGCGCGCCCGGCCCCCGGTGGTCGGTGCGTCGGCCGCGAGCCGGCCGCGGTACCGGCGCAGGCCGGACGGCGTGACCAGGGTGACCGGGGCGCGCCCGGCCGAGAACGCTCCCTCACCCTCGAGCCCCCGCCAGGGCCGCCAG
Organism: uncultured Actinomycetota bacterium; assembly: GCA_963812345.1. Lineage (GTDB taxonomy): Bacteria > Actinomycetota > Actinomycetes > Propionibacteriales > Nocardioidaceae > Nocardioides. Next base: position 47,410 of record CAWEVA010000018.1, read on the forward strand.
CGGTCGGTCAGGTAGGCGACGCGGTCCTCGCCGGCGCTGTTCACCATGATCCGCCAGCGGGTCGCCCCGTTGGCGGGCAACCGGGTCACGGAGCCGGTACCGGAATCGCGGAGTCGCAGGCGGCTCCGGGCGAGCACGACCAGGTCGTCGGTGGTGTCGGCCGAGATCTGGACGCGGACCCGGCCTCGGGCAGTCCCCCAGGTCGTCCCGGGGTAGTAGAAGTTGGCGATCTGCCGGTACGTCAGGCCCTGCCGGGCGGCGCCCTCGGCGCCGTACTGCGACATGCCGTGCCCGTGGCCGTACCCGTGTCCCTTGATCGTGATCCACGCCTGCCGCGGCACCGACCAGCTGTCGACGGCCGTGGCCGGCGACGCGAGCGTGGTGAGGAGCAGCGGCACGGCGCAGGCGACCGCGAGGACACGGATGGCACGGGCGGGGCGCATGCGGGACCTCCTCGGGGCGGCTGTGACGACAGGGACAGATGTGAAGCGAGGGAAATCGCACCACGGGCCGAGCGGACCGCGCAATCGAACCCGGGAACTACAGATCAGTAGTTATCCAACGGCTCCAGTCCTCGCGGCCTACGCTGATCCGGTGGAGTGGCTGCTGGTCCTCGTCGTGCTCGTCGTGCTGGTCATGGGGAGCCGAGTCGCCCGCCGGTCGCTCGGGACCCGCCGCGAGCTCCGCCTCCAGGCGTCCGACCAGCTCCGGCTGAGCCGCAAGGCGGCCGACGAGGACGTCACGGTCTTCGGCGAGGAGCTCACCGAGCTGCACTTCGAGACCCTCACCACCGACCTGGACGAGGACATGCGCCGCGACTACCAGCGAGGCGCTGGACGCCTACGAGCGGGCCAAGGAGCTGGTGCGGTCGGTCGCCGCGCCCGAGCAGGTCAGGACGGTGACCAGCACGCTCGAGGACGGCCGCTTCGCCCAGGCCTGCCTGCTCGCCCGGCGCGACGGCGCGCCGCTCCCGGACCGACGGCCTCCCTGCTTCTTCAACCCCAACCACGGGCCCGCGCGCACGGAGGTCATGTGGGCGCCGCCCGGAGGCGTCGAGCGCGAGATCCAGGTCTGCCTGATGGATGCACACCGGCTCGAGGAGGGGCTGGCACCCGAGATCCGGCTGGTCCGGCTCGGCAACCGGCGGGTGCCGTGGTTCATGTCCGGCCCGGCCTACGAGAGCTACGCGCTCGGCTACTACGGCGCCGCCGTCGAGTCCGGGCGGCTGCAGGCCGACCGGCTGACCGGGATGTACGGCGGAGTCGCCATCGCGGGCGGACCGGGCGAATGGTCCGCCTGGAGCGATCCGGGCGCCTGGGACGGTGGCGGCATGATCGGCGGCCACGACTACTCCGGGTACGAGCGGCGGCGGCGGCCACGGCGGCCTGTTCGACGGCGGCTTGGGCGACGGCGGAGGAGGCGGCGGGGGCGAGGAGGCGGGGGCGGTGGCGACGGCTAGCGCCGTCAGACCCGGTGCAACCGGCGCGCCGCCTCGGCGATGGAGCCGCTGATCGAGGGGTAGACCGTGAACACCTGCGCCAGCTGGTCGGCGGTCAGGGACTCCGTGACCGCGATCGAGATCGGGTGGATCAGCTCGCTCGCCCGCGGACCGACGACGACCCCGCCGACGACGATGCCGGTGCCGGGCCGGCAGAACAGCTTCACGAAGCCGTCGCGGATCCCCTGCATCTTGGCGCGGGCGTTGCCCGACAGCGGCAGGGTGACCACCTCGGCCTGGATCGCCTCGTCGTCGACGTCCTTCTGCGACCAGCCGACGGTGGCGATCTCGGGCGCGGTGAACACGTTGGAGGACACCAGCTTCTGGTCCAGCGGCCGGACGGCGTCGCCGAGGAAGTGCCACATCGCGATCCGGCCCTGCATCGCGGCGACCGACGCGAGCATGAGTACGCCGGTGCAGTCGCCGGCGGCGTACACACCCCTGGCGGAGGTCCGGGAGACCCGGTCGACCGTCACGAAGCCCCCCTCGTCGGTCGCGACGCCGGCCTCCTCGAGTCCGAGGCCCTCGGTGTTGGGCACCGAGCCGAGGGCGAGGATGCAGTGGGAGCCGGTGACGGTGCGGCCGTCGGTGAGCGTCACCGTCCACGTTGTCGCCGTCGCGGGTCACCGACTCCATGCGCGACTTCGACAGGACCTCCATGCCGTTGCGCTTGAGCACGTCCTCGAGCACCCGGGCGGCGTCGGCGTCCTCGCCGGGCAGCACCCGGTCGCGACTGGAGACCAGGGTGACGTCGACCCCGAGGGCGAGGTAGGCGCTGGCGAACTCGGCGCCGGTGACGCCCGACCCGACCACGATCAGCTTCGGCGGCACGTCGGTGAGGTCGTAGACCTGCTCCCAGGTGAGGATCCGCTCGCCGTCCGGCCGGGCGGTCTCCAGCGTGCGGGGTGCGGCCCCGGTGGCGATCAGGACGGCGTCCGCCTCGAGGGACTGCTCACCGTCGTCGCCGGTCACGGCGACCCGCCGGACTCCCCCGGCGTCTCCGGAGCCGTCGAGGCGCGCCCGGCCCCGGATGACCTTGACGCCCTCGCGGTCGAGCCTGCGCCCGATGTCGGCGGACTGGTCGGCGGCGAGCTGCTGCACCCGTGCGTTGACCCGGGCGAGGTCGACGTGCAGCGAGCTGGGCGTCGTCACCCTCGTGGTCGAGGAAGCTGAGGCCGAGCTCGGCGGCCCCGGAGAGGTCGCTCATCAGCTCGGCGGTCGCGATCAGGGTCTTGCTCGGCACGCAGTCGGTGAGCACGGCGGAGCCGCCGATCCCGTCGCTGTCCACGACGGTCACCTCGGCGCCCAGCTGGGCGGCGACCAGCGCGGCCTCGTAGCCGCCCGGGCCGCCGCCGATGATGACGACTCTCTCGGTGCCACACGGCCATCCTCTCGTCTCACCGGGTCTCGACACGTCGGACCGCGGCTTCGTCCTCAGCCGCGCCGCCTGCTCGACCTGGCCGAGCCCACGCCGCGCGCTCGTCCCTCGCGCGCGCCTGCTCGTCGCATCACAGGTTGATCATGTGCCCGGCGATGCCCTCGACGGCTTCCTTCATCGCCTCGCTCAGGGTGGGGTGGGCGAACACGTTGCGGGCGACCTCGTCGGCCGTGAGGTCCCACTGCTGGGCCAGGGTCAGCGCCGGCAGCAGCTCGGTGACCTCCGGCCCGATCATGTGGGCGCCGACGATCTCGTTGTACTCCGCGTCGGCCACGATCTTCACGAACCCGACCCCGTCGGCCATGCCCCGGGCCTTGCCGTTGGCCGAGAACGGGAACGTCGCGACCTTGACGTCGTACCCCTTCTCCTTCGCCTGCTCCTCGCTGTAGCCGAACGACGCGATCTGCGGCTGGCAGAACGTCGCCCGCGGGATCATGTCGAAGTTGATCTCGACGGTCTCGGCGCCGGCGATCGTCTCGGCGGCGACCACGCCCATCGCCTCGGCGGTGTGGGCCAGCATCAGCTTGCCGGTGACGTCGCCGATCGCGTAGACGTTCTCGACGTTGGTGCGGCCGCGGGCGTCGACCTTGACCGCGCCCCGCTCGGTCTCGACGCCGATCTCCTCCAGGCCGAAGCCCTCGATCCGCGGCGCGAAGCCGATGGCCTGCAGGACCTTGTCGGTCTCGAGGATCTCCTCCTCGCCGTCCTTGCTGACGATCACCTTGACCTTGTCGCCGGAGTCGTCGATCTTCTCGACCTTCGTGGAGAGCATCACCTTCACGCCGAGCTTCTTGAACTGCTTGAGCAGCTCCTTGGAGACGTCCTTGTCCTCGGTCGGCACCATCCGGTCGAGGAACTCCACGATCGTCACGTCGACCCCGAAGTTGACCAGGACGTAGGCGAACTCGACGCCGATGGCGCCCGAGCCCGCGATCACGATCGAGTCGGGGAGCTCCTCGGTGAGGATCTGCTCCTCGTAGGTGACCACCCGCTCGCTGAGCTCGGTGCCGGGGACCAGGCGGGTCTGCGCGCCGGTGGAGATGATCAGGTTGTCGAAGGTGTACGACGACGTCTCGTCGCCGTTCTTCACGTCGACCCCGGTCGGCGAGGTCAGGGTGCCCCAGCCGTCGATCTCGGTGATCTTGTTCTTCTTCATCAGGTAGTGGACGCCCTTGGCGCTGGCCTCCGCCACCTTGCGGCTGCGCTGGTGGGTGGTGGCGTAGCCCATCGTGGCGTCGCCCTCGATCCCGAACGTCTTCTTCTCGTGGGTGATGATGTGCGCCAGCTCGGCGTTGCGCAGCAGTGCCTTCGAGGGGATGCACCCGACGTTGAGGCAGACGCCGCCCCAGTACTTCTTCTCGACGACCGCCACGGACTTGCCGAGCTGGGCGGCGCGGATGGCGGCGACGTAGCCACCGGGGCCGGCGCCGAGGACGAGGACATCGAAGTGCTGATTTGCCTGGGGGGAATCGCTCACGCGGTCAGCCTAACGGGCGGCGCGGCTCGCTAATCTCTAGCCGTGACGCTGTACGCCGCCTACGGGACCAACCTCGATCCGGCCCGGATGGGCGAGCGCTGCCCGCACTCCCCCCTCAGCACGACCGGGTGGCTCACCGGCTGGCGGCTCACGTTCGGCGGCGAGGAGCACGGGTGGGACGGCGCCCTGTCCACGATCGTCCAGGACCCGATCGAGCAGGTCTTCGTGGCGATCTACGACATCACCCGCGAGGACGAGGCGTCGCTCGACGGCTGGGAGGGGGCCGACCTCGGCCTCTACCGCAAGACCCGGGTCCGGGTATCGACCATGAACGGCGAGATGGTCGTGTGGACCTACGTCCTCGACGCGTTCGAGGGCGGGCTGCCGTCGGCGTCGTACCTCGGGGTGCTGGCCGACGCCGCCGAGGCCGCCGACGCCCCGGCGGACTACGTCGCCGCCCTGCGCCGCCGCCCCTGCCGCTCCACCGGCCTCTAGCTTTCGCCCGTGTGGCACACCGCTTCGAGGTTGTTGCCCTCCGGGTCACGGACGAACCCGCCGAAGTAGCGCTCGTGGTACTCCGGCCACAGCTTCGGCTCGTGCAGCACCTCCGCGCCCAGGTCGACGGCGGCCTGGAAGAAGGCGCGTACGGCGTCCGCGTCGGGCGCGGTGAAGGCCAGGTGCACCTCCCGGTTGGGACCCACGCCGTCGAAGGTGGAGAGCCAGAAGTCCGGCTTGTCGGTGCCGTACCCGACCGCGACGTCGAAGTCCAGGAGCCGGCGGTGCCCGAGCGTGGCCAGCACCTTGTCGTAGAACGAGCCGTCTTCTGCAGGTCGGTGCAGTTGATGCCGAAGTGATCGATCATGTCCGCGATCCTGCCTGAGGCACGCCCAACTCAACAGGGAGCCACGCCCAACTCGACAATCACTAGAGTCGCCCCGTGACCGACACGACCACACCCTCCGCACTGGCCGCCGCAGCCGCCGAACGACTGCGCGAGCTCACCGGCGTCGAGACCCACGACACCGCGCTGGTCCTCGGCTCGGGCTGGCTCCCGGCGGCCGACGCGCTCGGCGAGACCACGGCCGAGCTGCTCACCACCGACCTGCCGGGGTTCGCTCCGCCGGCGGTCGAGGGGCACTCGGGCAAGATCCGGTCCGTCCGCGCCGGAGACCGCAACCTGCTGGTGTTCCTCGGCCGCACCCACTTCTACGAGGGCCGCGGCGTCGCGGCCGTCGTCCACGGCGTGCGCACCGCTGCGGCAGCCGGCTGCCGGGCCGTCGTACTCACCAACGGCTGCGGGGGGCTCGACGAGTCGTGGACGCCGGGGACGCCGGTGCTGATCCGCGACCACATCAACCTGACGGCGACCAGCCCGATCGAGGGCGCGCACTTCGTCGACCTGACCGACCTCTACTCCCCGCGGCTGCGCGACCTGTGCCGCGACGTCGACCCGAGCCTCGACGAGGGTGTCTACGTCCAGTTCCCGGGGCCCCACTACGAGACGCCCGCCGAGATCGGGATGGTGCGGGCGATCGGCGGCGACCTGGTCGGGATGAGCACCACCCTCGAGGCGATCGCCGCCCGCGAGGCCGGGATGGAGGTGCTCGGCATCAGCCTGGTCACCAACCTCGCGGCCGGCATCACCGGCGAACCGCTCGACCACGAGGAGGTCCTCGCGGCCGGTCAGGCGGCGGCCACCCGGATGGGCAAGCTGCTCGGTCAGGTCGTCCCCCGGATCTGAGCATCCGTTGACAGTCGTGTGGGTACGTCGATTTGCATGAACTGACACCACTGCGACGGAGGACCCATGACAGACGCGGACGAGAAGGAACCCCACGACGACAGCTCGGGCGGCGACGACCCGGCGGCCGAGGAAGGGAGCGCGGGCACCGCAGATCCCAGCAAGACCTTCCGCGAGAACCCTCCCGACGAGCAGGAGCAGAAGGAGATCGAGGAGGAGCGGGAGCGCCGGCTCGACCCCGAGAACCGACCCGAGGGTTCGGAGGTCGACAACACGCAGCCGCACCTTCGACGAGGACGAGTGGAAGTTCGAGGACGACGAGGGCGGCGAGGGCGGCATCGTCGACCCCACCGAGCCGGCTTCCGAGCGCGGGCACGCCTCCGGCGAGGAGGGCGACAAGGAAGAGTCGGCCTGACCGCTAGCGTGGCGCCGTGCGAGTACTCCTCACCGGCGCCGCCGGCAGCATCGGACGAGTGGTCACGGTCGGGCTCGCCGACCGCGGCCACCGGGTCATCGGCCTCGACCGGGTCGTCGAGCCCGAGGGCTTCGACGGTCCGTGGCACAGCGTGGACTGCGCCGACCCCGACGCCGTCGCCTCGGTCTTCGAGGCCGAGTCGCCCGACGCCGTCGTACATCTCGCGGGGCACCCGGGCGAAGCCAGCCTGCCCGACAGCCTGACCTCCCACGTCGTCACCACCGCCGCCCTGCTCGACGCGATGGTCGAGCACGACGTGCAGCGGATCGTCTACGCGTCGTCCAACCACGCCGTCGGCCGCACCCCGCGCCCCGCGGACCCGTCGACACAGGTCAGCGACGACGTCCGCCCGCGGCCGGACACGTTCTACGGCGTCGGCAAGGTCGCCGCCGAGGCCCTGCTCAGCCTGTACGCCGACCGGTACGGCCTGGACGCCGTGTCCTGCCGGATCGGGTCCTTCCTGCCCCAGCCCGAGACCGCCCGCCACCTGTCGACCTGGCTCTCCCACGACGACTGCGTCCGGATGGTCGAGGCCGCCCTGACCGCCGCGGCTCCCGGGTACGCCGTCCTCTACGGCATCTCCGCGAACACCCGCCGCTGGTGGGACCTCGAGCCGGGGCGACGGCTGGGCTACGAACCCGTCGACGACGCCGAGGAGTTCGCCGCCACCGTGTCCGCCCGGCCCGAGGACGATTTCGAGGCCGCCCACGTCGGTGGGCCGTTCGCGGGTGAGGCGTTCTACCGCCCTGCCCTCGACCGTTCCTGACCGCCGGACAGCACGTCGAGGCGGACCCCCTGGCGACTGCGTCCGCCTACTTGTAGAAGCCCTCGCGCAGGTTGATCCCGTGCTCGACCCAAACCTTCAGCGCGGCGAGCATGCCCGTCCAGCCCTCGCAGTTGCCGAAAGCGCGCTTCGCGCCCTCGTCGGTCGGCTGCCACGACGACTCGGTGACCGTGACCAGGGTTCGGGTGTCCCCGTCGAGCGGCTCGAACTCGAAGACGGTCGTGGTCCAGCCGTCCTCGGTCGCGCTGGCCGCGGCCTCCCACTCGATGACGATGCGGTGCGGCGGGTCGGACTCGAGCACCCGCACGGGGAACGCGCCGGGGAAGTCGTGGAAGTCCCATGTGACCTCGGAGCCTGCGTCGAGCCGGCCCCGTGCGCCACCGGTCGTGAAGTACTTCGAGAGCTGGTCGGGGTCGGCGACTGCCTCGTAGACCTCGGCTACGGGTCGTGAGACGTGCGCCGAGACGGTGAAGGAGAGCGTGTCGAGCTGCGTATCGGTGTTCATGTGATATTTTTACAACATGTTGGTGGAGGAAAGCAAGGGGTCGGATGACCTGGTCTTCAAGGCGCTGGCGTCGGCCACGCGCCGCAGGATGCTCGACGCTCTCAAGGAGTCCCCTCGCACGACGGGTGCGCTGTGCGCTGTCTTCCCGGAGCTGGACCGCACCACGGTGCTGCAGCATCTGCGGGTTCTGGAGACCGCGGAGCTGGTGACGGGCCGCAAGGTTGGGCGGGAGCGCCACCTCTCGCTGGCGCCGCTGCCGATCAAGCACATCTACGACCGCTGGATCGGCGACTACGCACGTGCGGCCGTTGAACTGCTCGACCGGCTCGACGCCCGCTAGTCTCGTCGATCCTCCGAACGTCGCCCTATCCCAGCCGGTCGTGCAGCCCGGCCAGGCAGCCCTTCATCATCCGCTCGTGGTTCCACACCATCAGCGGACGGACCGCGCCGGAGGCGATACGCAGGAGCCGACCGGTCACGTGCACGTCCTGCTCGAAGTCCATCCGGGTCTCCGGCCCGAGGTCGGCGAGGTACCACCGGACCACGCCCTCGAGGTCGCCGGTCAGCGACGTCTCGAGGTGGGTGGGGTCGCGGCGCTCGGCGTGCAGCGCGCAGGTTGAGCGAGTAGGGCAGCACGGACCGGCACACCACCAGCGCGTCGTCCTCGCCGAGCTTCGCCACCGCCCGCACCTGCGGCCACCACTCCGGGTAGCGCTCGAGGTCGACCAGCAGCTCGTGCACCCGCCCGAGCGGGAACGGGACGGTCCAGGAACGGCGGAAGGAGTACGGCGGGCCCACGCCCGCACCCTCTCATCGTGGCGCTCAGCCGGGTCCTCGACCTGCACCACGGCCGACCCGACGGTGCCGACGACCGGCCGCTCGGGCGAGCCGGGGATCGTCAGCGGCAGGTCGAGCGGGGCCCGGACCTGCACGACCACGCTGTTGTCGGTCGGGTCGAAGGCGACGTCGTACCGCAGCCCGGGGTACTCGGAGCGCGCACCGGTCCGGTTGAGGTAGTCCTCCACCGCAGCCCGGGCGAGGGTCTCTGCCTGCTCGAGCCGTTGCCGCGATCCCACCCCGGAGCCGTAGAGCACCTCGGGGTTGCGGGAGCCGGCGTCGGCTCCGGCCAGGGCGGCGCCGTCGGCGACGGTGTCGAGGCCCTGTCGCTGGAGAAAGGCGGCCGAGGCGTCGACGACCACCACGATGGCCATCAGCAGGAAGCTGGCGAGCCCCACGATCAGCACCGTCGACTGGCCCTGCTCGCCCCGGGTCACTGGGTGTCCCGGAACTGGCCGACGGGGACGGTGTGGCTCGCGCTGAGGGCGAAGCTGGGTGCCCCGCCGCCGAGGACGTCCGGCAGCAGCGGCAGATCCACGCGCGAGCGCAGGTCGACCGTGATCACCGCGCCCGGGGCGTGGCAGTCACCGGCCGGTGCACAGGTCACGACCAGCGCCAGGGGCTGCTCGCCGACACCCTGGTCGGCCAGGACCTGCCGGGCTGCGGCCTGAGCCCGCGCCTGGCCGACCTCGTCGCTCGGCGCCAGGGCGTAGGCACGGCCGGCAGCGCGGGCCGCGCCGCTGACCGCGAAGGCACCGCGCTGCACCTCGAACACGGACAGCACGATCCAGAGCAACGGCACCAGCAGCAGGAGACCGAGCCAGGTCAGCTCGACCAGCGCGCTCCCCTCCTCGTCCCGTCGGTTCACGGCTGCTCCTCGATCGCGTGACCGGTGACGTCGAGCGACACCGCCGGGCCGCCGAGCCCCAGGGCCGGCACCGTGGCGTGAACGGTGATGCGCACGCCGGGGGCGCCATCGACCAGCACCGTGTCGGCCTCGATGTCCCGCGCGAAGCGTCCGGAGATCGCCCGGTCGATCTGTTGCCGGGTCCGCGCCACCCCGTCCGCCGGCCCCCGGTCGAGCGTGGCGGCGTAGCGGGCTCCTTCCGATGCCGCGGAGGCGAGGGTGTTGCGCACCATCAGCACCAGCGCGACCTGGAGGATGCCCAGGAACAGCGGCGTGATCACCAGCAGCACCAGCACGAAGTCGACCACCGCGGACCCGCGCTCAGCGCGCTGCCGCGACGAGGGTCGCCGAACGGCGGGCATGGCTAGTTGCGGACGGAGTTCAGCGCACTGCGCAGGAGATCGAGCAGCTGGTCGTCCGCCACGCCCCAGATGACCGCGACCAGGCCGGCGGTCATCACGGTGACCAGCACCCAGCCGGGTACGTCGCCGCGGTCGTCGCGGACCCGTGGCGCGGCCAGGACGGCGTACCAGCAGGCGATCGTGGCGGTGAGCTGATGCATCGGGTGTCCCCGTTCTCGTGGAGTGGTGGTCATGGGGTCGTGAGGTTGAGGCCGACGACGCCGGGCCAGAAGGCGAAGAACACGGTGACCGGCAGCACCAGGAACACCACCGGCACCATCATGAAGACCTCCTTGCGGGCGGCGATCTCGATCAGCTCGCGGCGACCCGCCTCGCGGACGTCGGCCGCCTGGGCGTGGAGCACGTCGGCCAGCGGGGTGCCACGCTCGACGGCGACGGCGATCCCCTGGGCGAACCGCGCGACCAGCGGCAGGCCCGTGGTGGCCGCCCACGCGTCGAAGGCGGTCCCGACGGGCTCGCCGGTGCGGACCGCGGCGAGCACCTTGGCGAGATCCCGGGACAGCTCGCCGCCGCTGCGGAGGCACACGCGATCCAGCGCCGCGACCGGGCTCTCGCCCGCGGCCACGGCCAGGGCCAGCAGCTCGGCGATGGTCGGGAACTCCGCGAGGATCCGGCGTTCGCGCGTCTTCACCTGGCTGGACAGGTAGCTGTCGCGGCCGATCACCCCGAGGGCGAACGCCACCAGGCAGAGCAGCAGCGACGAGACCGTGCCACCGGAGCCGGTGACCGCCCTGACCACGCCGTACGCCGCGGCGACGGCAAACGCGGCCACGCCCCACAGCACCTGCTCGACCCGGAACTCGTGCACCGTCTGTTCGATCGCGGCGCGTTCGAGGCGCCGGCGGACCGACGCAGACCCGCCGAGCACCCGCTCGACCCCGTCGGCCGCCGAGCGCAGGAGGGGACCGAACACGCCGGCCGCGGCAGTCGTCGGCGAGGACGAGGCGACCTTGAGCGAGGGTGTCCGGCCCACCTGCGGCAGGTCACGGACGTAGGGCAGCACCCTCAGAGACAGCTGTGGGCGCCGGATCACCCGGATCCGGGCGACGACGAGCAGCAGGCCCGCTGCGAGGATCGCGCCGAGGGCAGCACCCCACATGGTGAGGGCGGTCATGACAGGATCCGCCGCTCGGTGGGGAGCCGGCCGATCCGCATCATCAGCCGGTAGGCGACGAAGCACGTGGCGGCTCCGACGGCCAGGACGGCGACGCCCGCGGGCGAGGAGTAGCGGCGGATCACCTCGGACTGGAAGGTCATGAAGAGCAGGACCAGCCACGGCGCGGCTACGGCCAGCCGAGCGCCGTTGACGGTCCAGGCCTGCCGGGCCTCCATCTCGGAGCGGGTGCGCGCGTCATCGCGGAGGTATCCCGACAGGTTGCGCAGCAGGCGGCCCAGCTCTCCGCCACCGACCTCGCGGGCGACCCGAAGACCCTCGACGACCCGGTCGCCGGTGGGGTCGGCGAGCCTGGCCTTGAGTCGGTCCAGGCACTCTCCGAAGCGGCCACTCACCTGGTAGTCGAGCGCGAACTGGTCGAACGCCTCCCGCAGCGGCTCGGGTCCCCGCGTGCCCAGCCCGCCCAGCGCGTCCGGCAGCGAGAGCCCGGCCCGGACCGCGGACGCCAGGTTGTCGACGGCCTCGGGCCACACCTCCGCGAACTCGCGCAGCCGGCGTCGCGCCCGCCCGGCCACCAGCGCGGCCGGCAGGTAGCCACCCATCACCCCGAACGCGATCGCCACCGGCGGCGTCCCCGACACCAGCTGGATCAGCAGCGTCGTGCCGACCGCGAGGGCCAGGCACAGGATCACGAAGCCGGTCGTCGACACCTGCCCCAGCCCCGCCCGGTCGAGGAGCTCGCGCAGCCGACCTGCCGATCGGGTCCGCACCCGCGGGGTCCGGGGCACGAAGAACGCCGACCAGATCAGGGTGAGTCCGATCCCCACCCCGAGCCCGACGAGTGCACCCATCAGCTGCCCTCGTTGAGGACGCGGTGGACGTCGATGCCCTGACGTTCGAAGAGCTCGGTGCGAGGCGGCATGCCGCCAGTACGACGCAGCTCGCCCGTCGTCCGCTCGAAGATCGGCTCCGCCTCGATGATGTCGTTCTCCACCCGGCCCGGAACACCGACGATCTCGTTGACCCGTCGGACGCCGTACTGGTCGATCCCGAGGTGCACGACGAGGTCGACCGAGGCTGCGACGGTGGGCACGACGAACCGGGCCGAGATGTTCTCGCCGGCGAGCAGCGGAAGCGTGCACATCTTCACCAGTGCCTCGCGGGCACTGTTGGCGTGGATGGTGCACATGCCCGGGAGGCCGGCGTTGAGCGCCAGCAGAAGGTCCATGCACTCCTCCGCACGGACCTCACCCACGATCACCCGGCTCGGGCGCATCCGCAGGCTCTCCTTGACGAGGTCCCGGAGCGTGATCTCGCCGGTGCCTTCGAGCCCGGACTGGCGGGTTTGCAGGGCCACCCAGTCCGGGTGCGGGAACCGCAATTCGAAGACTTCCTCCGCGGACACCACGCGCTCGCCGCCCGGGATCGCCGCTGCCAGGCAGTTCAACATGGTCGTTTTTCCGGCTTGCGTCCCACCGGCCACGAGGATGTTGAGACCGGCGCGGACCGATGCCTCGAGGAACGCCGCCGCGGGCGGAGGCATGCTGCCGAGCTCCACCAGGCCCTCCAGCCGTGCGGCCCGAAGCACGAACTTGCGGATGTTCACGGCGCTGAAGCCCCGGCTGATGCCTTCGAGTACGACGTGCAGCCGATGCCCCTCGGGCAGCATCGCGTCGACGAACGGGCGGCTGATGTCGATCCGGCGACCGCTGGACTTGAGCATCCGCTCGACCAGCTCCTGCACCTGGGCGGAGGTGAGCATCAGGTTGGTCAGCTCGTGACGACCGTTGCGGGCGATGAACACCCGGCTCGGGTCGTTGATCCAGATCTCCTCGACCGCGGGATCGTCGAGGAACGGTTGCAACGGGCCGAAACCGGAGACCCGGGCGACCAGCTCGCCGACGACCGACTCGGGATTCGGGACCGGGACGACGGCGCCGGTGAGGCTGCGCTCGTCGTGGTCGCGGATCACGCCCTCGGCGATCCGGCGCACCACCGTGGCGTCCCGCTGGGGGTCCACTCCTTCGCGGCGCACCAGCTCGCGGACATGCTGGTCGAGCTGGTCGACCAGCTCGGCGTGGGCGTCGGTGAGCGTCATGCAAGTCCCCATGTCCGAGAGTGCTCGTGTCAGAAACCTACGTCAGAGCAGCCCACACCGCATCCGTCGTCTGGGGAGCCTGTGGACAGCACCCGGACGCCGCGGCGGCCTACCGAATTGCTGCAGTCGCGATGCTGCCACCGGAATGGATCGATCAGAGCTCTGGGTTGCAGCAAATCGGTACGGCAGGAGCCGATCGTGCTGCCCGGACGTCCATTCCTCGTGAAGCGATCATGGATCCTGCTCGTGACGGTGCTTGCTCGGCCTGGCCATCGCGCCGTTTCCGCATGCGCCCGCGTCGGCCTCCTGCGCCGCGCCCTACCTCGAGGCGTCCCAGCGGCTGGTCCTCGAGCGAGGTGACGACGACGACCGTCAAGGGTCGGGCGTTCGTCGACGGATGCCAGGACACCATGGGCTGCTCGGCGGTTCCGGGGTGCAGCCATTGCGAGTACGACGAGCCCACCCCGAGCCGCTGCAGGACGTGGCGCTGCGGCTCCGTCAGGGCGACCGAACCTGGAGGCTCGGCAGCGCAGAACGCGGAGACGGCAGACGACGGGTCGGGTGACCTGGACGTTCGACGTCCCCGCCGGAGTCAGACCGGGCCCGGCGAGACTGCTCCCGACGTCGGTGACCGTTGCGCGTCCGGGTCCGCTGACCGGTGCACGGCTCGGACGGACCCGCTCGCCACCCGCCCCCGGCGCCGTCGGGGAGTCCTCCCAGTTCTCGGCCGTCTGGAACACCCAGAAGGCCGCGAACAACGCGAGCAGGACGACCTCGACCCAGAACAGCCACGAGGGGAAGGGGCGGTGGCCCGCCGAGTCCAGCAGGAAGAAGACGACGGCGACCACGATGGTGACGCCCATGGCCGTCAGCGATGGCGGCGTACGCCCGTCGGTACGTCGCCGCGGCGAGCCGTGACACCACGGCACCGCTTCGGGTGTGGCGTGCGTTGACGACGGCGACCCCCACGATCAGCCCGAACATGGGCACGGCCGCGGCGTAGTGGCCGTACTCGAGGAACGACTCGCGGCCGACGCCGAACCACACCGCCAGCCCGACCAGCAGGACTCCGGCCCCCGCAACACCCCGGAGGTGGGCAGACCGGTAGGGCCCGTCCTGGACCGTCGCCGCCGCGAAGACCAGGCCGACGACGCCGAGGACGAGCAGCGCGGCGACGTTGTTCTCGACCGCCGGGACCAGCGCGGCCGGGACCGTGCGTCGCTCGACCTCGAAGCCGGCCACCGGGACGCTGATCGGCGTCGGCACCAGCGCGACCAGCGGCGCGAGCATGCCGGCCAGGTTGAGCATCACGTCCTCGGGACCCTCCCGACCCTTGATCGCGACCAGCCCGAGCCCGACCGCCAGCAGGGCGCCGACGAAGACGCCGCGGACCGGCGTGTAGTAGTAGGCGCTGATCGAGTCGAGGATGCCGCCGCGCGGGCCGAACACGATCTCGATGCCGACCGACACCCCCAGCAGCACCGCCATCGCCACCACGGCCACGCGCAGGTAGCGGTAGGTCTTGCGCGACGCCACGTCCAGCCGGTCCGGATCCGCCATGGTGACTCCCGAGCAGTCGATGGTGTCACCAGACGATCCGCCAGCTCCGGCTGCTGGTCAATGACCCGACCGGATCACCCGGAGATCAGAGCGCGCCGCGCCGCCACGGCCCGGTGATCGCCAGGGTGATGCCGGGGGTCTGCAGGTTGACGAACAGCCAGCTGCCGTTCTTCGGCTCGAACACCGACCCGGCCCACTCCGAGCTGCGGTAGTCCGACGGCGCGACGCTCTTGCCGGCGGTGCCGCCGCGGAGGTCGGCGATGTTGGCGGCGAAGCGGAAGATCTCGCCGTCGGTGGTCAGCCCCTGGACATACTCCGTGCCCGAGCCGTCCTCGCAGAGCACCAGCCCGCCGCGCGGGCTGACGGACATGTTGTCGGGGGCGTTGAGCACCTCGGCACCCGGCGAGGCATAGAGGACGCGGAGCGTCTCGGTCGTCGGGTCGAGCTCGAAGACCTGGCCCTCACCGGCAGGGCCGCCGTTGGTGGTGATCACGTAGATCAGGTCGTTGCCGTACCACGCGCCCTCGAGCCGGGCGAAGATCGCGGCACCCTTGCCCTGCGCCTCGACCCGCACCGTGTCGCCCGCAGGGTCCGGCTCGTCGACGGGCACCCAGCTGATGGCGCCGTACACGCGCGAGCCGTCCTGACGGGTGTCGAGCGTGGTCGCGCCGATCCTCAACGCCTCCAGCGTGCCGCCCCGGGCGAGGTCGCCGGGGACGGTCGGCCGGAACCGGTAGAGGGAGGCGTCGGTCCGGTCCTCGGTCAGGTAGACGTACCGGTCGCGGGGTCGACCGCCGCCGCCTCGTGGTTGAACCGGCCCATCGCCGTGAGGGGCTCCGGGTTGCCCTGGCCCTCCGAGGGGACCTCGAAGACGTAGCCGTGCCGCATCCCCGCGGTCTCGCTGAAGGTCTCCTCGCAGGTGAGCCAGGTGCCCCACGGCGTCGGGCCGCCGGCACAGTTGCGGATCGTGCCACCGAGGCTGCCGTAGGACTCGCGGAGCGCGCCCGCACCCGGGTCGAAGACCATCGTGGTCGTGCCGCCGCCGGCGGCGGGGTTGTAGGTCGGTGTGGCGAACGCCGGCGCTGGGTTGCGCTCGTGGTTGCGGACCAGGTGGACCAGGTCGCCGTGGCGGTACGCCGCCATCCCGTCGTGGGCGTCCGGCGTCGGCACTCCGTCGCTCATCACGTCGTTGGTCCAGCCGAAGGAGACGTACTCGAAGCCCTTGGGCAGCGCCAGCAGCTCCAGGCCCGTCGTCTGGTCACGCACCGGCCGGAGCGGGCCGTAGCCGGGAGCGGTGTCGAGCCTGGCCGGCTGGGCCGCCCGGTGCCGCGCGGCGAGCGCCTCGAAGGGGATGCTGGCGCCGGCGACGCCGGCCGCGACCGCGGTCCCGCGCAAGAAGGTACGGCGGTCTGCGGACGGGAGAGAGTGCTCGAGGGTCATGGCGGTGCCTCCTGGGACGTGGGTGCCGGTGCTGCGATCGCACCGGTCCACGTCGACACCGGGGTGAACACCGGGCAAGATCCCGGCGAGACTCGCCTGAACGTCTGCCCGTCGTCCGCGGGCTAGTCGATTCCCCGGCCCTGCATGCTCCAGATCTGCTCGTAGAGGCTGGCCGATTCGCCGTCGTCCTGCCGATCGCTGTCGCCGGCGACGCCGAGCGGGTGCTCCGAGGCGGCTCTCCGTGGCGCCGGAATCGCCTTGTCGCTGCCGAGATCGTGGCCCGCGGACTCGAGCTGCGGCACCTCGCTGAGCCGGTCGACCTGGTCGTTCAGCGCATCCAGCACCGACCGCAGCTGGACCTGGGCGACCCGGGCGAAGGTCCGGACGTACTCGATCTCCGGGACCGGGGTCGTGTAGCCCTGTTCCACCGCGGCGGGCCGAGCCCCGGTGACGATGTCGTGGGCGCCGGTCCGCCGGGCGACCTGCTCGGCGGAGTCGTGCGCCCGCTGGATGATGTCCCGCTGCTGGTGGCGGGCCGACATCATCAGGTCGCGGGCATGGGTCACGGCCTCCTCGACCAGCTGGTCGGCCACCTGCTGCGCCTGGCTGAAGAGGGCCACCGCCTGCGGGCTGATCTCGGTCGAGGACTGCTCCATCTCCTCCCGGAGCCGGCGGTTCTCGCTGCGGAGCTGCTCGATCTCCGAGCGCTGCGACGCGCGTTCGGCGTCGGCCGCCTCCACCTGGTCGGCCAGGATGTCGAGGTACTCACGCACCTCGGCCTCGTCCAGTCCGCGCATGCGGTGGGCGAACACCTCGCTGCGGATGCTGGCCGGCGACTCGTGATTGGTGAGGTTCTGCTGCTGCGTCACTGCTCATCCCCTGCCTTCGGAACGTCGTCCGTGTCACCGGCGCCGACGTGGTGGAAGTTCTCGAATCGGATGTCGTCCGCGTGGAGGCCGACCGAGCTCAGCTCGGAGACCGTGTGGGCGACCATCTCCGGGCCGCCGCAGACCCTCGCCTGCCAGCCCTCCCAGGACTGCTGGCGCGCTGCGACGGACCCGACGAGGCCCCGGGCACCCGGGAAGGAGCGGTCGTCGGAGACCACCTCGGTGTAGTCCAGCCAGTCCCGGCTCCGGGCGAGCTCGGTGAGCACGGTGCGGTCGTAGAGGTTCCAGGGGACGCGGGCACCGTGGAAGAAGTGGACCCGGGGACCCGAGCCCTGCTCGCGCCACTCCTGGTCGACCTGCTCCACGACCGACCGCAGCGGCGCCAGGCCGGTGCCACCGGCCACCAGCTGCAGGTCGCGCGGGTCGCCTGGCGTCCTCGTGAGCTGGTCGCCGACGGGCGCACCGAGCTTCACCACGTCGCCGCCGCTCAGCGAGCGCACCAGCGCACCACTCATCTGGCCGCCGTCGACCGCCTGCACGTGCAGCTCGATGGTCCCGTCCTCCCGCGGTGCGTTCGCGGGGCTGTAGTAGCGCCACAGCCGCGGCCGCTGCGGGATCTCCATCGCGAAGGACTGCCCGGGCGAGTAGTCGAACTGTTGCGTCGGGCGGAGCTGGACGACGCTGATGTCGAGCGTGCGTCGTTCGGCGGACAGGACCTCGGCGTCCCACCAGGCCGGCGCCGTGTCGGACGACTCCTCCGCGGCCTCGACCATGGTGCGCGCGATGACGCCGTACGCCGCCGCCCAGTCCGCGGCCAGCTCGTCGGTCCACGCCGCGCCCAGGAACTGCTTGAGCGTCGCGAGCAGGGACGCGCCGACCGCGTTGTAGTGCTCCGGCACGACGGAGAACCGGCGGTGGTCCCGCCCGAGCTGCTGGATCATCCCGACGACCTGGTCGAGCTGGTCGACGTTGCTCACGACCGCGCCGAGCGCCGTCACCAGCTTGTCGCGCTGCGCCGACATCGAGATCGGGAACATCTCCCGCAGCTCGGGGTGGGACAGGAAGAGGTGGGAGTAGAAGTACAGCGGCACCTCGTCACCGCACTTGGCGGCCTGCTCCCAGCTGTGCTTCAGGGCGTCTGTGTTCACGCCGGCCCTCAGCCCGCGGGGCTGGTGACGACGTCCTGCTGCGAAGCGGCCAGCGCCTCGCCGACGCGCTCGATGATCTCCGGTGGCACCCTCGCCTCGACCATCGCCTGCACGAGGTGTGACACCACGTTGAGGTAGTCGTCGAGCGAGATGTCCAGGTCGGCGTGCGCCTCACGGAGATCGCGGCCGTCGTAGCTCGCCGGCCCTCCGAGGACCTGCGAGATCAGCAGGACCTGGTGTCGCTTGAGGTTGGGCAGGTCTGCTTCGTCGAAGAAGCCGACCAGCCGTTCGTCCGCCAGGATCAGCTCGTAGAAACGATCGACGACGGCCTTGACGGCCGGCCCGCCACCGATCCGCTCATAGTCGGACTGAGCGTCAATGAATTCGCGTGGTGCTCGTGTAGCCAACGGACTCCCTCCCAGGTTGTCCCCCGTGGCACAGCGGGCATTCCTACCAGCCGCAGGCTGGCTAGACAAGCCCGCAGACCGCTGCCGGCGCGGGGCTACTCGCCGGTAGAGCCCGGCTGTTACCACGCAGGTCGAGGTCTGAACTTCTTCGACCAGAGCTGTTCAGGATGCGAACAGGTCGCCGTGCTCCGCGACGCGCTCCAGGACCTCCTCGAAGCGGAACTGCTCCAGCCCGAGCGGGTCCTCGGCCCCGGCCTCCACCTCGTCCCAGGTGACCGGGGTGGCGACGGTGGGGCGCTCCCGGCCGCGCAGGGAGTACGGCGAGATGGTCGTCTTCGAGCCGGCGTTCTGCGACCAGTCGAGGAACACCTTCCCCGACCTCCGCGCCTTGGTCATGGTGGCCGTGACCAGCTTCGGGTGCTCCTTCTGCAGCTCCTCGGCCACCTCCTTGGCCAGCCCAGTCGTCTCCTCGGGGTTGAGCTTGCCCGGCAGGGCGGCGTAGAGGTGCAGGCCCTTGCTGCCGCTGGTGACCGCGCGGGCGTCGAGGTCGCGCTCGGCCAGCCGGTCGCGCACCAGCAGGGCGACGTTGCAGCACTCCGGCAGCCCGGCCGGCTCGCCGGGGTCGAGGTCGATCACCAGCCGGTTCGGGTTGCGCGGTCGGCCGCGTGCGGTTGACCGTCCACTGGTGGACGTGGAGCTCCAGGGCGGCCAGGTTGACCAGCCAGGTCAGGGTGGCGAGGTCGTCGACGATCGGGAAGACCAGGTGGTCGCCGTGCCGGGAGCTGCCCCGCGACCCGGTCGTCGGCACGTTCGCGGTGCGCACCCACGACGGCGTACCGGCCGGGGTGTTCTTCTCGAAGAAGCTCTTGTCGGCCACCCCGTGCGGCCAGCGGATCCGGGTCACCGCGCGGTCCTTCAGGTGCGGCAGCAGCACCGGCGCGACCTGCGCGTAGTAGTTGAGCACCTCGCCCTTGGTGGTGCCGGTGCGCGGGTAGAGCACCTTGTCGAGGTTGCTGATCTTCAGCGTGCGGCCCTCGACGTCGACCCGGAGCTCCTCGCCGGTCGGAGTCATCGGTGCGTTATCTGCCGATCGCGATCACGGGCACGCGGTCCTGGTCGAGCCGGTTCATCACCCTGCGCAGGAACCACCGCGGCGCGCTCACGCAGCCGGCGGTCGCGCCCGACCCGTTGACGTGCAGGAAGATCGCGCCGCCTCGGTGGCGTACCTGCCCACCGTTGAACTGGGTGACCACGGAGAACTCGTACTGCCGGGGGTAGTCCTTCAGCCGCTCGGAGGCGTCGCGGTGGCTGGCCGGGAGCCACCAGCGGAAGCCGCCGCGGCTCTTGTTGCGGTAGCGGTTGTAGAACCTCGACTCGTTGTCGAGGACCCAGTAGTCGCCGCGGCGGATCTTCCGGTAGCTCGGGTCCCACGCGGCGCGCTGCGGGTGGGTGCCGAAGGAGAACGGCAGCCGGTAGGTGCCGAGCGGGGTCTTCCCGGACCCCTGCACGCGGTTGCGCGGACGGACCAGGCCGTTGTAGCCGATCCGCCCGTCGCGGGCGCGGAACTGCAGCCGCCACCGCCCGTCGCTGGCGCGCCCAGTAGCTCACCCGCGCGTGCCAGCCCGAGGTGTGGTTGACGGTGACGACCTGGCGGGTGCCCCGCTTGAGGTGGACGGTGACCCCGTCGAGGCGGACCTCGCCCGCGGCGGCGTACGCCGGGGGCGGCGAGGCCGGAAGCAGGGCGGCCAGCAGGAGCGCGGTGAGCAGTCGTCTCATGTCAGGTCCTCGGGATTGAGGTCGGGTCGGACGCCACGGTACGACGGCTGGCGGAGGCGCTGCTGGGGCGACAGGCCGAGCGACTCGACGTCGACGACGAGGACCGGCTCCACCCAGTGGGTGCCGAGCGCGTCGAGGCGGGGCACCTCGTCGGCGAACGGGCTGACCGTCCGGGCGTACGGCGCCAGCGCCTCCATGAGCATCGGGCCGACCTTGCCGGCGATCCCGCTGCCGACCCGCCCGCGGTAGAGCAACCCGTCGGGGGTCGGCTCCCCCACCAGCACCGCGCCGAGCCGCGAGGCGGAGCCGACCTCCGGGCGCCAGCCGCCGACGACCCAGGAGGTGCGCCGCCGGTGGGGGAACTTCAACCAGTGCGGGCTGCGGACGCCGAACTCGTAGCGGGACGACCGTCGCTTGCTGACCATCCCCTCCAGGCCCTGGTCGAGGGTCGCCTGGAACAGCATCGCGCCGTCGTCGTACACCGGCGGCACCTGCCAGGCGACGTCGTCGAGGCCCAGACCGGTGAGCAGGTCGCGGCGCGCGTCGAGCGGCTCGCGGGTGAGGTCGCGGCCGTCGAGGCGGAGCAGGTCGAAGGCCAGCAGCGTGACCGGGTTGCGCTCGGCGAGCGCCGCGGCCCGCTTCGGGTTGCCGACGTGGATCCGCTCCTGCAGCGCGCCGAAGGTCGGGATGCCGTCGAGGAACGCGACCACCTCGGCGTCGAGCAGGAGGTCGTCCCCGGGAAGAGCGTGCAGCTCCGGGAAGGAGACCGTGACGTCGTTCTCGTTGCGCGACGTGAGGCGCGGCCTGCCGTCGCGTACGTCGACCAGCACCCGCATGCCGTCCCACTTCACCTCGTGCACCCACTCCTCGCCCGACGGCACGTGGGTGCCGCGGGTGGCGAGCATGGGACGCATGGGTCCATCCTGTCGGATACTGGACCCACGTCACGATCAGCGGGAGGTATGAGCATGCGTGCGATCTGGAAGGGGGCGGTCTCGTTCGGACTCGTCAGCGTCCCGGTGAAGCTCTACTCGGCGACGGAGTCCCACGACGTCTCGTTCCGGCAGGTGCACGCCAAGGACGGTGGGCGGATCAAGTACCAACGGGTCTGCTCGGTCGACGGCGAGGAGGTCGCCTACGCCGACATCGCCAAGGGCTACGAGACCGAGGACGGCGAGATGGTCATCCTCACCGACGAGGACATGGCCGAGCTCCCGTCCACCTCCTCCCGCGAGATCGCGGTCGAGAAGTTCGTGCCGAGCGACCAGATCGACCCGATGCTCTTCGAGAAGTCCTACTACCTCGAGCCGGAGAGCACCGGCGCCAAGCCCTACGCCCTGCTCCGCCAGGCGCTGCTCGATGCCGACCGGATGGCCGTCGTGACCGTGGCGCTGCGCCAGCGCACCACGGTCGCCGTGCTCCGCGTGCGCGACGACGTGATCGTGCTGCAGACGATGATGTGGCCCGACGAGATCCGCACAGCCCGACTTCAACGTCGAGACCGGGAAGGTCAAGGCCGCCGAGGTCAAGATGGCCAACATGCTGGTCGAGACCCTGGCCGGCGACTTCGACGCGAGTGAGTTCGAGGACGACTACGCCGAGGCGGTCGAGGCCCTGGTGAAGGCCAAGATCGAGGGCGGCGAGGTCAAGCGGACCGCCGTGTCGACCAAGTCCTCCGGCGAGGTGGTCGACCTGCTGGCCGCGCTGCAGCGCTCCGTGGACGCCGCCAAGACCGCCCGCGGCGAGGACACCGACGAGGAGAAGGCCGAAGAGAAGGCCCAGTCCAAGCCGAAGAAGAAGTCCGGCAAGAAGACGGCGAAGAAGCCCGCCAAGAAGGCTGCGAAGAAGGCCAGCTAGGAGCCACCATGGCGATGACCCACTCCCCCGGCGACCCGTGCTGGATCGAGCTGTTCACCCCTGACGTCGCGGCAGGCGCGTGAGTTCTACGGCGAGCTGTTCGGCTGGACGTCGCACGCCAGCGGCGAGGAGTACGGCGGCTACGTGATCTTCGAGCGCGACGGTGAGCCGATCGCCGGCTGCATGAAGAACGACGGGTCGATGGGTCCGAGCATGTGGTCGGTCTACCTCGCCAGCGCGGACGCCGCCGCGACCGCCGAGAAGGCGAAGGAGCACGGCGGCCAGGTCGTCGCCGGACCGATGCAGGTCGGCGAGATGGGCCACATGGCCTTCGTGGTCGACCCTGCCGGCGCCGCCGTCGGCGTCTGGCAGCCACTCGAGCACAAGGGCATCTCCGACCGCGGCGACATCGGTGCCCCGTCCTGGTTCGAGACCCTCAGCAAGGACTACGACGCCGCCGTCCCGTTCTACCGCGAGGTGTTCGGCTGGGACACCTACACGATGAGCGACACCGACGAGTTCCGCTACACCACGCTGGGCGAGGGCGACGAGGCGCTGGCCGGGATCATGGACGCCACGTCCTTCCTCGGCGACCAGCCGTCACGGTGGCAGTTCTACGTCGAGGTGGTCGACACCGACGCCAGCGTCCAGCGCGCCACCGACGTCGGCGGCACCGTGGTCGAGTCGGCCGAGACCACGCCGTACGGCCGGCTCGCGGTGATCGCCGATCCGGCCGGCATCCCGTTCGCGATCATGGGGCCGGACCCCACCGCCTGACGCCCCGGCTCAGCCTCCCCAGCCGGGCAGCACCAGCGCCGCCCAGACCAGCAGCGGCCCGATCGCGGTGACGATGGCTCCGTAGGTGAGGATCTGCTTGTAGTAGACCGGCTCCGAGATGGTGTCGGGCCGGTTGGCCAGCATGATCGCGCCGTTGGTCGAGAACGGGCTGACGTCGACGATGGTGGAGGAAACGGCGACCGCGGCCACGACCAGGCCGGGGCTGACGCCGCCGTCGTTGATCAGCGGAACGGCGATCGGGATGATCACCGGCAGCAGAGCGGTCGAGGAGGCGAACGCCGACACCACGCCGCCGACGTAGCACAGCACCAGCGCGCCCAGCGCGGCCACGCCGAGCCCGGCGGCCCAGTTGCCGACGAACTCCGGGGATCCTGCCTCTACGAGGATGAAGGCGTAGCAGCTGACGCCGGCGACCAGCAGCACGGTCGGCCAGGCGATGTTCCTGACGGCTGGCGCGCTGCGCTCCGGAGCGATCAGCAGCAGCACCACCGCCGCGGTGATCGTCACGAGGCCGATGTCCTTTTCGAAGTAGAGCGCGATCACGGCGACGGCGACGAACACCAGCAGGGTGATGATCTGCTGGGTCTTGACGGGCACCCACGGCTTCCGGGTCTCCTGCTCGGTCTGCCTCGCGGTGGCGGTCGCCGTCCCCCCACCGCCGGTTCCACGCGGTTCGTCCTCCGGCTCGGGCTCGGGATCCACGCGCATCGAGGCGAGCGACGGCCCGCCGAGGGTGAAGAACAGGATGGCCGCGAGGATCGTGTTGACCACGAGGCTGGCGAAGAAGATCGTCAGCTCGCTGTTGGGAAGGCCGGCGCTGGCCATCACCGAGTTGGTGATCGTGCCGTAGATGCTGATCGGCGAGAAGCCGCCCGCCTGGGCGCCGTGGACGACCATCATGCCCATCATCAACGGGCTGATGCCGTAGCGGCCGGCGAAGCCGAGGGCGATCGGGCCGATGATCGCGCACGCCGCCGGGCTGACCGCGCCGATCGCGGTGAGCACCCCGGTGACCGCGAACATCACCCACGGGATCAGCACCACTCGGCCGCCGACACCCTTCACGGCAGTCGCGACTATCAGGTCGACCGTGCCGTTGTCCCGGGCGATCGCGAAGAGGAAGGTGACCCCGACGATGGTGAGGACGAGGCCAGCGTCCATCCCGAGGATGATGTCGTCCTCCACCAGGCCGAGGGAGTACACACCCACCAGCCAGGCTGCGACGAAGCCGAGCGCACCCATGTTGATCGGCAGCACGGTGCCGACGACGAAAAGCGCGACCAGCCCGATGATCGCGACCCATTCCGGTCCCATCCGGGATCCTCTCCTCCGTCCCGGACGGTCCAGCCCCCGTAGAGGAACGTGACCGGGATCATGGTCTCTACCTTGGACTAGACAATCGTGAGAGCCGTTCCGCGTCAATACTGGGCCCGGTGACCGCCCTCGACCAGCTCGCCGTGCTCGCGGCGGGCCTGGGCGCCGGGATCCTCACCACCACGGTCGGGGTGGCGTCCCTGCTCAGCTTCCCCGTCCTGGTCGCGGTCGGCATCCCTCCGGTGGTGGCCAACGCGTCCAACACGGTCGGGCTGGCCCCCGGCGCGGTCAGCGGCTCGTGGGGCTATCGCGACCAGCTGCGCGAGCACCCGGGCGTCACCGTCGCCGTGCTCGCCACCTGCGCGGTCGGCGCGATCGCGGGTGCGTGGCTGCTGCTGTCGCTGCCGCCCGGGGTGTTCGAGGCCGTCGTCCCGTGGCTGATCCTGTTCACCTGCCTGCTGGTCGGGCTGCAGCCGCGGATCTCCGCCTTGCTCCGGGCCCGGCACGGCGACGACGTACCTCCCGACCGCACCTCCATGTCGCCGGTCACGACGGCCTTCGCCACCGCGACCGGTGTGTACGGCGGCTACTTCGGGGCCGGCTCCGGGGTGATGATGATGGCGGTGCTGGGCCTGGGCCTGGACATCGAGTTCCGCGTCGTCAACGCGCTCAAGACCCTGGCCGTGATGGCCGCCAACGTGGTGGCCGGGGTGATCTTCGTCGTCGTCGCGGAGCTGGACTGGCGGGCGATCGCCCTGCTGGCCGGCGGCTCCATCGTCGGCGGCTACGTCGGGTCCCGGATCGGGCAGCGGCTACCCGCCCCGGCCCTGCGGGCGGGGATCGTCGTGGCCGGCGTCGTCGCGGCCGTCGCCATGCTCTGAGGCCGCCGGCGCCGAGACGGTCCGGGCGGCGGCCGCCGAGTCCGGGCTGCGGCGGTGGAACCGGCTCATCAGCGCGTCGCTCAGCCGGGGCGCCACGATGTTGAGCAGCTCCCCGGCCCGGCCGACCCCGGTGTCGACGGTCAGCGGCCGGTCCTCGAGAGCCCGGACCACGCGGTCCGCGGCCTGCTCGGGCGTCAGCCCGCGCCGGTCCTCGTAGTTGTCGGTGGGCACCACCATCGCGGTGTGCACCAGCGCGAAGCGCATGTTGGTGAAGGTCACGTTGTCCGCGTAGGTCTCCCGGCCCGCGATCCGCGACCAGGTGTCCAGGGCCGTCTTGGAGGCGAGGTAGGCCGCGAACTTCGGCGCCTTCAGCTGCACGCCCCACGACAGGATGTTGACGACGTGCCCGAAGCGCTGGCGCCGCATCGCCGGCAGCAGCCCGAGCGTGAGCCGCACCGGGCCGAAGTAGTTGACCGCCATGGTCCGCTCGAAGTCGTGGAACCGGTCGTAGGACAGGTCCAGCGACCGCCGGATCGACCGGCCGGCGTTGTTGACCAGGTAGTCGACGGCGCCGTGCTCGCCGAGGACCTGCTCGACCAGGGCGTCCACGGCGTCGCCGTCGATCAGGTCGCAGGGGTACGCCGCCGCACGGCCGCCGGCCTCCTCGATCTCCGCGCGGACCCGTTCGAGCTCCTCGCGCCTCCTCGCCACCAGGAGCACGGTCGCCCCGCGGGCCGCCGCCGCCCGGGCCGTGGCCTCGCCGATCCCCGACGAGGCGCCGGTGACCAGGACGACCCGGCCGGCCAGCGGGCTGGAGTCGTCGTGGCGGAGGCGCCGCACCAGCCGGCGTACGCGGGCGCGGGGCGTCTGCAGCAGCAGGCCGGTCACGGAGCCACCCAGGCCGGGCTGGTCCAGACTCGGAAAGGGCCGGGCCGCCTCGATCTGGGCGGACAGGCTGAGCAGGGTGGTCTCGTCGTCGGTGCGGCCGACCAGCTGGACGGCGGTGGGGAGCCCGTCCGGGGCGATGCCGCACGGCACCGAGGCCGCCGGGTTGCCGGCCACGTTCCACAGCGCGGCGTAGGCGATCGCCGGCATCGCGGCGAGGGCGGAGGACACCGTGCCGCGGCCGCCGAGGATGCCGACCGCCGGCGGCCGGTGCGCGATGGCCGGGGTGAGCAGCACGTCGACCTGGTCGAAGATCCGGTTCGCCTTCACCGACACCTGCTCGGTGCGTTCCAGCGCCCAGTCGCGGACCTTGGGGGTCACCCAGGCACCCATCCGGTAGGTCTCCCGGGTGCGACGCTCCAGTCGTTCGTAGTGCTCGACCTCGTCGGCCTCGGCGCGGATGCCGGCGAAGAACTGCGGCACGAAGGCGGGGGTCGGGTCGGGGTAGCGCGGGTCGACCTCCCGGACGTCGTGTCCGAGGTCGGACAGCAGCCGGACGGTGTCGTCGAGCGCCTGCACGTGGAGCGGGTCGGGGCGCACCCCGAGGGTGACCGGCTTCGCGGACCACCCGATGCGCAGCCGGCCCGGGTCTCGCCCGGCGGCCTCGACGAACGAGCCCGACTCCCCGGCCCGGAACAGGTCGCCCTCGGTGTTGCCGCGGATGACGTCGTAGACGATCGCGCTGTCGAGCACGTTGCGGGTGAGCGGCCCGGCGGTGCCGAGCGCCCACCACAGGTGCGGATGCGGAGCGGTGGTGACCCGGCCTCGCTGCGGCTTGAGCCCGAACAGCCCGCAGCAGGCGCTGGGGATCCGGATCGAGCCGCCGCCGTCGCCCCCCAGCCCGACCGGCACCATGCCGGTGGCCACCGCGACCGCCGTACCCCCGCTGGAGCCGCCCGGGCGTGCGCGCGGTGTCCCAGGGGTTGCGGGTGACGCCCCGCGACACCGACTCGGTGTAGGGGAAGGCCCCGAACTCCGGCATCGTCGTCTTGCCGACGATGACCGCGCCCGCCTCCCGGAGCCGGCGGACGACCTCGCCGTCCGCGGTGGCCGGGGTCGAGTTGGCCTCGCCGCCGAAGGTGGTGACGCAGCCCGCGACGTCGATCTCCTCCTTGATCGCGACGGGTACGCCGTGCAGCGGGCCGGGCTCGCCGGGCTGGTCGTCACGCGCTGCCGCCTCGGCGCGGGCCTCGTCCCCAGGACCACCGAGAACGCGTTGAGCCCGGGGTCGAGGGCCCTGATCCGGTCCAGGGACTCGTCGGTCACGGCCCGGGCGCTGGTCTGCCCCGACGTGATGGCGCGGACGGTCTCGGCGACTCCGGGACGGCTGGGATCGGGCATGACCGGAGCGTAGCGATCTGCCAGCCCGGCGACCGACGGGGTCAGTCGGACTTCAGCAGGCCGCGGACGACCCGGAGCCCGACCGACATCCGGGCGAGATCGGCGGCCTCGTCCGCGCAGATCTCCTCGAGGGTCTGGACGGCCCGGGTGACCACGACCTGGTCGTCGTCCTCCCAGGCTGCGATCCGCGCCGGGACCGAGTCCTCGGGCGAGGTCGAGAGCAGGACCTGGCCGGTGAGCCGGATGTGCACCGCGGTGAGGTCGTCGCGGACCGCGCCCCGGGCCATCGTCTGCCACCGGTCCTCCCTGGGCAGCGCCAGGATCCGCTGCATCATGACCGGGAGCCCGAGCCGCTCGCCGAGCGCGAAGTGGAGCCGGGCGACCTCCGCCGGGTCGAGCTTCTCGCGGTTGGCGATCTCGACCAGGCCCAGGAGCATGTAGGCGGCGTTCAGCACCGCGACCCTGGAGGCGAGGTACTCCGGCACACCCTGCGCCATCAACCGGTCGCGACGCTCCTCGAACGCGGTCAGCTCCCGACCGGTCATCAGCTCCGGCAGCTGCACCACCACCATCTGCACGGTCTCGCTGAAGTAGTCGACCGTGGCCTGGCTGTCCAGCGGTGGTCGCCGGTTGTTCACCAGCCACCGCGACGCCCGCTCGACCAGGGTGCGCATCTCGATCCGCATCCGGGTCTGCACGTCGGCGTCGAGCTTGTTGTCGTAGGTCTTCAGCTCCTCGCGCAGCTCGAGGGAGGCGAAGATCTCGCGGGCCACGAAGTTGGCCCGGGTCAGCTCGGCCGCCGACGCGCCGGTCTCGCCGGCGAGGCGCGGCCAGAAGGTCATCCCGGCGCCGTTGACCAGGTCGTTGACCACCTGGGTGACGATGATCTCCCGCCGCAGCGGGTGCGCGGCGATCTGGGACTCGAACCCTTCCTTCATCTTGGTCGGGAAGTAGCCCATCAGGTCGATGTGCAGGTACGGGTCGTCCGGCAGGTCGGAGGCGAGGAGCTCGTCGGCCAGCACGATCTTGGTCCAGGCGAGCAGGACCGCCAGCTCGGGAGCGGTCAGGGCCTCGCCGCGGTCGAGGCGTCGGCGTACCTGCCGCGAGCTGGGCAGCCCCTCGACCTCGCGGTTCAGGACACCGTCCCGCTCCAGCCTCTTCATCCAGTCCTCGTGGACGTGCAGCAGGCCGGGGGCATGGGCGGCGGCGTTCGCCATCGACAGGTTCTGCTCGTAGTTGTCGCGCAGGACCAGCTGGGCGACCTCGTCGGTCATCTCCGAGAGCAGGTGGTTGCGCTGCTTCTCGGTGAGGTCGCCGTCGGCCACCACCTTGTCGAGCAGGATCTTGATGTTCACCTCGTGGTCGGAGGTGTCGACGCCGGCGGAGTTGTCGATGAAGTCGGTGTTGAGCCGGCCGCCGCGCTCGGCGTACTCGATCCGGCCGAGCTGGGTCAGGCCGAGGTTCCCGCCCTCACCGACGCACTTGGCCCGCAGCTCGCGTCCGTCGATGCGGATCGTGTCGTTGGCCTTGTCGCCGGCCTCCGCGTGGCTCTCCGAGGAGGCCTTCACGTAGGTGCCGATGCCGCCGTTCCACAGCAGGTCGACCGGAGCCTGGAGGATCGCCTTCATCAGCTCGGCGGGGGTCATGGACGAGACCTCGTCCTCGATCCCGAGCGCCGTGCGGATCTGCTCGTTGAGCGTGATCGACTTCAGCGAGCGCGGGAAGACGCCGCCGCCCTCGGAGATCAGGTCGGTGTCGTAGTCCTGCCAGCTGGACCTCGGCATCTCGAACAGCCGGCGCCGCTCGGCGTACGACGTCGCGGCGTCGGGGGTCGGGTCGAGGAAGATGTCGCGGTGGTCGAAGGCGGCCACCAGCCTGGTGTGCTCCGAGCACAGCATCCCGTTGCCGAACACGTCGCCGGACATGTCGCCGATCCCGACCGCCGTGAAGTCCTCGCCCTGGCAGTCGATGCCGCGCTCGCGGAAGTGCCGCTGCACCGAGACCCAGGCGCCGCGCGCGGTGATGCCCATGGCCTTGTGGTCGTAGCCGACCGAGCCGCCGCTCGCAAACGCGTCGCCGAGCCAGAAGCCGTAGTCCTTCGCGACGCCGTTGGCGATGTCGGAGAACGTCGCGGTGCCCTTGTCGGCCGCGACCACGAGGTAGGAGTCGCCGCCGTCGTGGCGTACGACGCGGGCCGGCGCGACGTGCTCGCCGTCGACGAGGTTGTCGGTGATGTCGAGCAGGCCGGAGATGAACGTCTTGTAGCAGGCGACGCCCTCCTCCAGCCACGCGTCGCGGTTCCCGGGGTCGGGGAGCTGCTTGCAGAAGAACCCGCCCTTGGCGCCCACCGGCACGATCACGGTGTTCTTCACCATCTGCGCCTTGACCAGCCCAGGACCTCGGTGCGGAAGTCGTCGCGACGGTCCGACCAGCGCAGGCCTCCGCGGGCGACCGCACCGAACCGCAGGTGCACGCCCTCGACCCGCGGGGAGTAGACGAAGATCTCGTAGCGGGGCCGCGGCTGGGGCAGGTCGGGGATCGCGGACGGCTCCAGCTTGAAGGACATGTAGGGGTGCGGCCGGCCGTCCCCGTCCCGCTGGAAGTAGTTGGTGCGCAGCGTGGCCTTGATGTGCGTGAGGTAGGAACGCAGGATCCGGTCGTGGTCGAGGCTCTCCACCTCGTCGAGGGCGTGCGCGATCTTCTCCTCGACCGCCTCGATCCGCGAGGTCCGCGCCTCGGCATCGGCCGCCAGCCCGTTCTTGCCCGGGTCGAAGCGGGCCGTGAACAGCTGGACCAGCAGCCTGGTCAGCTCGACGTTGTGGCGCAGCGCGTTCTCCATGTAGTCCAGGGCGAAGGGTGAGTTGCCCTGCTTCATGTACTTCGCGTACGCCCGGAGGACCGTCGCCTGGCGCCAGGTGAGTCCCGCGTCGAGCACGAGGCCGTTGAAGCCGTCGATCTCGTTGAAGCCGTCCCAGACCGCGCGCAGGGCGTCCTGGAAGAGCTCCCGCGCCTTCTTCGGCAGCTCCTCGCCGTAGCGCAGGCCGAACTCGTAGATGAACGTCGGCCGGCCGAGCCCCTCCAGCTGGTAGGGCCGCTCGTCGACCACCTCGACGCCCATCGACGAGAGCATCGGCAGGATCTCCGACAACGACAGCGGCGACCCGATCCGGAACACCTTGAGCCGGGCCTCGCCGCGGGCGGCGTCCATCTGCTCGTAGAGCGAGAGGTCGATGCCTCCCTCCTCCCCGAACGCCTCGAGGCGACCGAGGTCGTAGGCCCCGGTCGCGGGCAGGTAGTCCTCCTTGTACGCCTCGGGGAACGAGTCGACGTACCGCCGGGCGAGGCGCGAGCCGGCGTCCTCGCCGTACTCGCTGATGGCCGCCGACAGGAAGTCGTCGCGCCACGACCGGGAGGCCTCGGTGAGCCGGCGCTCGAGGTCGGCCTGGTCGACCTCGGCGATGCGCTCCCCCTGCGGCGGGTGGACGACGAAGTGGACGTTGGCGGTCGTGGACTCGCCCACCCGGGCGCTGAACTCGATGCTCTCGCCGCCGAGCTCCTCCTTGAGGATCGCGCCGAACTTCTCGCGCACCGAGGTGCTGTAGCGGTCGCGCGGCAGGTAGACCAGGACCGACACGTAGCGCCCGTAGGTGTCGCGACGGAGGAACATCCGGACCTGGCGGCGCTCGCGGGCGTGCATGACCGCCTCGGCCATCGGGGCGAGCATGTCGACCGGGGTCTGGAACAGCTCGTCGCGCGGATAGGTCTCGAGGGTGTCCATCAGCGCCTTGCCGGCGTGGCTGCGCGGGTCGAACCCGATCCGCCGCAGCACCTCGGTGGCCTTCTCCCTCAGCAGCGGGATGCGGGTCAGCGACTCGGTGTAGGCAGCGCTGGAGTAGAGCCCGAGGATGCGGCGCTCGCCGACGACCTCGCCGTTCTCGTCGAACTTCTTCACCCCGACGTAGTCGAGGTACGCCGGCCGGTGCACCGTCGCGCGGGAGTTCGCCTTGGCGAGCACGAGCAGGGTCTTCTCGCGGGCCTTCGCCTTGACCGGGGCGGGCAGCTTGCCGAACGAGGTCGACATGTCCTGGTCGGAGCGCAGGATGCCCAGGCCGGTGCCGGGCACGGCCCGCAGCATCTCGTCCTCGCCCTCGGACTCCAGGCGGTACTCGCGGTAGCCGAGGAAGGTGAAGTGGTCGTTGGCGAGCCAGCGGAGGAGCTCCTGGGTCTGCTCGATCTCGGTCTTCGACAGCGGCGGCGGGTCGGCGTCGAGCTCGTCGACGATCGCGAGCACCTGGGTGTTCATCTTCTCCCAGTCCTCGACCGACTCGCGCACGTCGCGCAGGACCTTCTGCAGCGACTCCTCGATCTCGCCGGTGTCCTCGTCGTCGGCCACGCGACCGATCTCGATGTGCATCCACGACTCGCGGAGCCCGTGGTCGGCCTCCGGGGAGCCGTCGTCGGCGAGCTTCACCTCCTGCAGCTCGCCGGTGATGTCGCGGACGACGTCGAACTGCGGGTGGATCACGGCGTGCACGTCACGCTGCTGGCGGGCGAGCTCCATCGTCAGCGAGTCGACGAGGAAGGGCATGTCGTCGGTGACGACCTCGACGACCGAGTGGCCGCCGGCCGACCAGCCCTGCTCGGTGGTGGTCGGGGTGAACACCCGCACCTGCGCCGTACCCTGCGGACGGCTGCCGGCCAGCCGGTAGTGGGAGGCGAGGGCGCCGTAGAGGTCGACCTCGGAGCGGTCGGTGACGTCCTCGGGGGCCACGTGCCGGTAGTAGGCCTTCAGCAGGGCCTCGACCAGGTCGTGCGGAGGCCCGCCGGTGCCCCGCCGGTGCAGGGCCACGTCGACCGCCCTCGAGAGGAGTTCCGACTTTTCCCGGTCGAGCGAGGTGGTCACGCTCCTGACACTAGGACCCGGCCGTGACCCGCACAACACGGGCCACGGCGGCCAGCCGTAGCCGTCCGTTCCGCCGCTCCGACATGATGGCCCCATGAAGTTCCGCCACGAGCTGTCGTACGACGCGAGCCCCGCCGAGGTCTTCGAGATGCTGGCCGATCCTGCCTTCCGGGAGAAGGTCGGTGAGGCGCTCGACGTGGTCTCGGCCGACATCACCCTGGACCGGGACGGCGACGGCTTCACGCTCACCAACGACCAGGTCCAGCGCACCGGGGGGCTGCCGTCCTTCGCGAAGAAGATCGCGGGCGAGACGACGCGGGTGATCCAGACCGAGGAGTGGTCGTCGCCCTCCGGCGGCACCCTCAGGATCGACGCGCCGGGCAAGCCGACGACCATGGCGGGCACGATCGAGCTCGTGCCGGACGGGGCCGGCACCGTCGAGGTGGTCGAGCTCGAGATCAAGGCGAAGGTCCCGTTGGTCGGGGGCAAGCTCGAGAGCCTGATGGCCGATCAGGTCCGGGACGGGATGGACACCGAGCGCGAGGTCGGGCAGGCCTGGCTGAAGGGAGGCCGGGCATGAGCAAGAAGCTGAGGCACGAGCTGACCTACGACGCGCCGATGCCGGACGTGGCCGAGATGCTGGCCGACCCGTCCTTCCGCGAGGAGGTCTGCGAGTTCCAGGGCGCCAAGCGCGCGATGGTGTCGATCGACTCCGACGACAACGGCATGGAGGTCACCATCGACCAGGTCCAGGCCGCGCAGGGCATCCCGTCGTTCGCGAAGAAGTTCGTCGGCGACGAGATCAACATCGTGCAGCAGGAGGTCGTGGGACTCGCCGACCGACGGCAAGATCACGGTGACGATCCCCGGCAAGCCGGGCGAGATGACCGGTACGGCGCGGCTCTCCGAGTCCGGCGGCGTGACCACCGAGACGGTCGAGATGACCGTCAAGGTCAACATCCCGCTGGTCGGCGGCAAGATCGAGGGCCTGATCGCCGACCTGCTGCTCAAGGCCCTCAAGGCCGAGAACAAGGTGGGCCGCGACTACCTCTCCCGCTGATCCTCGCGGCGTCGCAGGCCGATCACGACCGCGAGCACCACGAAGGGGCCGAACGCCAGCAGCAGGGTGAGCGCGAGCTCGAACGGGTGCAAGGGACCGAGGTGCAGGGGGATCATCGCAAGCCCGATTCTCACATGCGGACATGCCACTGCCCCCGCCGGTGGCGGCGGGGTGCGGGGCGGGGTGGTCAGGTCGTCGGGTGGGCGAGCCGGCTGTGGGCGCCGGTCAGAGGTGACGTCGAGGGTGCCGGTGTGGTCGCGCAGGTACTGGTAGCGGTGCGGACTCGACCAGAGGTAGGAACCGGGTTCAAGAATCGTGTACGTCCAGCCGCCGTGGGTCTTGAGCCGGTGATGTCGCCGGCACAGAGGCGCGAGCTGGCAGGTACAGGTGGCGCCGCCCTTGGCGTGGGGCACGGTTGTGGTCGCAGTCGCAGCCGTGCTCATCGGGCCGGAGTCGGCGGGCGGGGCGGCTGCACCACGGGAACACACAGGTGTGGTCGCGCAGGGCGACGGGTTCGGCGATCCGGTCCGGGACCTCGTAGGCGTCCACGTGCACGTGGTCGGCCAGGTCGATCACCGGCTTCACGGTGATCTGGGCGTCGGGGTGGCCGCACCAGTCCCGGATCTGGTCGACGGTGACCAGGCTGCGGGTGTTCTCGACGCGCCCCACCCCGCCGGCGCCCTCGATCGCGGACTCGTGCAGGTGCAGGTACAAGCGTGACCGGCCG
The DNA here is from genome assembly GCA_963812345.1 of uncultured Actinomycetota bacterium. Classification (GTDB taxonomy): domain Bacteria; phylum Actinomycetota; class Actinomycetes; order Propionibacteriales; family Nocardioidaceae; genus Nocardioides. The sequence continues at coordinate 81,750 of CAWEVA010000018.1, forward strand.
CGGGCCGCTTGCGGTTGGCGGCTCTGATCCTCGGCGTCCTCTGTGCTGCAGGTCGAGGGCGAGCTGGTGGCGGGCCAGGTCGCCGACGGCCATCGCCCGCCGCACGTCCAGAGGCTCGTCACACCCGAGATCCTTGAGGTGGTCGGCACGGACACCGACCGCCTGGTCCAGGTCCAGCGCGTCGGCCAGGTCCAGCTCGCCGTGAACCAGCGAGGTGCCGGCGAAGGACACCTGCTCGTGGTCGACGGTGAAGTGCGAGTCCGCTGGCGGCCCGACGGCGGATCTCCTCGGCGGTCTCGGGCATGAACCGGGCGATCGCTTCCTCGACAAGGCGGTCCAGGGCGGCGGGGCGGATCTTGTGCGCCACCGGCGCCACATGCCGGTCCACGAACCGAGCGGCCTCCGGGCTGAGTCCGCGTCCAGCGGTGGTGTCGGCGACCCGCCGTGCCTTCCACGCCGGCAGGTCCCCGGCCACGACCCGCTTCCAGAGCCTCGGGAGCCGGTAGCGCAGCTCCAGCGCGTGCCCGACGTAGTACTTCCCGGCCTCGGTGGACAGCCCGATCGCGGCGGCGAACTCCGCGATCGAGAACTCCGCCACCAGTGGCGCTCCCGGCCCAGCGAGCGGGACCGCGGTGTCCCCGAACCCGCCCGCATAACCGGAGGTGCGGAACACCTCGGCGGCCTCCAGCGACTCCGCCGGGTGCTGGTCGGCCCAGATCACCGCCGCCTGCAACAGGTTCGCCTCCGCCCGATCCGCGACCGCCCGCTGCCCCCGCGCGAACGCGAGCACGTCCGCCGGGGCATCCAGATCCCCGACGAGAACGGTGGCGGTGGTGGCTTCCATGACCAAACCCAATCAGGGACCACCGACAGTCCGGCCTCAGAAGCGGGCCGAAACCGGGGTCCTGTGGAACAAGGTTCTTGCAAGAAATCTCGCAACCGAACCCCAGCGGTCGACCCGAGCAAGCCGCACCCGAAAACGCCACGGTGAGCGGCCGCCGTACCCAAGGCGGACCGCAACCACGTACCTCCGAACTGTCCGGCAGAAGGCCGGACGGAGCCAGCCCCGGTTGCCGCCCTGCACGCTTGCGGGGGTTACGAGGCTCGGGCCGTCAGCCGGCCCTCACACCTCAACCACCGGTCTCCGCGTCGTTATCCCATGTAGGGGTAGTGGTGGTCCGTCGGCGGGACGAACGTCTCCTTGATCGACCGCGGTGAGGTCCAGCGCAGCAGGTTCACGGCGGCACCGGCCTTGTCGTTGGTGCCCGAGGCACGGGCGCCACCGAAGGGCTGCTGGCCGACGACGGCGCCGGTCGGCTTGTCGTTGATGTAGAAGTTGCCCGCCGCGAAGCGCAGCGTCTTGCGGGCCCAGGCGATGGCCGCCCGGTCCTGGCTGATGATCGCCCCGGTCAGGGCGTACGGCGAGACCGACTCCAGCTGGCGGACGACCTTCTCGAAGTCGCTTGTCGTCGTAGACGTGCACGGCCAGGATCGGGCCGAAGTACTCGGTCGAGAACATCTGGTCGGTCGGGTCGGTCGAGGTCGACGACGGTCGGGCGCACGAAGTAGCCCACCGAGTCGTCGACCCGCCGCCGGCCAGCGACAGTCGAGGTGCTTCGTCCGCTTGGCACGGGTGATCGCCGCCTTGTGCTTGGCGAAGGCGCGGTCGTCGATGACGGCGCCCATGAAGTTGGAGAGGTCCCGTGACGTCGCCCATCGGCAGGGCGTCGACGTCGGCGAGGAACTGGTCCTTGCAGCTTCTTCCAGACCGACTTCGCGACGTAGGCACGCGACGCGGCCGAGCACTTCTGGCCCTGGAACTCGAAGGCCCCGCGGATCATCGCGACTCGCGATCACGTCGGGGTCGGCCGAGGGGTGGGCGACGATGAAGTCCTTGCCGCCGGTCTCGCCCACGATGCGCGGGTAGGAGCGGTAGCCCGCGATGTTCGCGCCGACCGTGCCGCCACAGGTGCTGGAACACCGCGGTGGAGCCGGTGAAGTGGATACCGGCCAGGTCGGGGTGGGCCAGCGCGACCTCGGAGACGTCGCGCCCGTGTCCGGGGAGCATGTTGATGACGCCGGGCGGCATGCCCGGCCTCCTCGAGCAGCTGCATGGTCATGCTGGCGGCCAGCTGCTGGGTCGGCGAGGGCTTCCAGATCACCGTGTTGCCCATCAGTGCGGGCGCGGTGGGCAGGTTGCCGGCGATCGCGGAGAAGTTGAACGGCGTGATCGCGTAGACGAAGCCCTCGAGCGGGCGGTGGTCGGTGCGGTTCCAGATGCCGGGGCTGTTCGCGATCGGCTGGTCGGTGAGGATCTGCTTGGCGTAGTGGACGTTGAAGCGCCAGAAGTCGATCAGCTCGCAGGCGGCGTCGATCTCGGCCTGGAACGCCGTCTTGGACTGGCCGAGCATGGTCGCGGCGTTGAGCCGCTGCCGCCACGGGCCGGCGAGCAGGTCGGCCGCCTTGAGCAGGATCGCGCACCTCTCGTCGAACGGCATCGCCCGCCAGTCCGGAGCCGCCTTCGCCGCAGCCTTGACCGCGGCGGTGGCATCGGCCTGCGTGGAATCCTTGATCACCCCGAGCACGTGCTGGTGGTCGTGCGGCTGGACGACCTTGATCTCCTTGCCCCCGCCGGACTTCCGCCGCCCGCCGATGTGGGCCTTCAGGTCGTGCTGCCTGCGCGCGAGCCGGTCGATCTCGGCGACCAGGGCTTCGCGTTCGGGGCTGCCGGGTGCGTAGGTCAGGTTCGGCTCGTTGATGGGAGCCGGCGGGAAGGTGATCGCGTCCATGGGGGCGAGCGTAGCGAGCCGGCCGGTCCTTTACTTCTTGCGGCCGCGCGGGGCCCGGGGCCGTCCGCCCGAGGCGGTGTCGAGGAGCTCGTCGAGCGCCTCGGTGATGCACTGGCCGAGGACGTCGGCGTCCGGCAGGAGATCACGGTCGGCGGTGATGCCGTAGTAGACCGCGCCGTCGTACGACGTCACGCCGATGGCCAGGGCGTGGTCACGGGTACAGCGGGTGCACGGGGTAGGTCTCCAGCATCCGCGCGCCGGCGGCGTACAGCGGGGACTGCGGCCCGGGCACGTTGGTGATCGAGATCTGGAGCCCCTCGCCGCAGCTCGTCCGCCGCCACCCGCGAGCCGATCGCGTGGAACGTCGTCGGGGCGAACCCGGCGATCCCCGCCAGCCGGTTCGCGGCCACCGCGCGGCCGGTCTCCTTGTGGGCCTGGAAGGAGTACGACACCTGGTGCAGGCGGACGACCGGGCTCGGCTCGCCGACCGGGAGCGACACGAGGTGGGCGGCGATCTGGCTGCCCAGCGAGGTGGCCTCGAGCTCCTCGTCGATCACCGAGATCGGGACCACCGCCTTGATCTTGCGCAGCCCGCCCAGCGACTCCGCCCGGGTCATCAGCCAGGCCGCGCAGGCCGCCGGTGATGGTGGCGAGGATGACGTCGTTGATCGTGCCGCCGTGCGCCCGGCGCACCTTGCGGTAGGCCGCGAGGTCGGTGCGGACCGGCGACGAAGCGGCGCTGCTGCGAGAGCTCGCCGGAGATCGGCGTCTCCGCGCCGGGCCGACGGTTGGTCAGGGCGTTGGTGACCGCGCCGGCGCGGTTCGCGGCGGCCTCGGCGGCGCGCACGCGCGGATCCGGCGTTGCTGCGCAGGGTGTCGACGACGGTGCCGGGTCGCTGCACCGACGTCGCGGACGCGCCGAGACCACCAGCGCCGTCGGCGGTGGGTCGGCGCGGCGGCCGCCAGTCGTCGTTGCCGAGGATGCGCTGGCTCGGCGCCGACGTCGAGCAGCACCTGCCCGAGGTCGACGGTCTCGATGCCGTCGACGAGCGCCTGGTGGCGACTTGGAGAGCACGGCGACCCGGCCGTCGGCCAGGCCCTCGACGAAGTAGACCTCCCACAGCGGCCGGTGGCGGTCGAGCGGCCGCGACACGATCCGGGCGACCAGCTCGCGGAGCTGGTCCATGGTGCCCGGGCGCGGCAGCGCGGAGCGGCGTACGTGGAAGCCGAGGTCGAAGTGCGGGTCGTCGACCCAGACCGGGTTCGCCAGCCGGCCCGGCACCGGCTGCACCCGCTGGCGGTAGCGGGGCACGAACGAGATCCGGTCGCCGATCAGCGCGACCAGGCGCTGCGTAGTCGAACCCGGAGTCGCCGGGGTCGAAGATCTCCAGCGTCGCGTTGTGCATGGGCGTGCGAGGCGGACTCCTCGGCCAGGAAGGCGAGGTCCCGCGGCGCGGAGTCGCTCGCTCATCTGCTGCCCCTTCGTCGTGTCCGACCGCGGGCCGCTGCCCGCGTCACTTGCTCACCATGGGATTCTGACAGAAGGCGGTCGCCCCGACGGGCGACCGCCCCACGAGGCGCCACTGACCCGCGTCACCGTACGAAAGGGAACCGCACGCCATGCGCCGCCACCGCCACCGTCGTCGCGGTGCCTGCTCTGCGCCCTCGCCGGCTGCTCGCGGCGATGCGGCGACGACGACACCGGCGGCCCTCCCGCGTCGGGCGAGCCGACGACCGCCAGCCGTCGAGATCACCTTCTCCGACGGCCGGTGACGCCGAACGGCGAGCGGGTCGAGGTCGAGGCCGGCGAGCCGGTCGAGCTCGTGGTCGAGGCCGACGAGCCCGGCGAGCTGCACGTCCACTGCGACCCCCGAGCAGGAGATCGAGTACGGCGCCGGCACCACCACGCTGAAGCTGACCCTCGACCAGCCCGGCGTGGTCGACGTCGAGTCGCACGACCTCGAAGGTCGTGATCGTCCAGCTCGAGGTCTCGCTGAGGTGTCCGACGACGGGATCTCGCTCGCGCACGGCATCGGCGGGGCCAAGGACCTCCCGATCCCCGCCGAGCTCGCGATCCTCGGGCGCGGTCGCCGCGCTGGCCGTCTCCTTCACGGTGCTGGCCATCGCCTGGCGCACGCCGCGCTACGACGACGAGCCAGACCGGCCGCCCGGCTCCCGGGTGGCTCGCCCGGATCGTCGACTCGACCGGCGTTCCGGGTCGCCGCTGCGGGTGCTCGGGCTCGTCGTCTTCGTGCTACGCGGCGGTGGCCGCGGTCTTCGGCAAGGACCTGCTGATCAACCCGTTCTTCGGCATGTTCTACGTGCTGGTGTGGGTCGGCATGGTCCCGCTCTCGCGTCGCTGTTCGGCCCGGTCTGGAAGGCGATCAGCCCGGTCCGCACGATCAACCTCGCGTTCGCCCGGCTCTCCGGCAGCGACCCCGACGCGGGCGTGTTCGACTACCCCGCCCGGCTCGGCTACTGGCCGGCCGCCCTCGGCCTCTTCGCGTTCGTGTGGATGGAGCTGGTCTACCCGTTCTCCACCGAGCTCGGCCCGGTCCGCCTGTGGTGCGCGGCCTACGTCGCGGTCATGCTGATCGGCGGCGCCCTGTTCGGCAACGGGTTCTACGAGCGCGCCGACCCGTTCGAGGTCTACTCCAGCCTGGTCGGCGAAGCTGTCGGTCTGGGGCCGGCGCGACGGCCGGCTGGTCGTCCGCAGCCCGCTGGCCAACCTGGACACCACCCGGGCCGGCCCGGGCTCGCTGGCGGTCCTGTCCGTGCTGTTCGGCAGCACCGCGTTCGACTCGTTCAAGGACTCCAACTTCTGGGTGCGGTACACGCAGGAGACCGGCATCTCGACCGACGCTGCTCAACAACCTCGCGCTGCTGGCGTTCTGCGTCGCGGTCGGCGCTGATCTTCGCCGTCGGCTGCGTCACCACCGGCGTCGGGCCCGGCACCCGCCGGCTGGAGCTGCCCGACCAGTTCGCGCACTCGATGGTCCCGATCGTGGTCGGCTACATCGTCGCCCACTACCTGAGCTACCTCGTCGAGGTCGGCCAGCAGACGCTGATCCAGCTCAGCGACCCGTTCAGCAACGGGAGCGACCTGCTCGGCACCGGCGACTGGACGGTGAACTACTGGCTGTCCTACCACCCGACTTCCTGGCGGTCACTCAAGGTGGTCGCCGTGGTGCATCGGGCACGTGCTGGGCGTGGTCGCCGCCCACGACCGCGCGGTCGAGCTGCTGCCGAAGCGGCACCAGCTCACCGGTCAGCTGCCGCTGCTGGTCGTGATGGTCGCGTTCACGGTCGGCGGGCTCTACCTGCTGTTCGCCGCCTGAGCCGGCCGGCCGGCGCCGACCGGCGCGCCGACTCGGGGCAGAGCGCGTCGACGAGCTCGCGCCGATCGCGCGGCCCAGCGCCGAGTCGCCCGCCTCGACGAGGGTGCGGCCGGCGACCAGCGCCCGGTCGACGGCGGCGCGGTCGTCGGGCAGGAAGTGCAGCCCGGCCAGCCGGGCGAAGCCCGCGACCATGCCGGCGATGTCCTTCTCCGACCAGCCCAGGGTCGGCCGCATCCGGTTGACCACCACCCGCACCGGCGCGCCGCCGGTGAGCTCGCGCAGCTCGACGAGCCCGCGGGCCAGCCGGGACAGGCCGACCGGGTCGGCGCTGCCGACCACCACGACCTCGTCGGCCACGTCGAGCGCGCGCCAGGGTCATCTGGTTGCGCCCGGGCCGCGACCCGAAGTCCGAGGCCGGGTCGTCCTCGAGGCTGAAGCCGGTGTCGACGACGACGTGGCCGTGGTCGCGGCCGACCTCGAGCAGGTGCTCCACGACTCCCGGCCGGACCTCGACCCAGCGGTCGGGACGCGGCAGGCCGGTGACCACGCCGAGCGCGGGCCGATCGCCCGCTGCACCGACGCGAACCGCTCGCCGAGCATGCCCGCCGGCCGTCAGCCGGGCGGCGGCGAGCAGCCCGGAGACCTCGTCGAGGATCCCGAGCTGCTGGGCCGACGGCGCCGCCGTAGGGGTCGGCGTCGACGAGCGACGTCCGGCGCCCGCGCCGGGCCAGCTCGGCGGCGAGGCCCGCGGCGAGCGTCGTGCGGCCCGGGGCGCCGGCGGGTCCCCAGACCGCCACGACCCGCCCGGCCCGGCCCGGGCGCCGGAGCCGCCGTCGTCGGGGGTCTCGCGCTCGCACGACGGTGTCGGTCGGCGCCTCGTCGGCCAGGACCGCGTCGGGCAGGGTCAGCTCGGCCTCGGCGACCGTCGAGCGGATCCCGATCCGGGTCGCGCGCAGACGGGCCGCGTCCAGCGCCGGCGCCGTCGGGGACGACCGCCACCGGGCGCACGCGCGTGCTTGCGCAGATGGTCGACGGCCGCCGGGTCGAGGCCGGGGGCGTCGAGGCCGAGGACCGCGACGTCGGCCTGACCGGCGGTGGCCGCGGCCAGCAGGTCGTCGACGTCCACGCAGCGCTTGAGCACGACGATGCCCGGCCGCTCGCGAGCAGCCGCAGGGCCGTCGACTCCCAGGCCGCGCCCGAGGCGACCACGAGGACGACGACCACGGCGCCTCAGCCCCGCCGGACGACGGTGACGGCCGGGTCCTCGACCGACCCGGCGGCCCGGAAGAAGCGCCGCGCCTCGGCGTCGGTCGACGGCCGAGCACCACCTGCCGCTGCCCGCTGGCGGCGAAGCTCTCGCCGGCCGGCGGCGCGTCGACGACGGTGACCCCGGTCGAGGCACCGGGCGTCGGGCCCGTCGCCGCCCGCTCGCCGGTCGCGACGACGTAGACGTCGACCACCGACCCGGACTGCACGCCCGGCGGGACCTGCGTCGGCCTCGACGGCGACCGGCAGCTCCATCGCGTCGCTCTCGCCGGCGGTGCCGACCGCCGACCGGGGCAGCAGCTCGCCCGCGCCGACGCCGCGCGGAGCCGGAGGTCGGCGGGCAGCCGCTCGTCGGCGGGGAAGTAGCGGTCGAGGTCGCCGGCGTCGGCGAACCGGACCCGACGGGCGACCAGGTCGGCGGCGGCGACCGTGTCGCCGGGCCCAGGTCGGCGGCCACCGCCCACACCGCGACCGTGTCGTCGGCCGACGGCGAGCAGCCGGGCCCCGGCGACCACGGAGACCGCCACGATGGCGACGCCGATCCACAGCCGCGGGTCGCGCCAGCCCGGGCGCGGCCGCGCGCACCGCCGGCGGAGCGTCGGACAGCCCCGAGATCTGGCTCACGGGCACATCATGCAACTCGCGGCGGCCCTGGTCACCCGGTCCTCCACAGGCCCGCTGGCGCGGCGTACCCGACCCGGCGAACGGTGCGACGATGGCCCATGGCCGGCGGCCCCCGCTTCCTGACGCTCGCCGACGTGGCCGAGGTGCTCAACACCTCGTGCGCGCAGGTCTACGCGCTGGTGCGGCGCGGCGACCTGCCGGCGATCAAGATCGGCGGGCGCGGCCAGTGGCGGGTGGAGGCCGACCAGCTCGAGGACTACATCCAGCGGATGTACGCCGAGACGCGACAGCTTCGTCGCCGACCACCCGTTCGTCGAGGCGCGACCGGGCGCGAGGACTCGCCCGAGGACGAGACCCGAGCTCAGCCGATCTCGGAGCCGAGCGTGATCTGGACCGTCTGCTCCTCGCCGTCGCGCGTGAGGGTGAACTCGAGCGTCTCGCCGGGCTGGTGGGTGCGGATCGCGACGATCAGCGCGATGCCGTCGGTGACCCGCTCGCCGTCGACCGCGGTGACCACGTCGCCCTTCCGCAGCCCGCTTCCTCGGCGGGCGTGTCCGCGATCGACCTCGTCGATCCGCGCGCCGTCGCCCTCGTCCCCGCCGGTCTGCACCTGGCGCCGATGACGGGGTAGCGGGCCTCGCCGGTCCGCAGGATCTGGTCGGCGGTGACCCGGACCTGCTCGATCGGGATCGCGAAGCCGACGCCGATGTTGCCGGACTCGCCGCCGAGGCCGCCGCCGGTGGTGGCGATCGCGGAGTTGACGCCGACGACCTGGCCGTGCAGGTTGACCAGCGGCCCGCCGGAGTTGCCGGGGTTGATCGCGGCGTCGGTCTGCACCGCGTTGATGTACGACGAGTCGTTGCCGGTGTCGCCGGTGGTCACCGGGCGGTTGAGCGCGCTGACGATGCCGGCGGTGACGGTCGAGCTCAGCCCGAGCGGCGAGCCGATCGCGACGACGCCGTCGCCGACCCGCAGCGACCGCGAGGCGCCGAGCGCGGCCGGGTCGGAGCTCGGTGGCCGTCTCGGCGTAGAGCACCGCGAGGTCGTAGACCGGGCTGCGGCCGACCACCTCGGCGTCGTAGCGGTTGCCGTCCTGGTCGACGATCTCGATCGGGCCGTCGTTCTCGGCGGCGTCCTGCGACGACGTGGTTGTTGGTGATGACGTGGCCCTGCCGGTCGAGCACGAACCCGGAGCCGGTGGCGCCGCCGGCCTCGCCCTCGAACTCCGCGGAGATCTGGACGGTGCTGGGCAGCAGCTGCTCGGCGACCGCGGCGACCGAGCCGTTGCCGGCCGGCAAGCGGCGGAGCGAGACGGTGTCGACGCCCTCGAGCCCGCCGCGTGACGAGCCCGGGTGTCGTCGTCGTCGAGGTCCTGCACGAGCAGCGCCGCCGACGCGCACCGCCGAGCAGCCCGAGGACCAGCGCGAGCCCGCACGACGACCGGCCAGACCCAGCCGCGGCACCGGCCGGGCGTCGCGGCGCGGCGGCTCGGCGCGTCGGGCGTCGGGCCGGTGGCCGGGTCGGCGGCGGCTGCCACTGGCGGCGGCGCGGCTGGGACGCGGGCGGCAGCCACGACGGCGGCCGGCGGGTCGGCGGCGCCGCGGCGACGGCTGCGTGGGTTCGGCGTCGTCGCGGGTCGCGGCTCGCGTGTCCGCGGCGTCGCTCGTGGTCGCCGGCCGGCCACGGTCGTCGCTCGTCACGGGCCGGTGTCATTGTCCCCCGACGACCGGAGATCCGGGCTGCCCGGGCGCCGGCATCAGCGGCGCGGGGCCCGAGCGGCGCGGGTGCGGGGCTGCGCGGGCTGTCGCTCGTGCCCGATGGTTGGTCACCGGCGGCCGGCGGTCGACGCGGGCGCGTCGGCGGTGCGCGGCGCCCGAGCGCCAGGACGCCCAGCACGGCCACCCCGACGGCGCCGCCGCCGATGCGCCAGCCCGGTCGCGGCTGCGGCGACGTCGGCCGCAGGCACGTCGAGCGTCGGAGCGGCGTGCGCCGTGCGGCGCCGAGCAGCGAGCCCTTGAGGTGCGTCGGGCGCGGCCGTGGCGCCGTAGGAGAGCCCGGCGAGGCGGGTCTTGACCCAGCCCTCGCGCTCGACCGGGTCGCGGCAGGCGTGGCAGGGGTGGACGTGCGCCCAGGCGCGCTCGGCCTCCTCGGGCGAGAGCTGGCCGTCGAGCAGGGCGCTGACCCGAGAGCCGAGGTGCCCGATCACGGCGTTCCCCCGCGGCATCAGGATCGGGCCGGTGGCGGGCCCGGAGTAGCGCACCCGGCCGGCCGCGGGGCCCGGTGGGCCAGGGCCTTGCGCAGCATGGCGCGGCCGCGGTGGATGCGGGAGCGGACGGTGCCGAGCTTGGCGCCGAGGATGTCGGCGATCTCCTCGTAGGTGAGCCCCTCGACGTCGCAGAGCACGACGGCGGCCCGGAAGTCCGGCGGCAGGGTGGCCAGGGCCCGCTCGATGTCGTCGTCGAAGGTCTGGTCGGCGTACGCCGCGTCCGGGCGTGGGCGCGGCGCTGCGTCAGCCGGGCGGCGCGCTCGTCGGAGAGCGCGTCGAAGCGGATCCGCTGCTTGCGGCGGGCCTGGTCGAGGAACAGGTTGGTGGTGATCCGGTGCAGCCAGCCCTCGAAGGTGCCGGGCGTGTAGGTCGACAGGCTGCGGAAGACGCGGACGAAGACCTCCTGGGTGAGGTCCTCGGCGTCGTGGCGGTTGCCGGTCAGCCGGTAGGCCAGCCGGTAGACGCGGTCGGAGTGGCGCTCGACGACCTCGTCCCAGGTGGGGACCGCCGTCGGTCGTCTCCACCGTGCGCCTCCTGGTGCCGCGCCTGTGCGTCGCCTGATCGCGAACAGTGTCCTGTCCTTCCTCACGGTAGAGATGTCGACTGAGAGAACCCTGTGAAACGCTCTCCCCGCTGACCGGCACAACGAGCCGCAGGGCACGCGGTGTTCCCGGCGCTCCGACCGGTCGCGTCGCGATAGGGTCGGTACGCTCGTCCACGCCGGCCGGTCCAGTCCGGCCGGTGCCCGAACCAGGAGGCCGCCATCTCTCCCACCACGTCGCCGATCAAGCCCGCGAGCTGGTCCTACGCCGAGGCGCTTCGTCGCCGAGGACGACGTCCTGGCCTCGGCCCGGGCCCGCGCCGAGGAGGTCGGGGTCGTCCCGATCGGCTCCGGCGGCGGCGCGGCGCTGCGGTTCCTCGCCTCGGTCCTCGAGGCCCGCGCGGTGGTCGAGATCGGCACCGGCACCGGCGTCTCCGGGCTCTGGCTGCTGCGCGGCATGCGCCCCGACGGCGTGCTCACCACCGTCGACATCGAGGCCGAGCACCAGCGGCTGGCCAAGCAGTCGTTCACCGAGGCCGGGATCCCCGCCCAGCGGGCCCGGACGATCTCCGGCGCCGCGCTGGACGTGCTCCCCCGGCTCACCGACGGCCACTACGACCTGGTGTTCTGCGACGGCGACAAGGCGGAGTACACCGCCTACCTCAAGGAGGCGCTGCGGCTGCTGCGCCCCGGCGGCGTGGTGGCCTTCGACAACGCGCTGTGGCACGACCGGGTCGCCGACCCGGCCCAGCGCGACGAGGAGACCGTCGACGATCCGCGAGCTCGGCAAGGAGATCGCGGACGACGAGGCCCTGGTGTCGGTGCTGCTGCCGGTCGGCGACGGCCTGCTGGCCGCCAAGAAGGAGTGGTCGCCCGAGGCCGGCTGAGTGCGCGGTCAGGCCGCTGCGGGCTGGCGGTGAAGCCGTCCCAGCCCTCGGCGACCGCGACGACGTCGCACTCCTCGATCAGGATCGGAGCGCTCCCGATCAGCTTCGACCCCGGCGCCTCGGCGGCGGTCTCGGTGAAGCCCGCCTGGAACTCCGCGCGCGCCTCGTCGGTCGCGAACACGTAGCAGCCCTCGAACCACTCCCCCGGCCGCATCCGCCAGGTCTTGAACCGCAGCCCCGCCATCCCGGTGAAGCGCGCGTGCGAGGTCTCGGCGACGTACGTCGCCAGCTCCTCCTCGATCCCCTCGGGGGCGTCGGCGAGGGACCAGCGCACGGTCAGGCCCTTCATGCCGACTCCCGCCAGCGGGTCGTCGCTGCCCAGCCACGCGAGCAGGGCGCGGGCACCGAAGCCGGTGGGACCGGCCGTCCACTCGTAGCTGTCCGCGGGCGCGTCGCCCACCGACGCGACGTCGAGGTGGGCCCACGGCCGGTCCCCGACGAAGTGCTGGAGGAACAGGGCGGCGGTGATCGCCCCGGGCCCGCCCGGGGCGTTGTCGGCGTCGGCCACCGAGGAGGAGAGCTTCTCCTCGTAGTCGGCGGCGAGCGGGAACCGCCACAGCGGCTCCCCGGCGGCCTCCGCGGCCTGCGCGATGACCGAGGCGAGCCCGTCGCGGTTGGCGAAGAACCCCCCGACCTGCTGCCCGAGCGCCACCTTCATCGCCCCGGTCAGGGTCGCCACGTCGACGATCACGGCCGGGTCGAGCTCGGTCGACGGCGTAGGCAAGGGCGTCGGCCATCACCAGCCTGCCCTCGGCATCGGTGTTGGTCACCTCGCTGGTGCGGCCGCCGTAGTGGCGCACCACGTCGCCGGGCCGCAGGGCGTTGCCGCCGATGGCGTTCTCGGCCGCGGCGATCAGGCCGGTGACCCGCACCGGGCAGCTCCACGGCTGCCAGCGCGGCCATCACCGCGAGCACGACGGCCCCGCCGGTGACGTCGCGCTTCATGTTGACCATCGACTCGCCGGGCTTGATCGAGAGGCCACCGGTGTCGAAGGTGATGCCCTTGCCGACCAGCACCACCCGCGGGCCGCTGCGGCCGCCGCCGGGCGGACGGTAGTCGAGCTCGATCATCCGCGGCGGGGTCGCCGAGGCCTGGCCGACACCGAGGATCCCGCCGAAGCCCGCCGGAGGTCAGGGCCTCGACGTCCCAGACCTTCGACTTCAGTCCGGACTCGTCCGCGACCACCACGGCCTGGTCCGCCAGCCACCCGGGGTTCTTCAGGTTCGACGGCACGGCCGCGAGCATCCGGGCCCGCCATCCCGCGCCGCCGACCGCGATCGCGCGGTCGAGGATCGGCGCCCACCGCTTGGTCTTGGGCAGGCCGGCCAGGACCACCCGCGCCACCGGGACGTGCTCGGGGGGCTGGGAGCGCCAGTGGAAGACGAAGGAGCCCAGCATCACGCCGACCACGAACGCCTCGAGCCCGCCGTCGGGGGCGACCGCCGGGATCGAGGTGGCGACGCTGGACCGGTCGCGGGTCGCCCGGGCCAGGGTCGCCCCGGCGCGGCGCAGGTCGGCCGGCCGCTGCTCGCCGACGCCGACGAAGTGCACCCAGCGCAGCGCCTCGTGCGTCGGGGCCGCCGAGCGGGACGGGGTACGACGTGATCTCGCCGGCCTTCCCGGTGGCGCCGTCGAGCTCGAGCAGGGCGAACGCATCGAGGCCCAGCTGCTCGGCGATCTCGTCGGCACCGGGGCCGAGCAGGAGCTGGCTCTCGTTCCCGTCGGGACCCGGCAGCACCGGCAGGGCGACCGCCTCGACGCCCCGGATCGCGTGCGGGCGCAGGTCGCTGAGCGCGAACTCGGGCGGTGAGACCTGTGGCGGTAGGGAGCTGAGGTTGGCGTGCTGTTGGCGGGCCACCACGTCAGCCGACGACGGCCTCGAGGGCCTTGCCGAGCGCGGCCGCCTCTTCGGCGTTCAGCTCGACCACGAGGCGGCCACCACCTTCCAGCGGGACCCGCATCACGATGCCGCGCCCCTCCTTGGTGACCTCCAGCGGACCGTCGCCCGTCCGGGGCTTCATCGCCGCCATCCGCGCACCTCTTCTTCCATGCCGTATCGGGACGTCGGGCCCCTCGGCCCGACACGCGCGGCCCCATTATCCCCTATTCGGGAGTGACGCCGCCCACAGGGCGTGCCCGCGACTGCTGGCAGACTCCAGACATGCACGCCAGGTCAGCGCTGTTCGATGTGTACGGCGACCACTTGCGCGGTCGTGGAGACCAGGCGCCGGTCGCCGGGCTGATCCGGCTCCTGGACCCGGTCGGGGTCGCGGCACCTGCCGTGCGCACGGCCATCTCCCGGATGGTCTCGGAGAACTGGCTCGAGCCGGTGGCGCTCGACGGCGGCCGTGGCTACCGCGCCACCGAGCGCGCCATCCGGCGGCTCGACGAGGCCGGCGACCGCATCTACCGGCAGATCGACCGGCACTGGGACGGCAGCTGGCAGCTGGTCTTCGTCACCCCGCCCCACGATCGGGCCGCCCGGGTCCGGCTCCGGGCCGACCTCGCCTTCATCGGCTACGCCGAGCTGGCCGCCGACGTGTGGGTGAGCCCGTTCCCCCGCCGCGAGCTCACCTCGGTCCTCGAGCACTCCCGGGCCTCGGCCCGCACCGCCCACGCGGACCGGTTCGACCCCCCGCCCACGGAGGCCTGGGACCTCACCGCGCTCCGCGCGGCGTACGACGCCTGGCCGACCGCGGCCGACGCACTCATCGAGCGGCACGAGAAGGCCAATGCCGACCCGGACAAGGCCGCGTTCGCCGCCCGGTTCCACCTGGTCCACGAGTGGCGCAAGTTCCTGTTCGCCGATCCCGGGCCTGCCCGACGAGCTCCTGCCCGATGGCTGGCCCGGTCGCTCGGCGTCCGAGGCGTTCGACAAGGAGGCGACGCGTCTCAAGCCGGCGGCCGACCGCTTCGTGGCGCGCGCTGCCTGGACCTCGATCGTGCAGAATCCACCCCATGACTGCCACTGACCCTGTCCTCCTCGACCTCGCCGACGGGGTCGCCACCATCACCTTGAACCGTCCCGACGCGATGAACAGCCTGGACGTGGCCACGAAGGTGGCGCTGCTGAAGACGGTCCAGTCGGTCGCGGAGGATCCCGCTGCGCGCTGCGTGGTGCTCACCGGGACCGGTCGCGCGTTCTGCGTCGGCCAGGACCTCAAGGAGCACATCGAGATCCTGAACAGCGAGTCCAGCGAGGCCCTGTTCCGCACCGTCGACGAGCACTACAACCCGATCGTGACCGCCCTCGCCTCCATGCCGAAGCCGGTCCTCGCCGCGGTCAACGGCGTGGCGGCCGGCGCCGGGGCGAGCCTGGCCTTCGCCTGCGACCTGCGGATCCTGGCCGACTCGGCCGGGTTCAACCTCGCGTTCGCCAACGTCGCCCTCTCCTGCGACACCGGCGCCAGCTACCACCTGCAGCGTCTGGTCGGCCGGGCCAAGGCGATCGAGCTGCTCTACTTCCCGACCACCATCTCGGCGGAGGACTCCCTGGCCCTCGGTCTGGCCAGCCGGGTGGTCCCGGCGTCGGACCTCGCGGCCACGGTGCAGGAGACCGCCGCGCGCCTCGCGAACGGCCCGACGGTGGCGCTGGGCGCGATGCGGCAGTCGGTCGCCTACGCCGCGGGGCACTCCTTCGAGGAGGCGCTGGAGTTCGAGAGCCGGATGATGCAGGAGACCGGTGCGACCCGCGACCACGAGGCCGCGGTGGCCGCGTTCGTGGCCAAGGAGAAGCCGGCCTTCGAAGGACGCTGACAGTTAAGGACGTCATGCGGAGGGTGCAACCGCTTGCTCCGCCCGTATGACGTCCTGTGGTCGACCTCGGCGCAACGATTGATGATCTCAGGACTGAGGATCGGGCGGAGCGCGATGATCTTCCGGGGCGTGTTGGTCCGTACGCCGAATACCGAGTCGCGGGAGGCATAGACGCCATGCGGAAACTGATCTTCCGCATGAACGTGACCCTGGAGGCCTAGATCGCCGCTCTCGGCGACGACCTCGGCTGGGGCGGAACGGTGGAGGAGGTATTCCTCTTCTGGTGCGAGCAGATGCGCATGATCAGCATGTCCCTGTACGGCCGCAAGCTGTGCGAGACGATGAGCTCCCAGTGGCCGACAGCCGACCAGCAGCCCGGTGCTACACCCGCAGAGATCGACCTCGCGCGCAGCTGGCGGGACGCCTCGAAGGTCGTGTTCTGCTCGACGAGGGACAAGGTCGACGGCAACGCACGCATAGTAGTGGTAACGTGGTTGCCGAGATCACCCGGCTCTAGGCCGAGGACGCTGGCTAGATGGAGATCGCCGGCGCCACCCTCCCGAGACTGCCATGCGCGCAGGGCTGATCGACCAGTACTTGACCGTCACCGACCCAGTCCTGGCGGGCGCCGTTATGCTGTTCTTCGGGGCCCTGGTCGACTGCGTGACCCTGAAGCGGGTGGAGGCGGGTCTTGCCCGTCGGCGTGCTGGTGACCAGGTGCGTGACCAGGCGTTGATATGTTTTTGGTTCGCGAGGGCGTACCGGGGCGCTAGCCGCGCCTGGCCCCCCAGATCGACAGGACCTGGCGGGGCGCCCGCACCCGCATGCGGTGACGCGTGGGGTGGGCGCCGTACTCGACGGTGACGGCGCCGCCCCGGAAGCGGTGGTTGTACCACATGGTCATCGTGCCGTGACAGACCCCGCCGCAGTCGAACACCTTGGCCGGCAGGTCCAGCTTGCGGGCGGTGCGCCGGGCGAACTTGGGCATCTTGGTGTCGGTGTCCACGCCGTACAGCGGTTGGTGGAAGCTGAGGATCCGACTCGGGCGGACGTCGCGGAGGAAGCGCATCATCGCCCGCGTCTCCGGCTCGGAGGCGGGTCTGGGTCCCGACTCGTAGTTGCCGTCGAGGTCGGCCCAGCGGAACGGGTAGTTGCGGTTCAGGTCCACCCCGTGTGCGTTCTTCCGGGTGTGGCGCGCCAGCCCGTCCGGGTTGTAGGTGGGGACCACCCAGAGGTTGAGCCCGCGGATCGGTGGCCCGTTGCGCAGCGCGTCCAGGATCTGCCGGGTGGCCGGCTCGTTCCCGTGCATGGTCGAGATCAGGACGACCCTCTGCTTGCCCGGCTGCCCGAGGTGGTAGGCACGGATCTTGCGTCCGCGCACCGACTCGCCGATGACCCGGACCCCGATCGTGGCGTCCGCAGCCCGGTGCGGCGCCGCACCCACGGTCGCGGTTGCACCCGGCGTGGTGACGACCCGCCGCGAGCGGGAGCAGGCTCGCCAGGAGGGCGCCGGCCAGGACTCGGGTCGCCATCCGCTCAGACCGCGGCGGTCAGGTAGGCGTAGGTGAACACGGAGACACCGACCAGCATGCCGACGTGGGCGAGGATCGAGAGGCCGGGCCCTTCGGACCAGGTGTCCTCGGTGCCGGACGGAGGCGTGCTTGCCGCTGCTGGGCAGCCAGCGCAGCAGGATGAGCAGGCCGGCGACGACGGTGATCCACCAGAACGCCAGGGCGACGATCCCGACGACCTCGCTCCCCAGCGCCGTGTCCTCGTCGGCCACCAGCCAGAGCAGCCACAGCACGACGGCCACCGAGCCGGCCACCGTGTGCAGGTTGACGAATCCCTCGCCTACGTTGACCGAGCCCGCGCCCCCGCTGTCCTGGCGCAAGCGCAGGCGCGTGAGAACGATGACGACAACCGCCAGGGCGGTCAGGATGTAGACGATCACTTCGAGCGACACGCTGAGAGTCTGCCCTAGTCGGCGTCTCCGTATCCACGACCCTCCGAGGACTCGAGCTGGCTCGCTAGACGGTCCAGGAGCGAATCGACCTCCGACATCCGGTAGCCGCGGAAGGCCAGCGAGAACCGGACCCGCCGCAGGTCCGCTGCCCGAACCGGCCCGGTGGCGGGCAGGTCGAGGTCCGGCCGGTCGTCGTACGCCTCGGTCATGGGCGCGCCCTTGCCGGCCGCCAGGAGGGCGATCCCGCCCATGGCGAGGACGATCAGGATCGCGAAGAACCACATCATCGGTCGCTCACTCCGACAGGTGCGGCGCCGGACTCGGCACCTCGTGCTCGCGGGCCTTGACCATCAGCCGTACCGCCTCGTCCACGTCGTCGGTCAGGATCATCATGTCGAGGTCGGAGGCCGAGATCTTGCCGTCGGCGAGGACGGTGTCGCGCAGCCAGTCGAGCATGCCCTGCCAGTAGTCCACACCGAGCAGGGCGACGGGGAACGACGTGACCTTCTGCGTCTGTACCAGCGTGAGCGCCTCGAACAGCTCGTCGAAGGTGCCGAGGCCGCCGGGGAGCACCACGAACCCCTGGGCGTACTTGACGAACATCGTCTTGCGGGCGAAGAAGTAGCGGAAGTTGATGCCGACGTCGACCCACGGGTTGAGGCCCGACTCGAAGGGCAGCTCGATGCCCAGCCCCACGCTGACCCCACCGGCCTCGCTGGCGCCCTTGTTGGCGGCCTCCATGACGCCCGGACCGCCGCCGGTGATCACCGCGAAGCCGGCTTCGGCCAGCTTGCGGCCGGCCTCCTCGGCCACGGCGTACGACGGGTCCTCGGGCCTGGTGCGTGCGGAGCCGAAGACGCTGATCGCCGGGCCCAGCTCGGCCAGCGCCCCGAAGCCCTCGACGAACTCGGCCTGGATCCTCAGCACACGCCACGGATCGGCATGCACCCAGTCACTGGGCCCTCGGGAGTCGAGCAGCCGCTGGTCCGTGGTGCCGGAGTCGACCTGGCCGCGGCGCAGCGTCACCGGCCCCTTGTGCTTGTCCCTCACAGTTCGGCCTCCAGCCAGTCTCGGAGCTGCAGCTCGCAGCGTTCGATGTGCTCGACGGGGACGTGCTCGTCCTGCTTGTGGGCGAACATCGGGTCACCGGGCCCGAAGTTGACCGCCGGCACGCCGAGTGCGGTGAACCGCGAGACGTCGGTCCAGCCGAACTTCGGGTTCACCTCGCCCCCCACCGCCTCGACGAACGCCTTGGCGGCCGGGACGTCAAGTCCCGGCAGGGCGCCGGGCGCGGAGTCGGTGACCGCGAGGTCGTAACCCGCGAAGAACTCCCGGACGAACTCCTGCGCCTCGGCCTCCGACCGGTCGGGGGCGAACCGGTAGTTCACCTCGACCACGCACTCGTCGGGGATCACGTTCCCTGCGACCCCGCCGTGGATCGCGACGGCGTTGAGACCCTCGTGGTACTCCAGCCCGTCGATGACCGGCCGTCCGCGCCTCGTAGCGGTTGAGGCGGTCCAGGACCTCGCCGACCCGGTGGATCGCGTTGACGCCCTTCCAGCTGCGGGCCGAGTGTGCCCGCTCGCCGGTCGTGCGCACGTCGACCCGGAGCGTCCCCTGGCAGCCGGCCTCGACGACGGCATTGGAGGGCTCCATCAGGATCGCGAAGTCGGCGGCCAGCAGCTCCGGGTCGTCCTCGCCGAGCAGGCGGAGGCCGTTGAACTCGCCCTCGATCTCCTCGCCCTCGTAGAAGACGAAGGTCAGGTCGCGGTTGGGCTCGCGGACCGTCGCGGCGATCCGGAGCATCACCGCGTCGCCGCCCTTCATGTCACAGGTGCCCAGCCCGTGCAGGATGCCGGCCTCCCGTCCAGCCGGGCCGGGAGGTTGTGGTTGAGCGGGACGGTGTCGAGGTGTCCCGCGATCACGACCCGCTCGCCGCGGCCGAGCTCGGTCCGGGCGACGACGGTGTTCCCGAGCCGGCTCACTCGCAGGTGGTCGAGCGGTTTCAGCGCGGCTTCGACGGCGTCGGCGATCGCCTGCTCGTTGTGGCTCACCGACTCGATGTTGACCAGCTGCTCGGTGAGCGTGGTCGCGTCGGCAGTCAGGTCCAGCGTCATGGGCCCATCCAATCAGGCGCGATCGAGGATCAGCCTGATCCGCAAGGTTCCCGACTTCCGGGTCTGGACTCGTGGCAAGACGCTCCATCGCCCGGATCGTCTCGGACACCCGATCGTCGGGCCTTCCGAGACTTTCTTCACGTAAATGAACGCGCGGCATGAGTCGCCGGAAGGCCCCGCAGACAACGGAGGGCAGCTGAGTCAGGGGGCTCCGCAGTAGTCCGACGATCCGCGGACACTCGCGGTCGACGATCACGAAATCACCACGGCTACGCATCAGGCTCGGCTGAGGCGACCTCGGCCGACTCGCTGTCCCCGACCGTCACTGCGCTCCGCGCGTCATGCGGTCCGGGCGCGATCGACCCCGCGACGTACGACGTTGCGAGGGTCTCGCGAGCGATCAGCTCCTCGTGGGTCCGGGCCGCCTCGAGCACCGCGTCCGAGCCGGTGATCGACAGCGAGATCCGGTCGGAGACGTCGAGGTCAGCCTCGCGGCGGGCCTGCTGGACGGCGCGGACCAGGTCGCGCGCCAGTCCCTCGGCCGCCAGCTCCGGTGTGATCGACGTGTCGAGGACGACGAATCCTCCGCGCGGGAGCATCCCGATCGTGCTGGCGTCGTCGGCCGAGCCGGCCACGGTCTCGAGGGTGTACTCCCCCTCGACCAGCTCCAGCCCCCCGGCGGTGACCGTGCCGTCTTCGGCCACCGACCAGTCGCCGGACTTCGACCCCTTGATCGCCGTCTGGACGTCGCGCCCCAGCCGGGGTCCCGCGGCGCGCGCGTTGACGGTCAGTCGCTGCGCGACGCCGTACGACGCCGCCTCGGGCGCCGCGGCGTCGAGCAGCCGGACGGACTTGATGTTGAGCTCGTCGGCGATGAGGGACGTGAACCGGTCCAGTGTCGCCGCGTCGTCCACGACGACGGTCAGCGCCGAGAGCGGAAGGCGGTTCCGCAGCCCCGCGGACTTGCGCAGCGCCGAATCCGACCGAGCACACGTCGCGGACCAGGTCCATCGTGGTGACCAGCGCGTCGTCCCTGGGCAGCGCCTCCGGGTCGGGCCAGTCGGTGAGGTGCACCGACCGCTCGCCGGTCAGCCCGCGCCAGATCTCCTCGGTGGTCAGTGGCAGCAGCGGTGCCGCGACCCGGGTCACCGTCTCGAGCACCGTGTGGAGCGTGTCGAAGGCGCCGACGTCGACGGCGCCGTCGGTGGCCCAGAACCGCTCGCGGGAGCGCCGGATGTACCAGTTGGTCAGCACGTCGAGGAAGGCGCGCGTGGAGTCACAGGCGTTGGCGACCTCGTAGTCGTCGAGCTGCGCGGTCATCGCCTCGACGTACTGGCGCAGCTTGGCCAGCAGGTACCCGTCCAGCGGGTCCTCCGACCCGGTCGAGCGCTGGGCGTCGTACCCGGCGGCGTTGGCGTAGAGCGCGAAGAAGTACCAGCTGTTCCACAGCGGGATCAGCACCTGCCGGACCGAGTCGCGGATGCCCTGCTCGGTCACGATCAGGTTGCCGCCGCGCAGGATCGGCGACGACATCAGGAACCACCGCATCGCGTCGGCGCCGTCGCGGTCGAAGACCTCGTAGACGCTCGGGTAGTTGCGCAGTGACTTCGACATCTTGTTGCCGTCGGAGCCGAGCACGATGCCGTGGCTCAGGCAGGTCGAGAACGCCGGCCGGTCGAAGATCGCGCGCGGCCAGGACGTGCATCGTGTAGAACCAGCCGCGGGTCTGGCCGATGTACTCGACGATGAAGTCACCCGGGAAGTGGTGCTCGAACCAGTCCTCGTTCTCGAACGGGTAGTGCACCTGGGCGAAGCTCATCGAGCCCGAGTCGAACCACACGTCGAGCACGTCGGTGACCCGTCGCATCGTCGACTTCCCGGTGGGGTCGTCGGGGTTGGGCCTGGTGAGCTCGTCGACGAACGGCCGGTGCAGGTCGTCGGCTGGCCCATCACGCTCCGAAGTCGGCCTCCAGCTCCGTCGAGCGAGCCGTAGACGTCGATCCGCGGGTACGCCGGGTCGTCACTGCTCCAGACCGGGATGGGGCTGCCCCAGAACCGGTTGCGGGAGATCGACCAGTCACGGGTGTTCTCCAGCCACTTGCCGAACTGGCCGTCCTTGACGTGGTCGGGCACCCAGCGGATCTCCTGGTTGAGCTCGAGCATCCGGTCCTGACGTCGGTCGCCTGCGACGAACCACGACGAGACGCGCCATGTAGATCAGGGGCTCGCGGCAGCGCCAGCAGTGCGGGTAGGAGTGGTCGTAGGTCTCGCGGCGCAGCAGCACGGTGCCGGCGGTGACGCGGGCCGGTCTCGCCCTCGCCGCGGGTCGCCGCCTTGAGGTGGTCGATGATGTGGCAGGTTGGCGTCGAAGACAGCATCCCGGCGTACTCGTCGACCGGTGCTATGAACCTGCCGTCCTTGCCGACCGGGATCACCGGCTCGATGCCCTCGCGGTCGGTGACGATCTTGTCGACCTCACCGAAGGCGCCGGCGGTGTGCACCAGCCCGGTGCCGTCCTCGGTGGTGACGAACTCCGCCTCGAAGACGCGGTGAGGCGTTCTCGTGGCCGGCGAAGTAGGTGAACGGCGGCGTGTAGGTGCGGCCGACGAGGTCGGCGCCCTTGAGCCGCGCGACCACCGCGGGGTCCTCGCCGAGCTCGCGGGAGTACGCCGCGAGTCGGGCCGCGCCGATGACGTAGCGCTCGGTGCGTGCCGGTGTGGATCGGACTCGACGACGACGTAGTCGATGTCCGGGCCGACCATGATCCCGAGGTTGGACGGCGAGGGTCCACGGCGTCGTCGTCCAGACAGCAGCAGCCCGGCAAGCTCGCCCGTCGTCGCAGCCGAAGGCCGACGGTGACGGCCGGGTCCTGGCGGTTCTGGTAGACGTCGTCGTCCATCCGCAGCTCGTGGGTGGACAGCGGGGTCTCGTCGTTCCAGCAGTAGGGCAGGACCCGGAAGCCCTCGTAGACCAGGCCCTTGTCGTAGAGCTGCTTGAACGCCCACATCACCGACTCCATGTAGTCGAGGTCGAGGGTCTGGTAGTCGTGGTCGAAGTCGACCCAGCGCGCCTGCCGGGTGACGTAGTCGCGCCACTCGGAGGTGTACCTCATCACCGAGGCGCGGCAGGCGTCGTTGAACTTCTCGATGCCCAGGTCGAGGATCTCCTCGGTGGTCTTCAGCCCGAGCTGGCGCATCGCCTCGAGCTCGGCGGGCAGGCCGTGGGTGTCCCAGCCGAAGCGGCGCTCCACCCGGCGCCCGCGCATCGTCTGGTAGCGCGGGATCAGGTCCTTGACGTAGCCGGTCAGCAGGTGGCCGTAGTGCGGCAGCCCGTTGGCGAACGGCGGGCCGTCGTAGAAGACGAACTCGTTGTCGCCGTTCTCCCCGGCGTCCCGCTGCTCGACGCTCGCGCGGAAGGTGTTGTCGTCCTTCCAGTACGCCAGCACCCGCTCCTCGATCTCGGGGAAGTTCGGGGTCGAGCTGACGGCGCGGTGGGCTCCGGTGGAGACCTTCGGGTAGGTCATGGGCGGTTCTCCTGCGGTACGTCGTGCTCGGGCTCTTGTCTGGCCACGAGGACGACGTGCTGCCGCGGTACCACCTCGCTTGCCCGCCTCACGACGGACCGCTTCGTTCACGGCTGTGACGGGCCTACCCGTCCGGTTCTACTGGGCGCCTGGTCGAGACCTGTTCTTCCGGAGGCTCGCCGCTGATGACGGCTCGAACGCCTGTGGGCACAGGTTACGGCGCCCGCCCACCGGCAGACCAATCGATATCCCGTTGCGTGCGGTGGCGCGGCGCTGCTTGGGTCCAGCCGTGACCATAGATCAGGGCCTCGCGACCCGCCGACCGATCCGGCGTCGAGGAGGTCATCCGGACGGCCTTCGAGGCGGAGGCGCCCGGGCACGGCGAGGCAGTCGTCGAGCTGTGGCGAGACCTCGAGGACGACCGGTCTGGTGCGGATCAGCCTGGTCGGCGGTCGAGGACGGCCAGGTCGTCGGCCACGTCGGGGTCAGCCACGCGTGGCTCGACGCCCGGCGTGCGCTCGTCGACGTACTCCTGCTCAGCCCGCTGTCCGTGCTTCCCTCGCACCAGGCAAGCGGCGTCGGGACCGCGCTGCTCGAGGCCGTGCTGGCCGCCGGTGCGGAGACGGGGAAGCCGGCGATGGTGCTGGAGGGCAGCCCGTTCTACTACGGCAAGCGGGGCTTCGACCGCGGCTCCGCGCACGGCATCGTGGCGCCGAGCGACCGCACCCCGGACGCAGCCTTCCAGGTCGCGCTCTTCGAGTCATGGGAGCAGTGGATGATCGGCCGGGTCGTCTACCCCGACGTGTGGTGGCGCAATGACGCCGCCGGCCTGCGCGATCCCGTGCTGGCGGAGCTGGAGGAGAGGTTCAGAGACCTGTGAGCGAGCGACCTCGCCGCCTCGACTGTCAGCGTGTCGCCAGCAATCGATCCGAGGTGGGCGACTCAGCGCGTCTCCAGCCAGTCCAACACCCGAACGGCGGCCTCGTCGGGCGTGAGGTCGGTGTTGTCGAGGCACAGGTGGGGGAAGTCGCCAATCACCTCGTCGCCGGGCTGGGGATCGCTGGGGTCGGTGTTCATCCGGTGCTGCTCGAGCTCACGCACATTGGCGTCGGACCACTCCCGGTCGCGCTTGCTGGGCTTGGCCGCAAGCCGTTGCTCGGTGTGGTTGCGGGCCAGGCGGGTGTCCAGGTCGGCGTACAACTCGACCACCGAGACCCGCAGACCCGCGTCGACGTACGGCGCCAGCAGCCAGCGGACGCCCACGGCGGACTCGGGGTTCTCGAGATCCCACACCAACGTGAACACCAGCCTCGTCTCGCTGGCCGCGGCCTCCTCGATGATGCGGCGCCGGAACTCCCGGTCCAGGACGCGGAACGGCGGGGTGCCGAAGCCGAAGATCTCCAGCAGCGGCTCGATGGTGTGGTGATTGTGGAAGAGCCGGAAGTCGGTGCGCGCGCAGACCGCACGGCCCACCGTCATCTTGCCCACGGCCGGAGGGCCGATGACCAGCAGCAGCTCCCCCGTAGGCATGTGACGACGCTATTCGGTTGGCGCTCCGCTCCGCGACCCGATTGGCTGGTGCCATGAGCGACATGTGGCTGCCCGACGACCAGGACCCCCGCATGCAGGCGGGCTCGACGAGGGGCGAGAGGGAGTGCCTCGTCGGCTACCTCGAGCACTACCGCACCACGCTCGAGCTCAAGTGCGACGGGCTCACCCCCGCGCAACTGGGTGCGCGCTCGGTCCCGCCCTCGACGTTGTCGTTGCTGGGCATGGTGCGGCACATGGCCCGGGTGGAGCAGAGCTGGTTCCGCCGCGTGATCGAGGGCCGGATGGAGATCGTTCGCCTGTTCCAGGAGGAGGACGGCGGCTTCGACTACAACGCGGACGCCGTCGACGACGACTTCGTCGCCGAGGCGTGGGACCTGTGGCGCAGCGAGGTCGCCCACGCCCGCCGGGTCCTCGAGCGCACCGACCTGGACGCCGTCGTCGACGTCCACGGCGACCCGACGGAGGTCCGCGACATCGTGGTGCACATGATCGAGGAGTACGCGCGGCACTGCGGCCACGCCGACCTGCTCCGCGAGTGCATCGACGGCCGCACCGGCCAGTGACCGGTCGGGGCGGCTCCGTAGAGTTGTCCCGTGACTCAGACACCGACGAACGCCTGGGGCTTCGGCCTCGCCACCCTCGACTCGGCCGGCACCGTCCTCGACGTCTGGTTCCCCTCCCCCGCGCTGGGCGAGCCGCCCGCTGACGCGACCGAGCCGGCGGAGCTCACCGCACTCGCCGGCAAGGACGACGTGCGCGACGTCGTGCGCGAGGTGGTGAAGGTGGTGGTCGACGACCTGTCGGCCGCCCCGGCCAGCACCCAGGACGTGTGGCTGCGGCTGCACCTGATCTCGACCCGGCAGTGCGTGCCGCACAGCATCTCGATGGACGGCGTCTTCGGCCTGCTCACCAACGTGGTGTGGACCAACCTCGGACCGTGCGCGGTCGCCGGCTTCGAGTCCACCCGGGCGCGGCTGCGGGCAGCCGGTCACCACGTCACGGTGTACGGCGTCGACAAGTTCCCCCGCCTCGTCGACTACGTGCTGCCCACCGGCGTGCGCATCGCCGACGCCGACCGCGTGCGGCTCGGCGCCCACCTCGCCGAGGGCACCACCGTGATGCACGAGGGGTTCGTGAACTACAACGCCGGCACGCTGGGGGCGTCGATGGTCGAGGGGCGGATCTCGGCCGGCGTCCTGGTCGGAGACGGCACCGACGTCGGCGGGGGCGCCTCGATCATGGGCACCCTCTCCGGCGGCGGCACCACCGTCATCTCGGTCGGCGAGCGCTGCCTGCTCGGCGCGAACTCCGGCCTCGGCATCTCCCTGGGCGACGACTGCGTAGTCGAGGCCGGTTGCTACGTCACCGCCGGCACGAAGGTGACCGTGCTGGACATGGACGGCAAGCCCAAGGTGATCAAGGCCGCGGGGCTCTCGGGCGCCAGCAACCTGCTGCTCCGCCGCAACTCGGTCACCGGCACGGTCGAGGCCGTGGCGTGGGAGAGCGACAGGATCGCCCTCAACGCCGACCTGCACACGAACTGATCCCCACTGGTGCTGAAACGTTGGGTGATCGGCCTCGGGGTCCTCGCCCTTGTCGTCGTGGCGGTCGTCGTGGGCGTGCGGGCCTTCGACCGGGTCGGGCCGCTCCTCTCCAGCGAGGGCTGCGAGGCACGCGTCGGCGGACACTCGGTGTCGCTGACGCTGGAGCAGTCGGAGAACGTCGCGCTGATGGCGGCCATCTCGATGCAGAGGGGGATGCCAGCGCGGGCGGCGACCATCGCGATCGCCACGTCGGCCCAGGAGTCGAAGCTCTACAACATCGAGCACGGTGACCGAGACTCACTCGGGCTCTTCCAGCAGCGGCCGTCGCAGGGGTGGGGCACGGTCCAGGAGATCCTGAACCCCTACTACTCGATCAACGCCTTCTACGACGCCCTCGCGAGGGTCGACGGGTACGAGTCGATGAAGATCACCGAGGCGGCCCAGCTGGTCCAGCGGTCCGCCTTCCCGGAGGCCTACGCCGAGCACGAGGCGGATGCGCGAGCCCTCGCCTCCGCTTTGACCGGCAACTCCCCTCGCGCGTTCACCTGCGTCGTCGACGACGACGGTGGGGAGGCGCCGGACCGACTGGTCGAGACCGGGCTCACCCGCCGCGCCGACGTCGTACGCCGCGAAGTCGGGGCCGCCTTCGGCGA
Organism: uncultured Actinomycetota bacterium; assembly: GCA_963812345.1. GTDB lineage: Bacteria > Actinomycetota > Actinomycetes > Propionibacteriales > Nocardioidaceae > Nocardioides. The sequence continues at coordinate 108,629 of CAWEVA010000018.1, forward strand.
GCTGTCGCTCGGAGGCTTCGCACCAGGCGGCGTCCGGGACGGGCACCAGCCCGGCTCGACCCACTACGACGGGCGGGCGATCGACATCTTCGTGCGCCCGGTCTCGCCCGAGAATCGGCAGCGGGGCTGGGCGATCGCCCAGTACCTCGTCGCCCAGGCCGACCGCCTCGTCATCCAGAACGTCATCTTCGACGACCGGATCTGGACGTCGGGCTCCCGCTCGGACGAGGGGTGGCGCGACTACGACCCGCCGGAGCGTTCCGGGACCGCGGCCATCCTCGAGCACCGCGACCACGTCCACGTCGACGTCAAGATTGACTCAGGATTGGCTCAGGTTCGATTGCAGTCTGTTCACGACCGTCGCGGTCGTCACACTTCACGGACGAGAACCCAGCGCCGGGGGGTCAGCCATGTGAGAGTTCCACGATCTACACCATCGGCACAGCCTTGGATCGGGCCAAGGACAACGACCTGCCGGTCGACGTGCTCGTCGAGGGCCAGTGGCTTACCGCCGGGTGTCGCCACGGACGGGCACGGCGTCTGCTGCGAGGAGCGCGAGCACGATCCGGCTGAGCAACGTCGCCGCCGTGCGGGTCACGGCCCCGCGCCGCGACCGATCCCCGTCGAGCACGCGATCGCCTGGCGTACGGCGCCTACAGCTGACCCGCGAGGCGCTCGGCGCTCGGCGAAGCCGGTCAGTCCAGTCCGGTGGGGGCCGTCCACCCAGCTGACCGACACCATCGGGAACCGTCGGCATCGCGTCGATGTACTCCCGGTTGTGGGCCGCCATTCCTTCGTTGCCGTAGATCAGGAGCGTGGGGCAGCCCAGCTCGGCGTACATCGCTCCGTCCATCTCCATCAACGGGTTCGCCGGATCGGGAGCGGCCGCGCAGAACTCGGCCGTGGGCCTTACCTGGTAGCGGCCATCGGCAAGCAGAACATGCTTCCGACGCGCGCAGTGCTCGGGGCACCCGTCCGCGACCATCTCCGCGACATTGGCTTCGTATCCCGCCTCGTCGCCGATCCAGCCCCAGCCGTCGGCGCGGAACTGCTCGGCAGTGCGCCGCTCCGGGCGATGCGGTGAGGTGACGAGAATCGCATAGGGGGCCGCGTCGATCGCTACACGGCGCGGACACCGGGGCGCTGGCCGGCGTACCAGACGGCGAGCGCGCCGCCGAAGGATCCGCCCACCAGCGACAGACGCTCGCGTGGCAGGCCGAAGTGGGCGATCACTGCGTCCAGGATCTCGAGCCAGAGGTCGGAGACCGGCCCGACGTCGGATCGGGCGTACGCCCGTGGCCCGGGAGGTCCAACGAGACGCAGCGGTACCCCGCAGGTGCGGCACGACCGGGGCCCACTGGGCCGCGTTGGTGCCACCGCCGTGGAGGAGGAGCAGCGGGTCGCCGCTGCCGCCCCAGTCGATGGCACCGATCGGACCCGACGGCCCACGAACCTCGACCTCGTCCATGCCGGCTAATCAGACCAGCCGGGCGACCGCGGCGTCGATCCGCTCGTCGGAGGCGGTGAACGCGACCCGGACGTGCCGCGCCCGGCGGCGGAGCCGACCGGGGCGTAGAACGTGCCCGGCGCGACCAGGATGCCGCGGTCGGCCAGCCAGGAGACCGTCTCCCAGCAGTCCTCGTCACGGGTCGCCCAGAGGTAGAGCGACGCCCTCGGAGTGGTCGATCCGGAAGCCGGCCGCCGCGAAGCGCCTCCCGCAGCCTGGCCCGACGGGCGGCGTACCGGGCGTGCTGCTCCGCGGCGTCCTCGTCCGCCGTCGAGCGCCGCCACCATCGCGGCCTGCTGGGGCGCGGGCATCTGCAGCCCGAGGTTCTTGCGCACCGCGAGCAGCTCGCCGACCAGCGCGGGGTCGCCGGCCACGAACGCGCAGCGGTAGCCGGCCAGGTTCGACCGCTTGGACAGCGAGTGCACCGCCAGGATCCCCTCGAGGGAGCCGCCGCAGACGTCGGGGTGCAGCACCGAGACGGCCGGTTCCCCCTCCCAGGTCAGCTCCAGGTAGCACTCGTCGGAGACCAGCAGCGGTGCCGCGCTCGCGGCACCAGTCGACGACCTTGCGCAGGTGCGCCACCGGCAGCACCCGGCCGGTGGGGTTGGACGGCGAGTTGAGCCAGAGCAGCGGCGGGGACCTCGGGGCCGAGCGAGGTCAGCGAGTCGGTCGCCAGCGACCGGGCCCCGCACAGCGCGCGTCCCGACCTCGTAGGTCGGGTAGGCGAGCGCGGGGTGGACGACCAGGTCGCCCGGTCCCACCCCGAGGTGGCCGGGCAGCGAGGCGATCAGCTCCTTGGAGCCGATCACGGGCAGTACGCCGTCCAGGCCGAGGCCACTCACGCCGTGCCGGCGGGCCAGCCAGTCGATCGCCGCCTGCCGGGTCTCGACCCGGCCGATCGTGAGCGGGTAGCCGGGCGCGTCGGCGGCGGCCCGCAGCGCCTCCTGGATGACCTCGGGGGTCGGGTCGACCGGGGTGCCGACCGAGAGGTCGACGATGCCCTCCGGGTGGGCGCGAGCCCGCTGCGCCGCCTCGGCCAGGTGGTCCCAGGGGAAGTCAGGCAGCCGCTGCGAGACCCTGGGTCGGGTCACTCGTCGTGTTCTTGCGGGGGCAGCGCCTCGATCAGGGGGTGGTCCTTGTCGATCTCACCCATCTTGGCGGCGCCGCCGGGCGAGCCGAGGTCGTCGAAGAAGTGGACGTTGGCGTCGTAGTAGTCCTTCCACTCCTCCGGCGTGTCGTCCTCGTAGAAGATCGCCTCGACCGGGCAGACCGGCTCGCAGGCACCGCAGTCCACGCACTCGTCGGGGTGGATGTAGAGCATCCGCTTGCCCTCGTAGATGCAGTCGACCGGGCACTCGTCGACGCAGGCCCGGTCCTTGAGGTCGACGCACGGCTGGGCGATGACGTAGGTCACCAGTTCCTCCTGGATCTTCGCAAGGCGAGACGCGGTTCGGCGTTCGCCGTCAGCCTAGTATCCCCCCGTGCAGGCCTCACCCGACGCCCACCGACTGGGCCCCCACGTGGTCGGCCAGCGAGTCGTCGTACGCCGCCTGCTGCGGGGCGAGACCGGCCCGTCCGGCGGTCCGGCGATGACCGACGTCCTCGGCGTGTGTACGGCGTGGGGTGACGGCCGGTGCGTCGTCCTGCCGGAGTCCGGGGAGCCGGTCGAGATCGCGCTGGCCGACATCGTCTCGGGCAAGCCGGTGCCGCCGCGGCCGTCGGTGCGGCACCGGGTGTCGGCGTACGACGCCGAGCTGCACGTGCTGTCGCTGTGGCCCGACGTCGAGACCCGCCCGCTGGGTGGCTGGCTGCTCCGGACGGCGCCGCCGTACGAGGGCCGGCGGCGGCGGCGCGCCAACTCTGTCCTGGCGATGGGAGACCCCCGGATGTCCCTCACGGAGGCACTGCCGGTGATCCGCGCGTTCTACGCCGACCGGGACCAGCCCGCCCTGGCCCAGGTGGAGCTCGGGTCGACGGAGGAGGCCGACCTGGTCGCCGTCGGGTGGACGCCGGTGCCCGACAAGGACAACGCCTTCATGATCGGCTCGGTTGCGCAGGTGCTCCGGCACGCGCCGCCGCTGCCCGAGGACGGGGTCGTGTGCCTGACGCCTACCTCTGGGTCGTCCTCAGGCACACGACCCGTTCGCGCGGAGGTCGAGATCGGGGACCGCGCGCGGGGACGGGCCGCGCTGGACGGCGACTGGGTCGGAATCCACACGGTGGAGGTCCACCCCGACCATCGTCGCCAGGGCCTGGCCACGCGCGTCATCGTCGAGCTGCTCGACTGGGGAGCCAGCCTCGGCGCGACGACGGCCTGGCTGCATGTGGAGACCCACAACGCCGGCGCGCTCGTGCTCTACGAAGGTCTCGGGTTCCGCACCCACCACACTGCGCGCTACCTCACCCCTCCGTCGTGACACTCCACGGCCGCAGCCCGAGCACCCGCTCCGTGCGGGTGGTGATCCACGGCCACCACCTGCGCACGACGAGCAGCAGCAGGGTGCCGGAGATCAGCATTCCCGCCACGTTGGCGCCGAGCTGGGCGAGGGAGCCGACGATCTCTCCCTGATCCCAGACCGCCAGGCCCAACGCCAGGTTGCCGGCGGCCGGCACGGTCGTAACGCTGATGAAGACACCGACCATGGTCGCGGTCTTCTGGATCGCGAGCGCCAGGGCGCCGGCAGCTCCGGCGATCAGCGCCACGATGAAGGACCACTTGTCGGGGTGCCAGATGAAGCCGGTGTTGGGCCGCGGCTGGGCGACCAGCTCCGGGGTGATCCAGCCGAGCGCCCGCATCAGCAGCGACGCGACGGTCACGACGGCGACGGCGAACGTGAACGAGAGCACCAGCAGACGCATGCTCCGGAACACGAGGTTCCAGCGCAGCAGCACGATGCCCGCACTGGTGGCGGCGATGGCGCTGAACTCGGGGCCCACGACCATGGCCCCGACGACGAGGACCGAGGAGTCGGTGATGACGGCGATCGCCGCCAGCATCACCGCGAAGACCAGGAAGAGCAGGTACGAGACGGTGGCGACCGCCCCGGCGTCCGCCTGCGCCTCCACCGACTCCCAGATCACCGCGTCGTCAGGGTGCCCCGGGGCGGCGGCCTCGAGCCGCCGGGCCGCGGCGAAGGGCGTCGCCGTGGGAGTCTCGACGATGATGCCGCCGTGCCGGTCGAGCTCAGCGTCGTCCAGGCGCCGCAGCACCTTGTCGGCCTCCTCGCGCGCGACGTCGCACTCGATGAGGTTTCCGGGCGGCTGCAGCACCGCCCCCTCGTGGAGCGTCACATTGGTGACGCACTCGTCGTGGAGGAGCAATTCCTGGATGCGGTCGCTCAGGTCGGTCGGCACCGTGAGCCGCAGATGGGTCAACACCGCATCAGGCTAGAGGTGGCCGCCGGTTATCGAGTTGTTCGGCCCGCCACCTCGGCCCTACGATTTCGTCGGCTCCACGTGAGGTCTGACGAACCTCGCACGACGTGGCCCGCGCGTACGGCGTACCGACGAGAGGCCGGCACCTGCAACGTCAGGACCGCCGGCGAAGGTGTGGTGGCACCGCGATCTGGCCCCCGCCCACACCTCCAGGGCTTGCCGCTCATCGGAGGTGAACCACCATGCAACGCACACTCTGTTCCGCACTGCCCCACGCCGAGCCCGGGTCGACCGTCCGGCTGCAGGGCTGGGTGCACCGCCGTCGCGAGCTAGCGACGGTGACCTTTCTCGTCATCCGCGACCGCAGCGGTCTCGCGCAGGTCGTGGTCAGGAACGCCGAGGCCGTACAGATCGAGAAGCTGCCGGAGGAGACGACCGTCGACGTGGTCGGCGTGGCCACGTCGAACGCCCAGGCGCCCGGCGGGATCGAGGTCACCGAGCCCGTGATCACGCCGCTGACCGAGCCGGCGGCCACGCCACCCGTCGAGCTCTGGCGCCCCACCATCAACGCCGGCCTGTCGACGATGCTCGACCGCGCGCCGGTCACCTGGCGGCACCCCGCCCAGCGGGCCAGGTGGGAGCTGGCCGCGGCCACCCTGCGCGGCTTCCGCGAGACGCTGGACGCGGCCGGCTTCACCGAGATCCAGACCCCGAAGTTCGTCGCGTCGGCGACCGAGTCCGGGGCCAACGTCTTCGAGGTCGACTACTTCGGCCGGCCGGCGTACCTCGCCCAGAGCCCGCAGTTCTACAAGCAACAGCTGGTGGGGGTCTTCGAGCGGGTCTACGAGGTCGGGCCGGTCTTCCGCGCGGAGCCGCACGACACGGTGCGTCACCTGGCGGAGTACGTCTCGCTCGACGTCGAGCTCGGCTTCATCGACGACCACCGTGACGTCCTCGCGGTGCTCCGCGACGTCGTGGCCGGGATGGTCGCCGCCGTGCACGAGTACGCCGCGCCCGCAGTGGAGCGGACCGGCGCCGACGTCCCGGTGGTGCCGGAGGAGATCCCGGTGATCCACTTCCGCGACGCCCTGGCCCTGGTGGGAGCGCCCGAGGACGAGCCGGACCTCGCGCCCGAGCACGAGCGGGCGCTCGGGGCCTGGGCACTGGCCGAGCACGGCAGCGACTTCCTCGCGGTGGAGGGATACCCGATGGTGAAGCGGCCCTTCTACACCCACCCCTGGGCCCCGGCGGTCGGCGACGAGTGGCGAGCGCCAGCGAGCGTGTCGAGACCCGGTGGTCCAACAGCTTCGACCTGATCTTTCGCGGGCTCGAGCTGGTCACGGGCGGGCAGCGACTGCACCGGCCGTCGGCGTACGACGCCGCGATCCGCGCCCGCGGGGAGGACCCCGCGACCTACGCGTCGTACCTCCAGGCGTTCGAGCACGGCATGCCGCCGCACGGCGGGTTCGCGATCGGCCTCGAGCGGTGGACGAGCCGGCTGACCGGCGCGGCCAACGTCCGTGAGGTGACCCTATTTCCCCGCGACCTGAACCGGCTCACGCCGTAACGTGATTTAACTGTAGTCAATCAGTATGATTAAGCCATGCTGCGAGATCGTCTCGGGAGGCCCGTCTCGGGCGACCACTTCGTCCACCACGGCACCGACCTGGAGACCGTGTGGGAGGGCGAGGTCCCGCACCTGACGCCCAACGACCGGTTCTTCGTGCGCAACCACACCGGCCCTGCCGTGGTCGACGCCGCGACCTGGCGGTTGCTGGTCACCGGGGACGGCGTCAGCCGCGAGGCGACGTACACCCTGGCGGACCTGCAGTCGTTCACCAGCCGGACCCATCGAGCGGGCCCTCGAGTGCACCGGCAACGGCCGACGGCTCTTCGCCGACCAGCAGGGCCAGGGACGGCCCGGCACCCAGTGGGGCCTCGGTGCGATCGGTGTCGCGCGGTGGACCGGCGTGCCGCTCGGGACGATCCTCCGGCACGCCGGGCTGCTCGACTCGGCGGTCCAGGTGATGGCGGTGGGCCTCGACGAGCCGTACGTCGAGGGCGGCGTGAACCACGGGCGGGTCCGCCGCCCGCTGCCCATCGCCAAGGCGCTCGACGACGTCCTCATCGCCTGGGGGATGAACGGCGAGCCGCTCCCGCTCGACCACGGCTTCCCGGCACGGCTGATCGTGCCCGGCTGGGTGGGCATCGCCAGCATCAAGTGGCTCGGCGAGCTGCGCGTGACCACCACGGCGGAGACCTCGCCCTGGAACACGAAGTGGTACCGCATGCACGGCGTCGGCTGGTCGGACGCGAACTCCACCCTGGGCCGGATGCCGGTCATGAGCTGCCTCGACACGGTCGGCACGCCAAGGGCAGGCGCAAGTCCCGGCGCGAGCGCCGGGCAGAGCACCGTGCTGCGCGGGCGGGCCTGGGCCGGCGAGGCAGCCATCAGCCGGGTCGAGGTCAGCACCGACGGCGGCCGGCACTGGCACGACGCCACCCTGGTCGGCGCCAACGATCCGTCCTGCTGGGTCGCCTGGACGCTTCCCTGGACCCCGGTCCGGGCGGGGGCTCACGACCTGGTCGTCCGGGCCACCGACAGCACCGGGCGCCGGCAGCCCGAGCGCGCTCCCGACAACGACGACGGCTACCTGTTCAGCGCCGCCGTCCACTACCGGGTCGACGTGGCCTGCCAGGCGGCGGGCTGATCATCCGCCGACGGTCACTCGCAGATGACCGTGTCGGACGGGACGTACGTCGTGTGGAACCGCTCGTTGTGGTGGAGCCGGCCCTCCCCCGCCCGCCGGAAGTGGCGGGTCACGTCGACGTCGAAGCCGGCGTAGCCGTCGTTGGGGACGCAGTCCTCGACTGTTGATCCGGCGGGTCCCCTCGGGGGTGAAGTCGTAGCGGTCTGACGTCGACGCGGTGATGTCCCAGTAGTCGGTGGACCACATCCGCACGGTGACCACGCCCTGCGACGTGGGCGTGCTCGGCGTGACCTGGGCGGTGATCAGGACGCCGTAGGGCGTGTCGTTCTGGAAGCGCAGGTCGACCGACCCCCAGGCGACCGTGGCCTCGCGGCCGACGGGGTAGCGGTCGATGTAGAACGAGTGGGTCTTGTGCTCGAGGTCCTTCAGCCCGGCGAAGAACATCGCGTTGAAGGTCGTGGTGGCCATCTGCGAGACGCCGCCACCGAGGTCCTCCTGGAAGACGCCGTCCTCGATGACGAAGCCCTTGGTGAAGCCGTTGGCGCGGGTGCGCTCACCGACGGTGTCGTTGAGGGAGAACGTCTCGCCCGGCTCGAGGATCGTGCCGTCCACGAGCTCGGCGGCTCGGCCGATGTTGGTGTTGCGGTAGGCCGCGTGGGGGAAGTAGGTCGTGAACGCGGAGACCTGCTCCCTGATCCGCAGCTCGCGGGCGTCGGCCGTGCGGAAGTCGGCCCTGGCCACTCTGGCGTCGACCACGGCCTCACGCCGGCCGGCCGGCCTGCGCAGCAGTCGGAGGAACACCCGCTCGACGTCGTCGGGGCGGAACCTCACGCCGGGCTTGTCAGGGATCACCCTGGGCCTGCCGTCCACGATGCGCACCGTCGCGTCGACGGGTCGGCCGCTCTTGCTCATGCCGCGCTCAACGACCTCGATGAGGCGGCGATGATCCAGATCGGGCACCAGCTCGCCACCCCGGGCCTTCATGCCCAGGGCGGGGGCGAACTCGGACGGCCCGAGCCGGACCGGTTTCCGGTCGAAGACCAGGGTCACCGGCCCGGAGAGCGCCGGGTTGGCGAAGCCCTCCAGCGCCTCGGCGACGTCGGAGTCGTCGACGTCGGGTGTGGCTGCCACGGTGGCCAGCTCGGCCGTCGTGTCCTGGAGGTACGCCGCCTCGAGGGCCGACCGGGCGTCGTCGGCGTCGACGCGCTCACCGAGGCGCGGCTCGACCACGTTGACGCGGCCGTCGTCGAAGACCACGTCGCCGTCCCTCGGCGGCCTGCTGTTGGCCTCGACGAGCCGGTCGACGGCGGCGGCCATGGCCGTCTCGTCGACCGTGACCACGGGGTCGAGGTCCTCACCGCCGGTGAAGTAGTCCCACAACCGGTCGGGTGCCCAGGATCGCCCGCCCCCCGCAGCCTCGACCGAGGCCACGTGGTCGACCGCGAGGCCCGCGGCCGCGGGGTCGATGCTGCCCACCGAGACGCTGCCCGCCCCGTCGACCGTGACCGGGATCGGCGTCGTGCTCCGCTCGGCCAGCCCGCGCTCGAGGGCACTGACCGCGGCCTCCCGGCTGCGTCCGCCCACCTCGACCCCGGCGATGGTGGTGCCCTGCGGGACGTTGTCGCCGGCAGCAAGGTAGGCGGCGACATAGCCACCGCCGAACAGCACGACCAGCCCGAGCAGCAGGAAGAGGACGACGCGGCCGCCCTCGGTCTCCCGGCCCTGCTCACTCACGTCCTCATCCTAGGAGGGCACGCCGACTACTCCGTGCCTCCACGCCGGGGGCGCGGGAGGGTGGCCACGGAGTAGACGAGGACCACGAGGGCCAGGACGACGAGGCCGAAGCCGGCGGGGTCGGAGGAGATCGCGAAGTCACCCTCGGCACGTGTCGGCGTGACCCAGGCGATGAACCCGACCCAGCCGATCCCGAACGCGAGCCGGGTGGACCAGCCGGCGCCGACCGCGACCAGGGCGGCCAGGGTGGCGACCGCGCCGAGGAGGAACCCCCAGCCGAACGGGTGCAGCGCGACCGCGGCCAGCGCGGTCGCCGCCCCAGCCACGAGCAGCAGCGCCGCCACCAGGAGGCGCATCAAGGGCGTGTCTCCCTATCCCCGGCCGTCGCGAGCGTCATCCAACGCGTGCGATGGCAAGGCGGAGGAGGGAGGCGGGCCGGGGTTGCCCGTCGACCGACGACAACGCAGCCAGCGTGCGTGGTGGGCGGCGCGCAGCAGGCCATGGGATGGGGAGCCACGCCCTAGGTGCCGGCGAAGAGGTCGGGCTCCAGCCCGTCCTCGCCGAGCTCACCGGGGGTGCCCTTGGCCAGCCGGAAGAACTCCTCGGCCCAGAAGGCGTGGCCGCTCTCGGCGCCGGAGAAGAAGAAGCCGTCCTGCTCGACCTGCGACTTGTGGGCGGCCAGCGCCTCCATCTTCCGGTCGACGAACGCCGAGCCGTCGACCCGTGCCGTGAGCTGGTCGTCGGGGGTCACGAACGGACCGAGGTCGCCGTCGGGGTCCATCCCCTCGAAGGTCTTGGTGTCCCCGGACTCCCGGATCTGGCGCAGGCTCTCGCGCATCCGGTCCTCGCTCATCGCGCTCCAGTAGACCTTGGCGACGTCGTGCGGCTCGCCGAGGTCGCGCTTGTACGACGGCACCGCGGCCAGCTGCGCGGCGTACATCGCGACCCGGTGGGCCTGGATGTGGTCGGGGTGGCCGTAGCCGCCGAACTCGTCGTAGGTCACCAGCACCTGCGGCCGCACCTCGCGGATGACGCGGACCAGGTGGTCGGCAGCCTCGTTCAGGTCGGCCTTCCAGAAGGCGTTGTCGTGGATCACGTCGCCCGGGACCGCGTGGCCGTCCTCGTGCCAGGCCATGCCGGAGTCGCGGTAGGTGCCGAAGCCGCCGAGGAACCGGTGGTCGGTGACACCGAGGATCTTCATCGCCTCGGCGAGCTCCTCCTTGCGGTGCTCACCCAGCGTGTCGTCCTTGTCGGCCGCCTTTTGGCTCCACTCGGGGACCAGGATCTCGCCCATCTCCCCCGCCGTGCAGGTGACCAGGGTGACGCCTGCGCCGCGGTCGGCGTACGCCGCCATGGTCGCGCCGGTGCCGATCGTCTCGTCGTCGGGATGGGCGTGGACGACGAGGAGCCGCTGGGCCGGAGCTTTGCTCATGGCGTCAGCGTAGTCAGGGTGTCGCGCAGCTCGGCGAGGAAAGGCCGGTCGGCCTCGAGCCAGTCGACGTCGCCGAGCTCCTCGGCCGCGAGCCAGCGGACGAGGTCGTGCTCCACCGGGTCCGGCTCTCCGTCGACCAGCCGGGCCAGGGCCACGGCAAGGATGTGGGAGGCGCCGATCGGGACCTCCCCCGCCAGCCACCCGGTCACCTCGACCCGGCACCCCAGCTCCTCGACCACCTCGCGGGCCAGGGCGGCCTCCGGGGTCTCGCCGGGCTCGACCTTGCCTCCCGGGAACTCCCACCGGCCGGCGGCGTCCGCCGGGGAGGTACGTCGCGCGGCCAGGACGCGGCCGTCGCGGAGGATCGCGGCTCCGACGACGGAGCGGGGCGGTTGGCTTCCCACGGGACCCGAGCATGCCGCACTCGCCCTAAGGTGGGCGGCCATGGAGCAGTACGTCGAGGGCGTGCACCTGCACCGGACCGGGGAGAACCGCGCCGAGATCGACGCCCTGGCCGCGCTCGTCGGTGGGCGGGTGGGGCTGCGGGGAGTCCTCGGCGATCTCAACCGCCGCGGCCGCCCCGTCCGGACGCGGCCGTTGTGGCCTCCGGGCCGGGCCGTGCACCGGGCGTTCACCTGGGACCGTGAGGACCGGCGCACGACCCAGTGGTGGCCGCAGGGAATCTCCACCTCGGCCGACGCCTCGGACACCGAGGACGTCGAGGGCCGGCGGATGTTCGCGGTGACGTGGTACGCCAAGGACCTCGGGGAGGGTGGCCACGGTTCGCGGGTCACGTTCGTCGACCGCGAGGACCGTCGCTACCGCCACGTCCTCCTCGTCGTGCCCCGGATCGCCCGGGACGGGTCGCTCCAGGTGCTGCCGTTGCGGGTCCATGCCGGCGGCGTGGTGTGGTGCGGCGACTACCTCCACGTCGCCGCCACCTCCCGCGGGTTCATGACCTTCCGGCTCGACGACCTGATGCGGGTCCCCGACGAAGGCTCCGGCAGTCGCGACCTGCTCGGGGTGGACGGCGACCGGGTGTCGGCGTACGGATACCGCTACCTGCTTCCCGTGCGGTTCGCCTACCAGGCGTTCACGGAGGAGGGCCACGAGAAGCTGCGCTACTCGTTCCTCTCCCTCGACCGGGCGGCCTCGCCACCGCACCTGGTGGCCGGCGAGTACGCCTCCGGCGGCCAGGGATCCCGGCGGCTGGTCCACTATCCGCTCGACCCCGCATCGCTGCTGCTGCACGCCGGGGAGGACGGCATCTCGCGGCCGCTCCACCTCGAGGAGCGAGGCGTCGCCCACACGCAGGGCGTGGCGGTCGCCGGCGGCAGCTACTACCTGTCGGTGTCGATGGGCCGCGTCCGGCCGGGCTCGGTCTACGTCGGCCGGCCAGGGTCGTTTCGCGAGTTCCGGATGGCGACGCCGATGGGGCCGGAGGACATCTCGTGGTGGCCCTCGACCGACGAGCTGTGGTCGGTCACCGAGCACCCGTGGCGACGCTGGGTGTTCTGCATGAAGCGCAGCTGGTTCGACAGGTGACGCGCCGGCGGTCTCAGCGGGGCTGGCGGGCAAGCTGACGGCTCTGCGCCACCAGCCTCCCGGCGGAGTCCCAGATCTCGCAGTCCTCCTCGAACATCCCGCCCGCCATGTTGCGGGTCGCGTGGCGGACCTTCAGCCACCCGGGCGCGGGGTGGGCGCGCACGTGGGCGGTGAGCTCCAGGGTCGGCGCCCAGCCGGGCATCCCGAGGTCGAAGGTCACCGGCGGGAGGGCGTCGACCGTGAGCAGCAGGGCGAGCGGATCCGGCTCGCGCTCGTCGTGGAGCCGGAACCACGCCTGCAGGACGCCGTTGCCGCTCGGCTCCCCGACTGCCCAACCAACGTGGGCGGGGTCGAAGCGCATGTCGAACCGGTCCATGAACGGCGCGATCCGGCGCACCTCCTCCGGCGCCATGGTGTTGGGGACGCAGTCATCGGGCGGCGGCAGGACCGGCTCCTCCGCAGACGTCCGCACGTCGTCGGGCAGGTCGCCGAGGTCGCCGTACGTCGCGAGGGTGGTGATCCTGGCCCGGTCGGCCTGGACGAGTTCCGCCGCGACGGTGGCAACGGTGCGGCCCTCGCGCAGGGTGCGGGTGGTGACCGTGGCCGGGCCGGGCTCGGTGGTGGCCAGGTAGTACGCGCTGATCGCGATCGGGTCCGGCTTGGCCGGCAGGCTCGTCCGGATCGCGTTGCCGATCACGGCCAGCAGGTAGCCGCCGTTGACGCCGCCGCCGACCACCCACCCCGGCGCGAGGTCGGCCTTGTACTCGCCCTCCGCGGCCGTCTCGACCGCGATCTGCTCGTCGAACTCGTTCACGAAGCACAGGCTAGGCGACCGCATTCACCGGCATTGCTGCCCTCCCGCGTCGTACGCTGTATCGAAGCTCTGTTCGGGGGAATCGAGTCGAGATGGTCGGACCAGCACGTCTCAGGGCGCTCCTCGCGGGGGCCGCGATTGTCTTGGTGGTGCCCGCGTGCGGGGAGACAACGACCGAGACCCGCACTCCCGCGCCCAACGCGTCAACGTCTCCCGGTGCCGACGCCACGGCGGATCCCAGGGCGGAGGCGAGCACCAAGGACAAGGTCGACAAGCAGGCCAGACGAGCGCAAGACGAAGCGCGCTGCGCGGAGCTCCGGCGTTCCGTGAAGGTGGCGTACAGGGTGATGACTCGCCCCGTCTCGACGGGCCAGGAGATCTGGCTGAGGATCACGGTCCGCAATGACACGGACCACTACGTCGGTGGACCCTTCTCGGGCCTGCTCAGGGTCACGGCAGCGCATCCAGGACAACCGCTGCCGATGAGCTGGGGAGGGTCGAGTGCGGACGAGGCCGGCGCGGAGGCTCAGAGGACCTTCGTGCACCAGATCCTCAACCTCGACGCCCAGCCGTTGCAGACGCCCGCAGATGCCCGGGTGACCGACGTCGACATCGACTACACGAACCTGCAGCTCTGCCAGATGCCGGCTCGCTTGCGTGCTCCGGAGGGTCTCGTCGCGGAGCACCCGTCGGGACGCTGGTACGTCACCCCCACGGGGGAGGAGGTCAGCAGCCCTTCGAGGTGATTTCGGCCGACCTCACCGGGGCTGCCGAGCAGCACCAACCGGCGTCGCGGACGTGAACGACCATGTGACCCCATCGCTGTCCCTCCCAGGTGGAGTCGTCCCCTCCATCGAGTGTGCCACGGTCGAGAACCCGTGCTCCCCCAGCACCGGGTGACCCAAGAGGGCCAGCCGGTTCGGGTCACGACGCCGCGCCGGACCCGCTCCTAGACTTCTCGGAACGCCTGGACGGGGCGGGGCTCAGGAGGACATCTTGGGCAAGGCACTGCACGCTCTCGGCAAGTTCTGTGCGCGTTGGCCGTGGGCCGCCCTCGGCATCTGGGCGGTGCTGGCCGCCGCCGTCGTGGGCCTGGTCGTCGCCTACGGCCCCGAGACCAGCAACGACCTGGAGCTCCCCGGCACCGAGAGCCAGCAGGTCCAGGACCTGCTCACCGAGCGCTTCCCTCCCCAGCAGAACGGCGCGAACCCGATCGTCTTCCACGTCGAGGGCGGGAAGCTGACCGACCAGGACAACAAGCAGGCGGTCAAGGCTGCCGTGAAGGCTCTCCGCGACGCCCCGCACGTCTACAGCGTGACCTCCCCCCTGAGCGACGCGGGCGAGACCGCCGGGCTGCTCTCAGACGACAAGCAGACCGCGTTCGCGCCGGTGCTCCTCGACGTCGGGTCCGCCGACCTGGACGAGGAGATCGCCAGCACCGTCTTCAAGGCGACCGAGCCTGCGTCGTCCGCGGGCATCCAGGTGGAGGCCGCCGGGTCGATCGGCACCGAGCTGTCGGACCAGGCGACCGAGAGCAGCGAGGTGGTCGGCATCCTCTGCGCGATGCTCATCCTGACCCTCGTGCTGGGCAGCTTGATCGCGATGGGCATGCCGATCATCACCGCGGTGGTGGGGCTTGCGTTCGCGCTCGCGAGCATCGGCCTGATGGGACACCTGGTTGCCGTGCCCGACACCGGGGCCACGCTCGCCACGATGATCGGCCTCGGCGTCGGCATCGACTACGCCCTGTTCATGGTCACTCGACATCAGCAGCATCTCGAGGAGGGCATGCCCGTCGACGAGTCGATCGCCAGGACCGTGGCCACCTCCGGCAGCGCGATCGTTTTCGCCGGCGGCACCGTCGTGGTCGCCCTGGTGGCGTTGCGAGTCGCCAACATCCCGCTGCTCAGCACGCTCGGCCTGGCGTCCGCGGTCGCGGTGCTGACCGCGGTGCTGGCCGCGATCACGTTCCTGCCTGCGGTGCTCGCGCTGCTCGGCCACCGGATCCACTGGCTCTCCCTGCCTTCCTTCATGCGCCGCAAGCGCGCCGACGGTGGCGTGTGGGGCCGGTGGGCCGGCTTCGTGACCCGGCGCCCGGTGCTGCTCAGCCTGGTCGCGCTGGCCTTCCTGGCGCCGCTGATCGTCCCCGCCCCGTCGCTGGCGTTCGGCCAGGAGGACATCGGCGCGGCGCCCACCGACACCACGGAGCGCAAGGCGTACGACCTGATCACCGCCGGGTTCGGGGCCGGGTACAACGGCCCGCTCCAGGTGGCCTCGAAGCTGAACCCCCCGGCCAGCCCCAGCGACGAGTACACCAAGAAGTACGACAAGGCGACGTCGCTGCAGAAACAGCTCGAGAAGGACCAGAAGACGCTGCCCAAGGAGAAGAAGCAGCTCCAGGCGCAGCAGAAGCAGCTCGAGGCGCAACAGGCCGACCTCGAGGCGCGAGCAGGCGGACCTCGAGGCCGAGCAGGCGCAGCTGGAACGCCAGCAGGCCGACCTGCAGCGCCAGGGGGACCAGCTGGAGGCCGAGGGTGCGCAGCTCCAACGCGAGCAGGCATCGCTGGAGAGGCAGGGCCGGGAGCTGCGGGCGGAGAAGGCCCGGCTGCTGACCGAGAAGAAGCGGCTGATCGCGCAGCGAAACCGGCTCGAGCGGGAGGCACGCGCCCTCGCGGAGCAGGCCAGGCCGCTGATCCGGCGGCTCGCCCTTCTCGAGGCGCGCGAGGAAGTCCTCCAGCGCCGGATCGCGCGGGCCGAGGCCAACGGCAACGACAACCGCGCGGCCCGGCTCCGGACGCGACTGCAGGGGGTGCGCGAGCAGGAGGCCCAGGTGCGTGCGGACCTGGCGCCGATCCGCCGCGAGGCCGAGCGGCTGGTCGCCCAGGCCCGGTCGCTCCAGGCGCGTGCCGACCAGCTCCAGCGCCAGGCCGACGCGCTGCAGGCACAGGCCGACCAGCTGTCCGCCCGTGCCGACCAGCTGCGGGCGCAGGCACGCCAGCTCGAGGCACAGCAGACCGACCTCCAGGCGTCCGCCAACGAGCTCGAGGCCTCCGCGGGCCGGCTCCGCGCGCAGGCCGACCGGCTGCAGCAACAGGGCGCCGAGCTCCAGCAGGCAGGGGTGCGGCTCCAGCAGCAGGCCGACGCTCTCAAGGCCGACCAGCAGACGGCTCAGCAGCAGAAGAAGGAGGCTGAGAAGCTCCAGAAGCAGCTGACCAAGATGGTCACTGCCGCCGGCGGCGACCCCCGGGCCACCGACACCCGCGTGGTCAAGCTCCAGGACGCCCTGGCCGGCACCGACGGCGTGCAGACGTTGACGCCCCCACAGACGAACAAGAAGGGCGACGTCGTGCTGCTCTCGGCAGTCCCGACGACGGCGCCCGCGACGGACGCGACGGCCGACCTGTTGAACGACGTACGCGACGACGTGGTGCCGCAGGCGACGTCCGAAGGTGGCATCACGACGTACGTCGGCGGCTACACCGCGTCGTACGCCGACCTCGCGACCCTGATCTCACAGCGACTGCTGCTGGTGATCGGCACCGTGATCCTGCTCGGCTTCGTGCTGCTGATGATCGCGTTCCGCTCGATCCTGGTGCCGCTCCAGGCGGCGGTCACCAACGTGCTCTCGGCGGCGGCGGCGTTCGGCATCCTGACCGCGTGCTTCCAGTTCGGCTGGGGCATCGACCTGGTCGGCCTGGACACCTCATCCGACACCGTGCCGATCGCGAGCTACGTGCCGCTGATGATGTTCGCCGTCCTGTTCGGGCTGTCCATGGACTACGAGGTCTTCCTCGTCAGCCACATCCAGCAGCACCACCTGGCCGGCGAGCCGGCCCGCCAGGCGGCCGCGTCCGGGCTGCGCACCAGCGGACGTATCACCACCGCCGCGTGCCTGATCATGACCTCGGTGTTCGCCAGCTTCATCCTCAACGGCGACCCGACCATCAAGCAGTTCGGCGTGGGCCTGTCGAGCGCGGTGCTGCTCGCCGGCGTACTCGTGATCACTCTCGCGCCCGCGACCATCGCCATGATGGGCGAGGCCGCGTGGTGGCTGCCGGCGTGGCTCGACAAGCTGCTGCCGCACATGGACATCGAGGGTGGCGGTGAGCTGGACGACGACGGCGGGGGCGAGCCCGCCCCGGTCGCGCCGGTGCCGCCTGGCCCCGTGGTCCCGGCGCCGGTGGCGCACTAGGCGGCGGACTCACCGCCCCCGAGCCGCTGGAGTCCCGGGGCTGGACGCAGCCGCGACTTCGGTCGGTGTGCCGCTCACGTCGGTGGAGTACCTCCGGGCGAGGACGAACACCGCGACCCCGAGTGCGGCCAGGGTGGCCACGAGACCGGCGATCGAGCTCTGGGTGAATCCCAGCACCAGATAGCCGATGACAGACGCAGCACTGCACACGAACGCGTACGGCAGCTGGGTATTGACGTGGTCCATCAGGTGGATGCCCGAACCGACGGAGGACAGGATCGTCGTGTCCGACAGTGGAGAGGTGTGGTCGCCGAAGATCGCCCCCGCGAGCACAGCCCCGAACGCCGGGATCAGCAGTCCGATGTCCACCGCCGCGACCATCTCGGCGGAGATCGGCAGGAGCAGTCCGAAGGTGCCGAACGTGCTGCCCATCGAGAAGGAGATGAACGACGCGGCCAGGAAGAAGAGCACCGGGAGCAGCGCGAAGGTCAGGAACCCGTCGATCAGCCCGGCGACGTACTCGCCGATGCCCAGCTCGCCGATGATCTCGGCCGTGATCCACGCCAGGAACACCACGGCCACCGCGGTGAGCATGGACTTGATCCCGGACAGCGTCGCCTTTCCCATCAGGGACAGCGGGGTACGTCGCATCAACAGCCGGGCGCCGGCCACCGCACATGCGGCCAGGCCGCCGTAGAAGAGCGCCTTGATGACCTCGGCGTTCTCGAGGACACCCATCATGGTGAGCGGTCCGTCGGTGTTGCTGATACCGAGCCAGAGTGCCCCGGCGACCGTGATTCCGATCAGGGTCAGCACCGGAAGGATCACGTCACCCACGCGCCCGTTGTCGCCCGTCGGCAGGTTGTGACCGGTCTCGCCCGGGACCGGGCCGCGCGAGTCGTCGAACAGCACACCGCGCTCGGTGGCGAGCTCGTCGTGACGACGCATGGGCCCGAAGCTGAGCCCGAAGTAGGCCACGGCGAAGACGAACACCAGCGCCGTGATCGCGTAGTAGTTGGTCGGGATGGACAGCAGGAACGCCTCGTAGCCGGTGTACTCGGTGATCTCGTTCGCCGTGAAGATGCTCGCCATCGTGAGCGCGATGAACGCCGCCCACCCCGAGATGGGCGTCAGGATGATGACGGGTGCGGCGGTGGAGTCGACGAAGTAGGACAACTTCGCGCGCGAGATGCGGTGCCGGTCGGTGATCGTCCGGCTGACGTTGCCACCCACCAGGCAGCTGAACGCGTCGTCGAAGAAGATGATGATGCCGAGGATGATCGGCACCAGGTGTGCCTGGAACCTCGTCCGCACCCTCGTGATGGCCCAGTCGGCGAAGGCTGTGAGCCCGCCCGAGATGTAGACGAACGCCGTGAGCACGCCCAGCAGCAGCACGAACGCGGAGATGTACATCTCCTCGGTGATCTCACCCTCCGCGTAGATCAGGCCGGTGACGATCTCACTGATGAACGACAGCGCTGCGGTCACGCTCCACTGGCTGTACAGGAGTGCGCCGAGGATGATGCCGCTGCCCAGCGCGAGGAAGATCCGCTTGGTGACGATGGCCAGGGTGATCGTCACGACCGGCGGGATGAGCGAGAGTATTGACGGTTCCACAGGAGTTCACTCCTTGTCGGCGACGAGGTAGGTGACCAGACGGCCCAGCCCCTCCACTTCGCAGGCGACCTCGTCTCCCACCTGCAGCCACTTCGGCGTCGCCATCCCGAGCGCGACACCCTCCGGCGTACCCGTGTAGATGAGGTCGCCGGGTCTCAGCGTCATGATCCGGGACAGGTCCGCGACCAGGTCGGCGACGCCGAAGATCATGTCCCGCGTGTTTGAGCTCTGCCGAAGCTCCCCGTTGACCCAGCACTGCAGGCCGAGAGCCTGGGGATCGGGCACCTCGTCGGCGGTCACGACGTACGGCCCCAACGGGGCGAACCCGTCGATGGCCTTGCCGTACATCCACTGGCTGCTGCGCTTCTGGAGCTCGCGCGCGGAAAGGTCGTTGCCGGTGGCGTAACCGAAGATGTGGTCGAGCGCGGTGCTCGCGTCCACGTTGCGCGTCTCGCGGCCGATGACGGCGACGAGCTCGACCTCGTAGTCGCCCCGCTGCGTGGCGTTGGGCAGTGCCACGTCGTCACGGTGCGCCGACAAGCTGTTGCTGTACTTCGGGAAGTAGATCGGAAACTCGGGAATCGCGATCCCGGCCTCCTTGGCGTGCTTCCGGTAGTTCGCCCCGACACAGATGATCTTGTCGGGATCGGGGACCGCGGGGGCGAACCGCAGGCCGGCCTCGGCGACCGGTTCGGCTCGTCCCTCCGTCAGCAACCGCTCCAGCTGATCCGCGGCAGCGGGTCCGCCGGCGATCGCCTCCCTGATGGAGGACGGCGCGGATGTTCCTGCGTCGTCGGCCGCCCGGCGTACGTCGATGACTCCGTCGTCGGTGCGTACGCCGAGCCGCACGCCGTCGTCTGCATGGAAGGAAATCAGCTTCACTCTGGCACCTCTCCTCGTGGAGACCGTGAAACTTCAGTGTTTGCAGACTAGGATGTGTGTGTCAAGGGCAACACCGCGCCGGAAAGTGGAACGGAGGTGGGCATGACTGCGAGCCCGAGCCCGGAGATCGCGCTCGGTGAGCGCGCGTACCGCGAGCTGCTGCGGCGCCTCATCACGCTCGAGATCCGACCCGGCGATCCGTTGAGCGAGTACGCCCTCGCGGCCGACCTCGGCGTCGGTGTCACGCCTGTCCGCCGGTCGATCCAGCGGCTCGCGGTGGAGGGGCTCGTCCGGATCTATCCGCGGCGGGCGACCATCGCGGAGCAGGTGCGCTACAGCGACATCCAGCACCTCTGGGAGATCCGTACGCCGCTCGAGGAGACCTCGGCCTTCTACGCAGCCACACGCGCATCCGACACCCACCGGCGCGAGCTCGAGGCGCTGCTCGACCGGCTCGAGGACCCGCCGCACGACGCTGCCGCGGTGCTCGAGCTCCACCGTCGCGTCCACGAGGCGGTGGGCCAGGCGTCGATGAACCCCTTCATTGCGGACGAGACCACCAAGCTTCTCAACCTGACGCTGCGTTGCTGGCACGTGATGCACCAGTCCGGAAGCCTGCAGGACCACGACCTGCGTCCCCATCACGTGCCGTTGCTGCGTGCCATCCTCGACCGCGACCCGGATGCCGCCGTGGCAGCCAGCCGCCTGCACGTGGAGCACTCCATCGGAGAGCGCGCCGGTAGCGAGGCGGGCGCGCGATGACAACGACGTCGGCGGCCTCGCCCGTCCTGATGGCGCCGGTGCGCGACCGTCCACCCGACTCTCTGGTGGAGCGGTTCCGTCAGGTGCCTGTGGCTGCGGTGGGCGACGCGCAGGAGAGACTCTGGGTGCTCGAGGGGGACATCCGCGCGATGTGGCCCGGCGCGGCCTGCGCGGGCCCGGCGCTGCCGGTGTACACCCGAGCCGGGGACAACCTGGCCGTGCACCGCGCTCTCGACGTCGCCCAGCCCGGAGACGTGCTGGTCGTGAACGGTCAAGGTGACACCACGAGGGCCCTCCTCGGTGGGTTGATGGCCCGGCGAGCGCGGACGCTTGGCCTCGCCGGCATCGTCGTGGACGGTGCCGTGCGCGATGTCGACGAGATCGAGTCGGTCGGTCTGCCCGTGTTCGCCCGGGCCAGCACGCCGGCAGGCCCGTACAAGAACGGCCCCGCCGAGGTCGGCCTTCCCGTGGCCTGTGGGGGCGTGGTCTGCTCACCCGGAGACATCGTGTGCGGCGATTCCGACGGCGTCGCCGTGGTGCCACGGACACGTGCGGCCCACGTGGCCGACGCGGTCGCCGAGATCCTCCAGCACGAGCGAGATCTGGCCCGAGGGTGGTTCGGGGAGGGCTGACCTGGATCAGACGTTGAAGCGGAACGATCGCGCGGGGTTTCGGCTGTTGGTGATCATCGTCGGTTGTTACCGGAAACCACCGTCTGACCTGCGGAAACGCGCTCTCCGGATCGTTGGGCATCGTTGGCGATCGTGAGTCTCGGCCGGACTTCTTGCGGACAATTTGCGGACCGCCGGGTCACCGCGAGATCCTTGGGCGAGGGCGGCGTCGAACAGCGTCCGGGCGACCGGCTCGGCCTTCTCGGTCGCCGCGGCACCCACCGGCTTGCCTCGTAGCGGTCCTGGTGCGAGCGCGCCGCAGGTGTTCGAACCCTCGCGCCGCCCTGTCCGCCGGCATCCGCGCGGCGAAGGAGCCGTAGATGAACGCCGACTCTGTCCCGTCGATGCGCGCAAGCTCCTCGGTCAGCATCACCACCGGTCTGGTCGCGACCGCGAGGATCTCGGCCAACGGGTCCACCAGCGGGGCGGGCGTCCGCGTTCACATCCGGCGCGGATAGCGTGTCCCCTGACCGGTGAGGAAGAGTAAATGAAAGACAGGTTTGCACGCGAGGTGTCGCGCTTTAGCGCGGGCATCGTCGGCGTGCTCGGCGTCTTCGGGGCAGGGATGTTCGTCTCCGCACGTGAGCTCCCCCCGGTCCCACAGCTGCGCGAGCTCGAAGACACCTACGGATCGCTCGTCGGGTCCGCCGAGGAGGAGTGGTGGACAACACCGTCGCGACCGGGTGGCGACGTGCAGACACTCCTCCCCGACGAGGTCGAGCCCGGCCTGCTTCTCGTCTCCACCGCGCAGCAGGACGAGGTGCTCGTCAGGGTCATGGACCGCGACGGAAATGTCGTCCACTCCTGGACCCCCGATTTCGACGAGGTCTGGCCCGAGGGCTACCGGGACTTCCCGCCACGCGTTGCTACGGCCGACCACATCTTCGGCCTCGAGCTGTTGCCGGACGCCTCGATCGTCGCCAACTTCGCCCAACAGAGCACCTTCCGCATGGATGTGTGTGGCGACGTCGTGTGGCGGTTGCCGAATCTCGGGCACCACTCCGTCGGCCTGGCCCCGGACGGAACGTTGTGGGTGCCGGGGGAGAACTACATTCCTGCCGACGGCGAGGTGGACATCCCGAACGCCACGCCGCCGTTCCACGACTGGACGATCACGAACCTCAGCCTCGACGGCGAGCTGCTGCGCTCCTACTCGGTCGCCGACATCCTGCGGGACAACGGGCTCGAGTTCCTGCTCTACCTGACCAGCCGAACGCAGCGCACCCCATCACCTCCGACCCGCTGCACTTGAACAGCGTGAAGGCCTTGCCCGAGGGCGTCCGGTCACGGCTGTTCGACCCGGGGGACCTGGTCGTTTCGCTGCGCAACATCAGCACCCTGCTGGTGCTGGACGGCGACACCATGGAGGTCAAGTGGCACACAACCGGGCCGTTCTTCCGGCAGCACGACCCGATCTTCCTTCCCGGAGACCGGATCTCTGTCTTCGACAACCGACCGGTCGCCAACGACGACGGCTCTCAGGAGAGCCAGATCATGCAGGTGAACGCGCGGACGGGTGAGGCGACCGTCGTCCTCGGCGGGGACGGCCCCGGCGAGGAGCCGTTCTACAGCGCGATCATGGGCGACCACGAGTATCTGTCGAACGGGAACATCCTGCTCACACCGAGCGACGAGGGCCGGGTGCTCGAGTACACCCCCGACGGCCGCCTGGCGTGGTGGTGGCAGAACCGTCTTGACAACGAGACCAACGGACGTACCTTCGAGGCATCGGTCCTCCCGGCGTCCATGGACCGCGAGTTCTTCGAGGAGAGAAAGGCCGCATGCGCGAGTTGAACAGGTGGAGGCGCTTCGGCGTCGTGCTGGTGGTGGTCGGAACGGCGCTGGCGACCAGCGGCTACATCGGACCTGGCGCCGGAGCAGGTGCCATCGCAGTGCTGATCGCGGTCGTGCTCGGCGTCCTGCTGCTGTTCGCGGGGGTGTTCTGGTACCCGATCAAGCGGATGGTCCGCTCCCGCCGGGGCAAAGCGTCTGCCGAGGAGGACGCCGGGCGATGACGCTGGTCGTCGCGAGCGCGGCGGTCCTCGGATTCGCGCTGGTCCTGGCGAGGTCCCGTCTCGGCGTCGTCGTGCAGCGGATCGTCCGCGCTGCCCTGGACGGGGTCACCGCCGTGCTCGACCCCGACCTGGACGACCTGGAGAAGGAGCGAGCCGCCAGGCGTGCGGGCGTGCGTCTGCATCCGAGGCGCGTTCGGACTGGCCTGGCGGTTCGGTCTCGCCCTGGGAGCCGCTGGCTTGGTGGTCCTCGGCGCGGACGCGAGCGGAGTCGAGCAGACTGAACGCGTGCTCGACATGATGGTGGGGCTGGACTTCATCGCCGGGATCTCCGTGGCGGCTGCTGTGGTCTGGTGGGCCTTGGTCAAGGCCGGCGTCGTCGGTCGTCGGCGTCCGGCCGAGGAGCCCGCCTACGCCGAGGCCGACCAGCTGATGCACCGTCTGGCTTTCGCCAACCGGCGGATGGTCCGGGCGGCGGCCAGGCTGGACAACCGGATCTTCCGTCGCTCCATCCGGAGGGTGTCCGTCGCCCCTCCGGTGTTCATCGTCTCGCTGCCTCGCGGGGGGACCACCGCCCTTCTCAACGCTCTGCACCGGCTTCCCGGGGTGGCCACCCACGAGTACCGAGACATGCCTTTCGTCACCGCGCCCCTGCTCTGGTCGCGACTCGGCGGTCGCCGCAGCAAGCGGGTCGAGAAACGGGAGCGTGCGCACGGCGACGGCATGGAGATCGATCTGGACAGCCCGGAGGCCTTTGACGAGGTGCTGTGGCGCGCCCACTGGCCCCAGAAGTACGCCGCAGGGCGAATCCGGACCTTCGACGAGGGGGATCTCGACGACGACGCGACCGACGACTTCGCGCGGCATCACGCGAAGGTGGCTCTGGTGCGCCACGGTCGGAGCGCCGACGCCTGTCGTTACGTGTCGAAGAACAATGCCAACATCGGGAGACTGCGAGTTCTCGACCGGATGTTCCCGGGGTGCTCCATCGTGGTCGCACTTCGGCGGCCGGCTGCGCACGCGGCCTCCCTGCACCGTCAGCACGAACGCTTCCTGCGGCTGCACGCAGAGGACCCTTTCGTCCGCGACTACATGCGCGACATCGGGCACCTGGAGTTCGGGGAGCTGCATCAGCCCATCGACTTCGCCGACTTCGCCGACCTGGTCGGTGCTCGTGAGCCGTCGGAGCCGGACTACTGGCTGGCGTACTGGATCGCCGCTTTCGAGGAGGTGGCACGCCACCAGGGCGAGGTGATCGTGGTGCAACAGGACGACCTCCGCGCTCGGCCGCAAGCCACTATGGAGCGGGTGTGCTCGAGCCTGAGGATCGACAACGCCGGCACCGACTTCACCTCCGAGTTCCGGCCTGGAGCCGACCCAACGCCGGAGGACCTGTTCTCCCCGGACCTGCTCGCCCGGGCGGATGCCTTGTACGAGCGCGTCGCCGCGAAGGCGTTAGCGGCCGACGGCTGAGGGTGGAGGTTGACCTCCGCGACAGCCTGATCGAGCCCCTCCTTGCTGAAATTCTTGCGGAATCTGTGCTGACTGCCAGGGGCTGGCCCCCTCTGACCTGCGCAAACGCGCCGATTCAGACGTTGAAGCGGAACTCCACCACGTCACCGTCCTGCATGACGTAGTCCTTGCCCTCCATCCGCACCTTGCCGAGCTCGCGGGCCTTGAGCATCGAGCCGGCCGACATCAGCTCGTCGAAGGAGACGATCTCGGCCTTGATGAAGCCCTTCTGGAAGTCGGTGTGGATCACGCCCGCGGCCTCGGGTGCGGTGGCGCCCTTGCGGATCGTCCAGGCGCGCGACTCCTTGGGGCCGGCGGTGAGGTAGGTCTGCAGGCCGAGGGTGTCGAAGCCGACCCGGGCCAGCACCTCGAGGCCGGGCTCGTCGACGCCCAGCTCGGCGAGCATCTCCCGGGCCTCGTCCTCGTCGTCGAGCTCGACCAGCTCCGCCTCGAACTTCGCGTCGAGGAAGATCGCCTCGGCGGGTGCGACCAGCTCGCGCATGCGGCCCTTGAGCGACTCGTCGGCGAGCTCGTCGGAGTCGCAGTTGAACACGTAGATGTAGGGCTTCGCGGTGAGCAGCGAGAGCTCCCGGATCAGGCCCCGGTCTATCGAGGTGGCGATGATCGGCGTACCGGTCTCGAGCGCCTCCTGCGCCTCCCGAGCCGCGGCCACGACCGGGAGCAGGTCCTTCTTGCCCTTGGCCTCCTTCTCCAGCCGCGGGATCGCCTTCTCGACCGTCTGCAGGTCGGCGAGGATCAGCTCGGTCGAGATCGTCGAGATGTCGTTGGCGGGGTCGACGGTCCCGTCGACGTGGGTGACGTCCTCGTCGCGGAAGACCCGGGTCACCTGGCAGATCGCCGCCGACTCCCGGATGTGGGAGAGGAACTTGTTGCCCAGCCCCTCCCCCTCGGACGCACCGCGGACGATGCCGGCGATGTCCACGAACTCCACGGTCGCCGGCAGCACCTTCGCGGAGTCGAACAGCTCCGCCAGCCGGGGCAGCCGGTCGTCGGGCACGCCGACCACGCCGACGTTGGGCTCGATCGTCGCGAACGGGTAGTTCGCCGCGAGCACGTCGTTCTTCGTCAGCGCGTTGAAGAGGGTCGACTTGCCCGCGTTCGGGAGGCCGACGATGCCGATGGTGAGAGCCACGGGCGGGGAGTCTACGGCGCGGCGGGAGGCGCGCCCGAATCGAGAACGGCGAGGTCCGAGGGGTCGGTGTTGGCGCCGCAGACGATCACGCCGACCCGCTGGTCGCGGAGGTCGACGGCCCCGGTCTGCAGGGCGGCGTACGCCGTCGCGCCGGCGGGCTCGACCGCCAGCCGGAGCTCGCGCCAGAGCGTCCTCCGCGCGGCCGCGATGTCCTCGTCGCTGACCAGCACCGAGACGGCGTCCCAGGCGGCGGCGAAGCCCAGCAGCCCCACCTGGGAGGCGCCGAGCGCGTCCGCCGCGATCCCGCCCACCGGGGCCGGGACGGGCTCGCCGGCAGCGAGGGCCTCGTGCAGCGCCGGGCACAGCTCCGGCTCCACGGCGACCACCCGGGTGCCGGTGCCGGCGTACCACGCGGCGATCCCGCCGATCAGTCCGCCGCCGCCCACGGCCACGAGCACGACGTCGAGGTCGGGCGCCTGCTCCGACAGCTCCCGGGCGACCGTTCCCTGGCCGGCCAGGGTCAGCGGAGCGTCGTAGGCATGGACGGCCAGGACCCCGTCCTCGGCCGCGAGCGACTCGCTGGCCGCCAGCGCCGCGGCGTAGTCGGCGCCGCCCTGGTGCACCGTGGCGCCACGGTCGCGGATGGCCTGCACCTTCACCGGCGCGGCGATCTCCGGAACGAACACGTCGGTCGGGATGCCCAGGGTGGCGCCGACGTGGGCCACGGCCAGCCCGTGGTTGCCGCCGCTCGCGGCCACCAGCCGCGCTGGTGGCGACGGCTGGGCAAGCACCGTGTTGAAGGCACCGCGCGGCTTGAACGACCCCGCGTGCTGCAGCATCTCGAGCTTGAGGGTGACCCCGTCGAGGTCGACCACCGGGGTGCGGCGGACCAGCCCGTCGATCCGCCGGGCGGCGGCGGTGATGTCGTCTCGGGTCGGCACGTCCACCCGGGCAGCGTAGGTGCCGGGAGCAGCGACGGCCCTCCCGCAGGTCGCGGGAGGGCCGTCGAGCGGAAAGGCGCTGGACTCAGCTGCCGTAGAGCGCGCGCACGCCGTTGCCGTCGTTCGCGCTGAACTCGAGGTCGGACGAGCCGCCGTTGCACTGCGGGTAGTGCATGATCGACACCGAGTCGTACGGCGTCAGCGGACGCCAGTTGTTGTCCTCGAAGCAGGTGCCGGACTCGGGCCGGGTGTGCTCGTGCCGGAACCCGAGGCTGTGGCCGAGCTCGTGGCCCATGATGTCGCCCGGCTCCCAGTTGCCCGAGTTCTGCAGCGAGACCGCGTTGACCAGGATGTTGCGGCTCCGGTCGGGGCTGCTCGGGAAGAAGGCCCGGGCGATGTACTGCGGTCGTGCTGGTCGGCTCGACCGAGAACAGCACCGCGTTGTTGCGGGTGGTGCAGTTCGTGTCGGCCGACGCGACGTGGGTGAAGTTCACCCGCGAGGTGGCGCCTTCCCAGAGGCCGGCACCGGCTGCGGTCGCGTTCACGACGGCGGCGTAGTTCGACCCGAACTTCGTGCTCACGCAGTAGGTCAGGTTGAGCGCCTGGCTCGCGCTCCACTTGTCGTCCTGGCCGTTGACCCGGTTCACGATGAGACCGTCCTCGGCGGTCTTCTTCGGCCCCATCATCCGCTTGTAGAACTGGCGCAGGTCGCCGTCGGTCGCCGCCGGCTCGTCACCGTTCACGATGTACTGCCGGTCGACGTCGCGGAACGTGGACGCCTTGAACTCCTGGTACGACGGTGCGCCGGAACCGTCGGCTGCGCCGATGGCCGGCCCCGCAAGACCGACGGCCAGGACTCCGGTGGCGGCCAGGACGACCTGGCCGATACGACTCTCTCTTCATGCTGCTCCTCGTGCTGAGGGCGACGGACGCCGCCGATTGCGTGGACCTGCGCCCTACGTGGACAGGTCGCACACAGCAACAGCCCGAGAGAGGAGCGCATTGTCCGAAACCCTCACCCGAAGAGTCGGATGTTGTAAAGGGTTCGAGATGGAAATTCCGGAGATCATCCGGCAAGCTCAGGCGGTCACGGGCCGTACAGCTCCGCCACTCCCTCGGCGTCGGTCTGGGTGAAGCTCAGATCGGTCGACGTTCCGTTGCACTGCGGGTAGTGCATGATCGAGGCCGAGTCGTAGTCGGTCAGCGGCCGCCAGTTCAGGTCCTCGAAGCAGATGCCCGCCTCGGGCCGGGTGTGCTCGTGCCGGAAGCCGAGGGTGTGGCCCAGCTCGTGGCCCATGATGTTGCCCGGCGGCCAGTCCGGGGTGTTGAGCAGCGACACCGCGTTCACCTTGATGTTCCGGCGTGCGTCCTGGCTGCTCGGGAAGAAGGCCCGGGCGATGAACGCCTGCGACCTGGTCGGCTCGACCGAGAAGACCACCCGGTTGTTGCGGGTCGTGCAGCTGGCCTCGGCGGACCTCACCCGGACGTAGTCGATCGCGGTCGAGGCGCGCTCCCAGAGGGCGGTGCCTCGTGCCGTAGCAGCTACGACGGCCGCCTTCCGGTTGCCGAACTCGTTGCTCACGCAGTAGGTCAGGTTCCCGACCCTGGCCTGGGACCACTTGTCGTCAACGCCTCCGACGGTGTTCACGACGAGACCGTTGTCGATGACCTTCCGGGCCACGCCGACCATGCCCTCGTAGTAGGACTTGAGGGCGCCGGTGCCGGCCACCGGCTCGTCACCGTTGACGATGTACTGCCCATCGACGTCCCGGAAGGTGGAGGCCTTGAACTCCTGGAAGGTCGGGACAGGCGACCCTTGCGCCGCCTGGACGCCCGGAGCGGCCATGGCCAATGCCAGGGCCATGCTTCCGGTGGCAGCCAGGGCGATGCGGACGGCTCGACTTCGCTTCATTTGTGGCTCCTGGTCAGCAGGGCCCGAGCCCGTTCGGGTGTCCCCTTACCCGTCATCCATGCTATCGGCGGCCCCGAACGGCGCGCCCGACTCGACCGTAAAGAAAGCACCGGCCGGTCCAGACCGATCAGCCCTCAGATGACCCGCCGGCCGGAGCGCAGGCGGCGCCGCAGGTCTGCCATCACCAGCCGGGAAGGGAGCTGGCGGATACCCCCGGGGACCCGGCGGTAGACCGGCGGGACGAGGCGCCAGAACCGGTCGTACCGCGTCTGGTCCCGCGCCGACCAGGGCAGGGCCAGCACGTCCCGGGTCCGCGCGTCGAGGTTGCCGCGGGTCACGAGGCTCTGCAGGGGCTGGGCCGGCCGGACCAGTAACGGCGCAGCCCGGCTCGAGAGCAGTCGCCGGGCGTAGCCCTGGACCGCGGGGTCGGGCGACAGCACTGCAATTGCGGCCTCCCAGTAGTCCTCGAACGCGGCGCGGGTCGGCGGCCACATCTCCGGGGTCACCTGCAGGGCCGTGCCGAGCACCCACGACTCGCGGTAGACCCGCTCCCGGGTCGCCGCGTCCATCGGGCCGAACACCCGCTCGCGGATCGTCTCGCCGGTGCGGGCCAGGGTCGCGGCGACCCAGAGCTGGAGCTCGGGGTCGAAGGCCGAGTAGCGCCCAGCCGAGCGGACCAGTGCGTGTCTTCGGTCGACCATGCCCGCGACCGCCCGCCGCTCCTCCTCGGTCCCGAGGGCCATGACGTACACGTAGGTCAGGGTGGTCCGCAGCCGGTCGAGCGGCCGGTCCAGCGTCGTGCTGTGCTCGACGACGCCGAGCCCCACCTCTCTCCGGGCGAGCTGGTACATCACCGCGGACCCCGCCCCCGCGAGCAGCACGGCCTCGCCGACGAACTCCGCGAGGCCGAACGCCCCCTCCGCGCGGTCGGCGTGCCCGTTCATCACCCGTCCATCATCTGCCCCTTAGGGTGACCGCGTGCGCCTGGCCACCTGGAACGTCAACTCCCTCCGCTCCCGCATCGGCCGGGTCGAGGAGTTCCTGCAGCGCCACGACGTGGACGTCCTCGCGGTCCAGGAGACCAAGGCGCGCGAGGACCAGCTGCCGCTGATGGGCCTGCAGGCCCTGGGGTACGACGTCGCGGTGGCCGGCGTCAACCAGTGGAACGGGGTGGCGATCATCAGCCGGGTCGGCCTCGACGACGTCGAGGTCGGCTTCCCCGGACAGCCGGGCTGGGGAGAACCCCTCGCCGCCGAGGCGCGGGCGATCGCGGCGACGTGTGGCGGCGTTCGCGTCTGGTCCCTCTACGTGCCCAACGGCCGCAAGCCCGACGATCCGCACTACGTCTACAAGCTCGACTGGCTGGCGCGACTGCGCGAGGCCGTCCGCGGCGGACTCGACGGGGACACCGCCCTGGCCGGCGACTGGAACATCGCGCCACGGGACGAGGACGTCTTCGACATGGCGCAGTTCGCGAAGTCGACCCACGTCACGCCGCCGGAGCGGGCGGCGTTCCAGGCGTTCCTCGACGACGGCTTCGTCGACGTGGTCCGGCCGCACACCCCCGGCCCCGAGGTCTACACCTACTGGGACTACTACCGGCAGCGGTTCGAGCGGAACCGGGGGCTGCGCATCGACTTCGTGCTCGCCTCGCCGTCGCTGGCCGCCCGGGTCTCCGGGGCGTTCATCGACCGCGACGAGCGGGCCGGCGCCGGGGCCTCGGACCACGCCCCGGTGGCCGTCGACCTGGCCGGGGCTGCCGCATGAACGACCGCTGGTGGCGGCGGATCGACCCGCTCGGACCCCTCATGGCCGTGGCCGCCCTGGTGGTCTGCATCGTCCAGGGCTTCGACAGCATCCTGACCCGCGACCTGGCCCTCTACTCCTACGGCGCCCAGCAGACCGTCGAGGGCGTGCCGCCGTACGTCAGCGTCCTCAACCGGGCCGGCCCGCTCGCCCACCTCGTCCCGGCGATCGGGGTGGCCGCTGCCCGCGTCGTCGGGATGGACGACATCCTGGCCATGCGGCTGCTGATGCTGCTGATCTCGGTGGCCTGCGTGTGGCTGCTCTATCTGCTGGCCCGCGACCTGTTCAACTCCCGGCTGGCCGGAGTTGCCTCCGCCACCGCGCTGCTCACCTTCGCGGGGTTCGTGACCTACGCCGTCGGCGGGCCTCGCGAGAAGACCACGCTCATGCTTTCGTGATCCTGGCGTTCTGGGCGGTGCTGAAGCAGCGCTGGCTGCTGGCGGGCGCCTGCGTCGCCCTCGCCACGCTCACCTGGCAGCCGTCGTTCCTCACCACCGCTGTTCGCGGCCGCTGGTCGCGATGGCCGGACTCGGGCGCCGTGCGATGCTGCCGGCCGCGATCCGATTCGCGCGTCGGTGGGCTGATCCCGACCGCGGTGATCACGGCCGGCTTCGCCCTGGCCGGTGCGATGCAGGAGTTCCTGGACGGCTTCGTCCTGATCAACCGGCGCTACACCCAGCAGACGGGACGTGCTCGCCGACTTCGTCGAGCACGGTCGGCTTCCTCTTCGAGGGGTTCGGCGCCTCGCTCGTGGTGATCCTCGCCGGGCTGGTCGCGGTCATGGTCTTCGCGGCGATGCGCGCCCGGGAAGCCTTCCGAGGTCGCGAGGCCCGAGACCTGGCCCTGGTCGGGATCGGGCGCCGCCACCGCTCGCCGGGGTGATCTGGAGCCTCTACGTGTTCAACGGCTGGGCCGACCTCGTGGTGCTGTCTGCCCGCGAGCGGCCCTGGGGGTCGGCGCCGTCGCCGCCGAGGTGCAGGCCCGGGTCCCGGCGCGGATCGGCGGTGCCGATCCTGGTGACCTGGAGCGTCGTCTGCCTCGTCGCCGGGCTGATCAGCTCCTTCACGAACCGCGAGCACGTCCTGGACCAGCAGCGCGCCGAGGTGGCCGCCATGTTCGCCGCCGTCCCCTCCGACGCCACCGTCATGTCCGTAGGTGCACCGCAGCCGTTGGTGCTGACCCACCGGACGAACCCGATCCGGCACCAGATGTTCCTCGCCGGCCTGGACGAGTACGTCGACGACACCTGGCCCGGTGGCCTCGACGGGTTGGCCGACTGGATCGGGGAGGAGGAGCCGACCTTCATCACCGTCGACCACCCGGCCTGGTACACATGGCTCACGCCCACCCTCGAGAGGGAGTACGTCGAGGTGGGCACCACGCCGGGCGACTTCACCTGGTACGTCCACCGCTCGGTCGGCGCCGAGCCCATCAATGAGCTCAGTGCCGTCCCGTCGGGTCCGGTCCTGTAGGTAGCCTGCGATCGTGCTTGACGTGATGCGGAAGGAGGGGGATGTGCTCATCGTCTCGCGCGCCCGCGAGAGACTGCGGCACGTCGATCCGCTGCTCGTCGCGTGCTGCCTGGTCGCCCTCGTCGTCTACCTGCTGCACGGGTTCGACGGGCTCCTGACCACGGACATGGGGGTCTACGCCTACGCCGGCCAGCAGGTCGCGGAGGGCGTCCCGCCGTACGTCGCGATCGCCAATCGGGTCGGCCCCCTGGCCCACCTCCTCCCCGGCGGCGCGGCCGCCGTCGCGCGCGTTGTCGGTGTCGACGACCTCCTGGCCATGCGGGTGTTCTTCATGCTGATGGCCGTCGCCGGCATCGGGCTCGCCTACCTGGTGGGCCGTGATGTGTTCCGCTCCCGCTTCGCGGGGGTGGCGTCGGCAGCTGCGCTGCTGTCCTTCCACGGTTTCATCGAGCTGGCGACCTACGGTCCCCGTGAGAAGACGCCGATGGTGCTGTTCATGCTGGCGTCGTTCCTCGCGATCGCTCACCAGAGATGGCTGACGACGGGCGTCCTGGTGAGCCTGGCCACCCTCACGTGGCAGCCCAGCTTCTTCCCGCTGATCGTCACGGCCCTCGTCGCCGTGCTGCTGGGGCTTCCGCTCCGGGCCTGGTGGCGGGCCCTGGCCCGGGTGACGGTCGGCGGGCTTGTCCCCCTGGCCGTGACCATCGGCAGCTATGCGGCGATCGACCGGCTCCAGATGTTCCTGGACTGCTTTGTGCTCGTCAACGTCAAGTACACGTCCCAGTTGCGGAGAACCGTGCTGGACGACCCCGGGTACGCGTGGCGGTTGCTGGACCGGAACTACGGCGCATCGGCCTGGGTGATCTTCGCCGGCCTCGCGGCGCTCCTGGTGGCCGCCGCCGCTGCGGCGCTGCGGCGGGGGGACCGCGAGCCACCCACCGCTGCGCTGGTCGGGTGTGGCGTCGGCGCGCTGATCGGCATCGGGTGGACCGTCCAGGCCTTTGACGGGTGGCCGGATGCCTTCCTGGTCTTCCCGTTCGCTGCGGTCGGCATCGGCTCCCTGGTGCAGTTCGTCGTCGACCGGGCCCCCGGCAAGGTGGCGCTGGCCTCGACCCTGGCGGTCGCCGCGGCCTGCACGGCCACCGCCGTCGGATTCTCCGTGGGTAAGCACAACGACCGCCTCGTGGAGCAGCGCCGGTCCACCGAGACGGTGATGGAGGCGCTGCCCGACGCGCAGATCCTCTCGGTGCGGGCCCCCCAGTCGCTCGTCCTGACCCACCAACGCCAGGGTTCCCGCTTCCAGCTGTTCGCCCACGGGATGACTCAGCACATCAACGACACCTTTCCCGGCGGCATCAGGGGCTACCGTCTCTGGGTGGCGCAGCGGGCTCCGACGGTCATCGCGCTGTTCGGCACGATGCCTCGGTGGCTGGCGCCGGAGGTCCAACGCAATTATGTGAAGGTCGGGAAGGCACCCGGGTGGACTTGGTACGTCCGTCGCGACGTCGGAGCGGAGGCCATCGCCGCCCTGCGCGCGGGTGTCACCAGACGTTCGACCGGCGGGTGAGAGCGGGGGTCGGACCCATCGGTCGGATAGCCTGCGCCGCGTGACGACCACCGCCACGTCGGCGGCCCGCACCGACCGGCTCTGGGTCGATCGTCTGCGGGGCGTCGACCCGCTGGGCCCCCTTCTCGCCCTTGCGGCCCTCGGCGTCTTCGCTGCCCACGGGCTGCACGCCCTGCTCATCAAGGACATCGGCCTCTACGCCTACGGCGCCCAGCAGGCCGTTGACGGAGTGCCGCCGTACGCCAGCGTTCTGACGCGCATCGGACCGATGGCCATCCTCGTTCCCGCGCTCGGAGCCGCAGGCGCGCGGATCGTGGGCATGGATGACCTGCTCGGCATGCGGTTGCTGCTGATGGTCATTTCCGCGACGTGTGTCTGGCTTCTCTACTTGCTCGGCCGCGACCTGTTCGGGTCCCGGTTCGCCGGGGCGGCCGCGGCCGCGACCGCACTCACTGCGCAGGGCTTCATCGTTCTCGCGACCGGCGGACCCCGCGAGAAGACGGTCGTGGTGCTCTTCCTGACGTGCGCGCTGCTTGCCGTCGTCCACCAGCGCTGGTTCCTCGCGGGCGCTGCCGTCTCGCTGGCCGCCCTCACCTGGCAACCAGCCTTCCTCATGGGCGTAGCTCCCGCGATGGTCGCCATGTCGTCGCTGCGCGGCCGGGCGATCGTGGGGGCGTCGGCCCGCTTCGCCTTGGGGGGCGTCACGCCGGCCGCCTTGTGTGCGGTCGGCTTCGCCGCCGCCGGAGCCTTCAGCGAATTCCTCAACGGTTTCCTGTTGATCAACGTGAACTACCCGGAACAGTCGGGTCTACTCGCGGACTTCGATTCGATTGCCCCGCGCGTCCTGGACGGCTGGGGGCCGTCCGGCTGGGTGATCCTGGCCGGCCTGGTGCTTTGCCTGGTTGCCGCGACGCAGCACCTGCTGGTCGCGGAACGGCGTCGCGCTCCGCGCGGCATGGCCGTCGTGGCCGTCGGAGCCGGAGCGGCCGTGGGCGTGCTGTTCAGCCTGCGGGTGTTCAACTCGTGGCCGGATGTCCTCCCGTTCCTGCCGTTCGCCGCCCTCGGCTTCGGCGCGCTCGCGGCCGAAGTAGGCCGCCGGTTCCGGCCGCGCGTCGCTGTCACCCTGGTCGCAGGATGGGTCGTGCTGTGCCTGATCGGGGGGCTGGCGGCTGCTGTCGCGACCCGGGACAACGGCCTGGAGCAGCAACGTGCATCGGTGGCCGCGGTACTCCGGCATGCACCCCGCGGCGCCACGTTGATGTCCATCGAGGCACCACAGCCCCTGGTCCTCTCGAGCCGGACGAACCCGACTCGTCATCAGATGTTCGCCGAACCCCTCCTGCGCTATATCGACGACTCATGGCCGGGCGGACTCGAGGGCTTCGCGGCAAGGGTCGAGGAGACCAGGCCGACCTTCATCGCGCTCGGGAACCGGAGGAACGCCGCCACCTGGCTGACCCCACTGCTCGAGCGCGACTACGTTCAGGTGGGAAGGGCCCCGGGGTGGCGGTGGCTTGTCCTCCGATCCGTCGGTCCACAGGAGGTGGCCATCCTGCGTGGGGCTATCCGCACGGCCCGAGGGACCGACGCCGCCACCGAGTCACCGAGTAGGTAACCTGCGATCGTGCTTCTCGACCCCACGGCGTTCACGTACTCGATCGTGATTCCCGTCTACAACAGCGAGCCCCTGGTCGGGGAGACCGTCGACCGGGTGGTCGAGGTCTTCTCCGCGAGCGGGCTCAAGTACGAGCTGATCCTGGTCAATGACGGGAGCCACGACGGGAGCTGGAACGTCATCGCCGACCGGGCTCGCGCCCATCCGCAGGTCACCGCGATCAACCTGCTGAAGAACTATGGGCAGCACCACGCCAACCTCGCCGGATTCCAGGAGTCGACCGGCGACTACGTCATCACGATGGACGACGACCTGCAGAACCCTCCCGAGGAGGCGCTCAAGCTCATCGACAAGGCCATGCACGGCCACGACGTGGTGTTCGGCAAGTTCGAGCGCAAGCAGTCGGCCGGCTACCGGCGGATCGGCACCCGCCTGATCGCGATGATCAACCGCCGGATCTTCCTCCAGCCGCCCGACCTCGTGGTCTCCAACCACCGCATCCTCCGGCGGGACGTGGTCGACCGGATCTGCGCGGCCCGCAACGCGCACCCCTACATCACCGGCCAGGCCCTGATGTACTCCAGCTGCCCCGCAAACACCGCGGTCCGGCACGAGCCGCGCCCCGCGGGCGCAGAGCAACTACAGCCTTCTGCGGATCCTGTCGCTGGTGCTCACCATCCTTTTCAGCTACTCCTCCTGGCCGCTGCGGGCCACCGCGCTCGGCGGCTTCGCCGTGGCCGGGCTCAGCTTCCTGCTGGGCGGCTTCTACCTGCTCAGCGCCCTCTGGCGCGAGACCCGAGTCGAGGGCTGGACCACGCTGGTCGTCCTCGTCGCCGTCATCGGCGGCATCACCATCGCCATGCTGTCCATGATCGGCGAGTACGTCGTCCGCACTCTCGACGCGGTGAGCACGAGGGAGAGCTACCACGTCTCCGAGAAGGTCACCGGATGAGGCGTCATTTCCTGGTCATCGGCGCCCAGCGCTGCGGGACGACGTACCTCCACGAGCTGCTCGCCGACCACCCGGAGATCGCGATGGCCCGGCCGTTCCGGCCCGAGCCCAAGGTGTTCCTCGCCGACGAGGTCGTCGAACGCGGGGTCGAGTGGTACGAGCGCACCTGGTTCCCGCACGCCGGTACCGCCGGGCTGCTCGGCGAGAAGAGCACCAGCTACCTCGAGTCGCCCGAGGCGGTGACGCGGGTGGTCGCCGTCCTGGACCGCCCCCAGATCGTGGTCCAGCTGCGCGACCCCGTCGAGCGGGCGGTGTCCAACTGGAGCTTCAGCCGCTCACACGGGATGGAGGACCGCTCGGTCACCGAGGCCCTCACCCGCAACCTCGACGGACCACTCCCCTGGGACCGGCAGGCCACGTCGGTCTCGCCCCACGCCTACCTCGAGCGCGGCCGGTACGCCGAGTACCTCACGCCCTGGCTGGACGCCTTCCCGGGCCTGGTGCGAGTGCAGTTCCTCGAGGACCTGGTCGGGAGCCCCGACCGGGTGGGCGAGCTCTACGAGTGGCTGGGCGTCGACGCCGGCGTCCGCCCCGACTCGCTGGGGCACCGGGTCAACCAGGCAGAGCCACCCGAGGACTCCCTCGACGCCGGGCTGGTCGACCGGCTCCGCGACTACTTCAACGACAGCGATCGGGCGCTGGCCGGGCTCCTCGGACGCGAGCTGCCGTGGCACAACCCAGTAGGAGGAGCACGATGACCGGGCGGCCGACCACCCGGTTCCACCTGACCCCGCCCGACGGGCGTGAGCTCGACTACCTGCGCGAGTCCTTCGAAGGCTGGCTCGGTCTGTTGGTTAGCCTCGATCGTGCTCGATAGGGGATCCAGGGAGACCAATGCCCTGACTGTCCGGGCTGCCCGCGACCGGCTGCGGCGCGTCGACCCGCTCGTAGGGGTGTGCGGGGTCGTGGCGCTCACCGTCTACGTGCTCCAGGGGTTCGACGGCGTGCTCACCACCGCCCTCGGCGTCTACGCCTACGGCGGCCAGCAGGTCGCGGAGGGCGTGCCGCCATTCGTGGCGATCCTCAACCGGGTGGGGCCGCTGGCACACCTCGTCCCCGGCATCGGGGCGGGGGTGGCGAGGCTGGTCGGTGTCGACGACATTCTCGGGATGCGCGTGACGCTGATGCTGGTGTCTGTGGTGGCGGTGATGGTCGTCTACCTGCTCGGGCGAGACCTCTTCCGGTCACGCGCGGCCGGCCTCGCGAGCGCCGCGGCCTTGCTGTGCTCCGAGGGCTTCCTGCTCAACGCCACGTTCGGGCCGCGCGAGAAGACCACGATGGTGTGCTTCCTCGCGCTCGCCCTTCTCGCGATGGTGCACCAGCGCTGGGGCACGGCCGGCGCGATGATCGCGCTGTCCACGCTCACCTGGCAGCCGGTCTTCCTCCCGGCCCTCGCCGGCGTCGCCGTCGCCGCCGTGCTCGGCGCCCCGGGCGGCGGGCGTGGCCGGCTCGTGGCACTGAGCCGGATCGCGGTGGGCGGAGTCATCCCGACGGCGATCACCGTGCTGGCCTACGCAGCCGTCGGGCGGCTACAGATCTTCCTCGACTCTTTCCTCTTGATCAACCTTCGCTACACCACGGTGGACGGGCTCGGCACCGACCCCGGCGTCGTCTGGGCAAAAATGACCAACGGCTACGGCTGGAGCCTGTGGGTGATGATCCTCGGCACGCTGATCATCCTCGCCATGGGCATCCACGCCGCGATCCAACACACCCGCACGACCTCCCAGGGCGCGTCGCTGGTCGGCCTCGGCTCCTTCGTCGTCGTGTGTGCCCTGTGGTCGTTCAAGGACTTCGACGGATGGATGGACGCCTTCCTCCTGCTGCCTGTGGCGGCCGTCGGGATCGGCGGCATCGTCGCCCTGCTGGCCCAACGGGTGCCGGTGCGCGCGCTCACCGCCGCTGTCGTGGCCTGGTGCCTGGTCGCCACCGGCATGGCCGTCGTGACCGCGATCGGGAACAGGAGCGACGTCCTCGACAGGCAGCGCGCGGACGGCGATGCGGTCATGGCGATGCTTCCGGCGAACGCCGACATCATCTCGGTCAGTGCACCTCAGGCACTGGTGGTCACCCGCCAGCGGAACCCCAGCCGTCTCCAGATGTTCGCCATGGGCCTGGATGCCTACGTCGAGGACACGTGGCCCGGCGGGCTCAGGGGCTACGGCAGATGGATCGGCACGAGGTCACCCACGGTGATCGCGGTCGGCTCCAGAGGGACGGATCCCTGCTGTCCCGACTGGCTCGAGGACGTGGTGAAGCAGGACTACCAG
The DNA here is from genome assembly GCA_963812345.1 of uncultured Actinomycetota bacterium. Classification (GTDB taxonomy): domain Bacteria; phylum Actinomycetota; class Actinomycetes; order Propionibacteriales; family Nocardioidaceae; genus Nocardioides. The sequence goes on from CAWEVA010000018.1 coordinate 147,143, forward strand.
AAGGTGGGCTCGACACCCGGGCCGTTCCGTTGGTTCGTCAACAAGCGGATCTCCCGGCAGACTCGGACCGAGATCGAGGCGATGCTGGACGCGGGATGAGCTGTGTCAGGATCGGTCCATGACGTCACCGGACACGAACGGGCGCCTTGATCGACGCCACTTCAGGTACTTCCAGGACAGTGATCGGGCGCTGGCCGGGCTCCTCGGACGTGAGCTGTCGTGGCACAACCCAGTAGGAAGGGCACGATGAGCGGTCAGCCGACCATCCCGTTCAACCGGACCGCGCCCGAGGGGCGCGAGCTCGACTACCTGCGCGAGTCCATCGAGGGCGGCCACACCTCCGCGGGCGGACCGTTCGCCAAGAGAGTCGGCGCGATCCTGCAGGAGGAGACCGGCGCCGAGGTACTGCTGACCACCTCGTGCACCACGGCGCTCGAGCTCAGCGCGATGCTGCTGGACCTCGGGCCCGAGGACACGGTCGTGGTGCCGTCGTTCACGTTCACGACCAGCGCCCTGGCCTTCGCCCGGCAGGGCGCACGCATCCTCTTCTGCGACATCGAGCCCGACACCCTGGGCCTGGACCCGAAGCATCTCGCCGAGCTGCTCGACGACACGGTCAAGGCCGTGGTCATCGTCCACTACGCCGGCATCGCCTGTGACGTCGACGGGATCAGGACGTGTGCTGGCCGACCGGCCGGACGTGGCGGTGGTCGAGGACGCCGCCCACGGTCTGTTCGGGCGCTGGCGCGGGGAGCCGCTCGGCAGCCTCGGCCGGTTCGCCTCGCTGAGCTTCCACGAGACGAAGAACTTCGTCTGCGGCGAGGGCGGCGCCCTGCTGCTCAACGACCACCGCGACCTGGCGCCCGCTCGCATCCACTACGACAAGGGCACCGACCGGCAGGCGTTCTTCCTCGGCCAGGTCGACAAGTACTCCTGGCGCGACACCGGCTCGTCGTTCGGGCTCTCCGACACCCTGGCCGCCTACCTGCTGGCGCAGCTCGAGCAGGCCGAGTCGATCCAGGCCAGGCGCCGGCACGTCTTCGAGGGCTACCTGGCGGGGCTGGCAGGGGACGCCGCCGAGCTCGGGATCCGGCTGCCGGTCGTCCCCGACGACTGCGACCCGGCGTACCACCTCTTCTACGTGCTGATGCCCGACCACGCGACCCGGACCCGGGTCATGGACCTGATGCGTGAGGACGGCATCCAGACGACCTTCCACTACGTCCCGCTCCACGACTCCGACGGCGGGCGCCGCTTCTCCGCCCGTCCGGTCGAGTGCCCGGTGACCAGCGACGTCAGCGGCCGGCTGGTGCGGCTGCCCTTCTTCAACAACCTCGCCGACGACGAGCGCGAGCGGGTCGTGGACTCGTTCCTGCGCGCCACGAAGACGGCCAGGAGTGCACAGTGAGCGACACCATGAACCAGCCCGGCTCCTCCTCCATCGAGCAGCCCGACTACTGGTGGTACCGCGCCCGCACCGAGCTGCTCCGCGCCGCGCTGGGCGACTTCCTCGGCCAGCCGCGGAGGATGCTCGACGTGGGCAGCGCGGACGGACCGAGCGTGTCCTGGATGCAGGGGGACCACCAGCGGATCGCCATCGACGTGGACCCCCGCGGGCTCGCCCCCGGCGAGGGCGTCTGCGCGTCCGCGCTGGCGCTGCCGTTCCGGGACGGGTCGTTCGACGTGGTCGGCGCGTTCGACGTGGTCGAGCACTGCGATCCGGAGGACCTGGCGCTCGCGGAGCTGGCACGGGTGCTGGCGCCGGGTGGCCGGCTGCTGCTGTCCGTGCCGGCCTACCAGTGGGCGTGGACCGACCACGACGTGCAGGCGGGTCACTACCGCCGCTACACGCGCCCCCGGCTGCGTCGCGGCCGTCGAGGGCGCCGGGTTCGTCGTACGCCGCTGCACCCACGGCTTCGCCGGCGTCTTCCCGATGTTCGCGGCCGAGCGGGTCGTACGCCGCCTGCGTCGGCCACCGCCCGGCGACGGGCTGCCCCAGGTCTCGCCCACCCTGGACTCGCTGTTCATGAGGCTGTCCCGCGCCGAGAGCCGGCTGCTCCGGCGCCGCGACCTGCCGTTCGGCTCATCGATCTTCCTGAGCGCCGAGAAGCCCTGACCCGGCCGGCTCTCCGGCGGCGCTGCGCACGTCCTCCGCGACCAGCCAGCAGAAGGCCGCGGCCTCGACGACCGCGAACGTCCAGGTGGTGCGGTCCAGGGCACTCATCGGCGAGAGCCAGAAGAGCAGCGCTCCCGGGACGGCAGCGATCAGCCCAGGCCCGCACCAGCGCCGCCGTCCGGCCGCGCGCGAGGGCGGTGACGGTCAGGACGAGGTTGGCGAGGGCGAAGACGGTGCCCACGGCGATCAGCAGGGTCAGCCCGCCCGGCAGCCGGACGCCGTCGCCGAAGACCAGCTCCATCAGCGGCGGACCGGCCCAGGCGCCGACGACCGCCGCCAGGAGCGGCGGCGCCCAGCGTCGTCAGCACCACCCCGATGCGGAACCTCCGCAGCGCCTCGCGCCGGCCCCGGACCACCAGCACCGGTGAGGCGTTCGGTCAGCTGGGACACCAGCCCCAGCGCCAGCGTGTACGGCGCCCGGAACAGCGCCAGTCCCGCGAACAGGGCGGTCACCTCGGCCGGCGCCCCACCGGCGGCCGCCAGCAGGACCGGCCCGCCGGTCAGCACCACCTGGCCGAGCAGCTGCCCCACCGACGCTCCGGTGACGAACGCCAGCGGCGACTCCGCCTCCGGGCTCCGGCCGGTGTCGGCAATCCGGAAGGTCGAGGGCCAGAAGCCGATCGCCAGGTAGCCCGCGACCAGGGAGAGCGCCGTACGCCACAGGGTCCTCGACGCCCGCGATCATCAGCGCCAGCGCGGCGACGCAGCGCAGCGCGTTCTCCGCCACCAGGGCGCGCCCAGCGCCGGGAACCTGCGCCGGGCGGCCAGCAGCCCGCGGACGACTCCCATCGCGCCGGACCCCAGCGCCACGGCCACGACGAGGAGCGGGAACGCGGCGTCGGAGCGATGGAACAGCAGGTCCCGCGCCAGCCACGACCCGAACCCCGCGACGACCCCGACCAGCACGACGACGAGGGCCACGCCGCCCAGTGCCGCGCGGACCGCCCGCTCCCCCTCGTGCACGGTGACCGAGCGGGTGATCCAGTGCTGCAGCGGAAAGGTGAGGGCGGCACCCGCGAAGCTCCACCAGGCCCACAGCACCGAGACCGGGGCCGCCGGGGACCGGGCCGAGGGCCCGGGTCACGAGCGCGAAGAACACGTAGGCGAGCAAGCCACTGACGACGGACCCGAACGCCAGCGCCGAGGTGTCCCGGAGCAGGCTCCGCGGTCCGTGGGTGCGCATCGAGGGCGATTGTGCCCGATCCGGCTCCGCCGGGCCGCGTCGCGGTCCGGGTTGTCGGTGGCCTGGTCCATGCTCTTGCGCATGGAGATCCTGACCTCGTTCGCCCTCGCGCTGGCCGGCCTGCTCCTCGGTCTCGTCCTCGGCGGCTGCCTGGGCCTGCTCTGGGCGCGCAGCCGGTCGTCGTACTCCGCCGGCATGGTCGACCAGGCCGAGGTGATGCAGGGGCTCGACCGCCTCAGCGACCAGATGCGCGACCTCGACCAGCACCGCGCCGCCTGGCAGGGGGAGTTCCACCAGCAGGTCACCGACCTGGCCCGGGAGACCAGGTCCCTGTCCACCGCCCTGCGCAAGCCCCAGGTCCGGGGCCGCTGGGGCGAGCTCCACCTGCGTCGCGCGGTCGAGCTCGCGGGGCTGGTCGACCGCTGCGACTTCACCGAGCAGGTGCGCTTCGACGACGGCGCCCAGCGTCCCGACCTGGTGGTCCACCTCGTCGGCCGGCGCCAGGTCGTGGTCGACGCCAAGGTGCCCCTCGACGCCTACCTCGACGCGACGTCCACCGACGACGACACGGTGCGCCGCGAGGCACTGGGGCGCCACGCCCGCCAGCTGCGCCAGCACGTCGACGGCCTGTCGTCCAAGGCCTACTGGCGGGCGTTGTCCGAGACGCCCGAGTTCGTGGTGCTCTTCGTGCCGGCCGAGTCCTTCCTCGCGGCGGCGCTCGACACCGATCCCGGCCTGATCGACTACGCCGCCGCTCGTCAGGTGGTGCTCGCCAGCCCCACGACCCTGATCGCCCTGCTGCGCACGGTCGCCCAGGGCTGGAGCCACGAGGCGCTGGCCGACCAGGCGCGGGAGATCCACCGGCTGGGCCGCGACCTGCACCAGCGGCTGGGTCTCCTGAGCACCCACCTCGACCGGGTCGGCCGCTCCCTCAACACCGCGGTCGGTCACTTCAACCAGGCGGTCGGCTCCTACGAGTCCCGGGTGCTGGTGTCCGCCCGGCGCTTCGCCGAGCTGTCCGTGGTCACCGACGACCTCGACTCGCCCCGCCAGGTGGAGTCGACCTCCCGGTCTCCCGGGTCCGTCGAGCTCCATGCCGTCGACCGGCGCGCCGCGTCCGGGGAGGAGTGACCGGGCCCTACCGTGGGCGGCGTGACCCAAGCCCGAACCCTCTGGGAGGAGGGGCGCGAGCCCGGCCGCCAGGTCGTCGCGCTCGGCGTGGCCGTCGCGCTCACCGTGGTGATCGTCGACCTCGCGATGGTCGGGCGGGTGAGCCTCTTCTTCGACCTCTGCTTCATCGTGCTGTGCATCGGGCTCGCGCTGGCCGTGCGTCCGACCGACTTCTTCGTCGTCGGGGTGCTGCCGCCGCTGATCATGGTCGGCGTCTTCGCGCTCCTCGGGCTCACCCGTCCCGACGTGATCGCGCATCCCCAGGACGGCGTCGTCCAGGCCGTGGTCTCCGGGCTCTCCCACCACAGCGGCGCCCTCGTCGTGGGCTACGTCCTCTGCCTGGCCACCCTGGCGGTGCGGCAGCGGATGGCGGGCCAGGCCGCCTAGCGCACGAACCGGTCCGGGTCACCGGCCGCGCGTCGCAGGACCTCGGGCTGGCCCTGCGACCAGTCGACCACGGTGGTCGGCTCGGCCGGGGTCTCCCCCGCCTCGATCACCACGTCCACCTGGTGGTCGAGCTCCTCCTTGATCTCCCAGCCGGACGTGCGTGGCTCCTCCTCGTCCGGAAGGATCAGGGTGCTGGTGAGCAGCGGCTCCCCGAAGGCCTCGAGGATGGCGTGCACCACCCGGTGGTCGGGGATCCGCACGCCGACCGTGCGCTTGCGCGGGTGCAGCAGCCGCCGAGGCACCTCGGGCGTCGCGGGCAGGATGAACGTGTAGGGCCCGGGCGTGGCCGCCTTGATCGCCCGGAACGCCGAGTTGTCGACGTGCACGAACTGCCCGAGCTGGGAGAAGTCCTTGCAGACCAGGGTGAAGTGGTGCTTGTCGTCGAGTCCGCGGATCCGCAGGATCCGGTCCCGTCCGTCCCGGTTGCCGATCCGGCAGCCGAGCGCGTAGCCCGAGTCCGTCGGGTAGGCGATCAGGGCGTCCTCCCGCAGGGCGTCGGCGATCTGGTCGAGCCTTCGCGGCTGCGGGTTGTCCGGGTGGAGCTCGAGGTAGCGGGCCACGGTCAGGCCTTGGCGGCGGCCGCCTTGAGGTCGCGGCGCAGCTCCTTGGGCAACGCGAAGATCAGCGACTCCTCGGCGCTGTGCACCGCCTGGGCGTCGGGGTAGCCGCGTTCGGCGAGGAACGCGAGGACGCCCTGCACCAGCTCCTCGGGCACGCTGGCACCAGACGTCACGCTGACCTTGTCCACGCCCTCCAGCCAGGCCTCGTCGATCTCACCGGCGTCGTCGACGCGGTACGCCGTCGCGGCGCCCGCCTCGAGCGCCACCTCGACCAGCCGGACGGAGTTCGAGGAGTTGCCGGACCCGACGACGATCACCAGGTCGGAGTCCTTCGCGATCTCCTTGACCGCGAGCTGGCGGTTCTGGGTGGCGTAGCAGATGTCGTCGCTCGGCGGGTCGAGCAGCTGGGGGAACCGCTCGCGGATCGCGGCCACGGTCTCGAGGGTCTCGTCGACCGAGAGCGTCGTCTGGGAGAGCCACGCGACCTTCGCCGGGTCGCGGACCTCGATGTTCGGCACGTCCGCGGGGCTCTGCACCAGCTGGATGTGGTCGGGCGCCTCGCCGGCGGTGCCCTCGACCTCCTCGTGCCCCTCGTGCCCGATCAGGAGGATGTCGTAGTCGTCGCCGGCGAACCGCTTCGCCTCGTGGTGGACCTTGGTGACCAGCGGGCAGGTCGCGTCGATCGTCTTGAGGCTGCGCTCCTCGGCCTGGCGGTGCACCTCGGGCGACACGCCGTGGGCGGAGAACACCACGGTCCGGCCCTCGGGCACCTCCTCGAGCTCCTCCACGAAGATCGCCCCGCGGGACTCCAGGTCCGACACGACGTGCTTGTTGTGGACGATCTGCTTGCGCACGTAGACGGGGGCGCCGTACAGGTCGAGCGCCTGCTCCACGGTGACCACCGCCCGGTCGACGCCGGCGCAGTAGCCGCGCGGAGCGGCCAGCAGCACGGCGCGCTCCGCCTCCTCGGGGGACAGGACGGGTGGGGTACCCAGGTCGGTACTCATGGCGCGAGTCTACGGATCCGGACCGGCCGCGCCGAATGCGTGCGCGCCGCCCGTCAGCGCGGTCACCTAGGCTGCCGCCCATGCCCCTGGAGACCACCGCGCAGTCCCCGGCGCCGGTCCGCCAGATCGCGACCCTGATCGACGGCTGGATCAACCGGCTCGGGGCGGTGTGGGTCGAGGGCCAGATCGCGCAGGTGAGCCGCCGGCCCGGGCTGAACACCGTCTTCATGACGATGCGGGACCCCATCGCCGACATCTCGATCGCGGTGACCTGCTCGCGGACGCTCTTCGACAGCCTCAACCCGCCGCTCGTCGAGGGCGCCAGCGTCGTGGTGCACGCCAAGCCGTCCTACTACGCCAACCGCGGGACCCTCTCCCTGGCGGCGCGGGAGATCCGGATGGTCGGGCTCGGGGAGCTGCTGGCCAGGATCGAGCGCCGCCGACAGCTGCTGGCAGCCGAGGGCCTGTTCGCGGCGGAGCTCAAGCGAGCGTTGCCGTTCCTGCCGGGATGCGTCGGCCTGGTCACCGCGCCCAACTCGGCCGCGGAGCGCGACGTCCTCGACAACGCCCGGCGGCGCTGGCCCGCGGTGGCGTTCGAGGTCGCCCACGCCGCGATGCAGGGCACCCGCGCGGCGCCCGAGGTGATCGAGGCGGTGGAGCGGCTCGACCGCGACCCCCGCGTCGACGTGATCGTGGTTGCCCGGGGCGGCGGTTCGGTCGAGGACCTGCTGCCCTTCTCCGACGAGGGGCTGGTGCGGGCGGTCCACCAGGTCCGCACGCCGGTCGTGTCGGCGATCGGTCACGAGCCCGACGCGCCCTTGCTCGACCTGGTCGCCGACGTCCGGGCGTCGACGCCCACCGACGCCGCGAAGCTCGTGGTCCCCGACGTGCTCGAGGAGCGGCAGCACGTCGCGGCTGCCCGCGACCGGATCCGTTCGGTCGTCACCGGCTTCCTCGCCCGCGAGCAGGCCGGGCTCGACAACCTGCGGTCCCGCCCGGTGCTCGCCGATCCGCGGACCCTGGTCGCCGCGCGCGCCGACGAGATCGTTCAGCTCCGCGAGCGGGCTCGCCGGTGCCTGCGCCACGGCCTCGACCGCGGCGCCGACGACATCGCACACCACCACGCGAGGGCGAGAGCACTTTCGCCGCTGGAGACCCTGCGCCGGGGCTACTCCGTGCTCCAGGACGCCGACGGACACGTCGTCAGCTCCGTCGCGGGCGTGGCCACGGGCGCCCCGGTCGCGATCCGCGTGTCCGACGGTCGCATCCACGCCACCACCACGAAGGTCGAGTCCGATGACTGAGCCGAAGCCGTCCTACGAGTCCGCCCGCGAGGAGCTCATCGAGGTGGTGCGCAGGCTCGAGGCGGGCGGCACCACGCTCGAGGAGTCCCTGGCGCTGTGGGAGCGCGGCGAGCTGCTCGCGAAGACCTGCCAGGAGTGGCTCGACGGCGCCCGCAAGCGGCTGGACGAGGCCATCGAGGCCGAGCCCGAGGCTCGCGACCAGTCCTGACCGGCCTCACCCGGTCGAGGTTGACCGGCTCCGTGGTGAGTCGTTCGAGGACCAGCCGGAGATCCTCCTCGCCGGCCGAGCCGTAGACCATCACGACCTCGTCGCCGAGCTCCGCGGCGTACGCCAGGTCGCCGCCGTCGTCCTCGAACACCTGCCACTCCTGCGCCACCGAGCCCTCGACGCGGACGTCGGGCCGGGCCTCGACCGTCCTCGTCGACGTACGTCGACAGCAGGTCGTCCAGCTGGTCGTCCTCCTGCCGGATGCCGACGTAGCGCTGGGCATCGGTGAGCAGGCTCACCGCCCAGACGGGGCGCTCACCCGGGGACCACCTCGACGTTCGTCGCCTGCCAGCCATCCGGCAGGTCGCGCGGATAGACCACGTCGAGGCCCGCCTCCTGCGCGAGCGCGGCCTGCTCGAGGTAGTCGACCGAGTCGGGGCTGGTCTCCAGCTCGTCGCGGTTCAGCGCCCGGAACGCCACGAACGCCCCGATCACGAGCAGGGTGACGAGCAGCGCGCCCAGCAGACCCGAGGCCGAGCGCTGGTAGCGCCCACCCTGTTCGGGCACGGGCTCTTCGCTCACGGCGTCAATCTTCACAGCCCCGACGGCGAGGCCGCCACGGGTCGGGATCGCGACGCTGATAGCGTTGCGGCCGTTCGTCGACGTCGTCCGCAGGGGAAATAGTGACCAACCAATCCGATGAGGGTCTACCGGAGTTCAAGCAGCTCGGTGACATGGTTTTCGAGCCGACCACGTGTCCGGTCTGCGGCGACACCGAGACCCGCCGTCCTCTGCGCAAGACGTTCCGACGGACACACGCTGCACTTCGGCACGTGCACGAGCTGCGAAACGCTCTACATGAACCCTCGGATGACCCGCGACTCGCTGCGGACGGTCTACGACTCCGAGGAGTTCTACGAAGGGCGCGAGGACAACCTGAACTACTACTCCTTCCTCGACGGCGAGCGTTACCTGCGCCGCACCGCCGCCGGCCGGATCGAACGCCTGAGCCAAAAGGCGAAGGGCACCAAGCTGCTCGAGGTGGCCTCCGCCGCCGGGTTCTTCCTCGCAGAGGCCAAGAGCGCGGGCTTCGACGCGGAGGGCATCGAGATCTCGCGGCCGATGGCCAAGTACGCCAGCAAGCGCTGGGGCGTCCCGGTCTCGGGGGAGTCCATCGAGGACGTCGACCTGACACCGGAGACCTACGACGTGATCGCGTCCTGGGGAGTGATGACGATCATTCGCGACCCGCGGGCGGTGATCGCCAAGTTCCAGAAGGCGTTGAAGCCCGGCGGGGTCTGGGCCTTCAACACCTACGACAGCCGGTCACTGTGGGGGCGCCTGTTCCGGGGGCGCTGGTACATCCTGGTCCCGAACACGAGCCAGATCCACAACGACCGCACACTGCGCCGCCTCCTGGACGAGGCCGGCTTCGACCTCGTCGCCCGCCGCCGGGACCGGCCCCACGCCAGTCTGGAGCGGCTGCTGTTCGTGCTGCTCTCGCACGTCAACGCGGGGGTGCGGGACAAGTTCTTCGAGCGGGTCCACTTCCTCAACCGGGTGATCGTGCCCGTGGCCGCCCCCGACGCCTACGAGTACATCTGCGTGAAGCGCTGACACAAGCGTCTGCGGCTCCCAACGTGTGATTTTGCCGCAGATGCGGCATCCTTGACGCGTGAGCGGATACCGGATTGCGGAAGTCGCCTCCGTGCTGGGCGTCAGCGACGACACCGTACGCCGCTGGATCGAGGCGGGCCGGCTGACGAGTGACACCGAGTCCGGCCGGACGGTCGTGCCCGGCGTGGCCGTGGCCCGGCTGGCCCAGGAGCTAGCCGACCACCCGGACCGCGAGAGCACCCGCGCCGCCGCGGTGAGTGCCCGGAACCGGCTCTCGGCATCGTCACGAAGGTCGTCAAGGACAAGGTCATGGCCCAGGTCGAGATGATCTGCGGCCCCTACCGGCTGGTGTCCCTCATGAGCTCGGAGGCAGCGGACGAGCTCGGGCTGGAGCCCGGGGTCCGCGCCATCGCCTCCGTGAAGTCCACGAACGTCGTCGTCGAGAGGCCGTGACATGACTCGAAGCACCCTGACCTGCCCGAAAGTTCGGGCGGGTCGCGCTGGTCCTGGCACTCCTGCTTCTCCTCGTCCCGTTGGCCGGTTGTGGCGGGGACGAGAGCGACGCCGAGGGCGAGCTGACCGTCCTGGCGGCGTCATCCCTCACCGACGTCTACCAGGAGCTCGCCGCCAGCTTCGAGGAGGAGAACCAGGCGGACGTCACGTTCTCGTTCGGGTCCAGCACCGATCTGGCCGAGCAGGCCGCGGACGGTGCCCCCGGAGACGTGCTCTCGACCGCCGACGCGACGTCGATGCAGGCGGCCGAGGACGCCGGTGTCACCGGCGAGGTGGTCGAGTTCGCCACCAACGTGATGGTGATCGTCACCCCGACCGGCAACCCCGCCGGGATCGAGAGCCTCGACGACCTCGAGGGCGCGACCTGGGTGCGCTGCGCCGACGAGGTGCCCTGCGGGCGGGTCGCCCAGGCCGTCCTCGAGGACAACGGCGTCACCGCCGAGCCGGCCAGCCTGGAGGAGGACGTCCGCGCCACGCTGGACAAGGTGGTCTCAGGCGAGGCCGACGCGGGCCTGGTCTACGCCTCGGACGCGGTGGCGGCCGGAGACGACGTCGAGTCCGTCGAGATCCCGGACGCCGAGGAGGAGCTGACGACGTACTTCACCACACGCTGGAGCAGAGCGAGGACGCCGAGCTGGCCCAGGAGTGGACCGACCTGGTCACCTCCGAGGAGGGTCAGGCGGCCCTGACCGAGGCGGGGTTCACCCTTCCGTGAGCCGCCCATGAGAGACCCGCTGGGACGACCGCCGGTCATCCTGATGGTGCCGGCGCTCCTGGCCACCCTGCTCCTGGTCGTCCCCCTGGTGGCGATGGTGGCGGCGACGAACTGGTCGGCCCTGCCCGGCCAGCTCCGCTCCGAGCCGCTGCGCGAGGCGCTCTGGCTCTCCCTGACCACCTCGACCGCGGCGACGTTCATCTGCCTCGTGCTCGGCCTGCCGCTCGCCTGGCTCCTGGCCCGGGTCGAGTTCCCGGGCCGCGGTGGGCTCCGCGCCCTGGTGACGGTGCCGCTGGTGCTGCCGCCGGTGGTCGCGGGGATCGCCCTGCGCACCGCCTTCGGCCGCACCGGGGTGATCGGCGAACCGCTGCTCGCCTGGACCGGCTTCGCGTTCCCGTTCACGACGGCCGGGGTGGTGCTCGCCCACGTGTTCGTCTCGATGCCCTTCGTGGTGATCGCCATGGAGGGGGCGCTGCGTTCCGCCGACCGGGAGTACGACGCCGCGGCAGCGACCCTCGGCGCCACCCGCTGGACGACGTTCCGGCGGGTCAGCGTGCCACTGGCGTTGCCGGGGATCCTGGCCGGGATGGTGCTCGGCTGGGCGCGCTCGCTGGGCGAGTTCGGGGCCACGATCACCTTCAACGGCAACTACCCGGGCGTCACCCAGACCATGCCGAACCTCATCTACGTCACCCGCCAGTCCGACCAGGACGCCGCGCTGGCGCTGAGCATGGTGATGCTGCTCGTGTCGATCGGCGTGCTCCTGGCGCTGCGCGACCGCTGGCTGGGCACGCCATGAGCGAAGCTCCCAACGGCTCTGGCGGTCCCGCGAGCCTCGACGTCTCGCTGCGGGTCGCGGACCGGGTGGAGGCCGCGTTCACGGCCCGGCCCGGAGAGGTGCTGGCGGTGATCGGCCCCAACGGCGCCGGGAAGTCGTCCCTGGTGCGGGCGCTGGCCGGCCTGGTGCCGGCAGAGGGCCACGCCCGGCTGGGCGGGGTCGACCTGTTGCAGGTCCCGGCCCGCGACCGCGCCATCGGCCTGGTCTTCCAGGGCCAGTTCCTCTTCCCGCACCTGACCGCCCTGGCCAACGTGGCATTCGGGCCGCGCGCCCGCGGCACCCAGCGCAAGGAGGCCGAGGCGGACGCCCACGCCTGGCTGGACCGCTTCGGCATCGGGGAGCTGGCCGACCGGCGACCCCGCCAGCTCTCCGGCGGACAGGCCCAGCGGGTCGCGATCGCCCGCGCGCTGGCCACCAACCCCCGCCTGCTGCTGCTCGACGAACCGCTGACCGGCCTCGACGTCAAGGTCGCCATGGCCCTGCGGATCGAGCTCGGCCGCCACCTCGCGTCGTACGACGGCGTCACGCTGCTCGTCACCCACGACGCCATCGACGCGCTGACCATCGCCGACCGGGTGCTCGTCCTCGACGAGGGACGGGTGGCCCAGCTCGGCACCCCGGCCGAGGTGTCGCAGCGTCCGCGCACGGAGCACGTCGCCCGCCTGGTCGGCCTCAACGTCGTTCGCAACGAGGAGCAGCTGATGGCGTTCACCCCCGACGCGGTGGTGGTGACGCTCCAGGAGCCGGTCGGTTCGCCGCGGTTCCGCTGGCACGGACGGGTGGCCGACGTCTCGCCGCACGGCGACGCGGTCCGGCTCCTGGTCCACGCCGAGCCAGACCTGATCGCCGACGTGACCCCGGCCGCCGCCACGGAGATGTCACTCGTCCCGGGCCGCGATGTGTGGCTGTCGGTGAAGGCGACCGCGGTGCGGTCGTACGCCTCCGGTGGTCCCTGACGGTTACCATGCGGCCATGACCGACAGCCTCGCGGACATCACCCCAGGGACCACCGACCGCAACCTGGCGATGGAGCTGGTCCGGGTGACCGAGGCCGCCGCCATGGCCGCGGGCCGCTGGGTGGGCCGCGGAGACAAGAACGGCGCCGACGGGGTCGCCGTCAACGCCATGCGGATCATGATCTCCACGATCGCGATGAACGGCACCGTGGTCATCGGCGAGGGTGAGAAGGACCAGGCCCCGATGCTCTACAACGGGGAGCAGGTCGGCGACGGCACCGGCCCGGAGTGCGACGTGGCGGTGGACCCGATCGACGGCACCACCCTGACCGCCAAGGGGATGAGCAACGCGATCTCGGTGCTCGCGGTGGCACCCCGGGGCGCGATGTACGACCCGTCAGCGGTGTTCTACATGCGCAAGCTGGCGACCGGGCCGGAGGCGGCCGACGTCGTGGACATCCGCTATCCCGTGGCCGAGAACATCCACCAGGTCGCCAAGGCGAAGGGCTCGAAGCCCGCCGATGTCACGGTGGTGCTGCTGGACCGGCCGCGGCACGAGTCGATCGCCGAGCAGATCCGGGAGACCGGCGCCAGGATCAAGTTCATCACCGACGGCGACGTCGCCGGCGCGATCATGGCGGCACGCGCCCGACACCGGCATCGACCTGCTGCTCGGCATCGGCGGCACACCCGAAGGCATCATCGCCGCGTGCGCGATGAAGTGCCTCGGCGGCGTGATCCAGGGCCAGCTCTGGCCCCAGGACGACGACGAGCGCCAGCGCGCCCTCGACGCCGGTCACAACCTCGACGACGACTTCGTCCTCGGCACCGACGACCTGGTCTCCGGGGACGACGCGTTCTTCGCGGCGAGCGGGATCACCGACGGCGAGCTGATGAAGGGCGTGCGCTACCGCGCCGGCGGCTGCACGACCCACTCGCTGGTCATGCGGGCCCGGAGTGGCACGATCCGCTCGATCACGTCCGAGCACCGGCTCCAGAAGCTACGCACTTTCGCCTCGATCGACTTCGAGCGCTGAGCCTGCCTGCCCCCGCAGCGCGGCCACCACGTGGTCGATGACGCGGGGGTCGATGGCCATCCCGATGTGGGAGGTGCTCACCTCGACCGATGACCGCCATCGGGTCGACGACAGGCCCGCCAGTCCACGATGCCGTCGCGCCGGGAGTAGATCGAGGTGAGCGCCACCGACGGCGGTATCGGCCGGCGGCTCTCGTCGAAGCTCTGCCGCGCGCAGGCGCCGGCCACGCAGTCCTCCGACATCAGGCCCGGTACGCCGGCCCGGCTCAGCCGGACCAGGACGTCCACGCTCCGCGCGAGCGAGGCGTGATGGGCACCCGGCGCGAGCATCGGGCTCCCCAGCGTGACGACGCCGGCGATCAGGTCCGGGCGGCGTACGGCGAGTCCGCGGGCGATCATCCCGCCGAGGCTGTGCCCGACGATCTGCACCCGGCCGCCCCGCCGGAGTGCGATGGACTCCAGCCGCCCCTCGAGCTGGGCAGCCGCGTTGAGGGTGCACCCGACGTTGGCGTGGATGTGGGAGCGGTAGGTGCGGAAGCCCTGCCGGCGCAGCGCCCCGGCCATGAACCTCAGGGTTCCGTCGCCGGCCAGGAAGCCCGGGACCAGGATCACCGGGTCGTTGCGGCGCGCCCCATGGCGTGGTCCGACCACGTTGGTAGCGGCACTCGCCGGCGGACCGCATCGCGTAGCGCCCGGCCTCGGCCACCAGGCTGCCCTCCCGGAGCACGGCCGCAGCCCCGGGCTGACGAAGCCCGGCGGGTGAAGGAACGAGCCCACCGATGTGCTCACATTTTCAACTATACGGGGCGAAACCACATGAACCACCGCATATCGACCGCATGGTGGGTCCGCGGTCGCTCGCCGTTCGGTGCCTGTAGTTCACTTGTCCGCATGGCTCCCCGCACCCGCCCGACGCCCACGGTCCCCGTCTCCGAAGAGCTGATGGCGCCGATCAGCAAGGACGTCGAGCTGTGCTACCAGACGTTCGGAAGCCCGGACGGTGAGCCGCTCCTGCTCGTGATGGGTCTCGGCGGACCGATGAACTGGTGGGACCCCGACCTCTGCACCGCCCTGGCCCGGCGCGGCTTCTTCGTCATCCGCTACGACAACCGCGACACCGGCCGGTCCTCACGGTCCCGCGGCCGGGTGACCCGGTCGATGCTGACCCGCGCCTTCCTGGGGCGCCGGGTGCGGCCGCCGTACTCGCTGGAGGACATGGCAGCCGACGCGTGTGGGCTCCTGGACCACCTGGGACTCGACTCCGCCCACGTGGTCGGCGTGTCCCTGGGCGGGATGATCGCGCAGACGATGGCGATCATCGAACCGCAGCGGGTGCGTTCCCTCACCAGCATCATGTCGACCACGGGGAAGCGCTCGGTGGGCTGGCAGCACCCGTCGCTGCTCCCGTCACTGCTGATGTCGCGCGGACCCGGGCGGGAGGCGTACGTCGCGACCAGCGTCGCCGTCTGGAAGATGATCGGCTCCCCCAGCTACCCCCAGGACCACGACCGTGTCGTCGAGCGCGCCGAGGAGACGTTCGACCGCGGTGTGAGCCGGAGCGGGGTGATGCGCCAGATGATGGCGGTCCTGACCCAGACCAACCGCGCCGGCCGGCTGCGCGGAATCAGCGTGCCGACGCTGGTGATCCACGGGGTGGCCGACAAGATGGTCCATGCCTCCGGGGGTCGCGCCACCGCCGCGGCCATCCCCGGCGCCGAGCTGCTGCTGATCGACGGCATGGGCCACGACCTGCCCCCGGCGCTGTTCTCGACGTTCGTCGACGCTATCGATCGGACCACCAAACGCACCTGACAGTGGACAAACAGCCCTCGGAGGACTAGACGTGACCTAGGCCACAAATAAGGAGGGCGCATGACCACTCCACGAAAGATGCGGTACCGGAGATCTCGTCCGGCGCTTGCCACCGCAGGCGTACTGGTCATCGCCTCGGGCGTCCTCGCCGCCTGCAGCAGCGACTCGGGGAGCGAAAACGACGCTCGTCTGGTACATCAACCCCGACGCCGGCGGCCAGGACGAGATCGCCGCCAACTGCACCGAGCAGTCCGGTGGCGAGTACACGATCAGCACCCAGGTCCTCCCCCAGGACGCCGGTCAGCAGCGGATCCAGCTCGCTCGCCGGCTGGCCGCGGGCGACCCGGAGATCGACATCATGAGCCTCGACCCGCCCTTCACGGCAGAGTTCGCCGCCGCCGGCTACCTCGCCGAGATCCCCTCGGACCTGCAGACGAAGTTCGAGGAACAGGCCTTCGCCAGCGCCGTGGACGCCGCCACGTGGGAGGACCAGCTGGTGGTCGCGCCGTTCTGGTCCAACACCCAGGTGCTGTGGTACCGCAAGTCGTTCGTCGACAAGGCCGGCCTCGACATGGGCCAGCCGGTTTCGTGGGACCAGATCATCACCGCCGCCGCCGACAACGACGGCACCGTGGCCGTCCAGGCCAACAAGTACGAGGGCTACTCGGTGTGGGTCAACGCGCTGGTCTCCGGCGCCGGCGGCGAGATCGCCACCAACACCGAGAGGGGCGCGGAGGCCACCATCACCATCAACTCCGAGGCCGGCCAGGCCGCGGCCGACGTCGTCGAGGAGCTGGCCGGCTCCGACGGCCGCCCCGGCCGACCTGTCGGTGTCCAACGAGGGCACGGCCGCCACGACCTTCAGCCGCCGACGACGGCGCCTTCATGGTCAACTGGACGTTCATCTGGAACAACTACGGCGAGGAGCGGCTCGACAACGACATCGGGTTCGCGCGCCTACCCCGAGACGGTCGAGGGCGAGGAGTCCGCACCGCCGTACGGCGGCATCGGCCTCGGCGTGAGCGCCTTCTCGGAGCACAAGGACGCTGCGATGGACGCCATCGACTGCCTGACCACCCCCGAGAACCAGGGGATCAACGCCGAGCTGACCGGCAACATGCCCTCGAGCCCAGCGGGCTACGAGTACGAGCCCCTGGCCGAGCTCTACGACGCGCAGCTGCTCGAGCTGTTCCAGCAGAGCCTCGAGCGGGCGGCACCGCGCACCGTGTCGCCGTACTGGAGTGACATGTCGGGGGCGATCCTCAGCACCTGGCACCCACCGTCCGGCGTCGACACCGAGACCCCTGACCAGTCCGCGACGTTCATGGAGGAAGTCCTCCAGGGAGAGAGCCTGCTGTGAGCACCACTGTTGCCCCGGACCGGGAGACCAGGAAGGCCAAGGCAGCCAAGCCGGTGGTGAGCGACCGGTCGCGGGCCGAGAACCGGCTCGGGCAGCGGCTCGTCGCCCCGGCCGTCGTCCTGATGCTGATCGTCACCGCCTGGCCGATGGGCCAGGCGCTGTACCTGTCGCTGTTCCGCTACCGGCTGACGGCGCCGGACGACCGGGAGTTCGTCGGGCTGGGCAACTACGGGACGGTGCTGACCGACCAGCTGTTCTGGCAGGACACGTTGAACACGGTCCTGATCATGGTCGTCACCGTCGCCATCGAGCTGGTGATCGGCTTCGCCTTCGCGATGGTGATGCACAAGATCGTCTTCGCCCGGGGTGTCATCCGCACCTCGATCCTGATTCCCTACGGCATCGTCACGGTGGTGTCGGCCTACGCGTGGCAGTTCGCGTTCAGCCTCAGCAACGGCTTCGTCAACGGGTGGCTGCCGTTCGTCGCCTGACGACTACAACTGGTTCGGCTCCCACTGGCCGGCGATGTTCGCGATCATGGTGTCGGAGATCTGGAAGACCACGCCGTTCATGTCCCTCCTGCTGCTGGCCGGCCTGTCCCAGATCTCCGAGGACATGATCGAGGCGGCCAAGGTCGACGGCGCCACGTGGTGGCAGAGACTCTGGAAGGTGATCCTCCCCAACATGCGGGCGGCGATCATGGTGGCCGTCCTCTTCCGGGCCCTGGATGCGTTCCGGATCTTCGACAACATCTTCGTGATGACCAAGGGGGCACAGGACACCGAGTCGTCCTCGTTCCTGACCTACCGACAGGTCATCGAGCAGGTGCAGCTCGGGCTCGGCTCCGCGCTGTCGGTGCTGTTGTTCATCAGCGTGCTGCTGATCGCGTTCCTGATCGTGAAGCTGTTCAAGGTCGACCTGGCGCAGGCAAGGGGTGAAGGCTGATGAGGAACAAGCCCGGATGGACAACGTGGCTCGGCTTCGTGGCGATCATGGTGTGGTGCCTGCTGCCCGTGGTCTGGATGATCTCGATGTCGTTCAAGGGGGTCGAGGAGACGGCGGCCGGCAGTCCGCAGTTCCTGCCGGAGGACCCGACCACCGCGAACTACAGCGACATCGTGGCCAACCCCGACTTCTAGGACTGCGCTGATCAACTCCTTCGGCGATCGCGGCGATCTCGACCGTGCTGGCCGTGATCTTCGCGACCCTGGCGGCGTACGCCATCGCGCGGCTGGAGTTCAAGGGCAAGCGGCTCGTCCTCTCCCTGGCGCTGGCGATCGCGATGTTCCCGGTGGTCGCGCTGGTGGGTCCGCTGTTCGACATGTGGCGCACGGTCGGCCTGTTCAACACCTGGCCCGGCCTGATCATCCCCTACATGTCGTTCACGCTTCCGCTGGCGATCTGGACGCTGTCGGCGTTCTTCCGGGAGATCCCGTGGGAGATGGAGCAGGCTGCCCAGGTGGACGGTGCGACGTCGTGGCAGGCGTTCCGCAAGGTGATCGTGCCGCTCGCGGCTCCCGGTGTGTTCACCGCCGCGATCCTCACGTTCTTCTTCGCGTGGAACGAGTTCGTGCTCGCGATCTCGCTGACGTCGACGATCGACCGGCGGGCCACCGGGCACCGGCTCCCGGACCGTCCCGGCCCAGCTGTCCTACTTCGTCGGGCCCGACCCGTTCAATCCGCCGTACGGCCAGCTGGCCACCGCCTCGGTGATCGTCACGATCCCGATCATCATCATCGTCCTGTTGTTCCAGCGAAAGATCGTCGCGGGTCTGACCTCCGGCGCAGTGAAGGGTTGAGACATGGCTGCCATCGACATGAGGAACATCGTCAAGGAGTACGGCGACGGCTTCAAGGCCGTGAACGACGTCAGCATCGACGTGGCCGACGGGGAGTTCATGATCCTCGTCGGGCCGTCGGGATGCGGGAAGTCCACGCTCCTGCGGATGGTCGTCGGCCTCGAGGACATCACCTCCGGCGAGATGGTGATCGGGGATCGCACCGTCAACGACCTCGCACCGCGCGACCGGAACCTGGCGATGGTGTTCCAGAACTACGCGCTCTACCCGCACCTGTCGGTCTACGAGAACATCGCGTTCCCGCTGCGGCTGGCCGGCGCGTCCAACGAAGAGGTGGACAAGAAGGTCCGTGAGGCCTCCGCGACCCTGGAGCTCGACGAGCACCTCGACCGCAAGCCGGGCAACCTGTCGGGCGGCCAGCGGCAGCGGGTCGCCATGGGCCGGGCCATCGTCCGGGACGCGGACGCGTTCCTCTTCGACGAGCCGCTGTCGAACCTCGACGCGAAGCTGCGTGGCCAGATGCGCACCGAGATCGCCCGGATGCAGAAGCGGCTCGGGATCACCACGGTCTACGTCACCCACGACCAGACCGAGGCGATGACGCTCGGCGACCGGGTCGCGGTGCTCAAGCGCGGGTTCCTCCAGCAGCTCGCCACTCCGCGCGAGCTCTACGAGAACCCCGGCAACCTGTTCGTGGCCGGCTTCATCGGCTCCCCGCCGATGAACTTCATGCCCGCCACGGTCGAGGGCAACTCCCTCAAGCTGCCGTTCGGCACGGTGGAGATCCCCGCGGCCAAGGCGGAGAAGGCGGCCGGCAAGGGTCTGCTGATCGCCGGAGTCAGGCCGGAGCACTTCGAGGACGCCTCGGTGGTCAGGGGTGGCGCCTCAGGCGACACCTTCCGGGCGAACGTCGACGTGGTGGAGTGGCTCGGCAACGAGGCCTACGCCTACATCCCCTTCGAGGTCGAGGCCGAGCTCCGGGCAGAGCTCGACCAGCTCGAGCGTGACCTCGAGGGCGAGGGGACGCGCACCCAGCTGGTCGTGTCCCTCGACGGCGCCAGCCAGATCCAGGAGGGCGACGAGGCCGAGATCTGGGTCGACGCGGAGCGGATTCACCTCTTCGACCCGGCGACCGGCGAGAACCTCACGGTGGACCTCTCGAAGGCCGGCCTGATCCCCGACCTGGCGGACACGGAGGCAGCGGCTCCGGCCTGAATCTCGTCGCCGAATCTCAGTCGCCCGAATCTCAGTCGCTGAGCCGCTCGCCGGTCTCGGTGTCGAACACGTGCACGTTGTGCGGGTCCGTGGTGACGTAGAGCATGTCGCCCTTGTTCGGGTGGGTGTGGGTCCGGCTTCCGCTGGCCCGCACGATCACGTTGGAGGGAACGCCCTCGACGTCACAGGTGCCGTAGACGTAGCTGTCCGCTCCGAGCTCCTCGACCACGGTGACCTGGATCGGCAAGCCGCCCTCGTCGTCGGACACGATGCGCCAGGTCTCGGGGCGAACACCCACCGTGACCTTGCCGTGCATCTTCCGCTCCGCGGTCTTGTCGACGGGGACGTGGTAGTTGCCGAGCTTCACCTCCCCGTTGTCGGCGATGCCCTCCAGGAGGTTCATCTGGGGTGAACCGATGAAGCCGGCCACGAAGACGTTCGTCGGCTTGTCGTACAGGTTGAGCGGGGTGTCGACCTGCTGCAGCACACCGAGCTTCATCACGGCCACGCGGTCGCCCATCGTCATCGCCTCGACCTGGTCGTGGGTGACGTAGACGGTGGTGACCCCGAGATCGGACTGGAGCTTGGCGATGTCGGTGCGGGTCTGCACCCGCATCTTGGCGTCGAGGTTGGAGAGCGGCTCGTCCATGCAGAACACCTGCGGGTTGCGGACGATCGCGCGACCCATCGCCACGCGCTGCCGCTGTCCACCGGAGAGAGCCTTCGGCTTGCGCTCCAGGAACTCGGTCAGCCCGAGCATCTCGGCGGCGTCGTTGACCCGGTCGCGCCTGTCGGCCTCGGGGACCTTGGCCATCTTCAGGGCGAAGGCCATGTTGTCGGCGACCGACATGTGGGGGTAGAGGGCGTAGTTCTGGAAGACCATCGCGATGTCGCGGTCCTTGGGAGGGACGAAGGTCACCTCACGGTCACCGATGAAGATGCGGCCGGAGTTGACCTCCTCCAGCCCCGCGAGCATCCGCAGGGTGGTGGACTTGCCGCAGCCCGACGGGCCGACGAGCACCATGAACTCGCCGTCGTTGATCTCCAGGTCGATACCCGGCACGGCGGGCACGTCGGCGCCGGGATACCAGCGCTGGGCGTTCTCGAACTTCACGGTTGCCATTGACTGTTCGACTCCTTCACCGGCAGGAACGTGCCGGACGATCCGTTGTGAGGGATGGTGTCGGACGATCTTGCGACGCAGCGCCTGCCGACGCCGCAGCAGCAGGTAGCCCAACCCGACGAAGAGAGCCGCCACCAGCGCCTCTGGCGCAGACGGGGCGCCCTGCAAGGTGGAGGACGGCCGTCCTGACCACCGCGAAGAGCGCGAAGAAGCCGACGAATGCCCAGGGCCACGTCGATCTTCTGCAGAACGCGCGGCGGGCTCGTGCGAGCCGACCGTCGTCACGATCGCGGAGAACAGCGAGCCCTGGCTCGGCGGTGGGCGTCGCATCAGCCCTTCACCCCACCCGCGGTCAGACCGGCCACGATCCGGCGCTGGAACGCCAGCACCATGATGATGAGCGGCACGGTCACCACGAAGCCGGCCGCCATGACCGCGGTGTACGGCTCGACGTGGGGCTGGGCGCCCGCGAAGCTCGCGATCGCCACCGTGACCGGTTGGGTCGCATCGCTGCTCAGCTGGCTGGCGATGGTGTACTCGTTCCAGGCGGTGATGAAGGCCAGGATCGCGGCGGTGAAGATGCCGGGGGCCGCCAGCGGAAGAATGACCAGGCGGAAGGCCTGACCCGGCGACGCGCCGTCGATCTTGGCCGCCTCCTCCAGCTCCCAGGGCATGTCCCGGAAGAACGCGGTCAGCACGTAGATCGTCAGTGGCAGCGCGAAGGAGATGTCCGGGATCACCAGCGCCTGGTAGGTGCCGAACCAGCCGATGTTGCGTGAACAGCTCGAACAGCGGCGTGATCAGCGCGACGCCCGGGAACATCGACGCCGCGAGCACGAAGCCGAGGACCACGAACTTGCCCTTGAACTCCAGCCGGGCCAGCGCGTAGGCAGTGAACACGCCGACAACCATGGCGATGAGCGTGGTCAGTCCGCTGATGATGACGCTGTTGACCAGGGCGCGCCCGAAGTGGTTGCCGCGGCTGGTCGAGAACACCGTCTCGAAGTTGTCCCACGTGACGTGGGTCGGCCACGGGGTGGTGTCGAAGGTGAACTGCAGGTCGCGGAACGCGGTGACCCCCATCCAGTAGAACGGCCCGAGCCCCCAGATCACGATGACCGCCACGCCGGCGTACGTGCGAAGCGTCTTCAGCCACGGCGCCGTCGGCTTCCTGGCTGGTTTCCGGTCGCTGCCCGACGCGGGGGCGCCGGTGGCCTTGCTTTGAGTGGTGGTGGATGCCATGTCAGCGCTTCCCCCGCTCGTCCGTGTACAGGTCGGCCCCGAGCGCCTTGATGAAGAGGAACGCGACCAGGAAGATGAACAGGAACGTCAACGTCGACAGCGCTGCTGCGCTGTTGAACCCGCTCCGGATCTCGTTGACGACCAGGATCGACAGCGTGGTGGTGTCGTTGCCGTCTCCCGCTCCTCCGCCGGTCATGATGTAGGGCAGGTCGAAGATGCGCAGCACGTCGAGGGTGCGGAACAACAGCGCCACCACGACGGCCGGTTTCACCAGCGGCAGCGTGATGTGCCAGAACCGCTGCCAGGCCGAGGCGCCGTCGACCTTCGCGGCTTCCTGGACGTCGGACCCGATCAGCTGGAGCCCGGCGAGGATCAGGAGCGCCATGAACGGCGTCGTCTTCCAGACGTCACTGATCACGATCGCGGCACGCGCCGCCCACTTGTCGCTGAACCACACGATGCTGGTGCCCGAGCAGGTTGTTGGCGATGCCGTCGAAGGCGAAGATGAAGTACCACAGCTTGGCGGTCACCGCCGTCGGGATGGCCCAGGGGATCAGCACCGCGGCGCGCACCAGCCCGCGCCCCCTGAAGGTGCCGTTCATGATGATCGCGAACCAGAAGCCGAGCACCAGCTCGATGGCCACGGAGACCACCGTGAAGCCCACCGTGATGCCACACGGTGTCCCAGAACGAGGCGGCGTTCGTGCCGGGCGGGCAGGCCTGGCCACCGCACTGCTGCAGGATCCAGTGGGCGTAGTTCTCCAGCCCGGCGAACCCACCCTCGACGAAGAGGCCGGTCTGCGGGTCGATCGTCTCGTCGCTGTGGAAGGACATCCACACCGCGCGGACCACGGGGTAGCCGATGACCACGGCCAGGGTGACCAGGGTCGGGGCGAGGAACAGCCAGGCGCGACGTGTCTCGTGGGGATCGATCGAGGCCCGCTCGGGCTCAGCGGGCGTTGCTCGCCTCCGTGGTGGCAATCGTGTCGGTGGTCTCGGTCGACATGTCCCCTCCTGGGCATCCGCAACCTGGTGGTGATGCTGAGGTGGGGCGGCGGACGGGCCCGCCGCCCCACCCTCAGCCTGGGCGCCGCCTACTGGCTCGAACTGGCCGAGCCGATGGCGTCGGACATGTCGGCCAGCGCCGTCTCGACGTCGGTCTCACCCTTCATCGCGGCGTAGGCGTTGTCCTGGATCGCCTTGGTCACCGCGGGGTAGAACGGCGAGATCGGCCGGGGGACCGCGTTCTGAGATCGACTCGAGGAGCACCGGCAGGTACGGGAACTCCTTCACCAGCGCCGGGTCGGAGTAGAGCGACTCGATGGCCGGGGCGAGGGATCCCTTGGTCAGCAGGAACCTCTGCTGTCTCCTCCTCGAGGATGTAGTTGACGAAGTCGATCGCGGTCGCCTTGTTGTCGGAGTAGGCGCTGATGCCGACGTTGTGGCCACCCAGAGCGGAGGCGCCGACACCGTCGGTGCCGGGCAGCGGTGCCACGTCGAACTTGCCCTTGACCTTGGAGCTGTCCTCCGTCGCGGCCAGGCCGTAGACGTAGGGCCAGTTGCGCAGGAAGAGCAGCTTGCCCTCCTCGAACGCGATCCGGCCCTCCTCCTCGGTGTAGGTGATGGCCTCCTTGGGGATGTCGCCGTTCTCGTACGCCTCGACCAGGTTGCCCAGGCCCTCGGCCGGCCTCCGGGCTGTCGACGGTGGGCGTCTTGCCGTCCTCGCCCACGATGGATCCACCGGCGCCGCCGATCGCCTCCGAGGCGTTGACGGTCATGCCTTCGTACTTCTGGAACTGCCCGGCATAGCAGCCGATGTTCTCGCGCTCGGCGATGGAGCACATCTCCATCATCTCGTCCCAGGTGGCCGGCGGCTCGTCGACCAGGTCGGAGCGGTAGTAGAGCATTCCGCCGTCGCTGGCGTACGGCGAGGTGTACTGCTTGCCGCCGTACACGCCCTGCTCCACGGTGGGCTCGAGGAGTCCCTCGGTGTCGATCGCCAGGTCACCCTCGAGCGGCTGGAGGTAGCCCTTCGCAGCGAACTCGGCGGTCCAGATCACGTCCACGGAGACCACGTCGTAGCCCTCGTTCTGGGCGTCGAAGTTGCGGACCAGGTCGTCGTGCTGCTGGTCGGCTTCGTCGGTCTGCTCCTTGAGCGTCACCTGCTCGTCGGGGTGATCGGCGTTCCACTTGTCGACCAGTGGCTGGGCGACGCCGCTGTTGTCCTTGCCCTGGACGTAGGTGATCGGGCCACGGGAGGTGAGGTTCTCCTCGAACGCGGAGTTCTCGCCCACCCCCGCCGGCGTCATCACCACCGCACGCGGCCAGGCTTGAGATGAGCAGGACCGTGGAGACGGCCCCGACTGTGCGCTTCAACGGCATTGTCTTCCTTCGGTTGTGTGGAAACGACATCCCGTGATCGGGCTGGCGAACTGACGCGATCCGGCCAACATGTGGTGAGCCGGCACGCGGAGTTCATCGTGGTGCACGTCACGTCCCCGGTCTGTGGCCCAGATCACACTCGCAGTGTGCCCAATGCAGATCTCGGTTAAACGGTCAGCGCCGACCGAGTCGCTTCGGCTTCTGACCGGGCATCGGCTTGCGCTGCACCGAGACCCCGGCCATCAGCGCGATGCCCTTGACCCGCACGACAGGCGAGTCGGGGCCGACCGCCGGCGCCACCTTGTCGCGAGCCTGCTCGAAGCCACCCATGATCCCGATGCCGTCGACGATCACGTGCGTGTGCTCGTTGACGATGATGTCGATGCCGGCCCAGATCGCGTTCGCGTAGATCACCGTCTCGCGGCTGGTGAGCCGCGCCTCGCGCAGGTCGAGGGTGATGCCGGCCCACATGGCGAAGGCGGTGTGGGTCGCGCCCACCTCCCACAGCCCCTTGCGGCTCGAACCGCCCATGAAGGCGAGCGTCGTGTCGTGCCGCGCCGCCGGCACGGCGGGCCGGTGGGCTGTGGTCCGGGCGCCGGCAGGTGCTCGCTGCCGCGGAGCGGGAGGTCAGCGGTGATCGGCACCAGGTCGGCGTACGTCTTGGCGGCGTACGCCGACTCCAGGCGCTCGTCGAGCTCGTCGAGGTCGAGGCGCCCCTCGCCGGCAGCCTCCCGCAGGATCTCGGCGACCTTGTGCCGGTCGGCGTCCGAGACCCGGAGCCGGGACGGGTCGCGGGGTTCGAGCGGTCCCTCCATGGGGTCAGGGTAGCCGCGCTTGCCGGCCGCGCGGCCGGGCAACTCGGGTCAGGAGGACCGGCCGGACTGGGCCACACAAGCCATGGACAGCCGCCAGCCGCCCGGAGGATCGTGGTGAGTCCGAGCGCTGAGGGGTGGGAGGCCCTGCTGTGGGAGGACTGCCACGTCCCGACGTCCCGGCCGGGCCACGGAGGGACCTTGCCGACGCCCTTCACGGTCTTCACCACCGGGCCGGCTGGCCCAGCCTCCGGACGCTCGCCCACGAGGCCGGCTGCAGCCACACCACCGTCTCGGCGGTCTTCTCCTCCCCGAAGCTGCCGTCCTGGGGGTCCTCGAGCTCCTGGTCGAAGCGATGGACGGCGACGTGCCCGACTTCCACGACCTGTGGTTGGCCGCGAGTGCCCCGGCGGAGAGCACGGCTTCGGGTGCGCCACGGATAGCGGGGCGCAAGGAGGAGCTGACCGCCGTCAGGCGCCATCTGGAGACCGGCTCTGGGCTCCTGCTGGTGACCGGTGAGGCAGGGCTCGGCAAGACCCGGCTGGTCTCGACCGCTGTCGCCGCCGTACCGGACGTGTTCGTCGCGGCCGGGACCTGCCTCCCGCTCTCCACCGATGTCCCGCTGCTCCCGATCGGCGACCTGCTTCGGGCGGCGTACGACGTCGACGGCGGCCAGTGGCTGGAGAAGTCGTTCGGCGACTGCGCCGCCTACGTGCCCGGCTCGTTGAGTCGCTTGTTGCCCGAGCTCGCCCCGTGGGCAGAGCCCGATCCCGAGACCGACGGTTGGGCTCGCGAGCGCCTCTTCTCGGCAGTGGGGGCCACCCTGAGGGCGCTGGCGGCCAATCGTCGGCTCGGTCTGCTCGTCGAGGACCTGCACTGGGCCGACGCGTCCACCCTGGACCTGCTCGAGCACCTCCTCTGCCGCGGTATCCGCGTGCCGATCGTCGGCACCTTCCGACTCGACGACCCGGCGACCGGCCCCGCGACCGAGCAGTGGCGCGTGCGGATCATGCGGCTGGCGCAGGTCACCACCCTCGAGCTGCGGCCGTTGAGCCGCGACGACACCGCCGAGCAGCTCACCCTGCTGCTCGGCCGACCGGCGGACCGGCACCTTGTGGACCGCATCCACCGTCGCGCACAGGGCCAGCCCTTGTTCGCCGAGCAGCTGCTCGCCCGCAGCGGCGAGGACGACCAGCCGCTCCCGCGGCTGCTCTCCGACCTGCTCGACCAGCGCCTGGACCGGATCAGCGAGACGGCATCGGCCGTCGCCGTTGCCCTTGGTGTCGCAGGCCGCAGCCTGGGCGATCCCGCCCTCCGCCGGATCACCGGCCTGTCAGGAACGGACCTGACGGCAGCCCTGCGCGAGCTGGATCGGGCCCGGCTGCTCGACTCGGCCACCGGACCCGGCGACGTCCAGCTGCGGCACCCCTTGTTGGCCGAGGCGATCCGCCGCCGCCTGATCGGTGGCGAGACGGCCGACGCCCACCGCCGCGTCGCCACGGCGCTCGCCGACTCCGACACATCGTCACCCGCCGAGATCGCATCCCACTGGCAGTCCGCCGGAGACCGGGAGCAGGAGCTGATCTGGCGGATCCGGGCGGCCGAACAAGCCGGCAGTCTCCACGCGGTCGCCCAGCAGGCCGACCACTGGCTCCGTGCGCTCGAGCTGTGGCCGGACGCCGCCTCGTCGGACGCCGCCCCCTCGCTCTCACGGGCCCGGGTCAGCCTGAACGCGATGGAGTGCCTGCGCGATGCGGGCCAGATGCCGCGTGCACTCGCACTGGCGGACCGGGTGATGCAGTGGCTGCCGGAGATGAGCACAGAGGAGGCCGCCGACCTCTTCTACCGAGCGGGGTACTACCGGGGTGAGACCGAGGACTCGGTCGCGGGACTGGAGCTGCTCGAGCGGTCCATCGCGCTCTACGGCGAGCTGCCGCCGTGCCGCGGGATGGTTCTCGCCCTCGAGCTGAAGGCGATGGAGCTCGCCGCCCTGGGCCGACGTGACGAGGCAGCCGCGGCCCTTTACCGGGGATGGGCGGTCTGCGAGGAGCTCGGCGATCCTCACCTGATCTTCGGGCTGCTGCCGACCATTGCCTGGCACGAGGCACTCGCGGGCGACCTGCCCGGCGCGCTCGCACGCCTCGAGCGAGCCCGCCGGGCCATGGCCAGTCCAGGGCCGACCCAGGAGCTGTGGATGGGCGTGTGCCACACCGACATGCTGCTGATCCACAGTCGGCCGGTGGCGGAGGTGGAGGCGGCCGGGAGTCGCGCCCTCGAGGCCGCCCGCGCGTGGGGCATCGAGAACTCACACGCCGCCATCGTGCACGCGAACCTGGCCGAGGCCATGCTGAGGGCGGGACAGGTCGGCCGTGCCGGCGCGCTGCTCGACCCGGTGACCGACGGCGAGGTGACCATCGACCGGTGGTTCACGCACAACCTGCGTGCGTTGCTCGACGTGCTACGCGGGAGGGAGTCCGCCGCAGCCGGCCCGGGTCACTGCGCTCGACGATCTCCAGCTCACCTGGCACTCCCACGAGACCGCGCGGGCGCAGGTCGCGGCACTGTCCGACGTGTGGCACCACCGCCCCGTGGCGGCGCTCGACCGCCTCCTGCCGACGCTCGCGCCGGTGGCGGTCTCCGACGAGTCGGAGTTCGCCGGGGCGGCCTTCGTCCTGGCCGCTCGCGCCGCCGCGGACTCCGTGCACGGGCGCCCGGGACAGCCGGGACCGATCCGGCAGCAGGATGCGCTGCGGCTCCTGGACCGCCTCCACGGAAGCGCTGTCAAGGACCCGTTCGCGGAGGATGCGGTCCCCGCGGATCGCCGGGCCCAGCGCGCGACGTGGAACGCCGAGCTCGCCCGCCTCGCGGACACGGCCAGTCCCGAGCACTGGGTCGTCGCCGCCGCCGAGTGGGACAGGCTCGCGCGGCCCCACGACGCGGCGTACTGCCGCTGGCGCGCCGCCCGGACGGCACAGGCCCAGGGCCAGCGCGACCTCGCCTCGAAGCTGTTGCGGCGGGCAGCCCGCGACGCCCGCGAGCACGTCCCGCTCTGCACGGCGATCGCGAGGTCGGGCACGCCGGTCCCGGTTCCCTGACGACCGACCGATCCATGGAACGACGACAGGACACCGAGCCGCTGGTGTGCGACTCGGTGTCCTGGCGCCGTCCGGCAGGATCCCCATCCCCTGCGCCGCGGCTAGTTCCACGCGTCGGGCAGTGAGGCCGGCGGCCGGGTTCCGCCACCCGGTCCACCCTTGTCCGCGCAGGCCCGCTCGGCGTAGTCGGCGGAGCCGAAGCAGGGGTTGCGGGGCGACTGCGAGCTCTGCTCCTGCTCGACGACGCCGCCGATGTTCGCGGGCTCGGTGGCGATCTCAGACCCGCAGGCGGTGGTCACGGTCAGCGCGACCGAGGCGAGCGCGATGCCCCAGGCGGACCGGCGATGTGTGGTGTTCATGAGGGCTGTTCCTTTCGTGGTGGTCCGGCCCGGACGGGCCAGCAACTCCACGATCGGGCCGCGGAAGGTCCGCTTGACGAGAGCTGACAGAACCTGACAGCGCGATTGTGCCTATGGCCGCCAGCGACGGTGCCGGGTGCCCTGCTCGCCCTCGCGGATCAGCTCCAGCCGCGGTTTCGGTCCGTCGGTGCGCCCGGTCTGCGGCTTGCGCCGGCCGGCCTGCCAGGGCAACGGCCACACCGCGCCCGGACCGTCGTAGTCCTGCTCGATGGCGGCGTGCAGGGTCCACATCGGGTCGTAGAGGTGGGCCCGGCCGATCGCGCAGAGGTCGGCGCGGCCGGCCAGCAGGATGGAGTTGACGTCGTCGAAGGACGAGATCACCCCGACCGCGATGGTGGGTACGCCGAGTCGGTTCCGGATCGCGTCGGCGTACGGCGTCTGGTAGGACCGGCCGAACGCGGGTCGCTCGCGCGCGGTCACCTGACCGGTCGACACGTCGATCGCCGCGGCACCGGCGTCGACGAAGGCTCGGGCCACCTCGAGCGCATCGTCGAGGGTCTGGCCGTCCTCGACCCAGTCGGTGGCCGAGATCCGCACCGTCATCGGCCGGTCGGCGGGCCACACCTCGCGCATCGCCGCGAACACCTCGAGCGGGTAGCGCAGCCGACCGGTGACGTCGCCGCCGTACTCGTCGGTGCGGCGGTTGGTCACCGGTGAGAGGAACGCGGAGAGCAGGTAGCCGTGGGCGCAGTGCAGCTCGAGCAGGTCGAAGCCGGCCTCCGCGCCGCGGCGCGCGGCCTCGACGAACTGGTCGCGGATGGTGTCCATGTCGGCGCGGGTCAGCGCGCGCGGCACCTGGTTGACGCCCTCGCGGTAGGGCACCGGCGAGGGCGCGACGACCTCCCAGTTGTCCTCGTCCAGCGGCTCGTCGATGCCCTCCCACATCAGCTTGGTGGAGCCCTTGCCGCCGGAGTGTCCGAGCTGGAGGCCGATCCTCGCGGGGGTGTTGGTGTGCACGAAGTCGGTCACCCGTCGCCACGCCGCCTGCTGCTCGTCGTCCCACAGGCCGGCGCAGCCCGGGGTGATCCGGCCCTCGGGCGAGACGCAGACCATCTCGGTCATCACCAGTCCGGCGCCGCCGAGGGCCTTGCCGCCCAGGTGCACCAGGTGGAAGTCGGAGGTCAGCCCGTCGTCGGCGACGTACATGTCCATCGGCGACACGACGACCCGGTTGACCAGGTCGAGCGGCCCGATCCGGACCGGCTGGAACATCGGCGGGCAGACGTCGGTGGCTCCGACGTGGGCGGCGTACCACTCGTCGCAGCGCGCCACGAACTCCGGGTCGCGCAGCCGCAGGTTGTCGTAGGTGACCCGGCGGCTCCGGGTCATGATGTTGAACGCCGAACTGGATCGGCTCCTGGTGGACGTACTGCCCGAGGTTCTCGAACCACTCGAGGCTGGCCTGCGCGGCGCGCTGCGTGGAGAGGACGACGGCCTTCCGCTCGGTCTCGTAGGTCGCCAGCGCAGCGGGGAGCGTGTCCTCCTCGTGCAGGCAGGCCGCGAGGGCGAGGGCGTCCTCCATCGCCAGCTTGGTGCCGGACCCGATCGAGAAGTGGGCGGTGTGGGCGGCGTCGCCGAGGATCACCACTGCCCCCATTGGGCACAGCGTGCACCCAGTGCTCGTTGCGCACCGTGGTGAAGCTGATCCAGCGGGAGTTGTTGGCCATCACCTCGTGGCCCTCCAGCACGTCGGCGAAGAGCTCGCGGATCCGGTCGATCGACTTCTGGTCGGACTCCCCCGGCGCCCAGGGGCGGTCGGCGTACTCGCCGAAACCCGCCTTCTCCCAGACGGCGGAGGTCATCTCGACGATGAACGTGCTGCCCGTGGCGTCGTAGGGGTAGCCGTGGATCTGCATCACGCCGTGCGGGGTCTGCGCGATGTAGAACTTGAACGCGTCGAAGACCTTGTCGGTGCCGAGCCAGATGTACTTGCAGTCGCGGGCCTCGAGGCTCGGCCGGAAGGTGTCGGCGTACCTCGCCCGGATCCCGGAGTTGAGGCCGTCGCAGGCGACCACGAGGTCGTGGGTGCGGGCCAGCTCGTCGACGTCGGGCGCGTCGGTGCGGAAGTGCAGCGTGACGCCGAGCTCGCGGCAGCGGTCCTGGAGGATCTCCAGCAGCCGTCGCCGCGACATCGCCGCGAAGCCGTGGCCGCCGCTGGTGACGACCTCGCCCTTGAAGTGGACGTCGATGTCGTCCCAGACCGCGAACTCCTGCTGCATCCGCGAGAACACGACCGGGTCGGCGTGCTCGATCCCCCCGAGGGTCTCGTCGCTGAACACCACGCCGAAGCCGAACGTGTCGTCGGGGGCGTTGCGCTCCCAGACCGTGACGTCGTGGGACTGTCCGGTGCGCTGCGCGAGCTGCTGGGCGAGGGCGCTGAAGTAGAGCCCCCCGGGCCCGCCCCCGACCACCGCGATCCGCATGCCTGCAACATATTGCGTTCTTGACGGAAGTTGTCAAG
Source organism: uncultured Actinomycetota bacterium (assembly GCA_963812345.1). GTDB lineage: Bacteria > Actinomycetota > Actinomycetes > Propionibacteriales > Nocardioidaceae > Nocardioides. Next base: position 178,593 of record CAWEVA010000018.1, read on the forward strand.
GCGCAATAGCGTCGCGCGCATGGGCGTCGGGCTGACGGCAGCGCAGGAGGAGTACGTCGCCCGGGTCCGCGCCGTCGCCACCGACCACCTCGCCGGGATCCCACCCGTCCACGGCGCGGTGAACCGGCCACTCGTCGCGGCGCTCGGCGAGCACGGCCTGCTGCGCGGCCTCTTCGGCGGCGCCCCCGACGAGCCCCCTCGCGACGCCGCGGCCCTCCAGCTCTGCCTCCTCCGGGAGACCCTGGCCACGGTCTCCACCGAGGCGGAGACGGCGCTGGCGCTGCAGGGTCTCGGCAGCTACCCGATCCTGCAGTCGGGATCGCCCGCGACCGTCGAGCGCTGGATCCCGGGCGTGGTCGCCGGAAGCGTCGTCGCGGGCTTCGCGCTGTCCGAGCCCGATGCCGGCTCCGACGCCGCGGCCCTCGCCCTGCGGGCGACCCCCGACGGCGACGGTTGGCGCCTGCACGGCGAGAAGGCCTGGATCTCCAACGCGCCCGAGGCCGACGTCTACTCGGTCTTCGCCCGCACCACCGAGGGCGCCGGCGCCCGCGGCGTCACGGCGTTCGTGGTGCCCGGCGACGCCGAGGGGCTCGGCGGCGAGCGGCTCGACCTGCTGGCCCCGCACGCGATCGGCACCCTGGTCTTCGACGGGGTCCGAGTCTCCGCCGACGACGTGCTCGGGGAGGTCGACCACGGCTTCGCGGTGGCGATGCGGACGCTCGACCTGTTCCGGCCGAGCGTCGGCGCGTTCGCGGTCGGCATGGCCCAGGCGGCGCTCGACGCCGCACTGGACTGGGCGCTGACGCGCGAGGTGTACGGCGACCTGCTGATCCGGCAGCAGTCGGTCGAGCACACCCTCGCCGAGATGGCGACGCGCACCGAGGCGGCCCGGCTGCTGGTGCGGTCGGCCGCGGCGACGTACGACTCAGGCGCTCCCGCCGCCGAGGTCACGCAGAGCGCCGCGATGGCCAAGCTGTTCGCCACCGAGAACGCACAGTGGGTGGTCGACCAGGCGGTGCAGCTGCACGGCGCGCGCGGGCTGCAGGAGGGGCACCTGCTCGAGCGGCTCTATCGTGAGGTGCGCGCCCCCCGGATCTACGAGGGCGCGTCCGAGGTGCAGCGCACGATCATCGGCCGCGGGCTGGTGCGTGCCCGGCAGAGCCGTCAGGGAGGGCAGTCGTGAGCAGCCGCTACCGGGGCAGCGTCCCGATCACCGACGACTGGCAGCACTTCCGGTTCTCGGTCGAGGACCGCGTGGCCACGGTGACCCTGGACCGGCCCGAGAAGATGAACCCGCTGACCTTCGAGTCGTACGCCGACCTGCGCGACCTGCTGCACGAGCTGCCGCACCGCGGCGACACCGACGTCCTGGTGATCCGCGGCGAGGGCAAGGGCTTCTGCGGCGGCGGCGACGTCAACGAGATCATCGGCGAGCTGATCAAGATGGACCCGCGCGACCTGATCGGCTTCACCCGGATGACCGGCGACGTGATCAAGGCGATGCGCGAGTGCCCGATCCCGATCGTGGCCGGCATCCAGGGCATCGCCGCCGGCGCCGGGTCGGTGATCGCGATCGCCAGCGACTTCCGGGTGTGCTCGACCTCGGCGCGGTTCGCGTTCCTCTTCACGAAGGTCGGGCTGTCCGGCGGCGACATGGGGGCGGCGTACCTCCTCCCCCGGCTGGTCGGCGCCGGCCGCGCCACCGAGCTCCTGATGCTCGGCGACACCATCGACGCGGCCACGGCCGACCGGTACGGCCTCGTGTCGCAGCTGGTCGACGACTCCTCGCTCGACGACGCCGTGGCCGCGCTCGCCCGCCGGCTGGCCGACGGGCCGACGCTGGCGTACGCACAGACGAAGTCACTGATCACCCGCGAGCTGGACATGCCGCTCGGATCGGCGATGGAGCTGGACGCGATGACCCAGGCGCTGCTGATGACCACCTCGGACCATGCCGAGTTCCACGCGGCGTTCAACGAGAAGCGGCCACCGGAATGGAGCGGACGATGAACCCCGACCCCACGAAGGACCGGGTAGCCCTGGTCACTGGCGCCTCGCAGGGGATCGGCGCGGCCTGCGCCGCCACGCTGTCGGCCGCCGGGTACCAGGTGGCGCTGGTCGCCCGCAACGCCAAGGCGCTCGAGGAGGTGGCGGCGGGCCTGCCGGGCGAGGCCCTGGTGCTGCCGACCGACGTGCTCGACCCCACCGCTCTGGAGGCGGCCTTCGACGACCGTCGAGTCGACGTGGGGGCCGGTCGAGGTGCTTGTGGTCAACGCGGGCGCCGCGATGTCGGCCCCGCTGGTGAAGACGTCCGACGAGGACTGGCAGCGGATGCTCGACCTCAACCTGACCGCGCCGTTCCGCTGCCTGCGGCGAGCGCTGCCCGGGATGACGTCCGGCGGGTGGGGACGGGTCGTCGTCATCGCGTCGGTCGCCGGCAAGCACGGCAGCGCACGCATCGCGGCGTACACCGCCAGCAAGCACGGCGTGCTCGGCCTGGTCCGCACCGCCGCCGCCGAGGTGGCGCGCACCGGGGTGACGGTGAACGCCGTGTGCCCGGGGTACGTCGACACCCCGATGACCGACGAGTCCGTCGCCAACATCTCGGCCGGCACCGGCCGGACGCCCGAGGAGGCGCGGGAGATCCTCGCCGGCATGCAGCCGATCGGGCGCCTGGTCACTCCGTCGGAGGTCGCGTCCGCGGTGATGCTGTGTGTGGAGAACGGCGCGGTCAACGGCCAGGGCCTCAACGTCGACGGAGGCGCGGTCCAGTCATGAAGCGCCTGAACCCGCCGTCACTGGCGGCCCCCTCGGGCTTCTCCCACGCCGTCGTCGCCACCGGTACGACGGTCTTCCTGGCCGGCCAGACCGGGCTGGACCCATCCGGCGCGATCGTCCCCGGCGGCGTGGTCCCGCAGTTCGAGCAGGCGCTGTCGAACCTGCTGGAAGCGCTGGCCTCGGCCGGCGGCTCCCCCGCCGACCTGGCGTCGCTGACGATCTACATCGTCGACATGGACGACTACCGTGCCCACGCCCGTGAGATCGGGACCGTCTGGAAGCGCCTGGTCGGCACCGACTACCCGGCGATGGCCGGCATCGGGGTGTCCCGGTTGTGGGACGCGGATGCGGTGGTCGAGGTGCAGGGGTTCGCCGTCCTGCCTTGATCCGGACGCAGTTCGTCCGCAATGGCGCGTACCGTGCCCGGCATGGCCATCGCACAGTTCCCCAGCTTCGTCATCGACTGCACCGACCCCGGCGCGCTCGCGACGTTCTACGGCACCATGCTCGACTGGAAGGTCGACATCTCCCCCGACTGGGCCGAGATCCGCGCCGACAACGGTCAGTGCATCTGCTTCCAGCCGGTCGAGGGCTACACCCCACCCCGGTGGCCCGGCCAGGAGGTGCCTCAGCAGATGCACCTCGACGTGATGGTCGACGACCTCGACACCGGCGAGAAGGCAGTGCTCGAGCTGGGCGCCACGAAGCACGACCACCAGCCGGGTACGACGTTCCGCGTCTTCCTCGACCCCGCGGGTCATCCGTTCTGCCTCTGCGTCGACTGATTGGCCGCGCGCTCCCGCTCCCCTGCCCATAGGGTCAGGCCCCATGTCAACGGTCCTGATCACCGCGGCGCTCGTCGTCGCCCTGGTGTGCGTGCCGTCGATCGCCGCCATCACCGCAATGGGGTTGTCCGGGGGCGACGGCGAGCCCAGGAACGCCTTCTTCGGCGTGCTGGGCGCGATCGTCGGCTACGGCTCGGTCTACAACGCGGTCACCTGCTTCACCGCCTTCTTCGGCGGCGAGCCGGCCTGGCGGTGGTGGCTGATGCTGCTTCCACCCGCTGCGGGCCTGCTGGGCCTCCTCACCTACGGAGACGAGCCGGAGGACAGCTCCGGATTGGACCGCCTGGTCGGCGTTGCCATGCAGCTGGCACTTGCCGTCCCTGCGGCCCTGCTCCTCGCGAGCGAGGCGGTCACCCTCTGACCTGCTCGACCTCATCCACGCAGCGCCGCCTCGATGTGCCGTACGTCCACGCCGAGCCCGTGGGCGAGGGCGACGGCGAAGCCGGCCCAGCGCGTCGGGGCGAGGGCGAAGCGGGCAATGATGCCTCCGTCGTCCAGCAGTGAGATCGGGCCCTCCTTGCGGCCCTGGACCACGACGCACCCGCCGGCGGCGGCATGCTCGGCAACCGCGGGGTCGTCGGCGTCGGTGGCGACCAGGCAGATCCGCGCTCCGCGGACCGCGGGGGCGAGCGCCAGGCAGGCCGGGTCGTCGGCGTTGAGGACCGCGAAGCCGGTCGCGCCGCCGAGGACGAGCTCGAGCGCTGCGGCGCCGTCAGCGGGGACATTGAGCACCGCAGCGGCCTCGCAGGCGTCCAGGCCGAGGCCGCGATTGCGGATCCGTCCCGCGGAGGCCTCGAGCACTGCGGCGTCGACGGTCGGGTCGAGCAGCACCGTGCGAATAGACGTGGGCGGGCTGAGCGGCCCCTCGCGCACCGTCCGGCCGTTGAGCAGGACGCCGTCGGCGCCGGCCAGCCCGACGCTGTGTCCCGCGGCCTGAAGCATCTCGGCGAGCAGACGCGACGTCGCGTGCTTGCCCGCCTCGCCGGCGATCACGGCGATCGGGATCCGCGCCCGCGAGCCCGGAGGGAAGAGCATGTCGAGGATCGGCGCGACGACGTCGCGGGCCTTGCCCTCGGCGGGGAACAGGTGAAGGCGGAGGTCGGGCTTGTCGTTGATCTCGCAGATCGCACCGCCGGTGTCGAGGTACGAGCGGCTGATGTCGGTGGTCAGGAAGTCCACGCCGGCGATGTCGAGCCCGACGGCGAGTGCGGCCCGCACGGCCATCATCCGGTTGTCGGGATGGGTCTCGTCGGTCAGGTCCACGGGCATGCCGCCCAGCGAGACGTTCGCGACGTCGCAGAGGTCGACGACCTCGCCCGCGGCCGGCACGCTGCTGCGATCCAGCCCGCGCAGGGCGAGCACCCGCTCGGCCCGCGCGTCGAGCGCCAGGAAGGTCAGCGGCCGGCTGTGCCCGGGGCCACGGCGCGGGTCACGGTTCGCCACCTCGACCAGCACCTCGACCGAGCTGACGCCGTCGCCGACGACGTTGGCCGGGACACGCTTGACCACCCCGACGAGCTCGTCGTTGATGACGAGCATGCGGTGGTCGGCGCCCGGAACGAAGTTCTGGACCAGGGGGATGCCGCGGGGTGCGGCGAGGTCGAAGGCGGCACGCACCTCGGCCTCGTCGTTGAGCCCGACCGTCACCCCTTCGCCCATGCTGCCGTAGTTGGGCTTGACCACCACCGGATAGCCGATCCGTTCGGCCGCCGCCACGGCCTTCTCCGGCGTATCGGCCCACACCTGCCTCGCGAGCGGCAGGCCGAGCGCAGAGAGCAGGCGGTGCGAATACTGCTTGTTCGTGGCGATCTTGCTGCCGAGGTGGGTGGTGTGGCTGGTGTGTGAGCCCCACATGCGCTGCTGGAAGCGGCCCTGGCCGAGCTGGACCAACCGGTTGCGGATCCTGATCACCGGGATGCCACGCTCTCGCGCCCCGCGCACGATCGCGGCGTCGGTGGACGACAGCTGCCGGTGCTCGGCCTCTTGCACGAACGCCGCGACGTCCCCTGCCAGATCGGCCGTCTCGCCCGTGAGAAGACCGTCGACGAGCCGCACCGCGAGCCCGCCGGCGGCGACGCCGACGCTCGGGTCGTCGTAGGCGTACACCGCCCCGGTGTCGACGTCTGCCGCCGCGGTGCGGGGCAGGTCGGCACCACCCAGGATCTGCAGCTCGGTCGCGACGCGCGCCACGACCTCGGTCAGTGTCGCGTCATCTCCGCGGCGCAGGTCGTCGTACTCCTCCAGCCCGGGCAGGCGCTCGAGCAGCGCCCGGGCGAACGCCGGCCCGGCGGCTGCCGTCGTCCGCCCGTCCGTCTCGAGCGCCAGCCGGATGACGGGAACGGGCGCGTACACGTTGAGCCCCTGGAGCACTCTCACGTCGATGCCGGCCGCGAGTCCGAACATGCAATCAGTGTGCGCGCACTTTGCGGCCTGGACGAGAAAATCGTTCGACCGCGACCCGTCCCCAGGTGACCGACTGCCTGGTGACGACGACCGAGTCGCAGCCAGGGACCGGGAGACGTGGTTCCAGCACGTCCTGCGGTGAGCTCAGCCGCCGTCGAGCGCCGTCCGGAGCGCGGCAGCGAACCCGTCCGGGTCACCTCGCTGGCCGAACTCCCCACCCAGGAAGCCTCCGTGGTGGCTCGGGAACATGGTCAGCTGGACGCCCAGCCGCTCGGCGAAGGCCGCGGCTCCGCGGGCAGCCATCTCCCCCTCGGACTCCACACCGGCAGCGATGACGACCCTGGTCGACGCGCTGCCAAGCGCGTCGAGGTCGGGCTCGTACTGCGGGATGGTCCGGATGCTCTGCCCGAGCATCGGGTCGTCACGGGAGCCGTCGTCCTCGGTGGGCAGCCCGAACGCTGCGGGGTCGGGCGCGGGCTGGGCGGCGTACGTCGTCGGCAGCTCACCCTTGTGCTGGACCAGCGCGATGAACTTCGCCATCGCCGGGCCCATCCCCGCGCTCGCGTAGGTGTCGTAGATGTCGGCGCAGGCGGCGAACAGCGGCTCCCGGTCCGGCAGCACGGAGGCGAGCGGCGGCTCGTGCGCGACCAGGGTGCCGACCTGCTCGGGGTGGCGGGCCACCAGGGCCAGGGAGTTGACCGCGCCGCCACTGCTGCCGAACAGGTCCACCGGTCCGACACCGAGCGATCCGATCACCCGGTGCAGGTCCTCGGCGTGGTCCTGCGGGGTCAGCGGCCGGTCGTCGTAGGCGCCGGTGCTGCGTCCGACCGGGCGCGGGTCGTAGGTCACGACCGCTCGGTCGGTGAAGTACGACGCGAGCGTCCCGAAGCCGGTGGCGTCCATCGGGTAGCCGGCCAGCACCAGCACGCGGTGCGGTCCGTCGGCGTCCAGGTCGCCCCGGACGTCGTACTGCACTGTCCCACCGGGGACCTCGAGAGTGCGGGTCTCAATATCGGTCGTGGTCATGGCGTCATCCTCCCGGGTCGTCTGCTGCTTGTGGACCGGTGATCGCACCGAAACTCATCGGACTGTGCGCGCCTCGTGCCAGCTTTGAGCGAATAGCCTCACGGCGTGAGGGTTCGGGCAGCGGTGGTCGACGATGCGCCGGCCATGGGGCGGGTGATGGTCCAGGCCTGGCTGTCGGCGCATCGCGGCCAGATGTCAGACGAGGTCTGGCAGAAGCGAGTCGACGAATGGACCGCGGAGGTGTCGGCGCGGGCATGGGCACGGCTGCTCACCGAGCGAGCGGAGGGCGACCACCCACGGGCGGTCCTGCTGGTCGCTGAGGACGACACCGACGAACCCGTTGCGCTGGTCCTGGGGACGGAATGCGATGACGACACCTCGGGCTCAACGGCCCAGATCGATGCCCTGTACGTAATGCCGGACCGTCAGCGTCAAGGAATCGGCCGATCGCTCCTGCAGGAAGCGGCCAGTGAGTTGGCCACAGTCGGCTTCTCCACACTCCTCATCGGCGTCCTCACGGCCAATCTCCCGGCCCGGGCTTTCTACGAAGCGATGGGCGGACGGGAGATCGGCGAGCGAACATTCGACGAAGAGGGCGAGCTGCTCCCGGAAACCCTCTACGCATGGTCTGACATCGCTGTGGTGATCGGCGAAGCCCGCGAGTCTTGATGAGGAATCAGGCCGGCCCCTCGAGCCCGGGGGTATACCGTCGAAGAAGGGGACTTCTCTGCTCCGGGAGGGCATGAGATGGCGACGAAGCGCTCGCTGCAGGACAGCCAGGTATTCGTCCCGCTCGTCGTGCTCGGAGTGCTCGCCGGCATCGATGCGACGTTCCCGCCGCAGACCCTCGTCAGCAGCTCCTACGGCGTCGCCGCGCTGGTGGCGTGCGCCCTCACCACCGTGCGCATCACGGCGATCTTCGGAGCTGCCGCATCGGCGCTGGCCGCCCTGTCGGGCATCTGGAACGACAACTTCGGCAGTGTGGGCTGGTGGATTCACACGCTCATGACGGTCGGCATCGGGGCCCTGGCGGTGATCCTGGCCCACCTCCGGATCCGCCGCGAACAGGACCTGCAGCACATGACCACCATCGCCGTGGCCGCGCAGCGCGCGGTCCTGCGGGTGATCCCGAGCTCGATCGGCACACTCAGACTCGCCACCCGCTACGTCTCGGCGACGAAGGAGGCGCTGGTGGGTGGCGACCTGTACGAAGTGGTCCAGACCCCCGACGGCGTACGCGTCATCGTGGGCGACGTCCGTGGGAAGGGCCTGGATGCTGTACAGATGGCCGCCACGGTTCTCGCGGCCTTCCGCCGAGCGGCGTCCCTGGAGGTCTCCCTGACCGCGATGGCCGCCGACCTGGACAACGTGGTGACCGCTGTCGCCGGGGACGAGGACTTCGTCACCGCCGTACTGGCGGAGTTCCATGACGACCAGAGCGTGACCCTGGTCAACTGCGGGCACCACCCGCCGCTGCTCCTCACCAACGGCGACACCGGATGCTTGATGGACACGGGAGAACCCCAACCCCCGTTGGGTCTCGGCCCCACACCGGACCCCGTCACCAGCCACCTGCCCGAGGGTGCCCGGATGCTGTTCTACACCGACGGCCTGATCGAGGCACGCAACCCTCAGGGGGCGTTCTTCCCGCTCGCTGAGAGCGCCACCACACTGGGCGCCGGAAGCCTCGATGACGCCCTGGACGGTCTGCTCGACGACCTCGTCCGGCACGCCGCCGACGAGATGGACGACGACATGGCTCTGGTCCTCGCGGAGCGTCAACCCGCCTGAGCCGCCAGGTTTGAGACGCCTCAACTCCGCGATCAAGGCCGGAAGGGCTGTGGCATCCTGTACGCGGATCGTCCGAAACCAGCCCCCATTGCAGCAAGGTTCACCCATGTCGCATTCACTCGCCAGAGCAGCAGACGAGCTGGAAGCTCGCGGGATCTTCCTTGGCGGGCCACGTCAGCGCTTCGCCACTGCCGGCCGCAAGCAGACGATCGCCCTGCTCCACCACGGCATGAATCCCGACTCCAAGGTGCTCGACATCGGTTGCGGCGCACTGCGCGCCGGCCACTGGCTGATCCGGTTCCTGGACCCAGGCTGTTACTTCGGCATCGAGCCCAACCGCGCGATGCTGGAGGCTGGCGTCGAGCTCCTCCTCGACCCCGAGATCGTCGCTGCCAAGCGGCCGACCTTCTCGTACCGCGACGACTTCTCGATGACGCAATTCGCCCAGCAATTCGACTTCTACGCAGCACGCTCCATCTGGACCCACGCGTCGAAGGCCCAGATCGAGGCAATGCTTGACGGCTTCGTAGCGACCTCGGCGCCGAACGCGACCCTCCTGGCGTCCTACTTTCCTGCCTCGGCCGAGCGCCCGGACTACGAAGGCACCGAATGGGTGGGGCTGAGCCACGAGTCGTCCGAGGTCGGCACGGTCGCTCACAGCTTCGAGTGGATCAGCAAGGCCTGCGAGTCACGCGGGCTGGTTGCACGTGAGACGCGGAGCCGGGTGTTCAACTTCGGCACGCAAACGTGGCTCCGGGTTCGGCACGCCGACTAGTCAGAGATACGGCCGCAGCGCCTCCACCGACTCCGTCGGAACCTTGACCGCGATCCCCTCGCCGACGGCCCGTAGTCGCCATTGCTCGCCGTCCCGGAAGAGCTTGGCCATGACCAAACCCGTTTCGGGCACTCCGCCAGTGAGCCGGTAGCGAGCCAGCTCGACGTCGTTCTCGTCGACCAGCCGGCAGTAGGCGTTCGCGATCCACTCGAGGGTGTGGCCCTGGTAGCTGCTCACGAACAGGACGATGTTGTCGACCTTCCCGTACACCTTGGTCAGGTCGACGGTGAGCACCTCGTCGTCGCCTTCCCCGCGTCCCGTCGTGTTGTCGCCCAGGTGCACCACGGACCCGTCGCGGGTCTCCAGATGGTTGTAGAACGCGAGGTCGAAGAGCTGGCCGCTCGCGAACTGCACCGCCGACGCGTCCAGGTCGATGTCCGGTGCGCCGGTGCCGATGAAGCCGGCCGTCGGCTCCTTGTCCCAGCCGACGCCCAGCTGAAGTCGGGCCAGCGGCGCCCCGTCGTCGGTGGTCAGCGCCAGCTCCTGGCCCTTGGTCAGCTCGATCACGGTCGGCCCTCCCGTCGGTGGTGCCTCGAACCTACCCGGCGCGAACCAGCCCGAGAGGGTATGTCGGTGGTCTCTGCTGGACTGTTCCCATGACCGCAACACCGATCCGGGCCGAGCTGTTCGTCACCAGCGTGCAGCCGGTTCGGCCGCATGCGGACACCGCCCGGCTGGAGCGGATTCTCGAGGAGCTGGCGGGCATCCTCGGCGATCCGGAGCAGGAGGGACCGATGGCTGACTGCCATCGGATCGACCATCTTCGGATGCTCGAGGAGGTCAAGGCCGGGGCCGCGGCGGCCCAGGCCCGGGTCACGGTCGCGTTCGAGGCCTCGCAGCTGGCCCGGCAGGAGGCCGCCGGGGTGCGCCGCGAGCAGCGCGGCCGCGGGATCGCCGACCAGGTCGCGCTGGCCCGGGGCTGCCCGGCCTCCCAGGGTGCGCGGCACCTGGGGTTCGCGAAGGCGATGGCCGAGATGCCGCACACGCTCGCGCTGCTGACCCGGGGCCAGGTCGATGAGTGGACCGCGACCGTGCTGGTCCGCGAGACCGCGATCCTGGCCCTGGAGGACCGCAAGGTCATCGACGAGCGGCTGTGCGCGATGAGCATCGACACCGCCACCGGCCAGGTCTCCCCGCCGTGGGCGGTCGGCCAGACCCCGCGCCGGGTCGAGAACGCCGCCAAGGCGCTGGCCGCCGAGCTCGACCCCCAGGCCGCGGTCCGCCGCGCCGCCAAGGCGGCCGGCGAGCGGCGGGTCACCATCCGCCCCGCACCCGACACCATGACCTACCTGACCACCCTGCTCCCGGTCACCCAGGGGGTGGCGGCGTGGGCCAGCCTGCGCACCGCCGCCAGGGCCGAGAAGGCCGCCGGCGACGAGCGGACCGAGTCCCAGATCATGGCCGACCTGCTGGTCCAACGGATCACCGGCCAGGCCACCGCCGCGGCGGTGCCGGCCGAGATCGGGCTGGTGATGACCCCCGACACCCTGCTCGGCACCTCCGACCGCCCCGCCCGGATCGGCGACACGGTGGTCCCCGCGCACACCGCCCGCGAGCTCGCCCGGCGCACCGACGCCCCCCGCTGGCTGCGCCGGCTCTTCACCGATCCCGTCACCGGCGTGGTCACCACCATCGACCCCACCCGCCGCCGCTTCAGCCCCGCCGACGCCCGGTTCCTCGACACCCGCGACCAGCACTGCCGCCACCCCGGCTGCGACGGCGCGATCACCGACCACGACCACGTCACCCGCCGAGCCGACCACGGCCCGACCACCCGCACCAACGGACAAGGACTCTGCCAGGCCCACAACCTGGCCAAGGAGACCCCCGGCTGGACCACCCGCGTCGCCGACCCCCGACCCGGACACCACACCGTCGCGATCACCACCCCCACCGGCCACACCTACCGATCCCAGGCCCCACCCGGGCTCCCGCCCCCGGTGTAACTGGGTGTGTCCATTCCGGGTAAGCGAGCCCGCGATCCCAACGCACCCTCATGCCGATGAGCGGATGCCCAACTGCCGATACATGCAGATGTGCCTGCGCGTTCGGTGCGGGTCTGACGACCATAACGGGGATCGCAATGCTCACGAGAACGGCTCTGTCGAGGCAGTGCGCTGTGGCAGCGGCGGCGCACCGCTCAACTCTCACTGGCCTCGCCGCCCTCCCGGCGAACAATGGGCTCGGTCGTCAGACGAGCTCGGGCACCCTCAGGTGTGCCAGCGCGAGCTCGAACTCCGCAATCTCCCTGAACTCGATCCCGGTTTCGAAGGCGATGCGCTCCCGCAACGCGATGCCGGCCTCCTGACTGGCGTCGAGAGCGGTGGCCGACTCGAACGTCGCCGTGCTGCAGATGCGCCGTTCGAGCCGGTCGACGAACAGGCTGACGCTGCAGAAGCCGTCGGCCGCCTCGATCACCCGGAGCAGGGGGCTCCGGAACCGCTCGATCAGCAGGTGGATGTGGACCTCCGCGGGCCTGGACCAGATGATCCGGCAACAGGCACCTTCGCCAGCCCGTTGGGCGCGGCGCATGAGGGCGATCTCCCACTGGTCCACCGCAGGCTCGCCGCCCAGGATGTCCCCAAGCCGGGCCCGAAGGGGCATCACCTCGTCACCTGCGAGGACCATCGAATGCTCGGTCTCCCAGGCACTGGTGGCGATGCAGCGACCTTTCATTCGGTCGACCACCAGCGACAGACCCAGGCATCCGTCCAGCGCAGTGACGGCCGGCTGCACTTCGTCGCGTACGAAGGCAATACCCTCGTTTACCGCTTCGGGCCTGCCGGAGATCGTCGTGGAGCGGGCATGCATAGCGACCCCTCGGCTCGAAGGCAGCGCCCGGCGGCACCGCCGCTCCCCTCTCACTATCCCCGCCGCCCCCCTTAGGAACAATGACGCGATCGCACCAGTCCGCCTCGACCCGCGCGCGGGTGTCCGGCGTCGGAGTTGTCGGACACCTCCCCAGTGTGACGCGCCAGAAGTGCACGCTCACAGCCGCTGTCCGCTCGCTCCTGCCGATGACGAGCTTGGATCGAGCGCAACTGAACAACTGGCCAGGCCGCAGTCAGCGCGACCGACATCGACTCGTGGCACCTGGAGCACGCACGACGGCGAAGGGCCGCTGAGGCACGGTTTGGTGATCAGATCCCAACCGGGAGGTCCGGCGGCGTGTCGAGGCCGAGCTGCTCTGCCAGAGAGAGGATGTTGAAGTACATCGCGCCACCGGTCGCCTTCCACGGCGGGGCAACGCTGTCGGAGGACGGGGGATCCTTTCGCCAGGCGATGAACTCAGCGAGTTCGAGGCTGAACGGCTTGTTGGTGGGCGCTTGGCCATCCGGGAGCGGCCCGGTTTGGGTGCCCGTCAAGGTGCACATGCCCACGGTCCAGGTGTCCCCGGCCACCTCCGGATGCACCGCCTTGGGGGCGTCTCCGAGCTGATCCCCGCTGGTCCCGGAGAACCAGTAGACGCCCGAGAGCTTCGCGTCGGGGGCGGCTTTGAACCACTTGCTCGCGAACTCGATCATCTCATCGGGATCGCTTATCTCGTGGCCGGACGCAACCTCCAGGTAGTGAATGACCGGCATGAACGTCGGGATGAAGGTCTCCAGGTCCCTGTCGTTCCACAGCTGGTGGGCATCTCGGTGAGCCACGACCAGCGTCTCGGCGTCATCCGCCGGGTCCTCGGTCGCTCCGCTGGCGTCACCGCCGCTGCTGGAATCGGCACAGGCGGCCAGCGCAACGGCACCAACCGAGGTCATCGCACCGGCCAGCATCCTGCGCCGGCTGAGTGCCTGACCGGGCACCCGAGCCGCCATCGGGTCCTGCTCCGCGGCCGTCGCCGCGCCCCTGAAGATGTAGCGTCCAGCGCTCATGTCGGTTCTCCTCGGGTTTGCGGGCACCCGCCCCGAAGCAGTGCAGGTGCCCGGGTAGGCCGGGCCGTCGCCGCACACCTTGGACACCACCAACTTGCCTACGCGGCCGACCGAGAGGCTCACCCAACTCGGGTGAGATCGAGCGTGGTCGGGACGCCCGGATCTGCCGCTGTCAGGGGCGGATTCCGACCACGCCGCGATCCGTCTCAGCGGTTGGTCGGGAGTTCGTGACCGTAGAGGCGGAGATGGTCGCGCAGACGCACTGTTGCGTGCCCCGGATGTCGCGTGAACAGGGCCACCAGGTCCGTGACCGATGGGGTCCGATCCAAGAGATCCGCCACAGGCCGGGCCACGATCTCCCGGATCTGGTTGCGATAGTCGTCGTCCGTGAAGCGTTCGGACATGTCTCGATGTAGGAGGCTGATGCCGGGCACTTCGAGGACCGACTCTCCGTCCGACCGAAGCATGCGAATCGGCGGGATCACGTCCGCGCGCTCAGCGCGGATCCGAGCCATGCACTGGTTCTCGGGAAGGAAGTCGCCCGCTTTGACGGTCGGATCCCAGCCGAGATTGAGATAACAGTCCCCGCCACCCCACGACGACTTCTGCAGATTGACGAGTTGGTACTCGCCCGCGTCTGATGTCCGGAACCAGTTCCGCGCCCGCTTCCGGAACCCACGAGGCTTCAGCACCTCAGCGAGCACCGCCTCGATCGCCTTCGATGCATCCACTCGCACAGTTTGCCGGGTCGCGCAGGGCATGGCCGCGAAACGCACTCACATGCCGCGATGTGCGCGGCTGCCCGCAAGGGGATGCGCAGCCCGTGGTGCTGCTCTCCCCGTTACCGCATTGAGCAGAAGCGCACACTCATCATCGCTCCGAATACATGTGTTGAGTGAAAGCGCTTGGCCGAGCTCAGTTCTGCCAAGATCGAGGCCATGACATACGACCTGGCCGTGTGGGAGGGACATACGCCGGCGAGTGCGGCCGCTGCCATCGCCGAATTCGAGCGCCGGATGGATGCCATGGAGGACGCTTTTGACCAAGCCGGTGGCCCACCACCGGCCAGTCCCACCATCCGCAGATTCGTCGAGGCCGCGCTCGCTCGCTTCCCGGAGGCGACTGAGCATTCTGGTGACGAGTGTCCGTGGGCGTCCGCCCCCCTGATCGAGGGGGCCATCGGCGACCTCATCTACCTTCCCATGACGTTTCAGGGCGCCGATTACGCAAGGGACGTCCTCGCCGGGATTGCGCACGATCTGGGGTTGGTCTGCTACGACCCGCAGCTCGAGGAGCTACTGCCCGCTCCTTGAGGCGTCCCTTCAGAACCAGAGGGAGGTGCGCTGTCGCCCGTCGTCGTAGGTGCACTTGAACCCCATCGGACTCCACGACCATTCGTAGTGAACCGAGGCCGAGGGACCGTACTCGGCTTCGGCGCGCCCGGCGGCGATCCGGACAGGACACCGCCGGCGGCACTCATCGGGCATGCACGATCGCGTGCGCGTGGGTGTGCGCGTCCTCGCGCAGGCGGGAGTCCAGCGAGGCGAACAGCTCGGCGGCCTCGATGCCCGGCCAGTCGGGTGGCAGGTGTTCGAGCGGCAGGCCGGGGTCGAGGTACGGCAACCGCCGCCACGCGGTCAGCATGGGGACGTATGCCGCGAACGCGGCGGCCGGGGACACCGCGGAACGACGGCGGGCGACTGGGCGGTAGGCCCGACAGAAGTCGGAGTAGAGCGCGGTCAGCGCGGTCAGGTCCCACCACTCCCCGATCCGCGCCGCCACGTCGCCGGCTCCGAGATAGTCGCCGCGGAACATCTCGGTGTACGCCGTCAGCCCGTCCCGGTCCAGGGCCCGCACCGTCTCGTCGTACAGCGTGGCGGGGGCGACCCAGACGCCCGGCGCGGCCGTCCCGAAGCCCAACCGCGCCAAGCAGCGACCGCAGCGCGTGCCGGCGCTCCCGCTCCGACTCCGGCACCGAGAAGACCAGCACCAGCCAGCCGTCGGCGGCGGTGGCCCGGGGTCGCGACCAGATCCGGTGGTCACCCTCACGCAGCACCTCCAGCGAGTCGGCCGAGAGCGCATAGCCGGCCTGGCCGTCCCGGCGCGCCGCCTCGAGGACGCCACGCCGCTTCAGCCGCGACACCGACGACCGGACGGCCGCGGAGTCGGTACCGAGGTCGGCCATGAGCGCGATCAGCGAGGCGACCGAGAGCCAGTTGCCCTCCTCGCGGGCGTAGAGGCCGTAGAGCGACAGGATCAGCTGCCGCGGCGCCATCTCAACGGATTCAGCGTCCACGGCGTCAGGAGTCGTCACGCAGCCGGAACCGCTGCAGCTTGCCGGTGGCGGTGCGCGGAAGGTCGTCGACGAACTCGAGGGCACGGGGGTACTTGTACGGCGCGATCTCGGCCTTGGCGAAGTCCTGCAGCTCGTGCACCTTCTCCGGCGTGCCGAGGGACGCGTCGGTGAGCACGACGTACGCCTTCACCACCGAGCCCCGCGCCTCGTCGGGTACGCCGACCACCGCGCACTCCGCGACCTCGGGGTGCTTGAGCAGCGCCTCCTCCACCTCCGGGGCGGCGATGTTGTAGCCCGAGGAGATGATCATGTCGTCGCTGCGGGCGTGGTACCAGAAGTAGCCGTCCTCGTCTCGGCTGAACGTGTCGCCGGTGATGTTCCAGCCGTTCTTCACATAAGTCTCTTGCCGTGGGTCGGCGAGGTAGCGGCAACCGGTCGGGCCCTTCACCGCGAGCCGCCCGGGCTCGCCGGGAGCCGCCTCGGCACCGTGCTCGTCGAGCACGGTGGCGGTGAAGCCCGGCACGGCCCGGCCGGTCGAGCCGGGCCGGATGTCGTCACCGGCCGCGGAGATGAAGATGTGCAACATCTCGGTCGCCCCGATCCCGTCGATGATCCGCACCCCGGTCGCTTCGCGGAACGCCTCCCACGTCGCGGCCGGCAGGTGCTCGCCCGCCGAGACCGCAGCCTTCAGCGACGGCAGCGTGGCCCCGGCCGCGAGCATCGCCTTGTAGGCAGTCGGGGCGGTGAAGCACGTCGTCACCCCGAACTCGTCGATGATCCGGGCCAGCTCCGGCGGCGTGGCCTTCTCGACCAGCACGGTCGACGCGCCCGCGTGGAGCGGGAAGAGCAGCACGCCGCCGAGCCCGAACGTGAAGGCGTACGGCGGCGTTCCCGTGAACACGTCGTCGGGCGACGGCCGCGAGCACGTGGCGGGAGAAGGTGTCGCAGATCGCCAGCACGTCGCGGTGGAAGTGCATGGTCGCCTTCGGCCGCCCGGTGGTGCCGGAGGTGAAGGCGAGCAGCGCCACGTCGTCGGAGGAGGTCGCCACGTCGTCGTACGACGCCGGCTTGTCCGCCGCGAGTTCGGACAACCCGGTGGAGCCACCGAACGGCACGACCCGCACGCCCAGATCCTCCGTTCCCGAAAGGAACCGCTCGTCGACCAGCGCCAGGTCGATCCGCGCGATCTCGTGGATCGTGGCCAGCTCACCCGGGCGCAGCAGCGGCATCGTGGTCACGGCCACCGCGCCGGTCTTCAGCACGCCGAACCAGCAGGCGGTGAGCCACTGGTTGTTGGGACCGCGCAGCAGCACCCGGTTGCCGGGGACGATGCCGAGGTCCTCGACCAGGGCGTGGGCGATCCGGTTCGCGGCGGCCAGCAGGTCGTCGTAGGACCAGGTGTCGGCGCCGGGCGCGTGGAGGCAGGGCCGGTCACCGCCGTGCTCGGCGATGACGTCGTCGAGCAGCGCAGTCGCGCAGTTCAGCCGCTCGGGGTAGGCGAGCTCCGGAAGGTCGAACCGCAGCTCCGGCCACTGATCGGCCGGCGGCAGGTGGTCGCGGCAGAACGTGTCGACGTGGACGGACGGCAGCAGGTCCATCCCGGCAACGTATTGACCGTCTCCAACGACCGTCAAGAGCGCGACATATGCCCGGGGACCGGTGCGGGACCGAAGGTCACTTCACAAACCGTTCCGGATGGAGGAATCTTGACGTGGGGTCACAGCTCCGGGCCCCCTGCCGAGGAGGTGGCCCGTGACCGCAACCATCACTACCTTCGAAGCCCGGGTCGCACCCTGTGGCAAGCAGCGCTGGGGTGAGCAGTTCGTGAGCGAGGACATGCATGGCCTCGTGACCGAGGACCTGCGCTTCGAGTGCGGGTGCCAGAGCCACCGGGAGGAGTTCCACGACGGCAGCGTCCACCACATGGTCGTGAACCATCACGGCAAGGTGTTGGTGGACGAGGAGTTCCGGGGTGAGTGACCCCCCGACAGCCGGCACGCACGACGTTCTCCTGGTGGGTGGGGGTGCTGCCGGCCTGCGCGCGGCCATCGCCGTCGCCGAGACCCGCCCCGACCTGGATGTGGCGGTGGTGTCCAAGGTCTACCCGATGCGCAGCCACACGGTCTCCGCCGAGGGCGGCGCGGCCGGCGTCATCGCCGAGGGCGACACCATCGAGGAGCACATCTACGACACGATCTCCGGCAGCGACTGGCTGGGCGACCAGGACGCGATCGAGGCGTTCGTGCACGAGGCGCCGCGCGAGCTGCTCCGGCTCGAGCACTGGGGCTGCCCCTGGAGCCGGCAGCCGGACGGCCACGTCGCGGTCCGCGCGTTCGGCGGGATGAAGAAGAAGCGCACCTGGTTCGCCGCGGACAAGACCGGCTTCCACATGCTGCACGCGCTGTTCCAGACCTCCCTCAAGTTCGGCGCGGTCCAGCGCTACGACGAGTGGTTCGTGACCCGGCTGCTGGTCGACGACGGTCGGGTGCAGGGCGTGGTGGCGGTCGAGCTGCGCACCGGACGGATCGAGGCGATCACCGCGAAGGCGGTCATCCTCGCGACGGGTGGCTGCGGCAAGGTCTTCCCGTTCACGACGAACGCCAACATCAACACCGGCGACGGCATGGCCCTGGCCTACCGCGCGGGCGCGCCGCTGAAGGACATGGAGTTCGTGCAGTACCACCCGACCGGGCTGCCGTTCACCGGCATCCTGATCACCGAGGCCACCCGCGCCGAGGGCGCGTGGCTGCTCAACAAGGACGGCTACCGCTACCTGCAGGACTACGACCTCGGCAAGCCGACCCCCACGCCCGAGCTGCGCAGCATGGAGCTCGGCCCACGCGACCGTCTCTCCCAGGCGTTCATCCACGAGCAGGAGAAGGGCCGCACCGTCGACTCGCCGTACGGCGACGTCGTCCACCTCGACCTGCGCCACCTCGGCGCGAAGCTGATCGACACCAAGCTGCCGTTCGTGCGCGAGCTGTGCCTGAAGTACGAACGCATCGACCCGGTCACCGACCTGATCCCGGTCCGCCCCGTCGTCCACTACATGATGGGCGGGGTCTCGACCGACGGCGACGGCGCGACCCCGCTGGCCGGTCTCTTCGCCGCCGGCGAGACCGCGTGCGTGAGCATCAACGGCGCCAACCGGCTCGGCTCCAACTCGCTGCCCGAGTGCCTCGTCTTCGGCGCCCGGGCCGGCGCGGCCGCCGCGGAGTACGCCGGGTCCGCCGCGCCGCCGTCCTCGACGATCGCGGCCCAGGTCTCCGACGAGGTGCGCCGGATCGAGAGCGTGATGGACGAGGTGCCGCGCGACGACTCGGTCGCGTCGATCCGCACCGAGATGCAGGACACGATGGAGGAGGCGGCCGGGATCTACCGCACCGGCGAGGCGCTGGCGAAGGGCGCGGACCTCCTGAGGGGGCTCCAGGACCGGCTGCCCAAGGTGGGGGTCCGCGACACCAGCCGGAGCTGGAACACCGAGCTGGTCGGGGCCCTCGAGGCCGCCAACATGCTCGACATCGCCGAGTGCATGCTCGCGTCGGCGCTGCAGCGCGAGGAGTCGCGCGGCGCCCACCAGCGCACGGACTTCCCCGCCCGCGACGACGAGCGGTTCCTCGCCCACCAGCTCAACCACCGCGACGACGACGGCACGCCCCGGGTGGAGAAGCTGCCGGTGACGATCACCCGGTGGCCTCCGGGCGAACGGGTCTACGGGAGGTGACGCATGGACGACCAGATCAGCCTGCGGGTGACCCGCTACCGGCCGGACAAGGACCTGGAGCCGTCGTGGCAGGACTACGACGTGCCGCTCCGGGAGGAGTGGACCGTCCTCGACGCGCTCAACCACGTGAAGAGCGACATCGACACCACCCTGGCATTCCGCTGGTCGTGCCGGATGGGCATCTGCGGCAGCTGCGGCATGAACGTCGAGGGCGAGCCCCGACTGACGTGCGCGACGTTCCTGTCCGACTACGCCCCCGGCCCGGTGCGGGTGGAGCCGCTCGGCAACTTCCCGATCGCACGTGACCTGGTCGTCGACATCGAGGACTTCATGGAGAAGCTGCCCCGGGTCAAGCCGTGGATCATCCGCGACGAGGAGCAGTCGGTGGACGACGGGGAGTACCTCCAGACGCCGGAGGAGCTCGACGCCTACAAGCAGTTCAGCATGTGCATCAACTGCATGCTCTGCTACGCCGCTTGCCCGGTCTACGGGCTCGACCCGGACTTCGTCGGAC
This sequence comes from uncultured Actinomycetota bacterium, assembly GCA_963812345.1. Taxonomy (GTDB): domain Bacteria; phylum Actinomycetota; class Actinomycetes; order Propionibacteriales; family Nocardioidaceae; genus Nocardioides. Next base: position 198,677 of record CAWEVA010000018.1, read on the forward strand.
CCGCGGCGATCGCGCTTGCCGAGCGCTACGACCTCGACTCCCGCGACCAGGGCGCCCGCGAGCGGCTCGACGTGCTGATCGAGCACGAGGGCGTCTACGGCTGCACGTTCGTCGGAGAGTGCACGCGGGTCTGCCCCAAGCACGTCGACCCGGCCGGCGCCATCCAGCGCTACAAGCTCAAGGCTGCCCAGCAGTCGGTCAAGGCGTTCCTCCTACCGAGGGCGCTGCAGCCATGACTCAGTCGGAACAGGCGAGCGACCTGCTCTACCGGCGACCAATCTCGGTCTGGTGGTGGACCCGGAAGCGCACCTACTTCCTGTTCGTGATGCGCGAGCTGAGCAGCCTGTTCATCGCCTGGCTGGTCTTCTACCTGCTGCTCTTCATCCGCGCGGTGAGCCGCGGCGAGGCGGCGTACGCCGACTTCCTCGACCGGGCCGCCTCGCCCTGGCTGGTGGCGGTGAACCTGGTCGCCTTCGGGTTCGTGCTCCTGCACACGGTCACGTGGTTCTCGCTCACGCCGCAGGCGATGGTCGTCAGCGTGCGAGGCCGCCGGGTGCCGGCCGCGGCGATCATCGGCGCCCAGTACGCCGGGCTGGCCGTGGTCTCGGCCTTCGTGTACTGGCTGGTGACGCGATGAGCACCCCACGAATGAAGTTCCGGATCTATCCCTTCCTGTGGCTGGCGTTCAGTGGCGGCGGCGTGATCGCCGCGGTGTTCCTGCCGGTGCTGGCCTTCCTGTTCGCGCTGGCCTTCCCGCTGGGCTGGATCGACCCGCCCGACCACGCCCAGATCGCCGCCGTGGTCGGTCACCCGCTGACCTTCCTGGTCCTGCTGGGCATCTTCCCGGTGATCCTGATCCACGCCGCCCACCGGTTCCGGTACACGCTCTACGACGGCCTCCAGGTCAAGCACAAGGGCCTGGTCGCGCTCCTGTGCTACGGCGGGGCGCTGGCCGGCAGCTTCGCCACCCTGGTGTTCCTCGGGAACGCGCTGACCGCCTGACGTGCGTGGGCTTCGCCCCCCGTCGTACGTTGAGTACGACAAACGACAGGAGGCCGCCATGGAGTGCCCCACCGACGGAGCCACGCTCGTGATGAGCGAGCGCAGTGGCATCGAGATCGACTACTGCCCGACCTGCCGCGGCGTGTGGCTGGACCGCGGCGAGCTCGACAAGATCATCGAGCGGTCGTACGCGCAGGCCGCTCCACCAGCGGCACCGCCCCAGCAGCAGTACCAGCAGCGCGACCACGGTCACCAGCAGGGTTATCCCCGCAAGCGCAAGGAGAGTTGGCTCGGCGAGATTTTCGGCTGAGCCGTCCGGCGCCGCGTCTCAATGTGGCGCGGCGTCCCCTGCCGGGGTCACGACCAGCCACCGCCCGCCGAACTCCTCGATGTCGTGGCAAAGGACCTGGCCGGGTTCCTCGTGCGCGTAGAAGTAGAGCGGGTGCCCGCCGTAGGTCACCTGTCTGGCGCCGTCGGAGCGTCGCGTGGTCCCCAGCAGCCCGGGACGCGCGTGTCCGGCGGCGACCGGGTCGCCCTCGGTGAGCACCGGAGGCCACGCCTCGGCACAGGCGTCGTAGCAGCGCGGCTTCGGGGTGGCCTCGCGGTCGAAGAGATAGATCGCCTGGCCGCGAGCGTCGAACAGCATCGGTCCGTAGTCGCTGGGACGCACGATGATCCGGGTACCGGGCCGTGCCGATGGCTCCGGCGAGGCCGACTGCTCGCTCGGGGAGTCGGCAACGGGCGACTCGGAGGCTTCGGAGGAATCGGCCGTCGGTGCCGGCTCCGGAGAGCTCTCCGCGCACCCCGCGAGCAGCAGGAGCAGCCCGGCGACCATCGAGCGAACCATGGCTCGATTCTGCCCGACAGCCGAGGCCGCAGCCCACCGGCGTGGGCCGCGGTGAGGGCGGCGACGATTGCAGACGCCGCCTTGCGTTGGATCTTCACAATCTCTCATTTGTCGATTGACTTACTCGCGTTTATACACCGGCAGGCTCCGGCTCGCCCAGACCTCCTGCCCGACACGCCGGCCAGCGTCAGCGACGATGGACCGCATGGAGTACGTCGAGATCGCGCGCGCCGAGTCCGAGCGCGGCGAGCTGGTGCTGCGGGAGCGGCAGGAGAACGGTGGACCCTCCGTGCTGGAGCTGCGGGCCAACGGCGTGTTCGTGATGGACACGCTGGAGACCAGCACCGAGCAGGCGCTCGCGGACGCCGCGCTCGCCCTGGTGGCGGAGCCACGCGACGTGCTCGTCGGCGGACTCGGGCTCGGCTACACCATGCACCGGGTGCTGGGCGACATGCGGGTCGAACGGTGCTCGGTGGTCGAGATCGAGCCGGCGCTGGTGGAGTGGATGCGGGACGGGACGATCCCGCACGGCCCGGCGATGCTGGCCGACGAGCGGGCCAACCCGGTCGTGGCCGACATCGGGCCCGCAGTCGGTGAGGTGTCCGACGCGTCGTACGACCTGGTGCTGCTCGACGTCGACAACGGCCCCGGAAACCTCGTGCACGAGCACAACGCCGCGCTCTACCGGCCGCCGTTCCTCACCGAGGTGCGGCGGATCCTGCGCCCGGGCGGTGCCATGGCGATCTGGTCCGCCGACGCGTCGCCCGAGCTGGAGGCCACCCTGGAGCAGGTGTTCGGCAACGCCGAGACCGCCGGGTACGACGTCACCCTGCAGGACCGCGAGGAGAAGTACTGGCTGCACGTGGCACGTGTCGGCGCAGTAGCCTCTGCGGAGTGAGCGAACAGCAGGAGTACCGCATCGAACACGACTCCCTCGGCGAGGTCCGGGTCCCGGCGGACGCCCTCTGGCGGGCCCAGACCCAGCGCGCGGTCGAGAACTTCCCGATCAGCGGGACACCGCTCGAGTCGAGCCACGTCCATGCCCTGGCGCTGATCAAGGGCGCCGCCGCCAAGGTCAACGGCGAGCTCGAGGTGATCACCAAGGAGCAGGCCGAGGCCATCGCGGGGGCTGCGCGCCGGATCGCCGACGGCGAGTACGACGACCAGTTCCCGATCGACGTCTTCCAGACCGGGTCGGGCACCAGCTCGAACATGAACATGAACGAGGTCATCGCCGGCGTGGTGGCCGCCGACGGCGGTGACGTCCACCCCAACGACCACGTCAACGCCAGCCAGTCCAGCAACGACACCTTCCCCACGTCGATCCACGTCGCGGCCACGCTGGCCGTCGTCGACCAGCTGATCCCGGCCCTGGCGACCCTGCAGCGGAGCCTCGAGGGCAAGGCCGGGGAGTTCGCCGACCTGGTGAAGTCGGGCCGCACGCACCTGATGGACGCCACCCCGGTGATGCTCGGGCAGGAGTTCGGCGGGTACGCCGCCACCGTGCGCTACGCGCGGGAGCGGCTCGACGGCGTACTCCCCCGGGTGCGGGAGCTCCCGCTGGGCGGCACCGCGGTCGGCACCGGCATCAACACCCCGCCCGGGTTCGCGGCGCGGGTGATCGAGGAGCTGGCCGCCGTGACCGGCCAGGAGTTCACCGAGGCCCGCGACCACTTCGAGGCGCAGGGCACCCGTGACTCCCTGGTGGAGCTCAGTGGCGTGCTGCGCACGATCGCGGTCGGCGTGACGAAGATCTGCAACGACCTGCGCTGGATGTCCAGCGGACCCACCACCGGCCTGGCCGAGATCCACCTGCCCGACCTGCAGCCCGGGTCGAGCATCATGCCCGGCAAGGTCAACCCGGTGCTCCCGGAGGCCACCTTGATGGTCTGCGCGCAGGTGGTCGGGAACGACGCCACCGTGGCGTGGGCCGGGGCGAGCGGCAACTTCGAGCTCAACGTGATGCTGCCGGTGATCGCCCGCAACGTGCTGGAGTCGATCCGGCTGCTGTCCACCTCGAGCACCCTCCTCGCCGAGCGCTGCGTCGACGGCATCACCGCGAACGCCGAGCGGATGCGCGCCTACGCCGCGTCGTCGCCCTCGGTGGTGACCCCGCTCAACCGCTACATCGGCTACGAGAACGCGGCCAAGGTCGCGAAGCAGGCCCTGGCCGACGGGGCCACGATCCGCGAGACGGTGATCGCGATGGGGTTCGTCGAGCGTGGGGAGCTCACCGAGGAGCAGCTGGACGAGGCCCTCGACCTGGCGTCCATGACCCACCCGTGAGCCTGAACGACCCGGAGCAGGTCCGCGCCCAGTACTCGCGCGAGGACCCCCTGGAGACTCGGCGGGCGGTCTGGCAGCCGGCGGCCGACGGCCGCGACCCGACCCAGATCGCGCTCGCCGTGGCCCGCGCGTCCGGCGCCCGCGACATCCTCGAGATCGGGTGCGGCACCGGGGCGTTCGCGGAGCGGCTGGCCGCCGAGCACCCCGACGCAACGGTGGTGGCGACCGACCAGTCGCAGCGATTCGTCGCGCTGACAGCGGCCCGCGGCGTCGTGGCGCAGGTGGCCGACGCCACCGACCTCCCGTTCGCGGATGCGTCGTACGACCTGGTCATCGCAATGTGGATGCTCTACCACGTGCCCGATCTGGATCGGACCCTCGCGCAGGTACGCCGGGTGCTGCGGCCGGGCGGCCGGTTCCTGGCCGTCACCAACGGCGACGAGCACGTGGCCGACCTGCGGCGGGAGGCCGGCGACGGTCCGGCGGTCACCCAGTTCAGCACCCAGAACGGCGAGGAGGCGCTGCGGCGCCACTTCGACGAGGTGCACCGCGAGGATCTGCGCCCCCGGGCCGTCTTCCCCGACCACGCGACCGCGCTGGCCTACCTGCGCTCGTGGCCGGAGGAGGTCGCGTGGGACCTGCCGGAGTTCGAGGGTCCGCGGGAGTACGCCGGCGAGGTCACGGTGTTCGTGGCGCGCTAGCTCCGCGGGTGGCTCAGTACCAGTTGTTGCTCTGCTTGAACTCCCAGGCGCTGCACGGCGTGCCGTAGGAGTCCTTGATGTACTCCAGGCCCCAGCGGATCTGCACCTCGGCGTCGGTGTAGTAGCCCGACGGGAGGTCGTGCATCGAGGTCATCGCCTGCGGGATTCCGTACGCCGACGAGGTGGGGTTGTCGGCATCCACCCGCCAGTCGCTCTCGCTGACGTAGAGGGCGTCGAGGCAGGAGAACTGGTCGGTGGAGAAGCCGTACTCAGGGAGCAGCGCCAGGCCGATCTCGCGGGGATCGGCGTCGCTGAGGTCCTCCTCGGACTGGCTCTCGGGGGCCTTGGGGGTCTTGCCCTTGGCCCCGTCGGCGTCCTTGCGGCCCCCGGACCGCGAGAGCGGGGTGGAGGCACGGAGGGCCTCGGTGCGCTCGTCGGTGGGCTCTTCGGTGGGCTCGGGCACGCTGACGCGCTTGGAGGCGGTGCCCAACGTCACAGGGCTCGAGGCGACCCCGGTCGTGACGACACCGGCGGTCGCCGCAACGGCGACCGAGGACAGCATCACCGTGTTGCGCAGCACCCTGCGGGGCGCGCGCGTGGCGAGGACCGACGAACGGGACTTGCGGTGCTTCGCCTGACGGTGCTTCGGGACGTGCTTGCCAGATGTGTGGGGCATACGGGGAAACTCGCGGAGTGGTAGACGGCGCGGGTGGGGTTCGGCCGAACCGGCCGGGGACACACCCAGTTCACGTTCAAGGAGCCACCCTGCAGGACGGCTTACGGGCCATGCAAGCCGATGGCGGCATATGGGAGGGCGAGCCTGCTCACACCCAGTCAGAGCGTGACGTTCTCCAGCATCTCCGTCACCAGGGCGGCGATCGGCGATCGCTCCGAGCGGGTGAGCGTGACGTGGGCGAACAACGGGTGTCCCTTGAGCTTCTCGACCACGGCCACGATCCCGTCGTGGCGCCCCACGCGCAGGTTGTCGCGCTGGGCGACGTCGTGGGTGAGCACCACCTTGGAGTTGGCGCCGATCCGCGAGAGCACGGTCAGCAGGACGTTGCGCTCCAGGGACTGGGCCTCGTCGACGATCACGAACGCGTCGTGCAGCGACCGGCCCCGGATGTGCGTGAGCGGAAGGACCTCGAGCATGCCGCGGTCGAGCACCTCGTCGATGACGTCCGGGGAGGTGAGGGCACCGAGGGTGTCGAAGACCGCCTGCGCCCAGGGCGACATCTTCTCCGACTCCGAGCCGGGGAGGTACCCCAGCTCCTGGCCCCCGACCGCGAACAGCGGGCGGAACACGACGACCTTCTTGTGCTGGCGCCGCTCCATGACCGCCTCGAGCCCGGCGCACAGGGCCAGCGCGGACTTGCCGGTGCCGGCGCGGCCGCCCAGGGAGACGATGCCGACCTCCGGGTCGAGCAGCATCTCGAGGGCGACCCGCTGCTCGGCCGACCGGCCGTGGATGCCGAACACGTCGCGGTCACCGCGGACCAGGTGGACCTGCTTGTCGGCTCCGACCCTGCCCAGGGCGGTCCCGCGGTCCGAGAGGAGGACCAGGCCGGAGTGGCACGGCAGCTCGCGGGCGGCTTCGAGGTCGAGGGAGCCGTCGTCGTACAGCTCGTCGAGGTCGCCCGAGGTGACGTCGAGCTCTGCCATGCCGGTGTAGCCGGCGTCGGAGTCGCTGCCCTTGAGCCCGGCCTCGGCGCGGTACTCCTCGGCGTCGAGGCCGACCGCGGACGCCTTGATCCGCAGCGGCAGGTCCTTGGAGACCAGGGTGACCGCGTGGCCCTCGTTGGCGAGGTTGCGCGCGACCGCGAGGATCCGGGTGTCGTTGTCGCCGAGCCGGAATCCGGACGGAAGCGAGTCAGCGTCGGTGTGGTTGAGCTCGACCCGGATCGACCCGCCCTCGTCGCCCACCGGCACCGGCTCGTCGAGGCGGCCGTGGGTGATCCGCAGCTCGTCGAGCATGCGCAGCGCCGTACGCGCGAAGAAGCCCAGCTCTGGATGGTGCCGCTTGCCCTCGAGCTCGGTGATGACCACCACGGGCAGCACCACCTCGTGCTCGTGGAACCGCCTCAGCGCTCCGGGGTCGGCCAGCAGGACGCTCGTGTCGAGCACGAACGTGCGGGCGGACGGTGTGGCGGCGCTGGTGGTTTTCGACTTCTTCGCCGTGGACGGCACGATGTGACACCTCCCGTTCCGACGAGCTTCCCCACTCGTCGTTACGACGGAAAGTACGCCGCCCCGGCCCGCTACCCCCCTCGACACGCCCGAACGAGGGGTGACGGGAGGGTGACTGGTTCACCTCAGGAACCGAACCGGCGCTCCCGCTGGGCGTACGCCCGGATCGCGCGCAGGAAGTCGACCCGGCGGAAGTCGGGCCAGTAGGCCTCGCAGAAGTAGAACTCGCTGTGGGCGCTCTGCCAGAGCAGGAACCCGCCGAGCCGCTGCTCCCCCGACGTGCGGATCACCAGGTCGGGGTCGGGCTGGCCCTTGGTGTAGAGGTGCTCGGCGATGTGCTCGACGTCGATCACCTCGGCGAGCTCCTCCAGGGTCATCCCCTTGCTGGCCTGCTCGTGGAGGAGCGCCCGGACGGCGTCCGCGATCTCGCGGCGGCCGCCGTACCCCACGGCGACGTTGACGAGCAGCCCCGGGGCGTCCTGGGTGGCGTCCTCGGCCGCCTTCAGCTTGGCCGCGGTGGACGCCGGCAGCAGGTCCAGCGCCCCGACGGGATGCAGCCGCCAGCGGCCGGCCTCGGCGAGCGTGGCCACGGCCCCCTCGATGATCGACAGCAGCCCGGCGAGCTGGTCGGGCGGCCGGTTGAGGTTGTCGGTGGACAGCAGCCAGAGGGTGACGACCTTGACGCCCACCTCCTCGCACCAGTCGAGCAGCGGCTCGATGTTGGCGGCGCCGGCCTGGTAGCCGTGCGCGGTGTCGGCGCCGACCGCCCGCGCCCAGCGCCGGTTGCCGTCGAGCATGACGCCGACGTGCTGGGGGATCTGGTCGGCCGGGAGCGCCTTGACCATGCGTGACTCGTAGGCGGGATAGAGCATCCGTCTGATCCCGCTCTTCCAGTCCGTCACGCCTCCGATGCTACTGCCGTGCCTCGGGCCGGAGATCGGGTGACCTTCGCCGCGTTGAGGTTTCCGGCCACGCAGTTGTCGGGTAGGTTCCGGGGGATGAACAACGCCATCCGCTCCGGTTTCGACCATGTCGTCGAGAACGTCTCCGAGACGCTCGCCGAGGTCAAGCCGAAGCTCCGTGGCTGGCTCCACCTGGGGGTCGTCCCCCTCACGGTCGCCGCCGGGATCGTGCTGATCGCGCTCTCCCCCACCGGGACGACCCGGATCGGCTCGAGCGTGTTCGTGGCCTCGGCGCTGATCCTGTTCACCGTCTCCGCGGTCTACCACCGCGGCACCTGGTCACCCCGCACCTGGACGCTGCTGCGGAGGTTCGACCACTCCAACATCTTCATCCTCATCGCCGGGTCCTACACCCCGTTCACCCTGATCTTCCTCGACGGCACGGACCAGGTCGTGCTGCTGGCGACGGTGTGGACCGGTGCGGTCCTCGGGGTCCTCTTCCGCGTGTTCTGGGTCGACGCTCCGCGTTGGCTCCACGTCCCGATCTACTTCGCGCTGGGGTGGGCCGCGCTTTTCTTCCTCCCGCAGTTCGCGGAAGGAGTCTCCCGGATCGGGATCGGCGACCGGCGTCGCCGCGCTCGTGCTCGTGGGGGTCGGCGGCATCCTCTACACCCTCGGCGGCGTTGTCTACGGCTTCCGGCGGCCCGACCCGTGGCCGACGTGGTTCGGCTTCCACGAGGTCTTCCACACCTTCACGATCCTCGCCTTCGTCACCCACTACGTCGGCGTCTCGCTGGCGACGTACTCCCTGCGCTGACCCACCCGCATGCGCGCGGTCAGGCGGGTCTTCCTCGAGGTGCTGGGCTGGTCGCTCGTGATCGGCGGCATCGCGGCGCTCGTGCTGCCCGGGCCCGGGCTGCTCGCCCTCTTCGCGGGCCTCGTGCTGCTCTCCCAGCAGTACACCTGGGCCGAGCGGCGGGTGGAGCCGGTGAAGGAGCGCGCGGTCAAGGCTGCGGCCGACGGGGTCCAGACCTGGCCGCGGATCCTGCTCTCGACCTTCGGGGTCCTGTGGCTGATCGGCGCCGGCATCCTCTGGGGGATCCGGCCCTCGGCACCGGGTTGGTGGCCGGTCGCGGAACGGTGGTGGCTGCTGGGCGGCTGGGCGGCCGGAGTCACGCTGATCGTGTCCGGTCTGCTGTGCGGGGCGATGATGGTCTACGCGTACGTCACGTACCGGCGCCCGCGCTAGCGCGGGTCGAGTCAGCGCTCGCGCCGCACCCGGCGCCGCAGCTGCAGGATCCGCAGTGCGCCGGCGATGACTGCGACCACCATGCCACCGGTGGCGGCGATCAGGAGCGCGACGGCCAGCGGCGCCAGGCCCGACCAGCCGAAGAAGGAGACGCGGACGCTCTGGGTGTTCTGGCCGATGAAGATCACGAGGAGCACCAGCAGCACCACCAGCCCGATCACGGCGACCCAGGTCGTGCTGGTGCGGGAGCCGCGGAGTGGGTCGGTGCCGCTCGCGGGGGTGGACGGCTTCGTCTGTTCCTGGTCGGTCATCTCAACTCCCCCTCCTCGGCCTGGGTCCAGCCTAGGTCAGCAGCATCGGTCACCGGACGCTCGCACACCTGCTGCCGACACACGTAGGCCGCTGGGCGGCCCTCCACCGCGGTCCGGCCCGTCAGCAGCGGGATGTCGTCGCGCGGCCCGTCGCTGACGACGACCACCGCACCCGGCACCCGGCGGGCCCGGTCCTCGAGGGCGCTGCGGTCCGGGCCGGGCCGGCCCACGACCGCGATCTCGAGCGGTCCGTCGAGCATGGCCTCGGCCGCGGCGAGGGACCAGCCCGCGAATCGGGGAGCCCGCTCGGCGAGCGCCCGCGTCGTCGCCAGCGCCTCCTCCGCTGCCTGCCGGTGCCGCCCGGAGCCGGTGAGGGCGGAGTACGTCGCCAGCGCGTGGACCGTCGCGGACAATCCGGACGGGCTGGCGTTGTCGGACGGGTCGCGGGGCCGGGCCACCAGGGCCTCGGCGTCGTCCGCGGTGTCGTGGAAGCCGCCGTCGTCGGCTCGGAAGTGGTCGAGGGCGACGTCGAGGAGGTCACCGGCCGGGCCGAGCCAGCGGGCGTCGCCGGTGGCCTGGACGAGGTCGAGGAAGCCGGCCGCGACACAGCCGTAGTCCTCCAGCACCCCGGCCGGAGAGCCCACGACGCCGTCCCGGGAGACCCGGCGCAGTCGACCGTCGACGACGTGAGTCCGCAGCAGCAGCTCCCCGGCCGCGACGGCGGCGTCGACGTACGCCGGGAGCCCGAGGATCGGCCCAGCCGGGTGCCGGCGACGCAGAGACCGCTGATGGCCAGGCCGTTCCAGGCCGCGACCACCTTGTCGTCGCGGGCGGGTCGCTCCCGGTGTTCGCGTGCCTCGCGCAGCCGCCGCTGGCAGTCGAACCAGCGCTCGAGGTCGTCGGGGTCCTCACGCAGCTGGAGGGTGGAGGTGCCGTGCTCGAACGTGCCGGCGTCGGTCACCGACAGCAGGCGGGCCGCCCACGGCCCGTCGTCGGGGCCGAGCACCTCGACGAGCTGCTGCGGCGTCCAGACGTAGAACGTGCCCTCGGCGCCCTCGGAGTCGGCGTCGAGGGCCGAGGCGAAGCCGCCCTCGGGTGTCCGGAGCTCCCCGAGGAGGAAGTCGGCGATGCCCTCGGCCGCCCACACCCCGACGTCGGTACTCCACTCGGCGTAGACCCGCAGCAGCTGGGCGTTGTCGTAGAGCATCTTCTCGAAGTGCGGCACCACCCAGTCGGCATCGACGCTGTAGCGGGCGAAGCCGCCGCCGAGCTGGTCGTGGATCCCGCCGCGGGCCATCGCCTCCAGGGTCCCGGCCGCCATCGCCATGGCGCGCTCGGAGCCGTGCCGGAGCAGGAACTCCAGCACCATGGACGGCGGGAACTTCGGGGCACCCCCGAAGCCGCCGCGCTCGGCGTCGTACTCCTTCTCCAGCAGCGCGACCGCGCCGTCGAGGACCTCCCGGTCGAGGCTGCCCGAGGGAAGGGAGGCCTGACGACGCAGGTGGTCGCGCAGGTTGCCGGTCACGCGGCGTACGTCGTCGCCGCGGTTCTGCCACGCGTCGGCCAGCGCCTCGAGCACCTGCCGGAACGCCGGCTGCCCGTGCCGCGGCTGGTCGGGGAAGTAGGTGCCGGCGAAGAACGGGTTGCCGTCGTGGTCGAGCACGCACGTCATCGGCCACCCGCCGTGCCCAGTCATCGCGGTGGTCGCGTCCATGTAGACGGCGTCGACGTCGGGGCGCTCCTCGCGGTCGACCTTGATGCTGACGAAGTGCTCGTTGAGGTAGGCCGCGGTGGCGTCGTCCTCGAAGGATTCGTGTGCCATCACGTGGCACCAGTGGCAGGCGGCGTACCCGACGCTCAGCAACACCGGCACGTCACGCTCGCGCGCCTCCGCGAACGCGTCCTCGCCCCCACTCCCACCAGTCGACCGGGTTGTCGGCGTGCTGGAGGAGGTAGGGCGACGTGGCGCCTGCGAGTCGATTGGTCATCGCACACCACCGTAGTTGCCCGGTTTGCTTCAATCGAAGGTGTGGACGCGGAGGCCTGGGACGAGCGGTACGCCGCGAGCGAGCTGGTCTGGTCGGTCGGGCCCAACCAGTTCGTCGAGGCGGAGTGCGCGGACCTGCCATCCGGCCGGGCGCTGGACCTGGCCGCCGGCGAGGGCCGGAACGCGATCTGGCTGGCCCGGCGCGGCTGGGACGTCACCGCAGTGGACTTCTCGCAGGTGGCCCTCGACAAGGGTCGCACCCTGGCCGGGGTCTCGACAGCCTCGACCACCGGGACCATCGAGTGGATCTGCGCCGACGCGACGACCTGGACCCGAGCGGACTCCTACGACCTGGTCGTGATCGCCTACCTCCAGCTGCCGACGCACGAGCGACGCGAGGCGGTACGCCGCGGCTTCGCCGCCCTGCGGTCGGGCGGCACCTTCCTGCTGGTCGGCCACGACGTCACCAACCTCACCGAGGGCACCGGCGGACCGCAGGACGCGAGCGTGCTGCACACCGCGGAGGACGTGCTGGCGGACGTGGCCGGCGAGGACCTCGAGATCGTCCTGGCCGGGCGGGTCGAACGGGTCGTGGCCGCGGCCGATGAGCACGGCGGGGAGACGGAGCGGACGGCGTACGACTGCCTGGTGCGGCTACGGCGTCCCTGAGGCCTCGTCCGGCTCGTCGGGATCGTCGCCGTAGACGCCGGCGTCCTTCGCGGCCTGTGCCTTGCGCAGCTGCTTGACCAGGCTGAACCCCAGGAACACGACGGCCGCGATCAGCAGCAGGAACACCACGAGGGCGGTCCAGCCTGCGGTGACGTCCTCGGGCTCGGGAGCCTGGTCGGCGAGGAGCGTTACGAGGTCTGGGAGCGCCATGCCGCCATCCTCTCAGGCGGGGCGTTGCCCGTCCGGATGGGGGATGCCGGCGAAGAGGTCGTCCTCCGGGGTCGGGGACTCGACGTGGCTGACCACCAGCTCGAAGTCCTCCGTCGGCCACACGGCCGCCTGGATCTCGTGCGGGACCGCGAACCACGGCCCGTCCGGGTCGATCTGGGTGGCGTGCGCCATCAGCGCCTGGTCGCGCACGCCGAAGTAGTCGGAGCACGGCACCTTCGTGGTGATCCGGGCGTCCCACTCCGGCTCGGGCTGCCACTTCTCCAGCCGCTCGGCGTAGGGCGACTCGAGCCCGTGCCGCAGCATCTCGTCGTGCAGCGCCTGGGTCCGGGGACGGTTGAAGCCGTGGTGGTAGTAGAGCTTGAGCGGCTGCCACGGCTCCCCCAGCTCGGGGTAGCGGTCGGGGTCGCCGGCCGCCTCGAACGCCGCCACGGACACCTTGTGGCACATGACGTGGTCGGGGTGGGGGTAGCCGCCGCGCTCGTCGTACGTCGTCACGACGTGGGGCCGGAAGCTGCGCATCAGCCGCACGAGCGGGCGCGGCCGCCTCCTCGACCGGAAGGGTCGCGAAGCACCCCTCGGGGAGCGGCGGCTTGGGGTCGCCCTCGGGCCAGCCCGAGTCGACGAAGCCCAGCCAGTCCTGCCGGACGCCGAGGATGTCGCGGGCCCGCTCCATCTCCTGGCGGCGCACCTCGGTGATGTTGGCCTCGATGTCGGGGCGTTCCATCTTCGGGTTGAGGATCGACCCGCGCTCCCCGCCCGTGCAGGTGACGACGTGGACGTCGACGCCTTCGGCGACGTACCTCGCGGTGGAGGCGGCACCCTTGCTGGACTCGTCGTCGGGGTGGGCGTGCACGTGCATCAGGCGGTAGCCCGCACGCGGGCGATCGCGGCGCTGGCGCGGGGGTGCTGCGGCATGGCGCGAGTCTAGGAGGAAAGATGAAGGGGTGAGCCAGCAGGACAGCCTGACCGACAGGTACGGCACCCCGTCACCGGTCGCGCGTCGCGCACTGGTCACGGTGGTCGTCGTGGTGGCTGCGGCGTTCCTGGGCTGGCTGGGGTGGGCGGCGCTGGACCGGAGCGATCCCGACGTCACCTCAGAGCTCATCACCTGGGACCCCGTGGGCGAGCACGCCGTGACGGCCCGCGTCGACGTGCGGCTCGACGACGAGGACGTCGTCGCCACCTGCCTGCTGCGCGCGACCGCCGAGGACCACACGGTCGTCGGCGAGCTGCACTTCGAGGTGCGGGCGTCCGATCTCGAGGACGGCACCGTGCTCGAACGGCAGATCCGCACCGAGCGCCTGGCGACCAGCGTCGAGGCGGTCGGCTGCACGACGGACGACCAGCAGCGGCCGCGCTGACTCCGCCGATCTGCATCGGCGGGCGCGAGTTGTTAGGCTGGTTCGATTACCCCGGCCCGCCAGGCCGACCGGGCGACACCGGTCATGAGCCGGCACGGACCACCCGAACCCCAACGAGCACGTGGGTGTGACACGTCATACCCATCACCTCACCGCAGGAGAAGCAATGACGCAGTCGAGCGAGCAGAGCACTGTCTGGCTGACCCAGGACGCCTACGACAAGCTCCACACGGAGCTCGAGGACCTCAAGGGTCCTCGCCGGCAGGAGGTCATCGACCGGATCAGCAGCGCGCGCGACGAGGGCGACCTGAAGGAGAACGGCGCCTACCACGCGGCGAAGGACGAGCAGGGCAAGATCGAGGCCCGGATCCGTCAGCTCGAGAACATGCTGCGCCACGCCGAGGTCGGCGAGACTCCTCCGGACGACGGCATCGTCGAGCCGGGCATGGTGGTGACCTACAAGTTCGCCGGTGACGCCGACGACGAGGCCGAGAAGTTCCTCCTCGGTGCCCGCGAGATCGAGCCCGAGGGCTTGACGGTCTACTCGCCCCAGTCGGCGATGGGCTCGGCGATCCTCGGCTCCCGCAAGGGCGACACGGTGAGCTACACCGCGCCCAACGGCAGCGAGCAGCGGGTCGAGATCCTGGACGCGGTGCCCTACAAGGCCTGATCAGCTGGTTCTGATCTTTGGGGCCTGATCACTCGAAGATGCGGTAGCCCCGCTCGCGCAGCCGGGTGAGGACCTGCTCGGCGTGCGGTTCGCCGCGGGTCTCCATCTGGATCCGCACCTCGACCTCGTCGAGGTGCAGCAGCGGCGAGATCCGTTCGTGGGTGACGTCGAGGACGTTGCCGCCGGTCTCCCCCACCTCCGCCAGCAGCCTCGCGAGCCCGCCCGGCAGGTCGGGGATGCACACCCGCAGGTAGAGGTAGCGGCCCGCCGCGGCGAGGCCGTGCCGGATCACCTTGCCGAGGAGCAGCGGGTCGATGTTGCCGCCCGACAGCACCGCGACCGAGGGCGTGGCGTACGCCGTGGGGTCGTCGAGCAGGGCCGCGACCGCGGCTGCGCCGGCCGGCTCGACGATCATCTTCGCCCGCTCGACCAGCGCCAGGAGGGCCCGTGACATGGACTCCTCGGAGACGGTGACGATGTCGTCGACGTACTCGCGGACCGCCGCGAAGGTGATCTCCCCCGGCAGGCCCACGGCGATGCCGTCGGCCATCGTCTTCATCGAGTCCAGCCGCACCGGGGCGCCCGACTCGAGCGACGCGGGATAGGCCGCGGCAGCCTCGGCCTGCACCCCGATGACGCGCACATCGGGCCGGGTCGCCTTGACCGCGATCGCGATCCCGGCCAGCAGCCCGCCGCCCCCGGTGGGGACGAGCAGGGTCTGCGCGTCGGGGGCCTGCTCCAGGATCTCGAGGCCGGCGGTGCCCTGGCCGGCCACGATGTCGACGTGGTCGAAGGGGTGGATCAGCACCGCGCCGGTCTCCTCGGCGAAGGCCTCGGCGGCGGCCAGCGCGTGCTCCAGGTGCCCGGTCTCGAAGACCACGTCGGCGCCGTACGCCCGGGTGGCCTTCTCCTTGGGGATCGGCGCCCCCTCGGGCATGAACACGGTGGACTTGATGCCCAGCAGCTGGGCGGCGAGGGCGACGCCCTGGGCGTGGTTGCCCGCCGATGCGGCCACGACACCGTTGGCCCGCTCGGCCTCGGAGAGCTGGGAGATCCGGACGTAGGCCCCGCGGATCTTGAAGGACCCGGTGCGCTGGAGGTTCTCGCACTTGAGTGCGACCGGCCCTCCCGCGAGGGAGGACAACCATCGTGAGTCCTCCATCGGGGTCCGGATGGCGACCCCCTGGAGCAGCTCCGCGGCCGCCTCGATGTCGGCCAGCGTCACGCGCGGCACCTCAGTCACTCGGCCTTCCTTCCGGTGGGACCGGTGGTGCGTCGGCATCCACCTCTTCGATGTCTTCCTCGAGAGCCTCGTCGGGATCGTCCTCCCCGACCTCGGTGTCGCCGGCGAGGTGCTGGACCACGGCGTTGCCGGCCGCGGCCAGCGGGACGGCGACCAGGGCGCCGGCGATCCCGGCGACCAGCACGCCGCAGCCGATGGCCACGATCACGCCGAGCGGATGGACCCGGACGAAACGGCCCATCAGGAACGGCTGCAGGACGTGGCCCTCGAGCTGCTGGACCGCGATCACGCCGCCGAGCATGAACAGCGCGGTGATCGGCCCCTGGGCGACCAGCGCGACCAGGACCGCCACCGTCCCGGCGATGGTGGCGCCGATCATCGGCACGAACGCGCCGAGGAAGACGAGCACGCCGATCGCCAGCACGAACGGAACCCCCAGGACCGCCGCCACGATCATGATGCCGATCGCGTCCACCGCGGCCACGAGCACGGTGGCCCGGACGAACTGGGTCAGCGAGACCCAGGCGACCCGGCCGGACCCGTCGACGTGCTCGCGGGCGGCACGGGGCGCGAGGCGGACCGTCCAGGCCCAGATGCGTTCGCCGTCGGCGAGGAAGAAGAACGTGGAGAACAGGACGATGAAGAACCCGGCGACCACGTGTCCGACCGCCGTACCGACCTCGGTGACCTGGCTGAGCGCCCCGCCTTCGCGGGACTGCTCGGTGATCGCCTCCTGGGCGCTCTGGATGACGTCGTTGATCTGCGAGTCGCTGGCGTTGAGCGGCCCGTTCTGGAGCCAGTCCCTGATCTCCTCGAGCCCCCTGACCACCTGGTCGGCCAGGTCGGCTGCACCCTGGGCGACCTGCTGCCCGGCGAAGCTGAGCAGGGCGGCGATGAACGCGATGCCCCCGATGACCACGAAAGCCGCGGCCAGTCGCCGGGGCACCCCGATCGCGTGGAGAGCGGCCACCACCGGGGTGACCAGGGCGGCGATCAGCAGGGCGATGACGAGCGGCAGGGTGATCACCGCGAAGAAGCCGAGGACCCGGGCGATGAGGTAGCCCGCCGCCACGATCACCAGGAACCGCCAGGCCCACGCCGCGGCCAGGTCGACGCCCCAGGGCACCTGCGCCGGCGCGAGGTTCGACGGGCCGGTGGGGATGGGAGCGGGCTCGGGGCTGGGACGTCGTTCCTCGCGCGCCGTCGCCCACTGCTGGGCGAACTGCTGGGTCAGGCGTTCGCGGAGACGCCCCTCTTTGCTCACGGCGACAGGCTATGTGAGACGTGTCACCAGCCGGTACGCCGCCTGCGGGTGTCGGCCCGCGAGCAGCCCGGCGGCGGCCAGCACGTAGTCGTGGTCGACCACGACCCGGGGCTGCTCGCGGGAGCTGCCAGCCGCCCTCGACGTCGGCACCGGTGCTTCCGTCGAGTGCCCGCTCGGCGACCCCGGGTCGTCCGTTGCGGAACACCCCGCCCGAGCACACGAGCAGGTCGACCTCGCGCAGGTCCTTGCCGGAGCGCTCGACGACCCGGCCCTCGGGACTGACCACGACCCGGGAGCGGCCGGCGTGCCGGCGCAGCGCGAGCCCGGCGGCGGCCGCCGCGATGGCTTCGTCGATCTCGGTCTCGTGGTCGGTGTCGGGCAGGTAGTCGGGGTCGGTGCGCCGGTGCTCCGCCGCCTCGGCCAGGTCGCCCAGCCCCGCCTCCGCGACGGTGGAGGTCGCCGACCAGCGCATGCCGAGGTCCCCCTCGACGGTCCGGGTCACCGGCGTGGTGGCCACCACCTCGCGTGACAGCCCGCCCATCTCGGTTGACCCAGCCTCGGGGTCCAGCTCGACGACGCTGTGCACGTCGGTGGTCGCGCCGCCCACGTCGACGACCACGACGTCGCCGACGCCGGGGTGCTCGGCGTCGAGGCCGCGAGCGAGGAGCTCGACCGCGGTGAGGACCACGTCGGGCGTGGCGCCCCGGACCATGTCGGTGAACCCCAGGCCGGTCCTGGGGTCGGCTCGGCTGCTCAGGTGCTTGCCGCCGATCACGTGGGCCAGGAACATCTCGCGGATCGCGGCGCGCGCCGACTCGGGCGCCAGCACCCCGATCCGGGGCACCACGTTGTCGGCCAGCACGTGCGGGACGGTGCCGAGGATGCTCCCCACGTCGTCGCGGGCGTCGACGTTGCCGGCCACGACGACCGGGCCGCTCCAGCCGCTGTCGACCAGGGCCTGGGCCGCGTCGCGGATCGGCTCGGCATTGCCGCCGTCGGTGCCGCCGGTCAGCAGCACCACGTCCGGTCGGGTCGTGTGCCTGAGGACTCCCCATGGGTCGTTCTCAGGCACACGACCCGACACCGCGATCACCTGGACGACCTTGCCGCCGCTGGAGAGCGCGACCCGGCGACCGGCCTCGGCGGTCACCAGCTCCTCGTTGCCGACCACGGCGATCCGCAGGCCACCGCCGGCGCTGGAGCAGGCGAGCACTTCGGAGTCGGCCGCCCGCGGGTCCTGCCCGATCAGGGCGGCGACGCAGGCGTCGTACCCGTCGAGGACGTCGGTGCCGATGGTGGTCGGGTGCGACGCCGAGGCCACGATCCGGCCCTCCACGAGGTCGACCAGGGCGGCCTTGGTGAAAGTGGAGCCGAAGTCGACGCAGATGACGTCGTCTCAGCCCAGGGCACGGTCGAGGTCGGCGATCAGGTCGTCGGCGGTCTCGATCCCGACACTGAGCCGGACCAGGTCGGCCGGCACCTCGAGGTCGGTGCCGGCGACGCTCGCGTGGGTCATCCGCCCGGGGTGCTCGATCAGGGACTCCACACCGCCGAGGGACTCACCGAGGGTGAAGACCTCGGACCGCTCGCACACCGCCAGCGCCTGCTCCTCACCGCCGGCGCACCGGAAGGACACCATTCCGCCGAAGCGCTTCATCTGCTTCGCGGCCACGTCGTGCCCGGGGTGTTCGGGGAGGCCGGGGTAGATCACCTCGCTGACGGCGGCGTGGCCGGAGAGGAAGGCCACGATCCGCTCGGCGTTGTCGCAGTGCCGGTCCATCCGGATGCCCAGGGTCTTCAGGCCGCGCAGCACCAGCCAGGAGTCGAACGGCCCGGCCACCGCGCCCATGGCGTTCTGGTGGAAGGTCAGCTGCTCGGCCAGGTCGTGGTCGCGCACGACGAGCGCGCCGCCGATGACGTCGGAGTGGCCGCCGCAGTACTTCGTCGTCGAGTGGACCACCACGTCGGCGCCCAGGGTCAGCGGCTGCTGGAGGTACGGCGACGCGAAGGTGTTGTCGACCACCAGCAGGGCCCCGGCCTCGTGGGCCACCACGGCCAGCGCCTCGATGTCGCCGATGTTCAGCAGCGGGTTGGTGGGCGTCTCGATCCAGACCAGCTTCGTCTGGCCCGGCCGGATCGCCGCGCGGACGGCGTCGACGTCGGAGACCGGCGCCGGGCTGTGCTCGAGGCCCCAGACCTGCTCGACCTTGTCGAAGAGCCGGAACGTGCCGCCGTACGCGTCGTCGGGGATCACCGCGTGGTCGCCGGGCCGGCAGGTGGCGCGGACCAGGGTGTCCTCGGCGGCCAGCCCGGAGGCGAACGCGAAGCCGCGCTCCCCCTCCTCCAGCGCCGCGATGTTGCCCTCGAGGGCGGTGCGGGTCGGGTTGGCGGAGCGGCTGTACTCGTAGCCCCCGCGCAGCCCGCCGACGCCGTCCTGCTTGTAGGTCGAGGTCGCGTAGATCGGCGGGATCACCGCACCGGTCATCGGGTCGGGCTCGTAGCCCGCGTGGATCGCCCGCGTCTCGAAGCCGGACTTGTTGGCGTGTTTCTGGCTCACGGCACCGACCCTACTTGGCACGGTTTGCGACCATGGATCCATGTTCGGACGCCACAAGACCACCCTGCCGACGACCGACGAGGCGCTGCCCGGTCGCGCGGAGTCGCCGTTCCCCCTGGCCGACCGCCACGTCGTGCTGGACGCACCCGTGCGCACCGACGAGGTGCCCGAGGGCCACGAGGTCGCGATCTTCGGGCTCGGCTGCTTCTGGGGCGCCGAGGAGGTCTACTGGCAGCTGCCCGGGGTGTGGTCGACGTCGGCCGGTTACGCCGGCGGGGTGACGCCGCACCCGTCGTACGACGAGGTCTGCTCGGGCCGCACCGGCCACACCGAGGCGGTCCGGATCGTCTACGACCCGTCGGTCGTGGCGTACGCCGACCTGGTGAAGCGCTTCTTCGAGATGCACGACCCGACGCAGGGCATGCGCCAGGGCAACGACGTCGGCACGCAGTACCGCTCAGCGATCTACTTCACCACGCCGGAGCAGGAGGAGACCGCCCGCGAGCTGACCGAGATCTACGGCGCCGAGCTGAAGCGCCGCCGGCTCGGCGAGATCACCACGGAGATCAAGCCTGCGCCGACGTACTACTACGCCGAGGACGTGCACCAGCAGTACCTCGCGAAGAACCCCTACGGCTACCGCTGCCACGCGAACACCGGAGTGAAGTTCCCCGAGACGACCTGATCCATGGCCCCATCGGGCAGGCCCCGATGTGTCTTTGAATCATCAACCGAGCGGCGAAGAATGGACCCGTCGGGGGCATGAGATCAAGAAGGCCGTCATGCATGACACGGTCCTGAGTCTCGGCAGGACGTTGCGCAAATACCCCAGTGGGCACCTGGGCAGTCGACCACGAGTAGGTGCACTGCTGGTGGCCGGCCTCATCGCCTCTGGCGTGGTGCAGCTGCCCTCGTCCGCGGTCGCCGCGACGGCCGTGCGAACCCAGGAGCCCTCCGGCGCCGAGGGTGGCTTGCGGGCACCGACCCGTCCACGATTGTTCGTCGGCGACGACACGGTGTTCGAGGGTGACGACGCGAGGTTCGAGCTGCACCTCTCCAAGTCCAGCCGCCGGTGGGTCACCGTCCACTTCTTCACCGAGGACGGCACCGCTCGGGGAGACAGCGACTACGAAGAGCTGTCGGGCTCGCGGAGCTTCCGCCCAGGTAGCAAGCGCGCCTGGGTCAGCGTGGAGACGTTCAAGGACCGGCGCCGCGAGCGCGACGAGACCTTCTTCCTCCGCCTGTTCCAGGTCAGAGGGGCGACCCTGGACGACTTCCGTGCCGAGGCCACGATCCTCGACCGCAAGCGGTTCGACCCTCACCCGTGCCACCCCCGCTGCGACCCGCCACCGTGCCACCCCCGCTGCGACCCGCCGCCGTGCCACCCGCGCTGCGACCCGCCGCCGTGCCACCCGCGCTGCGACCCGCCACCGTGCCACCCCCGCTGCGACCCGCCTGGCCCGCCAGATCCACCTGGCCCGCCGCCGGGACCACCGGACCCGCCACCGGGACCACCGGACCCACCTGGCCCGCCGACACCGGACCCACCGGACCCGACCACCGGACCACGGCCCGCCGCCCGGACCACCGGACCCACCAGGCCCGCCGCCCGGACCACCGGACCCACCAGGCCCGCCGCCCGGACCACCGGACCCACCAGGCCCGCCGCCCGGACCACCGGACCCACCAGGCCCGCCGCCCGGACCTCCAGGACCGCCCTAAGCCTGTAACGGGCTCAGACGACCTGAACGTCGCCTTCTCAGCTTCTGAGTGTGGCCCGGAATACTCCTACCCGTACGTCGCCGTTGCGATCCTCGATCTCGGCGATGAACGCCAGCTGGCCCGAGTCGTTGAGTCCCTCCTCGCAGAAATTGACGCCGGCAACGATCCCGCCATCCAGCTTGTCACCAGGCCCGATGACCCGGTCCTTCTTGGGGTCGGGGCCGACATAGATGGAAGGGATTCCGAGATTGTCGTCATCCAGAGTGGCGCTGAACGCAACCGCCCCGGTGTTGTTGAGGGCGTAGGAATGGAAGATGTTGAACGCTCCCGACGAGTCGACAACCGTCGTGGCCGGTCCCACGCCGTCGTCGTCCTTCACGATCGCCCTGGCGGCGAATCCGGTCTCATCGATGAACTCCGTCTGCCAGGCCACGGTTCCGCCATTGTTGAGGAGGGGCGGCGTAGCAGCCGACGGCGGGTTGGAACCCGAAATCGTCGTGAAGCTTCCCTCCTGACCCCTGAAGATGTCCTGGCGGAAGGTTCCCTGAATCTCATCCAGGAACGCGATGTCACCGAGGTCGTTGATCGAGGGGCGATCTGAAGTGGCGTTGAAGCGGGCCGGGCTGCCGTCCACGGATACATCCTCCGTGTTCAGGTAGTGGGTGGTGGTAGCACCGCCCGCTCCTGAGAAGAGACCCCTTGCGCCGGAGCCGAGCTGACCGTCGAACGCAACCTCACCGGTGTCGTTGATCGACGTTTCCCGGCCGAGGGAAGCGAACCTGTTCCTCTGGTTGCTGGTTCTGGCGATCGTCGTCAACGTGGTGCCGTCTCCCCGCAGGATGGCCTGACCGCCGTCGGACAAGCTTGCCCCGAACGAGACCTGACCGGAGTCATTCATCGACGGGTTGCCGTTGGCGAGGATGGCTACATTGTCAGCGCCCACCTCGGCGATGGTCGTCAGGCCTCCACCGGCGTCCGCTCGGTGGATGCCGTCGACGGCCGCGCGCTCCGACTTGAAGGCGATGTCTCCTCGGGTGTTGATCGAGGGACAGCTGATCCTGAGAGTTTGCGGGTTGAAGTCATCGGCGACGCTGTCCACCACCTTCGTGAACACGTAGGCATTCGCCGCCTGAGCGGGAGCCGCGAACGCCGACAGCAGCGCCAGCGCCACCAATGCGGCGGATGTCCCGCGTACTCCCTTGATTTCTGAATAGGTGCGTCCTCGGACGCGAGCCTTGGGCTTCACGAGTCCTCCTTTGGTCAGCCGCCAGGAGGTGCTTCCCGGAAAGGAATCCTCGTCAACGCCCCACCTCGGACGGCTCGGCCTCGCCAGCAGCTACGGTCCATACTTGCCACAAACGTCGCGTCAATTGGCGAAGATGAGAAATATAAGAGGGTTCTCATTCCGAGGTGTCGACCCGCACGGCCAACCGGACGACGTAGCCGTCGTCGACGCTTCCAGTGACGGTTCCGAGCTGGCGTGCGCCGCCGTCGTCCCCGAAGACGATGTCGTTGGCCAGGCTCAGCGCGCTGAGGCCTGACACCGACTGCTCGTATCCGGTCGTGGCGTACACCTGATCACAGGTCGCCTCGGGCAGCGCCACCTGAGAAGTGGCGATCGCATTGGTGGAGTCGGTGATGCTGTCCCGGTCGGGATACACCTCGAAGTGGATGTGCGGCCAGCGGCCGGGGTAGCAGGCGGGAAAGACGCTCGAGAAGCGCACGATGCCGTCTGCGTCAGCCACCTGCACACCTCGCAGGTAGTTCTGCTCCTGGGCGCCCTCGGAGTACAACGAGTATCGCCCCTCGCGGTCGCATTGCCACACGTACACCGCGGTTCCGGCTAGGGCGGAACCTCCGTCGGCCAGGTCACTGATCGTGAGCTCGAGGGTCATCGGAACCCCCTCGGCGGTACCGGTCGCACCGCCGAAGCTGGATCGAATGTCACTACGGACGATCCCGCTCTGTTCCAGCACGTCAGGCCCGTTCGAGCCGTCGCCCGGAAAGGGTCCCGCGGTCTCGTCCGGAATCTCCCCGGTCGCCGCGGCCGTCGGTGCGGACGTGTCAGCGCCTCCCGGGTCGCTGCTGCACGCCGCCAGCCCGATCCCGACCGCGCCGAGACCGACCCCGCGCAGGACCGCCCGGCGGTTGAGCACGGTCTCGACGTCGAACCCCAGTTGTGCTCTGCTCATGACCCCAGCCTGTACGTCGCCTGTGAACGAATGATCAATCTGCTGCTTGTCCTCCCCCGAGGAGCGGAGCACAGTGGAGACGTGGTTCTCTCGCGACGCGAACGACGAGCCGCGCGGCAGCGACTTCGGCGGGTCGATGCGCTGTCGGCCCAGCTCGCCCAGCTGCACACCATCCGCGTCATGCTCGAGCAAGCCGTCGAGATCGTCCTCGGCGGCTGGGTCCAGGGTGCCTGGTTCGCGGTGGACATGGGCGGCAGGACCCGGGCGGTCACCGCGCCGGAGATCCGCCTGACCACGGACCATCCGGTGACCGGCGCCTGCCTGGTCGGCGCAGTCGTCCAGGCCGGCGGGGGACCCGGGGCGGTGCGAACACAGCCAGTCCAACGAGCTCTGGACCTGATCTGGCACACCATGCGGGAGGACGCCGGGCAGCCGGTCCGCTGGTGTCCCGGACCACCGGTGCGCGCGATCCATGTCCTCGACCTGACCCACTGGAACGACGCTCCCGACCGGACGCGCGGTGACGTGGTCGAGCTGCTCCGGTCGTCCGTGGCGACGGCCGACGCTCAGCGGGAGCGGTGCCGGTCCGAGCGGGCGGTGCTCCCCGGGTCGTTCGCCCGGATGGGCCGGCAGTAGATCCCCCGCTGCCACGCGACCACCGGGGTTTGGCCTCGCCTGACAGGCCCGGCCACGGCCTCGGAAAGGTCTCGAACGGGCGTTGCGGTTTCCCGGACACGGCGGAACGGAGTTGCCACGCAGGTCGCGGCGGTAGTGCCGAAGTCACCCGGGCCGGAGTAGTTCCGCCCGAGCTCGCGCCCGCTTCAGGCCAGGGACAGGAACATCACGTGCAGGCCGACGTACCCGTGCTCGGGTGAGCGGAAGGCACCCGGCACCGTGCCGACGATCGCGAAGCCGAGGTCCTCCCACAGGCGTACGGCGGCGACGTTGGTCTCCACCACCGCGTTGAACTGGATGCCGCGGTAGCCCTCGTCGCGGTGCCACTGCACGACGTACTCCGCCAGGGCGCGCCCGACGCCGCGACCCCGCGCCTCGGGAGCGACCATGAACGACGCGGTGCCGATGTGGTCGCCGTGGCCGGGGCGGTTCGGGCCCATCTTCGCTGTCCCGAGGATCCGGTCGTGCTCATCGAGGACCACGGTCTGCCCGGGCGGCTGCTCCATCCACCAGCCCCGCGCGGACTCGATCGTGAGGTCCACCGGGAACGCGTAGGTCTCCCCTGCCTGCACGGTCGCGTCGAAGATCGGCCAGATCCGCGGCCAGTCCTCGTCGGTGGCGTTCCGGATGGTCACTCGCCGGTCGACCCGTCGATCGACTCCCGGATCAGGTCGGCGTGGCCGTTGTGGCGGGCGTACTCCTCGATCATGTGCAGCAGGATCCAGCGGAGGCTGAAGCGACCCTCCTCGGCGTGGTGGCTCTCGCGGACCGACAGCGCGTCCAGCCCGCCGGCGTCGAGCACCTGCCGGATGTTCTTGTCTGCGGCGGCGACCGCGTCGTCGAGCAGCCGGCGCAGCTCCTCGGGGCTGTCGTCGGCGGCGGTGCGGAACTCCCAGTCCGGGTCGGCGTCCCAGTCCAGGCCCTGCCACGGCTCGGCGTCCGGGTTGTCGAGCAGGACCACGCTGAACCACCAGTCCTCGACCAGGGCCATGTGCTTGAGCAGGCCGCCGAGGGTCAGGGTGGACGGCTCGAGGCGGGTGGCCTGCTGCGCCTGGGTCAGGCCCTCGGTCTTCCGGCGCAGGGTGTTGCGCTGGTAGTCCAGGTAGGCCAGCAGGCTCTCGACCTCCCCGGCGACGATCCGAGGGTTGGCGCGTTCGGTGGGTTCGCTCACGTGGCCACGCTAGTGGGGTCTCGACGGGCTCGACCAACGAGATTTAGTCCAGCGTCCCGGTTTCGGGCTCGCGGTCGGTCACGCAGTACGGCGAGTCCGCGGGGTCCCGCAGCACGGTGAAGTGCTCGTGCCGCGCGACTCGCTCGGCACCCAGCCCCTCATGCCGCTTGACCTCGGCGGCGCGGTCTGTGGTGGCGAGGTCGAGGTGCGCGCGGACCGGTCCGGACTCATCGCCCAGGAGCTGGAGGAGAAGCCGGAACGGCATCCCATCGGGCCGGGCGAGGCGGTGGAACTCGCCAGAGACTTGCCTGAGCTCCCAGCCGGTCAGCTCCTGCCAGAACGTGAGCTCGCGCGGGTGCTGCTCCCTCGGGATGTCCAAGCAGACCTGGTCCACCAGCGAGGTGTGACCGTTTGACCATGCCGCTGGACGGACCGGTTCACCGCCGTGGTGGGGAACGAAGCAGAAGGTGAATCCACCCGGAGATCTCATGGTCGCGACGTCGCCGTGCGGCGAGGTCCCGCGCCGGGCACCGAGCCGGACCGCCCGGTCGGCGGCCTCGCCAACGTCGTCGACGTGCAGGTCAACGTGGACCCCGGGGCCGCCGTCGCGCAGGCGCTGGACGCGCAGGTGCGACTCGCCCTCGGGGGGCACCAGGGTGGCGAACTGGTCACGCTCTCCTCTGGTCGAGGAGAGCCCGTACCCGGTCACGTCCCGCCAGAACCGGACGGTCCGGTCGAGATCGGCTCGCGGGAGGTCGAGGAACGCCGTCATCCATTTCACGCGCTCCACCCTGCGTGGTTCCCCGCCCGGAGGGCAAGGGCCGGGCTACATCTGCTGTGTCACGTGCCAAAGCAGATGTAGCGCGCGCATGGTCACGCCCAGAACCCCAGGACTTCCCCGCCGATCCGGATGATGAACGCGGAGACCACCACGATGAAGAACACCCGCACGAAGCGGGTGCCGCGGGAGACCGCGGTGCGGGCGCCGACGTACCCGCCGGCGAGGTTGCTCACGCCCATCACCAGCCCGACCTTCCACAGCACCGCACCCTGCGGCACGAACACGCACAGGGCGGCGAGGTTGGTCGCCCAGTTGGCCAGCCGCGCCTTCGCCGATGCGTCGAGGAAGTTGTAGCCGAGCAGGCCGACCAGCGTGAACACGAAGAAGCTGCCCGTTCCCGGCCCCAGGGCGCCGTCGTAGAAGCCGATGGCGAGCCCGGTGACCATCGCCGCCGCGGTGTGCCGGTGCCCGGAGAACCGAAGCGCCGTCACCTCCCCGAGCCGCGGCTTGAGCAGCACGTAGGCCCCGACCACGATCAGCACCACCAGCACGATCGGGTCGAAGGCCGACGCCGGGATCAGCGAGGCGGCAAGCGCGCCCAGCACCGACCCGATGAACGCGACCACCATCAGCGGACCGAAGGTCCTCGGGTCGGGGCGGACCCGGCGGAAGTACGTCGCACTGCTCACCGTCGTACCGCAGATCGACGCGAGCTTGTTGGTCGCCAGCACCTGCACCGGGCTCGCGCCCGGCAGGCCCAGCAGCAGCGCCGGGATCTGGATCAGCCCGCTGCCACCGACGACCGCGTCCACGAACCCCGCGGCCATCGCCGCGAGGGCGAGCAGCGCGAGCACGGTCAGCGTCGGGTCGTCCACTCGCAGGATCGTAGGGTGCTGGTGTGCGCATCGTGTCCCTGCTGCCCTCGACGACCGAGATCCTGTTCGCGATCGGCGCCGGCGACGACGTGGTGGGCGTGACGTTCGAGTGCGACCACCCACTCGAGGCACGGTCCCGGACCATCGTCTCGACCTCCGCGATGCCGGAGGGCCTGGCGCCGGCCCAGATCGACGCGTTCGTGGCGTCCGCGATGTCGCGCGGCGAGGACCTCTACCACCTCGACGAGGGCGCGCTGTCGGGACTGGACGCCGACCTCGTGGTCACCCAGGACCTCTGCGCGGTCTGCGCGGTCGACGTGTCGGTGGTGGACGACGCCCTGGCCCACCTGGGCTGCACCGCCGAGGTGCTCACCATCGACCCGCACACCATGGACGAGGTGTTCGACTCGATCGGCACCCTCGGCAAGGCGACAGGTCACGAGGCCGAGGCCACGGAGCTGGTGGCGGGGCTGCGGGAGCGCCTGTCAGCGGTACGGCGACGCGTGGCGGGCCGCGCTCGGCCGCGGGTGATGCTGCTGGAGTGGACCGACCCGCCGTTCGCACCGGGCCACTGGGTGCCGGAGATGATCGAGGCCGCCGGCGGCGAGCCGCTGCTCGGGACCGCCGGCGAGCAGTCGCGACGGGTCGCCTGGGAGCAGGTCCACGCGGCCGACCCCGAGGTGGTCGTGGTGGCGCCGTGCGGCTTCGACCGGGCGGGGTCCCAGGCCCTCGCCGACGAGCTGGTCGCAAGCGGCGCGCTGCCGGTCGGCGTACCCGTGCATGCCGTCGACGCCAATGCCGCCTGGGCGCGCCCGGGCACCCGGCTGGTCGACGGGGTCGAGGAGCTGGCCGGCATCCTGCATCCGGAGCAATCTCGCTCGTGACGTTGCGTTCCGGTTGGGCGAGGCACACACTCGAAGAGTGGGGGACCAACTGTCCTTGGAACCGCATGCCCATGCGGTGTCCTTCTATGTCCATGACCAGGACGTCGTGGACGAGATGGCGGGCTTCGTCGCCGAGGGTCTCCACCAGGAGGGTCGGGCCGTCGTGGTCGCCACCTCCCAGCACCGCAAGGCCCTCCTGGAGACGCTGCGTGCGATGGGCCTCGACCCCGACGAGCCTCCCGTCGCCGGTCATCTCATCCTCCTCGACGCGAAGAAGACCCTCCGATCGTTCACGACCGGCTCCGGGCTCGACCTTGACCGCTTCCTGGCCGGGGTCGGACAGTGCGTGATCGACGCCGGTGCGGACGGCGCGCCGGTCCGGGTGTTCGGCGAGATGGTCAGCCTGCTCTGGGAAGCCGGCGACGTCGAGGGAGCGATCGTCCTCGAGGCGATGTGGAACGGCCTGGCCGCCAAGCTCGACTTCGAGGTCATGTGCGGCTACCCCGCCTCGCTGATCGAGACCAGCAGCCTGCTCGAGGTACGCGCCGTGTGCGACCAGCACTCCAGCGTCCACGCCCGCAAGCAGCACGCTGTCCCGGACGGCGACCACGTCGGGCCGTCCCGGATGTTCCTTCCGGTCACCGAGTCGGTCAGGGCGAGCAGGAACTTCGTCGTAACCGCACTGCGCCGACTCGACGCCGACCACCTGGTCCACGACGCCACCGTCATCGTCTCGGAGCTGGCCACCAACGCAGTTCGCCACGCACGCTCACCCTTCCGGGTCTCGGTGGACGAGTCGCCCGGCCTCGTGTGCATCTCGGTCCAGGACGCCGGCGACGGCCAGGCCGCCCTGCCGACGATCGCCCCCGACGACCATGCGATCGATGGCCGGGGCATGGCGATCATCGATGCCCTCGCTGACAGCTGGGGGTACGACGCCGACGAGAACGGCACGGTCGTCTGGGCCCAGCTCGCCTCCTGAGCGCCGGTCCGGGTCAGCTGCCGACCCAGAACCCCCGGCCGCCGAACCAGTCGCCGTAGTGCCCCGGGCCCAGCCCGTGCCCGCGCGCGCCGAGGTAGGAGCCGACGACCGCTGCGCCGAGGTCGTCGAGCTCCGGGGCCACGACCCGCCCGTCCACCCGCCGGGCCATCGAGTCGACGAACCGGGCCAGCCCCGGGTCCTCTCCCAGCCGGAAGAACGTCGTCTGGGCGCCCAGCCGCCCTGCGTTGTCGAGCTCACGGACGGCGTAGGCGATCGTCAGCGGATGCGGTGGGTAGGAGAACATCACCTCGCCGTCCGGCTCGAGGTGGGAGGTCGGTTCGCCGTCGGTGACGATGAGCAGCACCGGCTGGGCGTTGGGGTGCTTGCGGAAGTGCCGGTTGGCCAGCAGCAGGGCGTGGTGGAGGTTGGTTCCCTTGTCCCACATCGCGTCGAGCGCGGTGAGCTGCTCGATCTCCATCACCTCGGCGTGGCGCCCGAACCCGATCAGCTGCAGGTTGTCGCCGCGGAAGCGGGAACGGATCAGGGTGTGCAGCGCGAGCGCGGTCCGCTTCATCGGCACCCAGCGCCCGTCCATGGCCATCGAGAACGACGTGTCGACGAGCAGTGCCACCGCGGCCTGGGTGCGGGCCTCGGTCTCCGCAACCTCGATGTCCTCCACGGACAGGTCCACGCGTGGGATTCCGGTGCGCTCGTTGGTCGAGTAGCGAGCGCCAGCGAGCGTGTCGAGACCCGCCTCGAAACCCCCCTCGCTGACGGACCTCCGTACCGCGTTTCCGACCGTCCGCGTCACGTCCCACGGCTCGGTGTCGCCGAACGTCCACTCACGGGTGGCCCCGCTCAGCTCACCGGCCGCGCCCGCCTGACGGAGGTCGCGCTGTCCCTGCCGGCCCGACATCCGGTTGGCCACGTCGCGCAGCAGCGCCTTGCCGAGCTGCCGCATCGCCTTGGGGCTGAGCCGCAGCTCGCCATCGGACCCCCGCTTGAGGAGACCGGCGTCCCGCAGGGCGCGCTCGAGCTCCTGCAGGGTGCGCGCGTCGACGGCGGCCTCGTTGCCCAGCTGGCGGGCGAGCTTGTCGAGGTCGACGTCATCCAGCCGGGCTCCACTGTAGGACTGTGAGAGCTGGTCGGCCAGGTCATCGAGGTCGGCGAGGTCCTGCAGCGCGCCGGTGCCGTCGCCGAGGCCCAGGCCCTGCTCGCCGTCGAACCGCTCGGAGCCGCCCCAGTCCTCCCCCGGCCGCAGGGCCTGGAGGTTGGCGTCCATCCGGGCCAGCTGCTCCATCAGGGCCGGTGAGCCGAACGCCTGGCCGGAGAGCTGCATCAGCTCCTCCCGCTGCTCGGGCGTCATCGAGTTGAGCATCCGCTGCGCGGCCGCCGACCGCTGGGCGAGGGCGTCGAGCAGCTCGTCGAGGTTCTGCGGGTTCTCCGGGAAGAAGTCGCCGTGCTTGCGCATGAACTCCTCGAAGTCGGCCTGGGTGTCGACCCCCTGGCGGTGCTTCTCGAGCAGGTCGTTGAGGTCGGAGAGCATCTCGTTGACCGCGGCCCGGTCCTCGTCGGTGGCGTTCTCCAGCGCCTGCTTCATGCCGGCGAACCGCTGGTCGAGCAGCTCCCGGCCGAGCAGGTCCTTGATCTGCTCGTAGGCCTCGCGCGCCTCCGGGCTCTTCCAGTCGTACGACGACAGCTCGCTCACCGCAGCCGCGGTGCTGGCCGGGAGGTTCTCCAGCTGCATCTCGCGGAACGCCCGGTCCGCGTCGTCCATCTCGACGTCGCGGGCCAGCTGCTTGCGCTCCTCGAGGACCGCGCGGTCGAGCAGCTCGCGCACCTCCTGCATGGTCCCATCGAGGTTGTGCCGCGACAGCAGGTCGCGACGACGCTCCGCGATCCGCCGGGCGAGGTCGTCGAGACCGGTCTGGTCGCGTCCGCCCCGGCGCAGGAACTCCCGCATCGCCCGCTCGGGGCTGTAGCCCGCCATCACGTCCTGCCCGATCGCGTCGAGCGCCTCGGCGATGTCGACCGGGGGCGCGAGCGGGTCGGGACCGCCGTCGTACCGCCCGTAGCGCGTGCCCTTCGGTGGTCGAGCCTGTCGAGACCTAGCCATAGACGGTCTCCCGGCCGCCGGTCTCCTTGCTGACCTTGCGGGCCAGGTAGAGACCTTCGAGGGCAAGCTCGATCGCGCTCGCGCGGGTGCCGTCGGTGGTGGCACCGAGGCGGTCGCACACCTCGTCGTACAGCTCGGACTCCCCGAGCACGGGCAGTCCGGCCAGGAAGTCGCGCGCCGAGACCTGGTCGCCGGTGGTGACGACCGCGCCGTCCTCGATCGCCTCGACCAGCAGCGCGAAGTCCAGGCCGCGGAGGTGGCCGCGGACCGTCTCCGCGGTGGCGGTGCGCAGCAGGTGGTCGAGGATCTCCCGCTCGCGGCCCTCCTCACCGGTCTCGAACTCGATCTTGCCGCCGAGCACGTCGACAGCGGTCTCGAGGTCGACCACACGGGCCACCGCCTCGTCCTCGCCCTGCGTGGTCGCCCGGTGCAGTGCGGCCGCGGCGATGGTCTCGGCGCCGGCGATGGCGAACCGGGCGCTCACGCCCGACCGCTGGTCGACGCTGCTGGACTCGCGGAGGTTGCTGGTGAAGCGGGCCAGGATCTCCAGGAGGTACGCCGGCACCTCGGACGCGAGGTGGGACTCCTGCCGGATCACCGCCACCTCGTCCTCGAGCTCGGTCGGGTAGTGGGTGCGGATCTCGGCACCGAACCGGTCCTGCAGCGGGGTGATGATCCGGCCGCGGTTGGTGTAGTCCTCCGGGTTGGCGCTGGCCACCACCAGCACGTCGAGCGGCAGCCGGAGCACGTAGCCGCGGATCTGGATGTCGCGCTCCTCCATCACGTTGAGCATCGCGACCTGGATCCGCTCGGCGAGGTCGGGCAGCTCGTTGATCGCCACGATCCCCCGGTGACTGCGCGGGATCAGGCCGAAGTGGATGGTCTCGGGGTCACCGAGGGTGCGGCCCTCGGCGACCTTCATCGGGTCGACGTCGCCGATCAGGTCGGCCACCGAGGTGTCGGGGGTGGCGAGCTTCTCGGCGTACCGCTCCTCGCGGTGCCGCCAGGCGATCGGGAGGTCGTCGCCCAGCTCGGCCGCGCGGCGACGGCTGCCGACTGTCACCGGCTCGAAGGGGTGCTCGCCGAGGTCGGAACCCGCGATCACCGGCGTCCACTCGTCGAGGAGCCCGACCAGGGTGCGCAGGACCCGGGTCTTGCCCTGGCCCCGCTCGCCGAGGAGCACCACGTCATGACCGGCGATCAGCGCCCGCTCGAGCTGGGGGATCACGGTGTCGTCGAAGCCGTGGAGCCCCGGCCACGGGTCCTCGCCGGCGGCGAGCATCGCCAGCAGGTTGTCCCGGATCTCTTGCCGGAGCGGCTTGTGGACGTGCCCGCTTTCGCGGAGCTCGCCGAAGGTCCTGATCGAGGGTGCCATCACCCCTCGAACGCTAGCCCGCGCGGTCAAGCCCTCAGCGGTCGTCGGTGAACCTCGGCTCGCGGCCCTCGCGCCTGGCGAGGGTCGCCTCCTCGAAGTTGCCGGTGAGCAGCCGGAGGTAGAGCTGGCCGAGGCCCTCGGAGGTCAGGTACGTGTCGAGCGAGGTGGCGGCCAGGCCGGCGTGGAGCGACTTCTTGGTCAGCTCGATGCCGGGCTGCGACATCCGCGCGATCCGCCGGCCTGTCTCGACGGCGGCCGTGAGGACGTCATCGTGAACCGACGAGACGAGGCCGATCCGCTCGGCCTCCTCGGCGCCCACGTCGCGGCCGGTGAGCATGATGTCGGCGGCCCTGGTGGAGCCGACGGCGCGCGGCAGCAGGAAGCTCAGGCCGAGCTCGCTGGCGGTCAGGCCGTTGTTGATCCCGGCGGCGCGGAAGTACGCGGTGGCGGCGGCGAGCCGCAGGTCGCAGGCCAGGGCGAGGCAGAGACCGCCGCCGATGGCCGCGCCGTTGACGGCGGCGATCACCGGCTGGTGCAGCCGCCGCAGCGTGAGCACGATGTCCTCGAGCAGCTCCATGGAGCGCAGGGCGTAGGTCGGGCGGGTGAGTCCGTCGACGTGGGGTGGCACCCCGGCCGACTCCTGGTCGGCGCCGGAGCAGAAGCCGTCCCCGGCTCCGGTGAGGACCACGGCCCGGATGGCGTTGTCGTGGCCGAGCTCCACGAGTGCGTCCCGGAAGGGCACCATCACGTCGAACGCCATCGCGTTCATCCGGTCCGGCCGGTTCAGGGTGACGACCGCGACCTCGGGGACCGGGCGGTCGACCAGCACGTAGTCGATGTGGTCAGCGCTCATCTGGTCAGCAGGACCGACGAGCCGTGGCCGAAGAGACCCTGGTTGGCGGTGATGCCGACCCGGGCACCCTCCACCTGGCGGCCGGTGGCCTGGTCACGGAGCTGCCAGGTCACCTCGCAGACCTGGGCCAGCGCCTGGGCGGGCACGGCCTCGCCGAAGCAGGCGAGCCCACCGGAGGGGTTGACCGGGATCCGGCCACCGACGGTGGTCTCGCCGGCCCGCAGCAGCGACTCGGCCTCCCCCGGCTTGCACAGCGCCAGGTCCTCCATCCAGTCGAGCTCGAGAGCGGTGGACAGGTCGTAGACCTCGGCCAGGTCGACGTCGGAGGGGTCGACGCCGGCCTCCTCGTAGGCCGCCTTGGCGATCGACTCCTTGAACGTCGTCTCCGGCTGCCCGCCCGCGCCCGCGGCGTCGGTGGAGAGGTTGGGCATGTCCAGGACGGTGTTGGGGAAGGTCGGGGTGACGGTCGAGACCGCGCCGACCCGCACCGGGTCGGTGGCGCCCAGCCCGCGCGCGTGGTCGACGCTGGTGAGCACCACGGCGGCGCCGCCGTCGGAGGTGGCGCAGATGTCGAGCAGGTGCAGCGGGTCGGCGACGACCGCGGAGCCCAGCACGTCCTCGGTGGTCACCGCCTTGCGGTAGCGCGCGTTCGGGTTCTCCAGGCCGTGGCGGGCGTTCTTGACCTTCACCGCCGCGAAGTCCTCGACGGTCGCGCCGAAGAGGTCCATCCGGCGCCGGGCGTACATCGCGAAGTACGCCGGGTTGGTCATCCCGAGCAGGCGGAACCGCAGCCAGTCCGGGTCGTCCCACCGCTCCCCCGCGTTGGGCGCCAGGAACCCCTTCGGGGTGGTGTCGGCGCCGACGACCAGCGCGACCCGGCTGCTTCCCGCCCGGATCCGGCTGCGGGCGGTGTCGAGGGCCTGGGCGCCGGTCGCGCAGGCGGCGTACGACGTCGCGACACTGGCGCCGTTCCAGCCCAGCGCCTGGGCGAAGGTGGCGCCGGCGACGTAGCCGGCGTACCCGTTGCGGACCGTCTCGCCGCCCACGACCAGGTCGACGTCCTGCCACGAGACACCCGCGTCGGCCAGGGCCGCGCGGGCGGCGTGGACGCCGTAGGAGACGAACGACCGGCCCCACTTGCCCCAGGGGTGCATGCCCACCCCGAGGACGGCGACGTCGCCGCTCACCGGCCGGCCTCCGCGACGGGGCGCCAGCGCCAGATCGATCGCTCACCCGTGTCGTCGGTGTAGAGCGTCTCGACGACCAGCTCGACCTCGGTCCCGACGCTCAGGTCCCCCACCCCGTAGCCGGCGGCGACCTGCCCCAGCACGACCATCCCTTCGTCGAGCTCGACCGCGGCCAGCGCGAACGGCTCGAACGGGTCGGTCGGCGGGATGTACGGCGGCGGGGGCTGGTACTGCGCGTCGGTGTAGGACCAGACCCGGCCGCGACGCGACAGAGAGGTCTCGGTGAAGGACTCGCCGGCGCAACCGGGGTTGCGGCAGAAGCCCTCCGACCCGGTCGGCGGGAAGAAGGTCGTCGCGCACGCGTCGCACCGGGAGCCGAGCAGCGTCGGCTCCGGGCCGGTGGTGAACCAGCCGTCGATCGCCGGGGTGGCCGTCATGCCCCCAGACTAGAACATGTTCTCGTTCCCACTCAACGCAAGCGGGGGTCAGCCGCCGGCTGGGCGTCCACGCGCCGTCGATGCGCCACGAGCAGCAGCACACCGAGGAGGAACGCCGCGAGGGCGAGGCCGAAGGCACCGGCGTCGCGGACGCCCTCAGAGGGCGCGCGCCCCGCCTCCCCCGCCACTCCCGCGTCGACCGCGGGGGGCACCGGGGCTCCCGGCGCCGCCGACTTCGTGCCGTCGACGGTGCCCGGGCACCCGTTCCCCACCACGGGCAAGCAGGCGTCCGGGGTCGTCGGCGTCGTGCAGAGGTCGCGCGTCACCTCCCCGACCACCTGCGCGAGGTGGAGCTCCAGGTTGACGTTCGCCGTCTGCCCCATGCTCCGGCTGCCCGACATGTCCGCGACCCGCATCTCCAGGTCGATGCGCTGGATCCCACCCGGGGGGATCCTCGGGCCGGAGACCTGCGAGCCGCAGGCGCTGGACGGCTCCGTGGTCGCGCTGGAGCCACCGACGACGGCGGAGAAGCGCAGGCTCTGGGCGAGGTGGTCGCGCGCTCCGCTGACCGCCCACGAGACCGTGGCCCGGGCGAAGTCGAGGGAGTTGTTCTTGATGTAGAACGCGGTCGTCGCCTCATCGAGCGGGACGAGCGGACCCACGCGGTGGAACAAGGGCGTGGACAGGTGCGAATGCCACGGGCCATCGGTGCTGCGGCTGACCATCAGCCGGTGTTCCGCCGCCTGGGCCGTCGGGGCGACCACGACCATCCCGGCCAGAGCGATCACCAGCCCGGTCATGAGGATGAAGGAGACGAACGGACGGATGGGGGTGGAGTCGCACCCGGGGCTCATGCCGGGACCACCTTCCAGCGCCGGCGCTCGAGCACACCACCAGCCACCAGGAAGCCGCCGTACACGAGCAGGGCGACGGCGCCGAGGTCCAGCGCGGTGCGGAGGGCCCCGCCCGCCGCCCACAGTGCGGCGTACCCGACGAGCGGCAGGGAGTACCACACCTTGCCGCGGATCTGCTCGGCCGAGATCGGTTTCGGGTCGGCCGCGCCGTTGGCGTCGCCCTGGGTGACGTACTCGCGACCTTCGCCGGTGAGGACGACACCTGTGATCCGGTGGGTGGTCAGCGACGGGTCACCCGAGTTCGCCTGGAAAGTGATCACGTCGCCGATCGCCAGCCTGTCCTTGACGGCCGGGCGTACGACCACCACGTCGCCCGGCTCGTAGGTCGGCGCCATGGAGCCACTCAGCACCGTCAGCGGGCGGGCGCCGGTCGCCTTGGGCACCACGACCAGGGCGGCCGCCGCGACCGCCACGGCGCCGAGCATCGCCACGCCGAGCATCTGGCCGAGGAACGCACGGCCCCCGCTCCCGGCGTGGCCCCCGGGAAGGTGCTGCCGTTCGGGTCGCTCGGCACGGTGCGCGGGCGAGCGTCGCCGTTCGGCTCGCTCCGCCCGGTGAACGGGCGTGCGCCGGTGACCGCC
Organism: uncultured Actinomycetota bacterium; assembly: GCA_963812345.1. Taxonomy (GTDB): domain Bacteria; phylum Actinomycetota; class Actinomycetes; order Propionibacteriales; family Nocardioidaceae; genus Nocardioides. Next base: position 234,889 of record CAWEVA010000018.1, read on the forward strand.
AGGGGTGCGTGCCGCGCTCACGGCGTCACCCCCTGGCAGTTGAACGTCGCTCCGTTGCTGGACCGGATGATCCTGATCGTGTTGCTGGCGTTCGAGGCGACCAGCCCGTTGCTGGAACGGACGCGCCAGTACGACGTGCCGTCCGAGGTCAGACTCGCGGTGTACGGCGACGCGGCGCTGGTGGCGATGTAGTAGTACGTCACGTTGTCGAGCCCGGCAGTGATTCGATACCCGCCGGTCGCGCCTGCGACGGTGGTCCACGTCATCGAGAATCCGCTGGTGCCCTGGGCGGTGCCGCAGCTGAGGACCGGGGCGGCGGGGCACGTGAGGGTCATCGCAACCGGCGCGCTGTAGCCCGACTCTCCGCCCGTGCCGTAGGACGTGACGACCACGGTGATGTTGTCGGGCATCGATCCCTGCGAGAACGTTGCGTTCCGGACCGTCACGTCGGCCAGGAGCGTGTAGGTGTACGGAGCGGAGGCACCCGCGCGGCGGTAGACCCGGAAGCCATTCGTCTGGGGCACGTTGCCCCAGGCGAGACCCCCGGTCCCGCAGTCGCTGATGGTCTGGACGACGCTTCCGGGCACCCCCGTAGGCGTGCACCCGGCCGGCAGGAAGTCGATGGTCACGGGCGCGCTGTCGGCACTCGCCCCCGAGGCGTTCACAGCGCGCACCCGGACCTGGACGACCCGGGTGCCGCCGAGGAGGCCCTGCGTCAGGGTCAGGCTGGTGGTGGTCACGGCCGAGAGGTCGGTGTAGGTGCCCGTGCCGGGGCTCCAGGACACCACGTAGGACGTCGCGTTGGGAACCGCGGTCCAGGACACGTTCGCCTGGCCGCAGGTGACCGGTGCGGCCAGGTTGCCCGGGACGCCGAGTGGGACCGTGGCGACACTGAGCGTGCCCGTCGCCGTGGCGCTCCACATCCCGTAGGCCACCGTCGCGGGCGCAACGAAGAGCAGCACTCCGGCGGTGAGGGTGGCGATCCATCGCGTCAGGCGGGTCATGGCCGCACCTGGTCCCCGCGGAAGGTGAACGTCAGGGGTCCGCTCCGGTTCGTCATGGCGCTGGGCGGGGAACCCTCGACCCGGACCGACACGCACAGCGTCCTCGCGCCACCGGGACCCACCTTGGCCGAGGTCAGCTCGTGCGCGTTGACCGCACTGAGGGGCGCCCAGGTCGGGGCCGGGCAGGCACCGGGCGACGCCGCGCCCGCGATGGAGATCTCCAGCCCCGAGTCCAGCTCGGGGCTCGTCGTGGTCACGTCGGTGAGGTACATCCGCATTGCGTTGTTCTTGCCCGTCCCCGTGTTGACGAGCGTGGCCGTGAACGCCTGCGCTGCCCCGGGAGTGGCCCCGTTGTTGACCGCGAGCCCGGTTACGGCCGGGAAGGTGGCAGTGGTGCTGCCGTTGAGGGTCAACCCCACAGTGCCGGAGGAGGCGGAGCCGGCACTGAGAGCCCTCGCGTCACGCCAGGACGCAAAGGTCACTCCCGTGGTGGCGCCCCCGATGAAGAGGGCGGCCACCACGGCAGCGGTGACTGAGTTCCGAGTTCTCATGAGGGGGTACCCGTCGGGCCATGTGCCCGCTCCCGTTACGGACGGACCTGGTCGATCTGGACTGCGGCGGCCGAGAGGTCCACGGCGCTGCCCTGGTTGTCCTGGTTGCCGACGGTCGAGGGCAGCTCGAACGTGACGACGGCGTCGGTCGCGGAGTTCAGGGTCGCGAGGTCGGCCGAACCGTAGTTCAGGACGGCCGTGTCGATGTTGGTCCCGTTGACCGTGGTCGACTTGCCGGCGTAGGACAGGGTCACGACGAGCTGGTTGTCGAAGCTGCTGGCGACCCCGCTCAGGCTGACCTCCGCCTTGAGGTTCTTGCCCGCCGCGGTCACGTCGAGCGGCTGGGTCATCTCGACCTTGTCGCCCGGGACCATGAGCGTCGAGGCGGACCAGGTGGTGCTGGTCGCGTCCGCCGAGACGTCCTGGTACGTCGCAGTGCCGGCCGACACGATGTCGAGCTCGCCCACGGTCACGCCGCCGGCAATGTCCTCGCTGTCGGTCCACAGTGCGTACGTGCCGAACCCACCCATCAGGAGGGCCACGCCGGTCGCACCGGCGAGCGAGCCCTTGATCATCTTGTTCATTCTCGACTCCCGAGTCTGATGAGGTCCCGTTGATCGGGACCGCCTCACTCGAAAGTAGGGACGCGGGCGCACGTCCGACGCGAAATGACAAGGGATAGTCAGGGGGGTCGCACAACCTATCCGATCGAACGAGGTCTTCCTCAAGAACCTTGAAAGTTCCTTCAAGATCCTCTGAAATTCGGCGCTCGAAGGCGGATGGAAACGGGAGGCGTCAGCCGCGCGCCAGGAAGGCCAACAGGTCCTGCCGGGTCAGCACGCCCACCGGCTTGCCGTCCTCCTGGACCAGCAACGCGTCCGCATCCTCGAGGAGCGCGACCGCGTCGCGGGCGGGCTCGGAGGAGCCGACCGTCGGCAGCGCGGGCGACATGTGCTGCTCGACGGAGTCGGTGAGCCTGGCCCGGCCGGTGAACAGGGCGTCGAGGATGGTGCGCTCCGAGACCGAGCCGGCCACCTCGGCGGCCACGATCGGTGGCTCCGCGCGGACCACCGGCATCTGCGAGACGCCGTACTCCTGGAGGATCGCGACGGCCTCGGCGATGGTCTCGTTCGGGTGGGTGTGGACCAGGTCGGGCAGCTGACCGGACTTGCCGCGCAGCACCTCGCCGACGGTCTTCTCGTCGCGCTCGACCTCGGCACCGACCGCGAAGCCGTACTGGTTCAGCCACTCGTCGTTGAAGACCTTGGTGAGGTAGCCGCGTCCGGAGTCGGGAAGCAGGACCACGATCACGGCATTCTCGCCCTCGGGCTTGCCGGCCAGCTCGCAGGCGAGCTGCTTCGCGGCGTACGCCGCCATGCCGGACGAGCCGCCGACCAGCAGCGCCTCCTCGCGGGCGAGCCGGCGGGTGAAGGCGAACGAGTCCGCGTCGGAGACCTCGATGATGCGGTCGGCGATGCCGCGGTCGTAGGTCTCCGGCCAGAAGTCCTCGCCCACGCCCTCGACGAGGTAGGGGCGGCCGGTGCCGCCCGAGTAGACCGAGCCGGCCGGGTCGGCGCCGATCACCTGGACCTCGGGGTTCTGCTCCTTGAGGTAGCGGCCGACCCCGCTGATCGTGCCGCCGGTGCCGACGCCGGCGACGAAGTGGGTGACCTTCCCGTCGGTCTGCTTCCAGATCTCGGGACCGGTGGTCTCGTAGTGGGAGCGCGGGTTGTGCGGGTTGGAGTACTGGTCGGGCTTCCATGCTCCGGGCTCGGCCGCGAGCTTGTCGGACACGTTGTAGTAGGAGTCGGGGTGCTCGGGGGCGACCGCGGTGGGGCAGACCACCACCTCGGCGCCGTACGCCTTGAGCACGTTGCGCTTGTCCTCACTGACCTTGTCGGGGCAGACGAAGACGCACCGGTAGCCCCGCGCCTGCGCCACCATCGCCAGTCCGACGCCGGTGTTGCCCGAGGTCGGCTCCACGATCGTGCCGCCCGGCTTCAGCAGGCCCTCGGCCTCCGCGGCGTCGATCATCCGGGTCGCGATCCGGTCCTTCACCGAGCCGCCCGGGTTGAGGTGCTCGAGCTTCGCCAGCACCAGCGGGCCACCGTCGCCCTCGAGCTCGGGACAGAGCGTGGAGGCGAGTCGGAGCAGCGGGGTGTCGCCGATCAGGTCCAGGAGCGAGTTGACGTACTGCACGCGGCCAATCTAGACGAGGATTCGTGGACAACGGCTCGGTGGGGCTCGGCCGGGTTCCGTAAGGTTGAGCCGTGGAGACCGCCGGAGCCGCCCGCAAGCTCGCTTCCGCCGCAGCCTGGGGCGGCGGCACCGTCACGGCGCTGGTCGGCACGGTGGGTGCCCTGCTCTATGCGGAGGCGTCGCTCGCCCGCAAGACGATCGGCATCCTCACCGAGGACAGGCCCCCGGACGCGACGGGGTGGTACGGCCGCGGACGGCCGGGTCCGGCCCTCCGGGTGGCCCTGCTCGGCGACTCGAGCGCCGCGGGCTACGGCGTCTACCGGGTCGAGGACACGCCTGGCGCCTTCCTCGCCAGCGGTCTGGCGGAACGCGCCGACCGGCGGGTGCACCTGCGTGAGTTCGCCATGGTGGGCGCCCAGAGCTCAGACCTCGCCTCGCAGATCGACCGGGCCCTCCGCACCCAGCCGGACGTCACGGTGATCCTGATCGGTGCCAACGACGTGACCCACGCGGTGCCGCCGGCGGCGTCCGTCCGTCACCTTCGCGAAGGGGTACGCCGGCTGCGCGAGGCCGGCGTCGAGGTCGTCGTCGGCACCTGCCCCGACCTGGGCACCCTGGGGCCCGTCCCCCCGCCGCTGAAGCAGGTGGCCCGGCTCTGGTCTCGCAAGATGGCGGCCGCCCAGACCGTCGTCGTCATCGAGCAGGGCGGGCGCACCGTGTCGCTGGGGCCGATCCTCGGCCCGGAGTTCGCCGCCGCCCCGGCCCTGCTGTTCGGCCCCGACCAGTTCCACCCCTCGGCCGACGGCTACCGCTCCGTGGCGGGAGTGCTCCTGCCGTCGGTGCTCGCCGCCCTGCGGCTCGTGCCCGCGGCCGAGCTCTCGCCCCAGCCCCATCGCGGCGAGGGCGTGCTGCCGATCTCGGCGGCCGCGATCCAGGCCGTCCGGACCCCGGGCACCGAGCTCGACGGCACCGAGGTCGGCGGCTCCCGTCGCGGCGTCCGCGGTCTCTGGGTCGAGATGCGGCATCGGCGCCGGGCGCCGCAGGCCGAAGCCCAGGCACCCGACGCCGACGAGGTCATTGCCGGAGGGTGAGGAGGTTGCCCGAACAACCTCCTCCACACCGCGTCACTCCTGACTGAAGATCGCCAGGATCCGAAGCAGGTTGGTGTAGATCCAGACCAGGCTGACGGTCAGCGCGAACGCCGCCCGCCACGACTCACGCTCGTCGATGCCGGCGGCCACGCCCTGCTCGACGAAGTCGAAGTCGAGGATCAGCATGAACACGCCGAGCACCAGGCCGGCGATGGCGAACAGCAGGCCGATGCCGCCGAACCCGAACAGGCCGATCTGGCTGCCGAAGGCGCCCAGCACCATCTCGAGCAGGCCCAGGCCGACCATGCCGAACATCGCGGCGATCACGAAGGTGCGGAACTTGTTGCCGACCTGGATGTTGAAGAACTTGTAGGCAGCCAGGGTGCCCGCGAAGGCGGCGAAGGTACCGATCACCGCCTGGGTGACGATCCCGTCTCCGAACTGCGCGTCGAAGAACTTGCTCAGCGCGCCGAGCGCCACGCCTTCCAGGGCGCAGAACGCGATCACCAGCGCCGGGCTGATCACCCGCTTGAAGGAGTTCACCATCGAGAGCCCGAAGGCGCCGAGGGAGCCGATCAGCAGGGCGCCGTAGAGGAGGCCGATGTTCTCCTCGAAGTCCGGGCTGTCCTGGCGGATGTCGCCGATGTACCACCAGGTGAGCGTGGCGAAGACGATCACGACCGCGAGCGCGATGCCGGTCTTCTGGACCACCGAGTCGATCGTCATCGGCCGCCCGGTGGTGGTGGGCGGCGCGGCGTACTGCGTCTGGTCGTGACCGGGAGCCTGGCCGTAGCCCTCGTGGGCCGCACCGTTGCCCGGGTAGGTCTGGTTGCCGTAGGCGTTCGTCGACTCCCCGTTGAAGGCTTCCGAGCGCCGGAACACCGGGTTGTTGCTCTGCATGGTCTCCTCCTTGGAGGCCTGAGGTGACCGTCCATCTGACGGCGCACCGGTCCGCTTCCCCAGTCTACGGGGATCCCGACTGGTTCAACGTACGAGAGGGGGGCGCTGTTCCGCAGGTGAGGGTCGTGCCCCCGCTGGGAAT
>CAWEVA010000019.1:0-40673 GCA_963812345.1 uncultured Actinomycetota bacterium
TCATCGCCGGCCAGTGGGGCGGTTCGGGAGAGCCGCTCGGCGCCACCGAGGGACGGATCCACCACCAGCGCGCGGTCACGGAGGAGTAGCGACCGACGCGTTCCTACGCCAGCAGCTGGAGGGGTAGGACGGCGACGGCCGAGCGAGACGGTGCCCCGAGGAGTCGCGCGACATCGGGGTTGCGCGACCTGTCCACGAGGAGACACCTCGACATGCTGCAGTCACGCATCGGCGGTATCGCCGCCGTCCTCCTGACCGCCACACTGGCGGCGACCTCAGTCCTGGCCCCACCGGCAGCCCAGGCGACCGGCGTCAACAACCAGGGCGTCCACATCCTCGAGCGGGGTGACGAAGGCGGCGACGTCGTGGCGCTGCAGTATCTGCTCAACGGCCATGGTGTCGCCACCGGGGTCGACGGCGACTTCGGGTCCGGCACCGACAGCAGCGTCCGCTCCTTCCAGAGCAGCCGCGGCCTCGGCGCCGACGGCGTCGTCGGCCCGGCCACGTGGTCGGCGCTGATGATCACCATCCGGCCCACCACCGCCAACAACGCCAACGCAGTGCGGGCGCTCCAGTACCAGCTCGGCCAGAAGATCGACAGCTCGATCGCGGTGACGGGCACGTACGACGCCGCCACCCAGGCCGCGGTGCGGGCGTTCCAGGCCGACCACGGGCTCACCCAGGACGCCATCGTCGGATCCGGGACCTGGGGAGCGCTGCTCGGTCACTTCGCGGCGCCGCGCCCGACGTACAACTGCTTCTACGGCACCGAGGCCGGCAACACGGAGAGCTGGGGGACGGCGGCCGCCGTGAGTGCGCTGACCCGTTCGTCGCAGGCGGTGTACCCGAGCTACGGACGGATCGCGGTCGGGGACCTGAGCCACATCCATGGCGGGGACATCGCGGGTCACGCCTCGCACGAGGTCGGGCTGGACGCCGACGTTCGGCTGATCACGACCAGCCGTGACCAGTGCTCGAGCCCGACGAACTACCACGACGCCGACTACGACCGGTCGGCCACGCGAGCCCTGGTCCAGCAGCTGCGGGCCACCGGGCAGGTGAAGCTGATCTTCTTCAACGACCCCGTCCTGATCAACGAGGGGCTCGTGCAGTACTACGACAACCACGACGACCACCTCCACGTGCGCTTCTACGAGCGAGGGGTGTCGGCGACGTACAGCCGGTGATCCTGTCCGGCTGAGCGGTTCCCCCTTCCCCGACGGAGGGTTACGGTTGCCGCACCACCCGGGGAACGGACGACGATGACGTTGGGGCGAGAGGAACTCCAGACGCGCAGGCTCGACGCCGTGCGCGCGTGGACCACCTTCGTCGAGCTCGGTGACGCCGCCGAGTCGCTGGTGCGGCCGGAGATCCTGCAGAGCTGGCAGCTCTCCCAGGCTGCGATCACCCCCGACGTCGTCGAGGCACCCCTGTCCGACGAGGGCGACACGGCGGCGTACTGGCAGAGCACGCCGCTGCAGACCGCAGTCGAGCGGGTGGAGTCCGACCTTCGCCGTACGGCGGAGGACGGCGACCTCGTCATCGCGGTCACCGATCCGCAGACCCGGATCCTCTGGACCTACGGCGGCCGGGTGATGCGCCGCAAGGCCGAGACGGTCAACTTCGTCCCCGGCGGCCACTGGGACGAGGCGAGCGTGGGCACCAACGCGCTCGCGATCGCGGTGCGCACCGGCGACCCGTCGATGGTGTTCAGCGCCGAGCACTACGCGTCAATGGTGCACAACTGGGTCTGCTGGGCGGCGCCCGTGCACGACCCGGTCACCGGCGACCAGATCGGGGTCATCGACCTGTCGACGACGTGGGACCGCACCCACCCGATCGGGCTGGCCACCGCCCGGGTCATGGCCCGGCTCATCGAGAGCGCCATGCCGCGGTCGCGCGACTGGCCGGGCGGCCGACTGGGGAGCATCGCGCCGGACGAGCCCGGGCTCACCCTGTCGCTCCTCGGCAGCGCCGAGGCGTGGCTCGACGGCGACCGGCTGCTGCTCAACCGACGCCAGACCGAGATCCTGGCGTTGCTGACCATGCACCCAGAGGGCCTGTCGCTCGAGCAGCTGCACGCCCTCGTGTACGGCGACCAGCGGGTCACGCTGTCGACCCTCAAGGCCGAGGTCTCCCACCTCCGCTCCGCGCTCGGCGGCCAGCTCGCCTCCCGGCCCTACCGGCTCACCATGCCCACCCGGGTCGATGTCGACGAGGTGCTCGCGCTGTTGCGGCGAGGCGAGGTGCGGGCGGCCGTCGCGGCGTACGCCGGTGACCTGCTGCCCGGCACCGAGGCACCAGCCCTGGTGGAGCTCGCCGAGTACCTCGCAGTCAGCGTCAGGGAGGCCCTGCTGGCCCAGCCCGACCCGACCGCGGTGCTTCGCTACAGCGAGCTCGCGCCGTACGACGACCAGGTGATCGAGACCTGCCTGAGTGTGCTCGGGGAGCGGGAGCACCCCGCGAAGGCCCTGCTCAAGGGGCGGCTGGCTGCTGGTCGTCGCGGCTGACGCGGTCCGCACGTCGCCGGCCGCTCCCGCGCGCAAACTGTTACATCTTCAACCAAGGTTGCCATTTGGGAGCGCCGGGAGTAGACGTGGGTCTTGTTGTCCGAGGCGCCTCGTTGCTCGCTCACGCAGTGAGCAAAGAGGCGCCTCGTTGCAGACCAGTTCGATCGCGACCAGCTTTCGACCGGAGTGCGGACCGCCGACGGAGGCGTGACGAGCGAGAATGGCCGTCATGTCACGGCGCAGTACGGTCCTGGTCGCCGGCGGGCTGTCTGCGGTTGCAGCGGGCGCGCTGTGGGGCGTCAAGAGCCTCAACATCCTCCTCACCGGCGACCAGCCGCCGCTGATTTTCGAGCTGGCGCCGCCGTTGTTCGGACTGGCTGTCGCCGCGCTGGCGTTCGACCGGCGTCACGAAAGTCGTGCGCGTCGGGCACTGGTGCTCGGGTGCGTCGCCGTTGTCGCGGGGTCGGCAGCTGTGCTGTCCGACCTCGCGGGCGCGCTGTGGGGACCCGCGATCGCCCTCGCCATGATCGCCGTCCTCGTCGGGCTGATCCTGCTCGGCTCGGCTTCCGGGCGGAGCCCGATCGGGAGTGTGGAGTGGGTGGCTCTGGCCATCGGCCTCGTGACCGTGCCGGCTCTGCTCGTGGGCGGTGCGTTGTCGTTGATCGACGAGCGGCTGCTCGAGGTGCCGCTCGTGCTCCTTGCCGGAATGTGGATCTGGCTCGGTGGCTTGATGCTCCGTCCGGCGGATCGCCCAGCGCCGGCCGCCGCTGACCCGCCCGAAACTGACCGCGAATCGCACTGACCCGCCTGAAACTTTCGGGCGGGTCACCGGGCAACCTTTTCCCAACCCTCGCGTCCTAGCGTGAGCGCCATCACCCGACGTCCACGCACGGGAGTCCCTACATGACCAGGATCAGCCTCACCGTCGACGGAGACCAGGTCTCCGATGACGTCGAACCCCGCATGCTCCTCGTGCAGTACCTGCGCGAGAAGCTCGGCAAGACCGGCACGGTCGTCGGCTGCGACACCAGCAACTGCGGCGCGTGCACCGTGCACCTCGACGGCACCAGCGTGAAGTCGTGCAACGTGCTCGCCGTCCAGGCCGACGGCGGTGAGGTCACCACCATCGAGGGCCTCGCGCAGAACGGCCAGCTGCACGCCGTACAGGAAGCGTTCCGCGAGTGCCACGGCCTGCAGTGCGGGTTCTGCACGCCGGGGATGATCATGCAGAGCGTCGACCTGCTCAAGGAGAACCCGAACCCGACCGAGGAGGAGATCCGGCTCGGGCTCGAGGGCAACCTCTGCCGGTGCACCGGCTACCACAACATCGTGAAGGCCGTGCAGCACGCAGCCGGGGCAGGATCATGACTGCCACCCAGGAGCGGCCCGCTACCGAGATCGGGCGGGACCGGCGTCGCAAGGAGGACCAGCGGCTGATCACCGGGCGCACCCGCTGGACCGACAACCTCACCCTTCCCGGGATGCTGCACCTGGCCATGGTGCGCAGCCCGTTCGCCCACGCCAACATCACCTCGATCGACGTCGCCGAGGCCAAGACCTCCCCGAACGTGCTCGCGGTGCTCACCGGCAAGGACCTCGCCGACGAACAGGGAGTGCTGATCAACGCCTGGCCGATCACCCCCGATCAGAAGGCGCCGACGCACACCCCCGTGGCCCTCGACCGGGTGACCTTCGCCGGCGAGATCGTCGCCGTCGTCGTGGCCCGGAGCGCGGCGGAGGCGCGCGACGCCGCCGAGCTCGTCGACGTGGATTACGACGAGCTGCCGGCCGCGCTCGATCTCAAGGAGGCGGCCGCGGACACGGTGCTGGCTCATCCCGACCTCGGCACCAACAAGAGCGCCTTCTGGAAGTTCGACTCTGCCGAGGCCGGAACGGGCGGGAATGTCGACGAGGCGATCGAGAAGGCCCGTGGCGACGGCATCGTCATCGAACGCGAGTACCGCCAGCAGCGGCTGATCCCGGCCTTCATGGAGCCACGCTCCGTCGTGGTCGACCCGACCGGCGAGCAGCTGACGATGTGGTCTGCCACCCAGATCCCGCACATCCTGCGCTTCGCACTTGCCGCGACCACCGGGATCTCGGAGTCGAAGATCCGGGTGATCGCTCCCGACGTGGGCGGAGGCTTCGGCGGCAAGCTGCAGACCACCCCGGAGGAATGGATCGCGGTTGCCGCGGCACGGCGGCTGGGCAAGCCGGTCAAGTACACCGAGACCCGCAGCGAGTCGCTGGTGGCCGCGCACCACGGGCGTGACCAGTGGCAGAAGCTCACCCTGGCCGCGGAGAAGGACGGCACGGTGACCGGCTTCAAGGTCGACCTGCTCGCCGATCTCGGCTCCTACGTGTCGCTGGTCGGTGGTGGCGTGCCGGTCCTCGGCGCGTTCATGTTCAACGCGATCTACAAGTTCCCCGCCTACCAGTTCAACTGCCAGACCGTCCTCACCAACAAGACCTGGACCGATGCCTACCGCGGCGCCGGCCGGCCGGAGGCGACGTACGGCGTCGAGCGGATGATGGACGAGCTGGCGGTCGAGGTCGGCGTCGACCCGTTGGAGATCCGTGAGAAGAACTGGATCAAGCACGAGGAGTTCCCGTTCACGACGGTGGCCGGCCTCGAGTACGACTCCGGCAACTACGAGGCCGCGACGGCGCGGGCCAAGGAGCTCTTCGGGTACGACGAGCTGCGGGCCGAGCAGAAGAAGCGCCGCGACGACGGTGACCCGGTCCAGCTCGGCATCGGCATCTCCACCTTCACGGAGATGTGCGGCCTGGCGCCGTCCCGGGTGCTGGGGTCACTCGACTACGGCGCCGGCGGCTGGGAGCACGCCAGCGTGCGGATGCTCGCGACCGGAAAGGTCGAGGTCATCACCGGTGCCAGCGCCCACGGCCAGGGCCACGAGACGGCGTTCAGCCAGATCGTCGCCGACCGGCTCGGGGTGGCGTTCGAGGACGTCGAGGTGCTGCACGGTGATACCCAGATCGCCCACAAGGGGCTCGACACCTACGGCTCCAGGTCGCTGGTGGTGGGGGGCGAGGCACTGGTCCAGGCCGCCGACAAGGTGATCGAGAAGGCGAAGCCGATCGCGGCCCACCTGCTGGAGGCTTCCGCCGACGACATCGAGTTCTCCGCCGGGCGGTTCGGCGTCAGGGGCACCGACCAGGGCATGGCGATCGGCGAGATCGCCACCGCCGTGTTCGCCGCACACAACCTGCCCGACGGCGTCGAGCCCTCGCTGGACTCGGACGCGACCTACGACCCGGTCAACTTCTCCTTCCCGCACGGGACCCACCTCTGCGCCATGGAGGTGGACACCGAGACCGGCGGCCTGAAGATGCGCAAGTACGTCGCCTGCGACGACATCGGGAACATCATCAACCCGTTGATCGTCGCCGGCCAGGTGCACGGCGGGCTCGTCCAGGGCATCGCGCAGGCGCTCTGGGAGGAGGCGGTGTACGACGAGTCCGGGACCCTGGTCTCCGGCTCGTTCGTCGACTACCTGCTGCCGACGGCGGCCGACACGATCAGCTTCGAGCTCGACCACACCACCTCGGCGAGCACCACGAACACGCTCGGGACCAAGGGTGTCGGTGAGGCCGGGACGATCGCGTCGACCCCGGCGGTCGTGAATGCGGTCGTGGACGCCGTGCGGCAATTCGGCGTCAACGACATCCAGATGCCGTGCACGCCCGAGCGGGTGTTCAAGGCGATCCAGTCCGGTGGCAAGGGCGGCGGGACCGAAGGCGCTGCGATGCCGCACTTCGATGCTGCTGAACCGGGCACGGACAGCACGGAAGGAGCGGGCCAGTGATCCCCGCACAGTTCGACTACCTGGCACCGACGTCGGTCGAGGAGGCCCTCTCCGCTCTGGCCGAGCACGGCGACGACGCCAAGATCCTGGCCGGCGGCCAGAGCCTGCTGCCGGTGCTCCGGATGCGGCTCAACGCCCCGGAGGTGGTCATCGACCTGGGCCGGATCGACGCGCTGCGGGGCGTCCGCGACGACGGCGACGCCATCGTGATCGGCGCGATGACCCAGCACTCCGTGGTCGGCTCCGACCCGCTGGTGAAGGAGCACGCCCTGCTGATCGCGAAGGCGGTCGAGCACCTCGCCGACGCCCAGGTCCGGCACCGCGGCACGTTCGGCGGCGCGCTCGCGCACGCCGACCCGGCCGGAGACCTCGGCGCACCCGCGCTCGCCCTGGGGGCGGAGTTCGTGATCGCCGGCTCCGGCGGCAGCCGCACGGTCGGGGCCGACGAGTTCTTCGTCGACCTCTTCGAGACCGCGATCGGTGAGGACGAGATCCTCACCGAGGTTCGGGTCCCGAAGTTCACCGGATGGGGCGCCCACTACGAGAAGTTCGTCCGGGTCGCCCACCAGTGGCCGATCGTCGCGGTCGCAGCTGCGGTCAAGGTCGACGGCGACACCATCGCCGAGGCGCGGGTGGGACTCACGAACATGGGCTCGACACCGCTACGGGCGCGGGCTGTCGAGGAGGCGCTGGCCGGACAGCCGGCGACCGAGGACGCCGTACGCTCTGCCGCCGCGCGGGCCGCGGAGGGTGCCAACCCGCCGTCGGACCTCAACGGCGACGCCGACTACCGCAGGCACCTCGCCACCGTCCTCACCCGGCGCGCCGTGCTCGCGGCTGCGGGGGCGTGAGTCTTGGACCTCACCCACAAGTTCACCGTCCCCACCACGGTCGACGAGACGTGGGCGCACTTCAACGACATCGCCTCCGTCGCGGAGTGCTTCCCGGGCGCAACCGTGACCTCGGTCGAGGGCGACACCTTCAAGGGGTCCTGCAAGGTCAAGCTCGGTCCGATCGCGCTGGTCTACAACGGCTCCGGGACGTTCGTGGAGAAGGACGAGGCGGCCCACCGGTTCGTGGTGGAGGCGAAGGGAAAGGACAAGCGCGGCAATGGCACGGCGGGCGCCAACGTCACCGTCTCGATGGATGATGCGTCCGGATCCACGGACGTGGAGGTCGTCACCGACCTGTCAGTCACCGGCAAGCCCGCGCAGTTCGGCCGTGGCGTGATGCAGGACGTGTCGGACAAGCTGCTCGGCCAGTTCGTCGCCTGCCTCGAGACCCGGCTCGCCGGAGCGGACACCGAGCCCTCCGGCGAGTCAGGCACCGTCGACCAGGACGCCGGGCCGACCACGGCTCCGGAGGAACAGCGGTCCTCGCCGGCGCCCCAGCCCGCGGCGGGCGGGCCGGCGGCGTCGGCGACGCCACGACGTACGACGGAGGCCCCGGCGAAGGACGACGCGATCGACCTCGGCGCCACCGTGCTGCCAGTGCTGGTCAAGTCCTACTGGAAGCAGGGCCTCGGGATCGTCGTCGTCGTGGCGCTGGTCATCTGGTGGGTCACCCGCGGCTAGCGCGATAGTCCGCCACGAAAAGCACCCTCAGAGGGCTCTGCAGGGTGATTTTCGTACCGGACTATCTCCCGGGTCAGAAGACGTTGAGCGGCCGGAACTGCACCGAGATCCGCGGCCCGGCGTGGGCCACCTTGGGTACGGCGTGCTCCCACGTCCGCTGACACGCACCGCCCATGACCAGCAGGTCGCCGTGGCCGAGCTCGAAGGACAGCGACTCCCCGCCTCCGCGAGGCCGGAGGGCGAGCCGGCGCGGGTCGCCGAGCGACACGATCGCGACGAGGGTGTCCTGCGTCTTGCCGCGCCCGATGGTGTCGCCGTGCCAGGCCACGCTGTCGCGGCCGTCGCGGTAGTAGCAGCAGCCGGCCGTCACGAACGGCTCTCCCAGGACCGGGAGGTAGTGGTCCGACAGCACCGATCGGGCCTCCTCGAGGGTCGGATGCGGGAGGGGCTCGTCGACGGCGTAGGTGTGGACGAGGCGCGGGACGTCGACGACGCGGTCGTACATCTGACGCCGCTCGGCCCGCCACGGGACGTCGGCGACCAGGGTGGCGAAGACCTCGTCGGCGCCCGGCAGCCAGTTGCGTCGGCAGTCGACCCAGGCTCCGCGGCTCAGGGCGGTCCGCTCGGCGTCGTCCAGGCCGGGCACGGCGCAGACTCCGGGGTCGAACAGAGTGCCCTGGAAATCCACGCCGACAGGATACCTCATCGAATCGAACATAGGTTCGATTCTTCGAGTGGTGTCCATGCGGTGCGGCCACTGCCCGGAAGCCGGAACTGGTCAGGGAACGCGACTGTCCGCTCGGCCGTCTGAAGGACGAACGCGCGATTTGAGGAGACTCCATGAAAGTGATGGATGTGACCGTCCGGTGTGGCCTGGCAGGCTTTGTCGGGACTCTCTGCTGGCTGACGTCGTCGTGTGGGGGTGAACGCGTCGCGACCGATCCGCCCTCAGAGCCGGTCGATGAGCTGTCCCAGCACGACGGAGAATTCTGTCCGACGGTGCTGCCCAGGGCGCCGCGCGAGACCTACGGCTTCGGGGTCGATCGGCGTGCGGCGACCGTGCCGAACCTGTGGCGGCCGCAGGAAGCCTGGATCTGTCGGTACGACGCCAGGGACGTCGCTCCGAAGGGCTCGAACGGCGCCTGGTTCGATTGGGTGAGGCAGGGCGCGCCGCGGCGGCTCGACGCGGATGAGCTGCAGGCGTTCTCGACAGCCGTCGAGCGACTGCAGCCACCTACAGGCAGCAGAGTGTGCACCGCTGACCTCGGGCCGCGGTACCTGGTGTCCTACGCCTTTGAGAACGACCTGACTGGCGTTGTCATGGATGACTACGGCTGTCACGAAGTCCGGCTGACAGATGACCCGTTCACGACAGTTCCTGGCGATCCATCCCGGCCCGGCACGGTGGCGGGGGTCTTGTCCGGACCGAGCTGGTCTCTCAACAAGCTCAACGCCGGTTAGCTGGCTGCACCACCAAGGCTCGCATCGGACAGCGGCATGTGAGTGCATTCGGCCCGCACACCGGTAGCGTCGGACCCCGTGATCGTGTGGCTCAACGGCACCCATGGCGCAGGCAAGACGACGACCAGCGCGCTCGTGCAGCAGCTGATCCCGGACTCACGAGTGTTCGATGCTGAGAAGGTCGGCGAGACACTCATGGACGTCACGCCCGGGTTGCCCGGAACGGACAACTTCCAGCACTGGCCGCCGTGGCGACCGCTCGTGGTCGAGACCGCCCGCCACGTACTCGACTACACCGGCGGCACGTTGGTGATGCCGATGACTGTGCTGGTGGAGGAGTACTGGCGCGAGATCAGCGCTGGCCTGGCCCAACATGCCATCCCGGTACGGCATTTCGTCCTCCACGCTGACCAGGACACCCTCCGCAAGCGCATCGAGGGCGACACCCTTCTGGGTCCCTCCTCATTCCGTCTCAAGTACCTCGAGTCCTACGCCGAGGCGGCCCGCACCTGGCTGCACGGCGAGGCCGAGGTCGTGGACACCACGCACCTCACACCCGGCCAGGCTGCCCTGCAGATCGCGGACGCCGTCAAGAGTTGAGACCCGGCACGCTCATCCGCATGAGCGCGCGGCCGTCCGGGATCAAGACTCCGGGGCAAGCAGCGCTGGCATCATCGTTCGGGTGAGCCACACCGTCCCGGACCTGGGCCACCGTCGCCGCCGGCTGAGCGGCCGCGACCCGAACGAACCGCACCGGTCCGCCACGCCACTGGAGCTGCTCTACGACCTGGTGTTCGTCGTGGCGTTCGGGCAGGCCGCCAACGAGCTGGCGCACTACGTCGCCGAGGACCACGTACGGACGGGGGTCCTCGGCTTCGCCTTCGCGGTGTTCGCGATCTCGTGGGCCTGGATCAACTACAGCTGGTTCGCGTCGGCGTACGACGAGGACGACTGGGTCTGCCGGCTGGCCACGATGGTGCAGATGGTCGGCGTGATCATCCTGGCGCTCGGCCTGCCGGAGGTGTTCGCCTCGATCGACCACGGCGAGACGCTCGACAACGGGGTGGTCGTCGCCGGCTACATCGTGATGCGGGTGCCGATGGCCGTCCAGTGGCTGCGCGCGTCGCGACACGACCCGGAGCGCAGGCCGGCGCACCTGACGTACTTCTGGACGATCATCGTCGCGCAGATCGGCTGGACGGCACTGGTGTTCCTGTCGGTCCCGATCGGTACGACGTTCGCGCTGTTCATCGTGCTCTACCTCATCGAGCTCGCCGGACCGGTGGTCGCGCAGCAACGCAAGGGTGGTACCCCCTGGCACCCGCACCACATCGCCGAGCGCTACGGCCTGCTCGTCATCATCACGCTCGGAGAGGGGATCATCGGCACGGTTGCGTCCCTGTCCGCCGTCGTTCACGGCCCGGCCGGCTGGAGCGTCAACGCAGTGCTGGTCGCGATTGCCGGAACCGGGCTCACCTTCGGGTTGTGGTGGATGTACTTCACCATGCCTTCGGGGCACGTCCTCCGCCTGCACCCGGAGCGGGTGTTCTTCTGGGGCTACGGGCACATCGTGACCTTCGGGTCGCTGGCCGCAGTCGGCGCCGGGCTGCACGTCGCGGCGTTCTACCTCGACCACCACACCAGGATCGGAGCCTTCGGCACAGTGCTCAGCGTCGCCGTACCACTGGCGGTCTTCGTGCTGATGCTCTACGCGACCTGGACGATGATGATGCGGCGGACGGACCCCTTCCACCTCGGCCTGCTGCTCGGCACTGCGGCGGTCCTGGCGCTCGCCGTCGTCCTGGCCAGCAACGGGGTCTCGATGGCGTGGTGCCTGATCGTGCTGGCGCTGGCCCCGGTCGTCACGATCGTCGGCTACGAGACGGTCGGCCACCGGCACCAGGAGGCCGAGCTCGCCCGCATGAAGCAATCTGGTTGACCGTTCTCTTAAAGTCTTTCCCAAGCCGAGGACGACGTGACCAGACCAGTCCTAGAGTTGAAAACGTGAACAACGTCCTATCGGCCGGGCGGGAGCTCAAGCACGTCCAGGTCCGCGAGTACCTTCGTAGCCTGGTCGACGATGCCCCTCCCGGGTCGCCCATGCCCTCCGAGCGCGAGCTCGTGCACCGCTTCGGCGTTGCCCGGATGACCGTGCGCCAGGCCATGGACGCCCTCGTCGCCGAAGGCCTCCTCGAGCGGATCCCCGGCCGCGGCACGTTCGTGGCCCGACCCCGCACCGACCCCCGCCTCATCGGCTTCACCGAGGAGATGACGCGGCGTGCGCTGCTCGCCGAGTCCCAGACGCTGCTGGCCCGCCGTGAGCAGGCCAGCCCCAGCCTGGCCCGCGCCCTGGTCATCACCGAGGGCGACGCCGTCATCCACTGGAAGCGCCTGCGCCGCGCCGACGCCGTACCCATGTGCATCGAGGACGCCTACCTCAACGAGGTCCTGATCCCGGGCTTCCTGCAGTCGGGCATGCCCACCAGCCTGTACGTCGCACTGACGGACCGCGGCCTGCGTCCGACGGCGGCCGAGGACTCCATCACCGCCGACCTGGCCACCAAGACCGAGGCCGACCTGCTCGAGGTCCCGCCCCACACCCCGGTGCTGCGGCAGTCGCGGCGCGCGTTCGTGGGCGACAAGGTCATCGAGGTGTCGCGCTCGGTCTACCGGTCCGACCGGTACTCCCGGCGCGTGGAGCTCGGCACCCTTCCCTGACGGGAGCCGATCGGCGCGCTTGCCCCTCCTGTCCTGCGGTCGGGCCTAGTGTCGTTGCCATGAGCACTGAGCCGGCGCTCCTCGAGGTCACGGTCACCGGGCCGCGTGACGTCGGTGGGGCCGACGAGGGCGGCGCCGACCGGCTGCACCTCGTCGCGGCCGACGGGTCCGGGGAACCGGGCGCGGGAGCGCTCTCGCCGGAGCCCGGCACGGTGTCGTCGGTCTGCCGGGAGACCGACGTACCCGTCTTCGTGCTGCTGCGGCTCAACGACTCGTGGACGACCACGGGCGGCGAGCTGGTCCGTCTGGTCGGCCTGGCCGAGGACTACCTCGGCTGCGGCGCGGCCGGGGTGTCATTCGGCTTCCTCGACGCCGACCTCGAGGTCGACACCGAGGTGTGCGGCCACCTCGCCGCCTCGCTTCCCGGCGTGCCGTGGACCTTCCACCGTGCCTTCGACTCCGCTCTCGAGGCGCGCCGGTCCTGGCGGCGGCTCCGCGAGATAGCCGGACTGGAGGCGGTCTGCTCGGCCGGTTCGCCGCGCGGGTTGTCCGCGGGGTACGACGACCTGCTCGCCTGCTGCGAGTCCGATCCGGCGATCGCCGCGTTGGCCATGCCCGGCGGCGGGCTGCTCGCCGAGCACGTCCCGTGGTTCGTCCGGGCCGGCGTCCGGCAGTTCCACCTGGGTCGCCAGGCGAGGCCCGGGGCGTCGTACAAGTCCTACGTCGACGCCGCCCACGTCCGCTCGTGGCGGCTGCTGGTCGACAACGCGTCCCGCCGCGCCCTCGGCGCCTGACGATGATCGTGATCGACCCGCCGAACGCCGCCGGGCACGGTCGGCTCTGGTCCCACCTGGCCAGCGACACGTCGTTCGACGAGCTGCACGCCTTCGCCCGCGAGCTCGGGATCCCGGAGCGCGGCTTCGACCGCGACCACTACGACGTCCCCTCGGAGTGGTACGACGCGGCGGTGGCCGCCGGTGCCGTCCCGGTGACCTCGCGCGAGCTGATCGCCAGGCTCCTCGCCGCCGGACTCCGCCGACGCAAGCTGAGGTGAGCAGCGACGCGCGAGGCACGAGCGCGGCGCGTGGGCTCAACCAGGTTGAGCGAGCGCGAGCGAGTCGAAACCAGCTGACCGCGCCTCGCCGTCAGGCGAGTCGCGAGAGCTCTGCCTCGACGTTCGCGCGCGCCGTTGGCTCCCAGCGCTCGCGGGCATGGGCCGTGTGGAACAGCTGGGGCTTGGCGAGCAGGTCGGAGAGGACCGCCGCGCGGCCGGCCCGGAAGTCGTCGTCGGAGACGTGGGCGTACTCGCGACGCACGTCGGCGACGTACTCCGCGTAGCGCGTCGGGGTCGCAGCCAGGATCGCCAGGTCGGCGTCCGAGAGGGCGCCGCCGTTCAGGTCGTCCTCCGCCGGGCGGTGGGTCTCGGTGAGCCGGACCAGCCGGGCGACCTCGGCGACCAGGTCCGCGTCGTGACCGGCCAGCGCGGTCTCCGCCCAGACGGCGGAGCGGTCCTCGGCTTCGGGCCGGCCGTCGTACACCCCGTCGTGGAACCACGCGGCCAGCCCGACCGGGACCCGGTCGAACGACGTGCCGGCGTCGGCCAGCTCGTCGAGACGGTCCAGGACCTCGGTCAGGTGGCGGGTGTCGTGGTACCCGCGCGCCGGGTCGGCCCAGGCCGCCAGCAGCTCGTCGCGCACGGCTTCGTCGCCGGCCAGGGGCCAGCGGGCCCGGAGGTCGTTCACCCGGCCGCCTCGGCGGACACCGACGCGCGCAGCGCCCGCGCCTCTGCCCGCCCCGGTGCCATGGCCCAGCGGATCGTCCCGGTGGCGAGTGTGCCGAGCGCCCTGACGACGGTGCGGTCCGAGACCGGGTGGGACGGCAGCCGCAGGGGGCGCCTGGTCCACCGCGGCATCAGCCCGATGGCCGCCGCCATCAGCACTCCGTACGCGGGGCGCAGGGCGACCGGGAGGGGCGGCCGCCAGAGCAGGTAGGAGACGGCGTCGCGGGCGTGCTGGGTGGCCCGGAGCTCGGGGCGGAACGCGGCCAGGCACTCGGCGAGCCCGGCCTCGGTGGTGGGTGGGTCGAGGACACCGAGCCGACGCGCGACCTCGGCGGTCTGGGCGACGTACTCGTCGCGCTCGGCCTGGTCGAGCGGGTGCTTCCCGTAGGCCTGGTGCGCGGTCAGGAAGCTGTCGACCTCCGCCACGTGCACCCACAGCAGCAGGTGCGGGTCCGACGCGGCGTACGTCGTACCGTCAGGCATGGTGCCCGTGACGCGTTCGTGGATCGCCCGGACCGCGTCCACGGCTCGCTGGGCATCGTCGGCGGTGCCGAACGTGGTGACGGCGATGAACCGGCTGGTCCGCGCGAGCCGGCCCCACATGTCGCCGCGGTAGCCGCTGTGCTCCGCGACCGCCGTCATCGCGGCCGGGTGCAGTGTCTGGAACAGGATCGCGCGGATCCCGCCCACGAACATCGCCGCATCGCCATGCACCCTGCCGATGGGGCTGGCCGGGTCGAACCAGCGCGGCCCCGGTGTCCCGTGGATCCGGTCGCGGTGCCGGGCCCCGTCCGGGCCGGCGACGCGCAGGAACAACGCCTTCCCGAGGCGGTCCCGCACGATGCCGATCACGCTGCCGAGGATACGACGCCCCGTACGGTGGCCTCAGTCCTCGCTGGGCATCAACGCCCACAGCACGATGTAGATGATGAACTGCGGGCCGGGCAGCAGGCAGCTGATCACGAAGAGCAGCCGGACGGTGTTGGGTGACATCCCGAACCGGCGGGCGAGGCCGGAGCAGACACCGGCGATCCAACGGTCACTGGGACGCACGAGCTCTTTGGTCATGCCACCAATGTCGCTCGCATGGTCGTCGAAGTCATCCCCGAGACGGTGATCTCAGGGACCAGTCAGGGTCGGGCGCAACCTTGCGGGACGTCATACGAATCGACGGCAATAACCGACGAACCGGATGACGTCCGGTCGCTAGAGGCCGTCCTGCTCGACGGCTTCGGCGTCCATGATCCGGTAGGCATACCCCTGCTCCGCCAGGAACCGCTGGCGGTTCTGGGCGAACTCCGCGTCCACGGTGTCGCGCGAGACGATGGTGTAGAAGCGCGCGGTCTGCCCGGCCGACTTCGGTCGCAGCAGCCGGCCGAGCCGCTGCGCCTCCTCCTGCCGCGAGCCGAACGAGCCGGACACCTGGATCGCCACCTCCGCCGAGGGCAGGTCGATCGAGAAGTTCGCCACCTTCGAGACCACGAGCAGGTCGAGTCTCCCTGAGCGGAACTCCTCGTAGAGCCGCTGCCGCTCGTTGACGGTGGTCTCGCCCTTGATCAGCGGGGCGTCCAGCGCGTCGGCGAGCTCGTCGAGCTGGTCGATGTACTGGCCGATGACGAGCGTCGGCTGGCCGTCGTGTCGTTCGACCAGGGACCGCACCACGTCGATCTTGTGGTGGGTGCACGACGCGAGGCGGTACCGCTCGTCGGGCTCCGCGGTCGCATAGGTCAGTCGCTCGGCCGACGGCAGGGTCACCCGCACCTCGACGCAGTCGGCCGGCGCGATCCATCCCTGGGCCTCGATGTCCTTCCACGGGGCGTCGTAGCGCTTCGGCCCGATCAGCGAGAACACGTCACCCTCACGTCCGTCCTCGCGGACCAGGGTCGCGGTCAGCCCGATCCGGCGCCGCGCCTGCAGGTCGGCGGTCATCCGGAAGATCGGGGCGGGCAGCAGGTGTACCTCGTCGTAGATGACGAGCCCCCAGTCGCGGGCGTCCAGCAGCTCCAGGTGCGGGTAGACGCCCTTCCGCCGGGTGGTCATCACCTGGTACGTCGCGATGGTCACCGGCCGGATCTCCTTGACCGCACCGGAGTACTCCCCGATCTCCTCCGCGGTCAGCGACGTCCGCCGGACCAGCTCGTCCTTCCACTGCCGGGCGCTGACCGTGTTGGTCACCAGGATCAGGGTGGTGGCCTGCGCGTGCGCCATCGCGGCCGCGCCGACGAGGGTCTTGCCGGCGCCGCAGGGGAGTACGACGACGCCGGAGCCGCCGTGCCAGAACGACTCCGCCGCATCGCGCTGGTAGTCGCGCAGGTGCCACTCGGTCTCGTCGAGCGCGATCGGGTGCGCCTCGCCGTCGACGTACCCGGCGTAGTCCTCGGCCGGCCACCCCAGCTTGAGGAGGACCTGCTTGAGGTTGCCGCGTTCGGAGGCGTGCACGACCACGGTGTCGTCGTCGATCCGGTCGCCGATCATGCCGGCGACCTTCTTCGCGCGCAGCACCTCCTCGAGCACCGGGCGGTCGGTGGAGACCAGGACCAGTCCGTGGATCGGGTGCTTCTCCAGGCGGAGCCGCCCGTAGCGGGCCATGGTCTCCGCGACGTCGACGAGGAGCGTGTGCGGGACGGCGTACCGGCTGTACTCGAGCAGCGTGTCGACCACCTGCTCGGCATCGTGCCCGGCCGCGCGGGCGTTCCACAGGCCGAGGGGGGTGAGGCGGTAGGTGTGGACGTGCTCGGGCGAGCGCTCCAGCTCGGCGAACGGCGCGATCGCCTTGCGGCAGTCGGCTGCGCGCTCGTGGTCGATCTCGAGCAGCAGCGTCTTGTCGCTCTGGACGATCAGGGGGCCGTCATGCATCGCTCCAGCCTACGGGCGGCGCCCCACAACGGCCGTGCCGTCGAGCTCGTCGTCGGTGAGCAACCGCGTGACCAGCCCTGCCGCCTCGCAGGCGGCGACGGTGCCGGCCGCCTGGTGCCGGCTGGTCTCGACGAGCAGATGTCCTCCGGGTGCCAGCCACTCGCGCGCCCGGTCGATGATCCGGCGCTGCACGTCCAGCCCGTCCGTCCCGCCGTCGAGGGCGACGCGGGGCTCGTGGTCGCGGGCCTCGGGCGGCATCATCGCGATCTCCGCGGTCGGGACGTACGGCGCGTTGGCGACCAGCACGTGGACCCGTCCGCGGACGTCGGCCGGCAAGGCGTCGTACAGATCGCCGGTGTGGACCCGCCCCCGCCCGCCGATGTTCTGCCGCGCGCAGGCAGTGGCCCGCGGGTCGACGTCGGCCACGTGCAGCTCGAGCTCGTCCGCCGACGTACCCATCCCGGCCAGGATGGCCGCGCCCACCGCCCCCGTCCCGCAACACAGCTCCACCACCACCGATAGTCCGTTACGAAAAGCACCGCCCAACTCGGGGATTTCGGTGCTTTTCGTAGCGGACTATCCGGAGAGCCTCAGCCACCAGCAGCTCGGTACGACGGCGCGGGACGAACACGCCCGGGGCCACGATGATCCGCAGCCCGCAGAACGACGCCCACCCGACGATCGCCTCGACCGGCTCCCCGGCGACCCGGCGCGCCACCATCGAGGCAAGGAGGCGGGATCGTCGGCCGCGGAGACGAGCAGCTCGGCCTCGTCCTCGGCGAAGACGGACCCGGCCGCACGCAACCGGGCCGCGATCCCGGCAGGGGTCGTCGACGAGAGGTCGACCCGGTCAGGCAGAGGACTCGGCTCGCTGCCGGGCCCGGTAGGCAGCGACGTTGGCGCGTGAGGAGCACCGCTCCGAGCAGTAGCGCCGTGACTGGTTGGGCGAGGTGTCGACGTAGACGTTGGTGCACGGCGTGGCGCTGCACACTCCGAGCCGGGTCGGGCCGAGGTCGCAGACCAGGGTGGCCAGGCCGAGGAGGGCCTCGCCGATCAGCAGGTCGGCGACGCTGGCGGCGCGGGTCGCGACGTGCAGGTGCAGGTCCTTGCCGTCGTGGTCGGAGACCATGGGCGTGATCGGGTGCCGCTCCATCAGGTGGTTCAGCCGGTCGATCACCAGCCGGGTGTCGCCGGCGTCGGAGGCCTCGAACACCGGTCGCAGGTCGCGCCGGAAGCGGCGCAGCGCGCTCGCGTCCTTGTCGGTGCACTGGTCGTGCAGCCACTGGCGGTTGGAGAGGTGCTCGACCAGGTCGTCGCGGTCGGCGAGGGGTGCGTTGAGCAGGCTCGCGGACGCCTCGGCGTACCTGATGAAGTCCACGCCCCGAGCATACGGTCCTCAGCCGGCGGCGGCAGCGGGTCGAACCGTGGTGATCCGGTGCACGGCGAAGGTGCGGGTGTCGTCGCTGCGGTGGTCGTAGGCCGTCAGCCAGCCGCCGTCGACCTTGACCGGGTCCACGACCCGTTCGGTGCTTGCCCCGTGGTTGTCGACGTACCCGATCAGCACGGTCGCCCCGGACTCGACGGCGTCGCGGAGCGCGGCCAGCGACCCGCTGGGTGTCAGCTGGGCGTGCGTGTCGGCCGGCCGCGACGACGCGGCCCGGTCCCCGGCCCGGATCGCGGTGACGACCTGCGACACGTGGGCGGTCTCCCGCGCGGACCGGAGGTGGTGGCCGCGCGGCTCCTTCGGCGTGCGCGCCCGGCGCTGGTCGGGTCTCGCCACCCGCACGGTGCCGTCCATCGCCTCGACGACCGGCGCGGCCCCGAGGTCGCGCAGCCGCGGCAGGAGCACGTCCAGCGGGGTCGAGCTGACCAGGACGGTCGGCGCGATCCGGCGCAGGCCGAGCACCCCGGCGTTCGGATGATGGAGCAGCTCGCTCAGTGCGGTCTCGTCGTCGGCGCGGATGAACGCCTCGGCGTGGCCGACCCGGAGGGTTCCGAAGGTGCGGGCGGCGTCGTCGACGAGGTACGTCAGCGGCTGCGGTACGTCGGTGCGGGAGATCGAGGCGACGAAGTCGTGGACCTCGGCGGCGGACCAGCCGACGTCCAGCGCGCGGCGTACCGACCCGGGCGTGAACCGGTAGACGGTGGCCCCACCCCGCGACTCCACGTCGGCCAGCAGCTGCAGCCGACGTGCCAGCCCCGACTCGAGCGGCCCGGGGGCCACGGCGGTGAGGTCGGCCTGGATGAGGACGTGGTCGACCGGCTGCGGGAGCAGGGGGGCCAGCGCGGCGACGGCCGACCCGTCGTCGGCCAGCAGCGCACGACCCGCGGTCGACAAGCCGTTCAGTCCGGTCAGGCCGAGGTGCGCGGCCTCCGCCAGCGCCCAGCCCACTTGATCGGCGCGCGACCCGGGTCGGCGAGGCCGCAGCCAGGCCACCCGTTTCGCCACGGACGGGACGCCGGTGCCGGCGGCCAGCACCTCGTCCGCCGGCACGTCGGCCAACACCTCGAGGGCCATCCGCCGGGTCTCGGCCGAGAAGACGCTCGACATCTCCGGGGCGAGGGCGTTGCGGGTCTTGCCGGCCCGGTCCCGCGTGCCGACCAGGCCGGGGAGGCGGCTGGTGGCGAGCCAGGCGGTGGCGAGGGCGACCCACCGGTCCGCGACGGGTTGGGCCGACCAGCGGTCGAAGGCGTCGGTCGGCAGCCATGCCTGGTCGCCGTCCTGGTCGGTGCCGAGCGCGAGCAGGCCCGCGGCCGCGGTCACCTCCACGAGGAGTGCCGCGGTGGGCTCGTCGACGTGCAGGTGGCCGGCCGCCGCCTTGAGGTCGCGTACGCCGAGCCCGCCGCTGCGGAGGGCGCCCGGCGGCCGCGTGCCCCAGTGGTCCAGCAGCAGCTCCACGCGTCGTACCGTCTCGAAGGCAGCGCCGGCGGCGGCCCGGTCGACCAGTGCGGACGACCGTTCGGACGTCGCGATCTCCGGTGCCACGTCGACCGGGTCGACCGTGGTCCTGCCGCCGCGCAGGGCCAGGCCCACCTCCCCGGGCAGCCAGGCGGTGCTCCCGGAGCGCACGACGAGCAGGCGGCGGGCGAGCAGCTCCTCGGCGGGGGAGTCGGCGTCGTCCGGCGTCACCGTCTGCCGGGCCGAGCCGGTGGTCGCCTGGCCGCCGTTCTCGTCGACGTGTCGGAGCAGGGCCAGGGCGGCGGGGCTGATCTCCTCGAGGTGCCGCCGCACGGTGTCCGGGTCCGGGGGATCGGTCGAGACCGGCCGCAGCCCGCTGGCTCCTGGCGCGGTGCCCGCAGCCAGGGCCTCCGCGACCGTGCTCAGCGGCCGCAGCCCGCTTGGGGACTCCCAGACCAGGACGAGGTCGCCCAGCCGCCCGACCGCCGCCGCGACGCTCGACCCAGAGGCACGCACGATCGAGACCAGCTCGTCGGAGCTGGCCGGGCCGGCGACCACGAGGGCGTCAAGGACGCAGAGCTCGGGCAGGGTCAGCTGGTCGAGCGCGCGCAGCACGGAGGCGCGGGTGGTGGCCCGGGCCGCCAGCTGGGCCGAGTCCTGGGGAGCGGGCGTGGCGAGGTCGGGGCGCTCGCGGAGCAGCCGGGAGAGCCGGTCATCGGGCCACCCCCGCAGCTGCTCGGCCAGGGTGCGTGAACCCCGGCCGCTCGAACGCGTTCCGGACATCCCCACCACGCTACCGGCCACCGGGGCGCCCGGCGCCGTACGCTCATGCCAGCCAGGAGGTGGGATGAGGAAGGTCGAGCTCCACTACGGGGCAGCCACGGACGTGGGGCTGGTCCGCGAGATCAACGAGGACGCCTTCCTCGCCGACCCACCCGTCTTCGTCGTTGCCGACGGCATGGGCGGCCACGAGGGAGGCGACGTGGCCAGCGCCATCGTCGTGGAGGAGTTCGGCTGCGCTGGCCGGTCAGGAGTACGACGCCCGGAGCGGCGCCGAGAGGATTGCCGCCACGCTCCGCACGTGTCAGCGCCGGATCGCGGAGTACGGCGCGCAGCAGGGGGCGGGTCGCCGGCGCCGGTGGTACGCCGGCACCACCGCCGTGGTCGCGCTGCTGGTGCGCGACGACGAGGGCCCCCGGTGGCTGGTGGCCAACCTCGGCGACTCCCGGGCCTACCGCGTGGGCCCCGACGCGCTGGAGCGGGTGAGCGTCGACCACAGCGTGGTCCAGGAGCTCGTCGACGCCGGCAAGATCTCCGAGGCCGATGTCGCCACCCACCCCGAGCGGCACGTGATCACCCGCGCGCTCGGCGGTCCGGACCCGACCGAGGCCGACTTCTTCCACCTGCCGCTGGCCTCGGCCGAGCGGCTGGTGCTGTGCACCGACGGCGTCACCGGGATGATCGACGACGCCGCGATCGAGACCATCCTCCGCGAGACCGACGATCCCCGGGACGCAGCGGACCGGTTGGTGGGGGCGGCCGTGGCTGCCGGGGGACAGGACAACGCCACTGCCGTCGTCGTCGATGTGGTGGGATTGGCGGCAGACAGCGCCTACGACTCCCGGCGGCAGCGGGAGAGCCTGGAAGAGAAGCTGGGGGCCTTGCCGTGAGCGATGCGACGATCGCGCGCACCTACCGTCCCGGTGCGTGGTTCGGCATCTTCGGTGACCACGCGATCGTGGTGCTGCCTCCCTCGGAGAAGGGCCGGGTGCCGCAGCTCTGGCAGCTCGTCGACGACGGCGCCGGGTTCGACGAGGTCCTCGATGCGCTGATCTCCGACGGCCTGCGCGAGCTGCCCGGCTTCGTGCTGGTCAGCGAGTCCGACGCCGACACCAAGGTGGTCGTCCGCGGTCCGGCCACCGCGCGTTTCACGACGCCCGACGGCGAGGTCGAGCTCGCCGGCTCGGCCGCCACCACGTGGGTCGAGCAGTCCATGACCGGCGTCACCGGACTGGTGATCGAGCTGGGTGGAGAGGGAGAGGGTCCGGACTTCACGGTCCAGAACGGCCTGGTGCGGGTATCGCGCGTCCAGGAGCCCCCCTTCCAGCAGGTCGCGGAGCCCGACACCGCCGAGACCTCCGTCCCCGACCACGACGGGCTGACCCGGACCGGAAGGGAGCACGACCAGCTCCCCCCACCGGGCATCCCCGGGCAGCCACCCGCCCCCGACGTCGTGGCCCGACCGGTCGCGAAGCTGGTGCTCTCCAGCGGCGAGACGGTCGAGGTCGACCGACCGGTGCTGATCGGCCGGGCGCCCGAGGCGCCAGGAGGCCGCGTCGTCGGAGCAGCCGCGGCTGGTGACGGTGCCCAGCCCCCAGCAGGAGATCTCGTCCACCCACCTGGAGGTGCGGGCGGGCTCCGGTGCCGACCACGGCAGCGCCGTCGTCACCGACCTGGGCTCGACCAACGGCACGGTGCTGGTGCAGCCAGGGCTGGCTCCCGAGGACCTGCAGCCGGGGATCGCGGTGCAGCTGCTTCCGGGGGCGATCATCGACCTCGGTGACGGGGTGACCATCCAGGTCACCAACCCGTGAACCAGCCGGAGACGTGGCGATGAGCGGTGGCAACCGACGCACCGACGCTCCGCGCGGCCGACCTCGACCGCCGGTTCTACGCGTTCGTCCTCGACCGGCTGATCGTCTGGTCGATCGTCGCCGTCGTCGCCTGGTCGGCGTACCACTTCCTCATCCCGGACGGCGGCTTCGGCGTCGGCGATCCTGGTCATCGTCGGCGCGCTGCTGCTGGTCGGGCTCGGGTTCGCCGTGGTCCTGGGCATGGTCGGTACGTCGCCCGGGAAGGCCGCGCTCGGGCTGCGCGTGGTGCGCGCGGCAGCGACACCCCGATCGGAGTGCTCCCGGCGATCCAGCGGGCCCTGATCCTCGGGGTGGCCACACTGCCCACGTTCGGGCTCGGGGTGGCGACCCTGGCCTGGACCGCGGTGATGGACACCGGTCGGATGCGGCGCGGCTGGCACGACCTGGTCACGGATGCGGTCGTGGTCGACGTCCGGCCGGTCGCCGGGGCGCCGGCCGTCACCGAGCAGCCTCCGCGCCAGATGGTGAACCTCACCGCCATGCGGCTGGTGCCACCGACGGGCCCGGTGCCGTCCCCGGAGCGCACGGTGATCCGCAACCGGGCCATGCCCCCGCTCGCGCGCTGGCGGGTCAGCTTCGACTCCGGGGAGTCGTTCGTCGTCGACGGCCTCGCCGTCGTCGGCCGCCGACCTGAGCCGCGACCGGGGGAGGAGGTCCGACACGTGGTCCCGCTCCGGTCGGAGGACATGTCCCTGTCCAAGACCCATGCGCAGTTCCAGGTCGCGCCCGACGGCGTGCTGGTCGTGATGGACCGCGGCTCGTCCAACGGCTCGGTGCTGATCCGCAAGGGCGTTCCGAAGGACCTGGTCGCCGGGAAACCGACCACCCTGCTGCCCGGGGACGAGATCGCGTTCGGCGACCGTCGGATGACGGTGGCGCGGGAGCCCTGATGCGAGCCGGCCCGTGACCCGTTCCTTCCTGGACCTGCTCTACGACCAGGCACCACGCTCGGCGTTCGACGAGGTGGTGGCCGCCGCCGAGCGGTCGGGTGCTTCGGAGGCCGAGCTGGCCGAGCTCCGCCGGGAGTACGACGTCGCCACCCGGCTGCGCGAGCTGATCGCCCGCCAGCGGGCGCGTGAGGCGGAGCTGACCGCGCTCTACGACACCGCCAGCGACCTCACCGCGATCCGCGACGTGGACGACATCCTCGCCGCGATCGTGCGCCGGGCCCGTCAGCTGCTGAACGCCGACATGACCTACCTGTCGCTCAACGACGAGGCCGAGGGTGCGTCGTACATGAAGGTGACCGACGGGGCGTTGACGCCGGAGTTCAGGCGGCTCCGGCTTCCCCTCGGGACCGGACTGCTCGGCCTGGTCGCGCAGACCGGGGCGCCGTACTTCACCCCGGACTACCAGTCCGACGAGCGCTTCGTGCACCGGGGCTACATCGACGAGGCCGTCGCCGGAGAACGGATCCGGGCGATCCTCGGCGTGCCCCTGGTCGTCGACGGCCAGGTCATCGGCGCCCTGCTCGCGGTGCACCGCACGGTGCGGCCGTTCCCGCCTGCCGAAGTAAGTCTGCTGACGTCGTTCGCGGCGCATGCCGCGGTGGCGCTGGAGAACGCCCGGCTGTTCGCTGCGCTGGACCAGGCCAACCGGACCATGACCGAGCACACCGTGGCGGTCGAGAGCGCGGCCCGGGCGCACGACCGGCTCACCGACCTGCTGCTCCACGGGGGCGGGGTGGCCGAGGTGGCCCGCGTGCTCTCGGAGGAGCTGTCCGGACGGCTGGCGGTGCACGACCCGGGCGGCGACCTGATCGCAGGCGATGCCGCGACCGGCGACTGGGACGGGGCGGTCGCCGAGTCGGTGACCTCGGGCCGCTCGGTCCGGGTGGGGGACTCCTACGTCGTCGCTGCCCTGGCCGGTACCGAGCACGTCGCCACCCTCGTCCTGCACGACGCCGCCGGGTCGGCTCGAGCTGGCCGAGCGACGCACGCTCGAGCGCGGCGCCATGGTCACCGCCCTGGTCCTGCTCTTCGCCCGCACCGTCGCCGAGACCGAGAACCGGCTGGGCGGTGAGCTGCTCAGCGACCTGTTCGACGGCAAGGCCGGCGACCCGGGACTACGCCAGCGGGCCCGACGGCAGCACGTCGTGCTGGAGCCCCCGCTGGCCGTGGCGGTCGCGGCCACCGAGGGCATCGACCGGTACGCCGCGGTCCGGGCCCTGGCGCGTCTGGCCGGGGCCGGACGCGGCCTGGTCGGGGAGTACCACGGCACCGTGGTCCTCCTCGCCTGCGCCAACGACCCCCTCGCGGTGGGCGAGGAGGTGCGGTCCGCGCTGGAGGGGGCCGGCGGGCGGGCCACGGTGGGGGTCGCCGCGGCGAACGCCGACGACCTGCGGCCGGCGTACGACGAGGCGCGACGCTGCCTCGACACGTTGCTGACGCTTGGCCGGTCCGGCGAGGTGAGCGACCCGGCCGGGCTCGGCCTGGCCCGGCTGCTGCTGGGGGACAACGGGCCCGAGGAGCTGGCCGGCTTCCTCGAGTCGACCCTCGGACCGGTCCTGGCGTACGACGCCGCCCGAGGGACCGAGCTGGTGGCGACCCTCGAGGCGTGGTTCGCCACCGGAGGACGACTCAAGGAGACCGGCGCCCGGCTGCACGTGCACCCCAACACCGTCTCCCAGCGGCTGGCCCGCATCGGCGAGCTGCTCGGCGCCGACTGGCGTGATCCCGCCCGCAGTCTCGACGTGCAGCTCGCGTTGCGCGTACACCGGCTCACGCTGCGATGAGGAGCCTCACCCCTCCTGGGTGAAGAGGGCCGCGTAGCGGGCGAGGTACAGCGGCCACCCCGCGTCGCCGCCCACGCCGTCACCGGCGCCGGCCACCCGGGCCCGTGCCGGTCGATGTGACGGTGCTCGAGCTCCACCCTGGTCCGCTGCGGCGTCTCGGGGACGAATCGGACCTCGACCTCGCTGGCGTTCTGCGGCTCCGTCTCCAGCTGCCACTGCGGACTGATGTCCCAGCTGAACACCACCCGCTCCGGTGGGTCGTAGGCGAGGACGCGGGCCCACCGACACTCGGTCCCGTCCTCTCCCCGGTCGTAGATGTGGCCCCCGACCCAGGCTTCGAACACGGTCTCCGCGATGGGTACGCCGAGCAGGTTGTGCTCCGGTGGCTTGAAGTCGCCGAACCGCTCGGTGAAGGCCGCGAAGGCTTGCTCCACCGGCGCCTCCACCACGACCTGTCGGCGAACCACGGCGATCGTGTCGTTGCTCATCTCGTCTCCTTCGGCTGTTCGGCAACTTCGGCATAGCTGTCGAGGGCGCGGTTCCAGAACGTGTCGAGCTGGTCGCGCAGGGCGGCCACCCCTTCGGGGTTCAGGCGGTAGATCCGCCGGGTGCCCGACGGTCCGTTCGGCGACCAGGCCGGCGTCCTTCAACACCTTGAGGTGCTGGGAGACCGCCGGCCGGCTCACGGGCAGCTGATCGGCCAGCTCGCGGACCGACCGCGGCCGGTCGGCGAGGTGCTGGACGATGGCCCGCCGGGTGCGGTCGCCGAGCGCGTCCAGCCCAGCTTCGTAAGTGCCCACGAACCGTAAGTATTCACTTACCGAGATGATTCGGTCAAGAGCCACTCGGTCAGTACGGCGCGACCTGAGGCTCTGTTCCGATCCTGTGACGTGTGTTTGGATGCCTGTCGACCGAGGTCACCCGGCCTCGGGACTCCGTGGGATCGCCCGTGCTTCTGGACGATCCTGCTCTCGGGAATTCGGAGGCTCCATGAAGTACACGCGTGTCCTCGGCGGCTTGGCGGCCGCTCTCTGCATCGCGACAGTGTCGCCGGCTTCGGCGCATGAACCCTGGGACGACGGCAGCATTCCACCGCCCCCACCGGCCAGCCCGGCCGACGGCGTCAGCAAGAACATGCACCTGCTCAGCACCGCCGAACACCGCGGCGGCGTCAACTCCGACCTCGCCTTCAAGGGCACCCTCGCGTTCGCCGGCCACTACGGCGGCTTCCGGATCATCGACCTCGCGGAGCCCGGCAGCCCGGTCGAGGTGGCCGACGTGCACTGCAACGGCCCGCAGGGCGACGTCACCGTCCACGGTGACCTGCTCTTCCTGTCCGTCGACACCCCGCAGTCCACGGTGGGCTGCGAGGACTCGAAGAACGTGACCGCAAAGACCCCAGGGGCGTTCGAGGGCATCCGTGTCTTCGACATCAGCGACCCAGCGAACCCTGCCTTCCTGCAGGGCGTGCGCACCGACTGTGGCTCGCACACCAACACGCTGGTGCCGGCGGCCGGCGACAGGGCCTACCTGTACGTCGCGTCGTACCCGCTGTCCGCGAGCGGTCTCGGCCCGGACTGCCAGGCGCCGTTCGAGAGGATCTCGGTGCTCCAGATCGATGGGAAGGACGCGGCCGCTGGTCGCTCCGCGCGTGTGGTCGCCGAGCCCACGATCAAGGGCATCGACATGTTCGGGGCGCAGTTCGGTGCCGAGCCGTTCTTCGCCTGCCACGACATCACCGTGCTGTCGCCGAGGAAGACGGCCGCGGCCGCCTGCTTGTCGCAGGGCCAACTGTGGGACATCTCCGATCCGCTGGCGCCGCGGGTCACCGCGAACATCGACACCCCGGACGTCGACATCTGGCATTCGGCGGCGTACAGCCCGGACGGCGAGCTGGTCACCTTCGGCGACGAGTACTTCGGCCCCGCCAAGGAGCCGTTCGGCGCGCTCTGGACGTATGCGGTGGACGAACCGTCGACGCCGCTGAGCCACTACCGGATCCCGCGCGATGAGCCGAACACGTACCACAATTTCAACTACCTGCCGCTGCGCGACCGGTACGTCCTCGTGTCCTCTGCATACGGCTCCGGCACGTCGGTCGTCGACTTGTCGAACCCGGCGGCGCCGAAGGAGATCGGCTACTACGACATGCAGTCCAACGCCTGGTCGACCTACTGGTACAACGGCCTGATCGTGGCCAATGACATCTCCCGTGGACTCGACACCCTCCGGCTCAGCGACCCGATCGCGGGTGCAGCCCGGAAGCTGCCGATGCTGAACCCGCAGACGCAGGACTACCTGCTCTGACCTGCAACGCACAGGGGCCCGTCGCTTCGGCGGGCCCCTGCGCGTGTCCGCGCCGGGTATGTGTGGAAGCCCGGACCGTACGCGGCGGAATGACGCACGCCAAGGGACGTGTCGTCCCGGGACGAAGGGTCCACGAGCCCTACATTGCTGGCATGGCCGACATCATCCTGGGCGTCCTCGCGATCATCGCCGGGGGCGCCATGCTCGTCGCAGGGCAGTTCGTGCTGCGACTCGTGATCCCCATCTGGGGCTTCTTCGCCGGGTTTGCCTTCGGCGCCGGCATCGTCGCCGATTTCGCCGACGAGCGCTTCCTCGGCACCGTGCTCGGCTGGGTGCTGGGCCTGGTCTTCGCAGTGATCTTCGCGGTCCTGGCCTACCTGTACTACTACGTCGCCATCGTCCTTGCCATGGGCGCGGCCGGCTTCGCGATCGGCTCGGGCATCGTCGTCGCCTTCGGGATCTCCTGGAACTGGGTGGCCGTCCTGGTGGGCCTGGCCGTCGGCATCGTCCTCGGCCTGGTGGCGGTGTTCGCGAACGTGCCGATGATCGTGCTCGTCCTCGTCGGCTCCATCGCCGGTGCTGTCGGCGTGACCGGCGGCCTCATGCTGCTGGTGGGCTCACTGAACTCCGCCGACTTCAGCAGGGTCGACTTCACCGACACCGTCTCGAACAGCTTCGGTTGGTCCCTGCTCCTGTTGGTGCTCGCCATCGGCGGCATCGTCATCCAGGCCATGCAGCGGGCCCTCATGCGCCAGAGCATCCAGGAGACCTGGTACGCCGAGGCTCGCTGACACCGCAGATGCGGCGGAATGCCGCAACTGCTGCGGTCCCGCCGGGTTCGCGGCGTCAGGCGGTGGCATAACGCTGTCGACCGGTCACACCGCCACCTGCCCAGTGCCCGATGTCGAGAATGAAGCCGAGGACCACGAAGACCCAGCCCCAACCGACCACTCCAGTGACCGGGTTGTAGGCAAGGACGTAGAACAAGGTCGCATAGGGGAAGAAGATCAGCCCGAGCAGCGGGATGAGGAAGCCGGTGAAGGCGCGGTCCACCAGGGTCGAGAAGATCCAGATGAGCGCCAGGGCGATCCGAGGTGCGAACCCGGCGAGCAGTGCGAGCAGACATCCCATGCGTGCAACCTTCCCTCTGCCTACGTGGCGAGTGTGTCGTCACGCCATTGTGAATACGGCTGGCCGAGGCATCCTCACCTGCTGCGGGTGAACCCGCAGCAGGTGTCCCGAGCGCTGAAGCCGGCCTGGAGAGGTACAGGTTGCCGGTCGTGCCGTTCACAGGTGACCCACGCGTGGCCAGAGCACATAAACGTGAAGGGATTGTGTGCGTGCGCGCCATGTCCCTGGCCCCAATCCTGCGCCTAGCGTGTGCCGCATGCCACTTCCCGCCAACACGCTCGAAGGTCGCCGTGCCGTGGTGACCGGCGGTGCCAGCGGCATCGGCGCGGCCGTGGCCACGAGCCTGGCCGAGCTGGGGGCGCAGGTCACGGTGCTCGACCGCGACGAGGAGCAGGCGGCCAAGGTGGCGGCCACCATCGGCGGCGACCACGCCGGGATCGACCTCACCGACGGCGACGCGATCGACGCCCTCGACGTCGACGCCGACATCCTCGTCAACTCCGCCGGCATCCAGCACGTCGCCCCGCTTGAGGACTTCGAGCCCGAGCGGTTCCGGCTGATCCATCGGCTGATGCTCGAGGCGCCGTTCCGGCTCACCCGTCGGCTGCTGCCCGGGATGTACGGCCGCGGCTTCGGACGGGTCGTCCACATCTCCAGCGTGCACGGCCATCGCGCATCGCCGTACAAATGCGCCTACGTCAGCGCCAAGCACGGGCTGGAGGGGCTCTCCAAGGTCATCGCGCTCGAGGGTTCGGGGCGTGGCGTCACCAGCAACACCGTGTGCCCCGGCTACGTGCGGACCCCGCTCGTGGAGGGCCAGATCGCCGATCAGGCGCGCGCGCACGGCATCGAGGAATCAGACGTGCTCGACCGGGTGCTGCTGGCCAGGACGCCAGTGCAACGGCTCGTCGAGCCCACGGAGGTGGCCGACCTGGTCTGCTTCCTCTGTGGCCCAGGGACCGATTCGATCACCGGATCGGCGTTCGTGATGGATGGCGGCTGGACCGCCGCCTGAAAGGAAGAACATGTCCACCCAGTCACTCCCGGTCGAGCAACGCTCCACCCGCTCGATCGTCAAGGTCGTCTTCGCCAGCCTCGTCGGCACCGCCGTCGAGTGGTACGACTTCTTCCTCTACGGCTCCGCCGCCGCCCTGGTGTTCGGCGCCCTGTTCTTCCCCGAGGCGGACCCGGTCAACGCGACTCTGCTCGCGTTCGGGACCTACGCCGTCGGCTTCGCCGCGCGGCCACTGGGCGGGATCGTCTTCGGCCACTTCGGTGACCGGGTCGGCCGGAAGAAGATGCTCATCGCTGCCCTGATGCTGATGGGAATCGCGACCTTCGCGATCGGCCTGCTGCCGACGTACGCCACCATCGGCATCGCCGCTCCGATCCTGCTCCTGGTCTGCCGACTGGCCCAGGGCTTCGCCGTCGGCGGCGAGTGGGGTGGCGCCGTCCTGATGGCCGCCGAGCACGGCGACGAGGCACGTCGCGGCTTCTGGTCCTCGTGGCCGCAGGCCGGCGTACCGCTGGGCAACCTGATGGCCACCGGTGTCCTGTTCGCCCTGGCTGCCTTCCAGACCGACGCGGACTTCGAGGCCTGGGGCTGGCGGATCCCGTTCCTGCTGTCCGCCGTGCTCGTGCTGATCGGCCTCTACGTGCGGCTGCAGATCGAGGAGTCGCCGGTCTTCCAGGAGGCCAAGGCCGAGATCGCGGAGAAGAAGCACGCGGAGTCGCACATGCCTTTGATGGAGGTGATCAAGACCTACCCCAAGGAGGTCCTGATCGCGATGGGGATGCGGATGGCGGAGAACATCTCCTACTACATCTTCACCATCGTCGTGTTGGCCTACGCGACTGACTTCCTCGGCGTGGGCACCGACCTGATCCTGCAGATGCTGCTGATCGGTGCGGCCATCCAGTTCTTCATGGTGCCCGCGCTGGGCGCGCTGTCGGACCGGGTGGGGCGTCGTCCGCTCTACCTCGCCGGAGCCGTCGGCGTCGGCGTGTGGTCGTTCGTGTTCTTCGGCCTGATCGACTCGCAGAGCTCCGGCAAGGTGCTGCTCGCGGTGGTCGTGGGACTGTTCTTCCACTCGTTGATGTACGCCCCGCAGGCGGCGTTCTTCTCCGAGCTGTTCGGCACCTCGGTTCGCTACACGGGCGCGTCCGTGGGCTACCAGATGGCATCGATCTTCGCCGGTGCCCTGGCCCCGATCATCGCCACCGCGATCCTCAAGGCCAACGACGGCGACCCGACGGGCATCGGCATCTACGTCTCCATCGCCTCGGTGATCAGCGTCGTCTCCGTGCTTGTGGCGAAGGAGACCCGCGGAAGCTCCCTGCGACACGACCGGGTCGTCCGCGACGCCCACGCCGCTGAGCCGGTGGCATCAGCCCGGCCGCAGGTCTGAGAGGAGCCCCTGCACCAGGTCGTACGTCGTCCGGTCGGCCGCCGCAACCAGGCCGGCCGGACGCGGCGCCTGGGGGTGGTAGCCCTCACCGGCGAACGTCCCCAGGAAACAGCCGGCCTCCGAGAGCAGGAGGGAGCCCGGCGCATGGTCCCAGGGGCTGGCCTTGTGGTAGATCGCGTAGTCGGCCGCGCCCTCGACCAGCTTCGGGTAGTCCACCCCGCAGCAGACCCAGGTGAGCTCGAGCCTGGCGAGCGCGCCGAGCGCCCGGCCGACCCAGGTCCGGCGTGAGGTCACGCCGCGCAGCTGATCGCCGAGCGGCGGTCGCTCCAGTCGTTCGCCGTTGCGCCACGCGCCCGCGCCGCGCTCGGCGACGTACGCGAGCTGGTGCTGTGGCTGCCAGATCCACGACCGCACCACCGCCCCGGCCCTGACCTCGGCCACCATGACGGCGTGGTCGGCGGAGCCCTTGACGAAGTTCTTCGTGCCGTCGACGGGGTCCACGGTGAACGCGTGGTCCGCCGCCCGGAACCGCTCCTCCAGGGTCGGGTCGGTCGCCTCGGCCTCCTCGCCGAGCACCAGCGCGTCGGGGTACGCCGCGGCCAGGGCCTTCGTGATCAGGGCCTCGGCCTCGTGGTCAGCGACCGTCACGAGGTCGCCGGGGTTCTTCTCCGAGACCTCCTCGGTGGCCAGGTCGCGGAACCTCGGGATGATCACCTCGTGCCGCGACTTCCTGCATCAGCGTCAGCACGGCGTCGGTGTCCACGGGGTCCACCCTAGGGACCTTGACATGTGAGCCACGTCACGTAGGTTGACTCGGGGCCACGGAGCGTGGCCACGTGACTCATCTCGGGAGTTCGCATGCAGCGGCGCAGCCTTGTCCTTTTCGTGGTCCTGTTCCTCCTCGGCGCACTCGGCGCCCCGCTCTCGTCCCAGGCCGAGCCCGGCCGGGCCGCTGATCCCGGCGACGGCCGAGGGACTCGAGGTCTACGTCGGTCAGGTCGACCCGGCCGACATCGAGAAGCTCAAGCTGGCTGGCCTCGACCACGAGGACGTGGCGACCGGCAAGGCGCCGGGCGGCAAGGTCGCGGTCGAGGTCGTGATGAACGCCCGGCAGGCGTCACAAGCTCGCGGCGGACGGCGTCCAGCTGTAGGTCAAGAAGGTCAACGGCAAGGCCGCCTCACGCGTGGCCGCTGGCGCAGAACGCTCCGGCTACCAGGGCTTCCGCTCCTGGAGCGAGGCCGGTGGGATCGCCGACGAGCTGCGGGAGACCGCGGCAGCCAACCCCGACCTGGCCAAGCTCGTCCCGTTCGGCACCACCGTCCGGGGGCAGGAGATGCTGGCCGTGAAGGTGACGAACGAACGCCAACGCAGGTCGCCGACGGCTCCCGTCCGGCGGTGATGTACCTGGGCGCCCAGCACGCGCGTGAGTGGATCACCCCGGAGATGGTGCGACGGCTGATGCACCACTACATCGACAACTACGGCACCGACGACCAGATCACCCGGCTGGTCGACACGACCGAGCTGTGGTTCGTCCCGGTCGCCAACCCCGACGGCTACGACTACACGTTCACCGGCGACAACCGGCTGTGGCGCAAGAACATTCAGGACAACGACGGCGACGGCGTCACCACCGGCAACGATGGTGTCGACCTGAACCGCAACTACGCCACCAAGTGGGGATGGGACAACGAAGGATCCTCGCCCCAGCCGTCGAGCCAGACCTTCCGCGGCAGCGGGCCGAACTCCGAGCCCGAGTCGCAGGGGCTCGACGGCCTGTTCGCCCGAGTCGGGTTCGAGCACTTCGTCAACTACCACTCGGCCGCCGAGCTGCTGCTCTACGGCATCGGCTGGCAGGTCAACACCCCGTCGCCCGACGACACGATCCTGGTGCCGATGGTCGGCACCGACGAGGACCCGGCCGTGCCGGGCTACGACCCGGACATCTCCGCCGAGCTCTACACCACCAACGGGGACACCGACTCCCACATGACCGTGGAGTTCGGGACGCTCGGCTTCACCCCCGAGATGACCACCTGCGAGGTCGCCTCGAACAAGTACGCCGACGACCCGTGGGTGGCCGACGACTGCGTGAGCGGCTTCAACTTCCCCGACGACGACCGGCTGATCACCGAGGAGTTCGAGAAGAACATCCCCTTCGCCCTCTCGGTCGCCGAGTCCGCCGACGACCCGGCCGACCCGGTGACGTTCAACGGCGACGAGGCGCCGGACCTGGTGGCTGACCCCTTCGCCGTCTCGCACGGCACCAGCCAGCCCGTGGCCGTCACCGCCGACCGCGAGGTCGCCAACCTCGAGATGCGCTTCGCCATCAACGGGGGACGCACCAGGTCGACCGGCGTCTCCGAGTGGGAGGGCGGCGAGCGCTACGGCGACACCAACGACGACTACTACGCCGAGTTCCGCGGCACCGTGACGCGGGCGACGTCCGGGGACAGCGTCCGGGTCTGGTTCACCGGGGAAGCCAGGACGGCGACGCGGTCTCGACCCAACCGTTCACCTACCGGGTGGCCTCCGACATCGGCGGAGACGTGCTCGTGCTTGCCGCCGAGGACTACTGCGGATGTCAGCCCGGCACAGGGAGAAGAAGAAGCCGGAGTACGCCGACGAGCACGTCGAGGCGGTCGAGGCGGCCGGGTACGACGCCGACGTCTACGACGTCGACGCCAACAACCGGACCGCGCCGCACCACCTCGGCGTGCTCTCCCACTACGACGCCGTGGTCTGGGAGAGCGGCGACGACGTCATCCCGCGCTCGCCCGGCCAGCCCGCCGGCACCATCGACGACAACTCGCTGGCCACCGAGCTCGCGGTGCGGGACTACCTCAACGAGGGCGGCAAGTTGCTCGTCGCGGGCAAGAACAACCGCCTCGCAGAGGGCGCGGACGGCGTCTACGACTACAACCCCTACGCCCCGCCGGAGTGCACCACGGTGGACACCTACCCGTGCCTGCCGGTGTTCAACGACTTCCTGCAGTACTGGCTCGGCTCCTACACCTACGTCGACGACGGCGGTACCGACGCCGCCGGGAACCCGTACCCGCTCGAGGGAACGGATGGTGCGTTCGCCGGGTTCGCGGGCGATCTGAATGCCCCCGGCTCGGCCCGAGAACCAGGACCACACGGCGTCGTTCCTGGTCACGTCGAGCTTCCTGCCGCCCTCGGAGTTCCCGCAGTTCGAGTCCTCCGCGGCCGCCGACTGGGTCCGCCCCGGCGGGGCGCCGTACGACCCGCACACCGGCGACTGGTACGCCTACAGCCAGCAGGACGACGTCTCCTACAAGCGGCTGACCCGGACCGTCGACCTGACCGGGGCCAGCGCCGGCGCTCTGGACTTCTGGACGTCCTACGACCTCGAGGCGGA
This sequence comes from uncultured Actinomycetota bacterium, assembly GCA_963812345.1. Lineage (GTDB taxonomy): Bacteria > Actinomycetota > Actinomycetes > Propionibacteriales > Nocardioidaceae > Nocardioides. Next base: position 34,243 of record CAWEVA010000019.1, read on the forward strand.
CTGGGACTACGCGTTCGTCGAGGCGCGTCCGGTCGGGACCGAGGAGTGGACCACCCTGCCGGACGCCAACGGGCACACCCAGCAGGGCACAGGCGAGAGCTGTCCCGAGGGGTGGCACGAGCTGCACCCGTTCCTGGAGCACTACCAGGGCGCGGACTGCTCGCCGACCGGTTCCACGGGTGAGTGGCACGCCGCCACCGGCAACTCCAACGGCTGGCAGGAGTGGTCGATCGACCTGAGTCGCTACGCCGGCCAGCAGGTCGAGGTCTCGATCGCCTACGCCAGCGACTGGGGCACCCAGGGGCTGGGCGCGTTCGTGGACGACGCGACCGTGCTCGTCGACGGAGCCGAGCAGTCCACCACGTCGTTCGAGACCGACCTGGGTGGCTGGACCGTGTCCGGTGCCCCGCCGGGCTCGGAGCCCAACAACAACGACTGGCAGCGCGACCAGCTCGCGTTCGAGGAGGGCGCGGTCGTGGTCACCGACGACACCGTCTTCGCCGGGTTCGGGGCCGAGGGCCTGGCTCCGGCCCAGCGGGATGACTTCGTGGCCCGGTCGCTGCACCACCTGCTCGACTGAGTCCCGGGGGCTCTGCGCCCCGTCGGCGTACGCCGCTGGCGGGGCGCGGGGGATCGGCCTAGGTTGGCGCGCATGGAGTCCTACGCACAGGGAGAGTCCACCCCGGCGCTGCTGGAGGAGACGATCGGGGCCAACTTCGAACGCGACGGTCGCGGCGCACGCCGACCGCGAGGCGCTGGTCGAGGTGGCCAGCGGACGACGGTGGACCTGGTCCGAGCTCGGTGCCGACGTCGATGCGGTGGCCCGCGGCCTGGTCGCGGCCGGGATCGAGAAGGGTGACCGGGTCGGCATCTGGGCGCCGAACTGCGCGGAGTGGACGCTGATCCAGTACGCCACCGCGAAGATCGGGGCGATCCTGGTCAACGTCAACCCGGCCTACCGCACCCACGAGCTTGCCTACGCCGTCAACCAGAGCGGCCTGTCACTGCTGGTCTCGGCGTCGAGCTTCAAGACCAGCGACTACCGCGCGATGCTCGAGGAGGTGCGCGACGAGTGCCCGGGCCTGAAGCGCGTGGTCTACCTCGACACCGACGACTGGGCGGACCTGGTGCGCGAGGGCGACGCGGTGGGGCACGAGGTGGTCGCGGAACGACTCGCGAGCCTGGACCCCGGCGACCCGATCAACATCCAGTACACGTCCGGCACCACCGGCCGGCCCAAGGGCGCCACCCTCTCGCACCGCAACATCCTGAACAACGGCTTCTTCACCACCGAGCTGATCAACTTCACCGAGCACGACCGGCTCTGCATCCCGGTGCCCTTCTACCACTGCTTCGGCATGGTCATGGGCAACCTCGGCTGCACCACCCACGGGGCGACCATGGTGATCCCGGCCCCCGGCTTCGACCCCGAGATCACCCTCCGGACGATCGCCGACGAGCGGTGCACCGCGGTGTACGGCGTCCCGACGATGTTCATCGCGATGCAGAGCCACCCCACCTTCGACGACCACGACCTCTCCACCCTCCGCACCGGCGTCATGGCCGGGTCGATCTGCCCGGTCGAGGTGATGAAGCGCTGTGTCGAGGACATGCACATGGCCGAGGTGTCGATCTGCTACGGCATGACCGAGACCAGCCCGGTCTCGACCCAGACCCGCGCCGACGACGACCTCGACCGGCGTACTGCCACCATCGGCCGGGTCCACCCGCACGTCGAGATCAAGGTCGTCGACCCGGAGACTGGGAAGACCGTCGAGCGCGGCGAGCCGGGCGAGCTCTGCACCCGCGGCTACTCCGTGATGCTCGGCTACTGGAACGACCAGGAGAAGACCGGCGAGGCGATCGACTCCGAGGGCTGGATGCACACCGGCGACCTGGCCGAGATGCGCGAGGACGGCTACTGCAACATCGTCGGCCGGATCAAGGACATGGTGATCCGCGGCGGGGAGAACATCTACCCGCGCGAGATCGAGGAGTTCCTCCACACCCATCCCGACATCGAGGACGTCCAGGTGGTCGGCGTCCCCGACGAGAAGTACGGCGAGGAGCTGTGCGCCTGGGTCACGATGCGGTCCGGCGCCGAGCCGCTGGACGCGCAGCGGGTGCGGGAGTTCGCCGAGGGCCGGCTGGCCCACTACAAGATCCCGCGCTACGTGATCGTCGTCGACGAGTTCCCGATGACCGTGACCGGCAAGGTCCGCAAGATCGAGATGCGCGAGAAGAGTCGGCTGGCGGAGCTGGGGCTCAAGGCCTCAGACGAGTGAGCACGACCGGGATCCGGGTGCGGGTCCCGTCGGCACCGACCCAGGTGATCCAGCCGTCGTCGAGCGGATGGGCATGGTCGGGGCCGGTCACCTCGACGTCGAAGCCGGCGCTCGCCCCGGGGCTGACCCGCAGCGCCAAGGGGGTGACCCTCACGTCGTGCGCCTCGAACCCGGACACCCGGACCGAGAAGTACGCCGCCCGGCGGCTCACGTTCGTGACCCTCCGGCGGACGATGCCGCCGTGCTCGGAGAGCAGGATCGAGGGCGTGTTCAGCTCGCGGTCCAGATCGCCGTCCAGCCAGGTGCGGTAGTCGCCCGGCCGGACCAGGTAGGCGAGGCCTGGGCGTTCGGCCCGTCTCGCCCGGGGCTGTCCGCCGCCGCTGCGCAGCACCGACAGGTTGCCTGCGACGGCACTCGGCCGAGGTGACCAGCGCCGACCGGATCCGGTCCGCACGCCAGTGGGTGCGGGCGATCAGCAGGGCCGCCTGGCCGCTGGTCCACGCGGTGGCCGCCGACGTCCCGGACGCGAAGTCCCAGCGCGTCCGGCTCACCGACGGGGGGACGGCGGCGAGCACTCCCGAGCCGGGTGCGACCAGGTCGGGCTTGACCAGCGTCGCGGTCGGGTCGCCGGGAGCGGACCAGCGGGCGACCCTGACCCGGGTCCGTTCCGCCGGGAGCGGCCGGAGGCTGACCCGGGCGTGGGGTCGCTCGGCGTGGAGATCGACGATCTCGGCGGCTGCCGACCGGCTGACGTGGACCGTCGGCACGGAGTGCAGGTCGGCCTCGACCGTGCCGGGACGGGTGTTGACGAGCACCATCCCGATCCCGTCGGCCTGGCGGACCGCGGCCGACTTCGCGACCCGCCCGATCCCGCCGCGTCGACACAGCACGACGGCGCCGGTCGTCCGGGACGCGTCCAGGCTCCCCGGTGTGCACAGGCGGGCATCCTCCCTGGTGGCTCCGCGGGCGGCGGCCTTCGCGGCGAGGACGAGCCGGGCAGGCCCGACCGGGCGTGAGGACGCCATCGCCCCGGCCACGGTCGCGCCCCGGCCCAGGACGACCTCGCCGCGGCGCCGGGCTGCGGTCGTCCCGCCGACCGAGAGCACCCAGGGCGACGGGTGGGCGGCAAAGGCGTGCCGACCGCGGTTGCCCGCGGCCCCGACCACGACGACGTCCGCTTCGGACGCGCCCAGCAGTGCGCGTTCCACGGTGTCGAAGCCGGGAGGGCCGGCCACCGCGAGGTTGAGCACGTCGACCCGGTCGCGGGTGGCGCGGTCGATCGCGGTGACGAGGTCGGCCGTGGCGCATCCGTCGTCGCTCGGGTCCGGGGCGGTCCAGCACGCCTTGTAGACGGCCAGCCGCGCCTGCGGCGCCAGCCCTGAGTACGTCGCCGCCCGCTGGCCGCGGGCCTGGATCGAGACCCCGGAGTTGCCGGCGACGATCGACGCCACCTCGGTCCCGTGCCCGTGGTCGTCGCGCGGGGACAGGGAGCTCGACGTCCCCAGACCGTCCTCGCCGAAACCGTGCACGAACCACCGGGCACCGACGAGCTTGCCGTTGCAGGAGGCGGTGGCAAAGCCCTCACCACCACGGCATTCGCCGTGGAAGCGTCGCGGTGAGGTCCCCAGGTCGCCGGAGGACGCGAACAGTGGGCTCTCGGGCCAGATGCCGGTGTCGACGACTCCCACCACCACACCCGCCCCGCCGCGGGAGCGAGCCGGGGCAACCGGACTGCCACTGACCGGTGTGCCGGCGAGACGTCGTACGTCGTTCTCCTCGACCAGCCGCACCCGGGGGTCTGATCGCAGCAGTGTGGCCTGAGCGGAGGTGAGCTCGGCAGCGAAACCGTTCAGGGCGGTGGTCCACCGGTAGACCGGCTCGGCACCGACCCCGGCGAGCACGTCGTCCTGGGCGTTCCTCAGGGTCGTGCGGTAGACCCGGACAGACAGGTGACCGCGGTAGCCGGCCGTGCCGGGGCCGTCGAGCGTGACCAGGTGGAGCTCGGCGTCGGTGGCCTCGTCGGCCGGGGCCGGTGGGCCGGCGCCGACGAGCGCGACGACCAGGCCGGTGGCGACGAGGGATCCCGAGAGGCGCCGAGCCGCCATCCCACACTCCTTCGGTCCGGGTGCCAACGGTGGGGCAGGCACAGACGTACTAGCGTCGCAGGCGAGCGCAGGGGGTGCAACGTTCTGGGGCCGACCTCCTACCCTGACCACATGCGTGACCTCGTGGTCGGCTTCGACCTGGACATGACCCTGATCGACACCGTTCCGGGGTTCGGGGCCACGCTGCGCGCGCTCGGGACCGAGCTCGGCGTCGACTTCCCGATCGGGGAGATGACCTCCCGGCTCGGCCCGCCGCTGGACGCGATGCTCGCCGACCATCTGCCCGCGGAGTCGATCGCCGCGGCCGGCGACCGGTTCCGGGCGATCTACCCCGACCACGCGGTCGCCCCGGTGCCGGTGCTGCCTGGCGCGCACGAGGCGCTGGCCGCCGTACGACGGCACCGTGGCCGCAACGTCGTCGTCACCGGCAAGTACGCCGCCAACGCCCAGCTGCACCTGGACCACCTCGCGCTCGACGTCGACCTGCTGGAGGGGTGGGTGTGGGGGACGGGCAAGGCCGACGTCCTCCGCCGCGAGGGCGCCTCGATCTACGTCGGCGACCACGTCCACGACGTGGAGGGCGCGCTCGCCGCCGGTGCCGTCAGCGTCTCGGTCCTCACCGGCGGCTGCACGCGGGAGGAGCTGCTCGAGGCGGGCACGCACGTGGTGCTCGACGACCTCGCCGCCTTCCCCGCCTGGCTGGACGAGCACCTGCTCGTCACCCGGCTGGCGGACCTCGAGGCCGACCTGCGTGATCGCGGTTCGGTGATGGTGGCCTACAGCGGCGGTGCCGACAGCGCCTTCCTGCTCGCCGCTGCGGTCCGGGCACTGGGCGCCGACCGGGTCGTGGCCGCCACCGGCTACTCCGACTCCCTGCCGCGCTCCGAGCGGGACCCGGCGCGCGAGCTCGCCGAGTCGCTCGGGGTCGACGTGGTCACGCCGCGGACCCACGAGATGGACCGAGAGGGGTATCGCGCGAACGCGGGCGACCGCTGCTTCTTCTGCAAGGCCGAGCTGCTCGACGTCCTCGTCCCGCTGGCCGCCCAGCGCGGGCTGGACTTCGTGGCGACCGGCACCAACGCCGACGACGCGGTGGCCGGGTTCCGCCCAGGGATCCGCGCCGCGGCGGAGCGTGGGGCGATCACACCTCTGCGTGACGCCGGCCTGACCAAGGCGCAGGTCCGCGAGGCCTCACGCCGCTGGGGTCTTGCCACCTGGGACAAGCCGGCGGCGGCCTGCCTGTCCTCGCGGGTCGCCTACGGCATCGAGGTCACGCCGTTCCGGCTGGCCCGCGTCGAGCGGGCCGAGGCGGCCTGCCGTCAGCTGCTGGCCGACGCCGGGATGCCGCTCCGCGACCTGCGGGTGCGCGACCTGGGGGAGCGCGCCTCGGTGGAGGTGGACGCCACCCTGCTGCTCGACCACCTCGCGCCCGGGACCCCCGCCGCGCACGCCTTGCTGGACGCCGTACGCCGCTGCGGGTTCGACGCCGCCGACCTGGACCCGAAGGGGTTCCGGTCCGGGTCGATGAACGAGGCACTGGTCGAGCAGTGACCGTCGACGAACGAAGTCGTTGGCGCCTTCCGGCGTCGGCGGCATAGGCTTGCCCGTTGCCGCGGCGCCCGCTGTGGTGAGCGATGCAGAAGAATGCAGATGAGGAAGAGGTTCAGGCCGTGCCCACTGGCAAGGTGAAGTGGTTCGACCCGGAGAAGGGCTTCGGCTTCCTGTCCCAGGAGGACGGGCCCGACGTCTACGTGCGCTCGGAGGCGCTGCCCGACGGGGTCACCACGCTCAAGGCCGGGACGCGCGTCGAGTTCGGCATCGCCCAGGGTCGCCGCGGCGACCAGGCCCTTCAGGTCCGCGTCCTCGAAGCCCCGGCGTCGGTGGCCCGCAACCAGTCGGCCGCCCGGCGCAAGAAGCCCGAGGAGATGGCGCCGATCGTCGAGGACCTGATCCGTCTGCTCGACGACATCGGCGGGTCCTACCGCCGTGGCCGGCACCCCGACACCCGGACCGCCAGGCCCGCCGCCAAGCTGCTGCGGGC
>CAWEVA010000020.1:0-131757 GCA_963812345.1 uncultured Actinomycetota bacterium
CGCCAGTTGAGCCGGGCCACGATCCGCCGACCGATCCGCAGTGCGTCGTACTCGTCCTCGGCGAGGTAGTCGGCGAGACCGGAGACCCGGGCGTGCATCTCGGCGCCGCCGAGCGACTCGTCGTCGGACTCCTCGCCGGTGGCCATCTTCACCAGCGGCGGCCCGCCGAGGAACACCTTGGCCTGCTCCTTCACCATCACGGTGTAGTCGCTCATCCCGGGCACGTACGCGCCGCCGGCGGTGGAGTTGCCGAAGACCAGCGCGATGGTCGGCTGTTTCGCGGCGCTCGACCGCGTGATGTCGCGGAACAGCTTGCCGCCGGGGATGAAGATCTCCTTCTGGGTCGGCAGGTCCGCGCCGCCGGACTCGACGAGGGCGACGGTGGGGAGGCCGTTCTCCTCGGCGATCTGGGAGGCGCGGAAGATCTTCTTGACCGTCCACGGGTTGCTGGCGCCGCCCTTCACGGTCGGGTCGTTGGCGGTGATCATGCACTCGACGCCCTCGATCACCCCGATCCCGGTGACCACGCTCGCCCCGACGGTGAAGTCGGATCCCCAGCCGGCGAGCGGGCTCAGCTCGAGGAACGCGGACCCGGGGTCGACGAGCAGCTCGATCCGCTCGCGCGGCAGCAGCTTGCCTCGGGCGTGGTGCCGCTCGACGTACTTCTCGCCGCCGCCGGCCACGGCCTTGGCGTGCTCCGTCTCGAGGTCGGCGAGCTTCTCGAGCATGGCCTCGGCATTCGGTGATCGAGTAGGGCGCGCAGCGCCCGTATCGAGATCGCTCACGCCTCCACCACCTGCTTCATCCGCGCCAGCGTGGTCCGCATGCCGCGCTCGTTGGTGCGGCCGCGCAGCGCGCCGAGCAGGGTCCAGTACACGCGCAGTGGGAGCTTCGGGCTGAGCCGGAAGTACTCCGTGACGAGGGTGCCGCCGTCGCGCGGCTCGAGGCGGTAGCCCCAGGTGTTGAGCCGGCCCCCGGGGCCGACCACCGCGAACTCGAAGTGGGCCTCCGGCTCGCACGCGGTCACCTTGCAGGGAGCCCAGTAGACCGGACCGATGCCGTTGCGGCGGACGTGCCCCCTGAACGTCGCCCCGGCCTCGGGCCCGGTCGAGCCGCGGGTCCACTCGGCCTCGAACGTCTCCGGGGAGAACTCGCCGATCCGGGTCACGTCGCTGACCAGGTCCCACACCTCCGCGGGCGGGGCGTCCATCTGCAGCGACACCTCGCCGCCCATCGCCCTCATGACGTGTATCCCAGGAGTCGGGCGGCCAGGTCGGCCAGCACTTCGTTCGCCCCGCCACCGATCGGCAGGATCCGGGCGTCGCGGTAGTGCCGCTCGACCTCTGTGCCATGCAGGTAGCCGGTGCCGCCGTGGAGCTGCACGGCCTGGTCGCAGACGTACGCCGCGCAGTCGACCGCGGTCTGCTTGGCCAGGCAGGCCTCTGCGATCACGTCTTCACCTGCTACGTAACGCGCCGCCGTATCCCAGACGTAGCAGCGCGCAACCCAAACCTGCCTCTGCATCTCGACCAGCTTGTGGCGGACCACCTGGTTGGCGATCAGCGGCTTGCCGAAGGTCTCGCGGTGACGGGCGTAGTCGGCGGCCAGGGCGAGGGACCGGGCGGCGATGCCGTAGGCGTGGACCGCGAGCCCGATCCGCTCGACGACGAACTGCTCGGCGATCTGGACGAACCCGGAGTTCTCATCGCCGACCAGGTTGCCCACCGGGACCCGGACGTCGACGAACGACAGCTCGGCGGTGTCGGAGCAGTGCCAGCCCATCTTGTCCAGGGCCCGGTCGACGGCGAACCCGGGCACTCCCTTCTCGATGACCAGGAGGGAGATCCCGGCGTGACCCGGTCCGCCGGTGCGGACCGCGGTCGTGACGAAGTCGGCACGGACCCCACTGGTGATGAAGGTCTTGGCGCCGTTGACGACGTACTCGTCGCCCTCGCGCCGCGCGGTCGTCCGGAGGCCGGCGACATCCGACCCACCGCCGGGCTCGGTCACCGCGAGGGAGCCGATCGTCTCGCCGGCGAGAGTCGGGCGGACGAAGCGGTCGATCAGGTCCGGGCGACCCGTTGGTCGCGATGTGCGGCAGGGCGATACCACCGGTGAAGAGCGCGGCCATCAGTCCGCTGGACGCGCCGGCCTCGAAGAACGCCTCCTGCATCGCCACCGAGTCGAGCAGGTCGCCGCCCTGCCCGCCGACCTCCTCGGGGAAGGAGACGCCGAGCAGTCCCTGCTTCGCGGCCGCGAGGTGCAGCTCGCGGGGGATCGAGCCGGCGTCCTCCCAGTCCTGGAGGTACGGCGCCACCTCGCGGCGGACGAACTCCCGCGCGGTCTCCTTGAGTGCTTCTTGCTCTGTGGATTTCGACGCGCCCGGCGCGACCTCGTCCCTCGGTCGCGGGGCTTGCTCAATGTGCCCTCGCGACGCAGTCCGCTCGTTCCTCGCGGCCTTCTGCTCGTGCATCACAACAGCGACTCCTCGATCGCAACCATCCGGGAACGGACCCACTCGCCGAGCCCCTTCGCCTGCGGGTCGAACCTCGTCGACGCCGCGACGCCTTCACCCAGCAGGCCGTGGATCAGCACGTTGACGGCGCCGAGGTTCGGCAGCAGGTAGACCTCGATGTCGAGGTCCTCGGCCTCGGGGACGAGGTCCCGTACCCGCTCGGGGCTGGCCATCTTGGAGAGCCAGGTGACCCGGGCGTCGTACTTCTCGTCGGGGCCCTCGTGCGTGACCCACAGCCCGAGGTTCGCGTCGCCGCCCTTGTCGCCGGAGCGGGCGTGGACGAACGTGCCGAGCGGCAGCCGGCGGGTGACCACGTCCTGCGGGGCCGGGAACGGCGAGGACCGCTGGCCGGTCTCGTCGATGGCGGCATCGTCGCCGTCGGTGGTCGACGGCGGGTCGGGGACCACCTCCCGCGAGCCGTCGGCGTGGACGACCGTGTGGGTGACGGCCGAGCGGTCGACGTACGCCGGCCGGTAGACGCCGTAGGGCGTGGGTGGTGCTGGCGGGCAGGTCAGCGAGAAGCCGGGGTACGACGCCAGCGCGAGCTCGACCGCAGCCGCGGTGAAGGGCTTGCCGACCGGTTCGGCCGAGGAGTCCTTGACCGCGCACCGCAGCAGGCACGACGCCGCCTCCTCGGTGTCGGCGTCGGGGTGCGGGACCGAGGTGCGGGACCAGGTCACCGAGGCGGGTGCGCCCCGGACGCGGCGAAGGCCGACTCCATCTGCTCGCGCACCCAGTCTGCCTTCGCGTCGATGTCGAGTCCGGTCAGGACGAACTCGACGGTGTTGCGGTGGCCGCCGAGCTCGTTGACGCCGACCTTGAGCCGGGTGGGCGGCGCCTCGCCGCGCACGCCGCTGACCGCGACCCGGTCGGGCCCCTCCTGCTCGAGCAGGATCGTGTCGAGCAGCGTGGTCACGTCGGGTCCGAGGTAGCGGGTGGACTGGATCTCGTAGAGGAGCTGCGCGGTGACGGTGTCGACCGTGACCGCGCCGCCGGTGCCGTCGTGCTTGGTGATCACCGAGGAGCCGTCGGCGGCGAGCTCGGCGATCGGGAAGCCGAGCGGCTTGCCGGTGTGGGGCAGCGAGCGGAACCCGGAGAAGTTGCCGCCGGTGGCCTGCGCCCCGCACTCGAGGACGTGGCCGGCGACGACGGCGCCGGCGAGCTCGTCGTACGACGTGGGGTCCCAGCCGAACTCGGCGGCACCGGCGCCGACCACGAGCGAGGCGTCGGTGACCCGGCCGGTGACGACCACGTCCGCTCCGCCGCGCAGCGCGGCGGCGATGCCGAAACCGCCGAGGTAGGCGTTGGCGGTGAGCGCGTCCGGCCACTCGCCGAGAGCGCGGACGTCGTCTCCCTCGACGTGGGCAACGGCGACGTCGAGCCCGAGGCCCTTCGCGACCTCGCGCACCTTGTCGGCCAGGCCGGCGGGGTTGAGCCCGCCGGCGTTGCTGACGATCCGCACGCCCTGCTCGAGCGCGAGGCCGAGGCAGTCCTCGACCTGGCGCACGAACGTCCGGGCGTAGCCCAGCGAGGCGTCCTTCATCGTGTCGCGGCCCAGGATCAGCATCGTGAGCTCGGCGAGGTAGTCGCCGGTGAGCACGTCGAGCGGGCCGTCCTCGAGCATCTCCCGCATCGCCGAGAAGCGGTCGCCGTAGAAGCCGGAGCAGTTGCCGATCCGGATCATCGGGGCGACCTCCCCTCACCCGAGGGACCGGCGAAGCACTGGGCGATGTCGAGCCAGGTGTCGGCGTCCTTCCCCTCGGCCGTGAGGCCGGCGTCGCTGCGGTGCACCCGCTGGGTGACCAGCAGGCAGAAGCCGTGGGCCGGGCCGGTCACGCGCTGCGCGGCGTCCTCGGGTCCCCAGGCCCACTGCTCGCCGGAGGGCGCGGTCAGCTCGACCCGGAACTCCTCGGCCGGCGGCTCGAGGTCGTTCGTGACGAACGCGAAGTTGCGGGTGCGCACACCGAGGTGGGCGACGTGGCGGATGCGGTCGGTGGGCTCGAAGCTGACGCCCAGCGCGTCGTACACGTCGAGCGCGTGTGCCCAGGTCTCCATGAACCGGGCGGTGGCCATCGAGGGCGGAGACATCGGCGGGCCGAACCACGGCATCCGCTCGCCGGAGGGGTACTCCCGCAGGGTGCTGGCCAGCTCCTCACGCGCGCCGCCCCACCGCGCGAGCAGCGCCTTGGGGGCGAGCCGGGCGATCTCCCGGGCGCCGGCGTCGACGAAGCCGTGCGGGTCCTCCATCGCCGCGACGACGACGTCGTCCCAGGCGGCCTTGTCGGTCGCCGCGAGCACGGCCACCTCGTCGGTCCACAGCAGGTGGGCGACCTGGGTGGCGACGTCCCACCCGGGCGCCGGGGTCGGGGTCCGCCAACCGTCCTCGTCGAGGCCGGAGACGGTGCTCCAGAGCTGGTCGCCCTCGGACTTGAGGTCGGCGAGGATCTGGTCGAGCACGGCGCTCACGCCCTTCCCGTGGTGTCGGCCAGTGCGGCGTCGAGCGTGATCGCCCAGCGGTCCAGGATGCGGGTACGCCGACGGGCGTCGTCGGAGATGGTGTTGGCCAGGCCGAGACCTCGCACCAGGTCCAGGGTTGCCTGGACGAGCTCGCGGACGCCGGGGCGGGACTCGTCGGCCCCGAGCAGCTCGACCGTGAGCCGGTGGGTCTCGCGGCCGACCCGCTGCTCCAGGGGCTCCACCGCGGCCAGGAGCGCCTCGTCGGTGCGGGCGGCCACCCACAGCTCGAGCGCGGCGGTGAAGACCGGCCCGGTGAAGTGGTCGGCGAGCATCTGCAGCACCGCGCGGGTCCGCCGCTTCCCGGTGGGGAGCCGCTCGGCGGCGGCGGCCAGGTCCGCGCCCCGGACGTCGGTGAGGTGCTCGACCGCGGCCACGACCAGGTCGTTCTTGGTCGGGAAGTGGTGCAGCTGGGCGCCCCGGGACACCCCGGCCCGCTCGGACACCAGCGTGGTCGAGGTATGGCTGAAGCCGCGCTCCACAAGGCACTCGACGGTCGCCTCCAGCAGGCGGGCCCGCATCGCGCGCGTGCGCTCCTCCTGGGGGACGCGGGTGGCGGTGCTCACCCGTCCAGCATGGGGGCCATCGCAACAAACAGTCAAGCCTGACTTTTTGTTAGTCCGGATCGCGTCGGCGGTGCCGGCGCTCCCGGTCCAGCTCGGCGCGGTACGCCGCGGCGTCGACCTGGATGGTGTGCCGCTTCGAGGCGACGTAGCGGCGACGCAGCGCCGCGTCGTACGCCGCGATCTGCTCCCGCATCTCGGCCACCGAGGGCAGGGCGACCTCGCCGGTGATCAGCTCCGCCACCCAGTGGGCCTGGGCCTCCGCCAGAGGCATGATCGCGCCGAGCGGCTGCAGCAGGCCGATGAAGTAGAGGCCCGGATGGCCGGGCGGGACCACCCGTCGGTAGAGGTCGACGTGGTTGTCCTCGGTGCCGACGATCGACTCGTCGAGGAAGGGGAAGCTGATCCGGTAGCCGGTGCAGTAGACGACGACGTCCGCCTCGACCGCGGTGCCGTCGGTGAAGAAGACCTTCGACCCCTCGAAGCGGTCGATGTTCGGCTTGACCGTGATGTCGCCGTGGCCCGAGCCGGGTGAGCAGGTCGTCGCTGACCGTGGGGTGGGCGTCGAGCACGTCGTGGTCGGGCTCGGGCAGGCCGTAGTCGGTGACCTTGCCGACCGCGAGCCGCAGCATCGCCTTCATGGCCTTCTTCTGCACGAAGTGCGGCGCCCGCGCCAGCGGCGAGGAGGTCAGCTGGTCGGTGGCCTTGCCGAACACGAACTTCGGCACGATGTGCGCTCCGCGGCGCATCGCGAGGTAGGTCTCGGCGGCGACCTGGGAGGACTCCACCGCGATGTCGGTGGCGGAGTTGCCGATCCCGAGGACCACCACGCGCTTGCCGGTGAGCTCCTCGGGGACGCGGTAGTAGTGCGCGTGGATCTGCTCTCCCGGGAAGGTGTCGCTGCCGGGGAAGCTCGGCTCGGGCCAGCGCGGGTCCCAGTGGTGGCCGTTGGCCACGAGCACGTGGTCGTAGCTCCGCGTCTCGGCCTCGCGGGTGCCCGTCGGTGGGCCCGAACGGACGGACGGTCACGTCGTACCCGCCGCCGGCGACGTGGCGCGACCTTCACCACCTCGGACCGGAAGCTGATCTTGTCGCGCAGCCCGAAGTGGTCGACGTAGTGGTCGAAGTACTCCGCGATCTGCCAGTGGCTCGGGTAGTCAGGGAGCGTCGGCGGCATCGGGTACGTCGCGTACTCCATCGCCTGCCGGGAGGTGTTGATGTGCAGGGACCGGTACGCCGAGCTGACGCCGTTGTCGTTGCCGTAGCGCCAGTTGCCCCCGATGTCGGAGCCCATCTCGAAGCAGTCGAAGTCGATGCCGCGGGCGTCGAGGACCTGGGCGGCGGCGATGCCGGAGGAGCCGGCGCCGACGATGCAGACCCGGGGCCGGTTGGGCGCGGGCGTCATCGGGCGGTCTGCCACAGGCCCATGCTGTTGCCCTCGACGTCCTTGAAGTACGCCGCCCAGCCCATCTCGCCGACCGCCTGCCGACCGAGCAGGGTCTGGCCGCCGAGCTCCTCGATCTTCGCCAGGGCGGCGTCGATGTCCTCGACGTCGATGACGATGATCGGCCCGTCACCCGGGCCCTCCCGGCGCATCATGCCGCCGTTGATGAAGCCGGCTTCGTCCGGGCCCGTCTCGCCGCGTCGGGCCGGTCGTGACCAGGGTGTAGGAACCCCTCCCACTCCTGGAGCTGCCAGCCGAAGGCGTCGCGATAGAAGGCCCGGGCCCGGTCTCCGTCGTCGAAGGGAATCTCGAAATGCACGACCCGTCCGCTCATGCAGCGGAGACTACGCCAGACTCTCGGGCCATGACATCGGACAACCAGTCCAAGACCATCCTGATCACCGGCGCCTCCTCCGGACTCGGTGCGGAGATGGCGCGGCAGCTCGCGGCCAGGGGCAACGACCTGGCGCTGTGCGCGCGACGTACCGAACGCCTCGACTCCCTGCGCGAGGAGATCCTGGCCGCGCATCCCGACCGGCGGGTCGAGGTGCGGGCCCTGGATGTGAACGACCACGACCAGGTCTTCGCGGTCTTCCGGGCCTTCGCGTCGGACTTCGGCAGGATCGACCGGATCGTGATCAACGCCGGCCTCGGCAAGGGGGCTCCGCTCGGCACCGGCAAGTTCGAGGCCAACCGGGAGACGGCGATGACCAACTTCGTCGCCGCTCTCGCCCAGTCCGAGGCCGCGATGGAGATCTTCCGGGCCCAGGGGTCTGGTCACTTCGTGATGATCTCGTCGATGTCGGCGATGCGGGGCATGCCGAAGAACTTGACGACGTACGCCGCCACGAAGGCCGGCGTCGCGCACCTCGCCGAGGGCCTCCGCATGGAGCTGCACGGCAAGCCGATCAAGGTGTCGGTGATCTACCCGGGCTACATCGCCTCGGAGATGAACGAGGGCGTCGCCGCCGACCAGCCGCTCATGGTCTCGACCGAGAAGGGCGTGCGTGCGATCGTCGCCGCGATCGAGAAGGAGAAGGCGTCGGCCTGCGTCCCACCCGTTCCCTGGGCGCCGATGTCGGTCGTGATGAAGCACGCCCCGCTGCCGGTCCTCAAGCGCCTGATCTGACAGGCGATTCACGGTAGTCCCCGAATCTTCGGTTGTGGACGACCCGTTCTCGACAACCAATGATCGGGGACTATCGCGATTCAGCGGTAGGTGAGGAGCTCCGCCGGCAGGTGGGCGTGGTCGTTGAACGACACCAGGGTCAGGCCGCGCCGCCCGGAGACCACGCGAGTGACCGAGGAGTTGACCACGACGGGCGCCAGGCGCTGGTACGTCGGGGTACCGGCCGCGAGCAGGTCGGCGGTGACCGCCGAGATGGGCCCGCCCGAGGTGACCACGACGGCGGTCCCGACCTCCGTGAGCGCCTCGACGCCGTCGCGGACCCGGGCCCGGAAGCCGGGAAACGACTCGTCGTAGTCGTCGTCGTGGTTGCCGGACGCCCACCGCCTCGTGGCGGCCTCGAACCACGCCTGGAACTGCGCCCGGTCGGGCTCACCGTCGAAGTCCCGGGGCTGGACCGCGAGCACGGCGAGGTGGTCCATCTCGTTCCAGCGTTCGTCGACGGTCGCGGTGATCGACCAGCCGGCGGCCTTCGCCGCCAGCTCGGCGGTCCGCTGCTGGCGCTGCATGGTGCCGTGCACGAGCAGGTCGGGCTCGACGTCGCCCAGCGCACGGACGAGCGCCTGGCCGAGGACCTCGGACTGCTGCTCGCCGAGCGGGGACAGGACGTCGTAGTCCTCGGCGCCCCACGACGCCTGCCCGTGCCGGACCAGCAGGATCTGGCCCATCAGCCCTCCCCGCCGAGCAACGAGCGGCATCGCTTCTCGAGGTAGCCGACCGCGGGGCCGAAGACGGCGTACGCCTCGTTGGTGGTCTGCCGGTGGTAGTAGCGGTACCAGATCTGCTGGGCGATGACCGCCAGCCGGAAGATGCCGAAGACCTCGTAGAACCGCCACCGCTCGGGGGTCATCGAGAAGCCCATCCGGTCGCAGTAGTGGCCCACGATCTCCTGCCGGGTCCACATGCCGGGTGTGGTGGTCGGCTGCCGACGGAACTGCTGGAAGAACTCGTCGTCGCCCGGCTCCACCCAGTAGGACATCGATCCGCCGAGGTCCATCAGCGGGTCGCCGACGGTGGCCATCTCCCAGTCCAGGACGCCGATGATCGTCATCGGGTCGTCCGGGTCGAGCACCATGTTGTCGAACCGGAAGTCGTTGTGGATCAGCACCTGGGCGACGTCCTCGGGCTGGTGTGTGCTCGATCCACTCGACGATGTCGGACCAGTCGCCGGTGTCGTCGGTGCGCGCCTTGGCGAACCGGCCGATCCAGCCGGACGACCTGACGGCCGACGTAACCGGGTCCCTTGTCGAGCTTGGCCAGGTCGGGCAGGGACGCGGTGTCGACCGAGTGCAGCGCGATCAGGACGTCGAAGGCGTTCTCGCAGAGGCGGGACGCGTCCTGCGGGAGTCGCGTCGAAGGGAAGCTCGCGGCGCAGGATCGTGCCGTCGAGCCGCTCCATCACGTAGAACTCCGAGCCGATCACCGACTCGTCGGCGCACAGGCCGACCATCGTGGCGACGTACGGGAACACCGGCGCCAGCGCCGACTGGATCCGGAACTCGCGGCCCATGTCGTGGGCGCTGGCCGCCTTCACCCCGGCCGGTGGGCGGCGCAGGATCAGCGCGCGGTCGGGGTACTGGAGCAGGTAGGTGAGGTTGGAGGCGCCGCCCGGGAACTGGCGCACCTCGGGGGTGCCGACCAGGTCGTCGCGGAACGCGGTCGCGTGGTCGCGCAGCCAGGCGGCCACCGCCTCGACGTCGAAGGCGTCCTCCTCGCGGACCGGCCGACTCTCGTCGGTCGAGCCCGTCGACTCCGTCGTCGGTCACGACATCGCCTCCAGCTTCGCCGCCTGCGCGCGCATCACGGCGTCGTACGCCGGCCGGTCGGCCTGCTTGAGCGCCCAGGCGTCCCGGGCCGGCTGGTCGGGCACGATCACCTCGTCGCCGCGGTCGAGACCCGCGAGCACCTCGGCGGCGATGTCGTCGGCGGTCAGCGGGGACCGCTCCACCAGCTGCGAGACCACCGCCCCGACCGCCTCGTCGGAGCCGCGCATCGAGGCCATCAGGTTGGTGCGGAAGTACGACGGACACACCACGCTGGCGCGCACGCCGTACGACGCGAGCTCGTGGCCGGCCGTCTCGGTGAGGGCGACCACGGCCGCCTTGACCGCGTTGTACGACGCCATCCCCGCCGGGTGGACGAGACCGGCGAGCGAGGCGACGTTCACGATCTGCCCGGACCGCTGCCGCTTGAACAACGGCACGAACGCCCGGATCCCGCGGACCATCCCGAACAGGTTGACCTCGGTGATCCACTGCCACTCGTCCAGGGTGGCCACGTCGAGCCGGCCACCGCCGGCCACGCCGGCGTTGTTGACCAGCACGTCGAGGCCGCCCCAGATGGCCTCGACGTGCGCGCGCGCCAGCGGCCCAGTCGTCGTCGGAGGTGACGTCGAGGGTCAGGTCGCCGCCGGTCCGGTCGGTCCGCAGCACCTCGTCACCGCGGCCCTCGAACGCCGCGGCCAGGGCGGCACCCAGCCCGGACGCCGCCCCGGTCACGAGCACCCGCTGGGGGGTCGTGTGCCCACGCCTGCCCTGGGTCGTTCTCAGGCACACGACCCGTCATCGCGAGGCGCCGTACTTGCCGAGCTCGAGCCGGGCCACCACGCCCCGGTGCACCTCGTCCGGCCCGTCGGCGAGCCGCAGGGCACGCGCCGAGGTCCACGCGCCGGCGAGCGGGAAGTCGTCGGAGAGCCCGCCCCCGCCGTGGATCTGCATCGCCATGTCGATCACCTGCTGCGCCATGTTCGGGACCGCGACCTTGATCTGGGAGACCTCCGAGAGCGCGTTCAGCGGTCCGCCGGTGTCGAGCTTCCACGCGGTGTTGAGGACCAGCAGCCGCGCCTGGTCGATCGCGATCCGGGCGTCGGCGATGCGTTCCCGGTTGCCGCCCAGGCTGGTGAGCGGCTTGCCGAACGCCGTCCGGGACAGGCCCCTGCGGCAGGCCAGCTCGAGCGCGAGCTCGGCCAGCCCGATCAGTCGCATGCAGTGGTGGACCCGCCCGGGCCCGAGCCGGCCCTGGGCGATGGCGAACGCCTCCCCCGGCCCGAGCAGCACGTTGCCGACCGGCACCCGGACGTCGGTGAACGACACCTCGCCATGGCCCAGCGGCTCGTCGTACAGACCCATGGTGTTGAGCAGCCGCTCGACCTTCACGCCTGGGGTGTCGCGCGGCACCAGCACCATCGAGTGCCGGTGATGCCGGTCGGCGTCGGGGTCGGTGAGCCCCATGAAGACCAGCACCTTGCAGTCCGGGTTGCCCACGCCGGTCGACCACCACTTGCGCCCGTTGATCACGATCTCGTCGCCGTCGACGACCGCGGTGGCCTCCATGTTGGTCGCGTCGGAGGAGGCGACGTCGGGCTCGGTCATCGTGAACGCCGACCGGATCTTCCCGTCCAGGAGCGGCTCGAGCCACTGCCGTCGCTGGTCCTCGGTGCCGTACTTCAGCAGCACCTCCATGTTGCCGGTGTCCGGGGCGTTGCAGTTGAGCACCAGCGGCGCGATCGCGGACCTCCCGGTCAGCTCGGCGATCGGCGCGTAGTCGACGTTGGTCAGCCCCTCGCCCCCGTCGGTGCCGAACCGCGCGGCGTACTCGCCCGCGTGCTCGCGCGGCAGGAAGAGGTTCCACAGTCCCTGCTTGCGGGCCTTGGCCTTGAGCTCCTCGAGCACCGGCAGCGGCTGCCACGGGTCGCCCGTCCTGCGGAGCTCGGCGAGGTCACGGTGGTACGCCGCCTCGACCGGCTCGATCTCCTCGGCGATGAACGCGGCCACGCGGGCGGTGAGGTCGGCTGCCCGTGGTGTGGGAGAGAAGTCCATGCCCGGCACACTAATGGCAGGATCGCAGCCGTCCCGCCGGAGTCCGAGGAGTGCCGATGCCGCGCACGTGCGTGCTCGTGACTGGGCTCGTCCTTGGCGTCGTTCTCGCGCTCGGCGGCTGCCAGTCGGACGGCAGCGACCCGGACGGAGGCTCCGGTGACCGGCCCGGCCCCGACCCCGCCGCGATCCGTTCCGGGCTGGCCTCGCTCTTCGCCGGCGACCACCCCGGGGCGCGGGAGATCGCCGAGGGCACGTGCTTCGCCGAGGAGCTCACATCGGCGGTCTCCCCGGAGCAGCTGCGGTCGGCGGGGGTGCTCGACGCGTCGTACGACGTCGTTGCCGAGCCCCCGCCGCTGCCCGAGGACGTCGCCGGGGACTGGGCCGACGCGCAGCTCGCCTGCGCCGACTTCGTCGAGGCGTCGACCCGGGCGCAGGTCAAGGTGACCAAGGGCAACCTCGACGGCGAGGCCTACGCTGCCTGCCTGCACCGGAAGCTGACCGACGAGGAGATCCGGGCCGCGGTCGCGGCCTCGCTGCGCGGGGACTTCGACGCCGACGAGGTGAGCGACCTGAGCGCGGCGCAGTCGGCCTGCGCGAAGCTGGCGAAGCCGTGACGACGCGAGTCGGGTCGGCGGACCGGCGGACCCCTGTTGTCGTCTGGCCCGATCGCGCCATGGACGCGGCAACGCCGCGGCCCTAGCGTCGAGGGTTGACCCCAGACCACTTCACCCGGAGGTGGCTGCGGGACGGGAGGTCACCGTGTTCATCCAGATCATCCAGGGCAAGTGCACGCGACAGGACGAGCTCCGTGCGTTGGCGGACACGTGGCGGGAGGAGATGGCTCCGTCGGCCGACGGCTGGCTGGGCGGAACCTACGGGTTCACCGACGACGACCAGTTCGTCGGTGTCATCCGGTTCGAGTCCCGCGAGGCCGCGATGCGGAACTCCGAACGCCCCGAGCAGGGCGAATGGGCCAAGCGGATGACGGCGCTGCTCGACGGCCAGGTCGAGTACCACGACTGCGAGGACGTCACGCTGATGCTGGACGGCGGCTCGGACGACGCCGGCTTCGTCCAGGTGATCCGCGGCAAGGTCGACGACCCCCAGAAGCTCAAGTCGCTCATGGGCGACACCGACATGCTCCACGAGCTCCGGCCCGAGATCCTCGGAGCGACCCTCGCCATCGAGGCGGACGGCACGTTCACCGAGACCGTTGCCTTCACCGACGAGGAGAGCGCCCGGTCAGGCGAGAGCAAGGAGATGCCGGAGATGCCGGCCGAGGTCCGCGAGACGCTGGAGGCAGCCATGCAGGGCGCGACGTACTACGACCTGCACCACCCCTGGTTCGCCTCGGGGAAGTAGCGGAGACGCGTCAGCGGATCCGCTGATGGTGGTCGAGCAAGCCGTCGTCGACCGAGCCTGCGAGGGCGGCGAACCGGCGTGTCGAGACCCGGTGAGGTAGACGCAGGCCAGGCCCTGGATTAAGCAGCGACCGAGACGACGACCCGGGCGCGCTGCACCGGGTCGGTCCACTCCTGCGCGGTGCGCAGCAGCCGCGCCGTCGACCACGCCAGGAACGGGATCGCCATCAGCACCGACGATCTCCCACAACGGGGTCCGGGCGAGGCCGGAGAAGACCAGCCCGGTGAGCGTCGTACTCACCGCCAGCCGGGTCGAGTAGGCCACCATCACGACCGGAGGCGCGGGGGTGGCCCGGGCGGAGCGGAGGTCGACGGCGAACGGCCGTCGGGCCGACCAGCGCAGTCCGGCGGCGGCCACCTGGACGGTGACCACGAGCAGCGTGGCGGCGAGTGCGGCCAGCTCCGGTGCCGAGGGGATGCCCGCCCGCAGCGACGCCAGCACGATCGTGATCACGGAGGCGATCAGGAGGAACTCCGCCAAGCACGATCGCGCGCGCGGCGAACACCGTCCGCGGCGAGACCGGCAGGCTCTCGCGCCACAGGCCGCCGCGGCCGTCGAGGCACCACGCGTTGACGCCGAACAGCAGCGCGCCGCCGGAGGCGACCAGGCCGGGCAGGATCGTCATCGCGTGCCACTGAAGGTTGCCGGCGACGGCGACCAGTCCGGGGCCGATCGCGAGCACGAACAGGCCGCGCCGCATCGGCACCGTGCGCCACACCGAGGACCGGTCCGTGCGGACCAGCGCCAGCAGGTCCGAGCGCGGGTTCGGTCGGGCCTCGCGGGTCTCGCTCTCGACCCGGAGCTCGTCGCGGGCGGTACGCCGCGCCGCGAGGTGGGCCGGCACCACCCCGAGGAGCGGTCGCCGCGAGCACCGACGGCGACCTCGACCGCGAGCGTCAGCGCCCAGCGCCAGGAGAAGCCGTCGACCCCGCCGACCACGAGCCACACGGTCGGGACCCTGTCGAGCACCGCAATCAGCTGGTCCCTCCACGTGGAGCCACACGCCGACGCGCCAGCAGCGCCACCGACACCGCCCGCATCACCACGATGCCGTGGCGACGGCGGCGGACCGCCTCCATGGTCCAGGCGACGACCTGGGCGATCGAGGTCGCGACCAGCAGCCACAGCAGGACCACGGCCTGCGCGGCCACGAGCGTCCACGACGCCCCCACGCCGTAGGCAGCGCTGCCCAGCAGCAGCCACGCCTGGAGCAGCCACGCCGTGTTGACGGGCGCCAGCAGCAGGGCGCCGAGGTGGTCGGTGGTCGGGCTGATCGGGTACGGCGCCGCCTGGTCGCGCGGCAGCAGCTCGCGCCCGCCGCCGGAGACCACGGCGGAGATCACCGCGACAGCCAGGAACCCCGCGAACGCGACGGGGAGCAGGGTCAGCACGGACAACGCGCGGCTGCCGTCGCCGCGCGCCCGGGACGAAGGCGGGGACCACGGCCGACGAGCAGGGTGCCACCCAGCATCGCGCGCCAGGACCCAGCGGTGCGTCGCCCGGCGATCGCGCCCTCCTGGCGCGGAAGCGCATCAGGTGGCCGACGTCGGCGACCGCCCTAGTCGAGAAGTCCACGGTAGGCCACGCGCCCCCTCCTCGCCGGTCATCTCGCCGGCGTCCACGGTCGCGACCCGCGACCCGCCGCGCAGGACCAGCACGTGGCCGCAGGCCTGGACGGCGAGCTCACGCAGGTGGGTGGAGACCAGGACGCAGGCGCCGCGGGCGCGGGCGTCGCCGATGACGTCGAGGGTCGCCTCCACCCCGATCGGGTCGACCCCGTCGAACGGCTCGTCGAGCAGCAGCACCTCGGGCTCGTGCAGCGCGGCCAGGAGCACCGACAGCCGCCGGCCCATGCCGTGGGAGAAGCCACCGGTGACGCGGTGGGCGGCATCGCCGAGCTCGAACCGCTCCAGCAGGTCGCGGCCGCGCTTCTCCCAGTCGGTCAGGCGGCGCAGCCTCGCGGCGAGCTGGAGGTGCTCCCACGCGGTCGCCCGCGGCACCAGCCCGCCGACGTCCGGGCAGTAGCCGACCGACCGCTTGACCTGCAGCGCCTCGGTGCGCACGTCGTGACCGGCCACCAGCACCGTGCCGGCGGTGGGCGGGACCACGCCGGCGAGCACCCGCATGGTGGTCGACTTGCCGGCCCCGTTGCGGCCCAGGAGCGCGGTGGCCTGGCCGGGGTACGCCTCGAGATC
The DNA here is from genome assembly GCA_963812345.1 of uncultured Actinomycetota bacterium. Lineage (GTDB taxonomy): Bacteria > Actinomycetota > Actinomycetes > Propionibacteriales > Nocardioidaceae > Nocardioides. Next base: position 15,658 of record CAWEVA010000020.1, read on the forward strand.
GATGCCCGCAACCGCCTCCACCTCGCCGAAGCGGACATGGAGGCTGCGGACATCGACGACTGGCGCGTGCTGGCTTACCCGAGAATCCTGGCTCACCCGAAGATTCTCGCCGACCCGCCCGAAACTGTCCCGAAAAGCCGCTGACCCGCCCGAAAGTTTCGGGCGGGTCAGCGTGGGTTCGGTCAGGAGGGGAAGGTGTCGCCCTTCTCGGCCAGCTCGCGGAGGTACGACGTCGCGCGGAACCGGTCGCCGTACTGCTCGGCGAGCTGGTCGGCCCGGGCGAGGAACGCGGTCAGCCCGACCTCGCCGGTCGGCGACTCGTAGCCGGTCATGAACTGCGCGGCGCCACCGGTGTTCGGCGGGAACCCGATGCCCATGATCGAGCCGATGTTGGCGGCGGCCGCGGACTCGAGGACCCCCTCCTCGAAGCACTTCGCGGTCTCGAGCGCCTCGACGAACAGCAGCCGGTCCCTGGCGTCCTCGATCGGGATCTGCTGCTCGGCGACCGGGAAGGTCTCGGCCAGGCCGGACCAGAGGCCCTGGCGCTTGCCGGCGTCGTCGTACTCGTAGAAGCCGGCGCCCTTGAGCCGGGACGGGCGGCCGATCTCGATCATCTTCTGGACGACCGCGTCTCCGGGGTGAGCCGGCAGGTCGATGCCGTCGCGCTGGGCGGCGTCGAGGGTGGCCTTGCGGATCTTGGCCATCAGCTCCATGTTCAGCTCGTCGGAGAGCTGGAGGGTGCCGACGGGGTAGCCGGCCTGGGTGGCCGCCCGCTCCAGCGAGATCGGGTGGACGCCCTCGGCGAGCATCGCCAGGCCCTCGTTGACCATGGTCCCGATGACCCGCGAGGTGTAGAAGCCGCGCGAGTCGTTGACCACGATCGGGGTCTTGCGGATCTGCTGGACCACGTCGTAGGCCTTGGCCAGGGTCTCGTCGGAGGTCTGCTCACCGCGGATGATCTCGACCAGCGGCATCTTGTCGACCGGGCTGAAGAAGTGCAGCCCGATGAAGTCGGCCGGCCGGTCGACGCCCGTGGCGAGCTCGGTGATCGGCAGGGTCGAGGTGTTGGAGCAGAGCAGGGCGTCAGGGTTGACGTGCTCGGCGATCTCGGCGAACACCTTGTGCTTCAGGCTGGGGTCCTCGAAGACGGCCTCGATGACCAGGTCGCAGCCGCTGAGGTCGGAGGGGTCGGCGGTCGGCGTGATCCGGTCGAGCAGCTCCGACTTCTTCTCCTCGGTGCTCCGGCCCTTCGCGATGGCCTTGTCGAGCAGCTTCTCGCTGTAGGCCTTGCCCTTCTCGGCGTTGGCGACCTCGACGTCCTTGAGCACGACCTGCATGCCCGCCCGGGCACAGGAGTAGGCGATGCCGGCGCCCATCATGCCGGCGCCGAGGACACCCACCTTGGTGCCCTTGAACGGAGGCACGCCTTCAGGGCGGAGCTTGCCGGCGTTGATCGCCTGCAGGTCGAAGAAGAACGCCTGGATCATGTTCTTCGAGTTCTGGTTGACGATCAGCTTGGTGAGGTAGCGCGACTCGATCCGCGAGGCGGTGTCGAAGTCGACCTGGGCGCCCTCGACCGCGGCGGAGAGGATCGCCCGCTGGGCGGGGTAGACCGCTCCCTTGGTCTGCTGGCGCAGCAGCGCCGGGAACGCGGGGAGGAACTGGGCGAGCTTGGGGTGGCTGGGGGTGCCGCCCGGCATCTTGTAGCCGTCGGCGTCCCAGGGGTTCTGGCTCGCGTCGGGGTTGGCCTTGATCCACGCCTTCGCGGCGGGCACGAGCTCCTCGCGGGTGCCGACGAGCTCGTCGACGAGGCCCTTCTCGTGGGCCACGGCCGGCTTGAACCGGGTGCCCTGGAGCAGCACGTCCATCAGCGCGGACTGGATCCCCAGCATGCGCACGGTGCGGGTCACGCCTCCGCCGCCGGGCAGCAGTCCGAGGGAGGCCTCCGGCATCCCGATCTCGACCTTCGGGTCGTCCACGAGGATGCGGTGGTTGCAGGCGAGCGTGATCTCGTAGCCGCCGCCGAGGGCGGCCCCGTTGATCGCGGCGACGACCGGGCGGGGGAACAGCTCGAGCCGGCGCAGACCGGCCTTGACCCCCTCGGCCATGGCGAAGACCTCCGCGGCGTCGTCCTTCGTCGTCTGGACCATCCGCTTGAGGTCGCCCCCGGCGAAGAACGTCTTCTTCGCGCTGGTGACGACGACGCCGGTCACCGAGTCCTGCTCGTCGTACAGCCGGTCGACGGCGCGCCGCCATCGACTCCTGGTAGAGCTCGTTCATCGTGTTCGCGCTCGACGTCGGGTCGTCGAGGACGAGGGTGACGATCCCGTCCGCGTCCTTCTCGTAGTGGACGGCGCTCTGCTCTGTCGTTGGTGCTCAGCTCATGTTCTGCTTCCTACACGTTCAAACTCGTTGAGTTGGGCGTGATGGCCTGTTGAAGTTGGGCGTCACGGCCGTCATTGGGGCCATCACACCCAACTCAACCGGCGTTGGTCAGACCAGTTCGACGATGGTGGCGATGCCCATGCCGCCGCCGACGCAGAGCGTGGCGAGGCCGCGGCGCTGGTCGCGTCGCCGGAGCTCGTCGATGAGGGTGCCGAGGATCATCGCGCCGGTCGCGCCGAGCGGGTGGCCCATCGCGATCGCGCCACCGTTGACGTTGGTGATCTCGTGGGAGATGCCGAGGTCCCGCATGAACCGCATGGCCACGGCGGCGAAGGCCTCGTTGATCTCGAACAGGTCGATGTCCTCGACCGACAGGCCGGCCTTGGCCAGCGCCTTCCGGGCGGCCGGGGCCGGGCCGGTGAGCATGATGGTCGGGTCGGCGCCGGAGACGGCGGTGGCGAGCACCCGGGCCCGCGGCGTGAGGCCGAGGTCGGTGCCGACCTGCTCGGAGCCGACGGCGACGAGGGCGGCGCCGTCCACGATGCCGGAGGAGTTGCCGGCGTGGTGGACGTGGTTGATCTTGTCGACCCAGTGGTACTTCTCGAGGGCCACGTCGTCGAAGCCGGCCTGGGCGCCGATGTCGGCGAACGACGGCTTCAGCCCGGCCAGCCCCTCGACGGAGGTGTCGGGCCGGATCTGCTCGTCATGGTCGAGGACGGTGACGCCGTTGAAGTCGGTGACCGGGACGACCGAGTCGGCGAAGTAGCCGTTGGCCCACGCCTTCGCGGCCCGGTGATGGGACTCGGCCGCGAACGCGTCGACGTCCTCGCGGCCCCATCCCTCGAGGGTGGCGATCAGGTCGGCGCCGATGCCCTGCGGGACGAAGCCGGTGGTCAGCGCGGTGGCCGGGTCGGAGGCCCAGGCGCCGCCGTCGGAGCCCATCGGCACCCGGCTCATCGACTCGACACCGCCGGCGAGGATCAGGTCCTCGAAACCGCTGCGGACCCGGGATGCGGCCTGGTTCACGGCCTCGAGGCCGGAAGCGCAGAACCGGTTGAGCTGTACGCCGGCGACGGTCTCGGGGTAGCCGGCCGCGAGCGCGGCGGTCTTGGCGATGTCGCCGCCCTGCTCGCCGATCGGCGAGACGACGCCGAGGACGACGTCGTCGACCCGGTGGGGGTCGAAGGTCGGGTTGCGGACCTTGATCTCGTCGAGGAGGCCGACGGCAAGGTCCACCGGCTTCACCTCGTGCAGCGATCCGACCTTCTTGCCCTTGCCACGCGGCGTACGAATGTGGTCGTACACGAATGCTTCTGCCATGACCGTCCTGTCTTTTTGGAGCTTGTCGAGACCCACCCCCGATTGTGACACCATTACTGTCATCATGGTCAAGGTGGCCGGACCGTGGTTCGGATCACCCGGCGGGGAGGAATGGCGTTGGAGGAGTCGGTCGAGCATCTGCGCGAGCTGCTCACCCTCGACGAGCTCACCAACCGGATCGGGATGAGCGTCCGCAACGTGCGCTTCTACACGACCAAGGGGCTGATCCCGCCGCCCATCCGGCGCGGCCGCTCCGGCTACTACACCCCCGACCACGTCGCTCGACTGGAGCTGGTCCGCGAGCTGCAGAGCCACGGGTTCACGCTGGCCGCGATCGAGAAGTACGTCGCCGGGATCCCCGCCGACGCCACCCCCGAGGACATCGCCCTGCACCGGACGATGCTCGCGCCGTGGCAGTCCGAGATGCCGGTCGAGATGACGCGCACCGAGCTCGCCAAGCGCACCGGTCGCAAGCTCAGCGACGAGGACCTGGCCACCCTGTCCGCGCTGGGGATCGTCCAGCCCGCGGCCCGGGGCCGCTTCCAGGTGGCCGTCTCCCAGCTCACGGTCGGCATGGGCCTGCTCGACCTCGGCTTCCCGAAGGCGGCGGCCACCGCCTCCGCCGAGGTGTACGCCGACCACGGCCGGCAGATCGCGGAGGAGCTCTACGAGGTGTTCCGGACGATGGTCTGGCCGGCGTACAAGGAGGCCGGGATCTCACCCGACCGGCTCCAGGAGATCATCGAGCGGCTCAAGCCGCTGTCGATCGCCAGCCTGGTCGCGGCGTACGAGTCGGCCATGGACGAGACCAAGCGCGAGGGGATCGCCCGCCGCACGCAGTCCAGCTAGCCGGCCAGCCGTCCGGAGGCCGAGGCGACACCCAGCCAGGTGTGCGGGTTGCCGTCCCAGCACCAGCCGAGCTTGGGCGCCCCCTCGCTGATCCACATCGCCGGGACCCGGCGGTCGTGCCGCCGCGAGCCGGAGAGCATGAAGCACTTGTTGTTCTCCAGGAGGTGCGGCGCGTGGGTGACCACCGCGACGCCCTCGTCGATCGTCAGCGGTGTCCGCCCGCGTCGCAGGATCACCGGCAGCGCGTCCTCGGGACGGACGTTGCAGAACTCCTCACCACGCTGGACCCCGGTGAGCAGGTAGGCCTTCGCGGACCCGAGGCCGTCGAACCCCAGCTCCGGCAGCGGCTGGTAGGTCGCCAGGTCACCGTCGAGCGTGGTTGCGGTCGACGACGCCCGGCTTCCTCCCGCCGACCAGGCGGAGCAGGGGCACGCTGTCCTCGGGACGGACCAGCTCACGCGTCACGACGAGGACGAACGGCACGTCGTCCTGCTCCGGGACCTGTGCGGCGGGTTCGGACAGCGGCTCGAGGAGCTCGCGGAACGACGGCTCGTCGAGCCCGGAGAGGCCTGGATAGCCGAGCTCGACGAGTCGGTCGACCTGGCGCGCGAACTGGTGGGCAGGGTCGTAGGGCACGGGCTGCTCCTGGGTTGGCGGTGTGGTGTCAACGCGCGCGCGGCCGGGGAAGTTCCCGGCCACTCTCTAGGGTGGCGCCATGAGTGAGCCACTGACCGTCCTGGTCACCGGTGCGACGGGCTTCATCGGTCGCCGGCTGGTCCCCGAGCTGGTCGAACGAGGGCACTCCGTCCGGGCCATGACCCGCCGCCCCGAGGAGTACGACGGACCCGGCGATCCCGTCGCGGGTGACGTCTTCGACCGTGCCTCGCTGACCGACCCGCTCTCCGGGGTCGACGTCGCCGTCTACCTGGTCCACTCACTCGACGACCCGGACTTCGAGGAGAAGGACGCCGACGCCGCGCGGACCTTCGCCAAGGCCGCCGTGGCGTGCGGGGTCCGGCAGATCGTCTACCTCGGCGGGCTCGGCTCCGAGGACGACCAGCTCTCCCCCCACCTCCGGTCCCGGAGGGAGGTGGAGCAGCTGCTCGGTGAGACGGGCGTTCCGGTCACCGTGCTGCGCGCGGCGATCGTGGTCGGTGCCGGCGGCATCTCCTGGGAGCTCACCCGCCAGCTGGTCAAGAACCTGCCGGCGATGGTGGTGCCCCGCTGGGTCTCGACCCTGACCCAGCCGATCGCCATCGACGACGTGATCCGCTACCTCGCCGGCGTCGTCGGCGTGCCCGAGGCCTTCGGGCGCACGTTCGAGATCGGCGGCCCCGAACGGCTCACGTACCTCGAGATGCTCCAGGTGGCCGCGGAGGTGTCAGGCGGACACCGCGTCCCGATCGTGAAGGTGCCGGTGCTGACGCCCCGGCTGTCGTCGTACTGGCTCGCGCTGGTGACCGACGTCGACCTCACCACCGGGCGCAACCTCATCGACTCGATGGGGACCGAGGTGGTGGTGACCGACGACTCGATCACCGAGCTGGTGCCTGGCAAACCGGTGCCGTACGCCGAGGCGGTGCGCCGGGCACTGGAGGACCACCACCAGGACTGACCGGCCTCACCCGAACAGCACGGGCAGGGCGAACAGCATCGACAGCGACCAGGTGACGTGGGTGAGGATCGGAGCGAGGATCCCGCCCGTGGCCCGCCGCTGGAGGCCGACCACGGCGCCGAGGACGACCGCCGCGAAGCCCAGCATCACGTTGCCGGTGGCCAGCGTCGCGACGGCATAGGCGAGCGTCGTCACCGGGACCGGGTACCGGGTCACGGCGGCGTAGACCGCCCCGCGGAAGAACAGCTCCTCGGCGATCCCGTTGACGACGGTGACCAGCACGAGCAGCCCGATCGAGCCCTCGTCGGCGTACTCCACGACGGATCGGACGAAGCCGTCCAGGACGTCGATCTCCCGCACCACGAGGGCCCCCGCGACGAAGACGCCCGCGAGGACGAGCCCCACCAGGATCGGCGCGACCACGGGTCGGACGTGGTGGCCCGACGGATGGACCTCGCGGCCGAGGTGGAGCGGCCCGGAGGCGAACGCGCCGACCGCCCAGACCAGCGCGAGCCCGAAGGTCGCGGGGTAGAACCAGGCGCTGCCGGGCTCGATCCGCAGCGAGGTCGCCAGCACCGCGCCGCCGAGGATGACGAACGCCAGCGTCACGAGCTGGCGCCGGCGCAGCTGCGCCGGCGTCTCCCGGTGGTCGCGGGGTACGACGTCCCACAGCGCGCGCTGGAGCCAGGCGCGCGCGGGATCGAGGTTCATCGCGCGCGAGCCTACGCGGCCGGCGAGCGCCTAGCGGGGCCGGAGCTGAAGCTCGCGGCGCTGTGCTTGCTGCCGCCCGACGAGCCGGAGCGCTGGCCGCCCGAGCCGGACCGGCGACCGGACCCGGACTGCCGCCGCGTCCCCGGTTGCGGTTGCCGCCGGGGTTGCCTTTGGGGTTGCCGTTGCGGTTGCGCGCGCCGCCACCTCGGCCGCGCCCCTGCGACCTGCGGTTGCCGCCGCCAGCGCCGCTCCCAGGGAGCCTGGCCCTCGACGACCATGCCTCCGGGGACGTTCACGCGCTCGCCCGGCGCCAGCTCGGCCAGCACCGGGTGGCCCGCGCCGTCGAAGCGGGTGGTGCGGGCCTTGATCCCCGCGGCCCGGGTGAGCTGGCGGACGTCGCCGACCTGCTCGCTGGTCATCAGCGTGACGACCGTGCCACGGGCGCCGGCGCGGGCGGTCCGTCCGGAGCGGTGGAGGTAGGCCTTGTGCTCGACCGGCGGGTCGGCGTGGATGACGAGGGCGACGTCGTCGACGTGGATCCCGCGGGCCGCGATGTCGGTGGCGACCAGGGTCTGGGCCCGGCCGCTGTGGAAGGCGTCCATGTTGCGGGTGCGGGCGTTCTGGCTCAGGTTGCCGTGCAGCTCGACGGTCGGGACACCGCTCCGGTTGAGCTGGCGGGCGAGCGCCTTGGCGCCGTGCTTGGTCCGGGTGAACACCAGGGTGCGGCCGGGTGCGCTGGCCAGGTCGACCAGGATCGGCAGCCGGTGGTCGCGCGAGATGTGCAGGACGTGGTGGTCCATGGTGGCCACCGGTGACTGCGCGGAGTCGGCCTGGTGGGTGACCGGCGAGCGGAGGAACCTCTTGACGATGACGTCGATCGCCTTGTCCAGGGTCGCGGAGAACAGCAGCCGCTGACCATCGCGCGGCGTCTTGTCGAGCAGACGCCGTACGGCGGGAAGGAAACCGAGGTCGGCCATGTGGTCGGCCTCGTCGAGGACGGTGACCTCGACCGAGCCGAGCGAGCAGTGGCCCTGGCCGATCAGGTCCTCGAGCCGGCCGGGGCAGGCCACGACGATGTCGACGCCGCGGCGCAGGCCCTGCACCTGGGGGTTCTGGCCGACGCCGCCGAAGACGGTGCGGGTGCTGAGCCCTGCTGTCTTCGCCAATGGGGCGAGGGCCTGTTCGATCTGGCCGACCAGCTCGCGGGTCGGCGCCAGGATCAGCGCGCGGGGTGCCCCCGGACGCCGGTTGCGGCCCGAAGCCACGAGCCGGGCGACGAGGGGGAGCAGGAATGCGTAGGTCTTGCCGGAGCCGGTGCGGCCCCGGCCGAGCACGTCGCGGCCGGCCAGCGAGTCCGGCAGCGTCGCTGCCTGGATCGGGGTCGGGGTGACGATGCCGAGGTCGGCGAGCACGGTCGCGAGGTTCGCGGGCACGCCGAGGTCGGTGAAGGAGGGTGCAGAAGACAAGAGGAAGTCGCTATCGCTTGGTGTGTCTCACCAATGCCGTCCTCCGCCGGCGGCGGAGGTGGAAAGCGGTGCCTCGCTGTGATGGCGAGGGGCGCGTTGTCGCGCGGAACCCGAGGCAAGACTGGACGGGTCGTTGGCCCCAACCCTAGGGGGCCGGGGCCAACGACCGCGAATCGGCGCGCCAGGCGCTACTGCGTCACCACGCCGAGACCCTCGATCCGCACCGGCTTCCCGGACGTGGCGACGACGAGCTTGATCGTCCCGCTCCTGGCGGACGCGAACTCGTGCTCGAACACCTGCTTCTTCCGGGTGGTCGTGCTGTTGAGGTTCACCTCGCGGAGCAGGGTGCTGCCCAGCATGATCTTCACCTTCCCGTGCCCGGGTGCCTTCGTCGCGACCAGGGCGACCCGCACCGCGTCGGTCACCGGCTCGGACAACGCCGCGCCCTGCTTCGTGGACGTGGAGTAGGTGTTGCGGAAGTAGCCGTTGCCGGTCTTCTTCGTCCAGCCCGACGAGTGCGTGAGCGCCGTGTTGTTGACCGGCACGGTGAACGTGCGAGTCGCAGCGGTCGGGTCCGCGAGACCCCCGCCGTCCGTGGCCCAGGCCTTGAACACGTGCGTCCGGGCAGCGAGGCCGCTCAACGCGTGCGGTGAGGTGCAGGTGTCGGCGTCGCCGCCGTCGAGCGAGCAGGCGAACGTGGAGACTGACCCCGCTCGACCTGAGGCCCAGCGAGGTCGACTGCGCGAGCAGGTACGAGTTGTCCGCGGGACCGGAGACGATCGAGGTCTCCGGTGCTGCCGGGCATCCCGCCGAGTCCCCCGGGTCGGCCGGGCAGGCGTCGGCCGGGTCGGCGACACCGTCACCGTCGAAGTCGTACGTCGATGCCGTGGGCGCCCCGGTCGTCCGGAGGATGGCGACGGTCGGTCCACTGGCCGCCCGCGATGAATGAGTTCCCCTGGGCGCCGCCCGGTGCGGCGGTGTCCGCGAAGTCGAGGGCCGTGTTCACCTGGGTGAAGCCGGAGGTGGGGCCACCCTGGTAGACGGCCGCGCTGGGACCGCCGATCCCCCCGCCGCCGCCGCCTCCGAAGCCGCCCTGGAGGCCGGTCAGGCCTTGCGAACCCGGGAAGGCGCAGGTCGTCCCCAGGAAGGTGCTGCTGCACGCACCTGGCAGTCCGGAAAGCCCCGAAAGGCCAAATCCGCCGTTGCCGCCGTTGCCGCCGTGGCCGCCGGCGCCGCCGTTCCCGCCCGTGACTGCCGAGCCAACCGCCACGACCGAGGAGTTGTACGCGTAGACACCGAACGAGCCGGCACCGCCGAAGCCGCCGCCGCCTCCGGAGCCACCGGCGCCACCGCGACCACCCACTCCGCCGCTTCCGCCGCAGACGGGAATGCCGAAGATGTCGCTGGCCCCGGTGCCGCCCTGGCCGCCGCGACCACCCGCGCCGTCGGCGCCGGAGGTCCCGAACGGAGCCTGCTGCCGGAGCCAGGTGGTTCCGGCGTGCGCGATGAAGGTCCCGTTGGCACCGTTGCTTCCGGGCGCGCCAGTCCCGCCGACGACGACACCGAGCGAACCCGGGACCCCCGCACCGCAGCCGCCGAGTCCACCCGCACTGCCGAGGCCGCCGGCCCCGACCGCCCCGGGGCTGCCGGTGGTTCCGTTCAGGGCTCCACCCCCGTCCTCGGCCGTGACATCGACCTTCTCGAGAACCACCTGAGAGCCGGTCGCGACCTCGGGCACCGCGCGGATCCCGTAGCTGTTGCCGTCGGACGGGTCCCGCTTGCCGTGCAGGGTGAGCAGCTGCAGCACCACGCCGGTGTCGCCGACGGCCAGCGCCGCCGGTCCGCTGAGGCTGTTGATCGTCGTGGTCTCCGCCTCGGAGCGGTCCAGGAAGCCGAGCGCGTAACCGCCGTACACGCCGACGTTGTCTGCCAGCGCGAGCGATCCCGCGTAGGTGCCTCCGGCGACGTAGACATCCTTCCCAGCGGACGCCGCGGCGGTGATTCCGGCCCCGACGGTCCGCAGAGGATTGCTCCGCGTCCCGGTACCGGCGTCATTGCCGTCCACGGCACTGACGAAGATGGCGTTCCCCGCGTTGCCGTCGATGCCGTCGCAGTTGCTGTCGACGAAGTCGAGGTCGGGGCGGTCGGCCGCCCCCGGGTGCACCGACGGGTCGAGCGGGGCACAGTCCGCCGCCCCTCCGGTCAGGTCGCCGTCGAGATCACCGGCGATGGGCACGGCCGCCGCCGATCCCGGATGAAGTACGAACGGGCCGATGGCTCCGATCACGAGCGCGCTGAACAACGAGATGTTCTTGGACATGGTTTCCCCCAGGGCGAGTGCTTTCGGTCTCAGACGACAAAGGGGGTGAAAAGGTTGTTCGGGATACAAACCAGGGCCGAATGGACTAGACCATCGGGCCGCGAATCGTGAGTTGTGTCAGCCGAAGCGCAGGGCGCCGTCGTCGATCTCCCCGCGCCGGATCGTGCGGACGTCGTGGAGGTAGTTCTGCCGAAGCCGCCAGGGCTCGCGGTGGCCCTGCTTGGGCAGGGTGTCGAGCGAGCGGAGCACGTAACCCGGCGTGAAGTCGAGGAACGGCCGCTCCTGCACGTCGGGGCCGGGGACGGGTACGACGCTGCGGTGGCCGTGCGTCGTCCAGGTGCGTCAAGCAGCCGGCACACGTACTCCGCGACGAGGTCGGCCTTCAGCGTCCAGGACGCGTTGGTGTAGCCGATGGTGAAGGCGAAGTTGGGCAGCCCGCTGAGCATCAGCGCCTTGTAGGCGATCTGCTCGCGGAGGTCCGGCTTGACGCCGTCGACGGTGAGCTCGATGCCGCCGAACAGCATCAGGTTCAGCCCGGTGGCGGTCACGATGATGTCGGCGTCGAGCTCGCGGCCCGAGGCCAGCCGCAGGCCGGTCTCGGTGAAGGTGTCGATGGTGTCGGTGACGATCTCGGCGGTGCCGCTGCGCAACGCCAGGAAGAGGTTGCCGTCGGGCACCAGGCACAGCCGCTGGTCCCACGGGTTGTAGCGCGGCTTGAAGTGGGTGTCGACGTCGTACCCGAATGGGAGCAACTTCTGATTCTGTTTGCGTATCACGCCGCGCATGAACCGCGGGTCGGCGCTGGCTGAGCTGGTAGACCAGCGTCGCGATCCCGACGTTCTTCCAGCGGGTCAGGACGTACGCCGCCCGCTCCGGCAGCAGCCTGCGGAGCAGCCGGGCGACACCGTCGACCGCCGGCAGCGACAGGATGTAGGTGGGTGACCGCTGCAGCATGGTCACGTGACCGACGCCGGACTCGGCCATCGCCGGCACCAGCGTCACGGCGGTCGCGCCGCTGCCGATCACCACGACGCGCTTGCCGCGGTAGTCGAGGTCATCGGGCCACTGCTGCGGGTGCACGAGCTGCCCCTGGTACCGGTCGACGCCGGGCAGCTCGGGGGTGTAGCCCTCGTCGTAGTCGTAGTAGCCGCTGCACGACCACAGGAACGTGGTGGTGAGGCGGCGCGGGCCCTCCGGCGTCTCGACCTCCACGCTCCACCGCGCGGTGGCGGAGTCCCAGTCGGCCCGGGTCACCCGGTGGGAGTAGCGGATGTGCGACTCCACGTCGTACTCCCGCGCGGTCTCGCGGACGTAGTCGAGGATCGCCGGGCCGTCCGCGAGCGCGGTGTCGGCCCGCCACGGCTTGAACCGGTAGCCGAGGGTGTACATGTCGGAGTCCGACCGGATGCCGGGGTAGCGGAACAGGTCCCACGTCCCGCCGCTGGCCGCGCGGCGCTCGAGGACCAGGTAGCTCTTGCCCGGGTGCTCGCGGGTCAGCTGTGCGGCGGCGCCGACGCCGGAGAGCCCGGCGCCGATGATCAGGACGTCGACGTGCTCGGTGTCGCTCATGAGCGGGCATACCTCTCGACGAAGGCCTTCAACAGTCTCGGCGGCTCGACCACGACGCTGCGGCGCGCCATGTCCTTGAGGCTCTGGGCCTGGGGCGGGTCGAAGTAGCCGTGGTTCTTGTAGACCTCGATCCGCAGGCAGAGCGCATCGATGTCGAGCTCGGGGTGGAACTGCGTGGCGTAGACGTTGGACCCGAGCCGGAACGCCTGGACCGGGCAGGTGGCCGAGGAGGCGAGGTGTACGGCGCCCTCGGGCAGCCGGCTGACGGCCTCCTTGTGGCCGAGGAACACGTCGAACGTGTCGGGGAGGCCGTCGAAGAGCGGGTCCTTCCTGCCCTCGTCGGTCAGCGACACCGACGTGGCACCGATCGGTTCGGAGTACTCGCGGTCGACGACGCCGTCCCGGAGGCTGCCGAGGATGCCGATGCCGTAGCAGGCCCCGAAGAACGGGAAGTCGGCCGCGACCACCCGCTCGGCCAGCTCGTGCAGCTCGCCCTCGGCCCGGCGCTGCTCCGGCGACTTCCCCGCGTCGGGGTCGCTCTTGTTGTACGGGCCGCCGCCGAGGATGACTCCCGACCAGTCGTCCAGGTCGACCTCGCCGAGCGGGTCGCGCTCCAGTCGCCGCCGTCGTACGTCGTCCTCGGGCAGGCCGGTGCAGCGCACGACGGAGGCGTACTCGTTGTCGGCGGCGTCGTCCTCGGGCCGGGTGCCGAGGAAGAGGAACGGCTTCATGCTCTGCTCACCATCTTGGGCTCACCCCTGGACCGCGGCGCCGCTCTCGACGAGCGCGGCCACGTCCTTGACCCCCCACGCCTCGAGGGCCTCGACGGTGGCGGCGCCGGCCGCGGTGGGCGGAGTGCCGAGCGTGGCCTCGGTGCGGGAGAACCGGGGCGCAGGCGCGGGCTGGACGATGCCCTCGTGCTCGACCAGGCAGCCGCGGGCCACGATGTGCGGGTCGCGGGCGGCCTCGGAGATGGTCAGCACCGGCGCCACGCACGCGTCGGTGCCGTCGAAGATGCCGGCCCACTCGGTCATCGTCTTCTGCCGGAAGGTGCGGGCGATCAGCTCCCGCAGCTCGTCGAGCCGGCCGAGGTCGTAGCGGTCCGGCGCCTCGTCCTTGATGCCGAGCAGGGTCACGAACTCCTCGTAGAACTGGGCTTCCAGCGCTCCCACCGTCATGTGGCGGCCGTCGGCGGTCTCGTAGAGGTCGTAGAACGGAGCCCCGCCGTCGAGCAGGTTGGACGCGCGCTGCTCCTGGAGCGCGCCTCCGGCGAGCATCGCGGTGGCCATCGTGTTCAGGTGCGTGGTGCCGTCGACGATCGCGGCGTCCACCACCTGCCCCTGGCCGCTGGCCCGCGCCTCGAGCAGCGCGGCCAGCACGCCGATCACGAGGTACGTCGACCCGCCGCCGAAGTCGCCGACCAGGTTGCTCGGGAAGTGCGGCCGCTGCGGGTCCTGGCCGAGCCCGTGCAGCGCGCCGGTGATGGCGATGTAGTTCATGTCGTGGCCGGCCGCGTGGGCCAGCGGACCGGTCTGCCCCCAGCCGGTCATCCGGCCGTAGACCAGCCTCGGGTTGCGGGCCAGGCACTCGTCGGGGCCGAGTCCGAGCCGCTCGGTGGCGCCCGGCCGCATGCCCTCGACCAGGACGTCGGCGGTCTCGATCAGCTGGAGGACGGCCTCGACCGCGGCGGGGTGCTTCAGGTCGAGGGCGACGCTGGGGCGGCCACGGGTGAGCAGGTCGGTCTCGCGGCTGCCGCCGGCGGTCGCCGCTCCGCCCGGCCGCTCGACGCGGATGACGTCCGCCCCGAGGTCGGCGAGGATCGTGCAGGCGTGCGGGCCGGGGCCGATGCCGGCGAGCTCGACGACCTTGACTCCGCGCAGCGGGCCAGTGCCCTGACCGAGTTCAACACCCATGCTTCCGCATCATGGCAGGGTCCGGCCGATGTCGGGTCGTGTGTCCGGGAGTGCGCTGGAGCCTCCGTGAGGCACACGACCCGCTGGTCAGGCGTGCGCGTCGTGACCGTGCATCTCGTGGACGACGGCGTGACCCTTGCCCCGGCCGATCATCCACTTGTTGACCGGCACGGTCAGCACGAACGCCACAGCCAGGGCGGCTGCCAGGGCTGCCCAGAAGAAGGGGTCGCCCAGGCCGGCCTCCATCGCGCCGGGGACCGCCAGCAGGAAGGCGTTGTCGACGATCTCCATCACCAGGATCGACAGCGAGTCGGCGGCCAGCGCCGTGCGCACCGCCGTACCGACGTCGAGGCCGGCCCGCCGGACGCCCACGAAGGTGAGGAGGTAGCCGAAGAAGAAGGCGAGCACGACGGCCAGGACGATGCTGGCGGCGTCGCCCCACCCCCACCAGGTGGCGAGAACCATGCCCAGGACCTCACCGATGGCACAGCCGGTGAGGCAGTGGAGCGTGGCCGAGACAGCGGTGCGCCAGGTGTCCATGACCGCGACCATATACCCCCTAGGGGTATTGATCAAGGCTGTGGTGGCCGGCCGGTGACCCGAGTAACGCTGCGTTGTGGGCGCTACCTGACCGGTATACCGGTCAGGTAGCTGCCCGAGGACGGCGTTACCCGCATCCTCGGGCCCGTTAGGTTCGGATGCGTGATCAAGGACCTGACCGACGACGAGGCCCGGCGCGCGATCGTCCTCAAGTGGGGCACCGTCGAGCCGGACGTGCTGCCGGCGTGGGTGGCGGAGATGGACTACGCCCTGGCGCCGCCGGTTCGCGAGGCGCTGCTCGACGCCGTGAACACCGGGGTGACCGGCTATCCGACCTTCGAGCCCGGTGGTCGCCTGGGCGAGGCGTACGCCGGCTTCGCGGCGCGGCACTTCGGCCAGCGGCTCGACCCCTCGCACGTGATCGGGACGGTCGACGTCACCGCGGGGGTGCGGGTGGCTCTGGACGTTCTGAGCGATCCGGGACCGATGGTGCTGCCGCTTCCGGCCTACCACCCGCAGCTCGACGTCGCCCAGATCACCGGGCGGGAGCGGTGGGACCTGCCGGTGGACCCGGACGCCGGGACCGCAATGTTCGACCTCGACCACCTCGACCGGCTGTTCGCCGACGGCGCCCGGACGCTGCTGCTGACCCAGCCACACAACCCGTGCGGGCACGTCTACACCCGCGAGGAGCTCGAGGGCATTCGCGACGTCGTGGTGCGGCACGGGGCGCGAGTGATCAGCGACGAGATCCACGCGCCGCTGGTGCTGCCCGGGGCGGAGCACGTTCCCTACCTCTCGCTGGACGGCACCTCCGACCATGCAGTGGCCGTGGTGGCGTCGTCGAAGGCGTTCAACACCGCGGGGATGCGGTGCGCACAGATCGTGACCACCGACGACGACACCCGCAAGCGGCTCGTCGAGGTGCCGATGGCCCGCAACGACTCGTGGTCGTCGCTCGGGGAGGTCGCGGCGGTGGCGGCGTACGAGGACGGCGACGCCTGGCTGGCCGCGCTGGTCGAGCGGCTCGACCAGCTCCGCTCGCTGCTCGACCTACTGCTCGCCGAGCACCTCCCCGCGACCAGGATGCGGCGGCTCGAGGCGACGTACCTGCCCTGGCTGGACCTGCGCGCCTACGGCCACCGGGACCCGGTCGCCGTGGGGCTCGCGAAGCAACGGGTCCTGCTCTCCCCCGGCCACGCCTACCACCCGGGGCTCGACGGACACGCCCGCCTCAACATGGCCACCTCGCCCGAGCGGCTCACCGAGATCGTGCGCCGGCTCGGCGCGGCCCTGACCGCGTAGCGGGCCGCAGGCTTACAGGCTGGCCGCGGGACCGCTGGAGGACGGACCGTTCGGGGCCGGCTCCGCGGGCTGGGCGGCGATCACGTCGGCGAACCACTGGAACGACTTCTTCGGCGTACGCCGCAGCGTCTCGTAGTCGATGTGGACCAGACCGAACCGCTGCGCGAGGCCCTCAGCCCACTCGAAGTTGTCCATCAGCGACCAGGTGTAGAAGCCGCGGACGTCGACCCCGCGCTGGATCGCGGTCGCCACCGCGCGCAGGTGGGCGTCGAGGTAGTCGATCCGGCGTTGGTCGTCGACCACGCCGGAGGCGTCCGGGCCGTCGGAGTAGGAGCAGCCGGACTCGGTGATCATGATCGGCGGCAGCGCGGCCCGGTAGCGGGCGCGGAACATGATCAGCCACTCACGCAGCGCGTCGGGCACGACCGGCCAGCCCCGGTCGGTGAGCGGGTAGCCCAGCGGCTCGAGCAGCTCGAACGGCACCTCGGCCTCGTCCGGTGCGGCCGCAACCTTGACCGGGCTGTAGTAGTTGACCCCGTAGAAGTCGAGCGGCTGCCGGATCGTCGCCAGGTCCCCGGGGAGCACCAGGTCGTCCATCATGAACGCGAGGTCGGCGGGGTAGCGGCCCAGGAGCATCGGCTCGATGAACATCCCGTTCCAGATCGTGTCGAACAGCTTCGAGGCGCCGACGTCGGCGTCGTCGTCGCTGGCCGGCCAGATCGGCGCGTGGTTGTTGGCGCACCCGATGCTGGTGGCGCCGGCGGCGCGCAGGGCGATCGCCGCGCGACCATGCGCGAGCAGGAGGTGATGAGCCACGTGCAGTGAGTCGAAGAGGAGCTTCTTGCCGGGTGCGTGCTGGCCGTTGCCGTAGCCGAGCGTGGTCACGACGTTGGGCTCGTTGATCGGGATCCAGTGCTCGACCCGGTCGGCGAATGCGTCGCCCACGATGGCGGCGTACTCGGCGAACCGGTCGATCGTCTCGCGGTTCAGCCAGCCGCCGTCGTCCTCGAGCGCCTGGGGCAGGTCCCAGTGGTAGAGCGTGACCATCGGCTGCACGCCCGCCTCGAGGAGGGCGTCGATCAGCCGGTCGTAGAAGGCGAGGCCCTTGGCGTTCGCCGGACCGGACCCGGTCGGCTGGATGCGCGGCCACGCGATCGAGAAGCGGTACCCCGGGGCGCCGAGCTCCTTGAGCAACTCGACGTCCTCCTCCCACCGGTGGTAGTGGTCGCAGGCCACGGCTCCGCTGGTGCCGTCGGCGATGCGTCCGGGCTGCGCCGCGAACGTGTCCCAGATGCTGGGACCGCGGCCGTCCTCGGCGACGGCGCCCTCGATCTGGTACGCCGCCGTGCTGGTGCCGAACCGAAAGCCCGGGGGGAATTGGGGAAACACTGTTTCATTGTCCCCATGTCCGTCGAGGTCCGCAGGGGAAGTGGCAGGTTCGTGACCCGGGGTGAGGGCCGGACCACCCGGCACTCCTTCTCCTTCGGGGCCCACTACGACGCCGCGAACGTCGGGTTCGGCCCGATGGTCTGCCACGACGACCACCTGCTCCGGGGCGGCGCCGGCTTCCCCGACCACCCGCACCGCGACCTGGAGATCGTCACCTGGGTGCTCTCCGGCGCGGTGGTGCACACGGCCTCCGTGGGGCCGCCGACCACCGTCGGCGCGGGTCAGATCCAGGTGCTCTCGGCCGGGTCCGGGGTCTTGCATAGCGAGATCGCCAAGCCCGGCTCGGGGCCGACGCGGTTCGTCCAGACGTGGGTACGGCCGGACGAGCCCGGTGCCGCGCCGTCGTACACCTGCGCCTCGGTCCGGGATGCGGTGGCCGCGGGCGGGCTGGTGCCGGTGGTGTCCGGCCGCGGTGGCGCCGCGGCGGCCCGGATCGGTACGGCGTCCGCCACGCTGCACGCGGCCGTCCTCGACGCGGGCGAGTCGGTGACCCTGCCGGACGACCCGCTGCAGCACGTCTTCGTGGCGACCGGGTCGCTCGCGCGCTCCAGCCTCGCCGAGCCGCTCTCGGCCGGTGACGCGTTCCGGGTCAGCGACCGGCCCGGGCTGAGCCTGACCGCGGCCTCCCCCACCGAGCTCCTGGTCTGGTCCTTCCGCTAACGCTTGCCTGGCCGAGTCGGCGCTACTGCCGGACTCAGACCCGCCGAGTCGGCGCAACTGCTGAGGGCCATTCGGCATTCACGCCGACTGGGCGGTCCAGGGGGCGGCAGTTACGCCGAGTCGGCGAGGATCGAGAGCGCGCCGGGCTGGATCTCCACGACCGCGGGCTCCTCGTCGGTGCCGGGGAGGGCGCCGAAGGGTTCGCCGTCACCGCCCAGCGGGATGGGCTGGCGGGCGTCGCCGTGCACCTCGACCCGCTTGCCCCTGAGCACCGTCACCTCGGGGCGGTCCACGTGCGCGCCGTCGTACACCGTGGGGAGGGCGCGCAGCAGCTCGAGGCGTGAGGCGGCCTCGATCACCACCACGTCGAGCACCCCGTCGTCGATGAGAGCCGCCGGCGCGATCTTCATGCCCTTGCCGTAGTAGGCGGAGTTCGCGACGACGACCGTCGCGGCGGCGTACTCGCGCTCGACGCCGTCGACGGAGACCCGGTAGCGCCCGGGCTGGTACGTCGCCAGCGAGCGGACCGCGGCGTAGGGGTACTGCAGCCTCTTCGGCAGCCGGGCCCGGTCCACGATCTCGGCGGCGTGCGCGTCGACGCCGGCGTAGACCGAGCCGGCGACCGATCGCGCCGCTGCTCCGGGCAGGGTGAGGGAGAGCAGGTCGACCCGACGCACGCTCCCCGTCAGCAGGAGCTCGGCCTGACCGGCCGGGTCGTCGGGCAGTCCGAGCATCCGGGCGAAGTCGTTGCCGCGACCGGCAGGCAGGACCGCGAGCGTCCCGCCGCCCCGGGAGACCGGACCGGCCAGTGAGGACAGCATCCCGTCGCCGCCCACGGACACGACCACGTCGCCCCGGGACATCGCGCCGTCGAGCAGGTCGCGCATCGCGTGCGGTCCGGGCGAGTAGGTCACCTCGACCCGGGCGCCGGCGTCGCGCAGCAGCCGGGCCACCGGTACGACGGCCTGGGGTGCGGCACCGCCGCCGGAGGCCGGGTTGACCAGGAACGTGAAGTTGCGGGTCATTTCGTGGGTGAGTCATGGAATCAGCACGCCGGGGTTGAGGATCCCGGTCGGGTCGAGCTCGGCCTTGACCGCGCGCAGGATCGCCACGCCCAGGTCGCCGATCTCGTGGCGGTACCACGGCTTGTGGTCGGTGCCGACGGCGTGGTGGTGGGTGATCGTGGCCCCGGCCGCGGCGATCGCCTCGCCGGCGGCGGCCTTGGCCGCGCCCCACTGGGCGAGCGGGTCGTCGGTCTCCTTGGCGGCGACGGTGAAGTAGAGCGAGCAGCCGGTCTCGTAGACGTGCGAGATGTGGCAGAGCACGATCGTCCCCTCGCCGAGCGTCTGCTCGAGGGCGGCCTTCACGTCGGCGTAGAGCCGGTCGAGGTTCGACCACCACGTCGCCGTCTCGAGGGTCTCCACGAGGACGCCGACGTCGAGCATCGAGTCCCGGAGGTACGGCGCCCGGAACCGCCCCTCGACCCAGGACCGGCCGGGCTCCTCGCCGAGGTCGGTGCCGCCGAGGCCGGCCAGGACGGCGCCGACCGCAGCCCGGCGGGCCTCGACCGCGGCGGGGGTCCCTTCGTAGCCGGTGATCATCAGGCAGCCGGCCGCGGAGTCCGAGCCGATCTCGTCCGGCCGGGCGAGGTTGATCGCGGTCTCGGCCTCGTCGGAGAGCCGGATCACGGTCGGGAGCAGGCCGGCCTGGGCGAGGGTGCGCATCGCCGCGGCGCCGTCGGAGAACGACGGCCAGCGCCACCCGTCGTACACCGTGGTCTCGGGGAGGCGGCGCACGCGGACGGTGACGGAGGTGATCACGCCGAACACCCCCTCCGACCCGAGGACCAGCTGGCGCAGGTCCGGGCCGGCGGCGCTGGCCGGCGCGGCGCCCAGGTCGAGCCGGCCGGACGGGCGTGGCCGCGGTCAGGCGCACGACCATCGAGTCGAAGCGGCCGTAGCCGGCGCTGGACTGGCCGCTGGAGCGGGTGGCGGCGAAGCCGCCGATGGAGGCGTACTCGAACGACTGGGGGAAGTGGCCGAGCATCAGCCCGTGCCCGGCGAGCAGCGCCTCGGCCTCGGGGCCGCGCAGGCCCGGCTCGAGGGTGGCGGTCATCGAGACCGGGTCGACGTCGAGCAGCCGCTTCATCCGGACCAGGTCGAGGGAGAGGACGCCGGCGTACCCGTCGCGGCGGGCGGCCAGGCCGCCGGTGACGCAGGTGCCGCCACCGAACGGCACCACGGCCAGGTGGTGCTCGACCGCGAACGCGAGCACGGCGGCCACGTCGTCGTGGCCGCCGGGGCGAACCACCGCGTCGGGGGCGTCGTCCAGCTCGCCGGCCCGGGCGCGGAGCAGGTCGGGGGTGGACTTGCCGCGGGTGCGGAGCCGCCGGGTCTCGTCGTCGGTGAGGACGTGCTCGGCACCCAGCAGCTCGCGGAGGCCGTCGAGCAGGGCTTCGTCGACCTTGCTCGCCGGAAGGCTCGGGTGCTCCACCGCGGGCCGCTCGTCGAGGCCGAAGGCCAGCTCGATCAGGCCGCGCGCGGAGTCGGGCAGGGGTGCGGCGGCGGCCGGGTCGCCCCAGCGGGTCGGGTGCATCTCGTGGCTGTCGACAGGCATGCGTTACAGTGTGACATATGGCGTCACTTCGTCACACACCGGATCTCGACGAGCGGGAAGGTGCCTACCTGGACGCCGCCCGCGCGTGCATCCTCGACGTCGGCTGGCGGCGTACGACGCTGACCGAGGTGGCCCGTCGCGCCGGGGTCTCCCGGATGACGATCTACCGCACCTGGTCCGACATGCCGCAGCTGCTCGGCGACCTGATGACCCGCGAGTGGGGCAACGTCGTGGCCGCGATCGTCGACGGCCCCGACTCCGCCGGCTCGCCGGCCGACCGGTTGGTCACCGCACTCGCCGGCGGGGTCCGCGCGCTGCGCGACAACGAGCTGTTCGTCCGGATCGTCGAGCTCGACCCCGAGCTGCTGCTGCCCTACCTGCTCTCCCGCCGCGGGCGCTCCCAGGACGCGGTCCTCGGGCTGGTCGAGGAGTGGGTCCGGGCCGGCCAGAAGACCGGCGACGTCCGGCCCGGCAATCATGTGGCCATTGCCAGAGCGCTGGTCCTCGCGACCCACGGGTTCGTGCTGTCGGCGCACACGATGGTCGACGACTCGGTCTCCGAGGAGGCGCTCGACGCCGAGCTGGTCGCCGTACTCACCCGGGCGCTGGCCCCGTGACCGCGCAGCGCATCACCCCCGGGCTCGCCGAAGCACCCGACCGAGGTCGACGTGGTGGTGATCGGCCTCGGGGTCACCGGGACGGGGGTCGCCCTGGACGCGGTCACCCGCGGGCTGTCGGTGCTGGCGGTCGACGCCCACGACCTCGCCTTCGGGACCTCCCGGTGGTCCTCCAAGCTGGTCCACGGCGGGCTGCGCTACCTCGCCCACGGCCAGGTCGGCGTCGCCCACGAGAGCGCGGTCGAGCGCGGCATCCTGATGGAGGTCACCGCCCCTCACCTCACGCACGCGATGCCGATGCTGGTGCCGCTCCACCCGAGCGTCACCACCTACCATGCGGCGATGACCCGGGCCGCGCTCACCGCCGGCGACCTGCTCCGCCGCGGGGCCCGCACCGAGCCGGGAGACCCTGCCCCGACCTCGCCGGGTCTCCGCCACCGAGGCCCTCGCCCTTGCCCCCGGCCTCCGACCCGAGCGGCCTGCGCGGCGGGCTGCTCTCCTGGGACGGCCAGCTCGAGGACGACGCGCGGCTGGTCACGACGATCGCCCGCACCGCTGCGTCGTACGGCGCCCACGTGCGCACCCGGGCGCGGGTGCTGTCGGCGACCGGGACGACCGTCGAGCTGCGCGACGAGCTCACCGGCTCCACCACCACGGTGACCGCGCGGGCGGTCGTCAACGCCACCGGCGTGTGGGCCGGCGAGCTGGTCGACGAGGTGTCGCTCCGGCCGAGCCGCGGCACCCACCTCGTGCTCCGCGCCGGCACCCTTCCCGGACTCCGGGTGGCCGTGACCGCGACCGTCCCCGGCGAGTCGAACCGGTTCGTGCTGGTGCTGCCCCAGCCCGACGGCACCATCTACGTCGGTCTCACCGACGAGCAGGTCGACGGCGAGATCCCCGACGTACCCACTCCCTCCGAGCCCGAGATCGGCTTCCTCCTCGACGTGGTCTCCTCGGCGTTCACCCGCAGCCTTCGCCGCGCCGACGTGGTCGGGGCGTACGCCGGCCTGCGGCCGCTGCTCGACACCCGCGACGGTTCGACCGCGGACCTGTCCCGCCGGCACGCCGTGCTGACCTCGGCCTCCGGGGTGGTGACGATCGTCGGCGGCAAGCTGACCACCTACCGGCGGATGGCCGAGGACGCCCTCGACAGCGCGCTCGCGAACGCCGCCATCGACGCCGGCCCCTGCCGGACCCGGACCGTCCCCCTCTCCGGCGCCGCTTCACGGGAGGAACTGGCCCGGCTCGAGCTCCCGGCCCGGCTGGTCCGTCGCTACGGCACCGACGCCGAGCTGGTGCTGGCGAGCGCCCGCGAGGTCAGCGGCCTCCCCGACGACGAGCTGCTCGCCCCGATCGCCGAGCAGATCCCGGCCACCCTCGCCGAGCTGCTCTTCGGGATCACCCACGAGGGCGCCGCCGATGTCGCGGACCTGCTCGAGCGACGTACCCGCATCGGCCTGATCCCCGAGGACGGCGACCTCGCCCGCCCCGCCGCCGAGCGGGCGCTCGCCCTCGCCGCCCACTCCCGATCACGCTGACCCGTCGTTGGTTGACGACGGGTCAGCGATGAGTTTGCCGGTCGACGCCGGTCGGTACCAGCAGGCAGACTGGGCGACGGCGAGGAGCGACCCATGAGGACGGCGACGATGACCACGACGACGGAGCTCGAGGACTTCGAGGGACTGACCCACCGCTACGAGCGTGAGCTGCTGGCCCACTGCTACCGGATGAGCGGCAGCTTCCACGAGGCGGAGGACCTCGTGCAGGAGACGTTCCTGCGGGCGTGGAAGGCGTCGGCCGACTTCCAGGGGAGGTCGTCGGTGCGGACCTGGCTCTACCGCATCGCCACCAACGTCTGCCTGACCAACCTCGAGGGCCGGCCCCGGCGGCCGCTCCCGGCCGGGCTCGGGACGCCCGACCAGCTGGCCGGCGACGCCCTCGAGGCCGACCCCGAGATCCCCTGGCTGGAGCCGGTCCCCGACGCCGCCGTCGTCGTCGCCGAGCGCGACTCGATCCGGCTCGCCTTCGTCGCCGCGCTCCAGCACCTGCCGGCCCGGCAGCGCGCGGTGCTCATCCTGCGCGACGTCCTCCGCTGGTCGGCCGCCGAGGTCGCCGAGGCGCTCGAGACCAGCAGCGCCGCGGTCAACTCCGCGCTGCAGCGCGCCCACGCCCAGCTCGCCGACCGGCACCTCACCGAGGAGACCGTCGAGCCCGACCTGACCGCCGAGCAGACAGGACCTGCTGGAGCGGTACGTCGAGGCGTTCTGGCGCAAGGACATCGACGCGATCGTCGGGATGCTCACCCAGGAAGCCGTCTGGGAGATGCCGCCGTTCGTCGGTTGGTACGTCGGCGCGGAGAACATCGGCCACCTCATCGACATCCAAGTGCCCGGGCGGCGTGCACGACATGCCCATGGTGGCGACGAGTGCCAACGGCCAGCCGGCGTTCGGTCTCTACATGCGCACCGAGGACGGCGACTTCGAACCCTTCCACCTGCAGGTCCTCGACATCGAGGGCGACCAGGTGCGGCACGTCGCGGCGTTCTTCGACACCAACCTGTTCCGCCGGTTCGGGCTGCCCGACCGGCTGCCCGCCGACCACGTCCCCGCGAAGGCGCCGTGACCACGGCGCTGGCAAGCGCCGTCGAGCTGCTGGAGCGTTCCCTGGGCTACACCCGGGTGGCCCTGGCCGGGGTCACCGAGGCCCAGCCTCGCGGACCCGACCCCGTGCCGGGACTGGACCCTGCGCGACCTGCTGGCCCACATGGACGACTCGCTGGACGCCTTCACCGAGGCAGCCGGGGGAAGCGTCGCACTGACTCACGCCCGGACCGTGCCACGAGTCGTGGTCCTGCAGCAGAAGGCGTGCGCCCTGCTGGGCCTGTGGAGCGGGGAGGGTCCTCCCGGCGTCCAGGTGGGCGGAGTCGATCTCGCCACCGACCTGCTCGTCGCAACCGCGGCCCTGGAGATCACCGTCCACGGCTGGGACGTGGCTCAGGCGACCGGCGCCAGGACCCCGATCCCCGACGAGCTCGCCGGCCACCTGCTGCCGGTCGCCCACCGGGTGGTGTCCGACGACGACCGCGGAATCCGGTTCGCGGCGGCCCTCCCGGAGCCGGTCGAGGCGCCGGCCGACGTACGGCTCCTGGCGTTCCTCGGCCGGGCCTGACCAGACCCCAAGGCAAAATCATCGGCGTTCGTTACGTTTTGGTCACGCTGTCTCCATAGCCTTGCTCCATGCTCGTCGAGTCCCCAAACCCGACGGCGTCCAGACAGCTCCCTTCGGGGTCTGACCTGGTTCGGGCAGGCAAGATCACTGAGGCGTTGCATGTGCTGGACGCCTGCCCAGTGAGCGCCCGAGCGCTCCCAGCGGTCCGCCATGCCGCGGCCCTGACCGAGTGCCACCTCGCCCGCGGGGACCTCACGCGGGCGGTGTCGAGCGGCGAGCAGCGTGCGCGCATACACGTCGTACGACGGCCTGCCCGGGGGTCTGGCCGCGTACACCCTCGGCGAGATCGCCTCTGCGCAGGGCGAACCCCGAGCTCGCCTCGCTCCGGTACACCGAGGCCAGCGAGCACCTCGGCAACGATCTCGACGACCCGGACCTCGTCCCGTGGCGCTCCGGCGCCGCCCTCGCCCTCACCCGGCTGCACCGACCGCGGGAGGCCGACCTGCTGGCCCGCGCGCATCTGGCACTCGCGCGGGACGGCGGGACGCCGTACACCGTGGCCCACGCCCTGCGCACCGCCGCCACGACCAACGCCGACGGCCGCCGGCTCCGGCTGCTGCGCGAGGCGCAGACGATCCTGAAGGACGTCGAGGCCCGGCGTCTGGCCGCCCAGGTCGACACCGACCTCGCCGTGCTCCTCACGCTCGAGGGGGGCGCTGCCGGCGCGGCCGAGGCCGTCACCCTGCTCCGCCGGGCGGAGGCGTACGCCGGCCACGAGGACCTGTTCCCGCTCCAGAGCCGGATCCGCGGCATCCTCGAGCGGATCGGCGAGGAGCCGCGCCGGATCCTCAGCGAGACGCTGGCCAGCCTCACCGTCACCGAGCAGACGACCGCCCGCCTGGCGGCGGCCGGGATGACCAACCGCGAGATCGCCGCGGAGCTGGCCGTCACCGTCAAGGCCGTCGAGTGGCACCTGTCGAACGTCTACCGGAAGCTGAAGATCCGCGGCCGCGCCGGCCTGGCGGACACCATGGGCCTGGCCGTCTAGCCGTCGGAAGCCAGCCAGGTCATCGACTGGCCGTGCCCGTGCGTCCAGGCGACCGCGCGGCCGTCGACGCCGAGGACGAACGCCGCCAGGCCGTCCGGCACCGGCGGACCGGTTGCGGTCACCCCCGGCAGCACGTTCGTGCCCTCGTTGCTGACCCAGTGGCACCGGCCCTCCTCGACCAGCCCGGTCATCATCTCCTGGAACCGCGCCCGGTCGGCGGCCTCGAGGTAGGCGATCACCGCGCTGTGGAACACCACCACCCGTCCTGCGGTCGCGGCCTGGTCGACGACTGCGGGCAGCTCGGTCAGGAGATCGCCGGCCAGCACGGCCGGCGGGTCGGCACGGGCCACCTCGACGGCAACGCGCAGGCGCTCGCGCCGAGGCGTCCTGCTCGGGCCAGACGAGGTTGGCCAACCAGGCCATCGCGTCGTCGTCGGTCACGGAGAGGGGATTCAGGTCGATGCCGGCCCGCCACCGCACCTCCGGCGGCTTCACGTTGTCCGGTAACCGGCCGGTCACCTCGCACTCCAGCCGCGGACCCTCGCCCGCGGTCACCGTCCCGGCTTCGGTGGCCCACGCGTAGGAGTACCGGTCCGGGTAGAGGCACAGCCCGGCGCTCGCCCCGACCTCGACCAGCGCCAGCGGCTCGTCGCCCGCGATCGTCGCGAACGCCGGGGTCAGGGTCGCCAGCCGGCCGACCTCGTTGGTCTGGGTCGAGCGGGCGAGGATCGTCGCCCGGATGGTGCCGTCGTCCCCGAGCAGCGCGTCTCGCAGGCCGGTGTACGGACCGGGTGCCGGGACGCCGTGCCAGCGCGCGGCGGCGAAGACGAGGTTCGGCTGCTGCTTGACCCTCGGGAGGTCCGACAGCCGGGCCAGGACGTCCGGATCGTCCGCCACGCCTTGCGCCCAGGCCGAGAAGCAGGGCGACTCGTCACGGGACCAGCGCGCGAAGTCGGCGTACTGCTCGGCGATCGGCGCGTAGGGCTCCATCAGCCGGCTGGCAGGGAGACGTACGTCGTGTCGAGGTACTCCTCGATCCCCTCGAAGCCGCCCTCGCGCCCGAACCCGCTCGCCTTCACCCCGCCGAACGGCGCCGCGGGGTTCGACACCAGCCCGGTGTTGACCCCGACCATGCCGAAGTCGAGGGACTCCGAGAGCCGGATCGTCCGCTGGAGGTCGCGGGTGTAGGCGTAGGAGACCAGGCCGTACTCCGTGCTGTTGGCCTGCGCCACCGCCTCCGCCTCGTCGGCGAAGGTCGTGATCGGCGCGACCGGCCCGAAGATCTCTTCGCTGTTGATCCGGGCGTCGGCGGGTACGCCGACCAGCACGGTCGGCGGGTAGAAGTACCCGGGTCCATCGACCGGCGTACCTCCGGTGACGAGGGTGGCTCCGTCGTGCACCGCGTCGGTGACGAGACCGCCCACGGACTCGACCGCGTCCGGGTTGATCAGCGGCCCGACGTCGACGCCGTCGTCCTGGCCGCGGCCGACCGTGAGGGCCGCCATCCGATCGCCCAGCTTCTTCCCGAACTCGTCGGCCACGGACTCATGCACGAGGAACCGGTTGGCCGAGGTGCAGGCCTCCCCCATGTTGCGCATCTTCGCGATCATCGCGCCGTCGACGGCCGCGTCGACGTCGGCGTCCTCGAAGACCAGGAACGGCGCGTTGCCGCCCAGCTCCATCGAGACCCGCTGCAGCTCGTCGGCGGACTGCCGGACCAGGACCTTCCCGACCTCGGTGGAGCCGGTGAAGCTCACCTTGCGCAGCCGGTCGTCGCCCATCAGCGCCGACCCGACCTCCCCGGAGTGCTTGGTCGTGATCACGTTGAGCACGCCCGGCGGCAGTCCCGCTTCCTGCATCACTGCCGGCCAGGGCGAGCATCGACAGCGGGGTCTCCGCCGCGGGCTTGATCACCATCGTGCAGCCTGCGGCGACGGCCGGCCCGATCTTGCGGGTGCCCATCGCGAGGGGGAAGTTCCACGGCGTGATGAACAGGCACGGCCCGACCGGCTTCTTCAGGGTGAGCAGCCGGCTCGCGCCGTTCGGGGCGTGCATCCAGCGACCGTGGATCCGAACGGCCTCCTCGGCGAACCAGCGGAAGAACTCCGAACCGTAGGCGACCTCGCCCTTCGCCTCGGCGAGCGGCTTGCCCATCTCGAGGGACATCAGGCGCGCGAAGTCGTCGGCTCGGGTCGGTGAGCAGCTCGAAGGCCCTCCGCAGGATCTCGCCCCGGTCCCGCGGCGGGGTCCGGGCCCAGTCGTCCTGGGCGGCGACCGCGGCGTCGAGGGCGTCCATGGCGTCGATCGGGGATGCCGTCGGCGACCTCGGCGATCACCGATCCGTCGGCCGGGTCGTGGACCGCGAATCGCGCGCCGTCGTTCGCCTCCCGCCAGTCGCCGTCGACGTAGAGCCGGAGCCGCTCGGGCGGGAGCAGGGGCAGATCGGCGGATTCGGTCCGCTGGTGCTGGATGGTGTTCATGGCCCTCACTCTGGCACCCGGAAAGCCTCGGGAAAACTGCAGACACGATGGCGCCGCGGTGCGATCATGTGGGCGTCGACTTCGGAGGGAGCAAAAGTCGAATGTCGACAGGGGCCCCCCGCTGACCCCATGCGGCGGGGGGCTTCCTCGCTCCCAGCGCCTGTCTCGACCATCCTCCGGCCAGTTTGCCGCATACCCCTTGTGCCGAGGCGCCAACAGGAGTTGCCTTCGACGTGGAGGTGGCGCGATGGCAGACAAGGGTGGCGCCCGTAGACCAGCCGGGCAGGATCTCGAGGCGAGCAGCCCGGACCGGATCAGGAACGTCGTCCTGGTCGGACCCGGAGGCTCCGGCAAGACCACGCTGGTCGAGACGCTGCTCGCCGCCGCAGGAGCCATCCCGCGCGCCGGCTCGGTGCGCGACGGAACCACCGTCACCGACTTCGACGAGTCCGAGCAGGCCCACGAGCGCTCGAGCTCTCTCGCGCTCGCCCCGCTGGTCCACGACGGCATCAAGATCAACCTGGTCGACACCCCCGGGTACGCCGACTTCGTGGGCGAGCTGCGCGCCGGGCTCCGTGCCGCCGACTGTGCGTTGTTCGTCATCGCCGCCAACGAGGGCGTCGACGACGGCACTCGCTCGCTGTGGCGCGAGTGCGCCGACGTGGGGATGCCGCGCGCGGTGATCATCACCAAGCTCGACCAGGCCCGGGCCGACTACGACGGGGTGCTGGCGCAGGCACAGGTCGGCCTTCGGCGACAAGGTGATGCCGCTCTACCTCCCGGTCCGCGAGGACTCCGAGGTCGTCTCCCTGACGGGCCTGCTTGCGCCCAACGACCACGAGCTTCGGGGGCAGCTGATCGAGGGAATCATCGAGGAGTCGGAGGACGAGACCCTCATGGACCGCTACCTCGGCGGCGAGGAGATCGACGAGAAGGTCCTCATCGCCGACCTCGAGCGTGCGGTCGCGCGCGCGACGTTCTTCCCCGTCGTCCCTGTCTGCTCGGTCACCGGCGTCGGCTGTGCGGAGCTGCTGAACCTCGCCACCCGCGCCTTCCCGTCCCCGTCGGAGCATCCTCCGCCCTCGGTGTTCACCCCGGCAGGCGCCTCGAGCGAACCGATCACCTGCGACCCCGACGGGCAGGCTCGTGGCCGAGGTGGTCAAGACGGCGAGCGACCCCTACGTCGGACGGCTCAGCCTGGTCCGGGTCTTCTCCGGCACGCTGCGGCCCGACGACGCCGTACACGTCTCGGGGCACTTCTCCTCCTTCTTCGGCGAAGGGTCGGGTCACGAGGACCACGACGAGGACGAGCGGGTCGGCAGCCTCACCTACCCCTTCGGCAAGAACCAGGTCCCGGCCAGCCAGGTCGTGGCGGGCGACCTCGGCGCCATCGGCCGGCTCACCCGGGCCGAGACCGGCGACACCCTCTCGTCGGTCGACGATCCGCGGGTGCTGATGCCGTGGTCGCTGCCGGAGCCGTTGCTCCCGGTCGCGATCGTGGCGCAGAGCAAGGCCGACGAGGACAAGCTCTCCCAGGCCCTGGGCCGGCTGGCCGCGGAGGACCCGTCGATCCGGGTCGAGAACAACGCCGAGACCCACCAGCTGGTGCTGTGGTGCATGGGCGAGGCCCACGCCGACGTGGTGCTCGAGCGGCTGGCCAGCCGCTACTCCGTCAACGTCGACCAGACGCCGTTCATCATCTCCCTGCGGGAGACCTTCGCCGCGCCCGCGAAGGCGCTCGGCCGGCACGTGAAGCAGTCCGGCGGCCACGGGCAGTTCGCGGTGTGCCACATCGAGGTCGAGCCGCTGCCGGAGGGCGGCGGGCTTCGAGTTCGTCGACAAGGTGGTCGGCGGATCGGTGCCGCGGCAGTTCATCCCGAGCGTCGAGAAGGGGGTGCTGGCGCAGATGGCGCGCGGCGTCCGCAACGGCTACCCCGTCGTCGACCTCCGGGTCACCCTCACCGACGGCAAGGCCCACAGCGTCGACTCCTCCGACATGGCCTTCCAGATGGCCGGGTCGCTGGCGCTGCGCGAGGCGGCCGCCGACGCGGCGGTCACGATGCTGGAGCCCTACGACACCGTCGACGTGAT
The DNA here is from genome assembly GCA_963812345.1 of uncultured Actinomycetota bacterium. GTDB lineage: Bacteria > Actinomycetota > Actinomycetes > Propionibacteriales > Nocardioidaceae > Nocardioides. Next base: position 45,781 of record CAWEVA010000020.1, read on the forward strand.
CGTCCCCGACGACCACGTCGGCACCGTGATGAGCGACCTCGCCTCCCGGCGGGCGCGGGTGCTCGGCACCGACAAGGTCGGCGACGACCGCACCCTGGTCAAGGCGGAGGTGCCGCAGACCGAGCTGGTGCGCTACTCCGTCGACCTGCGTTCCTCCACCCACGGCTCGGGCACCTTCACCCGCGCCTTCGCGCACTACGAGCCGATGCCCGAGGACGTCGCCGCCAAGGTCACCCCCCGCGACACGCTACCGCCGAGTCGGCGCAACTGCAACGCCCTCACCCGGCCGAGTCGGCGCAACTGCGAGGAGCCGTCGTGCACTAGCGCCGACTCGACGTCTCCGCGCCCGGCACTAGCGCCGACTCGGCGATTAGCGGGCGGCGCGGAGGAAGGACTCGAGGATCGGGCCCGCCGTACCCGAGCCGGAGTCACCCTCCTCGACGAACACCGCCACGGCGAGGTCGCCCTGGCCGGCGATCATCCAGGCGTGGGTGCGCAGCCGGCCGCCGCGCTCGAACTCCGCGGTGCCGGTCTTGGCGATCACCGGAGCTCCGGGTACGTCGGCCAGCAGGCTGCCGCTGCCGGAGGTGACGACGCCGCGCAGCATCGTCCGCAGCTGCTCGGCCTCCGCGCCGGCCAGCTCCGGGACGTCTGCCTGGTCGACCTCCCAGTCCTTCACCATCCGCGGCAGCACGGTGCCCCCGGACTGGATCGAGGCGATCACGGTCGCCATCGCCATCGGCGAGGCCAGGACCTTGCCCTGACCGATCATGTCGGCGGCCGCCTCGGTCTCCGACGCCGGCGGCTCGACGCTGCCGAAGTAGGCCGGGAAGCCGAGGTCGTGGTCGACGCCCATCCCGAGCGAGGAGGCCGCGTCCGCCAGTGCGTCGTCGGAGAGCTTGCCGGCCTGGGAGATGAACGCGGTGTTGCAGGAGTTCGCCACCGCGGTGCGCAGCGGGATCCGGCCGAGACCCCGGCTGGGTAGTCGTCGTAGTTCTCGAACGCCTTGCCGTCCACGACGATCCGGTCGGTGCACGGCACGGTCGACGACGGGGTCAGCCCGTCCCTCAGCAGGGCCAGGCTGCTCACGCTCTTGAAGGTCGAGCCAGGAGCGAACTGGCCGAAGGTCGCCATGTTGTAGCCGTCGGTGCCGGGCCCGTTCGCCGCGGCCAGGATGTCTCCGGTCGAGGGCCGCATCGCCACCAGGGCGCTGGCCGGTCCGACGTCGGCGAGCAGCCGCTCGGCGGCCTGCTGCAGTCGGAGGTCGAGCGTCAGCTCGCAGGGGCTTCCCCGGCGTGGGCTCCTCGCGCGAACAGCTCGCGCTCGGAGCCATCGGGGTCGACCGCCTGGACGACCAGGCCGGGAGTGCCGCGCAACTGGTCGTCGTACCGCGCCTGGAGGCCGGACAGCCCGGCCTCGTCGCCGATCTGGTACTTCTCCGGGTCGTCCTCGATCATCTCGGCGGTGACCTCGCCGACCGTGCCCAGGATCGGGGCCGCGAACTCGCGGGTGGGCGCCAGCGGAAGGGTGTCGCTGACGGCGATGGCGCCGGGAATCGCGGCGAGGTGTCGCGGGTCCACGCTGGGTGGCACGTCGTCCCGGCGGAACACGATGGCCTCGATGAAGGCTTCCTCGCCGGCGGCCTCGACCTGCTTGACGTACGGCGCCGCGTCGACGCCCACGAGCTGTGGCCAGCTGCCGCGCTGACTCCCCCGCCCGCGCCGGCTTGACCTGGGTCCGGTCGATGCCGAACCGCTCCACCGGCCGGTCCGCGACCAGGGCCTGCCCGCCCGCGCCGAGGATCTGCCCACGGTCGGGACCGACCTCGCTGCTGTCGAGGACCTCGTCCCCCTTCAGGGACGACTCGACGAGGGTCGGCTTCCACTCCGCCTGCCACTCGTCGTCGACCAGTCGCAGGGACGCCTCGGCCCGGTAGGCCCAGGTGCCGCCGCCACTCTGGGTGGCGGCCTGTCCACCGAGAGGCCAGCTCCAGGCCAGTTGAACCGTGGCGGTGTCGCCGGCGTCCTCGATGCCAGCGACCTCGACCGCAGGCTCGACCTCGCCCATGCCCTCGGTGACCTTCGCGTACGAGCGCTTCGCCTCGTCCGTCGTGGTGTCCGTGAACGTCACGGCCTGGAAGTCGCCGGAGCCGAGCGCCGTGGCCAAAGCGGCGGCCGCGTCATCCGGATCGGGCCCGCCGATCGTCTCGGTCGCCTCACAGCCGGTGAGCAGGCGACCAGGAGCAGGCCGGTGACGATCGCGTTGGTACGAGGGGCCCGCATGGACTCCCTTCTACCATCACGAGCATGTCCCCGCTCCGAGCCCCGGTCGCCGTAGCGATCGCGGGGCTGGTGCTGGCCGCCGCCGGATGCTACGGAGACCCGTCGTCACGATCGTTGTCGGACCCGTCGAGCCGGGGTGCCGAGGGACGACGAGCCCGTCGCGCACCTCCGCCCCGGCCCGTTCGTCGACCGGACCAGCTCAACGAGAAGGAGCAGAGAGTGCTCAACGAGATGCTGGTCGAGGCCGCGTGGGACAACGACGTACGCCGAGCCCGGCGGCTGATCGACCGGGGAGCCGACGTCAACTGGCGCGACGAGACGGTCCAGAGCGCGTTCCTGATCGCCACCAGCGAGGGGTACCTCGACCTGCTCGAACTCACGCTCGCCCGGGGTGCCGACGTCACCCTCCACGACAGTTTCGACGGCACCGGCCTGATCCGTGCCGCCGAGCGCGGGCACTGGGACATCGTCGGCCGGCTGCTGCAGACCAGGATCGCCGTGGACCATGTCAACAACCTGGGGTGGGTGGCCCTGCACGAGGCGATCATCCTGGGCGACGGTTCGACGCGGTACGGCGACACGGTGCGGGCCCTGGTCGCGGGTGGCGCCTCGCTTCGGATACGCCCGAGCGGGACGGGATCGCGCTGGTCGAGCACGCTCGGTCACGTGGCCAGGCCGCCGTCGTACGCACCCTGGAGCGGGCGCTCGACCCCCCGACCTCGAGCGCCCCGGGCGCGCCTTGCTGGCCGCGGCGGGGACCGGTGATGCCGACGCCGCCGCCATCGCGCTGCGGCAGGGCGCCGACGTGGAGGTCCGGGACCGCGCCGGGCGCACGCCGTTGCTGATCGCGGTCACCGAGGACCGACTCGCAGTGGCTCGCCTCCTGCTTGCCATGGGCGCTTCACCCGATGCGCTGGACGATCGCCATGACACGCCCTGGCTGGTCACCGGCGTCACCGGCTCGGTTGCGATGGCCGAGCTGCTGCTGCGTTTCGACCCCGACCTGACCATCCGCAACCGGTACGGCGGGGTCTCGATCATCCCCGCGGCCGAACGCGGGCACGTGGGCTACGTCCGTCGCGTGGCGAAGACGCGAATCGACCTCAATCACGTCAACGACCTGGGGTGGACCGCGCTGTTGGAGGCGATCATCCTCGGCGACGGCTCAGCCCGCTACGTGGACATCGTCTCGATCCTGCTGGACCACGGAGCCGACCCCACGATCCAGGACGGCGACGGTGTCAGCCCGCTCGAGCACGCGCGGGACCGTGGCTTCACCGCCATCGCGCGGATGCTCCGCCGGGAGCGGTGAGTCAGCAACCGTCGGTCAGTGGCGGGCGAGCCAGCGGTCGAGGTCGATGCCCGCGCGCTCGGCGGCGGCCCGGAGCGAGCGCAGCGTGGGCGCCCGGAACGACTCGGGCCGGATCGCGGCGTCCGCGTCGGCGTACCGGCGCTGCTGCGCGGCCAGCCCGTCGGCCATCGCGGTCGAGGCTGCCCTGGTCTTCGCGCCGACCGTCACGGCGGCGCCGGTGAGCAGCGGGCTGACGGTGGGCGTGTAGCCGGACGAGTGACCCGGCTTGTTCGGGTGGTAGCTCTCGCTGATCGGGTTGGAGAGACCGTTGATCCACTCCGGGTCGTCACAGACGGCGTGCCCGATGAAGCGGCTGGTCGGGTTCGCGAACGAGAAGCCCTTGGCCGAGGCCTGGCTCGAGGTCCTGCTGTTGAGCAGGTCGGCCGTCTGGTTGAGCCGGGTCATCTCCTCGGGGGAGAACCAGGTGCCCGCGTTGCAGTCCTCACCCATGAAGATCCGCGGGTAGCCGACGACGACGACCTTGGCGTTCGGCGCCTTGCGTCCGGATCGAGGCGTAGAGCGTCGAGAGCCGGCCGGGCAACGTGTTGTTGATGAACGCCTGCGCCTGGTCGATCGCACCGTCGCAGTCGCCGGCCCACCACGGCGTCGCGCACTCGGTCAGCACGTCGGCGAACCCGGCGTCGTTGCCGCCGACGGAGATGCTCACGTAGCTGGTCGACGCGGTGAGGGCGGACAGCTGGGTGTTCGTGACGTCGGCGACCTTGGCGCCGGAGCAGGCGCGGAAGTTGAGCGAGTAGCCGCGGGCCGCGGCGATCAGGCTCGGGTAGGCGTACGTCGAGCGCTGGCACGACGTCCCGTCGTCGATGTAGTCTGCGGGTGCCGGTGCCCGAGGAGTAGGAGTCGCCGAGGGCGACGTACGACGGCGCGGCGGCATGGGCCGCGGTCTGGACCGACAGCACCGGGACGAGCGGCGCGAGGAGGGCGACCGCCCCGAGCAGGGCGCGGCGTACGACGGGACGGGACGTGGGCATCGGGGGCTCCGATCCGAGAGTGCCGGGACACGTGACCCGCCTCACGCTATGGGCAACCGCCCTGGCTGGCCAGACCTCACCGCCCGGGAACCGACCGGGACGCGGGTGGGGTCAGCGCTTCGTCCGCGGCTTGGTGCGGGGCTTCTTCTTGCGGCCCGCCGAGTCGTCCCCGGACCCGGGACGCGACCGGTCCTGAGGTCGTCCGGCGTCGGGGCGCAGCTCGATCAGCTTCCCCGAGATCCGGGTGGAGGCCAGCCGCTCGGTCGTCCCTGGCGGGAGCTCGGCGGGGAGCTCGACCAGGGAGAAGTCCGGGCGGATCGAGATGTGCCCGAAGTCCTGACGGCTCAGCCCTCCCTCGTTGGCGATGGCGCCGACGATCTGGCGGGGCTCGACCTTGTGCCGCTTCCCGACCGAGATCCGGTACGTCGCCATCGAGGCACCGAGCCGCGCCGCGCTCCCGCGCTCCTTCCGGGGCGGACGACCTCCCTCGGAGCGCCGGTCGTCGCGGTCGCGGCGCACCGGTCGCTCCGGCTCGGGCTCGAGCAGCAGCGGGGTGTCGCCGTGGAGCACGGCCGCGAGTGCGGCGGCGACGTCGACCTCGGGCACGTCGTGCTCGCGCATGTAGTGGGCCACCACGTCGCGGAAGAAGGACACCTTCTCCTCGTCGCCGAGGGCGGTGGTGATCGCGTCGTCGAACCTGGCCAGCCGGGTGACGTTGACATCCTCGACCGTCGGCAGCGGCATCTGGGTCAACGGCTGGCGCGCGGTCTTCTCGATCGCCTTGAGCAGCCGTCGCTCGCGCGGGGTCACGAACGAGATCGCCTGGCCGCTCCGACCGGCGCGGCCGGTGCGGCCGATCCGGTGCACGTAGGACTCCGGATCGGTCGGGATGTCGAAGTTGACCACGTGGCTGATCCGCTCGACGTCGAGCCCGCGCGCGGCGACGTCGGTCGCGACGAGGATGTCGAGCTTCGCCGCCTTGAGCTGGTTGACGGTGCGCTCGCGCACCGCCTGCGGGACGTCGCCGTTGATGGCGGTCGCGGAGAACCCACGCGCCCGCAGCTTCTCGGCCAGGGTCTCGGTCTCGTTCTTGGTGCGGACGAAGACGATCATCCCCTCGAAGTTCTCGACCTCGAGGATCCGGGTGAGGGCGTCCACCTTCTGCGGGTAGGACACGATCAGGTAGCGCTGGGTGATGTTGGCGGCCGTCGCGGTCTTGTTGCGGACGGTGATCTCGGCCGGGTCGCGGAGGTACTTCGCCGAGAGCTTCCGGATCTGGGCCGGCATGGTCGCCGAGAAGAGCGCGACGTTCTTGTCCGTCGGGGTGTCGGCGAGGATCGTCTCGACGTCGTCGGCGAAGCCCATGTTGAGCATCTCGTCGGCCTCGTCGAGCACCAGGAACCGCAGCTCGGTCAGGTCGAGGGTGCCCTTGTCGAGGTGGTCCATGATCCGGCCGGGCGTGCCGACGACGATGTGCACTCCCCGGCGCAGCGCGGAGAGCTGGACGCCGTACCCCTGCCCTCCGTAGACCGGGAGCACGCGTACGCCGCGCAGGTGGGTGGCGTACTTCTCGAAGGCCTCGCACACCTGGAGGGCGAGCTCACGCGTCGGTGCCAGGACCAGTGCCTGCGGGGTCTTCTGGGACAGGTCGAGGCGGGAGAGGATCGGCAGCGCGAACGCCGCGGTCTTGCCGGTCCCGGTCTGGGCCAGACCCACGACGTCGCGGCCCTCGAGCAGCGTGGGGATGGTGGCCGCCTGGATCGGCGAAGGGGTCTCGTAGCCGACGTCGCGCAAGCCCTTCCGCACCTCGGGGGCGAGCCCGAGGTCGTCGAAGGTGATCGTGGGGGTTGACGGCTCGTCGGACATGTCTCCAACGGTAGGGCGACGCGCTGTATGATTCGGGACGGCGACGTCCGCTGTCGATCGAGTTGGGCTAGGGCCGCTGGGGACAGGGGCCTGCCACTGTGCCCGTCAACTCCACCGTCACCGACTTGGCGAGGTTGCGGGGCTTGTCGATGTCGTGCCCCAGGTGCCGGGCCGCGTGGTAGGCGAGCAGCTGCAGGGGCAGGGTGAGCAGGATCGGGTCGAGCTCCACCTCGTTGCGGGGTACGTCGATCCGCACCGCCTCGAGCTCGCCCAGGTCGACGTCCTCGTGGGTGACCACGACCAGCGGGCCGCCGCGGGCGGCGATCTCGTGCAGGGCCGCGACGTTGCGGTCGGTCAGCTCGTCGTGGGGCACCACCGCGACCGTCGGCACGTCGGGCGAGATCAGCGCCAGCGGGCCGTGCTTGAGCTCGGAGGTCTGGTAGGCCTCGGCGTGCCGGTAGGAGATCTCCTTGAACTTCTGCGCCCCCTCCCGGGCGACCGGGAACCCGCGCACCCGGCCGACGAAGAACAGGCTCTCGGCCTCCGCGAGGCCGGTGGCGACCTCGGCCAGCGTGTCCTCGCCGGCGAGGATCTCGCCGATCTGGTCGGGGAGCCGGGCCAGGCCGGCGATCAGCCGCTTGCCGTCGGCGATGCTCAGGTCGCGGACCCGGCCGAGCTGGAGCGCCAGCAGCGCGAAGCCGAGGAACATGTTGGTCAGCGCCTTCGTGCTCGCGACCGCGACCTCGGGCCCGGCGTGCAGGTAGATGCCGCCGTCGCACTCCCGCGCGATCGCACTGCCGACCACGTTGACCAGGCCGATGACGCGTCCGCCCTTGCGCCGGATCTCCTGCACCGCGAGCAGGGTGTCGATGGTCTCGCCGGACTGGCTGACCGCGACGTAGAGCGTGTCCGGCTCGATGATCGGGTTGCGGTAGCGGAACTCGCTGGCCGCCTCCGCGTCCGCCGGGATCCGGGCCAGCTCCTCGACCAGGCCGGCACCCATCTGGCCGACGTAGTACGCCGACCCGCAGCCCAGGACCTTCACCCGCCGGATCGCCCGGGTCTCGCGGGCGTCCATGTTCAGCCCGCCCAGGTGGGCGGTGCCGAAGCGCTCGTCGAGACGCCCGCGCAGCACCCGCTCGGCCGCCTCCGGCTGCTCGCGGATCTCCTTGTGCATGTACGACGCGTGGTCGCCGGCGTCGTAGGCGTCCGGGTCGACGTCGATCGTCGTGGCCCGCTTGTGGGTCGACGACGTCAGATCCTGCTTGTAGGTGGTGAACCCGCTTGCGGTCACGGTGGCCAGCTCGCCGTCGTCGAGGTGGGCGACCGTGGTGGTGTAGCGCACCAGCGCGGCGAGGTCGGAGGCGATGTGCATCTCCCGCTCGCCGACGCCGATGATCAGCGGGCTGCCGTTGCGCGCCACCACGATCCGGTCCGGGAAGGCGGCGTGCAGCACGGCGATGCCGTAGGTGCCGTCGATCACCTCCAGCGCGTCACTGACCCGGGCCTCGAGCGTGTCGGCGTCGGAGCGAGCGACCAGGTGCGCGATCACCTCGGTGTCGGTGTCGGAGACCAGCTCGACGCCGTCATCGGTGAGGCGCTGCCGCAGCTCGGCGGCGTTGTCGATGATCCCGTTGTGGACCACCGCGACCTCGCCCGAGGCGTCGGTGTGCGGGTGGGCGTTGGTGTCGCTGGCCGGCCCGTGGGTGGCCCACCGGGTGTGCCCGACCCCGACCTTCCCGCCGAACCTCTTGGGGAGTCCGTCGGCCAGGTCGCGGACCCGGCCGGCCCGCTTGGCCAGCTTGATCCCGCTCCCGCCGAGGACCGCGAGCCCGGCCGAGTCGTAGCCCCGGTGCTCGAGCCGGGTCAGCCCCTCGAGCAGCAGCGGGGCGGCCTGCTGGCCGCCGACGTACCCGACGATTCCGCACATGACTACCTCTCGCTCTCGCTACTGCCACAACCACGGACGTCGACAACCTCAGCCATAGACCATTCTTCGCAGCTGTCGCTCGGTCAGCGGCGGCGCCGCCACCACGCGACCAGCCAGCTCCTCGGCGATCCGGGTGAAGATCTCCGCGTTCCTCGCGCCGTAGGTCTTCAGCTGGGCGTGCCTGCGCCGGACGAGCTCCTCGACCGGCTCGGCGTGGAACGCGACCACGTCCTCGATCACCCTGGCCGCCTCGGCCGCGCTGAGCCCGGTGCTCGTCGCGATCCGCTCGACGAGCTCGGGGTCCGCAGTCACGTCCGGAATCATCCTCAGCTACCACCCAAATGGCAACTTCCTGCCCGAAATCGGGCAGATATGTTGAGTGGGGCCCTTCTGACCGTCGAGTGGGGGCTTTCCGACTGTTGAGTGGGGGCTTCCTGCCGGTCGGGGATGATGGGCACATGCCGCTCACGCCCCTCCAGCTGCTCGACACCGACTCCCTCATCTCCGAGGAGGACCGCGCCATGCGCGACACGGTCCGCACCTTCGTCGAGGACAAGCTCAAGCCGGAGATCGCCGGGTGGTACGACGCCGGCACCGCGCCGGTGCGCGAGCTCGCCAAGGAGTTCGGGTCGATGGGGCTGCTCGGCATGCACCTCACCGGCTACGGGTGCGCGGGCACCAGCGCGACGGCGTACGGCCTGGCCTGCCTCGAGCTCGAGGCCGGCGACTCCGGGCTGCGCTCGGTCGTGTCGGTGCAGGGCAGCCTGGCGATGTACTCGATCTGGAAGCACGGCTCCGACGCCCAGAAGGACGAGTGGCTGCCGCGGATGGCGACCGGCGAGGCGATCGGCTGCTTCGGGCTGACCGAGCCCGACTTCGGCTCCAACCCCGGCGGCATGCGCACGCGGGCGCGGCAGGACGGCACGGACTGGATCCTCACCGGCAACAAGATGTGGATCACCAACGGCTCGGTGGCCGACGTCGCGATCGTGTGGGCCCGCACCGACGACGGGCGTGCGCGGCTTCGTCGTCCCCACCGACACCGCGGGGTTCGACGCCCCCGACATCAAGCAGAAGATGTCGCTGCGCGCGTCGGTCACCTCCGAGCTGGTCCTCGACGAGGTCCGGGTCCCGGCCGAGGCGATGCTGCCCGAGGCCAAGGGGCTCTCGGGCCCGCTGTCCTGCCTGACCGAGGCCCGCTTCGGGATCGTGTACGGCGCCCTCGGCGCGGCCCGCGACTGCCTGGAGACGACGATCGCCTACGCCCGGGACCGGGAGATCTTCGACCGGTCGCTGGCGTCGTACCAGCTGACCCAGGCCAAGCTGGCCGACATGTCGGTCGAGCTCGGCAAGGGCATGCTGCTCGCGCTGCACCTGGGCCGGCTCAAGGACGAGGGCCGGCTGCCGGCCGAGGCGATCAGCGTCGGCAAGCTCAACAACACCCGCGAGGCGCTGCGGATCGCCCGCGAGTGCCGGACCATCCTGGGCGCGGCCGGGATCACGCTGGAGTACCCCCTCATGCGGCACGCCAACAACCTCGAGTCCGTGCTCACCTACGAGGGCACCGCCGAGGTGCACCAGCTCGTGATCGGTCAGGCGCTGACCGGGGAGTCCGCGTTCCGCTGAGCCCTGCCTGGGCGGGTGTGCCACAGCCAGGCCAGGCCGAGGAAGGGCAGCACCGCCGGCACCCAGCCGTAGCCGCTGCCGAACCGCGACCACACCGTGTCGTCGGGGAACAGCTCCGGATCGACCACGGTCAGCGCGCCGATGACCAGGACGCCGGTGAGCTCGACGAGCACCGCGGCCCACGCCAACGGGGTGGTACGACGGCCGGGCCGCGCCAGGCAGTAGGTCGCCACGGCGTACACGACGGCCGCGAACGCCGACAACCCGTAGGCCAGCGGCGCCTCGTCCGCCTTCTGCACCAGCTGCGTGGACGAGCGGCCGAGCGCGGAGAAGGCGAACACGGCGTACACCAGGATCAGGGCGCGCCCCCACCCCTGGTTGGTGGCCTGGGCGTCAGGCACCGGAAGGAGTCCAGACCTGCTGGATCCTGACGACGAGGACCGGCACCACCAGGCCGGCGACCACCAGCACCGCCGTACCGCCGCGGGTGCGTTCGCCCAGCGCCCACAGCGTCGCCAGCGGCAGGAAGACCAGGGCGCCGAGGAGGTAGCCCACGAACACCGCACCGTTGACGTCACGGTCACCCGAGACGAGCTGGCCGATGCCGATGATCGCCTGCGCGAGGAGTCCGAGCTCGAGGAGGGCGGCGATGCCGAGCAGCAGCCCGCCCGTGGGTCGATCGAGGGCGACGTGGAATGCCGCGACGGCCGCGAAGAGGAGGGAGACCACGATCAGGAGGGTCTGGAGTGGGTCGATCATCGGTGCGGATCCTACGGAGCACGTCGCTGTGACCGGCGCCACACCAGGTCCGGAATAGAAGCGGACCGGAGTTCTGTTTAGGGTGGTGAAACGTTCAACCACCCGACCACCACAGGAGTGAGAAGCAGATGGGTTTCCTCAACCGCAGCAAGAGCAGCACCGCCGTCATCGACCGCGACTTCGAAGCCGGCACCGCCGCCGTGGAGGACATCTCCGGCGACTACACCCTGGACGTGGCGCACAGCCGCCTCGGCTTCTCGGCCCGGCACGCGATGGTCACCACCGTCCGCGGCGCCTTCAAGGACTTCGACGGCACCGCCACGATCGACGCCGCGAACCCGGCCGCCTCGAAGGTCAGCCTGACCATCGACGCCGGCTCGATCGACACCGGCTCGGCCGACCGTGACGGCCACCTCCGGTCCGGCGACTTCTTCGACATCGACGCCCACAAGCAGCTGACCTTCGTCTCGACCAAGGTCGAGCGGGACGGCGACGAGTGGGCCATCACCGGCGACCTGACCATCAAGGACGTCACCAAGCCCGTCACCATCCTCTTCGAGGAGACCGGCTCCGCGCGTGACCCGTTCGGCAACCTGCGGGTCGGCTTCGAGGGCTCGACCTCGATCAACCGCAAGGACTGGGGCCTGGCCTGGAACGCCGCGCTCGAGACCGGCGGCGTGCTGGTCTCGGAGAAGATCAAGCTCGACTTCGACATCTCCGCGATCCGCTCCGCCTGACCCACGCCGAGCCGGCGACCCGTACCCGACAGCTTGTCGAGCCGTCGTGGGTCAGCGCTCTTTCGAGTCAGTTTCGCGGCGGGTCAGCGCTATTTCGGTGGCAGGGGGGCGGTGCGGACCCGATGATGTCGCCATGGACCTCGACCTCCCGCCCGGTCTCACCTCGCGGCCCCTCACCACTGCCGACGCAGCCGCCGTCACCGCGGTGATCAGCGCCCAGGAGCTGGACGACGTCGGCGAGGTCATGATCGAGGAGGCCGACATCGTCGCCGACTGGCAGCGACCCGGGTACGACGTGAACGCCAGCAGCATCGGGGTCTTCGACGGCGACCTGCTGGTCGCGTACGCCGAGAGTCGGGTCGGGCCGACCGCGGCGACGCGGCCGTCCACCCCGACCACCGGGGCCGCGGCATCGGGACCCAGCTGGCGGCCTGGATGCGGGACGAAGGCCGGCGAGCAGGGCCAGCCCGTGGTCGGGATGCCGGTCCCGCAGGGCTCGCCGGGCGACCGACTCCTCGAGCGTCTCGGCTACCACGTCCGGTGGACCAGCTGGGTGCTCGCAGCTGCCCGAGGGTGCGAGCATTCCGAGCGCGACCGCTGCCAGAGGGGTACGCCGTGCGCGCGGCGCGACGGAGTCCGAGCACGAAGCGGCCTGGACGGTCCAGGAGGACGCCTTCCTGGAGTGGTCGGTGCGCGAGCGCGACACGTTCGCGCAGTGGGAGGCGAGCGTCACCACGCTGCGCCCCGGCTTCGAGCCGTGGAACCTGCGCGTGGTGATCGACCCGTCCGGCGAGGTGGTGGCGATGGCCGTGGTCCAGCCAAGGACCTGAGTGCGCTACATCGCCCGGCTGGCCACCCGCAAGCGACCAGCGCGGCCGCGGGACTCGCCCAGGCGCTGCTGGTCGACTGCGTTCGCGGTGGCCGCCGAGCACGGCGCCACCCGGTCCGAGCTCTCCACCGACTCCCGCACCGGGCGCTCGGTCGCTCTACGAGAAGGTCGGCATGAAGGTCACGTCGGTCTGGGTGAACCGCGCGATCGAGACCGGGGCGGGGCGATGATGGCGTCGACCGTCGTGGCCGCCCTGCCCGAGGGGCTCACCGCGCGGCCGCTCACCATCGCCGACGCGCAGGGCGTGGTCGAGGCGGTGGCGGCCGAGGAGCTGGTCGACCTGGGCGAGGTCGACATCTCGCTCGAGGACGTGCTCAGCGACTGGCAACGGCCGAGCTACGACATCACCGCCAGCACGGTGGGGGTCTTCGACGGCGACCGGTTGGTGGCGTACGGCGACGTGGCCGGCCCCGACCACGCCTACTCCGCAGTGCATCCCGACCACCAGGGACGCGGCATCGGCACAGCGATCGCCGCCTGGATCCGCGAGACCGCACGCACCCGCGGCTCGACGCGGATCGGCAGCCAGGTGCCCGAGGGCAGCGCGGCCGACCGACTGATGGCCGACCTCGGCTACCGGGTCCGGTGGACCGCCTGGGACCTCGAGCTGCCCGACGGCGTCGAGATCACGCCGTACCCGCTGCCGGACGGCTTCGTCCTGCGCGACGCGACGCCCGCGCGACCACGCGGCTGCCTGGACCCTGATCGAGGACGCCTTCCTCGAGTGGTCGGACCGGCCCCGACACCCGATCGAGGACTTCGCCTCCTGGGTCTGGGCACGGCCCGGCTTCGAGCCGTGGAACCTCCGGCTGCTCGAGAACCCCGCCGGTGAGCTCGTGGGTGCCACCCACGTCCACCTCTCCGGGGACAGTGCGTACGTCGCGCGGATCGCCGTCCGCCGCGACCACCGCGGGCGCCGGCTGGCGCGCTCGATGCTGGTCGATGCGTTCGGGCTGGCCCGCGAGCACGGCGCGGTCCGTTCCTACCTGTCGACCGACACCCGCGCAGGCGCCCGGGCGATCTACGAGGCGGTCGGGATGGTCGTCACGTCGACCTGGGTCAACCGGGCGATCGACCTGTAGTACGACGGCGACGCATCAGGATCGGCAGCGGGGGCTGGTCGAGCGGGTTCGCGGCAGCCACCTCCTCCATCGCCTCGAGGATGTTCACGAGGTTGACCACGAGGCCGCCGTACACCGGCCACAGCTCCGGCACCGGATCCAGGTCGCCCAACCGGGCGACGATCTGGTCGAGCTCCGAGCGGACAGTCCCGGATCGCGTCGGCATCGGCGGCGTCGATGGCCCGGCCACCACGACGTACCGCCTCGATGAAGTCGTCCCGGAAGCCCGGGTCCCACTCCCGCTGCTGCTCGAGGAATCGCTCGAGCGTGCGCGCAATGCTGCGGGTCTCGGCCACGGCCTGCTCCATGTGACGAAGCAGCACGATCCACACTTCCGGATGGCGCACATGACGAGCCGAGCGACGCGGGTTCAGCACCGCGCTCTCACGCGCCTGCCGGACCAGGGACCAGGCGCGGTCGATCTCCTCGTCGAGGTCCCGGGTGGTCTCGAGCCAGTCGGCCACCTCGTCGAGTGAGCACTCCCTGGCCAGCCCGTCGGCGACCTCGACGAGCAGCCCGCCGATGTGATTGTCGAGGGCGTCCAGCGCGGCGATGGCACTCCGCCGGCGCAACGGCGGCCAGACGGCGACGTTCACGATCAGGCCGACCGCGATCCCGATCCCGGTGTCGAGGAGCCGGTCGACCAGCAGGTGCTGGTCGTCGGAGAACCCGGTCGTGAGCACGACCAGCGCCGTGGCGGCGGCGGTGGTCGCCTCCCCCTCCAGCCAGCGCGACCGTCCGAGCAACAGTCCCAGGAAGACGACCGCGGCGAGCGCGGCGACGTCGGGACCGATCAGGTTGCCGGCACTCCACGCCAGCAGCACTCCGGCGACGGCCGCAGCCACCTGGCGGGCGCCCTGGGAGAACGTCCGGTAGACCGTGGAATGGACGACCAGCAGGGCGGCCCAGGGGGCGAGGAAGGACTGCGGTGTCCCGACCAGCTCGACGGCGAGCACCCACGCCAGGGTCACCGCGACCACGGTCTTGACCACCTGGGTGACCTCGGACCAGAAGACCGGGTCGCGGACCTTGGCCCTCATCAGCGGATGGGCGCTCCGGAGATCGACCGCGCGATGACCAGGCGCTGGATCTCGGAGGTGCCCTCGAAGATCGTGTAGATCTTCGCGTCGCGTGCCATTCGCTCGACGGGGTACTCCCGGGTGAAGCCGTTGCCGCCGAGGATCTGCATCGCCTGCCCGGTCACCCGCACCGCGGTCTCGCCCGCGAAGAGCTTGGACATCGAGCCCTCGGCCTGCTCGAACGACTTGCCCTGCCGCGCCATCCACGCCGCCCGCCAGACCAGCAGCCGCGACGCCTCGATCGAGGTCGCCATGTCGGCGAGGGTGAAGGCGATCGCCTGGTTCTCGATGATCGCCTTGCCGAACTGCTCGCGGGTCTTCGCATAGTCGAGCGCGACCTCGTACGCCGCCCGCGCGATCCCGATCGCCTGGGCGCCGACGGCGGGCCGGGTCCGCTCGAAGGTCGCCATCGACGGCTGTCCGCGTCCGGCCGAACCCTCGCGGGCCACGGCCAGCCGGGAGTCGAGCTTCTCCTTCCCGCCGAGCAGGCAGGAGCCCGGGATCCGTACGTCGTCGAGCACCACCTCGGCGGTGTGGGAGGCCCGGATGCCGTGCTTGGCGAACTTCTGGCCCTGGCTGAGCCCCTTGGTCCCGGGCGGCACCACGAAGCTCGCGTGGCCGCGGGTGCGCAGGTCCGGGTCGACGACGGCGGTCACGACGTGCACGTCGGCGATGCCGCCGTTCGTGGCCCAGGTCTTGGTGCCCTTGAGGACCCACTCGTCCTTCGCCTCGTCGTACGTCGCGCGGGTGCGCATCGCGCCCACGTCACTGCCGGCGTCGGGCTCGGAGGAGCAGAATGCGCCGAGCTTCAGGTCGCCCGGCGAGCCGTACATCTGCGGGATCCACTCCATGACCTGCTCGTCCGTGCCATTGGCACGGACGCCGGCGGCCGCGAGCGAGGTGCCGACGATGGAGAGCGCGATCCCGGCGTCGCCCCAGAACAGCTCCTCCATGGTGATCGGGAAGCCGAGCCCGGTCTCGTCCATGGCCTGGGCAACGATGAAGTCGACCGAGTAGAGGCCCGCCTTGGCCGCCTCCTCGACGACCGGCCAGGGGAACTCCTCCTTCTCGTCCCACTCGGCCGCCGCGGGCCGGATCACGTCGGCCGCGAACGTGTGCACCCACTCGCGCAGGTCGAGGTGGTCCTGGCCGAGGTCGAAGGAGGGCGTCGTCATGTGCGCGACCCTAGCCGCGCTCGTGGCCGGGTAACGCCGCGTTCGGCAGCTACCTGACCGGTGTACCAGTCAGGTAGCGCCCACAGATGCAGCGATTACTCGGCGAGGGCGGGACGGTCAGGGGTGGGAGGTCGTGGCGAACGGGTCGAGCTCCTCCTCGACGCCCACGTCACCTTCATCGGCGTGGTAGTCCGCGGGCGAGGTCTGGTCGGCACCCGGGTCGACCTTCAGCGCCCGGAGGATCACCGTGAGCACCACCGCCACGATCAGGTTGAGCAGGATCGCGGTGAAGCCGGTGTAGATGAGGGTGTCGGTGAACGGGAAGGGCGAGAGCGGGCTGCCGAAGTGACTGCCCGGGTCGCCGATCTTCGGGATGCCGTACGCCGTCCACGTGCCCCAGCCCATGCCGACCGCCCAGCCGGCCATCAGGGCCCAGCGGTGGAACCATCGGGTGTAGAGCCCGATCACGATCGCCGGGAACGTCTGCAGGATCCAGACGCCACCGAGCAGCTGCAGGTCGAGCGCGTAGGTGGTCGACACGAACAGCACGAACGCCAGGGCCCCGAACTTCACCAGCAACGAGGCGACCTTGCTCTGCTGCGCCTCCTGCGAAGGCGTGGCGTCGCGCTTGAGGAACGCCTTGTAGACATTGCGCGTCCACAGGTTCGCCGCCGCGATCGACATGATCGCCGCCGGCACCAGCGCCCCGATCACGATCGCCGCGAACGCGACGCCCGCGAACCAGTCGGGGAACTCGTTCTCGAACAGCTGCGGCACCGCCTGCTGGGGGTTCTCGACCGCGACGCCCGCCGCGATCGCGACGAAGCCGAGCAGGGCGAGCAGCCCGAGCAGGAAGGAGTACGCCGGCAGCAGCGCGGCGTTCCGGCGGATCACCGACCGGTTCCGCGTCGAGAGGACGGCGGTGACCGAGTGCGGGTACATGAACAGCGCGAGGGCCGAACCGAGGGCCAGTGACGCGTACGCCCAGTGCAGCAGCGCCGGCGGGATCGTCACCCTTCGGCGCGGGCATCACCGGCGGCGATCGCGTCGGCGTTCTCGGTGTTGAACGTGTCGAAGGAGTCGCTGGCCGAGGAGAAGATGCTGTCCCAGCCGCCGAGCTGGGTCGGCAGGTAGATGATCGCCGTGAAGATCACGATGTAGATCAGGGTGTCCTTCACGAACGCGATCAGCGCCGGCGCCCGCAGCCCCGAGGAGTAGGTGTAGGCGGCCAGGACCGCGAACGCGATGAACAGCGGCAGGTCGCGGACGAACCAGTTGGCGGTCTCCGAGCCGATGCCCATCACCTGCAGCACGACCTCGATGCCGACGAGCTGCAGCGCGATGTAGGGCATCGTCGCCAGGATCCCGGTGATCGCGACCACCAGCGCGAGGGAACGGCTCTGGTAGCGGCCCTGCACGAAGTCGGCGGGCGTGACGTAGCCGTGCCGGTGCGAGACCGACCAGAGCCGCGGCAGGAAGAGGAAGATCAGCGGGTAGACCACGATCGTGTAGGGCACGGCGAAGAAGCCGATCCCGCTGCCGGCGTACAGCAGCGCCGGCACCGCGATGAACGTGTAGGCGGTGTACAGGTCACCGCCGATCAGGAACCACGCGATGAACGTGCCGAAGCTGCGACCACCGAGCCCCCACTCGTCGAGGTGGTCGAGCGCCTCCGCACGACGCCACCGGGCCGCGAAGAAGCCGAGGACGGTGACCAGCAGGAAGAGGAAGATGAAGACGCTGAAGGCAACGGTGCTGACGTCGGTCATCGCGGCGTCTCCCCTCGCCGGGTCCCGTGGGCCTCACGGTCCAGCTCGGTCCGCGCCCTTGGAGAGGTAGTAGGCGATCACGGTGAGTACGACGGCCGCCGGGATCAGCGCGAGCTGGAACCAGAAGTAGAACGGGAAGCCGAACAGGGTCGGCTCGACGCTGTCGTACAACGGGACGAGCAGCGGCACGATCACCGCCGGCGCCAGCAGCAGACAGATCAGGGTCCAGCGCCCGCGGTGGATGCACCGGGGCGGGGAGGTCGGGGGTCGGTCATGGGGGATACCTCCGGGCTTCGTTGACCGACTGTGACCCTTCCATCCCACGGCGAGCCTTGTCGAGACCCCCCGCCTACCGGCGGTGGTGAGTGCGCGCTCCGCAGTGGCCGCGGCTGAGCAGGAACCACGCCCCGACCGCGATCAGGATCCACGGCATGCGGGTGACCACGGCAACCGCGACCAGGACCGCGAGCAGCACCAGCAGCGGCGCGGGGATCCGTCGCCAACCGGCGCGGCGCGGCGCGGGCCGCGCGGACGTCGCCGCACGGGCCGGGAACGTCCGCCCCGGCAGGTCGGCGAAGACCGGGCCCAGCTCGCGGCGCGTGCGCGCGGCCCAGATCTGGTCGAGCCGCTCGCGGTGCTCCTCGGTCGTGATCCGGCCCTGTGCGTAGTGCTCGCCGAGGTCGGCGGCCGCCTGCTCGCGCTCGGCGTCGCTGATCCGCAGGTCCTGCTCGTTCATGTTCCGGGGTCCCCTTCCGCGAGCAGCCCGTAGAGCTTGCGCCGAGTCTCGACGAGTACGTCGATCGCGTCGCGGCGCTGCTGGTCGGTGCCGGTGCTGATGATCTGCCAGACGGCGTTCATGACCTGCCCGATCTCGGGCTTGAGCGCGGCGAAGTCGCCCCCGTCCGGGCGCTCGGGCTCCGCGAAGGGCTCCCAGACGCCGGCGAGCTCGTCGGCGTTGCCGGCGACGTACTCACGTCCGGCGTCGGTGAGCCGGAGGGTGCGTCGTCCGCGCTCGTCGTCGGCCTCGACGAGGCCCTCGTCCTCGAGCTGGGAGATGGTCGGGTAGACCGAGCCGGGGCTCGGCTTCCAGGCGCCGCCGGTCCGCTCGGAGATCGCCGAGATGACTTGGTACCCGTTGAGCGGCTCGCCCTGGAGGACGTCGAGGATCGCCGCCCGGACGTCACCCCGCCTGGCCCGGGGACCGCGCTGCTGCTCGCCCTGCGTCAGGCCGAACAGCCCGGCCACCCACGGCGGCGGGCCCGGCCGGCCGCCGCGTCCCCACGGGGGCGAACCCCAGGGGCCCTGGCCCCACGGCTGGTCCCCAGCCTCCTCCCCACGACGACTCCGTGGCCTCCGTGATGTCCCATGTCGATGCTCCCTCCGCTCACTCACGGTTACGAGCGACCGACTGTCACCGACCGCTCAACGATATATCGTGATCGTACGTCGACTGTCGTCCGCCGGCAAGGCCGAACAGCACGAACCCGATCGCCACCGCGGCCAGGAGGAAGCCCAGCACCGCGAGCTGGTAGTAGGAACCGAAGGGATCGAGGAAGTCGTAGACCAGCAGGCCGGCGCCGGCGTAGTAGACGAGGTAGGTCAGCGGCAGCAGCGCCCAGGTCAGCGGCCACCACCACCGGCCGGTGGTGCGGCCCACGAGCAGGTAGTCGGCGCCGACCAGCACCGGGACCACGACGTGCACGAGCAGCGACCACGCCGAGGTCATCGAGCCGCCCTCGAAGAGCTGCGCCGCCGTGGCGAGCACCAGGGTCGTCGCCAGCCCTCCGCGCAGCCACGGCCACGACGTCGACGGCCGGGCGAGGCCGACCCAGGCCAGGGAGAAATAGACGACCATGACCGCCACGCTCGCCTGCACGCCGAGCCCCTCCCACCACAGGTCCAGGGCGGCGGCGGCGTACGCCGACCCCGAGGCTCGCGCAGCTGGCGACGAACAGCCGCCAGCTGGCCAGGGGCAGCCGCGAGACCAGGCTGGCTCCCGTCCCTCCTCACGTTGCCAGCGTGCCACGCCTCCGGGAGAGGTAGGCGCGTTCGGCCTCATTGGCGGTGGCGGCGATGGCTGCGTCGTACGCCGCGCGGGCCTCGGCGCTGCGGCCGAGGCGGCGGAGCAGGTCGGCGCGGGTGGCGTGCCACGCGTGGTACGACGTGAGGTCGAGCCGGTCGACCTCGGCCAGGGCGACCTCGGGCCCATCGAGCTCGGCCACCGCGATGGCGCGGTTGAGGGCGACGACCGGGTTCGGGGCGACGGCGTACAGCTGGGTGTAGAGCGTCGCGACCTGGGCCCAGTCGGTGTCGGCTGCGGTCGGCGCGTCGGTGTGGACGGCGTTGATCGCGGCGAGCAGCTGGTACTGCCCGGGCCGGTTGGTCTCGAGGCACTCGCGTACCAGCGCGTGGCCCTCGTCGATCAGGCCGCGGTCCCAGCCACCGCGGTCCTGCTCGTGCAGCGGCACCAGCTCGCCGGACGCGACCCTGGCCGAACGCCGCGCCTCGGTGAGCAGCATCAGGGCGAGCAGCCCGGCGACCTCGGGCACGTCGGGCAGCAGCTCGCGGAGGACCCGCCCCAGCCGGATCGCCTCGCCGGTGAGCTCCTCGCGGATGGGTGCCTCGCCTGAGGTGGAGAGGTAGCCCTCGTTGAACACCAGGTAGACCACCGCGAGCACGGCCGCGAGCCGCTCGGTGAGGTCGGCCGCTGCCGGCACGCGGTACGGGATCCGTGCCACCTTGATCTTCTTCTTCGCCCGGGTGATCCGTTGCGCCATCGTCGTCTCCGGGACGAAGAAGGCCTCCGCGATCTCGGGGACGGTCAGGCCGCCGAGCAGCCGCAGGGTGAGGGCCACCCGCGCCTCGGGGGCGAGGGCGGGGTGGCAGCAGGTGAAGATCAGCCGCAGCCGGTCGTCGGAGACGACTCCGGTCGGCTCGGGGGGTTCGTCGTCGTACATCTGCATCGCCTGCCGGTGCTTGTCCTGGCTCTTGGCCTCGCGGCGGAGACGGTCGATGGCCTTGTTGCCCGCGGCGGTGGTCAGCCAGGCCCCGGGATTGGGCGGGAGCCCCTCGGCCGGCCACTTCTCGAGGGCGACCAGAAGGGCCTCGCCGGCCGCCTCCTCGGCGATGTCGATGTCACCGAAGCGGCGGACCAGCGAGGCGACCACCCGGCCGTACTCCTCGCGGAAGACCCTCTCGACCTCCTGCAAGGGATTCAGGCGGGCTCGGCCTGGAACGGGCGAACCTCGACCTTGCCCTCGCACGCCGCCGAGCCCTCCTTGGCCCAGGTCAGCGCGGCGTCGAGGTCCGGCGCCTCGATGACCCAGAAGCCGCCGAGGTACTCCTTGGACTCGGCGAACGGGCCGTCGGTCACGATCGGCTCGGACTTGGTGCCGTCCACGGTGGTGGCAGCCTCGATCGGCTCCAGGCCACCGGCGAACACCCACGCCCCCGCGGACTTGACCTTCTCGTTGAAGTCGTCGACCGCCTTGTACATCCGGTCCAGGTCCTCCGCCGGCGGAACCTCATCGGCATCGGACATGTGGACGGAGAGCAGGTACTGCGTCATGGTTCTTCCTCCCTGTTGCGGGGCCCCTGTGGACCCTCCTTCACCACCACCACGAACGGCCTGGGCCGGATACGACACCCGTGTCGCAACCTATTCCTAGGCTGTCGCCATGACCACACCCCGCTTCGAGATCCGCTCGACCGTCCTCGGCACACCCGACCCGCGTGGCCTGGCCTCCTTCTACCGGGCCCTCCTCGACTGGGACGTGATCGAGGAGGAGGACGACTGGGTGGTGCTCAAGCCGCAGGGCAACCGCAACCGCGCCGGTCTGTCCTTCCAGCTGGAGGAGCGTCACGCCCCGCCGACCTGGCCGGCCGGAGAGGGCGACCAGCAGATGCAGCTCCATCTCGACATCGGCGTCGACGACCTGGCGGAGGGTGAGTCCCGTGCCCTGGCGCTGGGTGCGGTGCTCGCGTCGTACCAGCCGCAGGACGACGTGCGGGTGATGCTCGACCCGGCCGGACACCCGTTCTGCATCTTCCAGCCGGCCTGAGACGACCGTCCAGACATCGCCTGCTCTGATTCGGTCGACTCTGACCGCGGATGGAAATCTTCGGCTAGATTGAATCCGAGATGTGCCGGACGTCCCGATCCGGCCAAACATCTGGGCCCGGACCTCGCCCTTCTGTAGTCAACGCGGGGGTAGGCATGCACATGGGGCAAGGACCGCGGACATCCTCCGGATCCCCCTGACTCCACAAGACGGCACCGGCGGACGTCGCGCACGACCGACGGTGCAACGACGCGGCGTGGGCGGGCCACGCGGGGGCACCGCTCGCCCACGCCGCGTCACACTCAGCGGGCGCTCTCCCGCAGGGTGGAGCCGCGCGCGCCCCGGACGGTGAGCGCCGCGCTCACCAGCGCCACCGTCCCGAACAGGAGGACGGCCGCAGTGGTGAGCAGCACGAGCCGTCCCCAGTCGACGGCAGCCACCAGGGCCGGCGTGGTGATCGACTCGACGACCCCGAGGGTGACGGTGCGCAGGACGACGTACTGGGCCAGGGTTCCGGCCGCGAGACCGGCGATCGCCGTACCGCCGAGGACGACGGCGAGCTCGCGAACGACGGCCGACATCACGGATCGTCGGGGGACGCCGACCACCCGCAGCGACGCGGCATCACGGCGACGAGCCGGCAGCTGGACGGCGGTACTGACGAACAGACCGGCGAGCGCCATGAGCAGGACCAGCAGCGCCACCACGGCGTACAGCCGCAGGGCCAGGGCATAGGCACCCTGGTCGAGGGTGCGCTCGACCTCGGCCAGCGTGGTGGAGACCGACAGACCACGGTCCCGCAGGGCCTGGGTGACGGAGTCAGGGGTATCGGTCCGGGCGAGCACGTAGACCGGCGCCCGCTGCGGGTAGATGGCGCGGTCGGTCGTGAGCGTGCTGTAGTCGATCATGGACCCGCTCGGACCCAGGAACGGCACGCTCTGCCCCACGAGCGCTGCCCGCGTCTCGAACTCCGTGGCGCTGGTCTCGCCGAAGGAGCCTCTCGGTCTACTGGCCGGTGCATCCACGCCGCGGACCACCGGCAGGCCCCCGGTGAGCGCTCCGGCGGCGAGCTGGACGACGGCGTCCGACTCTCCCGATCCGACGTCCACCGTGATCGTCTCTCCTCGGGAACGCACGTTGCGGACCATCGCGGCGTCCGACGCATCTGGGGACACGTCCCAGCCCGCGCCCTCGATCCCCCCTTCCACC
Organism: uncultured Actinomycetota bacterium; assembly: GCA_963812345.1. Classification (GTDB taxonomy): domain Bacteria; phylum Actinomycetota; class Actinomycetes; order Propionibacteriales; family Nocardioidaceae; genus Nocardioides. Next base: position 68,627 of record CAWEVA010000020.1, read on the forward strand.
CGTCGCCCGTCGACGCTGATGTCGGTCACCCGGATGACGCCGTTCAGGCCGGTCCGGCTGGTCGCCGGCCCGCCGAGGTTGATCCCGTCGAGGCGACAACCACCCCGGCAGAACGGCACCACCACGGAGCGGGTCGACCGCCCGTCGGGGAACGGGCCCAGGAACACCGAGTGCACTCGCTCGCCGAGTCGCACCAGCTGCAGCCCGACATGGAGCTCACCCTCGACCTCGGCCCGGTTGTCCAGGGTGACCGACAACCGGCGCCCGGTGAACGTGGGCACCGTGGCGTCCAGGCTGAGCTCGTCGGCCACCTCGCCGGCACCTGCTCCGGGAGTCCACTGGTCCGGCCACACCCCCACCTCGGCCAGCCGCGGGGAGTCGACGACGACATAGGTGGGACCGAGCGTGCTGATCGTGGTGGCCGCCATCAATGAGCTGCCCTCGGGGTCGAGCTCGTGGGTGAGCTCGACGGTCTCGTCGAGGGTGAGGGGCGAGCTCCACACCTCACCCGCCGGGGCCGTGGTCGCGGCGACGCTGGCTCGCCACTGCGCGGCGGACTCGTGGACGCCGGCGCCGAACACGCAGACAGCGATGGCCGCGGTGACCGGCAGGATGACGAGTGTCCCCTCCATCCGCCGGCTGATGGCCCGGGCCGCGACGAACGCAGGCAACGAGCGAGTGCGGGGCCGGGCCCTGGTCCACCAGCCGGCCAGCCGGGTCGTGACGTGGGTGGCGGCGAGCCCTGCTACGACGGCGAGCACCACCGGCAGGACCAGGTCGGTGGCGTCCGGCCGGCCGGGCCGCGACACCGACAGCTTGGCCGCGAGCACGGACAGTGCGGCGGCCAGGAGGGCGAGCTGGGCGACCAGGGCCACCCGACCCGTGGCGCGCGGGCGGCGGACACCGGTGAGCTGCTCGGACAGCGACGACCGGAGCACCAGCCCGACGGCCAGCACCGAGACCCCGAAAGCGGCCACCAGCACCAGGAGTGCGGCCACCCCCGACTCCCAAGGGATCGGGAGCGGCAGACCGGGCACCAGCCACCACCGCACGAGAACGAGCGACAGTGCCACTCCGATGACCACGCCGACCGGCACGGAGAGTGCGAGCACGGCAATCGGCTCGGACAGCCCCAGTCCCCACATCCGGCGTCGGGGCAGTCCCCGCAGCGATGCGAGGGCGAGCTCGGGCAGGCGGAGCTCCGCGGCCGACATCAGCAGCCGCAGAAGCAGGGCCAGCGCGACCAGGACGAGGGCGAAGACTGCCGGTGCGATCGAGGCCCTGGCGATCTGCTGCTCCTGTCGGGTCTCGGCGGCGATCGCAGGCAGGTCGTTGATCGAGTCACCGACGAGGGTGCCGCCCGCGACCGGTTCAGGTGGCCCCTCCAGCCGCGCGGCAGCGGCCATCGCCTCACGCAGGTCCTCGGTGGTGGTGTCGGGGGGTACGTCGAGGCGTCGGTCGACCAACACCTCCCAGAGCGACGGCGAAAACTCGTCGAACGCCTCCGGCGCCACAATCAGGGGCGCCGGCTCGTACGGCGTCACCTCGAAGGTGATGTCATCGAAGGTCCGCGGCACGCTCGTCATCCGTTGGGGTTCGAACCAGAAGTCGGCCTCGCTCTCGGGCAGGCGATAGGTGCCGACCACCTGCTTCGTCCCGGCCGGTCCGAGCTCGACCTCGTCACCGATCTCCAGTCCCGCGAAGTCGAGATCGCCGACGAGCATCAGGAACTCGTCGGGTCCGGTCGGACAGCGGCCCTCGATCTCGAGGTGGCTGCAGGCATCGTCGCGGGCCAGCAGCTGGGCCTCGCCCTTCAGCGCGTCGAACCGGTCGGTGACCAGCTGGGGCTGGGCGGCGGCGAAGGGCCCGGTCTCCCTGGCCTCGACCACCCGGGCCGCCGTGTCCCGCGCGGCCGCCGGAGTTCCGTCGTACGTCGACGCGGGCTGGTAGTGCCAGGTCAGGCCGGTGAGGGGGTTCGGCGCCTCCTCCAGCCGGGTGACGTAGTAGGAGTTGGTGACGGCCACCTGGAAGATGGGTCCGAGCACAGCCGCACCGATCGCCAGTGCCGTGAGCAGCACCGACCCCACCGTCAGCAGCGCCCGGGAGCGCAGGCCGCGCAGCACGGTCGCCAGCATCGTCTGGCCTCGCGAGGTGTTCATGCGTCCTCCCTGAGGAGGGCCGGTCGGGTCTGGTCGGGCGGCATGGTCAGGCCGCGCCCGCCGACGAGGACGACGAGGGCTCCCGCGGCCAGCGCGCACCCCGCCAAGGGAAGGACTGCCACGCCGAGGTCGAGCGGGACCGAATGGACCGGCATGTCGACGAGGGAGAGGTTGCCCAAAAGCAGCACCACCCCGGCGATACCGCCGAGCGCAGTGGCCAGGACCGCGGCGAGTGCCAGCAACGCCAGCTCCCGACGACTCGCACCCCGCAGCTCGACGAGGCCGACGCCGACGACCCGGAGTGACGCAGCGCGTCGCCGGTTCGCGGTCCGCTCCCGCGCAGTCGAGGACACCATCACGAGCAGGGCGACGAGCAGGCTGAACCCGGCCATCAGGGCGTAGGCGAAGGCTTGCGCCCCGCCGACCTCGTCGCTCAGCGACGCGGCAACGTGGTCGAGCGTCTCGGGTTGCTGACCAGCAGCCTCGGCCAGGGCGGACACCACCCGATCAGGGGCGTCGGCGCGCGCCAGAATCATGACCTGCGCAGCGGGGATCGTGGGCGGTGCTCCGGCGAGCGCCTGTGGCAGGTCACCCAGCAGCCCGTCGGCCTCGACAAGTGGAAGCGCGGCGAAGCGGTCGATTACGTCGGCCGGCCGCTCGTCGCCGCCCGGCGAGTCGATCTCGGGTGCCTCCACGCCCCACGTCGTGCTCTCGGTGGCCAGAACACGCAGCTCACCAGCGCTGCCGGAAGTTGTGGCGACCAGCGGCTCGTCGAAGACGGGCATCAGCAAGCCGTCGTCGACGGTGACGATCTCGACGGGCACGACTCCAGCCGGCAACAGCTGCGGCTCAGGAGTCCACTTGTTGTCTAGTGCCGCACTGCCACCGAGGTCGAGACCGGTGAGGATCCAGGGTAGTTCCACGTCTCCGTTCGACCGGTCCAGAGTGATGCTGGTGATCGCACAGCCGCCCGAGCAGTCCGCGACTTCGCGCTCCACGGTGGTCGCCTTGCCGGAGAGCCCGATCCGAAGCCGAATGGTCACGCTGGCGGAGCGGCCCCTGTCGTTGATGTAGGTCGCTGTGACAAGGGGCCGCAGATCTCCGGATCGCCGAGAGCTCACTCCCCGCACGGTCGCGCTCACGAAACCACCGGACCCGAGGACGGAGGTTCCCGCCTCGAGTGGGCCGATGCTCCGGGAAAGCGGTTCAGCCGGGGTGCCGGCGAGGAAGTCGCCCACCACCGCGTCGTAACGCGCGGTGTCAACGAACGCCCTTCGGGCCGGGAGACTGCCCTCCCCCGCGATCAACACGGCGGCCATCAGCCACCGGCCGTCGGGGTCGAGCTCGCGAGTCAGGGCCAAGGCGCCTCGAGCGTCTTCCTCCAGCGTCACCCGGAGTGGAGCACCCGCGCGCAGCCGGGCAGTCTCATCGGTCCAGTCGGTCACCTGCAGTGCGCCGGTGACCGAGGTCGCGGCGAGTACTGCCGCCGCCACGAGAAGCCGGATCGCGGAGGCCGACTCGGCCATCCGGGCCAGCCGCCGGGTGGCCAGGAAGGCGGGCAGCGGCGACTTCGCCGTCCAGCGGACCCCCGCCGATGCGACGAGCCGGACCACCCACACCGTGATCTGACCGAGGGCCAGTCCCACCAGTGCCGGACCGGCGAGCACGACCCAGCCGGGATCCGCGGCATCGACCACCGAAGAGCGGTAGATCACCACCGCGGTGGCGACCAGGAGCAGGACGCTCCCGAAAAGGGCGGCGGTGGAGACGGGTCGGGGTCGTTCGGCGACGGAGACCTGGTCGGACAGCGGCTCGCGGAGCGACCCGGCCATGCCCACGAGGACGCCGCCCAGTCCGACCACGACGATCAGCGCCACGGCCGGCAGCACGGTCACGCCGAGCGACAGCTCGGCTCCCACCCACAGACCGGCCGCGACGGCGGCGACCAACGCCCCGACCGCCATACCCAGCAGGGAGCCCAGCACCAGCACGAGGAACGGTTCGACCGCCAGTGTGACCGCCAGCTGCCCCCCGGTGACGCCGCGCAGCCGGGCGACGGCGATCTCGTGGCGGCGGATCGCCGCCAGCTCGCGACCGCTGGCGGGGACCGCGACCAGCCCCAGCGCGAGGAGGGGTACGGCGACCGCGGACGAGGTGCCGGACCCCTCGGCGAGGCCGATCACCGCGACCACGCCGGCCACGACGACGGCGGTGAGGAGCAGCAGCGGGAGGAGGGTGCCGCGGCGGGCCAAGGCGCCGCGGAGCGTGCGGTTCATTCAGGCTCTCTCCGCGGACGCCGGAAGATCGAGTCGTCGCCCGGCTCCTTCTTCGTCGAGGCGCCGCGTTCGGCAGCAGGCCCCACTTCGACGGGCTCAGGACCGGACTCGACCAGCTCGACCTGAGCGGGAGGTGCGGCCTCGACCGGAGTGACTGCAGCCGGTGGCGGCGTCTCGAAGGGTCTGGCCACGGGCTGCCGGCGTCCCCACACGGAGAGGTCGACCTCGGCCACGTGGTCGGTCAGCTTGCCGTCGTCGAGCACGTAGTGTCGGTCGCAGGCATCGACGACGGCCGGGTCGTGCGTCGCGACCACCACGATGGCGCCGCGGAGCGCCTCCTGCCGGAGCTCGCCCAGCACCAGGGCGCGGTTGACCTCGTCCAGCTCGCTGGTCGGCTCGTCGGCCAGCAGCACTTCGGCACCGACGACCAGTCCGCGGGCGCACGCGACCCGCTGCATCTGGCCACCGGAGAGCTCCTCGACCTGCCGGTCCGCCAGGTCGGCGATGTGGAAGCGGGCCAGGGCGGCCTCGGCCCGCTCGTCGGCCTCACGTGGGTCGACACCGCGGGCGCGGAGGGCCACCGAGACGTTCTCGCGTGCGGACAGGATGGGGATCAGGCCGTAGACCTGCAGCACGAAGGCGACCTCGGGCCGCGGGTCGCCGGTGCCCTGCCACATCGAGCGGTCGGCGTACGACGTCGTCCCCGTCGTCGGCTCGAGGAGCCCGCCGGCGATGGACAGGAGGGTGGTCTTGCCCGAGCCACTGGGGCCGGAGACGGCCGCGACCTCGCCGGGCCGGAACTCCAGGTCGATGCCCTCGAGCAGGGTGCGGGAGAGGGTGTAGGAGACGCCGGCGATCTCGAGCGAGGTGTTCACTCCTCCTCCTCCGCGCCCTCGTGCAGGTCGCTCGGCCGGGATACGACGAGCCGGTCGGCGTCCTCGGGCTCGATCCTCACCAGGGTGCCCTGCGGCCACTCCGCGGCCAGGTGGGTCGGCAGGTGGACCACGCCCTCGGCGCCGATGACGACGTACTCCGCGCCGTGTCGGCCCTCGGCACCGACCCGGCCCCCCTTCATGGTGACCGTCCGCGGGAAGGTCGCCGCCACCTCGGGCTGATGGGTGACCACCACGATGGTGGTCCCGAGGTCGTCACCCAGCTCGTGGATCAGCTCGATGACGTGGTCGCGGTCCTCGTGGCTGAGCTGGCTCGTCGGCTCGTCGGCCAGCAGCAGCTGCGGCATCGTCGAGACGGCACACGCCAGGGCCAGCCGCTGCCGCTGACCGCCGGACAGGGTCGAGACGACCTGGTCGGCCTGCTGCTCGAGACCCACCTTGCCGAGCAGGTCACGGTCGGCGACCACCTCGCGACGCTCGGAGCTGCTGAGCGCGAGGCGGGCGAAGCCGAGGTTCTGCCGGGCAGTGGCGTAGGGCAGCAGGTTGCGGGTCGAGCCCTGCAGCATCGTGCTCACCCGGCGGGCCCGGATCCGGGCGAGGAACCGTTCGCCGAGGCGGGAGATCTCGTCCTCCCCCAGGAAGATCCGTCCCGCGCTGGGCTTCTGGATGCCGCCGAGGAGGGTGAGCAACGTCGACTTGCCGGACCCGCTCGGACCGAGGAATGCCACCCGCTCGCCGGCGGCGATGTCGAGGTCGACCCCCTGGAGCGCGACCACGTCGTGACCCTCGAACGTGCGGTAGAGGTGTACGACGCCCTGGCAGCGGACGCCGACCCCGCCCGGCCGGCTCAGCTCGCCGATGTCGTACGCGACGCTCACGTGCGTCCTCCCTCTCCTGCCGTTGGCTAGGACACCGTAATCGTCCCCCGGGCGCCAACGCGGTTCCGTGCTGCTTCGTTAGCGGGCCGTGACGTGCGCTCGGAGGCGGTCGGGGAGGAGTACGCCGGTCAGCAACCCTTGCGCTGGAAGGCGCGGGTGCCTGTGTAGTGGCCGCGCGGCAGGAAGTCGCCCATCACCTCACGCTCGGTGCCGGGACGCCGGACGCGCTGGACCGAGTGGGCGAAGTCCGGATCGGCCAGCTGGTTGCGCATGACCAGGGCAGCGGTCGGCCGGATCCCGAACGGCAGCCAGGTCACGCCGCAGCGTCGACGGGCGTCGGCCGGGCGGTCCTCGGGGGTGCTGACGACCAGGGTGTACCAGCCTCGCCGGTTGGTCACGAGGCGCGAGTCGTTGACGCACCCGATCGTGTCGGTGACGCTGTACGGCTGCATCGAGACGCTGCACATCGACCAGTAGCGGAGCTGCCCGCGTGTGAACACGCGCTCGCGGTCAAAGGTCTCGGGGACGTTCGGCTGCCGGCCGCGCAGCACGAGAACCGGCCCGAAGTCGCGGGCGATGAAGGCGGAGACGTAGGCGTTGTTGCCGTCGCTGAAGAACCCGCCGCGACTCTCGGCTCCGTACTCGTCGGCGAGGGTCTGGCTGAACTGCCGCAGCATCGTCCGCGGCACGTTGAAGAACCGCTCCCAGTCCGGGTGCTTCTTCGCGGTCGTGTAGTTGGGGATGCTCGGGCCGTTGCCGTGCTGGTCGGCCCCGGTCACGCCGGTCGACGGCTGCTGGGTCAGCGCGGTGCAGGTCGCGGGCTGGTCGATCTCGGTGCCGTCGGGCAGGCGTACGGCGACCTCGGGGAGCGGCACCCCGCCGAACTGGTTGCGCCCGCGGTCGGGGAGGTAGACGCGGAGCACCATGCTCGCGTTGAAGCGGGGCGCGCCCTCGTCGCCGAGGTAGACGGTGTTGCGGGCCCGGTTGCGATCACGCTTGGGCACGGGGTCGGGGACGACGTTGACCGTGTAGTCGCGATTGGCCCGGTCCCGGCGGTTGCCGACCAGGAAGGGGTTGGTGGCACCCCGATCCGGGTGGATGTCGACGTCGGCGAGGGCGTCGGTGGGCTGGAAGGTCTCGTCGTACACGTTGAAGCTGGTGTAGCGCGCATGCGGGTACTCGCCGCGGACGACGAGCCGGCCACCGGGCGGGAGGGCGACCCGGCCGAGGTAGTAGTTCACGCCGGTGTCGGGATAGAAGAGGTTGGCGTTCTCCTCGTCGAAGACGCTGGTCCAGAAGCAGTCCTGCGGCGTCTCCGCCGACGCAGCGGTGGGGCCCGTGACCGGAGTGAGCAGGGCGGCCAGGAGGATCAGGAGGAGGGACCTCATGCGGGTCCAACGAGCCTTCGGCCGCCCGGGTTATGACTACCGTGGCTGCATGCGGAGGACCTGGCGCCGGGAGCGGGCGCTGACCGCGGTCATGTCGGCGACCCTGGTGCTCGCCGCGTGCGGCGGCTCCGCGTCGCCGTCCGCCGAGCCGGAGCGGTCGCCCACGTCCTCCATCCCGACGCTCACCCCGCTCCCGATGCCGGACATGGGCCCGCCCCCGGGCGAGCTCGTCGCCGACCTGCGGCAGTCCTCCCGCGACGCCGCGCTCGGCCGGTTCCAGGTGTGGATCGGCAACGGCCTGCGCCACGAGATCAACCCCACCTCGATCCGCTACCTCGACCCGCGTCTCCGGGCACCGATCCCCGGCGAGCGACTGCGGGCGAACCCCTCCGACTCCGAGCGCGGCTACCCGCTGGCCCTGCCGGCGCGACCCCGCTGCGACGTCCGGGCGGGCGCCGCTCCGGGGAGCGTGGCCATGGCCTTCGACGGCCGGCAGGTGCGGATCCCGGTCGAGGACGAGGCCGACGTCGTCGCCCGGTACGTCGCGTCGCGTTGCCTCGAGCTCGCCGTCTCGCAGGTCGCAGCGCTGTCGTTCGCCGACGAGGTCCCCGTCGACGGGTCGGGTGAGGGCAGCGTAGGAACGCTGGTGCTCGTGGCGAGGCCCACCGGTCGAACGGACAAGGTGCTCACGATCGACACGGTCGGCGGGACCCCGGTGCTGACGGCCCAGGGATCGTCGGTGTGGCGGCCGCGGGTGCGGGTGCGTGGCGACGACCCTGTGCGGCGGATCGAGCTACCGGTCGTGCCGAACCGGTGCGACGTGCACGCGTTCCTCGAGGCGGGTGGCGCGACCGCGTTCATCGTCCACCTGCGCCTGGGAGACGAGTCCGGCGACCTGGTCCTCCGGATGTCGCCGGAGGGTGCGGCCAACGCGATCCGCTTCGCCCGCGACTCCTGCGGCCTCGAGTGAGGCCGGTCGCCGAGCCGGGTCAGCCGAGGCGCTCCTCGAGCCGCACCGTGACCTCGTCGCCGGCCTCCTTGCCGAGCCTTCGCCGGACCGCCGCGTTGACCGGGAGCTTGTGCGTCCCGTCGCCGATCGCCATGAACGAGGTCTGGATCGGCTCCCCGTCCACGGTGCCGCGCACCTTCACCAGCCCCCTCGTCCCGAAGTACTCCACCGACTCCGGCCACACCACGTAGGTCCAGCCGCCCGGGTTCGGGCTCTTCTGCAGCGTGGCGGTGAAGCTCACGTCGAGCTTGGTCATGATCGCCTCCCCTTTCTCCTCTCCATCGTGCCGTGTCAGGTCAGACCGGTCGCGGGCTCCGAACTCATCGTCTGCGCACAAGGGTCTTGCGCGATCCGGATTCCTGTGGTTGTATTCAACGTATTCGTTGATCAAGGAAGGGATTGAATACATGGCCGGGAAGGCAGGCGACGAGGGGCAGATGGACCGTGCCTTCGCTGCCCTGGCCGACCCGGTCCGCCGCGGGATCATCGCCCGCCTCAGCAGGGGTTCGGCCACGGTCAACGAGCTGGCCGAACCGTTCGACATCACCCTGCAGGCGGTCTCGAGGCACATCGCCGTGCTCGAGCAGGCCGGCCTGGTCACCCGCACCCGGGACGCCCAGCGCCGACCGGTCCACCTCGACGCGGCGGCACTCGAGGCACTCACCGCGTGGATCGACCGCTACCGCCTGATCCACGAGCAACAGTTCCGGCGCCTGGACGCCGTACTCAAGAAGGAAACCAAGGAGGGAACGCCATGACCAACGCACTGACCGTCACTGCCCCGGAAGGGCTGCCCTACATCGACACCGAGCGGGAGTTCGACGCGCCGGTCGACGCCGTCTTCCGGGCGCACAAGGACCCCGACCTGCTCCAGCAGTGGATGGGCCCGGACGGCTACGAGATGGAGATCGAGCGGCACGACTTCGTGACCCAGGGCGGCTACCGCTTCGTGCACCGCAACCCCGAGGGCGAGGAGTACGCCTTCAACGGCACGTTCCACACCGTCCGCGAGAACGACTTCGCCATCCAGACCTTCGAGTTCGAAGGTGCGCCCGACCAGGTGTCGATCGAGTTCCTGACCTTCATCGACCTCGGCGAGGGCCGAACCCGGCTGAGCGCCCACGCGGTCTACCCCTCGGTCGAGACGCGCGACGCCATGGTCTCGAGCGGCATGGAGAAGGGCATGGTCGAGGGCTACAACAAGCTCGAGGGGCTGCTCACCTCTGCCAGCGCCTGAAGCATGGGCTGGACCCTGCCAGCGATAGTCCGTGACGACAAGGTTCCACCGGTCGCGCCAGATCCGGAGCTCTTCGTCACGGACTATCTGTTCATCCGGGGGTGGTTCCAATCGCACCGATGCGGACCTACTCTCTGGCGCATGTCTCGGAGATCTGCGGCCGTGCTTGCCGCCACCACGTCCCTCGCCTGCCTCGCCCTCGTCGTCCCCGGCACCACCGCCGGGGCGCGCCCCGGCTGCCGACCTACGTCAGGACGGCATCGACCGTGACGTCCGGTTCGCCACCTTCAACGCCTCCCTCAACCGGAACAACCAGGGCGACCTGGTCCGGGACCTCTCCACGCCGGGCAACCAGCAGGCCCGCACCGTGGCGGAGATCATCCAGCGCAGCCACCCGGACGTGCTGCTGATCAACGAGTTCGACTACGTCGAGGACGGGCAGGCGGCCGAGCTGTTCCGCGAGAACTACCTCGAGGTCTCGCAGAACCACGCCCCCCGGCGCACTACCCCTACTACTACGTCGCCCCCAGCAACACCGGCATGCCCAGCGGCCACGACCTCGACAACGACGGCCGGGTGCATGGGCGGCCCCAACGACGCCTACGGGTTCGGGTTCTTCCCGGGCCAGTTCGGCATGGTCGTCTACTCGAAGTACCCGATCGACACGGACCAGGTCCGCACCTTCCAGCACTTCCTGTGGAAGGACATGCCGGGCGCGATGCTGCCGGACGACCCGGCCACCCCCGCGCCGGCGGACTGGTACTCCGAGGAGGAGCTCGAAGACTTCCGGCTCTCCAGCAAGTCCCACTGGGACCTGCCGGTCGAGATCGGCGACGAGACCGTGCACTTCCTGGTCTCCCACCCGACGCCGCCGGTGTTCGACAGCGCGGAGGACCGCAACGGCACCCGCAACCACGACGAGATCCGGTTCTGGGCCGACTACGTGAGCGGCGGTGCCCGGGCGTCGTACATCTACGACGACCAGGGCGGCACCGGCGGGCTGGCGCCGGACGCGTCGTTCGTCATCGCCGGCGACCAGAACTCCGATCCCCTCGACGGGGACTCCGTCCCCGGGGCCATCCAGCAGCTCCTCGACAACCCGCGGGTCAACTCCGGCAACGAGCCGTCGAGCGCCGGCGCCGCGGAGGCGGCCAGGCTGCAGGGCGGGATCAACGACTCGCACCGGACGCCGGCCAGGCTCGACACCGCCGACTTCGCCGAGACACCGACAACCCGGGCAACCTGCGGGTCGACTACGTGCTGCCCGACAGCGAGCGGCGATCCTCGAGTCGAAGGTGTTCTGGCCGGTGAGCGCCAGCCCGTACTCCCGGCTCACGGGCGACATTCCCGTTCCCGTCCAGCGACCACCGGCTGGTCTGGGCGGACGTGCTGCTGCCGCACACCGACTGATCGGCCAACGCCGCTTTGACCGGGGGCGGGGTTTGACGACCCTCGGGTCAGAGCCTCGAGGTGAGGCCTCCGGACGAGGGTGCCGTACCCGGTCAGCGACAAGACGGCGCGCTGGAGGCCGTCATGTCGTGGCTCGTTCTGGTTCTCTCCGGAGTGCTCGAGGCGGTGTGGGCCACCGCGCTGTCCCGCTCCGACGGGCTGACCCGCACCGCACCGACGCTGGTGTTCTTCGGAGCACTGGTGGTCAGCATGGCCGGGCTCGGCTGGGCGATGCGGGACCTGCCGGTCGGGACGTCGTACGCCGTGTGGGTGGGCGTGGGAGCCGTCCTCACGGTGGCCTGGGCGATGGCGACGGGCGAGGAGCCGGTCTCGGTGCTGAAGCTGGTGTTCCTGGCCGCCATCGTCGGTGGCGTCGTGGGCCTCAAGCTCGTGCGCTGAGCCGTACTGTGAACCCGTGGCCGACGACCTCCCCGAGCTCCTCGTCGCGGACGCCGCCGCATGGCGGGCCTGGCTGCTGGAGCACCACGACTCGGCCCGCGGCGTGTGGCTGGTGCTGCACAAGAAGGGCGGGGACGTGACGACGCTCGACTACGAGCAGGCCGTCTGCGAAGCGCTCTGCTTCGGGTGGATCGACGGCCAGGGTCGGCGTCGCGACGAGGGCAGCTCCCTCCAGCGGATGACCCCGCGCGGCCCGCGGAGCCGCTGGTCGCAGACGAACGTCGCGCGCGTCGGCCGGCTCGAGGAGGCCGGCCGGATGCACGAGGCCGGCCGAGCCGCGGTCCGGGCAGCGCAGGCCGACGGCCGCTGGGAGGAGGCGTACGCCGGTCCGGCCACGGCCGTGGTGCCGGACGACCTCGCCGAGGCGATCGCGGCGAACCCGGACGCGCAGGCGATGTTCGAGGTCCTCACCTCGACCAACCGGTTCGCCCTGATCCACCGGCTCGGCGCCGTCAAGCGGCAGGAGACGCGAGCCCGCAAGATCCGGGGGTTCGTGGAGATGCTGGCCCGGCACGAGACGCCGTACCCGCAGAAGCGCCGGCCGCCGGACCGATGAGTTCGGCGGCCCTTCCCGGTCTGCATGGGCCTGGCGCACCGCGCACCCCGACAGAACGGAGCCGTCGTGACGACCACCCTGATGAGCCTGATGCTCTCCAGCACCGACCCCGACCGGCTGCACTCGTGGTACACCGCGGTGCTGCCGCCGGAGACCGACGACAAGCAGGACCAGTACCGCATCCTCGGGTACGGCGGCTTCTACCTGTTCCTCGACAGCCGCGACGACGTCGGGGAGAGGACGGCCGAGCCGGGCCGGGTGGTGCTCAACTTCGACGTCGCCGACGCCCGTGGCTTCGCCGACCGGGTCGACCATGTCGGTGGCCGGTGGGAGGCTCCGCTCGAGGACCGTGAGGGCAGTCTGTTCGCGACGGCGATCGACCCGGACGGCAACTACGTGCAGGTCATCCAGCTCAGCGAGGAGCACAAGGCACAGATGTCCGCGCAGGCGGGCTCCAGGGAGGCGTGATGTTGAAGGACAGCAAGGCGTTCAGCGGCTTCTCGGTCGACGACCTCGAGGCGGCGCGGCGGTTTCTACGGCGACACGCTCGGCCTCGACGTCACGGTCTTCGACGAGTCGATGGGACTGCTCTCCCTCGACCTGGCGAGCGGCGCGACGGTCATGGTCTACGCCAAGCCGACGCACCAGCCGGCCACCTTCACCGTCCTGAACTTCCCGGTCACCGACGTGGAGAAGACGGTGGACGACCTCGCCGGCAGAGGCATCTCGTTCGAGCGGTACGACGGCTTCGACCAGGACGAGCGCGGGATCTCCCGGGGGCCGGGCCCCCTGATCGCGTGGTTCACCGACCCCGCCGGCAACGTCCTCTCGGTGCTCGAGGAGCAGTGAGCCGGGAACCGTTCGACCTGATTTCAGGCGTCGTGGAACAGTTGCACCGCCGGTGTGGTTGACCGGAGCAGACGGGACGGAGGGACACCCATGACAGACGCGATCCTTGCCGAGGGGCTGGTCAAGCACTACAAGGAGGTCACCGCACTCGACGGCATCGACCTGAGAGTTCCCGAGGGGAGCGTGCTCGCACTGCTCGGGCCGAACGGCGCCGGCAAGACCACGGCGGTCAAGATCCTCACCACCCTGATCGCCGCCGACGAGGGCCGGGCCGAGGTCGCCGGGATCGACGTGGCCAACGACCCGCGCGGCGTACGTCGCCTGATCGGGGTCTCCGGGCAGTACGCCGCCGTCGACGAGTACCTCACCGGTTTCGAGAACCTCGAGATGGTCGGCCGGCTCTACCACCTCGGCCGGCGCGCCAGCGCCGAGCGGGCGCGGGAGCTGCTGGTGCAGCTGCGGCTGGACGACGCGGCCGACCGGCCGGCGAAGACGTACTCCGGCGGCATGCAGCGCCGGCTCGACCTGGCCGGCGCGCTGGTGGCCCGCCCGCCCGTGCTCTTCCTCGACGAGCCGACCACCGGCCTCGACCCGCGCAGCCGCACCGAGATGTGGCACATCCTCCAGGAGCTGGTCTCCGGTGGCACCACCCTCCTGCTCACCACGCAGTACCTCGAGGAGGCCGACCTGCTCGCCGACAACATCGTCGTCATCGACCACGGCCGGGTGATCGCGGAGGGCACCGCCGACGCGCTCAAGTCGCAGGTCGGCGGCGAGCGGCTGGAGATCACCGTCTCCGACGAGGCGCACTTCGAGACTGCGGTGACGGTGCTGACGCCGCTGTCGTCCGGCGAGGTCACGGTGGAGGCCGAGCGGCGCTCGATCGTGGTGCCGGTGACCGGCGGCGCGGCGGTGCTGGCGGACGCGCTGCGCCGACTTGATGCGCAGGGCGTCCCCGTCGACGACGTCGGGCTGCGCCGTCCCACCCTCGACGACGTGTTCCTGTCGCTCACCGGCCACGCGGCCGAGGCCGAGCCAGCCCGAGAAGGAAGGGGCGACCGCCCGATGAGCACCACCACCCTGCGGGGCACCGCCGTCGCCGACTCCCTCGTCGTCGCCAAGCGCAACCTGATCAAGATCAAGCGGGTGCCCGACCTGCTGGTCTTCACGACCATGTCGCCGATCATGTTCATCCTGCTGTTCGCCTACGTCTTCGGCGGGGCGATCGACCAGGAGGGCGGTGGCGACGCCTACCGCGAGTTCCTGATCGCCGGCATCTTCGCCCAGACCGTCGTGTTCGGCTCGACGATCACCGGCTACGCCCTGGCCGAGGACGTCAAGAAGGGCATCATCGACCGGTTCCGGTCGCTGCCGATGTCGCCGTCCGCCGTGCTGGCCGGGCGCACCTTCTCCGACGTGGTCAACAACGTGATCGTGCTGTTCGTGATGAGCCTGACCGGTCTGCTGGTCGGCTGGCGGATCCGCGAGGGGTTCCTGAACGCCCTGTGGGCCTACGTCCTGCTCCTGGTCTTCGCCTACGCGATCTCCTGGATCATGGCGTGGATCGGGATGCTGGTGCCGTCTCCCGAGGTGGTCAACAACGCGGCGTTCATGGTGATCTTCCCGCTCACGTTCATCGCCAACACGTTCGTGCCGCTGGAGACCATGCCCGGCCCGCTGCAGACCTTCGCCGAGTGGAACCCCGTCTCGTCGGTGACACAGGCGGCGCGCGAGCTGTTCGGCAACACCAGCCCGCTCGCGCCGGAGCCGACGGCGTGGCCGCTGCAGCACCCCGAGCTCTACACCGCTGATCTGGTCGGCGGTGATCATGGCGATCTTCATCCCGCTGGCCGGCAGGCAGTACCGCAAGGCGACCAGCCGCTGAGGGACCTGCGGGTCAGCCTCGGCGCAGCGCCCCGTAGGCCCGCGTGGGCGCGATGCGGACCACCGCACGTCGCTCCGAGACCATCGCGGCCCGGTAGTCGTCCCAGTCGTCGTGCTCGCCGGCCAGCGACCGGTAGAGCGCGACGAGCTCCTCGACGGCGTCATCGGTCGGGTCGGCCGCGACGTCCGACAGGGTGACGTCTCCCTCGATGACCGCGTAGGACCAGTGGTTCCCGGCGTTGACGTGGAGGGCGGCCCAGGGCTCGCGCTCCAGGTTCTTGAACTTCGCGCGGTCAGCGGTGGTGGAGATCCGGATCAGGCCGTCGTCGCCGACGGCGTGCAGGACGTTGGACAGCTGGGGTCGGCCGTTCCGCCGGATCGTGGTCAGCACGGACTCGCGGTTGTCCCGCGCCGTGGCCAGTGCGTCAGTCAGCTCCATGCCGGTCACAGCCGTGGCCGGCTCCCGGGTATTCCGTCGGCGGTCGCGCCGGGCTGGGTGCTGTCGACCTGATCAGGGGTTGGGGAACCAGGCGTTCAGGCCCTCCAGCCAGGACAGGAACGTCGGGACGAGCGCGTCCCCGAACGCCGTCTCCAGGCCGAAGTAGCGCAGCCCCACGAGGGTCAGCACGGTGAGGCAGAAGAACAGCCCGAGGGGAGCCAGCACCCGTCCGGCGACGTCGGGGCGGCTGGTGGTGGCCATTCCCACGACGCCGAGGACCGCGCCGAGGCCGGCGGTGACGACCGACGCTGCGTGCATCAGCGAGAACGGCATCGCAAACAAGGACACCAGGCCGAGGACGAACGAGAGCTCGGCGGCGGCCGAGGTGTGGATCGGCCGGTCCGGCGAGGCTTCGAAGAGCCCGCTGAGGCCGTCGTCCTCGGTGGGGAAGGAGTGCGCGGACATGGCCTGATTCTAGGCCTGTCGTGCGGCCCCGACCCGGGAGCGGCGCGTAGCCCGTGCGGGTCATTTCCGTCGCCCGGCTTCCCGGCCGCTGGCTAGATTCGGGTCCATGACGGGGACGGCGCTGGTGCTGGGTGGTGGCGGGATCACCGGCATCGCCTGGGAGCTCGGGATCCTGAAGGGTCTCGCCGACGCCGGGGTGGACGTCACCGGAGCGGACACCGTGATCGGTACGTCGGCCGGGTCGGTCGTCGGAGCACAGGTCACCGGCGCGCGGTCGCTCGACGAGGTCTACGCGCACCCAGCTCGCTCCGCCCGACCACGAGATCGGAGCCCGGGTCGGCCGCGCGACGATGTTCCGGCTGGTGCCGCCGATGCTGGTGCCCGGCAGCGAGGAGCGGAAGCTGCGCCGGATCGGCCGGATGTCGATGCGGGCGCACCCGCCGGGCGGCGCGGAGCGGATCGAGGTGATCCGGTCCCGGCTCGGCGACGTGCCTTGGCCCGACCGCGACCTGCGGATCACCGCCGTCGAGGCTGAGACCGGGAGGTTCGAGACCTTCGACCGCAGCAGCGGCGTGGAGCTCGTGCTCGCGGTGGCCGCGAGCTGCGCCGTACCCCTCGTGTGGCCGGCGGTCGCGGTCGACGGACGGCACTACCTCGACGGCGGCATGCGGTCGACGGCGAACGTCGACCTGGCCGTCGGCGCCGACGTGGTCGTCGTGCTCGCGCCCCTCCCGCAGGCGTTCAGCAGGGCGACGTCGATCAAGGCCCAGCTCGCGCGCACCGGCGCGCGGCGGTGGGTGGTCGTCACCCCGGACGAGCAGGCGCTGGCCGACATCGGCCCCAGCGTGCTGGACCCGGCCAAGCGGGCCAGCGCCGCGCGCACCGGCCGGCGGCAGGCAGCCGACCTGGTCGAGGCCGCACGGCATGCCTGGCCGTCCTGAGTGGTCAGGACAGTCGGGATAGTCCGTGACGTTTCCTACCAGGATCGGTCGATTTCACATCCGAAACGTCACGGACTATCGCGGTCACGAGTCAGGCGGCGAGTGCCCGGAACCGGCGCAGCCGCAGGCTGTTGCTGACGACGAACACCGAGGAGAACGCCATCGCGGCGCCGGCCAGCATCGGGTTGAGCAGTCCGGCCGCGGCGAGCGGGAGGGCGGCCACGTTGTAGGCGAACGCCCAGAACAGGTTGCCCTTGATCGTGGTCAACGTGCGGCGGGACAGCCGGATCGCGTCGGCCGCGACGCGCAGGTCGCCGCGAACCAGGGTCAGGTCGCCGGCCTCGATGGCGACGTCGCTGCCGGTGCCCATGGCCAGGCCGAGGTCGGCCTGCGCGAGTGCGGCGGCGTCGTTGACACCGTCGCCGACCATGGCGACGACCTTGCCCTCGGCCTGCAGCCGCTTGACGACGTCGACCTTGTCGGCGGGGAGTACGTCGGCGATCACCGCCTCCGGCCCGATCCCGACCTCGGCGGCGACCGCGCGGGCCACGGTCTCGTGGTCACCGGTCAGCAGCACCGGGGACAGGCCGAGCTCGCGGAACCGGGCGATCGCCTCGGCCGACGTCGGCTTCACCGCGTCGGCGACGACCACGATGCCGCGGGCCCGGCCCTCCCAGCCGACGGCGACGGCGGTCGCGCCGGTGGCCTGGGCCTCGGCGAGCGCGCGGTCGAGCTCGGGCGGCAGGTGCTGCGACCTCTCCTCGAGCAGCCGCGGGCGGCCGACGAGGACGGCGCGGCTGGTCTCACCGTCGACGACCACGCCCTGGACGCCGAGCCCTTCGAGGTTGGTGAACTCCTGCACGGCCGGGAGCGCGGGGACCCGGGCGCGCGCGCCGTCGGCGATCGCCCGGGCGATCGGGTGCTCGGAGGCGTCCTCGACCGCGCCGGCGAGGCGCAGCACCACGTCCTCGTCCTCGCCGTCGGCGGCGATCACTCCGCGCAGGGTCATCTGTCCGGTGGTCACGGTGCCGGTCTTGTCCAGCACGATCGTGTCGACGCGGCGGGTCGACCTCGAGCACCTCGGGGCCCTTGATCAGGATGCCCAGCTGGGCGCCGCGACCGGTGCCGACCATGAGGGCGGTCGGCGTGGCCAGGCCGAGGGCGCACGGGCAGGCGATGATCAGCACCGCGACGGCGGCGGTGAAGGCGGCCGGCAGCCCGGCCCCGGCGCCGATCCACCAGCCGAGGGTGGCGACGGCGAGCGCGATCACGATCGGGACGAAGATCCCGGAGACCCGGTCGGCGAGGCGCTGGACCTGCGCCTTGCCGTTCTGGGCGTCCTCCACCAGCCGGGCCATCTGCGCGAGCTGGGTGTCGGCGCCGACCCGGGTGGCCCGGACGACGAGCCGGCCACCGGCGTTCACCGTGGCGCCGACCACCGGGTCGCCGACGCCGACCTCGACCGGCACGGACTCGCCGGTGAGCATCGAGGCGTCGACGGCGGAGCTGCCCTCCTCGACGACCCCGTCGGTGGCGACCTTCTCGCCCGGGCGGACGACGAACCGCATCCCCACGCTCAGCTGGTCGGTCGGGATCCTGACCTCGACGCCGTCGCGGAGCACGGCCACGTCCCGGGCGCCGAGCTCGAGCAGGGCCCTCAGCGCCGCGCCGGCCCGGCGCCTGGAGCGCGCCTCGAAGTAGCGCCCCGCCAGGAGGAACGTCGTCACTCCGGCGGCGGCCTCGAGGTAGATGTTGCCCGCGCCGTCGGTGCGCTGGACGGTCAGCTCGAAGGCGTGGGTCATCCCCGGCGTGCCCGCGGTCCCCCAGAAGAGCGCGTAGACCGACCAGCCGAACGCGGCCAGGACGCCCATCGAGATCAGGGTGTCCATGGTGGTGGCGCCGTGCCGCAGGTTGACCCAGGCCGCGCGATGGAAGGGCCACGCCCCCCACACCACGACCGGCGCCGCGAGCGTGAGCGAGAGCCACTGCCAGTAGGTGAACTGGAAGGCCGGGACCATCGCCATCGCGACGACCGGCACGGTGAGGGCCGCGGAGACGATGAGTCGGTTGCGCAGCGATCGGGTCGGGTCGTCGTCGGTCGCGTCCGCTTCCTCGTCGCCGGTACGTCGCGGCAGCGCGGCGTCGTACCCCGCCTGCCGGACGGTGCTGATCAGGTCCTCGGCGGACAGCGGCTCGGGGTAGGTGACCTTCGCCTTCTCGGTGGCGTAGTTGACCGTGGCGACGACACCGTCGAGCTTGTTGAGCTTCCGCTCGATCCGGTTCGCGCAGGAGGCGCAGGTCATCCCGGTGATCTCGAGCTCGACGTCGGAGGTGCGCTCAGCCGTGGCCATGGGACTCCCCCTCCCCGTGTCCTGCGGTGGCCAGCGCGAGCTCGGCCGTGTGGACGACGCCGTCGTGCCGGAAGTCGAGGAAGAGGCGGTAGTCGCCGCCGCTGGGCACCGCCGCCTCGAACACGACGTCGGGGCCCGGCTGGGTGCTGCCGTCGCCGGGGGCGCCGTCGGGGTGGACGTGCAGGTAGGCCAGGTCGCCTTCCCGCAGCGCGACCAGGTGACCGTAGGCGCCGAGGTAGGGCTGCAGGTCGGTGACCGGCCGGCCGTCCCGCTCCACGGTCAGGGTCAGCTCCGAGTCGGCGCCCGGCGTGAGGTCGCCGGCCAGGGTGACGGTGTAGCCGTCGACCCGCGCGGTGCGGACCTGCGCGGAAGGGCGCTGGGGTCGGTAGTCGCCCGCGACCGACAGGTCACCGCCAAGGGTGAGGCCGACCCCGCCGGTGGGGTTGAAGTCGGCGAACAGCCGCCACTGCCCCGGCGTCAGGTCGAGGTCGGTGGACCAGGTGCCGTCGCTCGCCGAGCTCGGGATGCACGTGCTGGAAACCGGTGAAGTCGCGGCGGACGGCGATCAGGTGCAGCTGCTTGCCGTGCTCGACGTCGTACGCCGTGACCGGGCGGCCGTCGGGGCCCTCGATCATGAACGAGACGGGTACGTCGCGTCCGGGCCCGGCCGCGGTCCGGTGGAGCCGGAGGGTGTAGCCGTCCTGGGACACCATCAGCCCCCCGGGCACCTCCTCGGCCGGCGGCCGGGATCGTGGCCCGCCGCGTGGGCGTCGCTCGTCGCCGGCGGCGTGCCCGGCCATGGGCTCGGACGTCGGCGTGGACACCGGGCCGACGGCGTACCCGACGCCGAGCGCCGCCGCGAACACGGCGACCAGGGCGACCAGGAAGCCGACGACCTTGAGTGGTCCGGTCATGTCACGCCAGCTGGTAGCCGGCCTCCTCGACGGCGGCGCGCACGGCGGAGTCGTCGAGGGCCCGGCTGCTCGTCACGGTGACCGCGCCGGTCTCGAGCACGACGTCGACGCGCTCGACGCCGGGGATCTCCTGGACCTCCTCGGTGACCGAGGAGACGCAGTGGCCGCAGGTCATGCCCTGGACGGTGAAGGTGCGGGTGTCGCTCATGGGTTGGCCTTCTCTGGGCGGAGTGCGGTCAGGACCGGACGAGGCGGGCGATGGCGTCGGAGGCCTCCTTGACCTTCACGTCCGCCTCGCGGCCGCCCTCGCGGGCAGCGTCGACCACGCAGTGGCTCAGGTGCTCGTCGAGCAGGCCGAGCGCCACGGACTGGAGGGCCTTGGTCATCGCCGACACCTGGGTGAGGATGTCGATGCAGTACTTCTCCTCCTCGACCATCCGCTGCAGGCCACGCGCCTGCCCCTCGATCCGGCGCAGCCGCTTGAGGTAGTCGTCCTTGCTGTGGATGTAGCCGTGCTGGTGCTCGGTCTTTGCGGACATCTCGTCGGCTCCCTGTCAGTCGGTGGCGCTGGTTCTGACACTATACCCCCCTAGGGTACGCCGCCAAGTTCCTCAGATCTGTTCAAGGTTGTCTGGAGGACTGGACCGTCATCGGGCCGGTTTTGCACCTGTTTCACAGCGTCCGTGGACCTTCATCTCGGCGGTCGCCGCACTGATGCGGCGGCCGTTCACGATCCCAGCCTCTTGGCACGACCCTGACCCCGTCTGCCTGCGAAACGAAGCTTTCGAAAGGTAGACCATGCGCTCTTCAGATGCCCCTGCACACAACCGGTCCCGTCGCGTCCTGGCCCAGACCACACTCGTCGGACTTGCCGCCGCCAGCATCGCGGTGGTCGCCGGCCAGGCGGCCCTGGCGGCGGACCCACCGGCCGCCCCGAACAACATCGTCGTCTTCCCCCAGCGTGACTTCGTCACCATCGAGGGATACCAGGGCCGGGTGGGCCAGCAGGCCACCGTCACGGTCACCCGCGACGGCGTCGAGACCAGCCGTGCCGTCGGCACGGTCGGTGCCGGCGACGTTGCCCTGGAGATCAACCACCCCGGCGGGGTCTGCTGGCAAGGGGTGACTCCTGACATCAAGTTCGGTGACGTCGTGCGCGTGTCGTTCCCCGGCGGCGCTTCCGACTCGACGAGGACCCAGCGGCCCGAGGTCACACCTCAGGCAGACGGGACCGGATTCAGGAAGGTGGGCGCGTTCGACCTCGTGGTGGAGGGAAGGCGCGGCGGCGTTCCGCTCTCGCGCATCGAACAGCGCATCATCAACCCCGACATGGACCCGACGGAAATCGGACGCCGCGACATTCGTGCGCCGTCACGGCCTGGTCCGTACACATCGACTCTCACGGGCCCGACGTGACCGGACCTTCCGCGCGACCTACCACTTCGTGACGGACGGTGACACGACGGCGGCCGAGGCCACGGAGATGCGCGACCTCGCCGCCGAAGGCCAGATGCGGGCCCTCAGCTGGCAGGTCACGGACGGTGCGGCAACCGGCAGGGGCTGACCATCTCTGAGTTCGGCGAGCTGGGTGGCCCCGGGATGGGCGGCTGCCCCCTGGGGCCGTCGACCGCTGCGCCCAACGCACCGACCGGCGTGACGGCGACGGCCGGCAACCAGTCTGCGACAGCGTCGTGGAACCCGGCGACGACCATCCCGGACGGCTCGCCGATCACCGGCTACAAGGTCACCGCGGTCAACACCACGAGCAACGTGGAGACCAGCGTCAACGTGCCCTCGTGCACTGCGGCGTGCACCGCAACTGTTCCCAACCTGACGAACGGCGCCACGTACCGCATCCAGGTGCGGGCACTGAGCGAGGCGGGTGGGCTCAGCAAGCCGGGGACGGCACCCGGCACGCTGTCGCCGGCGGGTGGAGGTGCTGGCCGGCCAGTTGCTCCCACCGGCATCACCGCGACAGCAGGTGCCCCGACCGACCTGACGGTTGACGCCACCGTTGAGTGGACCGCGCCCGCGCAGCCGGCCGGAGTCACCGTAGAGGCCTGGCGGATCACCGCGTACGACGCCGTGACCGACGCCCGCATCAAGCGGGTGTTCCTGGACGAGCCCGCGGCACCGACCGGCGCCACCCGGACTCGCACGGTCGGGTTCTCATCCGAGCGGTCCGTGGTCTTCAAGGTGCAGGCGATCGCCGCCGACGACGCCGGCACTGTGGGCACCCTCTCGGACGCCTCCAGCGCGGTGGCCGCGCAGTGAGCTGACCCGACGGCGAAGAACGGGGCGGGCGACCTTCGGGCCGCCCGCCCCTTCTTCGACCCTCGTGTGCCTCTGTGGTCAGCTCTGCGGCGTGGGGAAGGCGACCGGACTCCGGTGACCGTCGCGGTCGACGGCACGGACCCCGAAGAACACGTTGTCCTTCGACAGGTCGACTCGCTTCGTGGTGGCCCTGCCGGCGTCAATGACGTTGGTCCAGTCGTCCTGGAGGGTGGGCCGCCACACCACTTCGTACCGGGCCAGGTCGGCCTCCGGGTTGGCGTCCCAGACGAGCTCCGTGTCGTTGGTGAGCTCGGAGGTGAGGATCCTGACGTTCTTCGGGGTGCCCGGGGCGTTGGCCAGGGACCAGAGGGCAGCGCCGTTGACCCTCGTCACCCGCGCGATGTAGGCGAAGTCGCAGAACTCGACCAGGTCGCCGAACTGCTTGCCGTTCTCGACCCGGACGTCCTGGTGCTGGTGGGCGTAGTCCTCGTGGGGCTCGGTGAACCTGGCGGCCGGGTAGCCGAGCTCGAGGAACGGGATCTGGTCGCCACCGCGCAGGTAGCGGTCACGGCGATACACCACCCGCACGCGCATACCGGTCTGGTCGTTGTCGGCGACCTCGGTGACGAACCGGGCGAGCTGCCGGGCCGGGGAGTCGTTCTCGCCACCGACAGCGCGCCGGACGTTGGCCTCGCTGGCGGTCTCGTCGGTGGGCACCCCCTCGGCGAAGAGCCGCACGCTGGTGGGATCGCGGGTGCCGTCGTCGGCTTTGGGCGACCCGACGATGTCGTCGGTGAACATGCCCTGCACGTCGGCGCCGGCCGCCTGGAACTGCTTGGCCATGTGCCGCGAGCCGTGGAGCCCCTGCTCCTCCCCGGCCACCGCGGCAAACACGATCGTCGCCTCCGGGCGACGGGTCGCCATCACCCGCGCCAGCTCCATGGCCACGGCCACCCCGGAGGCGTCGTCGTCGGCACCGGGGGCGTCGCTGGTCGAGTTCATGACGTCGGTGACCCGGGAGTCGTAGTGGCCGGAGACGACGTAGACCCGGTTGGGGTGCTTCGACCCCCGCAACGTCGCCAGCACGTTGGTGATCGTGGTCGGGGTCGGGATCCGCGGAGGGGCGGGCTCCTGGACGAAGGACTGCTTCTCGACGGTCATCCGGCCATGGGAACGCGAGGCGTAGCGGGTGAGCTCGTCGTAGATCCAGTCGCGGGCGGCTCCGATCCCGCGCTCGGGGTCGTCCTGCGAGGAGAGGGTGTGCCGGGTGCCGAACGAGACGAGCTTCTCCACGATCGCCCGGACATTCGCCTGGTCGACCTCGGCCAGGATCGCGCGCAGCTCGGCGTCGGGTGCCTGGAGCGTGTTGGCAGCGCCGGGACCCTCGGGCCAGTCCTCACCCTGGTCGAGAGGACCACCGCCGAAGGCGGCGCTCGCCGGAACGGTGAGACTCCCACCGACCGCGCCGACCGCGGCCGCTGAACCGGTCAGGAAGACGCGTCGGCTGGGGCCGGACGCGTGGGTGGGCAGGTGCTCTTGGTGACGTCCCGAGATCGACATTGCTTCGTTCTACCCAATCCCCCGCAGGGCTGTCTAGACCATCGGATGGGTTCCGTTCAGTCCTCGCGAAGCTTCTCCAGGCGGGCCCGCAGGGCGGGGACGCGGTGCGAGTTGCCGTGCAGCCCGATGTACTTGTCCCCGAAGGCCGCGAGCAGGGCGTCGTCGAGGCGGCGTACGGCGCCGGGCGGGTAGCGGTAGCCCATCCGCTGGTTCAGGGCCTCACCGTCGATCGGCCGCAGCACCTCGGTGAGCTCGGCCAGCGAGGTGATGCCCAGCTCGAGCAGCAGCCCCGAGATCCAGGCGTAGTGGTCGGTGCGTGACCAGCCGGCGTCGGCGTACTGGCCGGCCAGGTATGCGGCCAGCTCGCGCGGGCTGATCCGCGGGTCGTCGTCGACCGCCTCGGGGCCGGGCCCGGCCATGCCCTCCCGCAGCCGGTCGCGGATGGTGGAGAACTCGCGGTCGGCCAGCTCCAGCAGTCCGGCGGCCAGCGTGAACCGGCGGTCGAAGTCGGGCACGTGCTCGTCGGGGATCGTGCCCTTGTAGCGGATGTCGTGCTCGAACTCCGCCCACGCGTGCTGGAGCACGGTGCGGATCTGCACCTGGGCGAGGCGTCCCAGCAGGTTCTCGTAGCCCGGCAGTCCTTCGCGCGCCGCGTCCAACGCGATCAGCAGGTGCCGGCTCGCGTAGCCGAACCGCCCTTCGCTCGCGGTCTCGCGGCCGAGGTCGCGGTCGTCGTGCACGACCACCTGGTCGTCGAGCAGCTCGGCCACCGCGTCGACGTCGCTCTGGACGTAGGTGATGACGCGGATCCCGATCTGGTCGGTGATCTCGAGCAGGGGGTCGGCGAACACCGGCTCGCCGTCGACGGTGCGGGCGGCCTTGGCGGCGAACGACGCTATGTCCTTGGCCCGGCCGGTGACGCTGAGGTAGTTGATGCCGGCGTCGTCGAGGATGGCGGTCACCAGGCCCGCGAACTCGTCGGCGGCCCGACGCAGGACCGGCTGCCGGGCGGCGTACTCGCGGACCGCGCTGCCGACCGGGTCCTCCACCGCCGCCGGGGCACGCTTCTGCCGCGGGCTCGGACGAAGTCCCTCGGGAAGCTCCGGGGTGACGATGTAGCCGTGCTCGAGGTCGCCGTACGTCGTGGTGCGCTCGGGCCGGCGGTCGGCGAAGCGCGCGACATAGGCACACAGGACGGCGTCGACCTGGTCCTCGACCACCCGAAGGTGGCTCTTGCGGGTCGCCGACCCGACGGCCGTCACCAGATCGGCCCAGGCGCTGCCGGACACGTCGATCGGCGGATCGGCGGCCGACAGGCCCTCGACCAGTCCCATCAGCACGGCCAGCTCGGACCTCAGCTCGTCGAGTGTGCGGCCGGGCTTCTGCTTGTACTTCAGCGTGCGGCCCAGCCGGAAGAGGGCGATGGTCGCCGGGTGTGGGTAGACCTCGATCGCGCGACGCGCACGGCCGGAGCGCGGGTTCATGTCCAGCCCGAGCCGGGAGCTGAGCCGACCACCGCGGGTGGCGCCGTCCCGGAACTCCGGCTTGCCGGTGTTCGACGGGTGCGCTCCGGCGTCGAACCGGGCGAAGTCGCGGTTCAGCGCCGCCTCGGCCGGCCGGTTGCCGGTCGCGTTGTTCACGATCAGCGGCGCGTCGATGGCCACCAGGCAGTCGCCCTCGACGTACGGCGCCAGCGCGTCGGCGATCTCGTCGTCGGTGCGCACGGTCGACACGTGCAGCAACCGGCCGTCGTCGTCGAGCACCGCCAGCCCGGTGGGCTTGCGGTCACCCCAGGCCAGGTCGACGCCGATGTAGTGCACGGCGCAAGCCTGCCCTATCTGTCCTCGCTGCGAGCGTCGTCCAGCGTGCGAACTGGCCGCGCGAAGCAGCACGGCCGTGAACTGCTGGGTGCTTCCCCAAGGGGTCTTGTGGTCCTCGCCGCTGGTGGCGACCAGCTCGAAGTCGGGGAACTCCGCGGCCAGGTCCGCGTGGGTGTAGCGCACCACCGGCAGTCCGCTGCACGTCTCGGGCCCGTTGGGCCCGAAGGTGGCCACGACCGCCCAGCCCGGTGGACCGAGACTGCGCTCCAGCGAGGCCCGGTAGGCGTCGCGGTCGCCCCGCCCGGTCAGGAAGTGGAACAAGGCGCGGTCGTGCCAGAGGGCGAAGCGCCGGACGGGGTGCAGGTCGAGGACGTCCCCGACCTCGAGCACGACGTCGCTCCCGGCCGACCCCATCCGGTCCCGCACCGCCTGCAGGGCGGTGACGGACAGGTCGACCGCGGTCAGGTCGCGGTGGCCGCGCTGGAGAAGGTGGTCGACGAGGGTCGACCAGCCGGCGCCGACGTCGAGGATCGGGTCGGCCGGTCCGAGGGCCGCGTCCTCGATCAGGTCCAGGGACAGCTGGGGGACCGCCTGCCACCACGACACCCCGTGGACAGTCTTGTGGGAGTGGACGCCCTCCCAGAACGCCTGCCGGGGCTCAGGGTGACGTTGAACCTTCACGTACTCCACGGTAGCCGCCACGTCGTCGGGCCGGAACGCCTTATTCCTCACCGCCGAGCGGCTAGGTTGTGGCCCGTGGGGGTGATCGAGACCGCGGGGCTGACGAAGCGCTACCCGCGCGTGACCGCACTCGACGCCCTGGACGTGAGCGTCGGTGAGGGAGTCACCGGGCTGGTCGGCGCCAACGGCGCCGGCAAGTCGACGCTGATCAAGATCCTGCTGGGCCTGGTCCCGCCGACCAGCGGCACCGCCCACGTGCTCGACCTCGACGTCGGCACGCAGGGTGGCCGGATCCGGTCGCTCGTGGGCTACATGCCCGAGCACGACTGCCTCCCGGCCGACGTCTCGGCCAGCGACTTCGTCGTCCATCTCGGCCAGATGTCCGGCCTGCCCTACGCCGCGGCCCGCGAGCGGACCGCCGACGTGCTGCGCCACGTGGGGCTGGCCGAGGAGCGGTACCGGCCGATCGGCGGCTACTCCACCGGCATGAAGCAACGGGTCAAGCTGGCTCAGGCCCTCGTCCACGACCCGCGCCTGGTGCTGCTGGACGAGCCGACCAACGGGCTCGACCCGGCCGCCCGCGACGACATGCTGTCGCTGGTGCGCAGGATCGGCACCGAGTTCGGCATCGCCGTGCTGGTCACCTCCCACCTGCTCGGTGAGCTGGAGCGGATCAGCGACCACGTGGTGGTGCTCGACACCGGGCGGCTGCTGCAGTCCTCCGCGACCACCGACTTCACCCACGCCACGGGCGTGCTGCTGATCGAGGTGCAGGGGCACTCCGACGCCGACCGGCAGCTCGGACAGGCTCTGGTCGACGCCGGGCTGCGTGCGACTCCGGCCGGACGTCTGGTCGAGGTCGAGGTCGTCGACGAGACGACGTACGACGTGGTGCGCGACGTCGCCGCCGACCTGGGCCTCGGCCTGGTCCGGATGCAGGAGCGGCACCACCGGATCGAGGACGTCTTCCGGGAGGGGGGTGCCGGCAGTGTCCAACCCGTCTGAGGCCACGCGCGAGTCGGCGACCGGCGTCATCCACGACATCGGCTACCGGCCCTACTCCGGTGACCGGCTCGGTGAGGGTGCGGTGGCCTGGTCGCTGTTCGTCACCGGGCTGCGCAACTGCTTCGGCCTGGGCCGATCGGCGCGGTCGAAGGCGCTGCCGATGATCCTGCTGGGCCTGATGTTGCTGCCGGCGCTGATCCTCGTCGGCGTCCTGGTGCAGGCCCGTCAGCTCCTCGGCTTCGACGAGCAGATCGTCGCCTACTCCACGTACCCGCTCACCACCCAGCTGCTGATCTCGGTCTTCGTCGCCTCGCAGGCGCCGGCGCTGGTCTCGCGGGACCTGCGCTTCCAGACGCTCACGCTGTACCTCGCGCGCCCGCTGCGCCGGACGACGTACGTCCTGGTGCGGATGGCGTCACTGACCGTTGCCACCTTCATCCTGATCGGAGCTCCGCTGCTGCTGATGTACGTCGGCGGCCTGCTCGCCGACCTGCCGGCCGGCCGGGAGACCGAGCGGTTCCTGGCCGCCGCTGTCGGTGCCCTGGTGCTGTCAGGCTGCCTGGCCGGGCCCGCCGCCCTGGTCGCGGCGCTGACCACCCGCCGCGGGCTGGCCGTGGCCGCGATCATCGTGGTGCTGCTGGTGAGCTTCGTCGTCGTGTCGGTCGTGCAGGGCATCGCAATGGAGACCGGCCACGACACCGTGGCCGAGGTCGCCGGGCTGTTCTCGCCGTACACCCTGGTCAACGAGCTGCAGGTGTTCCTCTTCGACTCGCCTCCGGGCACCCAGGCGCCGCCCACCGGCGACGGCCTGGGGCTGCTCCACCTGCTCGCGGTCGCCGTGGTGTTGCTCGGGTCGGTCGGGGCGATGCTCTGGCGCTACCGGAAGTTGGCCGCATGAGCACCATCCAGCTCGACCACGTCTCCCGCTGGTACCGCAACGTCGTCGCCGTCAACGACGTCTCGATGACCATCGGTCCCGGCGTGACCGGGCTGCTCGGCCCCAACGGCGCCGGCAAGTCCACCCTGATCGCGCTGATGTCGGGCTTTCTGGCGCCGTCGACGGGCACGGTGACACTGGACGAGCGAGCCGTTGTGGCGCAACGAGTCGGTCTACCGGAAGATCGGTCTGGTCCCCGAGCGTGAGGCGCTGTTCGACTACCTGACCGGGCGCCAGTTCGTCGTCGCCAACGCCGAGCTGCACGGGCTCCCCGACCCTGGAACGGCTGCCCAGACCGCGATCGCGCTGGTGGAGATGACCGACGCTCAGGACCGCACGATCTCGACGTACTCCAAGGGGATGCGGCAGCGGATCAAGATGGCGTCGTCGCTGGTGCACGAGCCGTCGGTGCTGCTGCTGGACGAGCCGTTCAACGGCATGGACCCGCGCCAGCGGATGCACCTCATGGACCTGCTGCGGCGGATGGGCGCGGAGGGGCGGACCGTGCTGTTCAGCTCCCACATCCTCGAGGAGGTCGAGCAGGTGGCCCGCCAGATCGAGGTGGTCGTCGCCGGCCGGCACGCCGCCTCCGGTGACTTCGGTGCGATCCGCCGGCTGATGACCGATCGGCCCAACCGGTTCGTGCTCCACACCGCCGACGACCGGCGACTCGCTTCGGTGCTCGTCGCCGACCCGTCCGTGCGTGGCGTGCTGCTCCGCACCGAGGGCGGGATCGAGGTCGAGGCCGGGGACTTCGGCCGGTTCAGCGAGGCCCTGCCGAAGCTGGCCCGCGAGAACGGCGTCCGGCTGCTCGAGGTCACCCCCACCGACGAGTCGCTCGAGAGCGTCTTCGCCTACCTGGTGTCGTCATGAGTGTCACGCTCTCCCCCACCGTCGTCCGGCTCGGGACCCGCAGCGTCTTCGGGCACAAGCGCGGCATCCTGCTCTTCCTGCTCCCGGTCGTGCTGCTCGGGCTGGCCGGGCTGATCCGCGGGCTGGCCGGCCAGGACGACCGGGTCGCCGTCGACGTGCTGCAGAGCCTCGGCCTCACCGTCGTCGTGCCCCTGGTCGCGCTGCTCGCGACCACCGGCCTGCTCGCCCCCGAGATCGACGACGGCTCGGTCGCCTACCTGCTCGCCAAGCCGATCTCACGCCACACGATCGTGCTCAGCAAGCTGCTCGTCGCCATCGGCTGTGTCGTCGTCTTCGCGGCCGTGCCGATGGCCGTCGCCGCACTCATCCTGCTCACCGACGAGCCCAGGCTCGCCCTCGGCTTCGCGGTCGGCTCGCTGGCCGGCGGGGCGGCGTACTGCGCGCTCTTCGCCTTCCTGTCCGTGCTGACCCGCCACGCCGTGGTGATCGGCCTGCTCTACCTGCTGGTGTGGGAGGGCCTGCTCGGCGGCCTGCTCGACGGGGTCCGCTGGCTCAGCGTGACCCGCTGGGCGCGCGCCATCACCGAAGAGGTGTCGCGGGTTCGACGTGGTCGACAACCTGGCCCCGGGTACGCCGTCGTGGCGACCCTCGTGGTCCTGGTGCTCGGCACCTGGCTCACCGGTCGGCGGCTGCGCGCGTTCAACCTCACCGGCGACGAGTAGGGCACACCCCATCGACCGTCTGAACCCTGCGTCGATGCTCGTTCACTCGTGGGACCCCACCAGCTCGCCCAGGCTCGAATCCAGGGCGCGACTTTCCGCCCAGATAGAAGCGGGTGCAGCCGAGCAGTGATGGCGCCTACGCTCCAGGGATGGCAACGCTCGAAGACGTCGCCCGGATCATCGGCGAGTTGCCCGAGGTCGCCGCGGGCGAGCATCACGGGCACGCGACTTGGTCGGTGCGCGACAGGGGGATCGCATGGCTGCGCCCGTTCAGCAAGGCCGACCTCAAGCGCTTCGGCGACAAGACACCGCCAGCCGCGCCGATCCTCGCGGTCAACACCAAGGACCTGCACGAGAAGGAAGGCGTGCTCGCCGCCGGCATTCACGGCGTGTTCACGATCGAACACTTCAACAACTACCCCGCCGTGCTCGTCGAGCTCGGTGTCATCGACGAGCGAGACCTCCGTGACCTGCTGGTCGACGCGTGGCTGGCGATGGCGCCAGCTGAGCTGGCCGAGGGTTTCGACGGTTGAACCGTGGACTCTCAGATGTGCCTGCCGAGCGGGAGATCACCTATCGACCATCCGCCCATTTCGCCGCGACACGGCTCCTCAACATGATGGCGGCGTAGGCCGGTGGGGACGCATGCAGCAACACATAGGACATGCGACTGCTTTGTCGGCATCCGCTGACAGACTCGGGGCATGTCCAGGCCGCCGCGCATCGAGCCCTCCGGCGACGTAGTCGCCCGGGTTGCGTCCACCGCCTTGGCGCTGCCCGACGCTTACGAGGAGGACGCCTGGACCGGCGTGAGGTGGCGGGTCCGGAACAAGACCTTCGCCCACGTCTTGGTCGCCCAGGAGGGTTACACGTCGGCGTACCGCGACATGACCGGGGTGACCGAGCCAACCACGGTGTTGACCTTCCGATCATCCGGCGACGAGTTGCTGGCCCTGACTCACGCCGGGCCGCCGTTCTACCAGCCGCCATGGTCGCCCACCGTCGTCGGCATGGTGCTCGACGACGACACCGACTGGGACGAGGTGGCCGAACTGGTGACCGAGAGCTACCGGTTTTGCGCTCCACAGAAGCTGAGGCACCGGCTGGATCGATGACGTCGTGCGGTCCGTAGTTTTGGAAACCGTGACCCAACGCCCAGAAGAACGGGCAGTAACACGCCGGAGGACCGCCGGGAGCCGCGTCATTCCGCCGCTAGCGCGCAAGCCTGAACGCGCATCCGATCCTCAGTGTCAAAGCCGGTTGAAGGGATAGCGTGCCGAGCATGAGCAATCTTCGTAGTCTGACTCAAGAGGAGGCACGCGAGCGCGCTGCGCTCATCGAGGTCCAGCGTTACGACCTCGAGCTCGACATGACGGGACTGGCGTCCGGCGACGAACTCCGCACCAGCTCCCGTATCACTTTCTCGGCCACCGCGTCCGGGGCGACGACGTTCGTCGACTGCCTTGGCGAGGTGGAGGAGGCGGTGCTGAACGGCAAACCGTTGGCGAACGGCTCCCCGCCGCACGGGCGCATTGAGCTCCCGGACCTCGAGCCGGACAATGTGTTGGTCGTGCGCTCGGTGCAGCGCCGTACCGGCGACGGTCAGGGCGTGCACCGTTCAGTGGATCCCAGTGACGGCGAGGTCTACGTCTGGACGAGTTTCGAGCCGGATGACGCCCGAGTGGTCTTCGCGTGCTTCGACCAGCCCGATCTCAAGGCGGTCTTCGGCATCACCGTTCTGGCGCCTGAGAGGTGGGTGGTCACGAGCAACACCGGCCACGCGTCGATCAGCACGAACGACGGCGTGAGCAGGTGGGCCTATGCCGACACGCCACCGTTGTCGACGTATGTCCCGGTGGTCAACGCGGGCCCGTTCGACGAACTGCGCAGCACGCGCAATGGCTACGACCTCGGCCTCTACGCCCGCCAGTCTCTCGCGCCGATGCTGGAACGCGACGCCGACGAACTCTTCGATCTCACCGCGCGGGCTGGCCTTCTACGGCGAACAGTTCGCGCATGCCGTTCCCCCAGCCGAGCTACGACCAGGTCTTCACACCGGAGTTCCGCGGCGCGATGGAGAACTACGGCTGCGTCACCTGGAGCGACCGCTTCATCTATCGCGATCCGCCCACCTACGCCGAGCGCGAGGTGCGCGCCCTGGTGCTGCTGCACGAGATGGCGCACATGTGGTTCGGCGACATCGTCACGATGCGCTGGTGGGACGACCTCTGGCTCAACGAGGCCTTCGCGGAGTGGGCCTGCGGGTGGGCCGCCGACGCCTGTACCGAGTTCACCGACGCGTGGGCGGCGATTCTCGCCGCCGACAAGCCGTGGGCGTACGCCGCGGACTGCGCGCCGACCACCCACCCGATCCGCCAGGAGATCGCCGACGTCGCAACCGCCGCGGCCACCTTCGACGCCATCACCTACCCCAAGGGCGCGGCGGTGCTCAAGCAGCTCGTCGCCTTCGTCGGCGAGGACGCGTTCGTCGCGGCGTTGAGGAGCTACTTCGCAACCACGCCTGGGGGAACACCACGCTGGAAGACCTGATCGCGGAGGTCGCCGCGGCCAGTGGTCGCGACCTCACCCGTGGGTCGAGGGCTGGCTGGAGACGTCGGGCACGGACCGTCTCACCCTCGAACGCCAGGATCACGGCCTTGCCCTGGTCGCGACGCCACCAGCCGGCCGGGCACCGCTGCCGCACCACCTGCGGATCGGGGCATACGCCGACAGGGATGACGGACTCACCCTGGTCGAGACGCTGTCCGTGGAGGTCACCGGCGTACGGACCCAGATCGACGGCGACGCCGACGCTGACCTGATGCTGGTCAACGACGAGGACCTGACCTTCGCGACGGTTCAGCCTGACCCGGCATCGCTGGAACTGCTGTTGTCCCGCGGGGGCGAGCTCCCGACGGCGGTCGGACGCACGCTCGCCCTGACCACGACCTGGGGCCTGCTCTACGACGGCGAGCTGACGGCCCAGCAGTTCGTCGACTGCGGCGTGGGCGTATTGATTCGCGAGACCGCTGACTCGGTGATCGAGCCTTCATTGGGCGTACTGGTCGACACGGCAGATCTGTGGGCGACCCCCACAGCACGCGATCGGTTGCTCTCTCAGGTCGCCGATCTCTGCATCTCCCTGGCGGACAGGTCGGACCGTCCGCTGGCGGCGCTTCGTGGGCTCGCGCAGAGCGCCACCACGCCGACACAGCTCGAGGCACTGTCCACCCACGCGACCGAACCCGACCTCCGCTGGCGACGGCTCATCAGGCTCGCCGAGCTCGGTCAACTCGACGATTCCGACGTCGAGCAGTTGTTGGCCGAAGACCCCGACCCCGACGCCTGGATGAACGCCGCGCGAGTACGCGCCGCCGTGCCGTCCGCCGAGGCGAAGGCTCAGGCGTGGCAGGCCGTGGTGGTCGACCGCAAGATCCCCCCGGCTTTCTCTTCGAGATGGGGCGCGCCTTCTGGCGGCCCGCCCAGGAGGATCTACTGACCCCCTATGCCGAGAAGTTCCTGCAGTCGCTTCGACAGTTCGGCGACACCGGCGCGCTGTGGGCTCTCGGTCTGTCGGGTGGGTTCTATCCCGCGGTTGGGGGCGAGGAGGGCTTCCTTGACCGACTCAGCGATGCGGCCGGTGAGGACGGCGTGATTCCGGTCGTGCGCCAGAAGGTGCGGGAGCGCAACGATCGACGCCGTCGACGCGAGCTCGCCCGCGCCCGCGAGTGAGAGCGGCCCTGCCCGCACGCACGCTGGCAGTGGCGCGTCATACCGCCGCGACTGTCCCCGTCGGGGCGTTTCGTAAGCGGATGGGCTTGCGGCAACCGGAGACTTCAGACCCGAGGCTAGGGTCGTCGGACGATTCACACGCGTTCTGGTCGAGCAAGCTGCGGCGGTCGGCCCACCTGTTGCGGGCACCTCGCTCTCGACGAACTACGCCAGGTCGACAGCCCGGCGGCTTGTCCTCGATCTCTGCGTGCGGACGCCGCGACTCGGACGTACCGAACGTCGGCAGCTGGCCGCCCGTCCGCGGGCTGAGGTGGCGCATCAACCTGGTCGGTACGTCGGTGCACGAACCCGCGGGGGTGCGCGGCTCGTCGCGGAGTCACTAGTCTCGGAGCGACCAGTCGTCGCAAGGTCCGGAGGCGCCATGTCCCAGGTGCAGCAGCACAAGTTCCAGCTCGACGAGAGCGAGATGCCGACCCGCTGGTACAACGTGCTGCACGACCTGCCGACGCCACCGCCGCCGGTGCTGCACCCGGGCACCGGGCAGCCGGTGGGGCCGGACGACCTGGCGCCGCTGTTCCCGATGGACCTGATCCTGCAGGAGGTGTCCACCGAGCAGTACGTCGACATCCCGGACGAGGTGCTCGACGTCTACCGGCTGTGGCGGCCGAGCCCGCTGTACCGGGCGCACCGGCTGGAGAAGGCGCTCGGCACGCCGGCGCGGATCTACTACAAGTACGAAGGGGTCTCGCCGGCCGGCTCGCACAAGCCGAACACCGCGGTGCCGCAGGCGTTCTACAACGCCAAGGCCGGGATCAGGCGGCTGACCACCGAGACCGGAGCCGGCCAGTGGGGCACCGCGCTCGCGTTCGCGTGCGCCCAGTTCGGCCTGGAGTGCGAGGTCTGGCAGGTGCGGGCGTCGTACGACCAGAAGCCGTACCGCCGGATGATGATCGAGACCTTCGGCGGCACCGTGCACCCCAGCCCGTCGGACCTGACCGAGGCCGGCCGCGCGATCCTCGCCGAGCACCCCGACTCGACCGGCTCGCTGGGCATCGCGATCAGCGAGGCGGTCGAGGTGGCCGCGCAGGACCCGACCACCAACTACGCGCTCGGCAGCGTGCTCAACCACGTGCTGATGCACCAGACCATCATCGGCGAGGAGGCGCTGCTGCAGCTCGCGAAGGCGGGCGAGACCCCCGACCTGCTGGTCGGCTGCACCGGCGGCGGGTCGAACTTCGGCGGGCTGATGTTCCCGTTCCTGCGGGAGAAGTGGGCGGGGCGGATGAGCCCGACCGTGCGCGCGGTGGAGCCGGCGGCCTGCCCGTCGCTGACCCAGGGCACCTACGCCTACGACTTCGGCGACACCGCCGGGATGACGCCGCTGATGAAGATGCACACGCTCGGCCACGACTTCGTTCCGGACCCGATCCACGCCGGCGGCCTGCGCTACCACGGGATGAGCCCGCTGATCAGCCACCTCTACGAGACCGGCGAGATCGAGGCGGTGGCCAAGCCGCAGACCGAGTGCTTCGCGGCCGGCGTGCTGTTCGCCCGCACCGAGGGCATCGTGCCGGCGCCCGGAGCCGACGCACGCGCTCGCCGCGGCGGTCGAGGAAGCCTTGCGGTGCAAGGAGACCGGTGAGGAGAAGGTGATCCTGACCGCGCTGTGCGGGCACGGCCACCTCGACCTGCCGGCGTACGACGCCTACCTGTCCGGCGACGATCGACGACCACGAGTGGGAGGACGCCGACATCCAGGCCGCCGTCGCCGAGGCGCTCGCCAGGCTGCCGGCCCTCGCCTGACCGCGTGCTGTGACTGGGTTCAGTTCAGCCGCTCGGAGAGCTGGACCTCGACGTCGTCACCGGCGCTCTCCGCCGATCCCATTGCGGCGAAGCCCTGTGCTCCAGGCCGACTGTCTTCGCAATTCCTGACGCCTACGATCTGACACGTGATGGAGTTCGTTGACATGGATCCGAATCTCGAGGACCCCCGACGGGCCGGCGCCTGCGAGTGAGGGCGAGATGCGGGACACTGACGCGCGCAACCGTTCGGGAGGTGTTGCTGGAGGGCGCACCTCAGGGACTTCGCCTCACGGGGTTTTTGAAGACTCACGTTGTCTCGCGGTGGCTGGCTGGCGGATCGTGGCCAACACCAGCACTCTGCGCAAGCTGTACGTCGATGACCTCTCAACCGCGAGCGCGGCACGGTCGACTGGCGTAGGGGCCGCACTTCTGGCCGAGCTCCGCGACCGTGCGCGCTTGGCGGGATGTCATGTTCTGGACTTGGACTCCGGCGTACAGCGGCACGCCGCTCATCGCTTCTATCTACGAGAACGGATGGACATCGTCGCCCACCACTTTGCACAACCGTTGTCGTAACACCGCTACGCGGTCACTTGGACCCGTCCCGACGACCGATCGTCACGCGGAGCGTGACCAGTACGGGATCCTCTTGTGGACCGACGTCCTCAGGCCGGCACCAGCGAGCTCGGTGAGCTAGCTGGTGATCCGCCAGAGGTGGTAGCCGTATCTGCTGGCGAAGAGCGGGTACTTAGGGTAGGGGGGGGAGGCTCCAGCCGTCGCGGAGATCTCGAGGCGCCTTCTGAAGGATACCTCAGACTTGGTGCTGGGGGGGGGTCGGAGCCGCGTCATTGCGCCGCGTGTGCGCGATGCCTGCGTCCGCTGCTCAGCGAAGTCACGGCTCGAGGACCAGCTTCCCGCCCGGGTGCTGGCTCATCAGCAGCTCGGTGGCGGCCAGGGCGTCGGCGAGCGGGAAGGTCCGGGCGACGGGGAAACTGAGCCGTCCCTTGCCGGCCAACTCCACCAGGCCGGCTCGCACGGAGTCGCGGTAGACCTGACTGGCCGGCATCGCGCCGGCGATCGCGATGACGCCCTCGGCCTTCGCCCGCTCGGCGGCGGCGATGGTGACGATCCGGTCGCGGTCGGCCACCAACGCAAGCGAGACGTCGACGGCCTCGTCGGTGCCCACACAGTCCAGCGCGGCGACTACCCCCTCGGGCGCTGCTTCTCGCACCCGGTGCTCGAGCCCGTCGCCGTACCTGACCGGCGCCCCGCCGTACCGGGTCACGACGTCGAAGCGGCCCTCGCTCGACGTCCCGATCACCCGCGCTCCCAGCATCGCGGCCTGCTGGAGCACGCTGACGCCGACCGCCCCAGACGCGCCGTGCACCAGGATCGTGTCGCCCGCGCCGACGTCGGTCACGTGCAGCATCTCGGAGGCGGTACACCCGGCGAGCAGCAAGTTGGCGGCCTCGCCGAACGGCAACGACGCCGGCTTGGAGAAGACGTCCCGTGCCGGGACGGTTACCTCGGTGGCCCAGCCGCCGCTGATGCGGAACGCGAGGACCTCGTCGCCCACGGCCACCGGCCCCGACCCGATCTCGGTGTCGGCGCCGACGGCGCTCACCACGCCGGCGACCTCGTAGCCGATTGCCTTCGGGAAGTCCGCCGCGTCGCCGCGGGCCACGTGCTTGGCGTCGGCGGGGTTCATGCCGGCCGCCCGGACCGCGATGGTGACCTCACCCTGTTGCGGCGGAGGAACGTCGTACTCCTCGAACAAGAAGACGTCCAGGCCACCCGGCCGGGTCGCAATCCAGTGCTGTGCCATTACTCCAACCTAGTCCGCCTTTCACGGCACCCGAGCGACGCAACTTCTCCTGCTGGCAGCATGCTCGACCACCCGCCCGATCAAGACCGAATTCGGCTTCGGACCGTCAGCTGCGCGTGATCATCTCAGCGGACCGCCTCTCCCGCGACTATCGGGGTTCGCGGTCAGCTCTGTTCAGCTCCTCGGCGAGCATCACGATGATGCCGCTGGGGCCGCGGACATAGGTGAGCTTGTAGACGTCCCCGTAGGTCGCCACGCCGCGCAGCGGGTGGCAGCCGTGCCTCGCGGCGATCTCGAGGGCCTCGTCGATGTCGTCGACCGAGAAGGCGACGCGGTGCATGCCGATCTCGTTGGGCCGGGTGGGCTCCGTCTCGATCGCGTCGGGGTGGATGTACTCGAAGAGCTCGAGGCGACCGTTGCCGTCTGGCGTCTGGAGCATGGCGATCTTGGCGTGGTTGCCGTCGAGGCCGACGGCGGTGTCGGTCCACTCTCCACTGACCGTGTCACGGCCCAGGACGGTCAGCCCGAGGTCGGTGAAGAAGGCGATCGTCGCTTCGAGGTCACGGACGGCGATGCCGACGTTCTCGAACTTGATGGGCATGCGCTGCACGTTACCGAGTCGCGGCGATCTGCTCAGGCCGACGCTTCCTCATCGGTTGCTGCCTCAAGCTCCGACGCCTCGGGCGGCTCACCTCGACTTCGACACGCGCGTCAGGTTCAGTTCGGCCCGACGGTGCAGGACTGCGCGCTCGCTCTCGTTCCTGGTGCGCGCGGCCGCCTCGGTGAACGCCTCGCTGGCCTGCGCGTGCAGCCCGGCCCGCTCGAGCAGGTCTCCGCGCACGCTCGGCACGAGGGGCGAGTCGCCGAGCGCGCCTGCGTCCAGCTCCTCCAGCACGGCCAGCCCCGCGTCCGGGCCGAACGCCCGCCCGTGCGCGACGGCCCGGTTCACCTCGACGACCGGTCCCGGCGCGGCGTCGGCCAGGACGTCGTACAGAGCCGCGATCCGGCGCCAGTCCGTGTCCTCGGCACGCTCCGCGCGGGCGTGCTGCGCGGCGATCGAGGCCTGCAGGAAGTACTTCCCGACCGGCTTCCCGCGCGCGGCGAGCAGCTCGGCCTGCTGCAGGGCGGCCATCCCGCGCCGGATCAGCAACTGGTCCCACCGCGTCCGGTCCTGCGCCTCCAGCAGGACCGGCGCGCCGTCCTCATCGAGCCGGGCGGCCATCCGCGAGCCCTGGATCTCCAGCAGCGCCTGCAGCCCGAGCACCTCGGGCTCGTCGGGAGCGAGCGCGGCCAGCATGCGCGCGAGCCGCATCGCCTCGTTCGCCAGGTCGGGGCGCATCCAGTCCTCGCCGGCGGTGGCGGTGTAGCCCTCGTTGAAGATCAGGTAGATCACGGCCATGACGTCGTCGAGACGCCTGGTCCGCTCCGGCCCCGTGGGCAGCTCGAACTCGGCGTGGGCCTCGGACAGCGTCTTCTTGGCTCGCGAGATGCGCTGGCCCATGGTGGACTCGGTGGCCAGGAACCCGCGGGCGATCTCGGCGGTGGTGAGTCCGCCGACCAGGCGCAGCGTCAGCGCGGCCCGGGACTCGGCGGTCAGGGAGGGGTGGCAGGACAGGAAGATGAGCCGCAGGACGTCGTCCTCGATGTAGTCGACCTGGCCGTCGAGGTCGGGCATCTCCTCCTCCTCTCCCCCGCGGGCGTGCTCGAGCTCCGCGATCTTGCGGCGCAGGTTGTCGGCGCGCCGGAAGTGGTCGATGCCGCGCCGCTTCGCGGTGGTCATCAGCCACGCGGCCGGGTTCTCCGGGACGCCGGTCGTGGGCCACTGCTCGAGCGCGGCCACGAGCGCGTCCTGCGCCAGGTCCTCGGCGAGCTCGACGTCACGGGTCATCCGGGTGAGGGCGCCGACGAGGCGGGCCGACTCGGCCCGCCACGCGGCGATGATGGCCTCGGTCGGGTCATCCGTACTGGTCTCTGCCGGCACGCAGCCAGCGTAGTGAGTCCCGGTCAGGCGCCGGGCGCCTCCGGGCCCGTCGGAGATCTGGCGCAGGGTCGAGATCACGGTGACCTCGGGCCAGTGCTTCGCGTGCAGCTCGGCGAACTCCTGCTGGTCGGCCACGGCCTCCTCGAGGGTGTCGTACTGCAGGATCGCCCAGCCGCCGACGACCTCCTTGGCCTCGGCGTACGGTCCGTCGACCCGGCTGACCTCGCCCTGGCGGACCACGAAGTTCACGGCGTCCTCAGTCCCGTACAGACCGCCGCCGTCGAGGAACACGCCCTTGGCGGCCCGCTCGCCGATGTAGGCGTCCATCGCGTCGAACAGCGCCTGCGGCGGCGTGCCGACGCCCTCTTCCATCCTCACGAATCCCATGAAACGCGGCATCTCGATCACTCCTACTGGTTGCTGGGGAGTTGCTTCTCGCACGTACGTCGAACGGCTGCCGGGCTCTTCGACATCGGCCTCTGAGATTTCCTCAAGCTTGCGACGGTCAGCGGTCGAGGTCGGCCAGCACCGCCCCAATCGTGTCGATGCTCTCGGCGGCGATCGGGTCCAGCACGAGCTGCAGGTGCACCGCGCCCGCGGCCGCCAACCCCCGGATGTGCTGCCCGAGGTCGTCGGGGGTGACCGTGGTGACGCTGGCGTCGTACGTCTCACCCATCACCCGGCCGCGACCGCCAGGAAGCGTGACCAGGACCGCGGCGGTCGCGTCCACGGTCCGCCCCTCCGGCATGACCGCGTCGACCTCGGCCTTCACCTGGGCGAACTTCTCGACCGAGTTGTCGTAGATGCTCCACCAGACGTTCCAGCAGTCGACGACCGGCAGCCCGATGCTCAGCATGCGAGGACTGTTCGACCCCAGCATGATCGGCGGCCCGCCCTCTCGGACCGGGCGTGGGTCCAGCACGCAGTCGTCGACGTCGTAGAACCGGCCGTGGAACGTCGTCCGACCCTCGCGCAGCAGCGGCGCGATGATCGCCAGCGCCTCCTCGAAGCGCGAGACGCGCCGGTCGTAGGGGAAGCCGAAGGCGTCGAACTCACGTCGGTTCCAGCCCGCACCGAGTCCCAGGATCAGCCTGCCCTGCGAGATCGCGTCGACCGTCGCGGCCTGCTTGGCCAGCATCGCGGGGGCGTGGAAGCCCGTCGACGCCACGAGCGGCCCGATCTCCACGCGTTCGGTCGCCGCTGCGATCGCGGCGAGGGTCGTCCACGCCTCGTACGGACCCCGTGTCGACCCGTCCGGCAGGTCGTAGACGAGGTGGTCCCCCACCCAGATCGAGTCGTAACCGGCCGACTCTGCTCGCCGCGCAAGGTCGACGTACTCCGGCCACGGCACGAACCTCTCCACCTCGGGCAGCTGGACACCGACCTTGCAGGGGCGCGTCATGAGCCCAACCTAGACACGGGCCCCTTCTCGACCGGTCGGCGACCCATGCCGATGACGCTTCATCGGACGGGTCCGCGCATGCTCACTCCGAATGGGTCGCCTCAGCCCAGCGACGCGCGCACCCGGACCACAGCGTCGCGGATCGCCGGCCACACCGCGCGAAGGGCGGCCACCGCCGCGCGCCGAGTCGGTCCGCCGACGGTGAGGCTGGCAAGGACCGGCCCGTCCGCTGCGTCGAGCGTGCCATAGAAGCCGTCACCTCCCGCCCGATGGCACGATGACGCGCGGACATCGGCCAAGCCGCCGCCGTTTCCGAAATCCTCGACCCCGCGCCGTGGACCGGGGCACCAGAACGCCGCGCCCTTGTCGAGCGCTTGAGCCGCGCTCCCAGGCGTGCGCAGGACGTCGATTCCGACGCCCCATGCACCACGATCGCCGTCGTTGCGGTACCAGTAGACGTCCCACGAGGACGACGCCAGCCAGCCGCGAGTCCCCGTGCCGGAGCTGCCAAACGGGGAGTCGGAGTTGTCGAACGGCGACCCGAAGGTGAAAGTGCCGCCAGGGAACCGTCCATCGCCCGAGGGGCCCTCATGGGCCAGCACCTCCTGCGCCTGGGCCGCCGTCATCGGCTTCGGTTCGTGCCCGCCCGCCGTCTCGTCGCCGCGGCAACCGGTCAATCCGACGATCAACACCAGCACGCCGAGGAGCAGCCACCGAAAGGGGAGCAGCGACCTTGACTGTCGTCATCTCACGACGCACCCTCGTACCTAACCGAATGTCTGGCCATTAGTGGTTAGTATCCTGTGGA
Organism: uncultured Actinomycetota bacterium; assembly: GCA_963812345.1. Taxonomy (GTDB): domain Bacteria; phylum Actinomycetota; class Actinomycetes; order Propionibacteriales; family Nocardioidaceae; genus Nocardioides. The sequence continues at coordinate 110,197 of CAWEVA010000020.1, forward strand.
CGGGAGTCACGGTCAACATGGCCCTCAGCGTTCGATACGAGCGTGACGGATTGGTCCTGCCTCGTGCGATCGGCGGGGATGCTGCACTGGACCTGGTCAACACCTTCGCAGGCTGGGACCGGCCAACAGCAGCGTCAGCGCGCGATTATCTCCAGTCGTATGACCATCTCGTGCTCTGGTCAGCAAGTGTGGGGATGGTGCCTGATAGCGACGTGAGCCCGCTGCGCCGCGCCGGGCGCCGCGATCCGGCGGCGGCGGAGGAGGCCCTGCATCGGGCCAAGCAGCTGAGATCCTCGGTTCACGATCTCCTTCTGAACCAAGATGCCACGGCGACCGCCATGGCCCTCCGGACCGTTCAGGACATCGTCAGCGCAGCGATCACTGCCGTCCGCCTGCGGTGGGAGCCACCGGTCACGCTGGAGTTCGCTGAGGGCGTGCAACGACCTCTCGACAAACTCGGCTGGCATTGCCTTCTCTTTCTCGGCACGGCCGACGCAACTCGGGTACGAGCGTGTCCCGGCCGAGACTGCGGGTGGCTCTTCATCGATCGGGCTGGCCGACGCCGCTGGTGTCGGATGGAGTGGTGTGGCAACCGTTCAAAGGCACGCGCGCACGCGCGCCGCCGCCAGGCGACCTGACGTGCCTGGCGGACGCTCCTGAATGGTGACCATGCGTCATACCGCCGCGAACGGACCTTTATGCGAGCGCGACCGATTGGTGAGTCGCCCGACTGCTAGCGCAGTTGTCAGGGAATGGCCTCGCGAACTGCTCGGATGAACAAGAAGACGGGTGTGGTGGTGAGAGCGACCCGCATTCGCGCATCCATGTTCTCGGGCAAGTCATGTGGGAGGGGCTCGTCGACGACGTCGACGGCAAAGCCAGCCTTCCTCAACTGCCCGAAGATCGCCGAGAGGGGTCGGCGGAACATGGTTGCGGTCAAGGGCTGGCCACCCCAGTCCCACTCTTCATTCACGAGCTCCGTGCGGTGGTAGTCCGTGCGCTCGGACAGATTCCAACCGGTGATTGGGTGATGGACCGAGAAGACCAGGACGCCGCCCGGGACAAGCACGCGATGCAACTCTGCGAGGAGCGGAGCCCAATCCTCGATGTAGTGCAGCACCAGGGAGGCCACCACGGCGTCGACGCTGCTGGTTGGGACCTCATCGAACGGTTCTTCGAGGTCGGCGACAATGACGTCGGCCCGCCCGCCGAGCCGTTCGGTGGCGTGCGCGACCAGTCTCGGCTCCCGGTCCACAGCAAGCACGTCCGCGCCGGCGTCCACGAGCTGCTCTGTCAACAGACCGGCGGCGCAACCGAGCTCGAGCACTCGCTTGCCGCGGACGTCACCAGCAAGGCCCAGGATTGCGGGCCGGTCGTAATGGGTCTGCACCGGGTTGTCCGCACTGTGCCGCGCGTAGGTGTCCGCCAACGTTCGGTAGACATCAGCCATGCTCATTGCCCGAACCTAGCTGGCGGTCGCGTCGTCGGTGTGACGAGCGGCCAGCCGGACGCACACTTGCCGCGATCGTGAACCGACTCAGACGCTCGGGCTTTCGCCGATCCCGCACTTCGCCGCGCGGGAGCGTGGCTTTCCGCCCCTTGTCGGATGGCCGCCGACAGTCGTGGCGCCCGGACAAGGCCGTTCCAGCGGCGCCGGCATTGCAGGCCGCGACGCCGTCCGGGGTTAGCATTCGCGCTCCGCCCCGAGAGGACCTCCACATGGCCACCGACTACGACGCATCCCGCAAGACCGAAGACGAGCAGAAGGAAGAGAGCCGGGAGGCCCGCCGCCTCACCTCGGGCGAGCAGGACAAGACCTCGGGGAAGGTAGACGAGGACGAGACCGAGCTAGCAGAGTCGTATGAGCTTCCCGGCGCGGATCTCTCCCACGAAATCCTCTCCATCGAAGTCACGCCAAAGCAGACCGACGAGTTCACCTGCACAGCCTGTTTCCTCGTTCAGCACGAATCTCGACGGTCCTCACCGGCCGCCGACCTCTGTGGCGACTGCGCCTAACGATCGACGGCTCATCTCTCGGCGCTGGTGTGGGGGGTGCAGCCAGATCCGATCTCGCCGCGGAACCGCACGAACGCTCGGGCGCATCATTCCGCCGCGAAGGTGCCCTCTTGCGGTCTTTCCCAGCCGATGCATCCGTCGCCCGCGTCCCACGTGGCCAAGGCCGACTAGGGGACGATGAGGAACTTCTCGCCCGTGGCGGTGCGAGCGGAGCGGCGCAGCACGTCGAGGTCGAGCACCTGGTCCAGTGAGATCTCTTCGGTGAAGCGGCTGGCGAAGGTGGTCGTCAGCTCGGCGGCGATTCGGCCCTTGAGCCGCACGAGGTCCTCGACTGCCAGGGAGGAGAGGAACGGCATGAGGAGCCAACCGCCGATCCCCCAGGCGAACCCGAAGCCGCGCCGCAGCTCGGTCGGCCGGCGGTCCAGCCCGCCGTACACGTAGACCTGCTTGGGCACGTCGGTGCCATACCGGCTGTACGGCGCGGCCGGGTCGGTGACCGCTGCCTCCATCGCGTTGAGGATGTCGCTCGCGAGCCGGCCACCGCCGACGGCGTCGAAGGCCATGGTCGCGCCTGTCGCGCGGATCGCCTCGACCAGGTCGGCCATGAAGGACTCGGCGCTCGAGTCGACCACGTGACGGGCACCCAGATCGCGCAGCAGGTCGGCCTGCTCGGGTCGGCGGACGACGTTCACCAGCTCGATGCCGTCCGCGAGACAGACCCGGTTGAGCATCTGGCCGAGGTTGGACGCGGCAGCGGTGTGGACCAGCGCGGTGTGGCCCTCCCGGCGCATCGTCTCGACCATCCCCAGCGCCGTGAACGGGTTGACGAAGGACGAGGCGCCATCGGCCGCCGTCGCGCCCTCCGGCAACGGGAGGCAGACCTGTGCCGCGGTCAACGCGTGCTCCCCGTAGGTGCCCTCGCCCGGGAACCCGACCTGCTTGCCGAGCAGGGCCTGCGCCTCGGGAGCGTCGCCCGCAGCGACGACGACACCCGCGCCCTCGTTGCCGACCGGCATCGACCGGCCCAGCCGAGCCCTGAGGCTCGGCATCACCGCCTCGGGGACCGGGGCCGAGACGACCGGACCGTCGGGTGTGTCCTCGGCCTTGGCGGTGCCAGGGTCCGCCAACGCCAGCAGGAGTGCCAGGTCGGAGGGGTTGAGCGGAGCGGCCTCGACCCGGACGAGGACCTGGTGCGGCTGCGGCTGCGGGGTGTCCACCGACTCCACGGAAACGCGGACCTGTCCGTCTTCGGTGACGAGGGAGCGCAGCTGGCGGGTGGTGGCGGGGACGTTGCTCATGAGTCGATCCTGTCAGCCAGGTGATGCCCGCAGGAACCGCGACCTCGCGATGGGCAGGGACGGCCGAACATGTCCCTTTCCCTGCCTCTCCGGAAGGGAAGCGGCTAGTCACCTTGGGCGGGCCCGTGGGCGTCATTGTCAGTGTGCGGGGGCGGGAGAAGGGTGGGCGGCGAACTGTGGCGCCACCCAGAGGCGCCGCTCCGGCAGAGAGGTGAAGAGCATGTACGCACGTTCCAGCACGTTCCGGGGACGGCCTGACTCGATCGACGCCGGCATCGAGTTCGTGCGCGACGAGGTGCTGCCGACGATGTTGGTCATGGACGGATGCGTCGGGCTGTCGATGCTCGCCAACCGCGAGACCGGCCTGTGCATCACGACCAGCGCCTGGCATTCGCTGGAGACGAGGACGGACAGCGAGCAGACGGTGAGCGAACTGCGCGCGGGGATCGGCGCGCGCCTCGGCGCAGCGCCGGAGGTCGACCAGTGGGAGATCGCGCTGCTGCACCGCGACCACTGGTCGCAGGAGGGGGCCCGCGTGCGCGCCACGTGGGTGAAGACCGCCGAGATCGACAACCTGGTCGACTTCACCAAGACCACCACGCTGCCGACCCTCGACGAGGTGCCCGGCTTCTGCAGTGCCAGCCTGATGATCAACCGTGGCAACGGGACGGGAGTCGTCGCGGTGAGCTTCGACACCGCTGCTGCCGAGGAGGCTAGTCGCGAGACGGCGCGTGGCCTGCGCGAGAAGTTCGTCCAGGAAACCCGCGAGCAGATCCTCGACATTGAGCAGTTCGACCTGGTCCTGGCACACCTGCACGCCCCGGAATTGGTTTGAGAGTCGGCGAGCTGCTGAGCCTCGACCCGGACGGCCAGGTCAGCCGCCGTCAGGCAGGCTTTACGCGCTCGCCGCTGATGGCAGCGCGGCTGCGGTCTGAGGTGGCGGCCATCTCCAGGCGGTCAGGGCGATGCCGAGGAGGAGGATCACCTCGATGACGCTTCCGAGGATGTAGTACGCCCATTCCTCGCCGATGCACGACACGATGATGCTGATCATGTAGAGCAGGCTCAGAACGATGTTGACGACCCGATTGACTCGTGGTCTGAGAACGAGGGAGAGAACCACCATCAGGGTTGGGAGCAGGATGTAGACCAGAGTGGCTGCCAGGAAGACCTGATCGACCGTGAACGTCGTGGTCGCCACCCTGCCGGCGAGTGCCGCGTCGAGGACATCAGCGCGGTAGAACCCGAAGATGTCGACGTAGGCGAACACGAAGAGCATCGTGATCCACAGCGCGGACAGCACGAGCTTCACATCGACCGGGGTGTCTCGATATTGCCTTGGCATCTTGGTGCTCACGGGATCCGCTCCTTTGATTGACCCTGAGGAAGTTCAGTGTGATCGCGTTGGGGCCCCGGCGCTGCGACGTGCGCGGATCGAGTGGCCGAAGGGGTATCCGCAACCCAACCTTGCTGTCATGCTGAGGCATTCGTCACGGGCGAACGCTTTCGGGGGGATGCATGTCCGCACGACTCATGATGACCGCGGTGTTCGTGTCATCCGTCGCCGTCCTGCCAATCGTTGGTGCCGACTGGAGTGCCGCCGACCACATCGAGCGGTCCACGTCGCGAAGCTGCACCGTGAGCGGCACGCCGCGCGCCGACACTCTGCGTGGGACCGCCGGGCGCGACGTGATCTGCGGTCGAGGCGGGAACGACGTCCTGGTCGGGTCCGGCGGGAGCGACACCCTGCGCGGTGGCGCGGGCGGCGACCGGCTCTCCGGAGGTACCGGCTCAGACCTGCTCGTCGCGGGCGACGGGCGTGACACCGTCGCAGGCGACGCCGGCGGCGACAGGCTGCTCGGCGGCGTCCGGCCCGAGACCGTCTCTTCGGGGGCGACGGTAGCGACGAGATCACCAGCGGTCCGGACAACGACGACGATTGACGGCGGCCCGCTCGCTGACGACATCGAGGGCGGCGATGGCTTCAACACCTGCACCGTCGACGCCACCGACGTCGTGAACCGATGTACCTACGATCTTGCCCCGCCCTCGCTCGTGGAGACGGAGATCAGTGAGGAAGCGGTCGACGTCACCGGCGCCGACGCGGTCGTCACGTTCCGCCTCCATGTCACCGACGACACCGGCGTCCGCAGCGTCGAGCTCCTGCGACCGGAGCCTTGGTTCCCAACGGACTACGCGAGGCCGGTCGCGGGAAACTACCGCGACGGATGGTGGGAGGTCACCCTCCGGTTCCGCCGGTTACAGCAAGCCGGGCAACTACGTCCCGCAGGTGCGGATGCGGGACCGGCTCTACCGCCAGTCCGTGATGCAAGCCGACGTCGCCCTTGAGGTGCGGGACGAGAACCCCGACCTCGACGCCCCCCAGGTCGTCGAACTGGTGTCCCCTCTGCCGGCCGACATCTACGAGGAAACCGACCCGAACTACCAGGGTGTCCCCGTCGAGGTGCGGGTGACCGACGAATTGTCGGGCGTGGGTGCGGTGAGCGTCTCTGCCCACACGTGGCTGCCCAACGGCGAGTGGGTGTCCTATGCGCCCAACGGAATGAAGCTCGTCAGCGGCGATGTGCACGACGGTGTGTGGCGCTACTACCTCCCCCTCTTCCGCAGCTACGGAGGCACATGGAGCCTCGAGTTCTCGGTGGAGGACCGGGCGCACGTCGGTACGGCGATTCGGTGCCACCTACGCCGGGCCGATGGTCAGGAGAAAGCGGATAAGGACTTCCGATCCCCGATGAGCGTGGCGACTTCACCTTCCTCGGACGACGAGATCTCTGAAACCTCCAGGCCCGAGATCGTCGCCGCGTCACTCACCCCCACCGAGGTCCACACGCTCGTCGGGACCCGCACAGGTGTCCTTCACCGTGGACGCCCGCGACGTCGGAACCGGGGTGAGCGGCGTCATCGCAAAGCTCTCGCAGCCGCGAGGACCCGTCGATGAGCTTCTACCACGGGCTGGAGATGCGTGCCGGCAACCGACACGACGGAACCTGGACCGGGCAGGTCACCCTCCCACAGGGGACAGCGCCCGGTGAGTTCACGCCGTCGCTGTCCGTCAGCGATCTCGACCACAACAGGACCTTCTACAACGGGGAACAATTTTCGCTGCCCACGGTGACGGTGATCGACGATTCCCCGCCGCCCTAGTGTTCTCCAGGTGGCGAGGTGACCGGCCCCGATCCCGTCAGTAGGCCGGCAGTGCTGGATCGTCAGTGTCGGTGGCGCCGATCCGAACAGCAGCCGAGTCGCGGCCCCGCCGTACCGGGACCACGGCGGTAGCCGCAGCCAACCCGTGGGGTGGCATGTTGCCGTAGACCGTCTCGAGACTCGCCGTCCGGACGCGATATGTCTCGTGCCATATTCCGACGTCGCCGGAGCCTCCGATGCGCCGGTTGAACTGTCGCCACGGCTCGAGGTGGGGATCATCGCGGTCCCGCGCGAAGCGGGCCAGGTCTTCGAACGACCGCCAGTACTGCACGATCATCGGCGATGGAAAGAATGCCTGCTCGTACCCGAGCAACCCTTTGTCAGGATGTTGGGCGAGGTATTTCAGCATCTTCGGCATCGCGACGAAGACCGGCCACCATGCCTTGACCTTCCAGGGCTTGTTGATCCTCATCCCGATCAGGAAGACGATCACTTCGTCTCCGAGTGAGCTGACGTCCGCAGTGAAGCGGCCCTTCTGAACTGCTGCCATGGCCTGGACCTCCTAACGGCGATTATCAGCCCTTGGAGGTGTGGTGCGTCTGCGTCCTTCCGCCGTGAGCGGCGCATCGGTACGTTGAATCTGAGTGGCGACTCGCGTCGTCGCACCCAGGCAAGACCGCCTGAGCAACCCCCGCCCGGAGCGCACGACACGAGGAGCCGACATGGACCTGTTCGAGATCGACGAGACCAAGCGGCTCCGTCGTGAGGAGGCTGCGGCGCGCCTGCACGCCCTGGCTGACGTGCTTGCGCGGCACAACGAGGTCGAGTTCGAGCGCGACGGTCGTCGCATCACCGTGGACGTGCCCGACGAGGTCAACATGAAGATCGAGGTCGAGATCGGCGACGACGAGAGAGAGCTGGAGATCGAGCTCACCTGGTGATCCAGAGCAGCCCTCGCTGCTCCAACCGCCGGCGTAGGGCGTATCCGTCGTGCTTAGCTGCCGCGACACGTGCCCGTTTCGGCGGGCCGGCAGGGAGCGCCAAGCCCGAGTGCGTGATTCCCCCGCGGGCGAACCCGCCATCCGCTGCCTTTGGCCCATCGCGCACCGAGCGCGGCTCTGATCACGGACGTGTTGTCAGTGACAGGCCACAGTGTCGTCAGGCTCCGAGAGCGGCTACCTGTGTTCAGATGAGAGTGTGCGCCAGCAGGGCATCTTGACAGTCTGGAACGACGACCGGGGTTTCGGCTTCATCACCCCGGTCGCCGGAGGATCACGTGTCTTCGTGCACGTAAGCGCGTTCCCCCGTGGACGACGGCCTGCCACCGACGATCTCGTCACGTACGGCGCGGGCTGCGACGAGCGGAACAGACCGAGGGCTTCCGACGTGCTGTTCGTGGTTCCTTCTCGGTCCATGCGGACTCGCGCTCACGGGCTACGCGTGGCGCTCGCCACCGCGATGCTGTTCTGCGCCCTCCTCGTTGGCCTCGTGGCTCTGGACCTCGCTCCAGTACTGCTATTGGCTCCCTACGGCTTGTTCAGCGTAGTGGCGTGGGCGATGTACCGCGCCGACAAACTCGCGGCGCTGCGAGGCGAGCGGCGTATCCCAGAGGTCGACCTTCATGCCATCGCCCTGCTTGGCGGCTGGCCGGGTGCCCTGGTCGCGCAACGGGTCTTCCGGCACAAGACGACGAAGCAGCCGTTCCGAGCTATTTTCTGGGGCACCGTCACTGCCAACTGCGTGGCGCTCGGGTGGCTCGTGTACGACAGTCCGTTCTGGCTGAGCTGACCAGCGGATCCGGCCTCAGGGCTCGATCGCCCGCTCCTCGCTCTCGTGACCCGGGTCGAGGTGGGCGGCATCCGAGACGCGCAGGGGCGTGAAGTCGCCGGCGGTGTGCGCCGAGGTCACCCTGGTGGTGAGGCAGACATGGTCGCTGCCGTCGTCGAGCATCGAGATGCGCTCGAGCGACATCCGGTTCGGACACGCGTTGAGCAGCGGTACGCCGTACTCGTCGAGATCGACGTCCACGCCTGCGAACTTGTCGGTGTCCTCACCGGAGAGGGTGCCGAACCGCTCCGCGAGCGTGAGGTCCTCCGCCGTCAGGAAGTGCACGGCGAAGTGTTTGGCGCGAAGGCTCACTCGATAGGTGTGGTTGGCCTTCGACAACCACACGCAGTAGTGCTGGGGCGTGATGCTCGACTGCACATGGAAGCCGACCAGGCACCCGGCCTGCTCGCCCTCGGCCGCGGTGGTGACCACGATCAGCGGCGGGTCGGCCGCGGCCATCAAGGTGTCGAAGGCGTCGCCACTCACCTCGGTCACCGTGTCTTCCTCTCGTAACGGAGGAAGAGGGTGTCGTCCTCCCCCATGACGCCCTTCAGCTCGAACTCGGCCAACCCCGCGCCGGGTGGGGTCACCGAGACCGGCAGCGGGTCACCGCCCATCAGCGGAGCGATCGAGAGGCACAGCTCGTCGAGGCGGTCTGCGGCGACGAGCTCCCCGAGCCAGTTCGGGCCGCCCTCGCAGAGCACCACCCGGTGGCCGAGCTCGGCCAGCGCAGCCATCGCGGCCGCTGGTTCGACGCGGTCGTCACCGGCAACGATGACTTCTGCAAACTTCTCGGCCTCAGCCCGGCGTTCCGGATCCGCAGCCGCGCAGGTGATCACGTGGGTGCGGGCGTCCTCGGGCGCGTCGGCGAACACCTTCGCCGTCCAGTCGAACGCCAGGGATCGGCTGACCACCGCGATCGGCGGGGTGGGCGACTGCCCTTGGCTCTGGCGCTGCGCCTGCGCCTCGTCGTCGAGCCGCACGGATCCGTACCCCTCGCGACGTACCGTCTCCGCACCCACCAGCACGATGTCCGCGATCTGCCGCATCCTGCGGAACAGCTCCTGGTCGGGCTTGGTGGACAGGGAGCCGACACGACCGTCCACGGACGCCGTGCCGTCGAGGCCGGCGACCATGTGTCCGGTCACCCAGCACTCGTGCCTCGGCCGGGACCGGTCGACTGCGAGGTACGGACCGAGCGCATCCGGCACGTCGGCGCCGCGCTCGAGTTCGTGCACCCAGTCACCATAGGGCGTGACACATCCGCCACCCGAGGGAGAGACCGTGAAGGCAGTTGTTCAGGACAGGTACGGCGACGCGGACGTCCTCGCCCTTCGCGACATCGAGGAGCCGGTCCCCGCCGACGATGAAGTGGTGATCCGGGTGCGGGCCGCAGGCGTCGACCCCGGAGCCTGGCATCTGATGACCGGCCGTCCCTACCTGGTGCGTCTGGGCTTCGGCCTGCGCGCCCCGAAGGTGAAGGTTCGCGGCCGGGACGTCTCCGGGACAGTCCAGACGGTGGGTCAGGGCGTGACCCGGTTCAAGCCCGGCGACGACGTCTACGGGACGGTCGAGGGCTCCTTCGCAGAGCTCGCCTGTGCGAGTGAGACGAGGTTCGCGCGGAAGCCCGGCAGCCTGACCTTCGAACAAGCGGCCGCCGTACCCATCTCGGGGATGACCGCGCTGGTCGCGGTGCGGGATCGCGGCAGGGTCCAGACCGGCCAGCACGTCCTCATCGTCGGCGCCGGCGGCGGGGTCGGGTCGTTCGCGGTCCAGCTGGCCAAGGCAATGGGCGCGCACGTCACCGGAGTCTGCAGCTCCTCGAAGGTCGAGCTCGTGCGCAGCATCGGCGCGGACGACGTCATCGACTACACCCGAGAGGATTTCGCCGACGGCACGCGGCAGTTCGACGTCATCATCGACACCGCCGGGAGACGGCCGCTTTCACTGGTGCGCCGCGCGCTCGCTGGCGACGGTGTCCTCGTGATCGTCGGCGGCGAAGGCGGAGGCCGCTGGCTGGGCGGGTTCCAGCGGCAGCTCGGCGCACCCTTCCGATCGATCGGGCGAAAGCAGAAGCTGATCGGGCTCATGTACCGGGAGACCCAGGACCTTCTCGTCGACCTGACGGAGCTGATCGAGGCCGGCAAGGTCACGCCAGTCATCGACCGGACCTATCCACTCGACCAGGCGGCCGACGCCATCAGGTACTTCGAGCAGGGTCATGTCGCGGGCAAGGTCGTCCTCACGGTGCCCTGACGGTGCGCCGCAGGGCTGAGTGTAGCGACCGATCGCGTCCTCAGACGTGCTGGTCGACGAGGACGGGATTGCCGTCGGGGTCGACGGCGATGAAGCTGGCCGGGCCACTGGTGGTCTCGTCGGCCTCGTCCATGAGCTCGACACCCTGTGCCTTCAGCTGACGCTGCAGCTCCCGCACGTCGGTGAAGGACTCAAGCGCCTGCGCACCCTGGTCCCAACCGGGGTTGAAGGTCAGCATGTTCCGCTCGAACATGCCCTGGAAGAGACCGATCACCACATCGCCGTTCTTGAGGATCAGCCAGTTCTGCTCCTGGTCGCCGCCGAAGACCGAGAAGCCGAGCTTCTCGTAGAACTCGCGCGACGCTGCGATGTCCTTGACCGACAGGCTGACCGAGAAAGCGCCCAACTCCATTTCAGCCACCGCCGTACGGGACGGTGATGATCTCCAGGTTGTGGCCGTCCGGGTCCTCCCAGTAGAGGCCGCGTCCGCCGTCGTTGGTGTTGATCTCGCCCTCGGTGCGGTGGAACGGGTCGGCCCAGAAGGTAAGGCCCCGGTCGACGATCCGGGCCTGGATCTGGTCGAACTCGTCCTCGCCCACCATGAACGCGTAGTGCTGTGGATGGACCTGGCCGTGGTCGTCGGCGTAGTCCATCGACACCCCGTTGGCGACCTGGACGACGACGAACGGGCCGTACGTCGTGGGCTCCGGCAGCCCCAGGATCTCGACCAGGAACTGCGCCGACGCGTGCTTGTCGGTGCACTTGACGATGGTGTGGTTCAGCTCGACGGCCATGGGTGCTCCTCGCTCGAAACGTACGCCGTGCCGCCATTCTCGTCCCCCGACCCGCGATTGGGCCACACATCGAATCCCTTGCGGTATCTACCGTTTATCGATATCTTCCTGTTGTTCTTCGACCACAGGAGGCTCCATGGGAAGTCTGACCGTCCTCGCGTTGCGGATCGTGCTCGCGATCGCGCTCGCCGGCTCGCTGTTCGTCCAGGCCGTCATGGTGCCGCTGCTCTGGGTCGACCTCGACGAGGCGCCCTCCGGGGTTCGGACCTCGCTCGTCGTCATCGTGGTCCTGGGCATCGTGACCATGCAGGTCACCGCGGTCTGCGTGTGGCGCCTGCTGACGATGGTCCGGCGCGGCACGGTCTTCTCCCACGCGGCGTTCCGGTACGTCGACATCGTGATCGGCGCGATCGCCGCAGCCTCCCTGCTCACGTTCGGGCTCGCGGTCACCCTCGCACCCGGCGAGGCCGTGGCGCCCGGCATCGTCGGGCTCATCTGCGGGCTTTCGCTGGTCGTCGCCGGCGTCGCCCTGGTCGTTCTCGTGCTGCGGATGCTGCTGGCCCAGGCCGTCGCCCTCGACGCCGAGGCGCACCACCTCAAGTCCGAGCTGGACGAGGTGATCTGATGCCGATCATCGTCGACGTCGACGTGATGCTCGCCAGGCGCAAGATGGCCGTGGGCACGCTCGCGGAACGCGTCGGGATCACGCCGGCCAACCTGGCGGTGCTCAAGAACGGCCGCGCGAAGGCCGTCCGCTTCACCACCCTCGCAGCCCTGTGCGAGGCCCTCGACTGCCAGCCCGGCGACCTGCTGCGCTGGGAGCCCGAGGACCCCACGGACGAGGTCGAGCCGGGGGCTGCCCAGCCGCTCCTCGGCCGACCCGGCTGACAATGAGGTGTGCCGACCGCCCAGGAGTACGCCGCTGACCTCGTCGCCTCGGTGCGCGACGACCCGGCAGGACGGGTCGCGTTGATGGGGTCGCTGTACGAGGCGGAGCCCGGGCGGCCGGAGCTGCATCTGCCGTACCGGCGGGCGGCGCTGGGCTTCATGGGTTGGCAGCTGCGCCGCGGCCTCCTCAACCCACCGGACGGTGGGTCCCCCGGCAGCCCCTGGTGGCGGTCCGTCAACGAGCGGCTGCTCCGGGACACGGCGGAGGCGCGGGCTCACTCGCTGGGCCTGAGTGGCCCGCCATCGTCCTGGAGCGCCTCGTGCTGCATGGAGTTCGCCGAGCGTCCTTCGACCCGGAACTGGTACCGCGCTCACAACGCCAGCATCGTTGCGGCGTACCTCGACCAGCGCGAGCTGGCCGAGTCAGAGACTCACCCCGAGCGCTTCTTCCTCAACCTGATCCTGGTGCGGGTCCTCTTCGCGCACGCCCTCGTCGCCGCACCCCGGCTGGCGCTGAGCTGGCTGTGGCCCGCCGGCCCGGTCCTCGGCGATCCTCGACTCACCATCACCGGGATCTTCGTCTCGCTCTCACGCGTGATGCCCGACAGCTACCCGTTGACCAGGGACCTCCAGTGGTACGTCGACCAGGAGCACGGCTTCGGGCGGCTCCTCGACCTGGGCATGATCCAGCCCCGGCTTGGCGCGCTCTACTCCTGGTCCGCAGCAGAATTGTCGATCCCCGAGCTCTGCACCCTGGTCCGCGACGGTGTCCCCACCTACGCGTGGGACGCCACCGACGTGGAGCCGTGGAACACGGCGACCAGCCGGTTGGCTCGAGCGGCGCGATCGGTACTTCCGGCACCAGGCCAGCGTCGGTGAGGCGGCGTAGGCTCGCGCGGAGATGTCTGCGCAGAGCCTGAACTCCCAGCACCCCGACCACATCGACGGTGCGGTCCTGAAGATCGCCGGCGTGGTCGTGCTCGGCGCGATCATGTCGATCCTCGACATCACGGTGGTCAACGTCGCGCTGCCGACGTTCCAGGCAGGAGTTCGGCACCCCGGACGATCCGATCGCCTACTCGCACGTCGCGTGGACGGTCACCGGCTACACCCTGGCCCTGGCCACCGTGATCCCGATGACCGGGTGGGCCGCCGACCGGTTCGGCACCAAGCGGCTCTACATGACCGCGATCGCTCCTGTTCACCGCCGGATCCGCGCTGTGCGCGACGGCCTGGGACATCAACGTGCTGATCGCGTTCCGGGTGCTGCAGGGGCTCGGCGGCGGCATGCTGATGCCGCTGGGCATGACGATCATGACCCGCGCCGCCGGCCCGCACCGGATGGGCCGCCTGATGGCGATCCTCGGCGTGCCGATGCTGCTCGGCCCGATCATGGGCCCGATCCTCGGCGGCTGGCTGATCGAGGCGGCCAGCTGGCACTGGATCTTCCTGATCAACGTGCCGCTGGGCATCGGAGCGCTCATCTACGCCTGGTTCGTGCTCGTGAAGGACAGCCCCGAGCCCTCGGAGTCCTTCGACTTCGTCGGCATGGCGCTGATGTCGCCCGGCCTGGCGCTGTTCCTGTTCGGCGTCTCGTCGCTGCCTGCCGAAGGCGGCGACTTCAGCGCGCCCCGGGTGTGGGTGTCGATGCTCGTGGGCGTCCTGCTGATGCTCGCCTTCGTGTGGCACTCCTTCCGCCCCGAGCACCCGCTGCTGGACCTGAGGCTGTTCAGGAACCGCAACCTCACCATCTCGGTCATCACGATGTTCATGTTCGCCGCGGCGTTCTTCGGCGCGCTGCTGCTGGTGCCGACGTACTTCCAGCAGATCCGCGGCGAGTCCACGCTCGACGCCGGCCTCCTCGTCGCACCCCAGGGCATCGGCGCCATGGTGACGATGCCGATCGCCGGTCGGCTCGTCGACAAGATGCCGGTCGGCCGGATCGTGCCGTTCGGCCTGCTCGGCATCATCATCGGCATGTTCGGCCTCACCCAGGTCACCGCCACCACGCCGTACCCGCAGCTCATCGTCACGCTGTTCGTGATGGGTCTCGGCATGGGCGCCACGATGATGCCGGTGTTCACCTCGGCGCTGAAGACGCTGGCCAACCACGAGGTCGCCCGCGGCTCGACGCTGCTCAACATCACGCAGCAGATCTCGTCCTCGTGTCGGCGTGGCACTGATGTCGGTCCTGCTCACCAACCACCTCAACGACTCGCCGGTCATCCCCGGCACCGAGAACATCCCGGGTCTGCCCGACGGCCTCACCGAGACCCAGGCGGCGATCCTCTCCAACACCAACCCGGACGAGTTCGCCCGACTGGACCTCGACCCTGCTGCCGTGGCGCGGGGCCTGGTCGACGCCGCCGAGGCGTTCGCGCAGACCTACTGGGTCGCCTGGGTCCTCGTCGTGCTGACCCTGATCCCGGCGCTGATGCTCCCGCGCAAGCGCGAGGAGGCCCACCTCCTCGACGACGAGGGCGTGCCACCGGTCGTCGTCGACTGAGCCGGGATTCGCGGTGTCAGACGTTCGGGTTCTCGCCGCTCCCGCCGGCTCCGCTGCTCCACTCGGGCAGCTGCTGCAGCGCCCACCCGTTGCCGTCCGGGTCTGCGAAGTAGACGAACCGTCCCCAAGGCCTGCTCGTCGACCTCGCTCGCCTCGACCCCGCGCTCGAGCAGCTCGGCACGTACGGCGTCGGCGTCGGGCACGACCATCATCAGGTTGTCCAGGGACCCGGGGGTCATCTTGGTCAGACCCTTGCCGAACGAGATCGAGCAGCCGGACCCGGGCGGGGTCATCTGGACGAAGCGCAGGTCCTCGCTGACCGTGTGGTCGTGGTCGGCATTGAACCCGACCGACAGGTAGAAGTCCTTGGCCCGGTCGATGTCGCTCACCGGGACCGTCACCACCTCCAGCCGCATCTCCATGTCCGCAGCCTACGGCCGCCGTACGACAAGGCGACCGGGAGAAGCTGTCAGGCGTCGCCTCGCAGCCAGTCGGACCAGGACAAGGGAGGCTCCCCGTGCTCGATCTGCGCAACGAGCTCACGGGTCATCCACGCCCGCAGCGCCCGCAGCTCCGGCGGTGAGGCAACCGTGAGCAGCTCCATCTGCTCGCACAGCTCGTCGG
Source organism: uncultured Actinomycetota bacterium (assembly GCA_963812345.1). Classification (GTDB taxonomy): domain Bacteria; phylum Actinomycetota; class Actinomycetes; order Propionibacteriales; family Nocardioidaceae; genus Nocardioides. The sequence continues at coordinate 125,571 of CAWEVA010000020.1, forward strand.
CCGCCATCACAGCCTGCTGGAGCCGCTCGACCATGGTGCTGAACTCGCGCGGCATGGCCATGTCGATGTCGACCACGTCGTCGGCCCGCGGCCGCCGCCTGCTCAGCGAGCCGACGCCCGGTGAAGCGGGCATGGGCGGGGCTGATCAACAGGTCCTGGATCTGTGCCGCCAGGGCCTGGGAGCGGTTGTCTGCCCCGGTCTGCGGAGATGAGCTGCAGCTCGCGCACCAGCTCGTCGAGGTGCTCGTCCTGGCGCAGGCTCAGCTCCACCGGGCAGCCGGCGAGCCGGACCAGCGCCCAGCCGGGAGGGAGCGCGCACCCTGGGACGGGGCCGGGTCCTCGACCGGGTCGGTCCTCGGCGCCGGCGACCTCGTGCTCCGGCTCGTTCTCGGTGAGCTCGGCCCACACGCGCTTGCCCTCGGGCGTGTGCTCGACACCCCAGTCGCGCGCCAGCACCGACACGATCGCCAGCCCGCGGCCCGGTGGTCGGCTCGTCATCGATGGAGAAGCCGTCGACGACCTCCGGCTCGGTGAACGTCGCCCGCGGCGCGACCACCTCTGCGGGAACGGCGCCGTCGTCCTCGACGCTGACCCGGACGGCCTTCCCCAGCGGCTGCAGGGCGATCTCCATGAAGGTGGAGGCGGCGTGCAGCGCGGCGTTGCCGGCCAGCTCGCTGACGCACAGCGTCGCGCTGTCGATCAGGGCGGTGCGTTCCCAGGACACCAGACCGTCCGTGACGAACCGCCGCGCCGCCGAGACGCTGACAGGGTCGGCCGCGAGGCGGACGCGGAGCGCGTCCCCTCTCGCGTCTGTCGTGGCCCCCACGGGCCAATCATGCCTCAAATCGTCGCGGTCTTCGGGTATCGAACGCTCCGTGGACCAGGCGGAGTCCTGCGGCGCCGCCGAAACTGGGCTCATCCGCTGTCCCTGCATCGAGTCCTCGATCACGTCCCCCTCGTGGCCGCGGGGTGCACCATCAGGGTGATGGCCTACGACGTGACGGTGATCCTCGAGGACCGGCCGGGCGAGCTCGCGCGACTCGGTGAGGTCACGGGCGCCGCCGGCGTGAACATCGACGGCTTCGCCGCCTTCACCGGCGAGGGCAAGGGCGTCGTGCACGTACTCGTCGCCGACGAGGGACTCGAGACCCTGCGGGACGCGCTCACCAACGCCGGCATGCCCGTCGCCGACGAGCGTGAGGTCTTCGTGGTCAGCGTCGCGGACGAGCCCGGCGCTCTCGGTGAGGTGGCTCGTCGGCTCGCCGGCGCCAACGTGAACATCGACCTGGCCTACACGACCTTCGGCGGCGTACGCCTGGTGTTCGGCACCGACGACGTGCGCAGTGCGCGCGAGGCGCTCGACTCCTGACCGGGCGAGCCGACCGGACGTTCCTCCGTGACGAATCCCGGCCGACGAGTGAGACCCGCGCCCCGGACCGCTACCGTCAGGGCAAGGCGGACCGCAGAGGAACGGGAGTTTCGATGGCCGACGTGGACCAGGCCCTGGACGACGCGGGGCTGAAGAACCCGCGGGTGCGCGACTACGTGCGCCACTGGGCGGAGCTCACCGGGGCCGAGCGGATCGAGGTCGTCGACGCGGCCGACGACGCCCGGCTGATCGAGGAGTCACTCGCGGCCGGCGAGCTCCTTCCGGCCGGAGAGGGCCGCTACTACTCACGCAGCTACCACAAGGACACCGCCCGCTCCGAGGAGCGGACGATCGTGGCCACGAGCAACCCGGACGACGCCGGCGCCTACAACAACTGGCGCCCGTCCTCGGAGATGAAGCCGATGCTCGAGGAGCGGATGCGCGGGGCGTCCAAGGGCAAGACGATGTACGTCGTCCCCTACCTGATGGCGCCACCCGGCTCCCCGCTGGAGCGGCTACGCCGTCGGCGTCGAGCTCACCGACCACCGCACGGTCGTGCTGCACATGATCCGGATGGCACGGGTGGGCGTGAAGCACGTCGAGAACCTCGACGACCCCGAACTACTTCGTGCGCGCGGTCCACGTCACCGGCGACCTGGAGAACCTCGGCCAGGGCACCGACGACGACCAGCGCTACTTCGTCACCGTCGCCGACGAGCGCACGATCCTGCACTTCGGGTCGTCGTACGGCGGCAACGCGCTGCTGGGCAAGATCGCCCACGGCCTGCGCCAGGCGGCGTACGACGGCTGGGCGTCCGGCGAGTTCCTCGCCGAGCAGTTCATGCTGATCGGGATCGAGGACCACGAGACCGGGCAGACCTACCACGTCTGCGGCGGCTTCCCGAGCGCCTCGGGCAAGACCAACCTGGCGATGATGCTGCCGCCCGACGCCCTCGGCGACCGCTACCGCGTGACGTTCTACGGCGACGACATCGCCTGGCTGTGGGTGAACCCCGACGACGGCCGGCTCTACGGGATGAACCCGGAGTTCGGGGTGTTCGGCGTCGCCAAGGACACCAACGAGGAGACCAACCCGACCGCACTGGCGTCGGTGGGCGCCGGCACCCAGGCGCTGTTCACCAACGTCGCCTACAACGAGGACACCCACGAGGTGTGGTGGGAGGGCCGGACTCCGGCGCCTCCCGCGGACGTCACCGGCTGGCGGGACTGGAAGGGCAACCTCGTCTCCGAGCGGGAGGACGGCGACGACTCGCCGTGGGCGCACCCGAACAGCCGGTTCACGACGACGCTGGCCAACGTGCCCAACGTCGCCGCCGACTTCGAGGACCCCCGCGGCGTGCCGATCGACGCCATCATCTTCGGCGGCCGCACCCGCGACCGGGAGCCGCTGATCCGCGCGATCACGGACCTGGCCGAGGGCGTGTACGACGGCCTGACCCTGGGCGCCGAGGCGACGTACGCCGCCGAGGGGGTCGAGGGGCAGCTCCGGTACGACCCGATGTCGATGCGGCCCTTCATGTCCTACTCCGAGGGCGCCTACGCCGCCCACTGGCTGAAGATCATCGGTGAGGCCCGTGAGCAGCCGATCTTCGCGCACGTGAACTGGTTCCAGCGCGATCCCGAGGACGGGCACTTCCTGTGGCCCGGCTACAGCGACAACCTGCGTCCCCTGCTCTGGCTGCTGCAGCTCAAGCACGGCGAGGTCGAGGGCCGGCAGACACCGGTCGGCATCCTCCCGACCGAGGAGGAGCTCAACCTGGAGGGCGTCGACATCACGCGCGAGGACCTCGACACGATCCTGACCATCGACGTCGACCGGTGGCGCCAGGAGATCGGCCACCGCGAGGAGCACCTCGCGCAGTTCGACGGCCTGCCCGAGGAGATCTGGGAGGCGCACCGGCGCATCGACGCTGCCCTCGGTGACGCCGCCGGCTGACGGTCAACGCCCTGCAACAGTTTCGGGGACCACCCGCAGGGAGCGACCACCGACGAGAACGAGGGTTGCGAATACCGAACAGACCTTGCTAGGACTGTGACTGCCGCCACAGCGGTCTAGACCTCGGGGGCCAGGCAACCTGGGAGAAGTCATGACCACGACCAGCAGCGACCGGCCGAGCGCCTGCGTCCGCGGGGAAACGCGTCGACGTCGAGGAGCGACTCCTCGGCGGCACGACGTACAAGAGCCTCGGCGAGCAGAAGCTCTCCGAGGGCGAGGAGCGCTTCGAGCGCCGGCGCCGAAACGTCGGGTACGTCCTGGCCCCGGTCGCCGGCGTCGTCCTCTACTTCCTGCCGCTCGACCTGCCCGCGGAACAGCAGACGGTGGCCGCGGTCCTGCTCGCCGTCATCATCATGTGGATCACCGAGCCGATCCCGATCCCGGTCGCCGGACTCGTCGGCGCGGCGCTGCTGATCCTGCTGGGCGTCGGGGAAGACGCCGACACAGTGCTCGCGCCGTTCGGCTCCGGCACGATCTTCACCTTCATCGGCGCGTTCATCCTCGCCCAGTCGATGCTCAAGCACGGGCTGGCGCGGAGGTTCGCGTTCCGCATCCTCGCGCTGCCGGGTGTCGGCAACAGCACCACCAAGGTCATCATCGCCTTCGGCCTGATCACCTGCTCGATCTCGGCGTTCGTCTCCAACACCGCCACCGTGGCGATGCTGCTGCCGACCGCGATCGGGATCCTGGCGGTGATCGCCAACCTGATCCAGGACAAGCGGATCGAGGCCGGCGAGGACATCTCGGACTTCGACCCGACCAGGCTCCGCGTCGGCGTCGCGATCATGCTGATGCTGGCCTACGGCGCCAGCGTCGGCGGCCTGCTCACCCCGGTCGGCAGCCCGCCCAACCTGATCGGCCGCGCACTCATCGAGGAGGCGACCGGCGAGGCGATCCCGTTCGCGCAGTGGATGGGGCTGGCGTTGCCCGTCTGTGCGCTGATGTTCGTCGCGCTGGTCATCATCCTGCTGCTGCTCAACAAGCCCGAGATCAAGAAGATCTCCGGCGTCGCGGAGTACGTCGACGAGGAGCGCCGCGCGATGGGTTCGCTGAGCCGGGCCGAGAAGAACACGCTGATCGCGTTCGTCGTTCACGGTCTCGTTCTGGATCCTGCCCGGCATCGTGGCCCTGGTCGCCGGCGGCGACTCCACGGCGTACGAGACGGTCTCCACCCGTCTCGACGAGGGCGTGGTCGCCGTCCTGGGTGCCTCGCTGCTCTTCATGCTGCCGACCGACTGGCCGAAGCGGGAGTTCACCCTGAACTGGAGCGACGCGGCCCGGATCGACTGGGGGACGATCGTGCTGTTCGGGAGCGGCGTCATCTTCGGGACGCTGCTGGCCGACACCGGTCTCGCCGAGACGATCGGCAAGGGCAGCTACAACGCGCTCGGCCTGACCAGCGCCGTCGCGATCACGATCTTCGCGGTGCTGCTCGCCATCGTCGTCTCGGAGACGACGTCCAACACCGCGTCCGCGGCCGTGGTGGTGCCGATCATCATCCCGATCGCCGCCGCGGCCGGCATCAACCCGTTCGTGCCCGCGCTCGCGGCGACGTTCGCGGCGTCGTTCGGGTTCATGCTGCCGGTGTCCACGCCGCAGAACGCCGTGGTCTACGGCTCCGGCACCGTCCCGATCACCAAGATGATCCGGTCGGGGATCAGCTTCGACGTCATCGGGGCGATCCTGATCCTGATCTTCCTGCCGCTGCTGATCCCGGTCTTCGGGCTCGGCTAGGCCCGGTGCACGCCACCTGATGGTCGAACCAGCGGATCGCGGTCATCCCGGGCGACGGGATCGGCCCCGAGGTGACCGCGGTCGCGCGCTCGGTCCTGGACGCCGTCGCGCCGTCGCACGGCCTCGAGCTGGACTACGAGGACTTCGACTGGTCGTGCGAGCGGTACGTCGAGACAGGGCGCGATGATGCCCGACGACGCGATCGACGTGCTCCGCGGCTTCGACGCCATCCTGCTCGGCGCGGTCGGCTGGCCGGGTGTGCCTGACCACGTGTCCCTGTGGGGGCTGCTGATCCCGATCCGACGGGCCTTCCGCCAGTTCGCCAACGTGCGGCCGGCCCGGGCCTTCGCCGGCGTCGACAGTCCGGTGCGCGGAGGAGACGGCTGGACCTGGTCGTCGTACGGGAGAACGTCGAGGGCGAGTACAGCGAGATCGGCGGCCGGCTGAACCGCGGCTTCCCCGACGAGATGGCGGTCCAGGAGTCGGTGTTCACGCGCGTGGGCGTGACCCGGATCGTCCGCCACGCCTTCGAGCTCGCGCAGCAGCGCAGGGGCCGGCTGACGTCGGCCACGAAGTCCAACGGCATCGTCCACACGATGCCGTTCTGGGACGAGGTGGTCCGCGAGGTGGCCGAGGAGTACCCCGGCGTCGAGTGGGACCAGCTGCACATCGACGCCCTGGCCGCCGCCGTGGTCCTGGACCCGGCGCGCTTCGACGTCATCGTGGGCAGCAATCTCTTCGGCGACATCCTCTCGGACCTGACCGCCGCCGTGGCCGGCTCGCTCGGCCTCGCGCCGTCCGCCAACCTCGACCCGAGCGGAGAGTTCCCGTCGATGTTCGAGCCGGTGCACGGCTCGGCGCCCGACATCGCCGGGAAGGGAGTCGCCAACCCGGTCGCCGCCGTCTGGTCGGCGGCGATGATGCTGGAGCACCTCGGCCACGGTGACGCGTCGGCCCAGGTCCTGCGGGCCGCGGAGTCGTCCCTGGCCGACCCCACCACCCGCACCCCCGATCTCGGCGGCACCGCCTCGACCGAGGAGGCCGGGGCCGCGATCCTGGCCGGCCTC
>CAWEVA010000021.1:0-89768 GCA_963812345.1 uncultured Actinomycetota bacterium
TCGAACCCAGACTGGATCGCTTTTAAGGCGACTTCCTCTGCCGATTGGGATACGGGGGCGGTCGGAGACGTCTGCGGGTCATAAGTAGGTCTTGCGGGGGTGGATCGCGTGCGCGCCGGCGACCCGGTCGAGGAAGAGCAGTCCGTCGCAGTGGTCGATCTCGTGCTGGAGCGCGCGGGCCTCGAAGGCGTTCGCGGTGACGCGCACCTCTCGCCCGGTCCCCGGCAGTCGGCCCTGTACGACGAGCCGCGTGGCCCGCTTCACGTCACCGGTGAAGTCGGGGACGCTCAGGCAGCCCTCGCGGGCCTTCTCGTTGCGGGACGCCTCCACGACCTCAGCGTTGCACAGCACGAAGGTGCCGTGGTGGTCCCTGGTCTTCGGGTGCTGCGAGACGTCGACGCAGAAGACGCTGGCGGCCACGCCCACCTGGGGTGCCGCGAGGCCGACGCAGCCGGGGCTCACCCGCATGGTCGCGACCAGGTCGGCGGCCAGCTGCACGGTCGCGGGCACCACCGGGTCCACCGCCTCGCCGACCGACGAGAGCACCACCGCAGGCGCCCTCACCACCGGCAGCACCCGCCCCGGCACACCGAGCTCCGTCTCCGACCAGGACGCCACCAGGTCGTTGACGAGGGAGTCGGTCACAGGTCGTCGGCCTCGGCCGGGCGCAGGGTGGCGCCCACCCCGAGCGACGCGGCGACGGCCTTGATCGCGGCCTCGACCGCCCGCGACGTCGGTCGAGGCCGGGAGGTCGATCTCGGCGATGAGCAGGTAGAGGTCGCCCGACAGCCGCGTCGTGAGGTCGGTGATGTTGCCGCCCACCTTCGCGACCTCGCCGACGATCGAGGAGACGATGCCGGGTCGGTCGCCGCCGTGGACGGTCAGCACCCAGGATGTGCCCTCGGTGGCCCAGGCCTGCTCCTCCGGCACCTCGCGCACGGTCACGGTGAGGGTCCCGTCGCCGGTGAGCGGCGCGAGTGCGGACTCGATCTCGACGTCGCTGGCCGAGCCGGCGCAGACCAGCATCATCGCGAAGTGACCACGCAGCAGCGTCATGGTGGAGTCCTCGAGATTGAGGCCCAGCCCCGCCAGCTTGCCGGTGGTCTCGGCGATGATGCCGGGGCGGTCGTGGCCGAGGACGGTGATCGCGTGGAGGCTCACGCTGAAGAGTCTGCCAGCGCCCGGGCGCGGAGGAACACGTCGTCCAGCATCTCCGGGGTGAGCCGCCCGGTGAACGTGTTGTGCTGGCTGGGGTGGTAGCAGCCCAGGAGGGTGACCCCGCCCAGGTCGGCCTCGGCGGCGTGGGCGAACTTCGGGCGCGGGCGCGGGACGTCGTACCCCGCGTCGCGGTACGCCGCGAGCGCGGCGCCCCAGCCGTAGGCCCCGAGGGCGACCACCACGCGCACCGACGCGGACAGCAGGTCGATCTCGGCCCGCAGCCACGGGGCGCAGGTGTCGCGCTCGGCCACGGTGGGCTTGTTGGCGGGTGGGGCGCAGCGGACGGTCGCCACCATCCTGGCCCCGACCAGCCGCTGGCCGTCGCCGGCGTGGGTGGAGGTCGGCAGAGTGGCGAGCCCGACCCGGTGCAGGCTGGCGAAGAGCCAGTCGCCGGAGCTGTCGCCGGTGAAGACCCGGCCGGTGCGGTTGCCGCCGTTCGCCGCGGGCGCCAGGCCGAGGATCAGGATGCCCGGGTCGTCGGCGCCCCAGCCGGCGATGGGGCGGCCCCAGTAGGGCTGGTCGGCGAACGACGCGCGCTTGTCCCGCGCGACGTCCTCGCGCCACCGCACCAGGCGGGGGCAGGCGCGGCACACGGAGATCCGCGCCCCCAGCTCGTCGAGGTCGTCGGTGGTGGCGAGCCGGCGTACCTGCGCGGCGGTCCGGCGACCGGTGTCGACGTCGTGGCCGGGTCCTCCGGCCAGCCGGAGCCGGGCGGGACCGGCGAGGCGAACGGCCCCCGGTTGGCGGGGTGCGGCAGCAGTCAGCGCTCAGCGGTGTCGGCGGCGCCACACGACCAGGCCGACCATGCCCGCGAACGCCGCAGCGGTGAGGGCGGCGACCTCGGGGCGTGGCTTGCCGTCGTCGGTGGTCGCGCGGTCCCGCAGCTCGGAGGCCTTCGCCTTGGCCCGGCTCTTGACGTCGAGGCGCTCCTGCAGGGCCGAGACGGTGTCGGCCAGCTCTTCTCGCTGGCGCTCGATGTCGGCCTCGATCGCGTCGGGCGACGAGCCGTTGACGCTGGATGGTGGAGCGATCGCTGGGTGTGGTGGTCATGAGTGGCCTCCCTTGACGGTGGCGACGTCCTCGCGGACGTTGGCGATGGTCCGTTCAGGCGCTGGTGGAGTCGCCTGCTCGACTTCCTTCTTGCCCACGAGCGCGGCGACGCCGGCTCCGGCGAACAGGAGGACCGCCACGATCAGCCCGGCGGCCCAGCCCGGGAGCACGAGCGCCAGCGCCATGACGGCGGTCGCGACCAGGGTCGAGATGCCGAGGAAGGCGAGCAGCCCGGCGGCACTGAACATCCCGATGCCCAGGCCCGCGCGCTTCCCCTTCTCGGTGAGCTCGGCCTGGGCCAGGCGCAGCTCGCTGCGCACCAGCTCGGGGATCTGCTCGGAGAGCCGGTGGACGAGGGCGCCGATGGGTTCGTCGGATCGTTGAGTGGTCGGATCGCTCATGGTGCCTCCGTTCCCCTGCGGGTTCGGTCCAAACCTTTCACCCGGCGATGGACCACGCAATTCCGTCCAGGATGTCGGCCTCCGAGGCGACCATCGACTCCACGCTGGTGCGGCGCAGCACGCGCGAGAGGATCAGCGCTCCCGGCGTCGATCACGTCGGCGCGACCCGGGTGCATCCAGGGCAGGGCGAGGCGCTCCTCGAGCGGCATCGCGACCAGCCGGTCGACGAAGTCGTGGACCTGCGTGACCGCGACGACGGACTGGTCGAGCACGTCGCGGTCGTACGCCGGCAGGTCCAGCACCCCGGCCACCACCGACAGGATCGTCCCGGCCACGCCGACGACCGTGGCCGCCGATGCCGGGTCGACCGGACTCTCGTCGAGGGTGGCGTCGATGTCCTCGACGCAGGCCCGGACCTGGGCGGGTGTCGGCGGGTCGTCGTGCAGGTGGCGCTCGTGCAGCCGGACCGAGCCGACGTCCATCGAGTGGGCCGCGTCGGGGGTGGCCCCACCGAGGACGAGCTCGGTGGACCCGCCGCCGATGTCCACGACCAGCACCGGGGTGGCCGGCGGGGTCCGGAGGTGACGCACGGCGCCGTCGAAGGCGAGGGCGGCCTCCTCGTCACCGGTCAGCACCTCCGGGGAGACGCCCAGCCGCTCGCGGACGCCGGCCGCGAAGACGTCTCCGTTCGCGGCATCGCGGGTCGCGGAGGTGGCGCAGAAGCGGATCCGCGAGACGTCGTGCTCACGGACCAGGGCGGCGTACTCGTCCACCGCGGCGAACGCCCGCGCCAGGGCCTCCTCGGAGATCCGGCCGGTCCGGTCGACGCCCTGACCGAGCCGGACCATCCGGGTCTCGCGCACCGCCACGTCAGGGGGCTCGCCGATCAGGAGCTTGATGGTGTTGGTGCCGCAGTCGACCGCGGCGATCATTCGTCCACCGGGGCCTCCACGCACGGGCCCGGCTCCCACCACGCGCCGAGCAGGTCGAGGACCTCGTCGCCGAGCGGGTTGACGCCGCGGCCCTGGGCCAGCGACTGGGCCGCGAGCACGTGCAGGCACTTCACCCGGTCCGGCATCCCGCCGGCCGACACGCCCTCGATCTCGGGCACGCTCTGCCCGATTTCGCTGGCCAGCCCGGCCCGGGCGTCGAGGTAGCGCCGGTGGGCAGCCTCGTAGGCGTCCGCCAGCGATGGGTCGGTCGCGAGCCGGTCCTGCATCTCCTTCATCAGGCCCGACCCCTCCAGGGTGCCGATCCGGGAGGCGGCGCGCGGGCAGGTGAGGTAGAAGGTGGTCGGGAAGGGCGTCCCGTCGGGCAGCCGGGGCTCGGTGGTCACCACGTCGGGGTTGCCGCAGGGGCACCGGTGGCCGACCTCGTGGATCGCCCGGGGCGCGCGGCCGAGCTGGGCGGCCACGGCTGCCTCGTCGGACGGATCGATCACCGGCGCTTCCCGGCCGGGGCCTTGATGTCGGTGGCCGGCGGGGCCTGGTGGCGCGGCGGGTCGCCCGCGAGCTCCGTGGACTGCCAGACCGGGCCCCACCACGCCTCCGGCTCGCGCTCCCGCACGTCGGAGGGGTCGGGCAGGTCGGTGTCGCTCTCGAGCGGCTTGCCGTCCTCGCCGAGGACGACGTACGACGTCTGGCCGGGCATCAGGTAGCCGAACCGCTCCCGAGCCTGGGCCTGGACGTAGGCCGGGTCGTTCCAGCGACGCTTCTCGCGCTCGAGGTCGTCGATGCTCTCCGAGCGTTCGGCGATCTGGGCCTTGAGGTCGGCGATGTGGGACCGCTGCTGGAGATAGGCCCGCAGCGAGGACGCATAGGAGACGGTGAGCACGGCCACCACGAGGACCAGGATCGCGGCGCGACCGGTGAAGCGTGGCCGGCGCTGCCCGGCCGCGGGGGACGCCGCGGCGCGCGGTGGTGCGGGACCGCTGGGGTGCTCCCCGGCCACCGGGTCGCCGGCTGCCACCGGGACCGCCCCGCGCGCTGCGCCGCTGTGCCATGGCCGCTGCTCAGCCCCCGAACCGCGGGAACGCCGCGGCGCCGGCGTACCGGGCGGCGTCGCCGAGCTCGTCCTCGATGCGCAGCAGCTGGTTGTACTTGGCGACCCGCTCGGAGCGGGCGGGCGCGCCGGTCTTGATCTGGCCGCAGTTGGTCGCGACCGCGAGGTCGGCGATCGTGGTGTCCTCGGTCTCGCCGGAGCGATGGCTCATCATGCAGCGGAACCCGTTGCGGTGGGCCAGCTCCACCGAGTCGAGGGTCTCGGTGAGCGAGCCGATCTGGTTCACCTTCACCAGCAGCGCGTTGGCCTGGCCACCGCTGATGCCGCGGGCCAGCCGCTCGACGTTGGTGACGAACAGGTCGTCGCCGACCAGCTGGGTGCGCGACCCGAGCTGGTCGGTGATCGCCTTCCAGCCGTCCCAGTCGTCCTCGTCGAGCGGGTCCTCGATCGAGACGATGGGGTACGACGACACCAGGTCGGCGTAGTAGGTGGTCATCTCCTCGGCGGACTTCTTCTTGCCCTCGAAGGTGTACTTGTTCTTCTCGCAGAACTCGCTCGCCGCGACGTCGAGGGCCAGCACGACGTCCTGGCCCAGCTTGAGCCCGGCCTTGCCGACCGCGTCGGCGATCAGGTCGAGGGCGTCGCGGTTGCTCGCCAGGTCGGGGGCGAAGCCACCCTCGTCGCCGACGCCGGTGGCGAGGCCCTTCTTCTTCAGGACCGCCTTCAGCGCGTGGTAGACCTCGGCGCCCTGCCGGAGCGCCTCGCGGAAGGTGGGGGCACCGATCGGGGCGACCATGAACTCCTGGACGTCGACGTTGGTGTCGGCGTGGGCGCCGCCGTTGAGGATGTTCATCATCGGCACCGGCAGCAGGTGGGCGTTGGGGCCGCCGAGGTACCGGTAGAGCGGCAGTCCGGCGGAGTCGGCCGCGGCCCGCGCGACCGCGAGCGAGGTGCCGAGGATGGCGTTGGCGCCGAGCTTCGCCTTGTTGGGGGTCGCGTCGAGCTCGAGCAGCCGCTGGTCGACCAGCCGCTGGTCGTCGGCCGCCATCCCCTCGAGGGCCGGCCCGATCTGCTCGATCACCGCCGCGACCGCCTTGCCGACACCCTTGCCGAGGTAGCGGTCGCCGCCGTCGCGCAGCTCGACCGCCTCGAAGGCACCGGTGGATGCCCCGCTGGGCACGGCCGCCCGGGCGAACGCTCCGTCATCGAGGGCGACCTCGACCTCGACGGTGGGGTTGCCGCGCGAGTCGAGGATCTCGCGGGCGCCGACGGCTTCGATCGATGCCAAGGTGGGCGGCTCCCCTTCTGTTGGTTGGATGGCAATCGGACGGGTTCGGGCTGGCTTCCGGGTCAGCCTAACGGCGCAGGGCGCCCGATCCGGGCAGGCCCACGGCACCGAGGCGGCCAGACGCTGGACGACTGTTGACCCCGCGGTCTAGACCGAATTAGGTTCGAGGGCTGTAGGGGTTTCCTTCCGGGGGCCGGAAGCACCTCGGGCGACGGTCGAACGACCCGGGCCGGCCAGCGCCTGCAGCTCGTGGCCCGGCGACCCTGCAGGAGGAGCCATGAGCGAGGCGAGGACCGCCCGCGACGAGGCAGAACGATCAGAGATCCCGGACCGGCACCTACCGGCGGTCAAGTACACCGACCTTCCCGAGCCGCTACCGATGAAGAAGGTGATCGGGCCGAGCGTGCTGCTGCTCGCTGGTGCGATCGGTTCCGGCGAGTACCTCCTGTGGCCCTACATCACCTCCCAGGTCGGCCTGGTGCTGGTCTGGCTCGTGGTGATCGGCGTCGGCACGCAGTACTTCCTGAACATGGAGATCGAGCGCTACACCCTGGCCACCGGGGAGACTGCGGTCACCGGGTTCACCCGGCTGTGGAAGCCGTGGGGCGTGCTGTTCATCGTGATGGCGGTCGGCGCGTGGATGTGGCCGGGCTGGGCGACCGGCGGGACCACCACCCTCAGCTTCGCGCTCGGCTTCAGCGAGGACGCGATCCCCTACGTCACCATCGGCGTGCTCGTACTGATCGGGGCGGTGCTGACCGTGTCCCCCGTGGTCTACCGCACGGTCGAGAAGATCCAGATGTTCATGGTCGCGTTGATCATCCTGTTCATCCTCTACACGATCGTCGGACTGCTCGGCAGCGGGGGGTACGCCGCCCTCGGCCGCGGCTTCGTGGAGGTCGGCAAGATCCCGGACGGCATCAGCGAGCTGCCGATCGCCCTCCTGCTGGGCGCCATCGCGTTCGCGGGGGCCGGTGGCGTGATGAACCTGGTCCAGTCGAACTGGGTCCGCGACAAGGGCCTCGGCATGGGCGCCAAGCTCCCGAAGGTGGTCTCGCCGTTCACCGGCGAGGAGACCGCCGCTCCCACGACCGGCTACTTCTTCCGCCGCGACGAGGAGAACATGCGGCGCTGGAACGAGTGGTGGCGGGTCGCGGACCGCGAGCAGTTCGTCACCTTCTTCGTGATCGGCGCGACCGCCCTGCTCACCTTCATGACGCTGACCTTCGTCACCGTCGGCACCGGCGCCGTCGAGCGGGGAAGCCGACCTGGCCTTCATCGAGCTCCAGGGCGAGGCGCTCATGGCCGACCGAGGGAGACTGGCTCGGCACGGCCTTCTGGCTGATCGGAAGCGTCGTGCTCTTCTCGACCAACCTGACCGTGCTGGACATGGTGGGCAGGCTGACCGCCGACGTCCTCAAGACCACCGCGCTCCGAGACAGCACCCGCTGGAGCGAGAGCAAGCTCTACTTCATCACCGTCTGGGCGATGATCGTGTTCGGCTCGGTGATCCTGCTCTCGGGCGTCGACCAGCCGCTGGTCCTGCTCGTGATCGCCGCAGCCCTCAACGGCCTGGTCATGGCCATCTACTCCATCCTGCTGCTGAAGCTGAACCGCGGGGTGCTGCCCCGCGAGATCGGGTTGAAGGGTGGTCGGCTGGTGGTCATCGTCTGGGCGGTCCTGTTCTACGGCGGCTTCTCCGTCGTCCTGCTCTACGACCAGGCGAAGACCCTGATCAGCGGCGGCTGACCGGCCGTTCCCGCCGGGCCTCCGAAAGCGCCCGGCGGGCGTAGCCACGGACGTCGGCGTCGGCGTCCTTGGTCGCGCGCTCCAGCGCCTCGGCGACGTCGGGGCGGTCGGCCCACCGGGCGAGGGTGATCACGGCCGCCTTCCGGACGTCGGCGTGCGGGTCCTCGACGGCACTCACCAGCGGGGGTACGGCGACCTCGGCCGGCGCCGCGGCCAGTCCCCGCGCCGCACCCACGCGGACCTGCCACTCCGGGGCGGTGATCCCCGCGACGGCGAGCCGCCACAGCTCCTCGACGCCGGACAGCCCGGCCGACGCCTCGAGGGCGGCGGCCCGGACCAGCGCCTCGGTGTCGCCGGCCAGCCCGATCAGCGGCACGGCGGCGTCGGCGTGCCCGATCGTGCCGAGGCCGTGGGCCACCGCCACCCGCACCTCGCGGGCGGGATCTCCGCCGGCCCGGGAGACGCCGGCGACGTCGTCGAGCGAGACCAGCCCGCGGACGCCCTGCAGGCGGACCCGCGGCTCGTCGTCGGAGCAGGCGTCGGTGAACGTCGCGGCATCCCCCAGCCTGAGGGCGCGCAGCACGTCGAGCACCGCCGCCCGCGCGACCGGGTCGGGCGCGGACAGTGACTCCATCAGCGCGGCCCGGGTCGCCTCGTCAGCCGACAGCACCTCGACCACCTCGCGCAGGGCTACGGCAGCGGCGTGCCGCACGGCCTCCTCGTCGTCGAGGAGCCGGGCCGCCAGCGCCGGTCCGGTCCCCGCGGGCACCACCTCGGTGACGGTCGCGACGGCGGAACGGCGCACCTGCGGGTCGGGATCGGCCAGATAGGGCTCCAGCGCAGCGAGGTCCGGGGCGTTCTCGGCGAGCTCGAGCAGCTCGAGCACCCGCGGCGAGTGCAGCTCGGCCTCCCCTCGTGGGCGACCACCGCGGCGGCCGGGCCCGCATGCTGCCGCGGCTCGACCACACCGAGGACGGCCACGTCCTGGGGAGCGCCAGCGGGAATCTCGACGTCCTCGACCGGGACGACGTACGACGCCACGGGACGCCGCAGGAGCTCCGTGGCGCCGTCGGGGCGCCGCCGCACGTTGAGGTGGAAGAACCAGTCGTCGTCGTTCCGGGCGGGGATGTCTGCCCGGGAGTGGTAGAGCCCCCATCGGCTCTCCTCGCGGACCAGGGAGGTCCGGGCGGCCAGCTCGGCGCAGTCGCGGATGAACGTGACCTCGACGCACCGCATCAGCTCGTGCGGCGTCCGGGCACCCATCTCGAGGAGCTCCCCGGTCATCCGGTCGAAGGACTCGAGGGCGATCTCCAGCTTGGCTGCGGTCTTGGGTGGCGCGACGTAGTCGTTGACGAACCGGCGCAGCTTGTACTCCACCTGCGGCTGCGGCGGCCCGTCCGGGTTGCGCAGCGGCCGGTAGATCAGCTCGTGGGCAGCGGCGACCTGGTCCTCGGGAAGGGTCGCGGGCGGGGTCGTGAGGTGTTCGGAGGCGTGCGCTCCCGCGAGGTCGCCGAAGACGAAGGCGCCGATCATGTAGTTGTGCGGCACGCAGGCCAGGTCGCCGGCGGCGTAGAGCCCGCCGACCGTGGTCTGCGCGTTCTCGTCCACCCACACCCCCGACGACGAGTGGCCGCCGCACAACCCGATCTCCGAGATGTGCATCTCCACGTCGTGGGTGCGGTAGTCGTGACCGCGACCGGCGTGGAAGGTGCCGCGGGTCGGCCGCTCGGTGTGGTGCAGGATCCCCTCGAGCGTGCTGATGGTCTCCTCGGGCAGGTGGGTCAGCTTGAGGTAGATCGGGCCGCGGGCGGAGTCGATCTCCTCCTTGACCTCGGCCATCATCTGGCCCGACCAGTAGTCGCAGTCGAC
This sequence comes from uncultured Actinomycetota bacterium, assembly GCA_963812345.1. Taxonomy (GTDB): domain Bacteria; phylum Actinomycetota; class Actinomycetes; order Propionibacteriales; family Nocardioidaceae; genus Nocardioides. Next base: position 9,577 of record CAWEVA010000021.1, read on the forward strand.
GAACCGGTCGCCCTCGTTGTTGACCTGGTAGCCGCCGAACGGGTTGGCGACGTAGGCGCAGGCGGGTCCGTTGTAGTCCTTGATCAGCGGGTTGACCTGGAAGCACTCGATGCCGCTGAGCTCCGCCCCGGCGTGGAACGCCATCGCGTAGCCGTCGCCGGCGTTGGTCGGGTTCTCGTAGGTCCCGTAGAGGTAGCCGCTGGCCGGGAGCCCGAGGCGCCCGCAGGCGCCGGTCGCGAGGATCACCGCCCCGGCCCGCACGGTGACGAACTCCCCGCTGCGGGTGTCGAAGCCGACCGCCCCGACGGCCCGCCCGTCGACGGTGAGCACGCGCACCGGCATGACGCGGTTCTCGATCGTGAGCTTCTCGCGGATCTCGCGCTTCCGCATGACCCGGTAGAGCACCTTCTTGACGTCCTTGCCCTCGGGCATGGGGAGCACGTAGCTGCCCGAGCGGTGCACGCGGCGGACGTTGTAGTCGCCGTACTCGTCCTTCTCGAACTTCACGCCGTACTTCTCCAGGCGCTGCACCATCGCGAAGCCGCGGGTCGCGGTCTGGCGCACGGTCCGCTGGTTGACGATGCCGTCGTTGGCGCGGGTGATCTCCGCGACGTAGTCCTCCGGTGTCGCCTTGCCGGGGATCACGGCGTTGTTGACGCCGTCCATCCCCATCGCGAGGGCGCCGGAGTGGCGCACGTGCGCCTTCTCCATCAGGAGTACGTCGGAGCCGGCCTCGGCGGCCGTGATCGCGGCCATCGTGCCCGCGGTGCCGCCGCCGATGACGAGGACGTCGCACTCGAGCTCGCGCCGCTCGGTCACGGGGGGAGCCTGAAGGGTGGTGCTCATGCGACCGCCCGCCTCTCGTCGACCGGGGCCAGGGACTGGGTGTTGGACAGCTCCTCCAGCACCCGGGCCCGGAACTGCGGCCCGGGTGGCCGTTCGGGATCCCGTGGGTGCTCGACGGGGTGCTCGGAGACCACGCCGTACCGACCCAGGACCACGATCCGGTCGCCGAGCACGAGGGCTTCGTCGACGTCGTGGGTGACGAACACAACCGTGCAGCCGGACGCCGTCCAGGCCTCGATCAGCAGTCGCTGCATGGAGGCCCGGGTCTGGGCGTCGAGGGCACCGAACGGCTCGTCCATGCAGATCACGCCGGGCTCGCCGGCCAGTGCCCGGGCCAGCTGCACCCGCTGCCGCATGCCGCCGGAGAGCTGGCCGGGCAGGCGCTCGGAGAACCGGGACAGCCCCACCCGCGCGAGCCACTCCTCGGCCCGTCGGCGCCGCTCCTGTCCGGCCGACCCCCTGGACCGCGAGCGGCAGCTCGACGTTGCGCCGGGCCGAGCGCCAGGGCAGCAGTGCGTCCTCCTGGAAGACGAGGGCACGGTCGGCGTCCGGACCGACGACGCGCCGGCCGTCCGCGACGACCTCCCCGTGCAGGGGCCTGATCAGGCCGGCGATGGCCCGCAGCAGGGTGGACTTCCCGCAGCCCGAGTGGCCGAGGACGACCAGGATCTCGCCCGGCGTGACGTCGAGGTCGACGTTCTCCACGACCGGTTCCCCGGCGTAGCCGAGGGTGAGGTCGGTGGCGCGGACGGCGGACGGTGAGTGGTCGTTCATCATGCACTCCTCTGTTCGGACGCGAGCCAGCGAGTGAGCCGGCGACCGACGAGCTCCACGCAGCCCGAGGTCAGCCAGCCGATCGCGCCGATCGACAACATGCCGACCAGGACGTGCGGGTAGTCGACGATCGTGTAGGCCTGCCAGGTGCGGTAGCCCAGGCCGAAGTCGCCGGAGATCATCTCGGCGGAGATCACGCAGATCCACGCCACGCCCATCCCGACCGACAGCCCGCCGAAGATGCCGGGCACGATGCCGGGCAGGACCACCGTGCTGAGCACCCGGCGGCGGCCCGCTCCCATCGTCAGCAGGGCGTCCTCCCAGACGGTGGGGAGGGCGCGGACGGCGTGCCGGGTGCTCACCAGGATCGGGAAGAACGCGGCGGTCGAGGTGATGAAGACGATGCCCTGCTCGTTGGTGGGGAAGAGCAGGATCGCGACCGGGACCAGTGCGATGGCGGGGATCGGGCGCACCACCTCCAGGAGCGGCTGCAGCGCGTCGGCCATCCACGTCGAGCGGGCGAGCAGGATCCCGAGCCCGATCCCGGCGACGGCCGCGATCGCGAAGCCGGACAGGATCCGGAGCAGGCTCTGGGCCAGGTCCTGGTAGTACAGCGAGGTCCCGAGCTGCACCAGAAACGCCTCGTAGACCTCGACCGGGCCGGGGATCTGGTTGAACCGCAGCCAGAGCACCACGTCCCGCTCGGTCAGCACGTGCCAGACCAGGACGGCGACGACCAGGGAGGCGAGGCGCACCGCCCAGCGACGTGCGGTGCGCCCGCGGGACCTGCGGCGCCGGCGGTGCCCCCGTACCGGCGCCGCAGGGGTGACGGCGGGGGCAGGGTCGAGGACGGCGGTCATCCGGCGGCCTCCAGCGCCTGCTCCCAGGTCAGTGGCTCGGCGCCGGGGTGCCCGGCGCGGTACTCCTCGGCCGACTCCTCGGTCGCGAACGGCACCAGCTCCTGGCCGTCCTGCAGCCACACCATCCGGTCGGCGAACCAGCGGGTCCCGGTCACGGCGTCCGGGAGGTACGCCGCCCGCAGCTCGTCGCCGTCGGCCTCGACGGCGTTGACGTTGCGCAGCAGGCACTCCGGGCTGGCGACGGGCCGGGTGTCGGACTCGCCGTCGACCCAGATCTCGCCGGCCAGTGCGGGGTCGTCGACCTTCTCGTCGCAGGCCTCGTCCCGGCCGGTGATGGCCGCCGGGTTCTCGTCGGACTCGGCCGCCGCGGCGTACTTCGCGCCGTACGCCTCCTCGATGAGCGAGTCGTCGATGAACTCGTCGACGTCGACCGGGTCGGTGAGCACGCCGATCGACTTCAGGAACGGGACGTCGTGCTCGAGGGCCGCGACCTGGTCGGGCTTGATCGTGGTGTCGAAGGTGGAGACGCCGTTGCGGCCGTTGTAGAGGTAGACGACCTCGGCCGGGAGGCCGGTCTTCTCGGCCACGATCTCGGAGGCCTCGAGCGGGTTCTCGTGCAGGTAGCTCGGTGGCGTCGATCTGCGCCTTCAGGAAGGCGTCCACGATCTCGCCCTGCTGGTCGGCGAACTCGTTGCGGACCACGGTGCCGTGCAGGGTGGGCAGGTCGAGCTGGCCGCCGTCGTAGACCAGGCGGGCGTCGTCGCGGAAGGCGAGGAGGCCCGGCCAGGCGACGAACTGCGAGACCGCGTCGACCGAGCCGCCCTTGAGCGCCGCGGCGCCGACGCTGGGGTCCTGGTTCTCGACCGACACGTCGTCGTTGGGGTCGATCCCTTCCTTCTCGAGCGCCTGGACCAGCGTGCCGTGCCCGGCGGAACCGACGCTGGCGGAGATGCTGGCGCCCTCGAGGTCGGAGAGCTGGGTGACGTCGCTGTCCTGCGTCGACGACCACGCCGTTGAGCGCGCCGTGCGGGTTGTAGCCGGTGACGGCGACCATCGACGTACCGCTGTCGTCGGTCCCCGCGCGCGACCCGTTGATGAGCAGCGGGTAGTCGCCCATCGAGCCGATGTCGATCTTGCCGGCCAGCATCTGGGCGGTGATCGGGGCGCCGGTGTCGTAGTCCTGCCACTCGACCTGGTAGTCGCCGAGGTCCTCGAGCCGCTCCTCGAAGTAGCCGAGCTCGCGCAGCAGCGTGCCCGCGGTGACGGTGTTGATGGTCTTGGACTGGTAGCCGACGACGATGACGTCGTCGGACTCCCCCTCGGCACCTCCGGCGACCGAGCAGGCGCTCAGGACACCGGAGGTGAGCAGGACGGCGGCGATCGACGCCAGGGACCGGTTCGATGTGGGCATGTGCGTTCCTCGAATCTCGTGGGTGGGCGGTCAGCGCAGGAGGTAGGGGATGTTCACGGTGACGGCGCCGGTCGGGCAGCGGTCCGCGCACGGGCCGCAGTACCAGCACTCGTCGACCTGCATGTAGGCCTTGTTGGTCTCGGGGTCGATGGCCAGTGCGTCGAGGGGACAGACCTCGACGCAGAGGTTGCAGCCGTCGATGCACAGCGCCTCGTCCACCGAGACCGGGACGTCGAAGCGCTGGTCGACCAGCCGGGGACGCGGGGCAGGCTCTGTTTTTCCGGGGTCGTGGCAACCGGCCTTGCGGGCAGGGGGTGTGGTCACGGGTTGATCTCCTCCTCGGGAGTACGGCGGACTTGGCCGCGCATGGTGATCCGGTCGCCCCGGAACCTGACGAACTCGAGGTCGACGGGCCGCCCGTCGTCGAGGCGGGTGAGCCGCTCGAGCATGAGCAACGACGCCCCGGTGGGGACCTCGAGGATCGCCGCGGAGTGCCGGTCGGCGGCGACGGCCTCGAGGACGATCTCGGCCGTGCCGAGCCGCCGCCCGGTGAGCTCCTCCAGCAGCGCGAACACGTCGCGGCCGGCCAGGTCCTCGTCGAGGAGCGGCTCCCCGACATCGGCCGGCAAGTAGGTCAGGTCGAGCGAGAGTGGCACGTCGTCGGCGAACCGACGGCGTTCGAGGTGGGTGACCGGTTCGCCGGGGGCCAGGTCGAGCCGGCGGGCCACGGCGGCCGGTGCCTCGACCAGGCCGGCCACCCGGACCTCGTTGCGCACGGGACCGGGCAGGGTCTCGGCGAGGCCCTGGAGCTGGTCGATCCCGTGGAGGTACTTGCGCTGCGCGGCGACGGTGCCGACGCCGGGGATCCGCTGGACCAGCCCTTCCCGGCGGAGCAGCTCCAGTGCTTCGCGGACGGTGTTGCGGGAGACCCCGAAGTCGCTGGCCAGTGCCGGCTCGGAGGGCAGCAGTCCTTCGTCGAGCAGCCCGTGCATCACCTGGCGTCGCAGGACGTCGGCCATCTGCCGAGCACGGTCGGCCCGGCGCAGCCGGATGCTCGGGGCGTCGGGCACAAGAGTCAGCCTCGGATTCATGTCACAAACCCTAGTGACTTACTCGACTTATTCGATCGCGCCCCGCCCTCCGCCACCAGATTTCTTCGTCACACCGCCCTGACCTGCGCAAACACGGTCAGGAGGATGGGTTCCGCCACCTGGCGTGTCCACGGTGTGGGCACCGGGCGGTCCCGGAGCGAGCTCAGAGCAGGCGTCGTACGGCGTCGCGCAGCGCCTGCTCCGGGTCGACCCCGGCCTCGCGCGCCTCGGCCACCAGCCCGAGCAACCGCTCGCCGATCGCGTCGCCACCTTCGGTGGTCGAGTAGCGAGCGCCATCGAGCGCGTCGAGACCCCGGTCGGTGCGCTCGAGGCGATCGAGCACCTTGTCGGCGTAGAGCAGCGCCGGGAGCCCCGGCGGGAGTCCGTCGGTGACCGAGTCGCGGGACTTCTCGGTCGCCTTGATCGACTCCCACACCTCGTTCACCGACGCGGCGTCGCCGGCCGGCGCCCGCTCCTCCCCCGGCGGGGCGAAGACGTGCGGGTTCCGCCGCCGCATCTTGTCGATGATGTCGCCCGCCACGTCGTCGAGCGTGAACTCACCGGCCTCCTCGGCGATCACGGCGTGGAAGTAGACCTGCAGCAGCAGGTCGCCGAGCTCCTCGCGCAGGTGCGCGGGGTCGCCGGTGTCGATCGCCTCGAGCGTCTCGTGGGTCTCCTCGAGCAGGTAGCGCGCGAGTGACCGGTGGGTCTGCTCCCGCTTCCAGCTGCACTCGGCACGCAGCTGGCGCATCACCTCGAGGAACTCGCCGAGGCGGTCGGCGGGTTGGTTCACATCGTCAGCCGCAGCGCTGGGAGTCGGGGAGGGTCTGGGCGTAGGCCGGGTCGGGGTTCTGCCTCGAGCCGGCCACGGCGCTCTCCCCCACGGGGAAGGACAGGGAGGTGTCCACGGGCTGCGCCTCGCCGTCGACCATGTCGACGCCGAGCTTCGGGTCGAAGGTCACGCCGTTCTCGGCGATCCAGTCCTGGTAGGCCTCCTGGCCGCGAGCGACGGCGTCGGAGTGCGCCACGTCTTCGGCGCCCTCCTCCGTCGAGCAGCTGCCGGCCGATGGCCGCCTGGACCGACTCGGTGTAGACCTGCTCGGACTCGACGAGTGACCACGGCGTCCCGGACGTCCTCGCCGAGTGCGGCGGCGCTCTGCTCGAGGTCGGCGACCTGCTGGTCGTAGGTGCGGCCGGCCTCGACGTCGTACTGCGCGGAGAGCTGCTCGCCGATCGACCGGTTGGTCAGGATGCCCGCGAGGCCGCTCGCGGAAGAAGCGAAGCGGGACGACCTGGCCGCCTCCGGTGAGCTGGTCCTCGATCGCCTTGCAGTAGTCGGCGGTGAGCTCGTCGAGCTCGTCGACGGTGATCGACTCCTCGCCGACCTGGACAGCGACTCCGGGGGTGGCCCCGGCGCATCCGGTGAGCAGGGCGACGGCCGCGCCGATGACGGCCAGACGACCGAGGCGGGTGATGCTCACGAGGACTCCTTCTGCGCGGTCTCCGGTGCCGCCGTGGCAGTGGGCGGCGGGTCGATCACGGCGTCGATGATCTTCCGTGCCCATTCAAGCAGGGCGACTCCAGCGATCGGACGACCCCCGACCGCCGCGGTCTGCGGGCGGGGCACGAGGATCGTGTCGACCTGCGGCTTGACGACGCTCTTGGGGTGCAGCCGCTGCAGGCGTACGACGCGCGACTCGGGCAGGCTGACCGGTGCGAACCGGACGTACTTGCCGGAGATCGTGATCTCGCCGATGCCGGCCTGCCGGGCCCGGGCCCGGAACCTCGCGACGAACAGCAGCGACACGACCTCCTCCGGCGGGACGCCGTAGCGGTCCTCCAGCTCGGCCTGCAGCGGCGTCGACGTCGTCGTCGGAGCGGACCTCGGCGAGGCGCTTGTACATCTCGAGCCGGAGCCGCTCGCTCGGGACGTACTCGTGGGGCAGGTGGGCGTCGATCGGGAGCTCGATCCGGACCTCGCGCAGCTCGGGCTCCGCCGTCGCCCGCGGAACTCCTGCACGGCCTCCCCGACCAGCCGGACGTAGAGGTCGAAGCCGACGTCGGCGATGTGTCCGGACTGCTCGCCCGCCCAGCAGGTTGCCCGCGCCGCGGATCTCCAGGTCCTTCATCGCGATCGCCATTCCGCCGCCGAGGTCGGAGTGCTGGGCGAGGGTGGCGAGCCGCTCGTGCGCCGTCTCGGTCAGCGGCTTCTCCTGCGGGTAGAGGAAGTAGGCGTAGGCCCGCTCCCGGGACCGGCCGACCCGGCCCCGCAGCTGGTGCAGCTGGCTCAGGCCGAGGGTGTCGGCCCGCTCGATGATCATGGTGTTGGCGTTGGACACGTCCAGGCCGGACTCCACGATCGTGGTGCACACGAGCACGTCGAACCGCTTCTCCCAGAAGTCGAGCATCACCTGCTCGAGCTGGTGCTCGGCCATCTGTCCGTGCGCGGTCGCGACCCGGGCCTCCGGCACCAGCTCGCGGAGCCGGTTGGCCGCCTTCTCGATCGAGGAGACCCGGTTGTGGATGTAGAACACCTGGCCCTCGCGGAGCAGCTCGCGCCGGATCGCGGCGACCACCTGGCGGTCCTCGTAGCCGCCGACGTACGTCAGGACCGGATGCCGCTCCTCCGGCGGGGTGGTGATCGTCGACATCTCGCGGATGCCGGTGATCGCCATCTCCAGGGTGCGCGGGATCGGGGTGGCGCTCATGCTCAGCACGTCGACCGAGGTGCGGAGCCGCTTCATCTGCTCCTTGTGCTCGACGCCGAACCGCTGCTCCTCGTCGACGATGATCAGGCCGAGGTCCTTCAGCCGGATGTCGGGGTTGAGCAGCCGGTGGGTGCCGATCACGATGTCGACGCTGCCGTCGGCCAGGCCGTCGATGACCTCGCGCGCCTCCTTGTCGGTCTGGAACCGCGAGAGTCCCTTGAGGTTGACCGGGAAGCCGCTCATCCGCTCGGCGAACGTCGAGTGGTGCTGGGTGACGAGCAGCGTGGTGGGCACGAGCACGGCCACCTGCTTGCCCTCCTGGATCGCCTTGAACGCGGCGCGGACGGCGATCTCGGTCTTGCCGTAGCCGACGTCGCCGCAGACCAGCCGGTCCATCGGGACGGTGCGGCGCATGTCGGCCTTGACCTCGTCGACGGTGCTGAGCTGGTCGGGCGTCTCGGTGAACGGGAAGGCGTCCTCGAGCTCGCGCTGCCAGGGGCTGTCGGGCCCGAACGCGTAGCCCTGGGTGGCCTGCCGGGCCGCGTACAGCTTGATCAGCTCGGCCGCGATCTCGCGGACCGCCTTGCGGGCGCGGTTCTTGCGCCGGGTCCAGTCGCCGCCGCCGAGCCGGTCCAGGCTGGGTTGCTCGCCGCCGACGTACCGGGTCACCTGGTCGAGCGCGTCGGCCGGCACGTAGAGCCGGTCGGGGGGACCGCCGCGCTTGGAGGCGCCGTACTCCAGGACGAGGTACTCCCGGGTCGCGCCGCCGACCTCGCGCTGCCGCATCTCCACGAACCGGCCGACGCCGTGCTGCTCGTGGACGACGTAGTCGCCGGCGGAGAGCTCGAGCGGGTCGATCTGCCGCTTGCGCCGGGCCGGCATCCGGCGCATGTCGCGGGTCGAGGACCGCTGTCCCGACAGGTCGTCGCCGGTGAGCAGCACGATGCGGTTGGTCGCGTCCACGAATCCGTGGTCGACGGACGCGCACGTCACCGTGACGACGTCCGTGGCCAGCGGCGCCGTCGCCGGCCGGCCGACTCGTCCACCAGCCGCGCCGGCACGTCGTGCTCGCCGAGCACCTCGGCCATCCGCTGCGCGGGACCGTGACCGGGGTGGACGACCACGACCCGGTAGCCGTCCCTGCGCCACTGCTCGATGTCCTTGATCGCGGCCTCGAGGTCGCCCCGGTAGGACTCGGCCGGCCGCGCCGGCAGGGCCCGGCTCTCCACCGCGCCCTCGTCTTCTGCCTCGTGGCTCGGTGGTCGAGTAGCGAGCGTCAGCGAGCGTGTCGAGACCCGTGTCGAGACCCGTCCGTCCAGCCCGAACGGGCTCATCGTCCACCAGGGCCGGCCCAGCCCCAGCGAGTGCTGCCGGACGTCGGCGATGGCGCGGTACGACGCGGCGCCGAGGTCGATCGGGGCGGTGCCGCCACCGGCCGCGGCCGCCCAGCTCGCGCCCAGGAACTCCTCGCTGGTCGCGACCAGGTCGTGCGCGCGCGACCGGGCGCGTTCGGGGTCGACCACCAGCACGTGCGTGTCGTCGGGCATCAGGTCGACGAGCAGCTCCATCTCGTCGACCAGCACCGGCGTCAGCGACTCCATCCCCTCGACGGCGATGCCGGCCGCGATCTTGTCGGTCAGCTCGACCAGCTGCGGATGCTGCTGCCCCAGCTCGGCCGCACGCCGGCGGACCTCGTCGGTGAGCAGCAGCTCGCGGCACGGCGGGGCCCAGAGCCGGTCGACGGCCTCGAGGGTCCGCTGGTCGGCGACGGCGAAGCTGCGGATCTCGTCCACGTCGTCGCCCCAGAACTCCACGCGCAGCGGGTGCTCCTCGGTCGGCGGGAAGACGTCGACGATGCCGCCCCGGACCGCGAACTCACCGCGCTTCTCGACCAGGTCGACCCGCGAGTACGCCGCGTCCGCGAGCCGGCGTACGACGTCCTCGAGGGGGGCCGTGTCGCCCGGCGCGAGCGCGACCGGCACGAGGTCGCCGAGCCCCTTGACCTGCGGCTGGAGCACCGACCGGACCGGGGTGACCACCACCCGCAGCGGCCCGTCGGTGGCGCCGGTCCCGGGGTGCCTCAGGCGTCGGAGGATCGCGAGCCGGCGGCCGACGGTGTCGCTGCGGGGGCTCAGCCGCTCGTGCGGGAGCGTCTCCCAGCTGGGGTAGTAGCCGATCTCGTCCGGGTCCACCAGGTCGCCGAGGGCGGCCACCAGGTCCTCGCCCTCCCGGGCCGTGGGGGTCACCGCCAGCACCGTGCGCCCGGCGTCGACCATGCCCTTGACCAGGAAGGGCCGCAGCGCCGCGGGCCCGGTGAGGTCGAGCGCGGTCGAGGGCGCCGCTGCGAGCGTCCTCGACGGCTCCGGCCAGGGTGGGGTCGGCGAGGACGGCGTCGGCCAGTCCGGTCAGGCGCAACGGTCTCTCCTCGGGGCGCACGCAGCACGACGGCCCCCGGCCGGGATCGGCGGGGGGTCCGGGCCAGTTTACGGCGCAGGTGTGACGGGCATCCTGTTGCCTCAGGTACCGCCGTCACGTAGGCACGACCCATGCTCCGGAAGATCTTGCTTCCCGCCGTCGCACTGCTGTGCGCGGCAGTGGGCGCCTGCTCGCCGGAGGCGGACGGTGGCCAGGAGCCGCTCCAGGGCGCAACCGGAGCGCCAGGCCCAGCACGCCCAGCGCGGCGGCCGCCGAACCCGCTGCCGAGCCGCTCCGGGCCCTCGCGCTCCCACCGCGAGCTGGCCAGGGCGCTGGACGACGAGCCCGTCGAGGCGAGGTCGGCGGGCCAGGTGGCCGACCAGATCGTGGCGGCGGAGCGGGCCATCGCCGACCCCCGCACCGGGCCCGCCGTCCTCGCCGCCGCCGGGCACCTCCAGCAGGTGGCCTACCGCGAGCTCGGGAGCCGGCCGGGCTGGGACGACCGGGTCCGCGCCGCGCTCCCCCGGGACCTGGTGCGGGTGGTGCGCGACAACGTCGCCTCCCGGCGGGCGTTCCGCTCGATGCATCCGCAGGCGAAGTCGGACCTGAGCGACGAGCTGCCCGCCTGGCGGATCGTGCGGCCCGCGCCGGCCCGCACGCTGCGGGCGGCGTACGACGACGCCGAGGACCGATTCGGCGTGGACTGGAACTACCTGGCGGCGATCAACCTCGTGGAGACCGGCCTCGGCCGGATCCGGGGCACGTCGGTGGCCGGCGCGCAGGGGCCGATGCAGTTCATCCCCAGCACCTGGGCGATCTACGGCCGGGGTGACATCAACTCGGTCCACGACTCGATCCTCGCCGCGGGCCGGTTCCTCCAGGACCAGGGCTTCACCGAGCCGGGCGGCCGCGCGGAGGCGCTCTACCGCTACAACAACTCCACCGCCTACGTGCGGGGAGTGACCCTGCTGGCCGAGCTGATGGAGCGTCGCCCGCGCGCCTTCCCGGCTACTACCACTGGCAGATCTACTACCTGACCAACAAGGGCAGCATCCTGCTGCCCGAGGGCTACGAGGCCAGCGAGCCGATCCCGGTCAAGAGGTGGCTCGCCCGTCATCCGTGACGGCGGGGATTCAGTCGGTGCCGTGGCGCTTGACGAAGTCGACGATGGCGTCGGCCAGCTCGGGACGGCACACGATCAGGTCGGGCAGCGAGACGTCGTCCTGGTTGTAGGCCAGCTCCGAGCCGTCGACGCGTGAGCAGAAGAGCCCGGCGGCGCGGGCCACCGCGACCGGCGCGGCGTTGTCCCACTCGTACTGGCCGCCCGCGTGGACGTAGGCGTCGGCGACGTCGCGCACCACCGACATCACCTTCACGCCCGCCGAACCCATCGGCACCAGCTCGGCGTCGATCTCGGCGGCCAGCGCCTCCACGAAGGCGGGCGGGCGGGTGCGGGAGACCGCGATCCGGGGGCGGTCCGACGTCCGCGGGGGTACGACGGGCGGCTCGCCGGTGTTGAACGTCTCGCCGAGCGCCGGCTGGGCCACCGCGCCGGCCACCAGGTCGCCGTCCTCCCAGAGCGCGACGTGCACGGCCCAGTCGTCGCGGGGCGGCTCGGAGAACTCGCGGGTGCCGTCCAGCGGGTCGATGATCCAGACCCGGCTCGCCGAGAGCCGGGCCTTGTCGTCGGCCGCCTCCTCGGAGAGGACGGCGTCGTCGGGGCGGTGCTCGGCGAGCACGCGCGCGAGCAGCTCCTGGGCGGCGCGGTCGCCCGCGTCCTTGAGCTCGCGGCCCTCCAGACCCTCGCCGCGGACCTCGAGCAGCCGCTCGCCGGCCTGTTCGGCCGCCCAGACGGCGAAGGCGTGGTCGTCGAGGGTGCTGGGGTCCAGGGATGCGTCGCTCACGGGCGCCACCCTATGCGCGTCAGGAGTTGAACCGCTGCTGGGTCTCCGCGAGACCGTCGGTGACCAGGGACTCCACCGCGTCGGCGGCGCGGTCGACCTGGAACGGCAGCTCCTTGCGCTCGGTCGTGGAGTAGTTCGACAGCAGGAAGTCGGCGACGTCCTGCCGCCCCGGCGGCCGACCCGACGCCGGCGCGGACCCGGTAGAAGTCGCCGGTGCCCAGCGCCGACCGCAACGACCGCAGCCCGTTGTGGCCGTTGTCGCCGCCGCCGAGCTTGACCCGGAGGGTGCCGAACGGGATGTCGATCTCGTCGTGGACCACGACGAGCTGCTCCGGCTCGAGCTTGTAGAACGTCGCCAGCGCCTTGACCGGGCCGCCGGACTCGTTCATGTAGCAGCGCGGCCGGGCGAGTACGACGCGTGGTCCCGGCGCGCCCGGCATCCCCAGCCGGCCCTCCACGACGTCGGCCCGGCCGGTCTTGTGCGCCCGGAAGGACTTGGCAGTCCCATCCGGGAGGCGAGCTCCTCGACGACGAGGTAGCCCGCGTTGTGCCGGTGGCCGGCATAGGCGGGACCGGGGTTGCCCAGCCCCACCACGAGCCACATGGCCTACTCCTCGTCGGAGCCCTCGGACGCAGCCTCGGCCTCGCCGCCCTCGCCCTCGGCGGCCTCGGCCTCCTCGGCGGCGGCCGCCTCGGCCTCCTCGCGCTCGGCGATCTCGGCGTCGGACTCCTCGCGCTCGATGCCGGCCTCGGCCTCGGCCTCCTCCAGCTCGGCCTCGATCTCCTCCTCGGTCGGCGCGTTGGTCACGTTGACGATCAGCATGTCGTCGTCGGAGAGCAGCGTGGAGCCGGCCGGGAGGGTGAGCTGCGAGGCCAGGATCATGGTGCCGACCCCGGCGCCCTCGATGTCGACCTCGATGTACTCGGGGATGTGCGTGGCCTCGGCCTCGAGCGAGATCGTGGTGTTCTCGGTGACGACCAGGGTGTCCGGGCCGGCCTCGCCGACCAGGTGGACCGGCACGTTGACGGTGGCCTTGTCGCCCTTCTTCACCAGGACGAAGTCGACGTGCTCGAGGTAAGCGGGTGATCGGGTCGACCTGCACCTGCTTGGTCAGGCCGAGCTGGCTCTTGCCGTCGATCTCGAGCTCGAGCAGCGCGTTCACGCCACCGTGCTTGAGCGCCATCATCGTGTCGTGGCCCGGCAGGCTGAGGTGGACCGGCTCGTCGCCGTGCGTGTACAGGACCGCGGGGACCTTGTCCTGGCGGCGGATCCGGCGGGCGGCGCCCTTGCCGAACTCGGTGCGGGTCTCGGCGGTGATCTTCTCGGGGCCATGCTGTTCTCCTCGTCGCGTGCGAAATCGTCTGGGGCCCGGGCGAGGAATGACGAACGCCGCGCTTCCGGATCGTGAGGCGCGGCGCAGTGAGCTGGCCTGCCCTGTCGATCACGGAGCCGATGGTTCGGGCTCCCTCGCCGAGGCAACCGGAACAGCCTATCCGCGGGCGCCGTACGACGCGAAATCCCGGTGCCGGCCGACCCTGCCTCTAGCGTGGCCCCGTGTCCCTCACTCTCGATGAGGCCCGGACCCGGGCCGCCCTGCTCTCCCACGTGGTCGTACGACGTCTCGCTGGACCTGACCGACCGGGAGACCTTCGGCGTGGCGGGCCGCCGTCCGGTTCGACTGCGCCGAGCCGGGCGCCGACACCTTCCTCGAGCTCACCGACGCCCTGGACCTGGTGGTCGCCGGCGCGAAGGAGTGGTCGTACGACGGGCGGCGGATCCACCTGTCGGGCCTCGCGGCGAGCAACGACGTCCGGGTCGAGGCCCGGCTCCCCTACGTCACCGACGGCGACGGGATGCACACGTTCACCGACCCGGCCGACGGCGAGACCTACGTGTCGGCGTACGTCGGCATGGACATCGCCCAGCGGGTCTTCCCCTGCTTCGACCAGAACGACCTCAAGGCGCCGCTCACCCTGCAGGTCACGGCACCCGAGGGCTGGACGGTGCTCGCCAACGCCCGCGGTGGCCGGCGCGCGAGGGCGGCGGTCGGCGCTTCGACCACGACCCCGCCGATCCCGCCGTGCCGATGTTCGTGGTCTGCGCCGGCCCGTGGCACTCGGTGACGTGGGAGCACACCGGCCCCGACGGGCGGACCCTGCCGTTCGGCTGGCACGCGCGCAGCGTCGCTGGCCGCCGAGCTCGACCGCGACGCCGAGGAGCTGCGGCGGATCACCGAGCAGTGCTTCGACCACTACTCGGCGATCTTCGACGAGCCGTATCGCCTTCGACTCCTACGACCAGGCGTTCGTGCCCGGGCAGAACTGGGGCGCCCTGGAGACCCCCGGCTGCGTGACCTACCGCGACGAGTACCTCCCGGTCGGCCGGGTGACCGAGGGCGAGCGCCGACGCCGCGGCACCGTGATCGCCCACGAGATGGCGCACATGTGGTTCGGCGACCTGGTCACGATGACGCTGGTGGGAGGACACCTGGCTGCAGGAGTCGTTCGCCGACTACATGGGCTTCCGGGTGGCCGAGGACGGCCGCCGGCTTCGACGGGAACTTCGTCGACTTCGCCGATCGGCCGCAAGGCGCGGCGGCTACGACGCCGACGAGCGCCGCTCCACCCATCCGGTCGCCGCCATCGCCGAGGAGGTGCCCGACGTCGACCTGGCGGCCGGCAACTTCGACCCGATCTCCTACGCCAAGGGCAACTCCGTGCTGCGCCAGCTGGTCACCTGGCTGGGCGACGACGACGTTCCTGGCGGGCGTGAACGCCTACCTGACCCGGCACCGGTTCGGCAACGCGACCCTGGCCGACTTCGTCGACGCCCTCGACGCGGTCACCGACCGCGACGTGCGGGCGTGGGCGAGGTGTGGCTGCGGACCACCGGGTTCGACACGCTGCGGGTCAGCCGCGACGCCGACGGGCCGGTGCTGGCCCGCGAGGGCAGCCGCCCGCACCGGGTCCGGGTGACGTCGTACGACGAGTCGCTGGCCCGGATCGACAGCCGGCTGATCGACGTCGGTGACGAGCCGGTCCGGCTCGGGCGACGCGGAGGTCGTGGTGCCCAACAGCGGGGGCGAGACCTTCGCGCGGATCCGCCTCGACGAGCGGTCGTGGGAGGCCGTCGAGCGGGACCTCGCCTCGATCGCCCGACGACGACGCCCGTGCGGTCCTGTGGAGCAGCGCGCTTCGACCTGGTCCGGTGCGGCGAGCTCGCGGCCGCCGGAGTTCCTCGGCCTGGTCACCCGGCACCTGCCCGCGCGAGCCGACGTCGGCATCGTGGAGTGGGTCCTGATCTGGACGCGCGACGACGCTGGTCCCCCGCCACCTCGCCGCCGGACGAGGTCGTCGACGCGGTCGCGCAGGTCGCCGCGGCCTGCGAGAGCGGCCTGGCCTCGGAGCCCGATCCCGAGGTGGCGCTGGTGCTGAGCCGCGGCCTCGCCGAGACCACGCCCGACGCCGTGCTCCTCGAGCAGTGGCTGCGTCGACCGGGCCACCCACACCGGGATCGAGCTCGACCCGACCATGCGCTGGTCGGCGATCCGCCGGCTGGCCGCGCTGGGTGCGCTGTCGCCCGAGGAGATCGACGACGAACGCCGCGGCGACGGCACCGTCGTCGGCGAGCTGGGGGCGGCGCGCGCCCTGGCCGCGATCCCCCACCCGGAGGCCAAGGCCCGGGCCTGGGCCCGGATGTTCGAGGACCCGCACGTCTCCAACCGGATCTTCGAGGCGGCTGCCGAGGGGTTCTGGGACCCGGAGCAGGTGGAGCTGGTCCACCCCTACGTCGCCCGCTACCTCGCCGAGGCGCCGGCCGTGGCCCGCGCGCCGCGGGCAGGCGTTCTCACTGCTGGTGGGCAAGGCCTTCCCGAACATCCCGCTCGGGGAGCCGGACGTGGCGGCGGTCGAGGCCGCCCTCGCGGGCGACGTACCGACCGTGCTGCGGCGGTCGTGGGAGGACTCCCTCGACGACCTCCGCCCTCGTTGAGTTGGGCGTAATGGCCCTACGAGTTGGGCACGATGGCCCCCGGCAAGGGCCACGAAGCCCAATTCAGGGGGCCATTACGCCCAACTCAACATCCCGATCAGGCGTGGCCGTCGAACATCGAGGTGACCGAGCCGTCCTCGAAGACCTCCTTGATCGCCCGCGAGATCAGCGGCGCGATCGAGAGCAGGTGAGCTTGTCGAAGTGGCGGTCGGGGGTGAGCGGCAGCGTGTTGGTGACGATGACCTCGGCGGCCGGGCAGTTCTTGAGCCGGTCGACGGCGGGGTCGGAGAGGATCGCGTGGGTCGCGGCGATGACCACGCCGGCCGCGCCGTCGGCCATCAGCGCCTCGGCGGCCTTCACGATCGTGCCGCCGGTGTCGATCATGTCGTCGACCAGGACGCAGATCCGGCCCTCGACCTCGCCGACGACCCGGTTGGCGACGGTCTCGTTGGGGCGGTCGATGTCGCGGGTCTTGTGGATGAAGGCCAGGGGTGCGCCGCCGAGGCGGGCCGACCAGCGCTCGGCGACCTTGATCCGGCCGGCGTCCGGGGAGACGACGGCGAGCCGCTGGTCGCCGTACTTCTCGCGGACGTAGTCGGCGAGGATCGGCAGCGCCATCAGGTGGTCGACCGGGCCGTCGAAGAAGCCCTGGATCTGGTCGGCGTGCAGGTCGACCGCGATCAGCCGGTCGGCGCCGGCGGTCTTGAACAGGTCGGCCATCAGCCGCGCCGAGATCGGCTCGCGGCCGCGGTGCTTCTTGTCCTGGCGGGCGTAGCCGTAGAACGGCATCACCACGGTGATCCGCTTGGCCGAGGCCCGCTTGAGGGCGTCGACCATGATCAGGTGCTCCATGATCCACTCGTTGATCGGCGCCGTGTGGCTCTGGATCACGAAGGCGTCGCAGCCGCGGACCGACTCCTCGTAGCGGACGTAGATCTCGGAGTTCGCGAACTCGTACGCCGAGGTCGGGACCAGGCCGGTGCCGAGCAGGTCGGCGACCTCCTCGGCGAGCTCGGGGTGGGCCCGGCCGCTGAAGACCATGAGGTTCTTCTCGGTGGTCCGCTTCATTCCGGTCACGGTGTGTGGCTCCTCGCTCGCCGTCCCGCCGACGGCGATGTCGGTGCACTCATGATTCTTCACCACCGGAGGGCCGCTTCCCAACTTCTGGACCCGTGTCCCGCCCGGCAGCTGCCGCGGCCTCCGCCTGGGGCGTCCCGGCGCGCCTGCGCTGGGCCCAGCCCGCGAGGTTGCGCTGCGGTCCGCCGGAGACGGCCAGCGCGCCCGGCGGTACGTCGCGTCGTACGACGGTGCCGCCGCCCGTGCCCGCGCCGTCCCCGATCTTCACCGGCGCCACGAACGTGTTGTTGGAGCCGGTCTTCGCGTGCCGGCCGACGGTCGTGCGGTGCTTCTCGACGCCGTCGTAGTTGGCGAAGATCGTCCCGGCGCCGATGTTGGTGCCCTCCCCGATCTCGGCGTCGCCGACGTAGGACAGGTGCGGGACCTTGGCCCCGTCGCCGATCTGGGCGTTCTTGGTCTCGACGAAGGCGCCGATCTTGCCCTCGACCCCGAGCTGGGTGCCGGGACGGAGGTAGGAGAACGGGCCGACGTTCGCCCGCTCGCCGACCACCGCGAGCTCGCCGTGGGTGCGGACCACCCGCGCGCCGGCGCCGATCTCGCAGTCCTTGAGCGTGGTGTCGGGGCCGATCACCGCGTCCTCGCCGACGACCGTGGCGCCGAGCAGCTGGGTGCCGGGCAGGATCGTGACGTCCTCGGCCAGCACCACGTCGGCGTCGATCCAGGTGGTGGCGGGGTCCATCACGCTCACCCCGTCGCGCATCCACCGGGTCACGATCCGCCGGTTCAGCTCCCGGCCCAGCTCGGCGAGCTGGGCCCGGTCGTTGGCGCCCTCGGTCTGCATCACGTCGTCGATCACGTGGGCGCCGACGGTCAGGCCGGCGTCGCGGGCGAGCTGGACCGTGTCGGTCAGGTAGTACTCGCCCTTGGCGTTGTCGTTGCCGATCTTCGGCAGCGCCTCGGCGAGGAAGTCCGCGTCGAACGCCAGGATCCCGCTGTTGATCTCGCTGATCTCGCGCTGCTGGTCGGTGGCGTCCTTCTCCTCGACGATCGCCTCGACGTCGCCCTCCGGCGTGCGGACCACCCGGCCGTAGCCGAACGGGTCGGCCACGACCCCGCTCAGGATGCTGACCGCCCGCTGGGCCGCCTCGTGCTCCTGCGCGAAGGCGCGCAGGCTCTCCCCCTCCAGCAGCGGGGTGTCACCGGCGGCCACGACCACCGTCCCCGAGGTCGGCCTCGACGCTCTCCATCGCGACGCGTACGGCGTGCCCGGTGCCCTCCTGCTTCTCCTGCACCGCGAGGACGGCGTCGGGCATCAGCTGCAGGATGTGGGCACTGACCTGCTCGCGCTGGTGACCGACCACCGCCACCACCCGCTGCGGCTCCATCGCCTGCACCGCCGCCAGGACGTGCCCGATCATGCTGCGCCCGCAGACCGGGTGCAGCACCTTCATGGTCTTCGACTTCATGCGGGTGCCGCCGCCGGCGGCCAGCACGATCACGGTCAGGTTGTCCATGCGCGCAGTCTGTCACTGCGGTGATCTGCGCTCCCCGGGTAGGAGTCGAACCTACGTCGCTAGTCCTGATTCAAAGTCAGGCGGGCCCTGCCGGCAGACCAACCGGGGATCGATGCCCAAGGTTAGGGCCCGCCCTGCGGGGCGCCACCTCAAGCGAACCGCCCTCGCCGTCCAGTCTGCGGCCGCCGATCGGCGCCGACGGTCGGGGTCGCCGACACGTCGCAAGTGCGACCCTCCGCCCGCTTCGGCTCCTCACGGTGCGCTGCCGACGGGTCGGCTCCGCACACACTAGCGCTCGCGGCACGTGGACCTGCCCGTCATGCCACCCGTCCGGCCGATGCTCGCCAAGTCGGTGAAGGGCATCCCTGACCCCGAGAAGTTCGGCGGCCTGAGCTTCGAGCCGAAGTGGGACGGCTTCCGGTGCATGGTCTTCCGCGACGGCGACGAGGTGGAGCTGACCAGCCGCAACACCAAGCCGCTGACCCGCTACTTCCCCGAGGTCGTGGCCGCGATCCGCGAGCAGCTGCCCGAGCGGTGCGTGCTCGACGGCGAGCTGTTCGTCGCGCATCAGGCGACCGGCTGGAGTTCGAGGTCCTCCAGGAGCGGATCCACCCGGCCAAGTCGCGGGTCGACATGCTGGCCGAGAAGACGCCGGCCTGCTTCGTGGCCTTCGACCTGCTCGCGCTCGGCGACACGTCGTACGTCGACCGCCCGTTCTCCGAGCGCCGCGCCGCCATGGAGGAGGCGCTCGCCGGCCTGACCGGGCCCTGCTACCTGACCCGCACCACCACCGACACCGAGCGAGGCGGAGGAGTGGTTCCACCAGTTCGAGGGCGCCGGCCTGGACGGCGTGGTCGCCAAGCCGCTGACCGCGACCTACCAGCAGAACGCCCGCACCATGCTGAAGATCAAGCACGAGCGCACCGCCGACGTGGTCGTCGCCGGCTACCGCGAGCACAAGACGTCGACGCCCGAGCGGCCGCTGCTGGGCAGCCTCCTGCTCGGCCTGTACGCCGACGGCAAGCTGCAGCACATCGGCGTCTCGGCCAGCTTCACCGAGAAGCGTCGGGCCGAGCTGATCGAGGAGCTGCAGCCGCTGGTCGTGCCCGATCGAGGAGCACCCCTGGGGCGAGTGGCAGGAGTGGGCGATCGCCAACCCGGACCGGGTGCCGGGCACCCAGAGCCGGTGGAGCGCCGGGCAAGGACCTGTCGTTCACGCCGCTCCGTCCGGACCTGGTCCTGGAGGTCGCCTACGACCACATGGAGGGCCGCCGGTTCCGGCACACCGCCCAGTTCCGGCGGTGGCGCACCGACCGCGACCCGGAGTCCTGCGGATACGAGCAGTTGGAGGAGCCGGTGAGCTACGAACTGGATAGAATTCTGAGTGCAGGCCACGAGGCCGGCGCCGGAGGCGATCACCATGGCTGAGATCCACCCGCAACCCGTTCAGGGCTACGACGTCGTCCTGCTGGTCGAGCAGGCGCTCACCTCCGCCGACGCCGCCCAGGTGCTGTCGCTGCACGAAGGCATCGACGAGCAGGTCACCTACCACGTGCTGCTGCCCGATGGAGGACGCCGCGGCGCGGATCGAGGCGTCGATGGGCTCGCTCGCCGCCGGCGAGGTGATGGCCTCCCCCGCGATGGCGATGCGCGAGGTCGACATCGAGGCGGTGCGCAAGGACTGCCAGGAGCGCTCCGCGCGGGACCTCGACGCCACCGCTCGCGGCGCTGCGAGCCGCCGGCGCGGTCGACCCCGAGGGCGAGGTGGTGCCGCAGCCTCCGATCGACGCGCTCGCCGCCAAGGTCTCCCAGGTCGACGGCCGCGAGGCGATCATCCTCACCCGGTCGCACGTCGTCGCCGAGTTCTTCCACGTCGACTGGACCTCCCAGGCCCGCCGCAAGATCGGCGTCCCCGTGCCTGCACCTGCTCGAGCACGAGAACTTCGACGAGCAGGCCGGCGGCGGCGAGGGCGTCAGCGGGATGTGACCTCGTCACCCGCGATCTCGACCACGATGTCGAGATGCCCGGCGTGCCGGGCGTACTCCGCCAGGACGTGGAAACAGATCCACTCCAGCGTGGGCGGGTCCTCGGCGAACCGCCCGCCCGGCGCGGCGGTGGCGTCGAGCGGGAAGTCACGGAGCACGCCTCGGGTCCGTTCACCGACCGCCTCCAGCCGCGCGGCCAGCTGCTCACCGGTGACCTCGTCGGAAACCTGCCACCGCGCCCGGGGCCGGGTCTCGTCGGAGTCGTCGGACGTCCACGGCTCGTCGGTGTTCCAGTCGCCCCACGGCTCGTCCACCTGCTCGCCGAGGAACCCCCACACGAACCACCGCTGCTCCATGTGCAGCACGTGCGAGAGCAGCTCGAGCGGCGTCCAGCCCGACGGCACCCGCGGGGTCCGCTGCTCCTCCGGCGACAGCGCGAGGACGCCGTGGATCAGCTCCGACCGCACCCAGTCGAGGTAGTCGGACCAGCGGGCGGCGCCGGCCGCGCCCGACTTCTCCGGCTCCGACAGGTTCTGGTCCCGCCGCCTGTCACTCACAGGCACATCCTGCCGCGCGCCGGCCCGTCGGGCGCCGCGCACCCTAGGTTTTACCTAGGGATTTGCGCATTTTTGATGGCCCGGGTGGGCCATTTTACGCATCTTTGATGGCCCGGGTGGACCATGCGCCACCTGGTCAGCCCGGATCAACCACTAGTCATACGTCATGACTCGATCCGGTTGCCCTGCTCGTCCCAGTGGGCCTCGACCTTCTTCGACGGCTGCACCCGCGGCGGCTCGCCGGGCATCTTCGGGTAGTCCGGCGGGTAGGGCATCTCGCCGCCCTCGGAGCTCTCCCACAGCTCCAGCAGCGGCGTCAGGTCGTGGTGGACGTCGTCGATGGTCGCCCAGGGGTCAGCGGAGGCGGCCAGGCGGTCCGGGACGGTGAAGAGGTTGAACTCCCGCGGGTCGGTGACACCGGCCAGCTCGTCCCAGGTCATCGGGCGTGGACACGGCGCACCGGGGATCGGGCGCAGGGAGTACGCCGAGGCGATGGTGCGGTCGCGGCAGTTCTGGTTGTAGTCGACGAAGATCCGCTCCCCGCGCTCCTCCTTCCACCACTTGGTGGTCACGCCGTCGTCGCGCTTCTCCAGCGCGCGGCCGAAGCCGATCGCGGCGTGCCGGACGTCGGTGAACTCCCAGCGCGGCTCGATCCGCACGTAGATGTGGATGCCGCGGTTGCCGCTGGTCTTGGGGAAGCCCACGATCCCCAGCTCGTCGAGCAGCTCGCGCGCCACTCCGGCCACCCGGACGGCGTCCACGAAGGTCGTCCCCGGCTGCGGGTCGAGGTCGATCCGCAGCTCGTCGGGATGGTCCACGTCGGCGCGGCGGACCGGCCACGGGTGGAAGGTCAGGGTGCCCATGTGGGCGCACCAGACCGGCACCGCGATCTCGGTCGGGCAGATCTCGTCGGCGGTGCGGCCGGACGGGAAGGTCACCTCGACCGACTCCAGGTAGTCGGGCGCCCCCTTGGGCACCCGCTTCTGGTAGAACGCGTCGGCGTTCCGGTCCTGCGGACCGGTCGCCAGCCGCATGCCCTCACGGACGCCGGAGGTCCAGCGCTCCAGCGCGGTCGGCCGGTCGCGCAGCGCGCGCATCAGGCCGTCCTCGACGCTCGCGAAGTACTCCGCGACCATCAGCTTGGTGACCTCGGGCGTCCGGTCGGTCGCCTCGTAGATCACCCGGTCCGGGCTGGAGACCCGGACGGCGCGCTCACCGGCGACGACCTCGGCAGCGGGAGTCTTGGGCACGACCCCACGCTAGCGGGCGCCCAGCCACGGTTACGGGGTTTCGACGACGCTCGCTGAGGCTCGCTGCTCAACCACCGGAAAGCAGCGAGTTGGGCTGGAACGTCGGTCGGCGGTCGGTGTCCTCACGCCCCGGCCGCACGAACTCGAAGCCGGACGTGCTCACCAGCACCTGGCCGTCGCTACGCGCCGCCTGCGCACAGGCGACGTGCATCGGCGGCAGGTGGAAGGCGTTGCGGCCCTCCTCCTCCGGGGTGCCGACGAAGGCGATGGGCCGGCCCAGGGTCTCCCCGCACACGCCGCAGATCCGGCTGAGCGCGCACTGGGTCACCCAGGCCCGGGTGGCCGTGACGCGTCATGCCGTGACCCTGCGCGACCAGCCCCCGGTCTCCCGGCGCCGGGTCGGGCGCTCGGCCTCGGCCGGACGGCCCCGCTCGACCGGCGGGTGGTCGTCGGTCGGCTGGTCCGAGTTGGTCATGTGGTTGGGCAGGGACAGCTTCATGATCGTCCGCAGCGCCTGGCCGTACTGCTTGGGGAACGGGCCGGTGGTGTACGGGATGTCGTACTTCTCGCACAGCGCCCGCACCTTCACCCCGATCTCGGCGTACCGGTTCGACGGCAGGTCGGGGAACAGGTGGTGCTCGATCTGGAAGCCGAGGTTGCCCGACATGACGTGCATGAGCGGACCACCCGTGAAGTTCGCGGCTCCCAGGATCTGCCGCAGGTACCACTCAGGACGGGTCTCGTCCTCGAGCTCCTCCTCGGTGAAGTGCATCGCGCCGTCCGGGAAGTGACCGCAGAAGATGATCGCGTAGGCCCACAGGTTGCGGGTGAAGTTCGCCGTGGCGTTCGCGGTCAGGGTGGTCTTCCAGTTCTTGCCCGACAGCGCCGGGTAGACGACGTAGTCCTTGAGGATCTGGTTGCGGCCCTTCTTCAGGATCTGGCGCAGCTGCCGCTTCATCTCCTTCGGGTCCTTCTGGCCCTTGCGGATCGACTCGATGTCGAGGTCGTGCAGGGCGACGCCCCACTGGAAGAGCCCGGCGAGCAGCGCGTTGTAGATCGGCTGGCCGATGTAGAACGGGTGCCACTTCTGCTCCCGCGCCATGCGCAGGATGCCGTAGCCGATGTCGTTGTCGTGCCCGAGCACGTTGGCGAACTGGTGGTGCACGTAGTTGTGGGAGTGCTTCCACTGCTCGGCCGGCTGCGCGGTGTCCCACTCCCAGTTGGAGGAGTGGATCTCGGGGTCGTTCATCCAGTCCCACTGGCCGTGCATGACGTTGTGGCCGATCTCCATGTTCTCGAGGATCTTGGCCACGCCGAGCAGGGCGGCGCCGGCGGCCCACGCAGGCTTCTTGTTGCTGGCGAAGAGTACGGCGCGTCCCGCCGCCGCCAGGCCGCGCTGGACCTTGATCACCCGGTTGATGTACGCCGCGTCGGAATCGCCGCGCGACTCCTCGATCTCGGCACGGATCGCGTCGAGCTCGCGGCCGAGCTGCTCCACCTCCTCCTCGCTGAGGTGGGCGTACTCCTTCACGTCACTGATGGCCATGATGGTCCTTTCAGATGTCGATCGTCAGATGTCGAGCGTGATGTCACCGACTGCTGCGGTGATGCAGGTCTGGACCTGCTCGTTGGGCTGGTCGTACTCGGTCGCCGTTGCGCAGGTCGCGGACCTTCCCGGAGATGAGCGTGAGTGTGCAGGTGTGGCAGATCCCCATCCGGCAGCCGTAGGGCATGCCGATCCCGGCCTCTTCGCCGGCTTCCATCACCGTGGTGGCGCCGTCTGCCTCGATGGTCTTGCTGGAGTTCTGGAAGGTGATCGTGCCGCCCTCGCCGCCGTCCCCGCCGAGCTCCAGCGAGAACCGCTCGAGGTGCAGCTGGTCCTCCAGCCCGGCCTTCTCCCAGTGCTCGGAGATGCCGTCGAGCATGGGGCCGGGTCCGCAGGCCCACGTCTCGCGCTCCTTCCAGTCCTTGCACACGTCGTCGAGCTCCTCGAGGTCGAACATCCCGTCCACGTCGGTGTGCAGCTCGTGCAGGGTCAGCGACGGGTGTCGCTCGGTAAGGGTCTGGAGCTCGTCCCGGAAGATCATCCGCTCCGCGGTCGGGGAGGAGTAGTGCATGACGACGTCGGGCATGGTGCCGCGACGGTCGAGGGTTCGCAGCATCGCCATCACCGGGGTGATCCCGGCGCCGCCGACCAGGAAGAGCATCCGCTCGGGCGGCGGGTCGGGCAGCACGAAGTCGCCCTCGGGCAGCGCCAGGCGCACGATCGTGCCCGGCGCGAGACCCTTGACCAGGTGGGCAGACAACAGCCCCTCCGGCATCGCCCGCACGGTGATCGAGATGGTCCGGCCCCTTGCGCTGCGGCGGCGAGCTGACGGAGTAGGACCGCCACTGGAACTTGCCCTTGACCTGGACGCCGATGCCGACGTACTGCCCGGGGCGGTGGTTGTAGTGCCAGCCCCAGCCCGGCCGGATCACGAGCGTGGCGGCGTCGTCGGTCTCGGGGATGACCTCCTCGACCCGTCCACGGAGCTCGCGTTGGCTCCACAGCGGGTTGACCAGGCGCAGGTAGTCGTCAGGGTGGAGCGGGGTGGTCAGCTTGTCGCCGAGAGTGCGGATCCGCTGCCACGGAACGATGCTGCCTGACATACCTCTCCCGATCGTGGTCCGAAAGACGAGCCCCGCTGTTCGAGCTCTGCCCCTCGAAGTTCAGTGAACAGGTGTTCTCCGAATGAGTCAACGGGCGGGCCGGGTGATCGGGGCCACGCCTGGCCCGTACCCCGGAGACCGCCTTGGCACGCGCCCTACATTTGTCCCCATGGCGTACCAGGTGGAGAAGTCCGACCAGGAGTGGAAGCAGCAGCTCTCGCGCGAGGAGTACGACGTGCTCCGCAAGGCGGGGACCGAGCGTGCGTTCACCGGTGAGTACACCGACACCGAGACCATCGGCGTCTACCGGTGCAAGGCATGCAGCGCGAAGCTCTTCGAGTCGGACACGAAGTTCCATTCCGGGTGCGGCTGGCCGAGCTTCTACCAGCCGATCACGGACACGGTCGAGTACATCGAGGACAACAGCCACGGCATGCGTCGGACCGAGGTCCGCTGCGCCAACTGCGGCTCCCACCTCGGCCACGTCTTCCCCGACGGTCACGGCACCCCGACCGGTGACCGCTACTGCATCAACTCGGTGAGCCTCACCCTCGAGCCGGTCGACAACAGCTGACCCGCCCGAAACTGACGAGAAAAGCCACTGACCCGCCCGAAAGTTTCGGGCGGGTCGGCGTCTCTGCGGCTCAGGGCAGCCGGTCGAGCAGCTCGGCGACCTCGACGCGGGAGCCGGTGTAGAACGGCAGCTCCTCGCGCACGTGGCGGCGCGCGTCGGAGGCGCGGAGGTGGCGCATCAGGTCGACGATCCGGTGCAGGTCGTCGGCCTCGAAGGCCAGCATCCACTCGTAGTCGCCCAGCGCGAAGCTGGCCACGGTGTTGGCCCGGACGTCGGCGTAGTCGCGCGCCATCTTGCCGTGCTCGGCCAGCATCCGGCGACGCTCGGAGTCCTCGAGGAGGTACCACTCGTAGGAGCGGACGAAGGGGTAGACGCAGACGTGCGCCCGCGGCTCCTCGTCTGCCAGGAAGGCCGGGATGTGGCTCTTGTTGAACTCCGCCGGGCGGTGCAGGGCCATCTGCGACCACACCGGGGCCAGGCGGCGGCCGAACGCCGTACGACGTAGCCGGTTGTAGGCGTCCTGCAGCTGCTCGGACCGCTCGGCGTGCCACCACACCATCAGGTCGGCGTCGGCGCGCAGCCCGCTGACGTCGTAGAAGCCACGGACGACGACGTCCTCGCCGGCCAGCTCGTCGACGAGCTTCTCGACCTCGGCCGCCTCGCTGGCCCGGTCGGCCTCCCCGAGGACGTCGGCCAGCCGGAAGACCGACCACATCGTGTAGCGGATGGCCTCGTTGAGCTCGCGGGACATCGCGGCCTTGCTCTTGCCGGGCGTGGGGCTGCTCATGGGGTCATTGTGCCGCCTGGACCTCGTCTGCGGCGCGCCGGGCCGAGGCGATGACGGCAGGGATTCCCACCCCGTCGTACGCCGCCCCGCAGACCGCCAGCCCCGGCAGCCGGGCGACCTCCTCCCGGACCCTGGCGACTCGGGCGAGGTGGCCCACGGCGTACTGCGGCAGACCGCCGCCCCAGCGCTGCACCTGGGCGTCGACCGGGTCGCCGGACAGCCCGATCGCGTCGGCGAGGTCGGCGAGGGACGCGGCCACCAGCTCCTCGTCGCTCGCCTGGAGCGCGGCCTCCTCCCGGTGCCGCCCCAGCGACGTCCGCAGGAGCAGCACGTTCTCGCCGTCGAGGACCCCGCGGCCGCCCGCGCGGACCCACGACCACTTCGCGAACGAGAACGTCGACGCCTTGATCCGCCGCCCTTCGACGGGCGGGACCAGGAAGCCGGAGCTCCCCTCCGCGATCGGGAACCCCTGCGCCCGGAAGGCGAGGGTCACCACGGCCGTGGAGGCGTACTCGATCGTGGCCAGCTCCGCGGCCGCGGCCGGTGCCAGGTCGGCCAGCAGCCGGGCGGCGGGCGTCGCCGGCACCCCCAGCACGACCTCGTCGGCGCGCACCAGCTCGGGTCGGTGGGCGGAGCCGACCACCAGCTCGTAGCCGCTCCCCTCGGTGGTCGAGCTTGTCGAGACCCGCAGCTCCCGCACGGTGACGTCGGTGCGCGCGGCGAACCGGCCCGAGGCGAGCAGCGCCCCGGGCAGCTCGCCCAGCCCGCCCGGCACGCCGGCGAAGACGGGGATCATGCTCACCGGCACCGCGGCTGCCGCTGCCTCCAGCAGGGAGCCACGGTCGAGCATCGCCACCAGCTGCGGGGTGGTGGCGCGCGCCGAGAGCTCGCGCGCGTGGCCGGCGTACACGCCGCCGAGCAGGGGCTCGACCAGGCGGTCGACGACCTCGTCGCCGAGCCGGTCGGCCACGAGATCGCCGACCGAGACGTCGTCGCCGTCGAGCTCGGTGGGCGGCAGCGAGGGCTCCGCGCGGACCCGTCGCAGCCCGGCGGCGGACAGCACGCCGGAAGCGGCGAGCTCCTCGACGTCGAGCGGCACCCCCATCAGCGAGCGGGGCAGCGGACGAAGCGCGCCGCGGCTCCACAGCTGCGAGCGGGTGGCCACGGGGTGCACCACCGGCAGGCCCAGCTCGCGGGCCAGGGCCGCGCCCTCGGGCCGGCGGTTCAGCATGGCCTCGGCGCCCACGTCGACGGTCACGCCGCCCACCTCGGCGAGCCGCAGCTTGCCCCCCACCTGCGGAGAGCCCTCGAGCACCACGACCTCACGGTTGGGGTCTTCTCCGAGGACGTACGCCGCGGTCAGCCCGGCGATCCCGCCGCCGACGACGACCACGCGCTTCATGTTTCCCAGCCTCCCATGGTGAAGACGGACCGAGCCGGACGGCGGCGCTACAGTCCCCGGGTGGACAACGACCTCATCGGCTCGACACGCATCGCCGTACTGATCGACGCGGACAACACCTCACCGAAGTACGCCGAGGCGGTGCTGGACGAGGTGGCCAAGTACGGCACGCCCACGATCAAGCGCGCGTACGGCGACTTCGGCTCGCCCAGGCTCGGCGGCTGGACCAAGGAGCTCAACGCGCGGGCGATCCGGGCGATGCACCAGCACGCCTTCACCACCGGCAAGAACTCCACCGACTCTGCGCTGATCATCGACGCCATGGACCTGCTCTACGCCGGCAACGTGGAGGCGTTCGCGATCGTGAGCAGCGACAGCGACTTCACCAGCCTCGTGCACCGGTTGCGTGAGTCCGGAAAGACCGTCTACGGCCTCGGCCGCGAACGCACGCCGAGCTCGTTGCAGAACGCCTGCGACAAGTTCATCGGCCTCGAGCTGCTGGGCGCCGAGGAGACCGACGAGGCGACTCCGGACGAACCGGTCGCCGAACCCGCGCCGAAGGCCAACGCCCAGAGCGTGCTCACCAGGGCGGTGAACGCCACCGTCGGCGAGGACGGGTGGGCCAACCTGTCCGCGATCGGAAGCCACATCCGGCGCAGCCAGCCGTCGTTCGACCCCCGCGCCTTCGGGCACTCCAAGCTCGGCGACCTCGTGGCCGCCCAGCCGTACCTTGAGACCCGAGCGGACGGAGCGTCAAAGCTCGTCCGGCTCAAGGCGCGCAAGAAGGCCCCGGCCAAGAAGTCGACGAAGAAGGCGGCCGCGAAGAAGTCCTCCGGCTCGTAGCCGGGAACCCGTCTGGGGCCGGCGCCGTCCCACCCGCATGACGACGAAGAACCCGCTCCGGCGACGAGCCCTCCTGCCCGGCCTCGGCCTGCTCCTGTCCATCCTGTTCGTGCTGGCCGCGTGCTCCAGTGGCGGGGACTCCCTCGCCGAACCGGCCGCCGAGACCGGCGCCGCGGCTGAGAGTGAACGTGGCGCCGCCCCTGCTCCGCAGCCGCTCGAGGACGGGGGCTTCTCGACGGCCGACGAGCCGGCCCAGAGCTCCGGCGACACCGCACAGGGCATTCCTGCCCTGCAGACCCGTGCGGTGATCTCGACCGGCACCGTGACCCTTCGGTCCTCGGACGTGGGGCAGGCGAGGTTCGACGTGCAGAAGGTGGTCGACGCGCACCGCGGCGAAGTATCCGACGAGCAGACCGCGACCGATACCGAGGGCCGGATCGACCGGTCACGCCTGGTGATCCGGGTGCCGAGCCAGTTCTTCGACGAGGTGATGAACGACCTGGGCGAGGTCGCCGAGCTCCGGTCGGCCAAGCGGACCTCGGAGGACGTGACGACCGAGGTGATCGACATCGGGGTGCGGGTCCGGGCCCAGGAGCAGAGCCTCGAGCGCATCGAGCTGCTGCTGGCGCGGGCCCAGAGCCTGCGCCAGATCATCGCGATCGAGAGCGAGCTGTCCCGCCGTCAGGCAGACCTCGACTCGCTGAAGGCTCAGCAGGCCTTCCTCGCCGACCAGACGTCGCTGTCCACCATCACGGTGTTCCTGGAGAAGACCGAGAAGGCGGCGCCCGCCGAGAAGGACGAGGCAGGGTTCCTGGCCGGGTTCGAACGCGGATGGGACGCCCTGGCCAGGACCGCGACCGTGCTCGCCACCGGGCTGGGCGCCGTACTGCCGTTCACCGTCCTGCTGCTCCTGCTGGGCGTGCCCATCTGGCTGCTGGTCCGGTCGCTCCTGCGTCGCCGGCAGACCGGGCCGCTCCCGGCCGAGTGACTATCCCAGCGGGTAGGTCTGCACGAACTCGGTGAGCCGGGCCAGCTGGTCGGGGTCGGTCGAGGGCAGCACCCCGTGGCCGAGGTTGAAGATGTGGCCACTGGCGCCGCGGCCGGCCTCGATGATCTCCCCCGCCCGTGTCGTCATCACGTCGGTGGGGGCGAAGACCATGGTCGGGTCGAGGTTTCCCTGGACGGCGCGGTCGCCGACCAGCGGGATCGCGGAGGACAGGGGCGTGCGCCAGTCAACCCCGACCACGTCGGCGCCCGCCTCCCCCATCAGGGTCAGCAGGTTGGCGGTGCCGACCCCGAAGTGGATCCGCGGGACCCCGAGGGCACCGGCCCGGGCGAGCACGGCCGCGGAGTGCGGCATCACCTGGCGCTCGTAGTCGGCGGGCGTGAGCGCACCGGCCCACGAGTCGAAGAGCTGGACGGCCGACGCCCCGGCCGCCACCTGGACCTCGAGGTAGGCGGCGGAGATGCCGGCGATCTTGCGCATCAGCGCGTCCCACAGGTCGGGCTCGCCGAACATCATCGCCTTGGTCCGGGCGTGGTCGCGGGAGGGTCCGCCCTCGACGAGGTACGACGCCACCGTGAACGGCGCGCCCGCGAAGCCGATCAACGGGGTGCCCCCCAGCTCGCCGACGAGGCGCTGGACGGCCTCGGTGATGAAGTGGACGGCGTCCGGCGTCAGATCGGGGATCGCCTCGACGTCGGCCAGCGTCCGCACGGGCGACGCGATCACCGGACCCACGCCGGGCCGGATCTCCAGGTCGACCCCGACCGCCTTGAGCGGCAGCACGATGTCGGAGAAGAAGATCGCGGCGTCGACGCCGTACCGCCGGACCGGCTGGAGGGTGATCTCCACGACCAGGTCGGGCTGCATGCACGACTCGAGCATGCCGATGCCCTCGCGGAGAGCGAGGTACTCCGGCAGGGAGCGGCCGGCCTGGCGCATGAACCAGACCGGCGTGTGGGGCACCGGTTCCCCGCGTGCTGCCCGCAGGAAAGCGCTGTCGTGGAGCGGTCCGCTCGCGGGCGCGGTCGTGCTCATGGGCCGAAGCCTCGCAGGTCGGTCGGCGTGTTCGCACATCGAGGTGGACGGCCCGACCTAGTGTGGAGGCATGGTCGTCCGTCAGGAGACGCACCCCGGAACGGGCGCGGGCGCGTGGCCTCCCGAGTTCCGGGAGGCGGTCGAAAGCATGCACGCGGCTCGGCTGCGCCCCGAGGTCTTCTGCGAGGAGATGCCGGCACCCCAGCGGATCGCGCCCTACGCCGCCGCGATGTCGGCCGACGTCACCGTCGACGACACCGACCTCGGGACCGGCCGGATCATCCTGCTGCACGATCCCGCCGGGAACGACGCCTGGGACGGCACCTACCGGTGCGTGGCCTACGCCCGCGCCGAGATCGACCTCGAGCTGATCACCGACCCGCTGCTGGCCGCGGTCGGCTGGTCCTGGCTGACCGAGGCGCTGGACGCCCACGGGGCGTCGTACCTCGCCGCCTCGGGCACTGTCACCCGGGTGGCCACCGACAGCTTCGGCGGGATGGCCGACGAGGGCGGCAGCGCCCAGATCGAGGTGCGGGCGTCGTGGACCCCCTGCCTCCCCCCGACCGCGGACGCGGGCACGCCGCTCGACATCGGTGCCCACGTGGAGGCCTGGGGCGAGCTGCTGTGCACGGCCGCGGGCCTGCCGCCGGTCCCGGAGGGCGTGACCGCGATGCCGAGCCGACGCGGCCAGCGGGGCTCGGGGCACTGACGCCGCATGTCCGACCCGACCGACGCCCCGCCCGAGACACCGACTGAAGAGACCGAGCCGCCGCGTCCCCTGCTGTCCCTGCGCCACGGACTCCCTCACGTCGTCCAGACCGAGGCCGAGCTGCGGGAGGCCTGCGAGGCGGTGAAGGCCGGGTCCGGGCCGGTGGCGATCGACGCCGAGCGGGCCTCGGGCTACCGCTACTCCAGCCGGGCCTACCTGGTACAGGTCCGGCGCGAGGGCGCCGGGACCTGGCTGATCGACCCGATCCCCTTCGACTCCCTCGACCCGCTCCAGGCGGCGCTCGAGGACACCGAGTGGATCCTGCACGCGGCCACCCAGGACCTGCCCTGCCTGGCCGAGGTCGGTCTGCAACCGACCCGGCTGTTCGACACCGAGCTCGCGGGCCGGCTGCTCGGCTACCCGCGGGTGGGGCTGGCCACGCTGGTGGAGACGATGCTGGGCCACCGGCTCGCCAAGGAGCACTCGGCGGTCGACTGGTCGACCCGGCCGCTGCCCGAGCCGTGGCTGGAGTACGCCGCCCTGGACGTCGAGCCGCTCGTCGAGCTCCGCGAGGCGCAGGTCGCCGAGCTCGAGGCGGCCGGCAAGACCGAGTGGGCCGAGCAGGAGTTCGACTTCGTCCGGGGCTTCGTGCCGGTGCCGCGGGTCGAGCCGTGGCGGCGTACCTCCGGGATGCACAAGGTGCGCGGCCGCCGCGGCCTGGCCGCCGTCCGCGCCCTGTGGGAGACCCGCGACGAGATCGCCGCCCGGCGCGACGTGACGCCCGGCCGGATCCTGCCGGACTCCGCGATCGTGACCGCCGCCCATGTCCTGCCGTCGGACCGGGCCACGCTGCTCGGCACCAAGGGCTTCCACGGGCGCGGAGCCGAGCGCTACGCCAACCGTTGGGTCGCCGCCCTGCGCTCCGCCCTCGAGATGCCCGAGAGCGAGCTGCCCAAGCGCTCCCCGCGCACCGACGGCCCGCCGACGCCGCGGGCCTGGGCCGAGCGCGACCCGGTCGCGGCCCGCCGGCTCAACCTCGCCCGGCCGGCGATGACGAAGCTCGCGAAGGAGCTCGACCTGCCGGTCGAGAACCTGCTCACCCCCGACCACCTCCGGCGCACCCTGTGGACGCCCCCCTCGGCGCGCGACCCCGAGCAGCTCACCGAGGCCGTGCGGGAGCAGCTCGCGGGGTACGGCGCGCGGCCGTGGCAGATCGACCTGGCCGCGCCGGTGCTGGTCTCGGCGATCGTCTCCGCCGACGAGCCCCCCGAACCCGAGGCGCCGGAGGAAGCCGACGCGACGGAGGAGTCTCCGGACGAGCCACCGGCCTGAGCCGGCTCAATCCTCGGTCGGCGTGGCGGTGTCGGACTCGAGGACGGGGCGGCTCTCCTCGTCGATGTCCGCCAGGCGCTGCTCGAGGTCGTCGAGCACAGGGACCTGCACCAGCTGGTCCAGCTCGGGAGCGACCGCCCGCTCGAGCTCGGGCCACACCGACAGCAGGGGCGGCATCTGGATCGCGCGGACGCTGTTGTTGAAGACGCTCGAGTGCTCGCGGGAGCCGACCTGGCTGGAGGAACTCCTCGGACAGCGCGACCTGGCTGTTGGCAGGCACGAGGTACCCCGCCCGCACCACCCGCTCCACCGCGGGCGTTCCGAGCAGGTGGACCATCAGGTCGGCCGCGGCGGGGGTGCTCGCGGCGTCCGCGGACATGCAGAGCCCGGTGATGTCGCCGGTCGTCGCGGACCCGTCCAGGATCGGCATCGAGATCACGTCGAAGTCGAGCCCCTGGACCTGCCGCAGCTCCGGCACCAGCCGTCGGTAGCCGGCCATCATGCCGAGCTCGCCGCGCTTGAACCACTGGAGCGGGCTGCGTTCGGCAACCTGCTTCTCGCTCAACGTCAGCTGGGGGCGGCGGAGCACCTCGAGGGTGCGTTCGATCGCCTCGACGCTGTCGCCCTCGGAGAAGGCCAGCGACGTCGGCGCGTCCTCGTCGTCGAAGACCTGGCCGCCGCCGGAGTAGATGAACGGCGCGAGGGTGCGCACCCCCGGCTCGATGTACACGCCGTTCGACCCGCCGCCGGGCCGGCTGGCGAACTGGGCGGCCGCGGCGAACATCTCGAACGTCCAGGCCTCCCGCTCCACCGGGAACTCCAGGCCACGGGCCTCCATCCGGTCGAAGTCGACCAGCTGGGTGTTGTAGTAGATCACCATGGGCGAGATGCCGTACGGCATGCACTGGAGCCGGTCGTCGGCGCTGAACGCCTGGAGCGCGTCCCGGGAGTAGCCGTCGCCGAAGTCGACACCCCGCGCGTCGAGCAGGGCGTCGACGGGCTGGGTCAGCTCCTCCTCCTGCAGGGTGGCCAGGTCGTCTCGGTTCACCAGGAAGACGTCGGGGACCTCCTCGCCGTCCCGGATCGCCGACATCATGTCGGCGCTGGACTCCCAGTTCTCGACGTCGACCACCGCCGGGTCGTACAGCGAGTCGAAGATCTCGGCGACCGCGGTGTAGGCCGCGAGCTCGTCCGCGGTGCCGTTGACCCCGAGGGTCAGCCGCACGGGGTCGTCCTTCGTCGGGCTCGGCGACGGTGCGGGCTCGGGGGATCCCCCGTCCGCCTCACAGCCGGCGAGGGCCAGCATCATCGCCACGCAGACGGCGACGGTGGCGCGGCGGCGTGCCCCAGTGGTCGTTGCCCGCGACGACACCGGGACCCCCTCTCATCGACCGGTTGCTGCCCCGCTCGACTGTATCGGGGAGTAATTGTGTGCCGGACCGGGAGCGCCTCACGGCGCGTGGCCGCTCGCAGCGGCTGAATCTGGGACCCGGGGCTGCCGCGGCCCGGCACACGAGTGCGAGTGTAGACGAGGAACCCCGGCAACCGGGTGGATCCTCGGTTCAGGCGAGTGAATTCTTCAGCTCGAGGTGCCCGGCGGCCTCCAGCTGCTCGGCCAGCTTGAGCAGCCGCGCGATGCCGGCCTCGGTCGGCTCGGGCAGCGACGCCCGGCCGGTGGCGACCACCCTGGCGAAGGCCGCCGCGCGGAAGAGGACGTCGGCGAAGTCGCGCTCGGCGATGCCGCGCAGCACCTGGTCGACCATCCACTTCAGCTCATCGGGCCCGGGTGGGTCGGCGACTCCGGCGACCACCCGCGCGACCGGGGCGCGCACCCGCCCGGCCTCGAACTCGGCCGCGACGCCGCGCAGGGTCGGAGTAGACCCAGGACCGGAGCAGGTAGAGCCGCCACAGGCACCCGGCCAGGGAGTCCGCCGGAGACCCCGACCAGACCTCGGCGATCGTCTCGATGCCCTCGCTGTCGGCGAGGTGGATCAGCCGGTCGGCCACCTCCGCGTCGCCCGACCGTCGGGCACCGCGCACCAGGAGGGTCGCCGCCCGGTCGGCCGCCTCGCTGACCGCGGCCGGGTCGGTGCCACCGGCGACGGCGTCGAAGAAGCTCGAGCCCGCCGTCATCGGCCGGTGGTGCGCGCGGTCGGTCACGGTCTCAGCCTGCCACGCCGGGGGCGCCGGCGGGACCCATCGAACCGGTGGCGGCCAGCGCCTTGCGGATTCGCTGGTCGCTGACCGGGTACGCCGTCCCGAGCTGCTGTGCCCACAGGGACACGCGGTACTCCTCGAGCATCCACCGGACCCGCCTCAGGTGCACGTCGGGCGGGCGGCCCTCCGGGAGCGCCGCGACCTGGTGGAGGTAGGCCTCCTGCAGGTCGGCGATCCGGTCCATGAGCTGTCGGTCCCGCGCGACCTGGGAGTCGAGCTGGGAGCGCCGCTGGTCGAGGGCCGCGAGGTAGGTGGGGTAGCGCCGCAGCTGGTCGGCCCCGGCCTCGCCGACGAACCCGCGATGCACGAGGCGGGCGAGCTGGCCCTTCATGTCGGTCAGCGCGGGGAGGGTGGCCAGCTGGGCCCGTCCCGCGAGCAGCTTGTCGGTGTGCCGCCACGCCTCCAGCACCCGGAGCACGTCGGCGAGCACCGCCCGCAGCCGGTCCTCCCGGCCCTCGGCCGCTCCCTCGAGCAGCTGCCTGAACGCGGCCTCGTCGCGCACCGGCGGGTGTGCGTCGACCACCTCCTGGGCGACCGCCGCGCGCACGTCGTCCAGCAGCTCGGCGACGGTGGGGTACGGCGAGCCCGCGAGACCGAGCTTCTCCCGGTCGGTCAGCGAGTCGAGCATCTCGGTGCCCGGCGTCGAGACCCAGCAGCACCAGACGCCGGGTCCCGAGGCGGTGCCGGGCGGCGGCCTCCGCCTCGGAACCGAAGACGCCGAGCCCGACCGTCGCGCCCTCGTCGACCAGCGCCGGGAAGCCGCGCACCTCGTGGCCGGCCCGCCGCTGGGTGAACGACTCCTCGATCGTGCCGAACACCCAGGCGGTCTCGCCGGTGCGGGAGCGGCCGCTGTCGGCGGCGACGTCGGCCATGGCCTGCGCGAAGGAGGGCCGCAAGGGCTCCTTGAGGGCGTCGAGGTCCTTGCCCTTCGCCTGCTCGGCCCCCGTGTCGTCCACGATCCGGTAGGTCGGCTGCAGGTGCGCGGGCACCCGGGACCAGTCCCAGGCCTCTCGCGGCACCACGACGCCGGTGGTGGCGCGCAGGTGACGCTCGAGGGCGTCGAGCAGCGGCTCGTCGCCGGCCGGCACCGCGGCCAGGAACTCGCGGGCCCGGTTCGGGGCCGGCACGAAGTTCACCCGCAGCTGCTTGGGCAGGCTCCGGATCAGGGAGGTCACCAGCTCCTCGCGCAGGCCGGGCACGTTCCAGGAGAAGTCCTCGGACGACACCCGGTTCAGCGTCGCCACCGGGACGTCGATGGTGATCCCGTCGTCCTCGGCCCCGGGCTCGAAGTGGTAGCCGATCGGGAAGGTCAGACCCTCGGCCAGGCTGGACTGCCAGGTCCGGGGATAGTCGTCCTCCCGGATCTCCTCCGCCGTGTCGTGGGTCAGCATCTCCCGGTCGAAGGTCAGCAGCTCCGGCCGCTCCCGGCGCTCGCGCTTCCACCAGGAGTCGAAGTGGGCGCCGCTGACGACGTCGGCGCCCACGCGCGCGTCGTAGAAGTCGAAGAGCGTGTGCTCGTCGACCACGATGCCGCGGCGCCGGGCCCGGTGCTCCAGCTCCTCGGCCTCCTCCAGCAGCTCGCGGTTGGTCGCCAGGAACCGGTGCCGCGTGTGCCCACTCGCCCTGGACGAGCGCGTGCCGGATGAACAGCTCGCGGCTCACCGCCGGGTCGACCCGCCCGAAGCTGACGAGGCGGTCGGCGACCAGCGGTACGCCGTACAGCGTGACGCGCTCGCGGGCCATCACGGCGGCGCGCTTCTTCGACCAGTGCGGCTCGGAGTAGGTGCGCTTGACCAGGTGGCCGCCGAGGCGCTCGGCCCACTCCGGCTTGATCGCGGCGTTCTGGCGGGCCCAGAGCCGGCCGGTCTCGACCAGCTCGGCGGCCATCAGGAACTGCGGGTTCTTCCGGTGCAGCCCGCTGCCGGGGAAGATCGCGAACCGGGCACCGCGGGCGCCGAGGTACTCCCGCGGACCACGCTTGCCTTTGTCCCGCTCCTCCAGCAGCCCGATGTGGCTGAGCAGCCCGGAGAGCAGCGCCTGGTGGATGCCGTCGGCGTCGTACGGCGCGCCGCCTTCG
This sequence comes from uncultured Actinomycetota bacterium, assembly GCA_963812345.1. Taxonomy (GTDB): domain Bacteria; phylum Actinomycetota; class Actinomycetes; order Propionibacteriales; family Nocardioidaceae; genus Nocardioides. The sequence goes on from CAWEVA010000021.1 coordinate 46,592, forward strand.
GTGGTCGAGTGCGCCGCGAGGGACGAGCGGCGTGTTCCGGACTTCGAGTCGGTGGTCGAGTGCGCCGCGAGGGACGAGCGGCGTGTATCGAGACCCATCTCCCGGCAGACCTGCCGGAGCTGGGACTCGAAGCTCTGCCACTCCCGCACCCGCAGGTAGTTGAGGAACTCCCGCTTGCACATCCGCCGGAACGCGCTGCTGGACAGCTCCCGCTGCTGCTCCCGCAGGTAGCGCCACAGGTTGAGCCAGGTGAGGAAGTCGGAGGTCTCGTCCCGGAACCGGGCGTGTGCCTGGTCGGCCTGGGCCTGGAGCTCGGCGGGTCGCTCGCGGGGGTCCTGCAGCGAGAGTGCGGCGGCAATGACGAGTACGTCGCGCACGCAGCCGAGGCGCTCGGCCTCCAGGACCATCCGCCCCAGCCGCGGGTCGACCGGCAGCCGGGCCAGCCGCTTCCCGAGACGGGTCAGGCGGTGCTTGTCGGTGCCGCCACCGGCCAGTGCGCCGAGCTCCTCGAGCAGCTGCACGCCGGCCGTGACGTTGCGCCGGTCGGGCGGCTCGACGAACGGGAAGCGGGCGATGTCGCCCAGGCCGAGCGACGTCATCTGGAGCACGACGCTGGCGAGGTTGGTCCGCAGGATCTCGGGGTCGGTGAACTCCGGCCGCGACTCGAAGTCCTCCTCGGAGTAGAGCCGGATCGCGATGCCGGCCTCGACCCGGCCGCAGCGGCCGGAGCGCTGGCTGGCCGAGGCCTGGCTGATCGGCTCGATCGGCAGCCGCTGCACCTTGGTCCGCGCGGAGTAGCGCGAGATGCGCGCGACGCCGGTGTCGACGACGTACCGGATGCCGGGGACCGTCAGCGAGGTCTCGGCGACGTTGGTGGCGAGGACCACCCGCCGCCCGCCGTGGGGCTGGAACACCTTGTGCTGCTCGGCGGCCGAGAGCCGTGAGTAGAGCGGCACCACCTCGAGCGGGTTCCGTAGCCCCAGCCCGTCGAGCACGTCGGCGGTGTCGCGGATCTCGCGCTCGCCGGGGAGGAAGACGAGGATGTCGCCCGCTCCCTCGGCGGAGAGCTCCCGGACCGCGTCGACGATCGCCTCGGTCTGGTCCCGGACGACCGCCTCCCCCTCCTCGTCCTCCTCGGGGTCCTCGATCAGGGGCCGGTAGCGCACCTCGACCGGGTACGTCCGTCCGGAGACCTCGATGATCGGCGCGGGTGTCCCGTGCCGGTCGGCGAAGTGGGCGGCGAAGCGCTCCGGGTCGATGGTCGCGGAGGTGATGATCAGCTTCAGGTCCGGCCGCCGCGGCAGCAGCCGCTTGAGGTAGCCGAGCAGGAAGTCGATGTTCAGGCTGCGCTCGTGCGCCTCGTCGATGATGATCGTGTCGTAGCGGCGCAGCTGCCGGTCGCGCTGCAGCTCGGCGAGCAGGATGCCGTCGGTCATCACCTTCAGCCGGGTGGCCGCGAGACGTGGAGTCGGTGAACCGCACCTGGTAGCCGACCAGCTCGCCCAGCCCGGTCTCCAGCTCCTCGGCGATCCGCTCGGCGACCGAGCGCGCCGCGATCCGGCGCGGCTGGGTGTGCCCGATCAGGCTGCCCCCAAATTCAGGGCCGCGGCCGCGGCCCAGCTCGAGGCAGATCTTGGGCAGCTGGGTGGTCTTCCCGGACCCGGTCTCGCCGGCCACGATGACGACCTGGTGGTCGCGGATCGCCGCCGCGATGTCGTCGCGGCTGGCGCTGACCGGGAGCTGGGGTGGGTAGGAGATCTGCACAGTCAAGGCAGGTCAAGGCAGGTCATTGCACCTCCAGCTGCGCCACCACCGCGCCGGTCTCGTGCTCCTCGACCTCGACCACACCGGGGACGTCGATCACCAGCTCGCGGGTCGAGGAGCCCGCCGGAAACTCGACGAACTGCTCCGGCTTGGCGTGCACGTGCAGCTCCCCGGCCCGGTCGCTGCGGAACTCGATCACCAGCGGTTCCCCGCGGGCCAGCTCGATGCGCTGGCTGTTCGGTGAGACGTCCTCACCGTCGATGGCGACCTCCAGCACCGGACTCTCCGGCTCCTCGGGCTTCGGCTTGGCCGACTCCTTCTCGCTCGACGTCGCGGTCTCGCTCGGCGAGGGCGCGGCCTGGTCGGGCGGTGACGCGTCGGTCGGGTCGTCGGCACACCCGGCCAGAGCGAGAAGCAGTGCCAGGGTCGAGGCCAGGGTAGTGAGGGAGCGCATGCGCTGGTTCGTCTCCTTCGAGTGGTTGTCGTGCCGCGTCATTGTTCCTCAGTACCGGGGAAACGGATGGGGATCCCGAGAGACTTCACCCGGCGACGGCCAGGTTTCAGTGGAGCAGGTCGACCAGCGCCGGCAGCGAGGCGGCCAGGGCCTCGAGCAGCTGGTCGCGGGTGACGCCGCGGGGGTCGGCCACCCAGGTCAGCACCATCTCCTCGCCCATCGCCGACCAGCCCCGGACCATCAGCCGGGCAGCCGGGGTGTCGGGGATGATCTCGCCCTGGGCGTCCTCGGTGAAGATCCGGTCGGTCAGCGCGGCCCGGGTCTCGTCGTAGACCTGGCGCAGGGTCTCGTTGCCCCCGGCGGCCCCGCGCACGATCGAGACGTAGCCCTGGTAGTTGGCGACGACGTAGTCGACGTACGCCGCCACCGACGCCAGCAGCCGCTCCAGCGGCTCGCCGCCCGGCGGTGGCGCGGTCTGCTCGATCAGGTCGTCGACGGCACGGCGTACGACGGCCTCGCGGAAGTCGTGCTTGTTGCCGAAGTAGTGGTAGAGCAGCCCGCGGGAGATCCCGGCCTCCTCGGCGAGCACGTCGATGGTCAGCTCGTCGAGGGAGCGGGTGGCGAGCAGGCTGACGCCGAGGTCGAGCAGCTGGGTGCGCCGCTGGTCGGGCGTGAGCCGGCGTGCGTGTGGTCGTCGTCACGGGCCGCATTCTATTGACACCTGTTCAATAACGCCAATAGCGTGGCCGCATGCGCATCGATGGACCCAGGATCGACGGACCCGAACTCGACGGACACGTGGACCACCTTGTCATCGGGGCCGGGTTCGCCGGCCTCGTGCACCGCGATCAAGCTGCGAGGAGGACGGCGAGACCGACTTCCTCGTCGTCGAGAAGGGCTCCGACGTCGGCGGCACCTGGCGCGACAACACCTACCCCGGCGCCGCCTGCGACGTGCCCAGCCAGCTCTACTCCTTCTCCTTCGCGCCCAACCCCGACTGGTCGATGTCGTTCTCCCCGCAGCCGGAGATCCAGGCCTACCTCCAGCGGATCGCCCGGGAGTCCGGCGTCCTCGACCGGTTCGTGCTTCGACACCGAGCTGCTCTCGGCCGACTGGGACGACGCCGCCCAGCGATGGACCGTGGAGACCACCGCCGGCACGGTCACCGCGACCACCCTCATCTCCGGCGCCGGCGGGCTCTCGGAGCCCCGGCTGCCCGAGATCGACGGCATCGAGTCCTTCCAGGGCGAGATCTTCCACTCCGCCCGCTGGAACCACGACGTCGACCTCGCCGGCAAGCGGGTCGCGGTGATCGGCACCGGCGCCTCGTCGATCCAGATCGTCCCCGAGCTGCAGAAGGTCGTCGACCACCTCGACGTCTACCAGCGCACCGCGCCCTACGTCCTGCCGCGCAACGACCGGCAGTACACCCGCATCGAGCGGCTGGCTCTTCAAGCGGTTCCCGGCCGTCCAGAAGGCTCTACCGCACGCGCCATCTACTGGGGCCGCGAGACCTACGTCCCGGGCTTCACGCTGCAGCCCAAGCTGGCCGCGCCCGGCGAAGAAGCTGGCGCTGGCCAACATCGCGAAGGGCATCTCCGACCCCGAGCTGCGCGAGAAGGTCACGCCCGACCTTCGAGATCGGCTGCAAGCGGATCCTGATCTCCAACGACTACTACCCCGCCCTCGACTCCGACAACGTCGACCTCGTCACCGACGCCGATCGCCAAGGTCACCGGCGACGCGGTGGTGACCGCCGACGGCGTCGAGCGGCCCATCGACGTACTCGTCGTCGCCACCGGCTTCCACACCACCGACCTGCCGATCGCCGAGCAGATCCGGGGCCGCGAGGGCCGCAGCCTGGCCGACACCTGGCGCGAGTCGGGGATGGCGGCCTACAAGGGCACCACGGTGCACGGCTTCCCGAACCTGTTCTTCATCGTCGGGCCCAACACCGGCCTCGGCCACTCGAGCATGGTGCTCATCATCGAGTCGCAGGTCGCCTACATCCGCGAGGCGATCCGCACGATGCGCCTCAACGCCTACGCCACGGTCGAGCCGACCGCGTCGCGCGCAGCAGCGGTGGAACGACGACATCCAGCGCCGGATGAAGCGCACCGTGTGGAACACCGGCGGCTGCTCCAGCTGGTACCTCGACGAGCACGGCCGCAACACCGTCCTGTGGCCGCGCACGACGTTCAAGTTCCGCGAGCTGCTGCGCCGAGTTCGACGTCGGCAGCCGTACGACGTCGCCGGCCCGCACCGACAGCCGCACGAGAGGAGGTCACCGCATGAAGACGCTCGACGACAAGGTCGTCGTGATCACCGGCGCCGGCTCCGGCATCGGCCGGGCGCTGGCCGTCGAGGCGGCCGGGCAGGGCGCGCTGCTCGCGATCTCCGACATCGACGAGGCCGGGCTCGCCGAGACCGTCGACCTGGTCAAGAACGCCGGCGCCCGCGAGGTCCGCGCGGACCGGCTCGACGTCGCCGACCGCGCGGCCTTCGCGACCTACGCCGCCGAGGTCGCCGAGCACTTCGGCCGGGTCAACGTGGTCGTCAACAACGCCGGCGTCACCATGACCGGCGACTTCGAGGAGATGACCTACGACCAGTTCGACTGGATCATGGGCATCAACTTCTGGGGCGTCGTCACCGGCACCAAGGAGTTCCTGCCGCACCTGATCGCCTCCGGCGACGGCCACGTCGTCAACATCTCCTCGCTGTTCGGGCTGATCAGCATGCCCGGCCAGTCGTCGTACAACGCCTCGAAGTACGCCGTCCGCGGCTTCACCGAGGCGCTGCGCGAGGAGATGCTCGTCGCCGGCCACCCGGTCGGCGTCACCTGCGTCCACCCGGGCGGGATCAAGACCGGCATCTCCCGCAACGGCCGCAAGACCGCCAGCCAGGACGCCGCCGCCATCGACGAGCTCTTCGAGAACAAGCTCGCCCGGATGTCCCCCGACAAGGCCGCGCGGATCATCCTCAAGGGCGTCACCGGCGACAAGGCGCGGGTCCTGGTCGGCTTCGACGCGCACGCGATCCACACCTTCGCCAAGCTGGCCGGCTCGCGCTACCAGGACCTCTTCGCCCGCGCCAGCAAGCGGATCGCCCCGCCGCGAACGCCGAACGGTCCGGGTAGAACTGGCGGTGTGAGTCCCAGCCCCGGCGCCGACGTCCGCTGCGTGATGGGCAAGTGGGGCGGGCGCCCGCACTGGGAGTTCGACGCCGTCCTCCTCGGCAGCGACGAGCACGGCGACTGGCTGGGCATCGAGGCCGGGACCGTGATGGTCCGGCCCGGGGCCGAGTACATCGCCCCGGTGCCCCAGGTCGGGCTCTCCCCCGCGCCCGGGCCCGACGAGGACCGCGGCTGGCTGGCCACGTTCCACGCCCGCGGCGGCCAGGTCCAGGTGTACGTCGACATGACCACGCCTCCGGTCTGGGACGGCAGCACCCTCATCGCGGTCGACCTCGACCTCGACGTGGTCCGCGGCAACAGCGGGCGGGTCTGGGTCGACGACGAGGACGAGTTCGCCGAGCACCGGGTGCGGTTCGGCTACCCCGACGACGTGGTGCGCCTGGCGATGGCGTCCTGCGACCGGGTCCGGACGGCGATGCTGGCCGGCGCGGCGCCGTACGACGGCGTCACCCACCTGCCCTGGCTGGAGAGACTCGCCGCACGCTGAGCGTTCCTGTGCTTCGCTTGGACCCGTGCACATCGACTTCCACGCCTCGCCGCGGCCGACCCTCGGGGTCGAGTGGGAGTTCGCCCTCGTCGACAAGGGGACCCGCGACCTCGCGAACTCCGCCTCGGAGCTGTTCGACGCCGTGCTGCCGAAGCTGGCCGAGCCGGACAAGCTGCACAAGGAGCTGCTGCGCAACACCGTCGAGGTGGTGACCGGGGTCTGCGACACCGTGGCGGAGGCGATGGCCGACCTGCGCGGGACCCTCGACGTGGTGCTGCCCGCCGCGGACAGCATCGGGGTGGACCTGTTCGGCGCCGGCACCCACCCCTTCGCCGCCTGGTCGCGCCAGCACGTCACCGAGGGCCACCGCTACGCGGAGCTGATCAACCGGACCCAGTGGTGGGGCCGCCAGATGCTGATCTGGGGCGTGCACGTGCACGTCGGGATGCCCGACGTCGACCGGGTGATGCCGGTGCTGTCCTCGCTGCTCAACACCTTCCCGCACCTGCAGGCGCTCTCGGCGTCGTCGCCGCTGTGGGCCGGCACCGACACCGGCTACGCCTCGACCCGGGCGCTGATGTTCCAGCAGCTCCCGACCGCGGGGCTGCCGTTCCAGTTCGACACCTGGGCGGAGTACGAGTCGTTCGTCCACGACTCCCTGACCACCGGGGTGATCGAGGACCTCGCCGACATCCGGTGGGACCTGCGTCCCGCGGCCAAGCTCGGCACCATCGAGAACCGGGTCTGCGACGGGGTGTCCAACCTGCGCGAGCTCGCCCCGCTGGTCGCGCTGATGCACTGCCTGGTCGTCGAGCTCGACGAGCGCTGCGCAGCCGGTGAGAAGCTGCCGACGATGCCGCCCTGGCACGTGCAGGAGAACAAGTGGCGCGCCGCCCGCTACGGCCTCGACGCCGAGATCATCCTCGACTCGGCCTGCCGCGAGCGGATGATGACCGACGACCTGCACGAGCGGCTCGAGCGGCTGGAACCGATCGCCCGGAGGCTCGGCTGCGCCGACGAGCTGCGCGCGGTCGAGGACATCCCGCGGCACGGGGCGTCGTACCAGCGGCAGCGCGCGGTCGCCGACGAGAGCGGCGGCGACCTGGTGGCCGTGGTCGACGCGGTGGTCCAGGAGCTGCCGGACTCGCTCCGGGCGACGCCCTAGTAGCCGCCCGGTGGCTCGGTCATCTCCAGCCGCACCCCGAGCAGCCGCACCGGACGGTCCCGCTCGACCCGGTCCAGCAGCGAGACCGCGGCGTCGGCCAGCACGGCCACCTCCGACGTCGGCTCGGGCAGGGTCAGGCTGCGGCTGACGGTGACGAACGGGCGGTAGCGGACCTTGATCCCGACCCGCGCCGCCGGCCGGCCCTCCCGGGCGATGTCCTCGGCCACCCGGCCGGTCAGCGTCCGGACCTCCCGCTCGACGTCGGCCCAGTCCTCGAGGTCGCTCTGGTAGGTCTCCTCCCGCCCGTGCGCCCGCGGCACCCACGGGGTCGCGTCGACCGGGCTGCTGTCCACGCCCCGACCGAGCCGGTGGTACCACGGCCCCATCGTCGGCCCGATCTCGTCGGCCAGCATCCGTGCGTCGGAGGCGGCGAGCTGGGCGACGGTCTCGATCCCCAGCGCCGCCAGCTTCTTCGACGTCTTGCTGCCGATCCCCCACAGCGCCCGGGTCGGGCGGTCGCCCATGACCTCGAACCAGTTCTCCTCCGTCAGCTGCCAGATCCCCCGCGGCTTGCCGAAGTCGGTCGCGATCTTGGCCCGCAGCTTGTTGTCGCCGATCCCCACCGAGCAGTGCAGCTGGGTCGCGGCCAGCACCTCCGCCTGGATGTGGGCCGCGAACTCTCGGGGATCGCCGGGCCACAGGGGCCCTCCCCCCACCCCCTCCACCGGTGCCGCCGCCAGGAACGCCTCGTCCCAGCCCAGCACCTCGACGACCACCGGCGTCCCCGCCCAGCGCAGGGACCGCAGGGTCGCCATCACCTGCGTCGACGCGGCCTCGTAGACCGGCGCGTCGACCGGCAGGAACACCGCGTCCGGGCACTTGCGCGCGGCCAGCCGCAGCGGCATGCCGGAGCCGACGCCGTACTCCCGGGCCTCGTACGACGCGGTGGACACCACGCCGCGCTCGGTCGGGTCGCCCCGCCCGCCGACGACCACGGGCAGGCCGGCGAGCTCCGGCCGGCGCAGGACCTCGACGGCGGCGATGAACTGGTCGAGATCGACGTGCAGCACCCACGACTGCATGCGGTCGATCCTGCCAGAGCCGCCTGCGGAATCAGCCGGTCTGCCGGGCCAGGCGCAGCGCGTCCTTGATGTCGGCGAGGTCGCGGTACCAGGTGCGCACCTCGGCGCGGCAGCGCACCCGCGCCACCCGGGTGTCGTACTCACCGCACTCGGCCCGGGCCTCGGACAGGGTTGGCGGGAACAGCGACGTCCCGTCGTAGTGCTGGATCCCGAACCCTTCCTGGGCGTTGCCGGTGACCCGCACGATCGTGTCGTCCGGCGGCACCCAGCTCTCCCCGGGCAGGGCCAGGGCGGTGCCCACGCTCCCCACCACCAGCGCGACCACCCCGGCCGCGACTCCCGCGACGTACCTCTTCATCGACCACTCCTCCTTGACGCAGCATCCGGACCATCCGGTGCGTCAGGACGCTAGGTGCGGGGAGGGACGAACGGCGGCCGTCCAAGGGACCACCTGTGGACGACGGCCGCGGGAGGCGGCGTTGTGGAGGGAAAGTGGGCTCAGCGGGCCAGGGTCACGGTGATCGTGGTGTTGGAGCAGCCGGCCGCCAGCGACGAGAGGGCGCTCTTCTCCCCGCTGTCGACGGTCAGCCGCCACCGGTGCTTCACCGCCACCCACTCGCGCAGGTAGCGGCACTTGTCGTAGGTCGGCATCCACTCGCGCGGGTCCTGGTCGCCCTTCTCCTGGTTGACGTTGTCGGTGACCCCGACCAGCGTGCGGGAGTCGCCGAGGTCGTTGGCGAAGGACTGCCGCACCGACGTGGTCCACGTCCGGGCGCCGGAGTCCCAGGCCTCGGCCAGCGGCACCATGTGGTCGATGTCGATGTCGCTCGGGTTGGTCCACGACACGCGGTCGTAGTAGGAGAACCACCGGCCACCCGACAGCGAGCAGCCGGAGCCCACCGTCACCGGGTCGTCGGCCTCGGCGATCAGCACCTCGTTGCGCGTGCTGCAGCCGTCCCCGTCCGCGTCGATCCAGTGCGGGAACAGGTCGCGGTCGTAGCCGGTCCGGTTCTCGGTGGCGACGACGAGGTCGGAGATGGCGGTCATCAGTGGTGCGGAGTAGGTGGCGGCGTGGGCGGCCGGCGGGGTCGCCACCAGCAGGCTGGCCGCGAAGGAGAGGGCGAGGAGGGTACGACGCAACATGGGCACTCCCGAGATGAAGTGATCGGCCGTGGGTCGGCCGCAAGTAGCGTGCCCGTCCGGGCGGCCGAAGGGAAGAGGGCGCGCGCATCTTGTGACGCCCCGCCGAACCGGCAAGGATCAGAAGACCTCACCAGGGAAGGGGACCCGTGGTCTCTCCGATCGACCCGACGTCGGCCGCGTTCCTGCTCGCCGAGAACCGCAACATGCCCATGCACGTCGGCGGGCTCCAGCTGTTCAAGAAGCCCGAGGGAGCGGGCCGCAGCTACGTCCGCGAGATGTACGAGACACTCGCTCGACGTCGACGAGATCGCGCCGCTGTTCCTCAAGCACCCCTACCGCTCGGTCCGCACCGCCGGCCAGCTGGTCTGGAAGCCGGACGAGGAGTTCGACATCGAGCACCACGTCCGGCACAGCGCGCTGCCGAAGCCCGGCCGGGTCCGCGAGCTGCTCGAGCTCTGCTCGCGGCTGCACAGCACCCGGCTCGCCTGGGAGCGGCCGCTGTGGGAGGCGCACATCATCGAGGGCCTCCGCGACGGCCGGGTCGCGATGTACACCAAGACCCACCACGCCCTCGTCGACGGCATCTCCGCGATGCGGCTCCTGCAGAGCGTGCTCACCACCGACGCCGCAAGCGCGGCATGCCAGCGATGTGGGGCGCGCAGCCCGGGACGAAGGCCGAGCCGGTCCGACGAAGCGCCGACGAGCAGAGCATCACCGACGTCCCGGTGCATGCGCTGCGCTCGGCGATGGGCATCACCGCCGAGGCCGTCGGGATGCCCGGCGCGCTGGTGAAGACGATCAGCAAGGGCCTGCGCAACGAGACGTCGGCGGTCTCCTACTACGCCCCGCGCACGATCTTCAACCAGCAGATCACCGGCTCACGCCGGTTCGCGGCCCAGGACTGGCCGGTGGAGCGGTTGCGCGCGATCGGCAAGTCGACGGGTACGACGCTCAACGACGTCGTGCTCGCGATGTGCAGCGGGGCGATCCGCACCTACCTCCTCGAGCTCGACGCGCTGCCCGACTCCACCCTCGTCGCGATGGTGCCCGTGGGCCTCAACGCCAAGCAGTCGCACCTCGCCTCGGCCGAGGGCGGCAACGCGGTCGGCGCGGTCATGGCCCGGCTCGGCAGCCACCTGCACGACCCCGCCGACCGGCTCAAGTCGATCCACGAGTCGATGCGCGACGGCAAGCAGGGCCTGTCGTCGATGACGCCGGCCCAGATCATGGCCATGAGCGCGATCGGCCAGGCGCCCGCCATCCTCGCGCCGATGCTGCGGATGCAGGGCATCGTCCGGCCGCCGTACAACCTGATCATCAGCAACGTCCCCGGCCCCCGCTCGACGCACTACTGGAACGGCGCGGAGCTGCTCGGCACCTACCCGCTGTCGATCCCGATCAACGGGATGGCGCTGAACATCACCTGCACGTCCTACGACGGCAAGATGTGCTTCGGCCTGACCGGCTGCCGCCGCACGGTCCCCCACCTGCAGCGGCTGCTGACCTACCTCGACGACGAGGTCAAGGCGCTCGAGAAGGCGGCCGGGGTCTGACCTCAGGCGGTGCTGCCGCTGATGGGGATGCTCAGGCCCTCACCGGCGAGAGTGAGGTCCCAGCTGACGGACTCGATGACGACGACCTGCCTGCCCGGGCAGTCGAGCGTCGAGAGCGGTGCCACCGAGAAGGAGACGTTGGTGCGGCCGTTGCGGACCGGGAAGGTGCCGGACTCGTTGACGGCGACGGTCTCTTCCTTGTTGTCCGCGGCCGGGTTGTGACCGCCCTTGTTGTAGCACTGGGAGAAGACGTCGACGGTGCCGGTCAGCGTGAAGCTCGCGGACGGCACGTTGCCCAGCCCAGCGATGGACGCGGTGATGGTCAGGGCGTTGCCGTTGACAGCTGACGGCAGGGCCCTTGACGACGTGGGGGTTGCCGGCCGCGGCCGGTCCCGCGACCAGGCCGAGGGTCAGCGTGATGGTCGTGATGAGCAGGAGTCGCTTCAGCAGGTGGTTCATGGGGGTTGCCTTCGATCTGCGAGTGCGTCCGGCGAGCCGTCTCGGGCTCGCTGGCTGAGAGTCCTGGCCGTCAGGAGGCCGTGGACCTGTTCTTCTCAGGCTGGGATTGCCTCGCGCGTCCCGTCCCCAGTCATGTGCGTTACTTGGAGCCACGGTGGCCGAGAACTGCGAGGCATCGTCCGATGCCGTGGCCCGCTGCTATGGAACCTAGGCGCGCCTGCACCCCGCTGAAAATGGCGTGATCAGGCGGGCCCGCGCGGGCTAAATCTCAGGGGGTCTAGCGCAGGTACGCGCGGTTCAGGACCGCGTCGAACGCCCGGTCCGGCAGCAGCCGGCGCGACGCCATGACCATGCGGGCGCCGCGCCCGGTGGCGTACGCCGACCGCGGGCGTGAGGCGGTCGCGGCCTTCACGATCGTCTTCGCCACGGTCTTCGGGCCGCTGGAGAGGACCTTGTTGTCGACGCTGGCCAGCCGTCGCGCCGCGGACGCGGCCATCTGCTCGTAGGCACCGCCCTTCGCGCTCTCCAGCAGGCCGTCGCGGGCGATCTGGTTCCACTCGGTGAGGATCCCGGCGGGCCGGACGATCACGACGTCGATCCCGAACGGCGCCAGCTCGACCCGGAGACTGTCGCTGAACCCGTCGACCGCGAACTTCGTCGCGTGGTACCACGCCCCGAACGGCTCGTAGATCACCGCACCCACCGAGGAGATGTTGATGATCCGACCGCCGCCCTGCTCCCGCATCGTCGGCGTCACCAGCTGGGTGAGCCGGGCCAGGCCGAACACGTTGACCTCGAACTGCCGCCGCGCCTCGTCCAGCGGCACGTCCTCGACCGCGCCGTAGGAGCCGTACCCCGCGTTGTTGACGAGTACGTCGATCCGGCCGTGCTCGTCGAGGATCCGCTGGACGCCGGAGGTCATCGACGCGTCGTCGGTGACGTCCATCCCGAACACGCCCACTCCGGCGTCGGCCAGGGCGACCATCCGGTCGACGCGGCGGGCGACGGCGTACACCTCGAACCCGGCCTTCTTCAGGCCCAGCGCGGTCTCCTCGCCGATCCCGCTGGATCCTCCGGTGACCAGGGCGACGCGTGGGGTGTCCATGGGTCCATCCTTCACTACCCTGAAACACCAGGAGCCTGTCTGTGGAACTCGACTGCGACGTACTCGTCGTCGGCGCCGGCTGCGGCGGTATCGCGGCCGCGCTGGCAGCCACCCGAAGCGGCCGCAGCGTCGTGCTCACCGAGCCGACGGCGTGGGTGGGCGGGCAGCTGACCAGCCAGGCGGTCCCACCGGACGAGCACCCATGGGTGGAGACCACCGGCATCACCGAGTCGTACCGACGCATGCGACAGGCGGTGCGCAACCACTACCGCGCCACGCGGAACCTGACCGATGCCGCACGCCGGGATGAGCAGCTGAACCCGGGCAACGCCTGGGTGAGCAACCTGGCGGCCGAGCCCGTCGTGTTCCATGAGGTCCTGCTGCAGCTGCTGCAGCCGGCCCGGGAGCAGGGCCTTCTTCGACTGCTCACCCGACACACCGCGACCGAGGCAACCGTGGTGGGCGACCGTGTGCAGGCCGTCGAGTTCCTCGACACCGTGAACGCGGAGACGGTCACGGTTTCTGCCGAGTACGTGCTGGACGCCACGGAGGAAGGCGAGCTGCTGCCCGTGGTCGGCTGCGAACACGTGATCGGCGCGGAGAGCAGCAGCGAGACCGGTGAACCCCATGCGCTGGCAGGACCTGCGGACCCGTGGGACCAACAGGCCATCACCTGGTGTGCCGCCCTCGAGCGCCGTCCCGGCCCCGCGGAGGTCCTCACGCCGGCCACAGAGCTATGAGTTCTGGCAGAGCTACCGGGCGGAACACTGGCCCGGACCACAGCTCGGATGGGCCACGGCGGAGCCGGAGACGGGCAACGCCCTGCGTCGACCGCTGGACGACCACGATGCCCAGGACCTCTGGTCCTTCCGGCGCATCCGCTACGGCAAGCACTACCGGGACGCCGTCGCAGACATCACGCTCGTGAACTGGCCACAGGTGGACTACTGGCTGGCCCCACTCCTCGGTCGGAGCGAGGACGAACGCAGCGCCGCGCTGACCGGGGCGCGCGACCTCACCCTGTCGTTCATCCACTGGCTGCAGTCCGATGCACCCCGCCCGGACGGGGGAACAGGCTTCCCCGAGCTACAGCCCTGCGGCGGCGTCTTGGGCACGACGGACGGGCTCGCCATGCGCCCGTACGTCAGGGAAGCCCGCCGGATCACGGCGCAGGTCACGGTGCTGGAGCAGCACATCGGCGTCGAGGCCCGGCCCGGCGCCACCTGCGCCGAGCCGTTCGAGGACACCGTCGGCGTGGGCAGCTACCGCATCGACCTGCACCCGAGCACCGCCGGCCGCGGCTACCTGGACATCGCCACCTATCCCTTCCAGGTCCCCCTGGGCGCGCTGCTGCCCCAGCGCCTCGAGAACCTCCTCGCCGCCGGCAAGAGCCTGGGCGTCACGCACATCACCAACGGCTGCTACCGCCTGCACCCGGTCGAGTGGAACGTCGGCGAGGCCGCTGGTGCGCTGGCGGCGTACTGCCTCGAACGACGCACCCGGCCCACCGCGGTCCGCGCCAGACCGGAACTGCTGGCCGACTTCCAGCAACGCCTGGATCAGCTCGGGGTGCAGCTCCACTGGCCGGACCGGATCCGGCGCGAGCGGCGATAGGGCCGTCAGCCGAGCACGAGTCCGCCACCGACCCGCTCGGCCACGGCGGCGAGCCGGGCCCGGGTGATGTCGGCGACCGTCGCCAGCCCCGCGAGGTGCGCGTTGGACCCGGGCCGGGTCGGCTCCGCGGAGTTGATGCTCAGGCAGTGCCGGGTGCCGCCGTCCTCGGCGTTCTGCAGCGCGACCGCGTGCCCCGTCGTACCGCTGCCGGCGAAGAAGTCGAGCACCCGGACGTCGTCGGGCATGGTGGCCAGGATCCGCCGCACCAGCCCGGTCGGCTTCGGCGACTCGAAGACGTGGCCGAGGAGGTCCTTGAGCTCGGCGACCGCGGTGTCGGTGGAGCCGATCTCCGCGGCCAGCCAGATGGTGCGCAGCTTCTTGCGCCGGCCCCGCTCGTCGTCGCGGTGCAGCCAGTCCTTCTGGAACACGTCGACCCGCTCGCCGCGGGTGCCGCGCGACCACCCGGCACACCAGGTCGCCGGGCTGGGCCTCGATCTTCGGCCGGCTCCACCGCCACACCGCCGGGGTGCCGTCGCCGAACACCGGCGAGATCTCCACCGCACCGTCGTACGGCGTCGTGCTCACCCGGCCGCTCTCCGGGTCGCCCCAGACCGCGAAGTGGAGCGTGCGGGCGGTGACCGGGTTGAACTTCTTGTTGGTGTTGCGCAGCGGCAGGTGCCGGAACCGGCGCCCGTCCGGCGTGGCCAGCGGGAAGTCCCGCTCGTCGACGGTCTCGGCGCTGCTGGCGTCGAGCACGCACCGGCGGGCGTCGCGTGCGTAGACGAGGAGGTACTCGTGGCTGGTCGCGAACCCCTTCCCCAGCTGGCGGCCCTTCGCGTTGAGGTTGACCACCACCTGGGCGAGGAAGCCGGCCTCGCCGAAGACCTCGTCCATCAGCAGCCGCAGGTGCGCCGCCTCGTTGTCGTCGATGCTGACGAAGATCGCCCCGGACTCCGCGAGCACCTCACGGGCGGCCCGCAGCCGTGGCCGCATCATCGCCACCCACGCGTCGTGTCCCCGGAAGTCGTCGTGGTAGGCGAAGGCGTTGCCGGTGTTGTAGGGCGGGTCGATGTAGATCAGGTCGACGGACCCGGGCGCCAGCCTGCCGAGCACGTCGAGGTTGTCGCCCTCGACGAACGTGTTCCAGGTCACCCCCACGCGGCGCAAGACTAGTTGCCCGGAGGCGTGACCTCGGGGATTGCTGGGTAGTTGAACACGTATGAAGTCGCGCATCGCACTCGCCGTCGGCGCCGGTCTCGTGGCCGCCACGCTGTCCGCCGTCTCCGCTCGGGTCGGCCCAGGCCGCTCGCCCCGGCCGCCACCACCACCGACGGCTGCGTGAAGAGCGTGCCCGAGCCGGGCTCCACCGAGAAGGTGCAGATCTGCTACACGCTGTTCCGCCCCGCCGGCGCCAGCCGCACCGACCGGGTGCCGTTCATCATGCACAGCCACGGCTGGGGCGGGTCCCGCACCAAGGACCCGGCCAGCTTCCAGAAGTGGCTCGACGCCGGGTACGGCGTCCTCTCCTTCGACCAGCGCGGCTTCGGCGAGAGCGGCGGCAAGGCCCACGTCGAGAACCCCGACTTCGAGGGCCACGACGTCCGCCGACTGATCGCCTTCATCGCCGACCTGGGCTGGGTCCGCAAGGACGGCCCGGGCGACCCGCGGATGGGCGCGATCGGCGGCAGCTACGGCGGCGGCTACCAGTTCCTCGGCGCCTTCGAGTCGCTGCGCCTGAAGGGCAAGCCGGTCTTCGACGCGCTCGCCCCCGAGATCACCTGGTACGACCTCAAGGAGAGCCTCGCTCCCGAGGGGGTCGTCCGGACCGAGTGGGCGCTCGCCCTCAGCGCGGCCGCGCTGCCGCGTCCGACGCGCTGCGAGACCAGCGTCTACAAGGCGCTGGTCGAGGGCGCGGCGACCAACACCTGGCCGGACGGGTCGACCCCCGGCACCGAGAACCTCGACGCCTACTTCGAGAAGAACGGCCCCAAGTGGCACGTCGAGCACGGCCGCAAGCTCGACATCCCGGTCCTGCTCGGCCAGGGCACCACCGACACGCTGTTCCCGCTGCAGCAGGGCATCGCCAACTTCAAGCACTCGATCACCGCCGGCGCCCGCTCGGAGAGCATCTTCGTCGGCTACAACGGCGGCCACACGCTGCCCGCGATCTACCCGCGCGGCGTCGAGGTCGCCTCCGACCCGTGCAGCCAGCAGCTCGCCGGCGGCAGCTTCGCGGACCTCGCCCTGCGCTTCATGAACGAGAAGCTCAAGGGCCGCGCCACCGGCCTGGGCGGGTACGGCGACTACCACCTCGCCACGCCCGACAGCACCTGCACCACGGTCGGCTCGGTCGCGCCGAACACGAACTTCGACATCGGCCAGGTCGCCACGACCGAGGCCGCCGGCCCGGCGATCGCCTACCCGATCGCCGAGGGCCCGATCAGCATCGCCGGCTCCCCGCACCTGACCGGGACGATGACCGCGCTCGGCGTCAACAACCGCGCGTTCTACGGCCTCGCGGTCGGTACGTCGCCCGCGGACGCGCACCTCGTGCAGAACAACGTGCTCCCGATCAACGAGCCCGACCCGGTCGACGGCGAGGAGCGTCGGATCACCCTCCCGTCGGTGGCCGTCGACGTCCCGGCCGGTCAGACGCTCTACGTGATCGCCTCCCCGATCAGCGACACCTTCGGCGGCTCCGGCGCCCGGACGCCCGGCGCCGTCGTACTCGATGACACGGTGGCGCACCTCCCCGTCGTGAGCAGGTAGCCGACATAGCCTGACCCGCATGCAGCAGGCCCGGGTCCGTCTCTCCGTCATGGCGCTGTGCTGTGTCGTGTACGTCGGGACGCTGGCCTTCCTGACGCTCGGCGACGGCGGGGCCACGGGCCTCGAGGAGAAGTCCCCGGTCGCGGTGCAGGCCGCCGGCGAACGCGACACCCGCCGGCCGCCGGGCCAGACCTCCGAGGGCATCACCGGGCCGACGGCGCGCGCAGATCCCGCCGGGCCAGCGGGGCCGGGCCGTCGTCACCGGCGAGCGCAGCTGGCGGGTCTCGCCGGGGGTCCGGTACCGCCGCTGGAACCAGACCAACGCCCGCGGCAAGATCCGCGCCCACCTGCTCACGGTCAACCCGCGCCGGGCCGGGGTGTCGCTGGAGTACGCGCACGGCCGGTACGTCCCCAGCCGCGCCCCGCTCACCACGCTGCTGGCCCGCGACGACGCCGTCGCCGGCATCAACGGCGGCTTCTTCGACATCTACGACACCGGCGCACCGCTCGGGGTCGGCCGCGACCCGCAGCAGGGCATGCTGCACGGCGCGAAGTACACCTGGCACAACGCGTTCTACGTGACCCGCGACGGGGAGTTCCGGATCGGGCCCCGGATGCTGACCGCCCAGATCGAGCAGTTCCCGCAGATCGAGATCACCAACGTGAACTCGCCGCGGGTCCGGGACGGGAAGGTCGGCATCTACGCCCCCGCCTGGGGCCGGACCTACGGCTACCGGATCACCGACGGACAGCGGAAGCGGGTCCGGATGGTCGTGATCCAGGACGGGCGGGTGGCCTCGAACCGGACCACCCTCAACAGCGACCGCCCGATCAGCGGCCTGGTGCTGATCGGACGCGGCCCGGGGGCCGACGCCCTGAGCCAGCTGCGGGTCGGCTCCATCGCCGGCGTGGAGTGGGGGCTGCCCGGCGAGCCGCGGATGGCGATCAGTGGCGAGAAGATCCTGCTCCGCGCGCGGCGTGCCCCAGGTGAGCGACGACCGCGAGCTGCACCCGCGGACCGCGATCGGCATCGACCGCGACACCGGGCGGCTGCTGCTGCTGGTGATCGACGGCCGGCAGAGCTTCAGCCGCGGCTACACCCTGGTCGAGCTGGCCCGGATGCTGAAGCAGCTCGGCGCCGAGGACGCCCTCAACTTCGACGGCGGCGGGTCCTCCACCCTGGCCGCCGAGAACCGCGACGGCCGGGTGCGGGTGCTCAACTCACCCTCCGACGGCCGGCAGCGGGAGATCCCGGACGGGATCGCGGTCGTGTACGACGCGCCCTGACGCTCTCGTTCCTCAGACCGCCGCTTCCGGCACCGAGACCAGCGCGACCGTGGTGACCGGCACCAGGCACTGCACCTTCGAGACCTTCGCCACCGCGGTGACCTCGACGCCGCGCTTGGTCTTCTCGACCTGCAAGCTCGCTGGGCGGCTCGCAGGAGACGTCGACGACCGCGCCGACCAGCACCTCGCCGTCGGGTACGTCGGCGCGTGCGTACTCCCGGGCCAGTGCGGTCCCCATCTGCGTCGCCGCTGAACTGACCGGCGAACTCCTCCACCGCCGCCTCGCTGTCGAGCACGACCGCGCGTGGCGAGACCGTGCCCTCGACGTTCGACTCCGAGATCAGGGCGATCTGCGGTGAACTCGATCGGCCCGGGTCGGGAGGGTCTCGCTCGGACTCGGGTCGCTCGGCTCGTCGCTGGGCTCGCTGCTCGTCTCTTCCTCGAGCCGGGCCGGCGGTGGGCTCGCTGGTCCCGCAGCCGACGAGCAGCACGACGGCCAGCCCGACGACCACGAGGGCAACCGTGATGCGTAGCGCGGTTCTCATGACACTTCGACGGTAGCGCTGACGCGCTGGTTCCGCGATCTGCGAGAGTCGGGCCATGCCCCGGTTCACCCGCGACGAGCTCGAGGCGTGCCGTGGCATGGAGGTGCCCGACCTGCTCGGCGACGACGTACGCCTGCTGTTCGTCGGGCATCAACCCCGGCCTGTGGACCGCCGCCACGCAGACCCACTTCGCGCACCCGGCGAACCGGTTCTACCCCGCCCTGCTCCGCGCCGGAGTCATCACCCGGGCCGTCGACCCGTCGGCGGGCATGAACGACGAGGACCGCGACCACCTCCGCTCGCGCGGCATCGGGATCACCAACCTGGTCCGCCGGGCGACCGCGCGGGCCTCCGAGCTCACCGACGACGAGCTGCGCGAGGGCGGTCGCCGGCTCGAGGCCCTGGTCGCGCGAGGTGCGGCCGCGGGTGGTCGCGGTCGCCGGGATCACGGCGTACCGGGCTGCGTTCGCCGATGCGCCGCGCCGTTCCCGGCCGCCAGCCGGCCGACCTGAACGGCTCCGAGCTGTGGGTGGTGCCCAACCCGAGCGGCCTGAACGCGCACGAGACGATCGCGACCCTGGCCGAGGCGTACGCCGACGCCGCGCGAGCGGCCGGTGTGCTCACGCCCAGCTGAAGCTCTGGCGGCCGTCAGCCGACCAGGTGCGGCGCCGCGGACAGCACCGCCAGGTCGAACGGCTCGCCCTCGATCGTGACCGTGCCGCCGACGTCCTGCCAGGAGCCGCCGTCGACGCGGTACCTCGCCGACCAGGTCGTGTCCACCCGCGTGGTCACGTCAGCGGCGTCGGCGTAGAGGTGGGTGATGTACTCGCCCATCGGCACGCCCTTCTCCCACGGCCGCCCCGCCCAGTCGGTCGCGAAGTCGGCGCCGTCGCCGGTCACCCACTCGAACCGCGACGGCCAGATCTCCAGGTCCACCCGATGCCCGAGCAGGCCGATCGTGCGCGTGAACTCCGCGGCCTCCGTGGAGAAGATCGTCTCCAGGTTCACCAGCGTCTTGCCGCCCGGCGGCTGGATCGACATCTCCGACGCCGGCACCGGGATGCGTTGGAAGGCACGCAGCACCAGCGCCTGGGTCACCTGCGGGGCCGGGCCGCCGGGGCCTCATCGGGCTCGAAGCACTGTTCGCCCGAGGTACTCGCTCCGATCCGTCCGGGCAAGTGGGCCCAGACGTGGAACAGCCGGCCCTTGTCATTCCGCCCGCACTTCATGCTGTCCACCGCAGCCGTAGAACCCGTCACCCTGGATGCCCTCGCCGCGGACGCACGCGGGCTCGTAGGAGTAGGTCGTGCTCGCGCCAGCGTCTGACGCGGCACCAGCCTCGCTGGCTGACTCGCTCAGCCGTGACCGGCTGGCACGCCGATTGCGTTGAACGTGCCTCGTCCCGACGCCGTCGCGCTGGACGCAGTCCTCGCGCCGTGCTCGGCATGACGGCGCACCGCGATCGAGGACAAGCCACGACCAGCGACAACGCCGACAGACGAGCCGTCGATGTCATTGACCAATCCCAGCTCCGTCAGCACCCAGCCGCGCGCTGTCCATACCAGTTCGCCGAGACCACGTGGCATCTCGCCGCCGGGTGCGCACGACTCTGAGTCCGCGGTTCCGCGTGTGACCTCTGCGGCGACCCTTGCGGATCCGCAGGGCAACGCCGCGCCTTGGCCGCAGGCATGCCGTCGACTGGAACCGCCTGCAGAACTCGCCATCCTTCGCTCTCGTAGAAGCCACCGCCGCGATAGAATCTCGATCGAGGCGTCGGCGAAGTCCTGCAGGTCTCGCACTCTGGCGCACTGATCGCGCTGCAGCTCGCGGTGTCGCCCGTTGCATCGGCCTCGTTGAACACATCGATCCAGTGCTTCGCGAACGCGACGGCCCCCGCCTCCGACTTCACCTCCCACGCCTTCGGCTCGGCGGCAGCGGAGGTCGACTCGGTGGGAGACGGCGACGGAGACGACTCGAACCTCGGCTCGGGGTCGTCGGAACACCCAGCCACCAACAACGGCACCACAACTACCGTGGCGACCCATCGACGTACCGGCGTCACATCCGACCTCTTCCCGAGACCCGTCGTGAGCAAACGAGCTCCGCCTCAACGTACGAAACATCGAGCGACCTCGCCAGAGGCGACGAGACGCCTGTGGACAACGATCCGCCGAGCAGGGAAGGCTCGTCCCATGACCGAGCGCAACGTCCTGGGGGGCGATCTCGAGCCGTGCAGCAACGACCCGCTGACCGGCTTCTACCGCGACGGCAGCCTGCAACTGCGGGCTCGACGACGTCGGCCTGCACGCGGTGTGCGTGGTGATGACTCCGGAGTTCCTGCAGCACCAGCGGGAGGTCGGCAACGACCTCTCCACACCTCGCCCGGAGTGGCAGTTCCCCGGCCTGCAGCCCGGCGACCGCTGGTGCGTGGTCGCGGCTCGCTGGCTCCAGTCGTACGAAGCCGGGATCGCCGCGCCCGTCGTACTCGCCTCGACGAACGAGCGCGCGCTCGAGATCATCCCGATCGAGCTGCTGCAGGAGGCATCCATCGACGTGCCGCCGGACGCCAGCTCACTGGTGTGACGCCGCGGGTCAGCCCTTCGGGATCACGTGCGCATCCGGACCCGGATACGTCAGCCCCTCGTGCCCGTCCGACCACCTGACGACGTACGGCGGTGCGCCGTCGGCGCCGCGCACCTCGAGCACCTCGCCCTCGTGCTTCGGCTGGTCGACCTTCATGCCCTCGACGACCAGTCGATCGCCCACGTTCGCGTGCATCCACACACCTCCAAGCCAGTTGTTTCCCACGATGCTCCGCTCGCACCCCGTGCGCAAGGGCCATCGACCCACCGGTCTCCCGGACCCTGTGGACAGCCGTTCGCGCGATCCGACGATCGGGGGAAGAGTCGCCGGCATGACTGATGACATGCCGTTCCGTCCACTCATCCGCACCCAGGCCGACCTCGAGCACGCCTGGCGACAGCTCATGGAGCCGCTCGGCTTCTCCCGTCACAGCATCTGGATGATGCTGGTCGACGGCGACGATCGACCGATCCCGAAGCTCACCGAGATCGAGGGTGCGGTGGAGCCGCCCGAGCCCGAGGAGGTCGACGGCCTGGCCGAGCTGCTGCGCCGGCTCCGCGCCGACGTCGCTCCCCGAGCACGGTTCGCGTTCCTGCGCTCGCGCCCCGGTGGTGGCGGCATCAACCCGGACGACCGGGGCTGGGCGCAGGCGCTGTACGACGCCGCGCGCCTCGCCCACGTCCCGATCGAGGTGGTCCACCTCGCCACCGACCACGCCCTGATCCCGATCCCGATGGACGACTTCCTCGCCGCCGGCTGAGGCGCCACCGCACGGGACCGACCATGACCATCGCTGTCGAACACGCCACCTTCAACGCCGCGGTGCGCGACGTCCGGGACGCCGCGACCGAGCTCCAGGCGCGTCCGCGACGAGGCGGCCCATCAGGTGGACGCCTTCCTGCAGGGCGGATGGACAGGACTGGCCGCGGACTCGTTCGCCGACGCCTGGTCGGACTGGCGGCGGGCCGCGGACGACGTACTCACCGGGCTCGTCACCATCGGCGACCTGCTCGACTGCGACCCACCACGACCTCTCCTCGCGCGACCTCGACGCCCACGCCGCCCTCGAGCCAGTCGTCGCCCGGCTACAGGCGAGGCTCGGCTGATGCGCGAGGACGCCTACTCGCTCGACGTCGACGACCTCGCCACCGTGATCGACGACCTCGCCCGCTGCCACACGGCGCTGAGCGAGCTCGCCGTCGACCTCGAGCGTCGCATCAGCGAGCTCCACCTCGCCTGGGACGGCCAGGCCGCCCAGGCGCACAGACGCGCCCAGGCTTCCTGGGACCAGGGCTTCCGGGAGATGCGCCACGCTCTCGCCCGGATGCGGCAGGCCGCCGACACCGCTCACAGCAACTACACCTCCGCCGCAGCCGCCAATCATCAGCTGTGGGAGCAGGTGCGGTGAGGCTGCTCGTCGACGGCGGTGGCTACGCCACGGCCCGGACCGCCTTCGAGGACGCCAACCACGTCGCGGCGCTGCAGTACGACGCCCTGACCGGCAAGCTCGCCGGGTACGCCGCCATGGCCGGCGACGACTCGTCCTCGGCCGAGTTCGCGGCGGCGTACGACGACGCGGCAGCGCAGGCGACCGGCGCCCTGGCCGACCTGGTGGCTGCGTTCGCGACCCTCGGCCACCTCACCGAGGCCGCTCGGGCCAACCACCGCAACGCCAACGTCGCCTCGATCATGGGCGGAGCGGCGGTCTACGACGGCGACTCTCTCCCGGAGAGTGGCTTCGCCACCGTGCTGCCGTCCACGCTTCCGTCGGCGCTCGGTGGTGCCTCGCTCGAACTGCCGTTCCCGGTCGGCCTCCTCGTCGACGCCATCGACGGGTTCGTCTGGCCCAACGCCGACGTCGACCGACTCCGCGACGCCGCCCATACCTGGCGTAGCTCTGCTGAGTCCCTCGACGGGCTTCGCGCGCTACTGTGACGCGGCGATCCGTGGCCTCGAGGACCAGCAATCCCCCGAGATCCCCGTGGCGATCGACGCGATCACCGAGCTGCGGGCGGCGATCGGCTCGGTGGTCGACCAGTACGCCGCCCTTGCCGGCGCCTGCGACTCCTACGCCGCCACGGTCGAGGAGAAGCGCCGCGAGATCGTCGATCTCGGTCTCGAGGTGCTGCGCGTCCTTGCCGAAGAGGCCGCTCTCACCATCGGCATCGGCCTGGTCACGGCCGGGGTGGGCGCCGCGGGCAAGGGTGCACTCGCCGGCGCACGGATCGCGGCGTACGCACCCCGCTTCGCCGCCATCGTCTCCGCACTTCGCGCCGCCGGCGCAGCCACCGCCACCACCATCCGCACCGGCACCACCGCCCTCCGGGCCGTCCGCAGCCAGCTCGTCAAGTACCTCAAGGTCCTGGAGAAGCGGTCGGTCGCTCGGGGTGAGGCGGGCAGCCTCCGGCTCCTCCCTCGTCGCCACGGGATGGCTGCGGCAGCACGAGCACTCAGGAAGCCACACCCTCGAACGGCACGTGGGCAAGACCGACGACGAGCTCCGGGCGCGCTTCGCAGAGCCCAATCCACCCGAGTCGCTTCGACGTTCACCGATGAGTCGACGGCGGAACGACGCCATCAGCCGACTGTTGGACTCGCGTCAGCCAAGCATCGACAACTGGCTGTCAGGTAGCGCCCAGAGGCTGGAGCTCGATGGCCGGGCAGCGTCCGATCGTCGGTCGCTCCATGGACACCGGCGGCAACGTCACGCACGTCGACGGGTTACGGGCGGTTCTGGTCCGTGACGCAAGAATGCCCGAGGGCTATCGCATTCTGACCGCATTCCCGCAAGCATGAAGCTGATCGGAGGGTTATGGAAACGCCAGCACTGAAGCAACTCATGGGCGCATACCTGCACCAGGACTACGGCTTGGTCGGCGATATCCCCGAGAACATCGACGCCTTCATGGCAGACGAACCAGACCTGGCGCGGCGTTTGCCCGAGGAGGTCGCTTGGGCCCTGCGGGTCAACCAAGACGAGGAAGCCCTCGACGCCTTCGTCAGTTCTCTTGGGTGCCAAGCGCCGCCCGGTGAGGGCGGGTACCGCCACCTCCTCGGCGAGATCGCGGCCCGGGTCATCCAGGCCGAAGCGGATTGAATGGTCACCCGGAGGCAACATGACCGAAGTTCCGGCACTCAAGCGCCTCATCGGCGCCTACGTCAACGAGGACTGGCCCGACTTCTACGAGGATGTCTGGGCCGCTGTCGATGACTTCATCGCAGGTGCCCCGACCCTTTCGCAGCAGCTTCCCGCCGAGATCGACCTCGTGATGCACGAGCAGCGATCCGAGGACTCCCTCGAGCAATTCCTGGACTCTCTCGGCCTCGGCTACCAACCCCAGCCGGGCGATCATGGCTTCTCCGGCTTCCTGACCGAGGTCGCTCGACGCGCTTCGGCACAAGCTCAAACCACATAGCTGCCGGGCCCAACGGCCCTAGGGTGAGCGGGACGCGACCAAGGGAGGCCCATGTCCGGCTTCACCGAAGTGACCACACCCGACGGCCGCACGCTGGAGGTGCTCACCGGTGGCGCCGAGGGCGGCTACCCGCTGCTCTTCCACAGCGGGACCCCATCCGCAGCCGCGCCGTTCGACCGCCTGGACGAGACGTTGGTGAAGGCCGGTCTGAAGATGGTCACCTACTCACGGCCGGGGTACGGCGGCTCGACGCCGCGGGACCTCGACGAGCCGGGCCGCGGATCGCCGACGACGTCGCCGACTCGGTGGCGGTCCTCGACCACCTCGGCATCGACGAGTTCATCACCCTCGGCTGGTCCGGCGGTGGACCTCGCGCCCTGGCCTGCGCCGCCCTGCTACCGGACCGCTGCCGCGCGGCCGCGACGCTGGCCGGCGTGGCGCCGTTCGACGCCGAGGGTCTGGACTGGGGCGCCGGGATGGGCCCGGAGAACGTCGAGGACTTCGAGGCGGCGGTTCAGGGCCCGGAGGTCTACGAGCGGCTGCTCGAGAAGACGATGCCGCCGATGTTCGAAGCGACACCGGAGCAGCTGGTGGCCGCGTTCGGAGGCCTCGTCACCCCGGTCGACGCGGCGTTCATCACCGGCGACGTCGCCGACTACCTGAGCAGGTCAAATGGCCGTGCCGGCGCGCAGGGGGTCGTGGGCGTGCGGGACGACGGCCTCGCGATCGTGGCGCCGTGGGGTTTCGACCTCGACGAGATCACCGTGCCGGTGGCCGTCTGGCAGGGGCGACAGGACGCAATGGTGCCGTTCTCGCACGGCGAGTGGCTTGCCGCCAACGTCGCGGGGGCCAGGGCTCACCTGTTCGAGGAGGAGGGTCACCTGTCGCTGCTCGCGCAGATGGACACGATCCTCGAGGACCTCAAGGCGCTTGCCGGCGTCTGACCCGGATCAAGCAGCGACGACCGACGCGAAGTAGGCGTCGATCTCGACGTCACCCCAGCCGGGCCCCTCACGGAGGCCTCGGCGCAGCATCGCGAGGTACGCCGGCGCGGGGCGCGTGTGGGGTACCGAGTCCAGCCCGTGCGGCGAGGTGAACGTCAGCATCGGCAGGCCGTCATGTCGTCCGACCTCGATCAGGGTCTCGTAGTGGCCTGGCCCGGCCTCGTGCCTGCCAGTCTCGAGACCGCCGATGATGACTTCCTCGAGCGGGTCGCCCTCCTCGGGGAGGCGATGCATCTCCTGGGCGGCCACGTCGGCGAACTGCTCGACGGTGATGCGGTAGGCACGCGCGGGCGTGGGGCCGGGGACGTCGTGGTCGTAGAAGGCGACCCCGCCGCCCCACGTGGGGGACTCGCCGGCGAAGTAGAGGCTGCCGGGCAGCTCGACGGCCATGTCTTCCGAGGGCAGGGTGTCGTCGCGGGCGCCGACGTACTCGAGCGCACCACCGCGCGGCTGGCCACCTTCGATGTAGCAGCGGAGGCGGTCGCGGCACATGTTGGAGCCGTAGCTGACGTACCAGACTTCATGGGGAGGCATACGGCGGCCCAGCATGTCGTAGTCAGCGCGCGATCGCTGTTGCCCACGCCACGGACGCGGAAATCGACGCGGCCGCCGCGACCCGATGTATCAGCGCGTTCGGGGGGTGCTCCTTCTTTGCGTGGCCCGACGGGGGCTTGGCGGCAGGTCCGCCATTCGTCACGACTGAAAGAGGGAGACAATGTTCAACGTCACCAACCCGAGACGCAGGACGCGCGCACTGAGCGCGGTCGCCCTGGTCTCGGCAAGTGTCACCACGCTAGGGCTCATGAGCGCTCCGGCCGCGTTCGCCGCTACGCCGTCGTTCCGGGTCCTCGACAGTGCGGTCGTCGAGACCGACGCCAACGGGACCGCATGCGCGAAGGTACGACTCTCGCGCGTGCCGCAGCGCCGTACCACCGTCAACTACACGACCGTGAACGGCACCGCCACTGCGCCCTCGGACTACGTCGCCAAGAGCGGCACCCTGGTGTTCCCGAGGGGCGGGACCCGGACCAAGAACGTCTGCACGACGCTCAAGGGGGACGTCCTGGTCGAGCCCACCGAGGGCTTCAAGCTCAGGATCTCCAACGCGAGCGGCGCGTCGATCGCCGACAACGTCGGCCAGATCACCGTCACCGACGACGACACCGGTCCGGGCATCGTCATCAACAACGTCGCGAGGAACGAGGGCTGGTTGGCCAACAACCTCTACAACTTCAACGTCTCGCTGTCCGCGGCCAGCCCGCAGACGGTGACCGTGCCTTACTCCACCGCGAGCGGCAGCGCGTTCTCCGGCAGCGACTTCGTCGGCCAGTCCGGGACGCTGACGTTCCTGCCCGGGGAGACCTCGAAGACGGTCACCGTGCCCGTCAACGGAGATCTGTTCGTGGAGGGTCACGAAGAGTTCCTCGTCAACCTCGGCGCACCATCCAACGCCACGATCACCGACGGCCAGGGGGTCGGCACGATCTTCAACGACGACGCCACCTCCTTCGACGAGGGGCTCGGGGCGGCCACCAACATGGGCACCCTGTCCGGCGACACCGGTGCGGGCCAGTGAGCCGGTTCGACAGCATCCTGCTGGGGGACGCTGACTGGTACCGCGTCTAAGCTCACGGAGAACGACACCAACCTGTTCTTCAGCCGTGACCTCACCGCTCGGATCAGCCTCGAGGTCGCGGACGGACCCGCCCAGACCGGCGGCGACCTGGACATGCAGGTCTTCCGGTCCAACGGCACCCTGGTCGGCGGATCCAGTGCCGGCGGGACCGCCGACGAGGTCTTCGACGTCAAGAAGTCGGACGTCCCGTTCTCGACGGACAACCCAACCTTCTTCGTCAAGGTGTATGGCTTCGGCAGCGTGATCAACAACTACGCGCTCCGGGTCAACGGGAACGTCGCGACGGGGGTGGCGCCCAACCTGTGACGTACCCCGGTAGCGGTCCCTGCGAGGCCGCTGCCGAACCCGA
Organism: uncultured Actinomycetota bacterium; assembly: GCA_963812345.1. Taxonomy (GTDB): domain Bacteria; phylum Actinomycetota; class Actinomycetes; order Propionibacteriales; family Nocardioidaceae; genus Nocardioides. Next base: position 74,203 of record CAWEVA010000021.1, read on the forward strand.
AGGACAAGAAGAGGCCCGGCGCACACGCGCCGGGCCTCTTCGGCCCTGCACGGCCAAGCTGCTCACTGGCGCGCTTCGCGAGCGAGTTGACGTGCGCGGCGCAACGGCTCGGGCGTACGCCGCTGCCCGGTGGTGCCTGCAACGACCTCGACGGCCGTGTCGAGATCGACCCGCCAGCCCGGGTGCACCGCGACCGGCCGAACGCCGGGCCGCGTCCGCATCCAGCACCCGACCACCGCGTCGTCGATCCGGAGCGGGCTGGTGGCACCGCGACGATCTTCGGGGCGGGACGCCGAGGCCGAGCAGCGGCCGGTGCGTGATGCCCACGGTCGGCAGGTCCAGCTCCGCGCCGAGGTGCAGCGCCAGACCGGCCCCCCTCGGATGGTCGCGCGCCGTGGCGTCGACCAGCAGCACGTCCGGCCGCGTCGCCAGGGCCCGCACCGCCTCGTCCATGAGCCGACCGAGCCGCAGCGCCAGCAGGCCGGGAGAGTACGGCGCCCCGGCCGCGCCGCGTCGTACCTCCTGCGCGACGACCTGGTCCCCACGCATCACCACCGCCGCCACCCACGCCGCGTCACCGGCACTTCCGCGCCCGCGAAGCCCGCGCGGGAAGCACACCCAGCAGCCACCGACGAGCAGGTCACCGACCGGCGGTCGCCACGGCTCGGGATCGCGCCTCGGCGAGCTCGCGTTGCGCGTCCATCAGCGATTCGGCGTCGAGCGGCCACATACGACCATCGTCCGGCACCAGTCCTAGATTGGGTGGATGGAGCCAGGCGGCGTCGTGCTCTGCCTGACCGGTGACGTGATGACCGGCCGCGGCGTCGACCAGATCCTGCCGGCGCCGGGTGACCCGCGGCTGTGGGAGCGGTACGTCGACGACGCCCGCACCTACGTCGGGCTGGCGGAGGCAGCGTCCGGAAAGATCCCCGCGCCCGTCGACCTCGCCTGGCCGTGGGGCGACGCGTTGCAGGTGATGGACCAGATCGGTCCTGACCTCCGCGTGATCAACCTGGAGACCAGCATCACGACCTCGGACGACGCGGCGCCGGGGAAGGCGGTCCACTACCGGATGCACCCGGGCAACGTCGGCTGCCTGACCGCGGCGTCGCCCCGACGCCTGCGCCCTGGCGAACAACCACGTGCTCGACCTCGGCGTCCGCGGCCTCGAGGAGACCCTCGACGCCCTGGCCGACGCGGGTCTGCCAACGGCCGGCGCCGGCCGAGACAAAGAGGAGGCGTGGCGGCCGCTCGAGCTCGCCGCGGGCGATCGTCGGGTGCTGCTCTGGTCGGTCGGCGCCGCCTGCAGCGGCGTCCCGTCGACGTGGGCGGCCGGACCAGGACCGGCCCGGAGTGGCGTACGTCGGCGACCTGTCACCGGCCGATGCCGCCGACCTCTGCGACCGCGTGCGTCGTACGAAACGACCGGGTGACATCGCGATCGTGTCCGTCCACTGGGGCTCGAACTGGGGGTACGCCGTCCCGCGCGCCCAGGTCCTCTTCGCCCACTGGCTGATCGACAGCGGCGTGGACGTCGTACACGGGCACTCGTCGCACCATCCCCGTCCGGTCGAGGTCTACCGCGGGCGGCTGGTGCTGTACGGCTGCGGCGACCTGGTCAACGACTATGAAGGCATCTCGGGCCACGAGCGGTTTCGCTCCGACCTGCGGCTGCTCTACTTCGTCTCCCTCGACGCCTCGGGTCGGCTCGACCGCGTAAGGATGGTGCCAATGCAGGCACGGCAGATGCGGCTGTGGCACGCCACCGAGCAAGACGCCGGGTGGCTCCGCCGTGAGTTGCACAAGGCGAGTCGCCGCTTCGGGTCCCGCATCGGCCTGGAGCCCGACGGCAGTCTGGTTGTTCGATAAACCCTGCGGGGCCGTAAGCGGTGACGCATGGTGCTCTAGTTGCGTCTTCGGAACCGGAGGTCGCCGTTGGGTAGTCGACGCAGGTCGTAGCGGGGGTCGTGTGCGCGATGGTGGTGCCAGGAGCAGAGGAGTACGCCGTCGCGCAGGTCGGTCTTGCCGCCCCGGGACCATGGCGTGAGGTGGTGGGCCTCGCACCATGCGGCGGGGATGTCGCAGCCATCGGTGCGGCAGGTCCGGTCGCGCACGGCCATCGCCTTGCGTTGGGCAGGTTTGAAGAGGCGGTGGGCCCGGCCGAGGTCGAGGATCTCGGAGTCACCGCCCAGCACCGCCGGGATCAGGTCGGCGTTGCACGCCAGCCTGCGGAACTCGCCAGGGCTGATCGTGTGGCCCGTCGAGAGCTCGGCCACACCGACGCCGGCGCGGAGCTGATCGAGACTCATGGTCACCATCAACGTGGCGGCCCCGCCGCCGTGCCTGGGAAGCACGCTGGTGGGGATCCTCTCGAGCAGGCTCACGAACGCCTGCGCCAGCAGCCGCGGGTAGCGGATCCGCTCCCCTGTGTCGGGGTCGATCCGCACCTCACCCTCGACCAGGCCGCCGCCCTCGGCAAGTCGATCACGACGGGGCGAGGCGAACGCGTGCAGCTGGGTCAGCCACAGGTCCATCGAGGGCGTGGGAAGGTCCACGATCGCCCGGGACAAGCCGTTGCCCAACGCCCGGGTGGTGATCCGCATCCGAGTCCGGGCTCGGGCCTCGGCGCGTTCGAGAGCGCGCCGCTCATGGTCGTCGGCCACCTCGGGCGCCACCACCTCCAGAATGCGGCGACCGAGGACACGCAGCTGCTGGGGATTGAAGTGCTCGGCCTCCCCGACCAAGTGAACCTCGGCCCGGACCCGCAGGTCGCGGTCGAGGTCGCACGGCAGGTCGTCTAGCGCGGCAACGACCACCTCGGCCTGCGGCACACTCATGTCACCCGCAGTCAAGGCGGCCTGGACCCCTGGCCATCTGGCATCGAGCGCGTCGGCGAGGCGCTGCAACCGCCGCCCCTCGCCGGGATGCAGCCTCTCCCTGTGGGCCAGCCACGCACCCGGTGAGCGAGCGCCGGTCTCGTCGGCCACGTCACCCGCGGCAGCCAGCACCGAGAGCCGTAGCCCCTCCAGGCGAGCGATCTGACGGGTCAACCCGGCCAGGACCTCGCCCTTCGCCTCCGTGGTGAGGTAGATCGGGTCCGACCCGGCCACGCCGTCCACGGCAGTTGCGACCTCCTGCAGGCAGCGCTCCAGCGGGTGCGGCAGCGGAGCGATCGCCTGGGTCATGACAACGACGCTAGACGCCTTCACCGACACTTTCCGCACACCTGTTCGATCCTGTGGACACGGCGTGCGGGAGGCGTCGCTGTGGACAGCAAGTGGCCCGATCACCACGCTTCACGCCGCCTGCCCAAGGTCCTGCGCCAACCTCAAGCACAGCGCCGCAGCCGGGTCGGCGAGCCGCTCCGCAAGCGGCTCAGTCCTCCTCGGCCTGCCGCTCCTCCAGCGCGTCGGTGAGCAGCGCGACCAGCGCCTCGACCTGGATGTCGGCCGAGTCGGGTACGTCGGTGTCGGCCCCGTCGAGCGCCCGGGCGGCGAGCCCGGCCTTGCTGTCGATCAGCTCGGCGATCCGGGCGTCGATGGTCTGCGCGGCGATGATCCGCCACGCGGTGACCGGCTCGGTCTGGCCGATCCGGTGCACCCGGTCGATCGCCTGGGTCTGCTCGGCGTCGGTCCACGACAGCTCGGCGAGGACGACGTCGGAGGCGACCTGCAGGTTCACGCCGACGCCGGCGGCGGTCAGCGAGCAGACGATCACCTGGACCTCGGGGTCGTTGGTGAAGGCGTCGATGCTGCGCTGCCGGGCGGTCGAGGTCTGGTCGCCGCGGATGTTGGAGTACTTGATGTCGCGCTTGGCGAAGAACTCCTCGGCGGCGTCCATCACGTCGATGTGCTTGGCGAAGAACACGACCTTCCCCGCGGAGCGGGCCAGCTGGGCGGCGTAGTCGGCGGCCAGCGTCGCCTTGGCCTGCCCGATCCGGCGCACCATCGTGAAGACGTTCTCCTCGGAGGTCTGGTCGTCGTCCGACCGCGTCTCCCAGGTGGCCACGCGCCGGACCAGCTCGTGGTCGATCCCCTCCACCGTCGACCTTCTTGCGACGGGTGACCAGCGCGGCGTCGTACCGCTGGACCAGGCGGAGCGCGAGGTTCCGCTCGGCCTCGCGGATCGAGCGGGTGGCGGCGTCGTCGAGCTCGACCGGCAGGTCGGCGACCCGGCGGGCGGGGATGTCGGCGGCGACGTCGACCTTCTGCCGGCGCACGATGCCGAGGTCGATGACCTTGCGGCGGGCCTTCGGGTAGAAGTCGTGCTCCAGCGGGGTCAGCCCGATCTGCTCGAGCTCAGCCATCAGCACGGGCCGCGGCTTCTTCTCGTCGATCCAGCCCAGGAACTGCCAGATCGCGCGGAAGTCGTCGATGTCGTTGATCAGCGGCGTACCGGTGAGCGCCATCATCAGCGGCCGGGCGATGCGGGTCCGGATCTTGTCGGCGATCTCGAGGACCTTGCGCGAGCGCAGCGAGGTCGTGTTCTTGATGAAGTGGGCCTCGTCGACCACCATGCCGCGGAAGCCGTGGTTGCCCATCCAGCCCGCGTGCCGGTCGAGGATCTCGTAGTTCACGACGACGATGTCGGCGTACCCGTCGATGTCCTCACCGTCGCCGTGGACGACCGTGACGGCACGCCGCGGCGTCCACATGGCAACCTCGCGCGCCCAGTTGGTCTTGACGACGTTGGGTACGACGACCAGCAGCGGGTAGGCGTCCGCCGCCTCGGCGGCGAGCAGCGCCTGGGCGGTCTTGCCGAGGCCCGGCTCGTCGGCGAGCAGGAAGGTGCGGTGACCCTTCGGCGGCTGCCGCGACCACCTGGGCCTGGTGGCGCATCAGCTCATGACCGGTGCGGACCAGGAGCTCGGGCGACCCCGGCAGCTCCATGCAGGCCGGCGCACCGGGGGCGGCGTCCTCGAAAGCGCTCAGCAGCGGCTCGATCAGCTCGAGCCCGACGAGCCGGCGGCGGGCCGGCATCTGCGGCACGGCCGTGTAGTCGGGGACCTGGAACGGGATCGCCAGCTGGCGGGCGCGTACGGCGTCCGGGATCACTCGTCGTTCGACGCGCCCGTCGTCCGTCTCGACCTTCGCCTCGGGCTCGGGCTCGGGGGCCGGCTCACGTCCCGCGGCGACCTGCATCTCCCGCATCAGGATGCGGGTGCCCTCGGAGACGTCGGCCTTCTCGTCGAGCAGGTGGAAGAACGACGGCTCGCTGGCCGCGATCTGGGCCAGGATCGTGGCGATGCCGTCGAGCCGCTTGAGCTCGGAGTCGCGTCGTACCTGCGTCAGGGAGTCGTCGCTCCGGACCCGGACCCGCTCCTCGCGCGCCAGCAGGGCGATCGCCTGGTACCGGGCGTAGTCGCTTCCGGACACCCGGCCGCGCTGGACAGCGGTCTCCAGCCGACGTACCGCCTGTGCGAGCACGGGCAGCACGCCCTCGTTGTCGTTGCGAGGCCTTCGGTCCGTACGTCGGTTCGTACGCCCGCGACCCTGTCGTGTCGTCGCCAATCCACTCTCCATCGACCGCCGGAAGGCAGTCGCACCTGCAGCGTGAGCGTGCTCTACGGGACGTGGCGGCGGATCGGATGATCGGAACGGCCGCTGAAAGCCCCGAGACACAGAGCACGGGTGGCTGGGTTGCCACTGGCATCATACCCGGTCGGGTGACGGCGCGCGGCATCCGTCCTCAGATGGCGACGACCCGAACCCCGGGGTCGACAGCTGTGCCGGCGTTCTGGTGGTGTCAGGGATTGCGGACGCGCCTGGGCGGGGCCCCGGTCATCGGATCGTTCGGATCCCGGGCGCCGGGCGCCATGCCGACGGCGTACTGCGCCATCATGTCGTGGTCCTCGTGGACCAGGTTGTGGCAGTGGACCATGTAGCGACCCCGGTGTGGACCGAACTGCATGATGAGCCGGACCGTCTCCCCCTCTGCCTATGTAGGCAGTGTCCTTGGGGCCGCGCTCGTAGTCGAACGGCGGCAGGCCGTTGCGGGAGAGGATCCTGAAGTCGACCAGGTGAATGTGGAATGGGTGGAACCAACCGCCCGAGGGATTGCTTATCTCCCAGATCTCGGTGGCGTTGAACTTGGGATCGGCGAGCAGCAGCTGGAACTCACTGTCTCTCACCTGTTCCCAGGTCTGGCCGTTGATCGTCCAGATCCCGCTCTGACGTTCCAGTCTCACCCTTCGGGTCACCTTCGCGTCGGCTTCCTTCAGTCGCATCACGTGGCTGCCGACCAGGGTGTCGGGCATCTGGTTCCAGGTGTGGTCGCGCTTGGAGAAGGGTGCGTCGGTGACGTCGAACGCCATCACCTGGTCGGTGTTGGCGAAGTCCCGGTTGTTGTCGTTGGAGAGGTTGCGCAGTACCACGCGCTGACCCGGCCGATACCGACGGAAGTCGATCAGCACCTCGTACCGCTCGGCGCTGGATTGCCGCCACTGGCTCACCTGACGCGCCTTGGGCATCAGCCCGCCGTCGGTCGCGACAACGGTTACCGGGTCTCCGTTTCCGAGCTGGAACCGGTAGGAGCGGGAGATGGACGCCACCAGGAAGCGGAACCGGTAGATCCTGCGCTTGACCCTCATCACCGGCCAGGGTCGGCCGTTCACGAGGATCACGTCTCCCCACAGGCCCGATTCGTCGTCGCCGATCGTCAATGCCCCATTGGCCCTGAAGAGAGCGTCGGCAACCGTCACGGGTACGTCGAACTCGCCCTGCGGCAGGAGCGCCAGCTCCGCCCTGTCGTGCATGTGGTACTGCGCGTACAGGCCCGCGTACGCGTTCTGGGCGGTGTGGTGAAACCCGTGGTCGTGGTACCAGAGCGTGCGCGCGTGCTGGACGTTCGGGTACTCGTAGTCCTTGAACCACCCGCGACGGGTGGTGTCGCTGGCGTACCCGTCGAACTGGGGTAGCGATGCCGAACCGTGCAGGTGCACTGACGTCTTCGAGTTGTGCCCCAGCGAGGGATGAACCTCCGGCAGCTCGTTGATCACCCGCAGGACGGCCGGTCGGCCGCTGACGCACCTTGATCGTCGGACCGGGTGCGATCCCCTCGTAGCCGTAGATGAGAGTCGACAGCGTCGGCAGGATCCGCGCCCTCCGAGCCCTCTCCCTGACGGTGAAGTAGTCGGTCAACACGCCGCGCGCGTCTCGGCGGGTTACCCGGGGCAGGACCCCAGGGCGCACGAACCCGGTCCGGAATGGCAGCGGCGTGTCGCTGACAGCGAGCAGGCTGGCGGCGCGCGCCTCGATCACCGAGCTCCACGGCAGCTGGGATGCGCCGGCCGTGCCGACAGCCCCCAATGCCCCGAGCTTGAACATGTCACGACGAGTCAGGTCCATGTCGTCACTACCTTGGTTCCGCCCTAGAGAAGCCGTCCCCAAGCGCCCCCTGGTTGCAGGTTCAACACTGCCCCGTGGAACGGGGCAGGAACCATCGCCCTCCCGGATCAATTCAATGTTCAGGCGTGCTGGCCCATTCGGATCATTAAGCGGATCATCAAGGTGCCGGATTCGGCCACGGAATGTCGAATCAAGGGAATTGGTTGCGAATTCAACTGCACGCGATCGGATCGGTAATCCGATCAGGCTCGCCCGCGTGCTGAGTCCGGAAGGCCCTACTGGCCCTGGGATCCTCCACCATTCCGCTACGCGGGCTTGTTGCGCTGTTCCTTCTTCGGCTGCGGCTCCGAGGTGTCAGAGGCTGACTCATCGAAGATCAGCCCGATGACCTCATCCGCCAGACCCGTCACCACGCCCGTCACCACGCCCGTGCGGAGTATCGCCAAGACGACGAACATGAGTGCGACGGTCACCGCAAACTTGGCAAGGCCTGAGGCCGAGCCACGACGGCTCCGCGACGTACTCGTGGTTGCCCTTCGCGCGCCTGAGCGTGCGGGGGCCGACCTTCGTCGGCCCGAGACTCGGTGGGCCGATGCAACAGCCGGTGCCGGTACCCCGGCGTCACGCAGGCCGAGGTCGAGATCCAGGCTGAGCTGCTTCACCTGGTCCTCGGCGAGCATCGCGGGGCGCGACGTCAGCATCGGACCACGTTCGACGTCGAGCACACCATGACGTCCCGGGCCCACCCGGAGAGTTCGTCATCCCTCACGAAGCACAGCACCGGGTGCACCAGGTGGGGCTCGAGGAGCGGAACCAGCCTGGCGACGGCCAGGCCGGCCTCGGCTGCCGCGGCGACGTCCTTCTCCCGCGACCGGCCATCTTGACGCAGTACGCCGTCCTTGACCGCGACCTGGCCCGACCAGTTCTTGGAGTCGATCACGAAGACCCCAGGTGGCCCCACCACGATGTGGTCGACGTTGGCGTACCGCCGCCCCGGCCACTTCACATCATGGAACACGGTCCATGTCCCGCTCGGGAGCTGACCGAGCGCACCGGCGGTCGCCTCCTCACCCTCGGCTCCCCGCTCCCACAGCGTGGCCGAGCGCGCGAGGCGCTCCGCCTTCGCCCGCTGTCGTTGCGCCACTGCGCGCGCAGACTCTCCCGCCATGAACCCTCCCCGAGACAAGTATCGGGAAGGCTAGGCGAGACCGTGAGCGCCGTCTTCGATTCCGCCTGATCCGCCAAAGCCGATCAGTGCTCTGCGAAGCCTGTCTCCGTCAGCCCCCACAACCTGGGCCGCAACTTCGCCGTCAACCCGTCCGCGATCAACACCTGGGGCGCCCGCCGGGCGGCGTACCGCACGCGGAGCGCGAACTGACTGCGATGTTCAGTGCGGCGCGTCCGTGACTTCGCCGCGCCATGCGCCCGTGGTGGCGTGCGAGCCGCGTGAAGAATCGCTGGGATGCTGCGTCATCGGTTGCGGACTTCAGCGTCTCACCATCGGTGATCGGAGAGTCCGGCGCCTGTCCAAGCTCTGCAGAAGGTTTCAAGCTCCCATGACATTTCGGTTTGCCAGGTCCGCGCTGCGCCTCCTGTCCCTGCTCCTCACCTTCCTCCTAGCCATCGGAGTATTCACGGTCGGCGAGAACCTGGGTTGGCTCTCCCCCTTGGGGATCAAGTCCGAGAGTCACGACTCGCAGGTGATCCGTGCGATCGAGCGCACGCAGGAGGTCTCCCTCTTGAGCCTGGGCGTTCAGGGCATCAAGGAGGAGGACAGGTGCACAGAGGCCCTCGGGGAGTGCATCCCGGGAACCGGGGAGACGGTATTCCTGCAGTACAACTTCGCCGCAAAGTTGGGCATCGACGGCGCCGAAGTGAAGGTCACGAAGACCGGCAAGAGCGCCTACCTCATTTCCGTTCCGGAGTTCATCTTCATCGGATACGACGAGCCGACGTTCAAGGTCGCCGTCGAGGATGGGGGCGTCCTGGATTGGGCCACGCCGGACATCGACAAGGTCGAGATGGTCAACGAGATCCTCAACGATGACGCCCGAGAGACGTACATCGCTTCCAACGAGGAACTCCTCGAGGAGCAGACCAGAGTCTTCTACGACAGCCTGATCACCAGCATCGACCCGGCCATCGAAACGACGTTCGAGTTCCGTTCCTAGCGTTCACGAACTCGCAGAGGGCGACCCGAAGGCCTGGCCCCGGCCGCTCGGTCAGACTGTCTGGGCGTACCCGATTCCGCCAGATCCGCGAGAGCCTCGGCGCGGCCAGGCCTGGTCACTGATCCGCGAGCCCGGCTTCGGTCAGCTCCCACAGCCCCGGCCGGGACTTCGCCATCAACCCGTCGGTGATCAGCGCCTGGCGCGCTTTCCTCGCGGCGAACCGCCACCGCAGCTCACCCTCGGGAGTCAGCTCCCGGTCTGCCTCCAGGAGCGAGTCGGCCATGCGCTTCTCGAGCCGGTCGAACACGTCCTCGGCTTCGAGCGGACCGCCCGCCTCCCGCAGCACGTGCAGGACGTGCGGCCGGATCGCTTCGGGTGGCGTCCACTTCCGAGGGCGAGCCGGAGCCGTCGTCGTCGCCACCCGCTTCGCGGGCTTCGGCCGGGTCGTCGCCCTCTTCCTCGCCGGCTTTGGCGCCGGCGTCGGTGCCGGCAGTCCGTGGATGCACTGGGACCTGGGAAGGTCGCACAGCTCGCAGTAGTCGTCAGGCACGACCCCACGCTAGTCCCGGTGACCGCCGGCAGGCATCAGCGCATGGCGATCCTGCCCGTCATGCCCGAGTGGTACTTGCAGTGGTAGCGGAAGCCGCGCTTGGCCACGCGTGCGTACCGCTCCCCGGGGTCCAGCCTCCTCGACCAGTTCCGGGTCGTGACGGTGTGCGCGTCGCTGCCGATGTTGACCCACACAACCCTCGTCCCCTTCGACACGGTCTTCACTCCCGGGGAGAAGTAGTCGTCGCCGACATCGACCCGGGTGCCGGCAGCCGCGGCAGGCACAGCGGCCAGTAGCAAGCCGGCCGAAGCCAGCGCAATCGTCCTCACGAACATGGGTGTTCCCTCCACAGATACGGCGCCCTCACGCCTGTTGTTACCTGCGGGTAACCCACGCAGGTAAACGGAGGGTTCCCCACCCACGGACCGTCGAAACCCGGACCTCGGAAGGCCAGCAGTGGCGCCCGTCACTTCCCGGACTGGTCCTCCAGCGCCGCCACCCATCGGGCGTACGCCGTCTCCAGCGCACCCGCGACCCGGACGCTGCCGGGCTCGACCTCGACCACCGTGGCCGGCACGTCCAGATCGACACCCACGCCGCGGGCGGCAAGGACGGCGGCGCCCACGGCGGACACGCTGCGCAGCGTCACAAACCGCACCGGGCGGTCGAGCACGTCGGCCAGCAGCTGGCGCAGCCAGGGGTCCCGCCCGCCACCGCCGGTCAGCAGCACCGGCCCCGCGGGCGCGTCGATGATCTCCAGCCCCCGCCGGATGGTGAACGCGTACGCCTCGAACGCCGCGCGCAGGAGCTCGGCCCGGCCCGTGGACGTGGTCAGGTGCCGCCACCCCGCCGACGGAGCCACCGGCGCCACGCCCCCGCGCTCACCGGTGAGGAAGGGCAGGAAGGTGGCGCCCGAGCTGCCGGGCGCAGTGCCGCCGGCCAGGGTCACCGCCTCGTCGTACGAGGCGCCGAGGGTCCCCTGCGCCCAGTCGAGCGCCAGGCCGCCGTTCTGGATGGCGAGCATCTCGTACCACCCACCCGACGCGTCGCCGTACAGGTGCGTCTTCGGGTCGACCCGGGCCTCGGGTCGGGCGCCGGTGCGGAGGATCTGGATGCCCGTGCCCGCATTGACCACCACGCCACCCTCGCCCAGCAACCCGGAGTCGGAGCGCTCCAGCGCCACCAGCGCGGCTGCCGTGTCCGCGGCACCCGTGACCACCGGTACGTCGTCGCCGCCGAGCAGCCGGGTGGTACCCACGACCGCGTCACTCGGCGCCGCGTCCGGCAGCTGACTACGCAGTGACGCCGGCGAGCTCGACTGCGCGAGTCGACCAGTCGTCGGCCACCACGTCCCAGAGCAACGTGGCGGAGGCGTCGCTGCGGTCACCCGCGGCATCACCCGAAGTCAGCTGCCGGCGCAGCCAGTCCTTGGGGCTGGCCACCAGGGCGTCGCCCAACAAGGCGGGCTCGTGGTCGCGCAGCCAGGTGAGCAGCGGACCCGCCATCCCCGGCACCAGCGGGTTCGAGAGCGCGCCCCTGACCTCCGGCGCCAGGTCGTGCCAGCGGCCCATGACCTCGGCCGCCCGCCGGTCCGGCCACAGCATCGCCGGCCGCAGCGGTTGCCCGTCGGGGCCGGTGAGCACCACGCCGTGCATCTGCCCGCTGAACCCGACGGCGGCCACGGGAGCCCCCGGGTGACCGCCGCCGGGCGTCTGTGCGAGCCGGCCGACGCAGCGGTCGAGCGCCCGGCTCCAGTCGTGGGGGTCGATCTCGGCGTACCCGGGCCGCGCCGCCTGGAGCTCGTAGGTCTCCTCGGCCTCCGCGACCACGGAACCGTCGTCCCCGACCAGGGTCAGCTTCAGGCCGCTGGTGCCCAGGTCGATCCCGAGGTAGGTGGCCGCGTGAGCCCCGCTCACTGCCGCGACGCAGACGCGACGCCATGAAGGAGTGTGCGTGCCGGGCGAGGTCGTCGCCGTCGTCCCACAGGTTGCGCCACACCGCGAGGTCGTTGCTGAGGTCGGGGTGGACGACCGCGGAGCTGAAGCTCTCGAAGGTCACGATGCCCTCGTAGCGACTGGCCCGGAGGGCGGCGAAGAACGCGTCGAAGTCGATGGTCCCGCTGCCGAGGTAGCCCCGGTGCGACTCCCCGACGTGGACGTAGCCGAGCCGGTCGCCGACCAGGTCCACGGGCAGCGCGAAGCCGTCCTCCTCGATGTTCATGTGGTAGGTGTCGAGGTGGACCTTGAGGTTGTCGGCGCCGACCTCGCCGATCAGCCCCAGCATCCCCGCCGCGGTGTTCACGACGTTGCTCTCGTAGCGGTTCACGACCTCGAGGTTGACCGGTACGCCGGCAGCCGGCAGCCTCCGAGGCGAGGTGCTGCATCGCGTCCACCACGTGCGCGCGGGACCGTGCGCTCACCGGAGTCGGGTACTTCGCGAGGCGGGAGTAGAGCACGCCGCACAGCGCCTCGGCGCCGAGCTCCTCGGCCACCTCGACGGCCCTGGTCAGCAGCTTCTTGCCCTCGGCCTGGACGTTGATGTCCTCGCTGGCGACGTCGGCGTGCGGGGGCAGCCCCATCGAGCAGGCCGACGCCAGGCCGTACTCGTCGAGCAGCCGGCGGGTCATCTCGGTGTCGATGCCGAACGGGTCGAGGATCGGCACCTCGATCAGGTCGAAGCCGGCGGCCGCGGCCGAGGAGATCGCGTGCCGCGCGCCCGCCTCGTCCCACGTGCCGCTCCACACGAGGGCGTGGACGCCGAGCAGGTTGGTCATCGGACGGACTCCCGTCCGTTGCTGCTGGCCGCGGAGGCAGAGGCGGCAGGCGCCTCCGGGTCGGTGGCGGGGTCGAGGATGGCTCCGGTGACCAGCCCGACGAGCTCCTGGCCGTCGGTCTCCGCCGTACGCCGCTTGGCGACGGTCCGCCCGGCCCGCATGACCTGCACCTGGTCGGAGAGGCGCAGGACCTGCTCGAAGTTGTGGCTGATCAGCAGGATGGTCACGCCCTTGGACTTGAGCTCCATGATCAGCTCCTCGACCCGGGCGGTCTCCTGCACGCCGAGCGCCGCGGAGGGCTCGTCGAGCACGATCAGCTTGGAGGAGAAGCCGGCGGCCCGGGCGATCGACACGGCCTGGCGCTGGCCGCCACTGAGGCGACGTACCCGCGCGTTGACCCGCGGCACGTTGATCGCGAGCTTGCTGACCATGTCGAGCGCCTCGCGGCGCATCCGGCGACGGTCGAGGAAGCCTGCCCGGGTCTCCTCCCGGCTGAGGAAGAGGTTCTGCGCGACGGTGAGGTCCTCGACCAGGGCGAGGTCCTGGAACACCGTCTCGATCCCGGCCGACCGGGCCTGCTGGGGGTTGGTGAAGTGCACCGGCGCCCCGTCGAGCAGGACCTCTCCCCCGTCGCGGGCGTGCACGCCGACGAGGCACTTGACGAGCGTGGACTTGCCGGCGCCGTTGTCGCCGACGATGGCGGTGAGCTGGCCGCGGGGCACGGACATGCTGGCGCTGCGGAGGGCCTGCACGCGGCCGAAGCTCTTGCGTACGTCGCGCACGGTGAGCATGTCGTCCGGGGCGAAGGTTGTCAGGAGTCGAGTTCGTCATTTCTGGTACCTCGTGATGAACGCGGCCAGCACCACGACGATGCCGACGGTCAGGGGTTGGTAGAACTCCGAGAGTCCGACCCGGGTCAGGCCGTTGACCAGGGCGGTCAGCAGCAGGGCGCCGACGACGGGGCCGGCGATGGTGGCGCGGCCGCCGAAGAGGCTCACCCCGCCGAGTACGACGGCGGCGACCGAGTTGAGCAGGAAGCTGGTGTTCGCGGCCGGCTCGGAGGCGCCCACCCGGGCCACGAGCAGCAGGGCCGCGACGCCGGCGAGCGATCCGGAGATCACGTAGACGCCGGTCTTCACCATCCAGGTCCGGATGCCCACCGCGCGGGAGGCTCTCCTCGGAGCCGCCGATGGCGAGCACGTGGACGCCGAACTTGGTGTGGAACAGCACCACGTGGGCGATCACGGCCAGCGCGATCGCGAGGAGCACCGACCACGAGAAGATCCAGATGCCGTTGACCGACATCTTGAGCAGGAACGGCTCCACGATGGTGGTCTTCTGCCCGTCGGCGATGATCAGCGCGAGCCCGGAGGCCGCCGACAGGGTGCCCAGGGTGACGATGAAGTCGGTGATCCCGCCCTTGGAGATCAGCAGGCCGTTGATCAGCCCCACCACCAGCGCGGCCACGAGGCCGGCCAGCGCGGCCACCCCGATCCCCGTGCCGGCCGCGTAGAACTCACCGAGGACGATCGCGCCCAGGGTCATGTTGGAGGCGACCGAGAGGTCGATGCCGCCGGTGGCGATGACGAACGTCTGGCCGATCGTGAGCACGATCAGGATCGCGCTCGCCTGCAGGATCGCCGAGACGTTCCCCTCGCTGAGGTAGCCGGGGTTGATGACGGCGAAGATGATCGCCATGACCACCAGCCCGATGGTCGAGGCCAGCTCGGGCCAGGACACCTCGGACAGCTGGATCCTTCGGGTCGGCTCCTCGGGCGGAGCACTGGGCGGCTCGACCGTGGTGGTGGTCATGGCGATCTCCTTGCGACGTACGGCGGGTGGATGGGGTGGCTGCTCAGGTCACTCGAGGGGATTCTCGAACTCCTCGAACGGAGCCGGGAAGGCCTCGAGCGCGTCCTGGGCGTTGTCCTTGGTGACGACCGCGACCGGGGCGGTGACGTTCGCCGGGAGCTCCTCGCCGGCGGCGGCCTTCTCGCAGGCCTGCACGCCCATCTCGCCGATCGCGTAGGGGTACTGCGCCACGGACGCCGTCAGGTCTCCGGCCTCGACCGCCTTGAGGGCGTCCTCGATCCCGTCGACGCCGATGATGTCGACCTCGCCGGTCTTGCCGGCGTTGGCGACGGCGCGGGCGATGCCGAGGGCCATGTCGTCGTTGGCGGAGAAGAAGCCCTTGAGGTCGGGGTTCGCCGAGAGGATGTCGGTGGCGCGGGTCTGCGCGGTCTGGCGGTCCCAGTCGGCGGCGACCGTCTGGACGATCTCGAGGTCGCCGGCGGCCTCCTTGAACCCGTCGAGCCGGGCGTTGCTGGTGACGTCGCCGGAGATGCCGCCGATGAGGGCGACCTTGCCCGAGCCGCCGAGCGCCTCGACCATCGCCTCGCCGCCCATCTTTCCGGCCTCGACGTTGTCGGTGCCGATGTACGTCGACACCTCCAGGCCCGCCTTCTCGGCCGCGTCGGCCTCGACCGGGCTGTCGATGTTGACGACCGGGGTGCCGTTGCGCGGCGATCTGGGCCAGGCCCTGGATCAGGTTGGTGCCGGAGATCGGGTTGACGACGTAGCAGCCGTAGCCCTGCTGGGCCATCGCGTTGAGCCGGTCGGCCTGGCCGCTGGTGTCGGTGATGCTCGAGGCCGCCTGGACCTCGACGTCCACGTCGGACTCCCCGGCCTGGGCGTCGATGCCCTGCTCCATCTGCTGGAAGAACGGG
>CAWEVA010000022.1:0-131609 GCA_963812345.1 uncultured Actinomycetota bacterium
GTGGTTGAGGTGCGAAGGCGCTCCGCCTGAGCCTCGAACCCCTCCACCACCGGAAAGGGCTAGCGTCGGCCACGTGTACTCGACCCGGGTGTCCACGCAGGTCTCCGCCTCGCCCCCGGACGTCTACCGGGCGCTGCTGGACCCCGACTCGGTCGCACGCTGGCGGGTCCCGGACGACATGACGCGCGGTCGTGCACGAGTTCGACGCCCGCGAGGGCGGCCGGTTCCGGGTCTCCCTCACCTACGAGCCCCGGCAGGAGGACGCGCCGCGAGGAAAGACCAGCGTGCACACCGACACCTACCACGGCCACTTCGTCAGCCTCGTGCCCGACCGGAAGGTCGTCGAGGTGACCGAGTTCGAGACCGACGATCCCGCCCTGCAGGGCGCGATGACGATGACCACCACCCTCACGCCGACCGAGGCAGGCACCGAGGTGGTGATCGTCCACGAGGGTGTTCCGGACGCCGTACCTCCGGCCGACAACGAGGCCGGCGCCCGGATGGCGTTGGCCAACCTCGCGCGGATG
The DNA here is from genome assembly GCA_963812345.1 of uncultured Actinomycetota bacterium. Classification (GTDB taxonomy): domain Bacteria; phylum Actinomycetota; class Actinomycetes; order Propionibacteriales; family Nocardioidaceae; genus Nocardioides. The sequence continues at coordinate 528 of CAWEVA010000022.1, forward strand.
CTCCGGGAGGGCTGAGCGCGACCCGGCGGTGGTGATCGGCGACAGCCTACGCTTGGCTCATGACCAGGGCGTTGGTGATCGCCGGAGTGCTGGTCGGACTCTGGGCGGTCGCGTGCGTGGTGATGATGCTCCTCGCCCACCGCCTCCCGCCGGGACTGATGCGGCAGGTGGCGGAGTTCCTGCCGTCGTGCGTTTCCACCGCGCGGACCCTGCGCAAGGACCCCGCTGTCCCGCGGCGGGCGAAGGTGGCCCTGCTGGTCGCCGTGGTGTGGGTGGTCTCGCCGATCGACCTGCTCCCGGAGTTCCTGCCCGTCATCGGACCCCTCGACGACGTCGTCGCCGTCATCCTGCTGCTGCGGTACGCCGCGCGCAGCATCCCGCGGCAGACGCTCCTCGAGGCCTGGCCGACCGACCCGCACCTCCTCGAGCGGCTGCTCGGCCCCGCCCCGGCGTCCACCCGGAGCATCCGATGATCGACGTCCTCGTCGCCGGCGCCGGGCCCACCGGCCTCCTGCTCGCGGGCGACCTCGCCGCGAAGGGCGTCCGGGTGACGCTGGTCGAACGCCGGGCCGAGGAGTCGAACCTGACCCGGGCGTTCGCGGTGCACGCCCGCACCCTCGAGCAGCTCGACGCACGCGGTCTCGCCGACCCCGTCGTCGCGGGTGGCAACACCGTCGACCGGCTGCGGGTGTTCGGCCGGGCATCGGTCGACCTCAGCTCGTTGCCGAGCCGGTTTCCCTTCGTCCTGGTCACCCCGCAGTACCACGTCGAGCGGGTGCTCGAGGACCGCGCATCGGCGGCCGGCGCCCGGATCCTCCGTGGCGTCCGGGTGCGGGACGTCGGCCAGGACGCGGACGGCGTCACGGTCGACTGCGAGGACGTCGACGGCGACCGGTCGCAGCTGCGGGCGTCGTACCTCGTGGGCACCGACGGCCACCACAGCGCCGTGCGGGGGGCGCTCGGCCTGGACTTCCCCGGCGCCTCGGTGGTGCGCTCGGTGATGCTCGCGGACGTCCGGATGTCCGACCCGCCGCCCGGCCTGCTGACCTTCAACGCCAACAGCCATGGCTTCTTCTTCGTCGTGCCGTTCGGCGACGGGTGGTTCCGCGTCATCGCGAGGGACCCCGACCGGGAGCTGCCCGACGACGCACCGGTCACCATGACCGATGTCGTCGGGGTGGCCGAACGCGTCGTCGGGACCGACTTCGGCATGCACGACGCCCGGTGGATGTCGCGCTTCCACAGCGACGAGCGGCAGGTCCGCCACTACCGGGTCGGCCGCGTCTTCCTGGCCGGCGACGCGGCCCACGTGCACTCACCCGCGGGTGGCATGGGGATGAACACCGGGCTGCAGGACGCCGCCAACCTGAGCTGGAAGCTCGCCGCCGTGGTCGCGGGCCGGGGCGACGACCGGCTCCTCGACACCTACCACGCCGAGCGACACCCGGTCGGGAAGATGGTGCTGCGGACCAGCGGCGGCCTGATCCGGGCGGCGCTGATCCGACGAGGCCCGGCCCGGGCCCTGCGCGACGCGGCCGGGGCGGTCGCGTTCCGCGTCCCGCCGGTCGCCCGCCGGCTGGGCCTGCGGATCAGCGGCCTCGACATCGCCTACCGCCCGCCACCGGACAGCCACCGACCCGTGGGCACCCGCGCCGAGGACGCCGTGGGGAAGGACGGGCGGCGGCTCTACGAGGCGCTCCGGTCAGGAGGGTTCGTACTGGTCGCTCCACAGGGTTTCCCGGCACCACCGGTCGACGGGCAGCTCGACGTGCTCCCGCTCCAGGCCGGCACCCCACGGCTGGTGCGTCCGGACGGGTACGTCGGCTGGGTCGGAGATGACACCGACGGCCTCAGCGCTGCCCTGCGGACCTGGGGTGCGCTCGGACCGGAAGAGAGAGGAGCAGCGCATGACCACCTGCGGCCACCTCGAGAGCATCGACCTCGACGTCAGCCCAAGCGCGGAAGGGTGCGAGGACTGCCTCCGCACGGGTGACCGCTGGGTCCACCTGCGGGTGTGCCAGCAGTGCGGTCACGTCGGATGCTGTGACTCCTCGCCGAATCGCCACGCCACCGCACACCACCGGGAGAGCGACCACCCGATCATCCGCTCCTTCGAGCCCGGTGAGGAGTGGTTCTGGTGCTATCGCGACGAGGTCGGGTTCGAGCTGGAGGACGCTCCGCCCGCGCCCTCGCATCCGTGAAGCGGCTGGTGACAGCAAGAAAGGAGCGGAACCGCCCGCTCCTCGCATTTCCAAGGTAACCCGCGGAGGGGGGCTTGCTGCAAGGCCCCCCTCATGCCGCAGAATCGCCGACTCGAAGGCAGAACGTCGGAGGGGCTGGACCGTGACCGAGCATGCCGTACTGATCGTTGGGGGAGGGCCCACGGGGCTGATGCTGGCCGGCGAGCTGGCGCTGGCGGGCGTCGACGCTGCCATCGTCGAGCGGCGCGCCACTCAGGACCTCCCCGGCTCGCGCGCCGGCGGTCTGCACGCACGAACCATCGAGGTCCTCGACCAGCGTGGCATCGCCGATCGGTTCCTCGCGGAGGGACAGGTGGCCCAGGTCGCGGGGTTCGCCCGGGTCTCGTTCGACATCAGCGACTTCCCCACGCGGCATCCCTACGGGCTCGGACTGTGGCAGAACCACATCGAACGCATCCTGGCCGGCTGGGTCGACGAGCTGGCCGTGACCATCTACCGCGAACGTGAGGTGACTGGGTTCGCGCAGGACGACACCGGCGTCGACGTCGAGCTGTCCGACGGCCAGTCGCTGCGGGCGGCGTACCTCGTCGGGTGCGACGGAGGACGCAGCCTCGTCCGCAAGCAGGCCGGCATCGAGTTCCCCGGCTGGGATCCGACGACCAGTGCCCTGATCGCCGAGGTCGAGATGGCCGAGCAGCCGGAGCTGGGCACCCGCCAGGACGCCCGCGGCGTCCACGGCCTCGGCCGGGTCGAGTACGAGATCCGCGACGGCGAGATCGTCTGGGCCGACGAGGGAACCGTCAGGGTGATGGTGACCGACCAGCAGGTCGGAGCCACCGGCGAACCCACCCTGCGCGATCTCAGCGAGGCGGTCATCTCCGTCTACGGGACCGACTACGGGATGCACAGCCCCATCTGGATCTCCAGGTTCAGCGACATGACCCGTCAGGCCGCGGCCTACCGCGAGAGACGCGTCCTGCTGGCCGGTGACGCCGCGCACGTGCACTCCCCGGTGGGCGGGCAGGGACTCAACACCGGCGTGCAGGATGCGGTGAACCTGGGGTGGAAGCTGGCCCAGGTGGTCAAGGGCGTGTCGCCGGACAGCCTGCTGGACACCTATCACGACGAACGCCACCCGGTCGCTGCCCGCGTGCTGCGCAACACGATGGCGCAGGTCGCGCTCACCCGCCCCGGCGATGCGCGCCTCGATGCCTTGTGCGAGACCGTGGCCGACCTGTTGAGCATGGAGGAGCCGCGCAAGCGGTACGCCGCGATGATGTCCGGCCTGGACATCCACTACGACCTCGGCGAGGGACACCCGATGCTCGGTCGTCGCATGCCCGATCTCGACCTGGCCACCGCGGAGGGGCCGCGTCGGGTCTCCGCCCTGCTCCACGCGGCCCGGCCGGTCCTGCTCAACCTGGGCGAACCCGGTGGACTCGACATCACGCCGTGGGCGGATCGGGTCCGGCTGGTCGATGCCGACTTCGGCGGCTCCTGGGAGCTTCCGGTGCTCGGCAACGTCGCTGCTCCCGCCGCGGTGTTGATCCGGCCCGACGGATACGTCGCGTGGGTGGGGGACGGGACCCACGCCGGGCTCGAGGACGCGCTTGCCCGCTGGTTCGGCCCGCCCGCATAGCCGCGGAGGCCTCGACGCCAGGTCTGGCCCTGGTTTGGACACTGGCCAAGGCCGCGCTGCCGGCGCAGCTGCCCAGCGTGTCCTGACCCGACCTGCCTCCGGGCCGGATCCTTGGACCGGGAGTCGGTCAGGCCGGACCGTAGGCCAGGTGGACGACCCCGTTGTCGTAGGCCTCCTGCGCCTGCAGGCTGAGACGGGTCGAGTCGACGCCGTCGTCCCACAGCCGTCTGCCGCTGCCGAGCGCGACCGGGTAGACGAACAGGTGGAGCGCGTCCACCAGGCCATCCCTCAACATCGCGCGGACCAGCGTGCCGCTGCCGGAGGTGAAGATGGTGCCGTCGGTGTCGTCCTTCAGCCTGCGGATCGCGTCCGGGTCATAGGGGCCGAGCCGCGTGGACGGCCCCCACTCGACGTTCGGCTCCCGCGAGCCGACGACGTACTTGTGGGTGTCGTTGAAGAACGGCGCGCCGGGGTCGTCCTCGACGGTGCGGGTCGACCAGGCCGGCGCGAACATCTCGTACGTCGTGCGGCCGAGCAGGATCGCGGTCGACGCATCGGTGATGGCGCCCAGGCTCTCCCCCATCTTCGGGAGGAAGCCGTAGTCGAAGGTCCAGCTCGGGTCCTCGAACACCCCGTCGAGCGCGATGAACTCGTGGACTGCGATGTCGCCCATGTCCTAACCTCCCTGGCTCTTGACCCGCCAGCCGTCCGGCGGATCCTCCCCGACGCGTCCGTCCACGGCCTCGCGGAGCAGGTCGGCATGACCGGTGTGCCGGCCGTACTCCTCGATCAGGTCGCAGACCAGCCGCCGCAGGCTGGCGTGGTGGCCGTCCCCGTCGGAGGCGTGCACGAGCTGGTCGAGCCCGCCGTCGGCCAGGGCCGCGCCCAACCTCGCGCGAGACCGCTCGACCGCTCCGTCCCAGAGCGCGTAGAGCTGCTCGGGAGGGTCGGCGGCGGCCGAGACGAACTCCCAGTTGTCGTCGTCGTCCCAGCCGTTGGTCTCCCACGGTTCACCCAGCGGTTCGCCGCTCAGCTTGGTCGTGAAGATGTAGTCCTCCACGACAGCGAGGTGCTTCAACAGACCACCGAGCGTCAGGGTGGAGGCGCCGATGCGGGTCTGCAGCCCGGAGGCGTCGAGGTCGTCGGCCTTCCAGCGGAAGGTCGTGCGCATACGGTCGAGCGCTCCGGTCAGGTGCTCGACCTCGGTTCCGGCCAAAGGTGGCTCCCAGGGGTTCGATGTCGGTCATGGCGCCACCGTAGTCACAGTTCCGGACGTTCTGCGTCCGCTCCCTCGGTTACGTTGTGGTGGTGACCGGACCGATCCACCGGCTCTCCCGGGCCGACGCGCGGCGGATCGCCGTTCGCGCCCAGCTGCTCGACTCCGCCCGCCCGTCCGATCTCCTCGACCTGGTGCGTCACCTGACTCTGCTGCAGGTCGAGCCCACCGCTGCGGTGGCGCCCAGCGCCGAGGTGGTGGCGTGGAGCCGGCTCGGGCCGAGGTTCCGGCGGTCCGAGCTGGAGGACGCGATCACCGACGGCTCGCTGGTCGAGCTGCACAGCATGCTGCGCCCCGCCGAGGACATCGCGCTCTACCGCGCGGAGATGGCGGCCTGGCCCGGCGTCGGCGAGCTCAGGGACTGGGAGGTCGAGCTCCGCGACTGGGTCGAGGCCAACGACGACACCCGGCGCGACATCCTCGACAAGCTGTACGACGAGGGGCCGCTGCCCACGAGCGCGCTTCCGGACACGACGCTCATCCCGTGGGAGTCCAGCGGCTGGAACAACGACCGCAACGTCCGGATGCTTCTCGACCGGATGGTGCAGCGTGGCGAGGTGGCCACGGCCGGCTACGACGGGCGCCAGCGGCTCTGGGACCTCGCCGAGCGGGTCTACCCCGACGTCGAGCCGGTGCCCTATGACGACGCGATGAGGATCCGGGCCGAGCGGCGGCTCCACTCGCTGGGGATCGCCCGGATGAAGGCGACCAAGGCGCCGAGCGAGCCCAACGACGTCGGGCCCGTCGGGGAGGCGGCGGAGATCGAGGGCGTCCGGGGCCGCTGGCGCGTGGACCCGTCGTACCTCGAGGGTGCCTTCACCGGCCGCGCGGCGCTGCTGTCACCGCTCGACCGGCTGGTCTTCGACCGCAAGCGGATGGAGGAGCTCTTCGAGTTCGACTACCAGCTCGAGATGTACAAGCCGGCGGCCAAGCGACGCTGGGGCTACTGGGCGCTGCCGATCCTGTACGGCGACCAGCTGGTCGGGAAGCTCGACGCCACCGCCGTCCGCGAGGACGGGGTGCTCCGGGTCGACGCGATCCACGAGGACGGCGAGTGGTCGGCCACGATGGTGGCCGCGCTCGAGGACGAGCTCCGCTGCCTCGGCCAGTGGCTCGGGCTCGAGCTGGTCTTTGCCGACGACTGACGTCCGGGTCAGGCCAGCGGGCCGGTCGGCTTCAGCCGCACCCTGACCGTGTCGCCCTCCCCGATCCCCTCTGCCTTGCGGATCACGTCCTTGAGCGGCAACACGTAGAGCCCGTCCTTGGGCCACAGCGACGTCTCCCACTCGGTGTCGCCGATCCGGACGCGGACCGGGATCATTCCCCACCCGTACGTCACGGCCGAGGCCACCTCCTGCAGATCGAGGCTCTCGTCCTCGGGCACGGTCACGAAGTAGTACGGCGCCGGGCCGCGCCACTCCCAGATCTCGCCGCTGAACTCCAGGTCCACGTGGTCATCCTCGCTTCGCAGGGTCCCCTCCGGCCAGCGCGCACGCTACCGTCGCTTCCGGACGTTCTGCTTCCGGTACAGGCGAGGTGCGATGAGGTCCGACGCGAGCCCGACGGCCCGGGCACTGCTGGCGCTCGAGCTGGTCCAGGGCAGCCCGGGCATCACCGCCGCGCTGCTCGCCGACAAGCTCGGCGTCTCGGAGCGCGCTGCCCGCCGGTACGTCGGCATCCTGCGCGAGGCGGGCATCCCGATCGAGTCCGTTCGTGGCCCGTACGGCGGCTACCGCGTCGGCCGGGGGCTGCGGCTCCCGCCCCTCATGTTCAGCTCCACCGAGGCGCTCGGTCTGGTCATGGCGGTGCTGGACGGCCACCACGACGCCGGCGATCCCACCGGCCTGGTGGGCGGCGCGATCGGCAAGATCGTCCGGGCCTTGCCCGAGCCGGTGGCCGCGCAGGCCGAAGCCGTCCGCCGGACCACGGCCGCCGCCCCCGATCGCTCCGCCGCCCGCCCGGACCCGGGGACGACGACGACCCTGGTGCAGGCCTGCTCGGACCGTCGCAGGGTGCGCATCGACTACCGATCAGAGGCCGGGTCGGAGTGGTCCACGGAGGTCGACCCGTGGGCCGTCGTGGTCCGCCACGGCCGGTGGTACCTCCTGTGTCGCAGCCACCCCCGCGACGCCGTGCGGGCCTACCGGGTCGACCGGGTCGGCGAGGTCGAGGTCCTCGACGACACCTTCACCCCGCCGGCCGAGCTCGACCCGGTCGACATGCTCGAGACGCACCTCGCCGTCGGCTGGGAGTACGACGTCGAGGTCGTCATCGACGCCCCGATGGAGGAGGTGGCACCGTGCGTGCGCCGAGCCCTCGGCGTTCTCGAGCCGCTCGACTCCTCGACGACCCGTCTGGTCGGCAGCACCAGCAACCCCGCGTGGTACGCCGAGCAGCTCGCGGCGATCCCCGCGTCGTACCGCATCGTGGAGTCGCCCGAGCTCCGCGAGGCAGCGCGGGTCCTGGGGCAGCGGTTGCTGGAGGCCGCGCGGCGCCAGCGATGACCACGCCGCGCTGCGCGACCGTTGCGCCAACCGGTGCGGCACGGAAGGGTGGCCGGAAGTCGATGAGAGAGGTGCTCGTGGAAGCGATCGAGCCGGTGTACGGACCAACCGTGATGCTGCTGATCGCGGCGGGGGCGGTGGCGCTGTTGCTGTTCCTGATCATCGAAGCTGAAGCTGCACGCCTTCGTGTCGCTGGTGCTGGTGAGTGTCGATCACGGCGATGGTGGTCGGCTTCCCCCTGGGCGACATCCCGGACGTGTTGATGTTCGGCTTCGCCGACACGCATGGGGTCGGTGGCGCTGCTCGTCGCCTTCGGGGTGATGCTCGGGCGACTGCTCGAGGTGACCGGCGGCGCCCAGGTGCTCGCCGACACCCTGATCAACCGGTTCGGGGAGAAGCGCGCGCCGCTGGCCCTGGGTGTCGCCGCGCTGATCTTCGGATTCCCGATCTTCTTCGACGCCGGTCTGGTCGTCTTCATGCCGATCATCTTCACGGTCGCACGCCGGTTCGGAGGATCGCTGCTGCTCTACGCGCTCCCCGCAGCGGGTGCGTTCGCGGCGATGCACGCGATCGTTCCGCCGCACCCGGGGCCGGTGGCGGCGGCGGAGCGCTCTGGACGGCGAGCATCGGGCTGACCCTGGTGGTGGGCGTCCCGGTCGCGGTGCTCGCCTGGTACGTCGGCGTGATGCTCGTCGCCCCGGTGCATGGCGTCGCCGCTTCTTCGTCGTCGGTCCCCGACGCTGGTGTCTCGGCGAGATGAAGGGCCACGGTTCCGGTGACAACGCAGTCCGACGGCGAGGCCGCGAGGGCGCAGGGGGAGGCGACGGAAGGGCTGCCCGCGGCGTCGCGCTGGGCACGCGGCCACCGAGCTTTCTCACGGTCCTCGTCGCTGCTCCTGATCCCGTTCGTGCTGATCTCCTTCGACACGGTCCTCGCCACCCTGGTCTCGGCGGGGGTCCTGGAGGAGGGCACCCGCTGGGTGGAGTTCCTCGGCCTGCTCGGGTTCGACGCCGGTGGCGCTGCTGATCACGGTGCTGGCGGCGATCTTCGTGATCGGTCGCCCGAACGCCCCGATGGGCCAGATCAGCGAGATCCTGGACGGTGCTCTGGGCCCGATCTGCTCCATCATCCTGATCACCGGGGCCGGCGGGATGTTCGGCGGAGTGCTGGAGCTGAGCGGCATCGGAGCCGCACTGAGTGACAGCCTCTGCCGGACCTGGGCATCTCACTGATCGTGCAGGCCTTCCTGATCGCCACGCTGCTCCGGGTGGCACAGGGGTCGGCGACGGTCGCGCTGACGACCGCGGCGGGGGTGATCGCGCCGGCCGGTGAAGGCGGCAGAACCTCGGCGACCTGCAGATCACCCTGCTGGTGTTCGCCATCGCGGCGGGGGCCACGGTGCTCTCCCACGTGAACGACTCCGGCTTCTGGCTGGTCAGCCGGTTCTTCGGGATGGACGTGAAGACCACGTTGAAGACCTGGACGGTGATGGAGACGACACTGGGCGTGTCTCGGCATTCGCGATCGCGGCGGTTCTCTGGGCGGTAATGACGAGGCCCGCGGGCCGAAGAGCTGCACGTCGTGGTGATGGGCGTCTCGGGCTGCGGCAAGACCATCGTGGCGGAGCGGCTGGGCGACCGCCTGGGACTGGCCTTCGCCGAGGGGGACGCCCACCACCCGCAGGCGAACGTCGAGAAGATGGCGTCGGGGCGGCCGCTGACCGACGAGGACCGGCGGCCGTGGCTCGAGGCGCTGGCGGCGTGGACACGAGAGCGGCAGGCCGAGGGGCGCTCGACGGTGCTCTCGTGCTCGGCCCTCCGGCGTCGCTACCGAGACCTCCTGCGCGAGGCCGACCCGGAGACCTTCTTCGTGCACCTGCATGCCGACTTCGACGTGCTCGCGGAACGGATCCGGCACCGCGCGCACTTCATGCCGGCGTCGCTGCTCGAGTCCCAGTTCGACACCCTCGAGCCGCTCGGGGACGGGGAGCTCGGCGTCCGCATCGACGTGGCCCTCCGGTGGACGAGGTGGTGGCGGCCGCCGAAGCGGCGATCCCCACCCCTGCGGTCAGCTAGCCGCGGCGGCTTGGCTGTGGAGCGGGCGCGCAGGTGGGCGCGTTCGCCCTGCTTGCCGAACAGGCTGAGGAACTCGACCGCGTCGGCACCCGCGGGGCCGAACCAGTGCGGGACGCGGGTGTCGAACTCGGCCGCCTCGCCCGGCTCGAGGACGACGTCGTGCTCGGCGAGGACGAGCCGCAGCCGCCCGTTGAGCACGTACACCCACTCGTAGCCCTCGTGCGACTGCGGGTCGGGCTCACGCCGCCGCTTCCCGGCCGGGATCACGATCTTGTAGGCCTGGATCCCGCCGGCCCGGCGGGTCAGCGGCACCATGGTCATGCCGTTGCCGGTGACCGGGCGCAGGTGGATGCGTGGGTCACCGGTGGGCGGGGCGTCGACGAGCTCGTCGAGCGTGACGCCGTGCGCCTTCGCCAGCGGAAGCAGCAGCTCCAGGGTCGGCCGGCGGTCACCCGACTCCAGCCGGGACAGGGTGCTGACCGAGATGCCGGTCGAGGCCGAGAGGTCGGCCAGCGTGGTCTCCTGCTGCTGGCGCAGCGCCCGCAGCCGGGGTCCGACCGTGGCGAGCGCCTGGTCGAGGTCGTCGTCCATGCGCTCAGTTTGCCATATCGGCAACAATGTTTGCCAGTTCTGCCGGGCGACCTGCATGCTTCTTCGATGGGAGGTGGTCACATGACCGATCAGCTGGCGGACAGCTATGACGTGGTGGTGCTCGGCGGGGGTGCCGCGGGGCTGAACGGGGCGATGATGCTCGCCCGGTCGCGGCGAAGGGTGGCCGTCATCGACGCCGGCGCACCGCGCAACGCCCCGGCCGAAGGGGTGCACGGGCTGCTGGGCCACGACGGCATCCCGCCGGCCGAGCTCCTGGAGCGCGGACGGTCGGAGGTGCGCCGGTACGGCGGTCACGTGGTCACCGGGGAGGTCACCGGCGCGGCGCGGGACGAACGACGGGTTCACGGTGACGCTCGCCGACGGCGGGTCCACCCGCGCGCGTCGCCTGCTGGTGACCACCGGCCTGGTCGACGTACTCCCGGAGGTGCCCGGGGTGCGCGAGCGGTGGGGACGCGACGTGCTGCACTGCGCCTACTGCCACGGCTGGGAGGTCCGCGACCGGGCCGTCGGGATCCTGGCGAGCGGGCCGATGTCGGTGCACCAGGCCCTGCTGTTCCGCCAGCTGACCGACGACGTCACCTTCTTCGCCGGCGACGTGCGGCCCGACGACGAGCAGGCCGAGCAGCTGGCCGCCCGCGGCATCCGCGTGGTCGATGGTGCGGTCGCGGCTCTGGAGATCGTGGAGGACCGGCTCGTCGGCGTGCGGATGGGTGACGGCGCGGTGGTCGGCTGCGAGGCGGTGGTGGTGTCGTCCCGGATGGTGGCCCGCGCCGGCTTCCTCGACGGCCTCGGACTGCGCACGGTGGAGCACCCGAGCGGGATGGGGGAGCACGTGCCGTGCCGACCCGACTGGCCGCACCGACGTACCCGGCGTCTGGGTCGCGGGCAACGTCACCGACCTGGTCGCGCAGGTGGGGGCGGCCGCGTCGCAGGGAGCGTTCGCGGGCGCACAGATCAACGCCGACCTGGTCATGGAGGAGACCGGTCAGGCCGTCGACGCGCGACGGGCCGCCGGCGGCCATGTCCACGAGGGGCACCCCACCGACCCCACGGAGTTCTGGGAGGACTTCTACCGCCCCGGAAACAAGCCGTGGAGCGGGCGACCCAACCAGGTCCTGGTCACCGAGCTCAGCGACCGCGCCCCTCTCGGTCGGGGGACGGCACTCGACCTCGGCTGCGGCGCCGGGGCCGACGCGATCTGGCTGGCGCAGCAGGGGTGGACGGTCACTGGCGTGGACATCTCGGCAGCGGCGCTTGCCCATGCCTCCTCGGAGGCGGACGCTGCCGGGGTCGCGGACCGGATCGAGTGGGTCCAGCGCGACCTGGACGGCGGGCTGCCCGACGGTGAGTGGGACCTGGTCGCGGCTGCCTACCTGCACTCCCCGGTCGAGCTGGGCCGCGAGAAGGTCCTGCGCCGGGCCGCGGCCGCCGTCGCTCCGGGCGGCACCCTGCTCGTCATCGGACACCAGAGTCCTGGCGACCTGGCAGCCGGACCCGCCGGCGCACGTGACCTTCCCGACCGCAGACGACGTGCTGGCGTCGCTGGACCTGGAGGGCTGGACGGTGGAGCGGGCCGAGGCGGTCCATGTGGAGGGGGCCTCGCCGGACGGGACACCGGGCAGCCGGACCGACAACGTCGTGCGCCTTCGCCGTCCCATAGAGCCGACCGGCGACTGAGCCCCTGGGCAAGACTGATCGTTGGAGCCCCATCTATCAGTAACGCGGCAGCTCACTCTCAGATGTAGGGACATCGGGACGGTCTGGATGGGGAGGGCTAGGGATGCCGGAGCAACCGCGGGCAGCGAACAGACACATCAAGCACGGGTCGGAGACCTTCTACATCGAGGGCGAGGGGCTGCTCACCACCCAGGTCGGCGGCCGCACCGGCGACGAGGGCGACCCGGTCACGCGAGCCGCGACACCCGCAGGCCGGCCAGGTCCCTGGCCGACACCTCACCCCGTTCCGGTTCTCCCGGTCGGCCCGAAGGGCCCCCGCTCAACGACCGGATCACCAAGAAGCTGGCCCGGGCGATGGTGGTCGGTGGTGGCGGCGACGGCAGGATCCCCGCCGGCTACACCTACCTCGGCCAGTTCGTCGACCACGACCTGACGATGGACCCGTCCGGGCTCAAGCTCGGCGAGGACGTCTCCCCGGCCGAGATGGTCCAGGGCCGGTCCCCGCGCCTGGACCTCGACTCGCTGTACGGCGCCGGGCCCGGCGACCCCGAGTCGGCGAAGTTCTACGAGGCCGACGGGCTGCACATGAAGGTCGGTACGACGATCCCGGCCGAGGGCGTGAAGGCCAAGACGGGGCACGACCTCCCCCGCGTCGGGAAGGGCGGCCTGCCGCCGAGCCAGAAGGCGCTGATCGCGGACCCGCGCAACGACGAGAACCTGATCGTGGCGCAGACCCACCTCGCGATGATCAACTTCCACAACAAGGTCGTCTCCAGGGTCCCGGCGCAGCCTCCCGCCGGCACAGCGCTTCAACCGGGCCCGCAAGCGGGTGACCCTGCACTACCAGTGGATGCTGCGCCACGACTACCTGCCGCGGATCTGCCAGCCCTCGGTGGTCAACGACGTGTTCAACAAGGGCCGCAAGCTGGTCGAGCCCGACGCCGCACCGACCGACATACCGACGATGCCGCTCGAGTTCTCGGTCGCGGCGTTCCGGCTGGGCCACAGCATGATCCGCAGCGAGTACAACTGGAACGCCAAGTTCCCCGGCGACTCCGGGAGCCTGGACTGGATGTTCATCTTCTCCGCACTGGCGGCGACCTCGGCGGGGAGAAGCGGCTGCTCAGCAGCTGGATCGCCGACTGGCGCCGGATGTACGACTTCCCGGCCGGCGGCAAGCCGGGCCTGGCCGCACCCAACAGCGGCGTCAACATGGCGATGCGGATCGACACCCGGCTGACCGACCCGCTCGAGTTCCTCCCGCCCAGCACGTTCGGCGGCGACGAGAGCGCGTCGCTGATCCGGCGCAACCTGGCCTTCCGCAACCTCGCCCGGGGCAACCTGGTCCGGCTCGCGAGCGGCCAGCAGATGGTGACCCGGCTGAAGAGCAAGGGCGTGAACGTCACGCCGCTGACCCGTGCGCAGATCCTCAACGGCAGCGGGGGCGCCAAGCTCGACCACCTGACCGCGGCCGAGAAGAACACCGTGGCGAACCGGACGCCGCTGTGGTTCTACATCCTGCGCGAGGCCGAGCTGAACAACGGCCGGCTCAAGGGCGTCGGTGCGCGCATCGTCGCCGAGACCTTCCACCGCGCGATGGAGGGCAGCAAGTTCTCGATCGTGCGCGACACCGACTTCAGGCCGACGCTGGGCCCGCGAAGGGGCACGTTCGAGATGACCGACCTGCTCTTCTTCACCTTCGGGCACGAAGGCCGGCTCGCGCCAGCGGGCTGAGGTGCCGGGGCATCACACCGGGTAGAGGTCCAGCCCGGGAGGCGCTTCGATGATCATCCGGGCGTGCTCGGGTTCGATCCGGCGGGTGCCGGTGTGGTCGACGAGGAAGCCCAGTCCGTGCGGCGTAAGCCAGGCGTACCTGCCTTGTCCACACTGGCGGGAGCGGTAACCCGCGTGTCTTCCACCGGTGATGTCGCCGACTGAGCGGGCCGGAGTTGTGGCTGCCGGTCTGGCCCGGCGGTCCGGTGGCGTCGTAGGGGATCGGGTGGTCGAAGTCGACCCGGCGGGAGGTGGAGGTCGCGAACGGCCCGTAGTCACCACCGGTGGTGAGGTGGACCCGCTCCTTCAGCGACTCGGGTGCTCGTAGGAGGTCGACCGGACCCGGTCCGACAGGTCGATCACCGGCTGCACCCGCAAGTGGGTGCGTCCCAGGAGTTCCTGGAGCTGGAACAGCGTCCGCGGTCCGAGCCCCTCGATCCGGGTCACGCCGTCGGCGCCCAGGATCGCCGCCTCGTGGAGGTGCACGTAGAGCACGGCCTTCGGGGCCAGCGGGGACAGGTCGGCGGCGCGAAGCGCGTCGAGCAGGTCGGCGGGGAAGGCCAGGGCCCGACTCGGGGCCGGGACGTCGTCGAGGTCGAGCGCGTCTTGGTCATCCTCCGCGCCGTCGAGCAGGAGCTCGAGCAGCTCGGCCGGCCGCGCGAGGTATCCGAAGGTGCCCGCAGCTCGTCCTTCGAGGCCTCCGGGTGTCGCGGCGCGATGATCTCGGCGACCCGCTCGACCGTCGCCCAGACCCAGGCCCCGTCGCCGGCCTCGATCCGCGCAATCAGGGTCCGCAGACCGAACTCATCCGTGCGCGACGACGAGACGTAGCGACGACGCTTCTCCTCCTCAACCCGCTGGTCGTGCAGCGCGGGATCGGCCTCGATGACTTTGGCCTCCGCGACGGCGAGCACGCGGCCTCCAGACTCCCTGGCGATGATCCGGGCTACGGCCGAGTCGACGACCTGGACCCGCGACCGCGGCAGGTGCCGCGAAAGCCTGGCCACCCGGCGGGCAATGAAACCTCCGCGTCGCCCGCGCAACACACCGTCCACGTCCGAGGGAGTCGGTGGATGAGGTCGAGCACGTCAGCCAGGGCATTGGTGGTCGCAGTGACGCCGGTGCCCCGCGCCAGCGCGACCTCGCCCAGGCAGAAGTCCTGGACCCCGGGTGTGCCCTCACCGCCAAGCTGGACGAGGACGTCATCGACCCGCCGGGCACGCGCACCGTCGGGACCCGCGGTCGGGTCGGCGGAATGGATCGCCGCCCACTGGGCCAGCACCTGCAGGTCCTCGACCTCCGCCCACCTGCGCCGTCGTACGACCTCGGACGACACGGCCAGCAGCGCCGCCGCATCGAGGTCGCGCAGTTCGGAGGCCATGCAGAGCACGCTAGACGTCACCACCGACATTGCCTTGCGCGCTGCAAGGCGAAAGGCTACGGATCGTGGCTCTCGATCTCACCGCCCTCCGGGCACACTTCCCCTCCCTCGCAACCGGCCTCGCCTTCTTCGACGGCCCCGCCGGAACGCAGACCCCGACAGCCGGTTGCCGACGCCATCGCCGCGACGCTCACCCGGCCCCTGTCCAACCGCGGAACTCTCGGCGAGTCCGAGCTCAACGCCGAGAACGCCGTGCAGGATTTCCGTGCCGCCTACGCCGATCTGCTCAACATGCCCGCCGGCGGGATCGTCCACGGCCGCAGCGCCACGCAGCTCACCTACGACTTCTCGCGGCACCTCGCCAAGACGTGGCGAGAGGGTGACGAGATCATCGTCAGTCGACTCGACCACGACGCCAATGTCCGCCCCTGGGTCCAGGCCGCGGAGCGGGCCGGCGTCACCGTGCGCTGGATCGAGATCGACCCGGCCACCACCGAGCTCGACCTCGACTCCTATGAGCTGGCCCTCTCATCCCGAACCAGGCTGGTCGCAGTCACCGCTGCCTCGAACGTGCTCGGCACGAAGCCGCCCGTTCGTCAGATCGCCGATCGGGCCCACGAGGTCGGCGCCCTGGTGTACGTCGACGGCGTCCACTACGCCGCGCACCACCTGGTCGACGTACCGGCGCTCGGCGCCGACCTGTTCGTCTGCTCGCCGTACAAGTTCCTCGGGCCGCACTGCGGCGTGCTCGCCGCCGCGCCCGAACTTCTCGAGTCGCTGAGCCCGGACAAGCTCGTGCCCTCCCCCGACACCGTGCCGGAGCGGTTCGAGTTCGGCACCCTGCCGTACGAGATCCTGGCCGGCGCGACCGCCGCCGTCGACTTCCTCGCCGCGCTGGATCCCGGCCCCGCCGCCACGCGCCGGGAACAGCTCACGCGGTCCCTGGCCGCGCTGCACGAGCACGAGAGGTCGCTGCGCACCCGGCTGCAGGACGGGCTGGGGGGCTTCGGCGACCGGGTCACCGTGCACTCCAAGGCGGCCGACCGCACCCCGACCTTCCTGATGTCGCTGGGGGGTCGCGATGCGCGGGAGGCCCACCGCACCTGGCCGCGCGGGAGGTGGTGACGCCGGCCGGGTCGTTCTACGCCTACGAGCCCTTCCGGGCGCTGAAGCTCGAGGACCCGGCCCTGCGGGTCGGCCTCGCGCCCTACAACACCACCGACGACGTGGACCGGCTGCTGGCAGGCCTCGGCGACTTCCTCTGAACCGGCTCGCCGTCGGCATTCACGACCTTCCGCGTGAACGTGAGGTGGGTGACGCCGCTGGGCGAGGAGACCGCCTCGACGTCGTAGGCATCCTCGAGGGCCTCCAGGCCGTCCCAGATGCGGACGCCGCGGCCGAGCACGATCGGGACCTGGACGAGATGCATGTGGTCGACGAGCCCGGCGGCGAGGAAGTCGCGTACGACGGTGGCGCCGCCGCCGATCCGGACGTCCTGGCCATCGGCTGCTTCGCGGGCGGTCTCGAGCGCCTCGGCCGGGGCGGCGTCGAGGAAGTGGAACGTGGTGCCGCCCTCCATCTCGATCGAGGGCCGCGGGCGGTGAGTGAGCACGAAGGTCGGCGTGTGGAACGGCGGGTTCGGGCCCCACCAGCCCTTCCAGTCCGGGTCGTCCTGCCAGCCGGGCGGGCCGAACTTGTTGGCGCCCATGATCTCGGCGCCGATGCCGTGACTGTGGCGCTCAGCGAAGGCGTCGTCGACTCCGGCGGTTCCGCCCGCGTCCCAGAACCGGGTACCGAACATCCACTCGTGCAGACGCTCGCCCGCATGGCCGAACGGTGCCTCGGCGGACTGCGGCTCGCCGGTGGCGAAGCCGTCGAGGGAGATGGACAGGTTGTGGATCCGTGTGAGTGACATCCGCGCGCTCCTCGATCGGTGACTGCGCTGGCAATCGGTTCTGGGGAGACCGACCAGCGTGACCAGAGATTCTCATCTGCCACTGGGTAGCAGGCGTGCCTCCTCAACCTGAACTAGGTCCAGCAGCTACGGTCAAGAAGTTCACGCGGACAGCTCCCGGGCTCGCTCAACCAGGAGCGTCCAGGATCTCCCCTGGCGAGGCTGGGGCGGGGCACCGAGACGTCCAGCGTCAGGTCCTGGTCGGTGTGCCTGTCGATGGAGAAGGTGAAAGAACGAGCAGCACGACGTCTCCCGCGCGGTCAGGTCGCGGACCTTCTCGGCAAGGCTTCCTCCTTGCCAACGAACAGGTACAACCGGACACCGTTGTCGCTGGTGTCGACGGGGGGGGGTTGGCGCACAGCCGTCGCGAACAAATCATACGAACTCGGCCAACCCAGCGGCCTGGGGGGGGGGGGGGGGGGGGGGGGGGGGGGGGGGGGGGGGGGGGGGGGGGGGGGGGGGGGGGGGGGGGCTCTGCGGGTAGTGGCATCGTGCACAGCAGTCGGTGTTCAACAGAGTCTCCACGCGAACCACCGGTAGAAACCCGTAGCCTACGGTACAAGCTCCACGTCCAAACATCTCCGACACGACACTCACCCGGGTGGCCAGGGCCTTTTAGCTCCCCGCTCGGGGCGGGTCAGTGAGCCATGTCCACGAAGCGGCTGTAGTGGCCCTGGAAGGCGACCACGATGTCGCGGGTCGGGCCGTTGCGGTGCTTGGCGACGATCAGGTCGGCCTCGCCTGGGCGGGTCAACTCCTTCTGGTGAGCGTCGTCGCGGTGAAGAAAGATCACCATGTCGGCATCCTGCTCAAGGCTGTTATGCATAGGTATGCAGTTCGCTACAAAGTTATGCACTCCCATGACCGTCGCGTCATAGAGGGCGTCTTCGACACCCGCATGCGTGATCGACTTGATCGTGTCCCACCGGACGTCGTTGGTGGCAAGCACCTCGAGGTCGACGTCGTTGAGAATCGCTGCCAGCGTGCTTGATCCGGTGGCGACTCGGGGCGCGCTTGAGGATCGTCCAGTCTGGCGCTGCCCGAGTGCCCTTGGTCAGTTCACCGAACAGTCATGAATCCTTTTTCAGCCAGGACTTCCCGGACTCTGTCCCAGACCTCCGTGGGAATCTATGTCGGCAACAGTCGCGATCTCGAGTCGACTGTCGGCGAGTGTACCATCAGTGCATCCGCCGCAACGCCGCGCGCGCCCCACACTCCTACGTCCTCCAGGAAGTGAAGCTGGTTCTCAGCTCCCTCAACTAGGAGACGTGGTACGAATCGCGGTACCCCGACTTCTACGGGGCCGCGGATCCGTGTCCACACGTTGAATCGCAGCAGCAGTCGGGCTACATCGTCGACCATCCTTCGGCTGGTCGAGGCATAGTGGATCTGCCCAGTCTGTTGAGGTCGTCGTAGATGACCGAGCCGTCGGTCGCCCAGAGGTTGCGGAGGAACAGGCCGACCTGGTCCTTGGGCAGGCCGAACACCCAATCCGGGATGAACTTCTCGTGGCTGCGGATCCCGATCAGGCCCGTCTCGGCGAGCCAGGCGGCGATCGGGTCGCGGTGGCTGCGCCAGGGGTAGCGGCGCGGGCAGCCGCAGCATGGAGATCCCGCCGGCGGCGAAGTCCTCCGGACCGGGGATCCCGAACCGTGGCGGGCTGCCCACCGGCGGTGGACAGGCGGCGTCGTCGTGCTGGCGTAGCGGATCGGCTGACCCGTCGCGAAGGAGCCCTCGCCTATCAGGTGCGCGAGCAGGACGACCTCGTCGTCATTGCGACCGATCATGTTCAGCGGAGGCGGCACGTGGCGGACCGAACCGATCCGGGACCCGGGGACGAGCTCGCCGAGCGGCATCCAGCCGTCGTAGGTCAGGAACGGGTGGTTGGCCGTCGCCGTGATCTGCCGGCCGGACGTGAGCGCGAGCTCGTAGACAGGCTTGGTGCCGGAAGAGAAAGCGTGGGTAAGCGTGCGCGGCATCAGCTTCAGCCGGTCGTCGAGCGCCCACACCGGAACGTCCCTCGCGCCGGACTCCATCAGCTCGCCGATGGTGATCTCCGCGTTGGTGTCCGCCCGCATCAGCCGTGTGTCGGCCGTGACGCAGCCCGACTCTCGCAGGTCGCTCATCATCGGCCGCTTGTCGCCCGCTGCTCGGCACCGCGGTTGAGCTGGGAAAGCGCGATGATCGGGAGCTCGAGCTCCTTCGCGAGCAGCTGATCTGCCGGGAGAACTCCGAGACCTCCAGCTGGCGGGACTCGACCTTCTTGCCCGAGGTCATCAGCTGCATGTAGTCGATGACGATCACCCGAAGGTCGTGACGCTGCTTGAGCCGGCGGGCCTTGGCCCGGATCTCCATCATCGTCATGTTGGGCGAGTCGTCGATGAACATCGGCGCCGACGACACCTCGGCCATCTTGCGAGCCAGCTTGCCCAGTCGTCGTCGTTCATCTGGCCGTTGCGGATCGCATTGAGCGGAACCTTCGCCTCCGCCGACAGCAGGCGCATGGTGATCTCGGAGCGAGTCATCTCGAGGCTGAAGAAGCAGCTCGTCAGGTTGTTGTGGATCGACGCCGCCCGGCACAGGTCGAGAGCCAGGGTCGAGTTGTGGGTGGGGATCATCGACCGGCCAGCGAGATACAGGTGGTCGGCGTTGTCGACCTGGACACAGCGAACCGGGACCGACGGATCGGTCGAACGGCCGTCGAGGAGCGTAACGGCGTCCGATGCGCGCCGTGGATGCCGGCCGCTCTTCCTTGTGCACCAGATGCTTGCGCTCCAACTGGAAGACATCATCGACCGTCGAGAAGTTGAGGATGTAGCACGTCGACGACTCGGGGCTCCGCCCATGCACGAGCCTGCTGGTCCGGCCGCACTTGTAGCCCAGACTGACGATCAAGGCGTGGACGTGGTCCGCGAGACGCTTGCTCGTCACCGCGAACTGGCAAGCTTCCGACACCCTTGACGACCGTTCCATCGGTGTCCATCAAGCCGGCGAGCAGATCGCGGCGATCACTCTCCGAAGCCCTCAGGTACTCGGCGGGGATGTGCTTGTTGCCCAGCACACCGATCCGTCGAAGGTGCGCGGTGAAGGTGCCGTGGTCCGCGCGGCAAGCGGCACACCGATAAGCCCCGGACATCCGCCCCCCGCAATCTCCGCATAGACCTGCCACCGGCCGGTCCAGATCGGGGTGCAGCCGGATGGAGTAGAGCATCCCGCCCTTCGGCTCGACTAGGTACCCACGCCCCTCGATCATCATGGGGATCTCGGGCGTCTCCGAGGTGATGCGGTTGCCGGCACTGTGACCATCGCCCAGCCATGCACCCAAGACATAGGGGTCAACGAGGAAGTCGCCGCCCGGCGCCTCGAGGGGTGCCGCATTGAGAACCGCGTGGTTGGCGCGACCTTCCTTGTTGATTCGGAGTGCTGCTCGCGATCTCCTCGGTGGTCACGACCGTCGGCGGAGACGTTCTGGTTGCGCACCCGGTTGTAGTTGCGCTCGGCCGCCCACTTCGACTGGCGCGCGGCACGAGTCTCGGTCAGCCACTGGTGCTGGGCGTCGGCAACGATGGTCGACCCGTCGGAGAAGAACACCTCGTAACAGGGCCGGTCGCGCATCACCTCGGTCGCTGCGACGACCCGGGTCGGTCGGCCCTGGGCGTCACGGAGATCGTCGCCGACGCGACCTCGCCCATGGTCGTCCACCCGGTAGGTGTCGGGAGCGGGGTGTCGAGGGCGAGCGCCTTGCCCATGGCGGGTCGCGCCGCGACGATCACCACTGACCCGCGTGGAGGCCGTTGGTGAGGTCGTCGAGGTCGGCGAAGCCGGTGGGGACGCCGTAGAGGCCGGCCTCGCGGTTGCCGATCGCCTCGATCTCGTCGAGGACGCCGTCCATGATGTCGGAGAGCGGGGCGTAGTCCTCGGCCGCGCGGCGGTCGGTGACCTTGTAGACCTCGGCCTGCGCCTGGTCGACCACGTCGTCGACCTGGCCCTCGCCGGCGTAGCCGATCTGGACGATCGGGTGCCGGCGTCGACCAGGCGGCGCAGGACGGCCTTCTCGCGGACGATCTCGCCGTAGTAGCCGGCGTTGGCGGCGATCGGCACGTTGGCGGACAGGGTGTGGAGGTAAGGCGCCCCGCCGACCCGCTGCAGCTCGCCGCGCCGTTGCAGCTCGGCGGCGACGGTGACCAGGTCGGCGGGCTCGCCTCGTCCGTAGAGGTCGATGATCGCGTCGTGGATGACCTCGTGGGCCGGCCGGTAGAAGTCGACGCCGCGGACGGTGTCGGCGACGTCGGCGATCGCGTCCTTGGACAGCAGCATCGAGCCGAGGACGCTCTGCTCGGCGGCGTTGTCCTGGGGCGGGGTGCGGTCGCCCGGGCGCGACCGCGCCTCGCCGGGCGCGAAGCTCGCCGGACCGTCACCCCAGTGGTCGTAGCCGGGGTCGGCGAGGCCCGGTGCGTCGTGATCGGTGACGCTCACGGCCGGCCTCCTGAGTGGACTCGGGCTGGTGACTTCGGGCGCGCGCCGACCCTAGGAGAATGCGCCGACACCACCCGCTCGGGTCATGTCGGGAGCCTCCGTCCAGCCCGCCCCGCCGGAACCTACGCTGCGGCAGAGAGAGTCTGAAGGGCCCTATCCACAGGCCCCTGGGGATAACCACCGCCAATCCGTGGGGAACCGCCCAACTCGTGTGCACAGCGTGGGGATACGGCTGTGGATACTCGCCGGTCACCAGCGAAAACTGGGGCTCTGACCTGCGGGAATGGTTATCCCCGCTTGTGGAGGAAAAACTCCTGGCCAAGTCGTTGTTCACCTGGTCGCCATCTGGGATTTCCGTGTTGGTTTGTCGACACCGCAGGGGGCCGGTGGGATTCCCACAGAAGCCCCCCGCTCATGCACAGTGTGTGCTAGCGACCGCGTCATGGCCATTGCCGTCGAGTGACCATTACTGGGGGTCTAGTCTGTTCGGGTGGCCCTCACCCACTCCCACGACCGCGAGATCGTGCGCCTGGCGGTCCCGGCCTTCCTCGCCCTCGTCGCCGAGCCGCTCTTCCTGCTCGCCGACGCCGCCATCGTCGGCCACCTCGGCACCGAGCCGCTGGCCGGGCTGGGCGTAGCGGCGGTCGTGCTCCAGACCGCGGTCGGGCTCTGCGTCTTCCTCGCCTACGGCACCACCGCCTCGGTGGCCCGCCTGCTCGGGGCCGGCGACCTCCGGGGCGCACTCACCCAGGGCATCGACGGGGTCTGGCTGGCGGTGCTGATCGGCGCGCTGGTCACCGTGCCCGGGATGCTCTTCACCGAGCAGCTGGTCGGTCTCTTCGGCGCCGACGCCGCCGTCGCAGGCCCGGCGACGACGTACCTGCGGATCGCCTTCCTCGGGACCACGCCGCTGCTGGTGATGCTGGCCACCACCGGCGATGCTGCGCGGGCTGCAGGACACCCGCACCCCGCTCGTCGTCGCGGTGGCCGGCAACGCGCTCAACATCGCGCTCAACCTGCTGCTCGTCTACGGCGCCGGCCCGGTCGAGGGCCTCGGCCTGGCCGGCTCCGCCTGGGGCTCGGTGCTCGCCCAGGTCGCCAGCGCCGCCGCCCTGGTCGCGGTCGTGGTCCGCGCCGCACGCCGCGAGGGCGCCGCGCTGCGCCCGGACCTGCCCGGGCATCCGGGCCGCCGCCCACGCCGGCGTGGCCCTGGTCATCCGGACCCTCACGCTGCGCGCCGCGCTGCTGGTGACGACGTACGCCGTGACGCATCGGCGCCACCGGGCCGCGGGACCAGGCGGTGGACCTGGCGACCCACCAGCTCGCGATGACGATCTGGACCTTCCTGGCGTTCGCGCTCGACGCCATCGCGATCGCCGCGCAGGCGATCACCGGGCGCTACCTCGGCGCCGGCGACGTCGCCGGCACCCGGGAGGTCACCGCCCGGATGGTGCGCTGGGGGCTGGTCAGCGGCGTGGCCACCGGGCTCCTGCTCGCCGCGGCCAGCCCGCTGCTCGGGCCCGCTGTTCACCGGCGACGGCGACGTCCACGACCGGCTGGTGCCGGTGCTGCTCGTCGCCGCGCTCGGCCAGCCCGTGGCCGGGCGTGGTGTTCGTCCTCGACGGGGTACTGATCGGCGCCGGCGACGGCACCTACCTGGCCTGGGGCGGCCTGGCCACCCTGGTCGCCTACGCCCCGGCGGTCCTGGCCGCGGTCGCGTTCGGCGGCGGCTGCTGGCGTCTGGGTCGCCTTCACCGTGGTCTTCATGGGTGCCCGGTTCGTCGTCCTCACCCGGCGCGCCCGAGGCGACGCCTGGCTGCGGACCGGGGCACAGCTGTCCGGTAGGCGACCTCGCGGCCCTACGCTTGCGGCCATGCGGCCGCTCCAGTCCATCGCGATGGGGCTGGTCATCGTCGCCCTGCGAGCCCCGCTCGCCGGCGGGTACGACGCGCTGCCGGACCCGCTCGGATGGCTGCTGGTGTCTCGGCGTCCGCGGCCTGCCGGCCGACGTGCCCGCCGCGAGCGCCGTCCTCACGCTGGCTGGCTCGCGACGGCCGTCTCGGTGCCGCTGTGGTTCCCGGCGGTCAGCGACGCGGCCTAGGCCACCCACCCGTCGCTGGCCTGGGCGCTCAACCTCCCGCAGCTCGGCTTCGCGGCCCTGCTCTGCCACTCGCTCGCCACCGGCGCGGTGGCGGCCGGGACCGCAAGGCCGCGTCCTGGCTGCGGTCGCCATGGCCGGTTCGTCGTCGCGGCCGTGCTGCCGGTGGTCGTGTTCGGCGCCGGCATCGCGTCGCTCGAGCTCCGGCGTACGTCGGCGCGACGCTGGTCCTGATCACGCTGATCTGGCTGCTGTTCGCCTACTCCGCCCGCCCGTGGGCGGTCGACCGACCGGCCGAGCGACCCTGGGTCAGGCCGGGACGACGTTGAGGGCCACCGTGGCGGACACGTCGTCGTGCAACTTGACCGAGACCTCGTGGGCGCCGAGCGACTTGATCGGGTGCTCGACCACGATCGTGCGCTTGTCGACCTCCTCGCCGCTGGTCGCGGCGAGGGCGTCGGCGATCTCGGTGACGGTGACGGCGCCGAACAGGCGGCCACCCTCGCCGGCGCGGACCTGGACGTTGACCGGCTCGGCCTCGAGCTTGGTCCTGATCTCGCTCGGCGTGGTCGTGGTCGCGCACGGCCCGCGAGCCGCGGGCCGCCTTGATCGACTCGACGGTCTTCTCGGCGCCGCGGGTCCAGCGGATGGCCAGGCCACGCGGGACGAGGTAGTTGCGGCCGTAGCCGTCCTTGACCTCGACGACGTCGCCGGGGGCGCCGAGGCCGGTGACTTCCTGGGTCAGGATGAGCTTCATGTCCTGGCCTCCTCAGCGACCGGTGGACGTGTAGGGCAGCAGCGCCATCTCGCGGGCGTTCTTGACCGCGATCGCGACGTCGCGCTGGTGCTGGACGCAGTTGCCGGTCACCCGACGGGCGCGGATCTTGCCGCGGTCGAGATGAACTTGCGCAGCAGCGCGGTGTCCTTGTAGTCGACACCGGTCGCCTTCTCCTTGCAGAACTGGCAAACCTTCTTCTTCGGCTTGCGAATCACTGCCTTGGCCATTGTGGTGCTCTCCTTTCAGAGCCCGGCTCGCGCCGGAATGGTGGCGGTTGTCGGTTGGGTTCCGGGGTTTCGAGAAGGTCGCGCGCGACCTCCTCGACCACCGGTGTCGGATGGATCAGAACGGGGGCTCGTCGGAGCCCACGCCGGGGGCGCCCCACGGGTCCTGCCGCCGGACTGGCCGCCCGCCGGAGCACCCTGGGGGGCCGGGGTGGCCCACGGGTCGTTGGCCGGCTGGCCGCCGCCCTGCTGGCCGCCGTACCCGCCGCCGCCGCCCGAGCGCTGGGTGCGGGTGACCTTGGCGGTGGCGTACTTCAGCGAGGGGCCGACCTCGTCGACGTCGATCTCGAAGACCGTGCGCTTCTCGCCCTCGCGGGTCTCGTACTGCGCGGGACTTCAGCCGGCCCTGCACCACGACGCGCATCCCCTTCTGGAGGGACTCGGCGACGTTCTCGGCGGCCTGCCGCCAGACCGAGCAGGTGAGGAACAGCGCGTCGCCGTCCTTCCACTCGTTGGTCTGCTTGTCGAAGGTGCGCGGCGTGGACGCGATCCGGAAGTTGGCCACGGCCGCACCCGAGGGGGTGAAGCGCAGCTCCGGGTCGTCGACCAGGTTGCCGACGACGGTGATGACGGTCTCGCCTGCCATGCAGGTCTCCCTTGTTGATTCGGTGTGGTCGGTCCCCATCAAAGCCTGCGGCGCCGACAGGGGGAAGGGTTGATCCACAGTGCTGATCGCTGGGGGATCAGTGGACCTCGGGACGGGTCACCTTGGTGCGGAGGACGGACTCGTTGAGGTTGAGCTGGCGGTCGAACTCCTTGACCGTGTCCGGCTCGGCCGCGAGCGCGATGACGGCGTAGATGCCCTCGGCGTTCTTGGCGATCTCGTAGGCGAGCCGGCGGCGTCCCCAGACGTCCACGGACTCGACGTTGCCGCCGTCCTTGCGGATGACGTTGAGGTACTTGTCGAGCGACGGCTCGATGGTGCGCTCTTCGAGACTCGGCTCGAGGATGACCATCACTTCGTAGGCACGCACAGCGGTCCCACCTCCTCTGGACTCGGCGACCACGGTCTCTCCGTGGCAGGAGGGCGTTGCGTTGCGCCACCCGGAGGCGGCAGTTCCGGTACGCCGACCTGCGTCGGCAGGCGGGTACCCGAAGGAACGGGCAAAGGCTAACAGCGGGGGTCCGGTCCGCGACAATCGCCGCGGACCGGACCCCGACTGCTCAGCCGCAGGTGAAGTGGCCCGGGTACTCCGGGCTCCTCGCCGTGTTCTGGCTCTTGTCCTGGTTGTAGACCATCCCGAGGTCGAACCAGCCACCCGAGTCGCGCAGGGCCACCTCCTGGCTCCCGCTCGCCCGGGTCAGGGTCACCATCAGGTCCTGCAGGGCCGGACTGCTCTGCCGGATGACCCTGCCGGCCCCGTAGGCGCCGTCGCACACGTAGTAGACGTTGTGTGCGCCGACCCAGTCGACGAGGACGTCCGACGCCGGCTGCCGACCGGTCGCGCCGACGTCGGCCTGGGACTCGTCGGGGCCCCAGCCGCCATAGACCAGGTCCGCGCCGTTGGAGGTCAGCTGGTGCCGTCCCCGTCCTCGGCGGGGCGGGCGTCGGCGTACTCGACCGGGTCGCCGCTGCGGACCTTGAGGTCGAGGTCGTCGGCGCCGTACCCACCGAAGAGCCGGTCGTGGCCGATGCTGCCCCACAGGGCGTCGTCGCCGGCGCCGCCGAGGACCGAGTCCTCCCCGTTGCCGCCGTTGCCCAGGTCGCCGCCGCCTCCGAGGCGCAGGACGTCGTTCCCCTTGTCGCCGAAGGCCAGGTCCGGCCCGCCGGTCTCGGCGGTTCCCTCCGGGACCCAGGTGACCGGGACGCGGGTGCCGGACTGGTAGATGTCCTCGCGGATCCCGTCGCTGTTCAGAGCGATCGTCCGCGGGGCGGCGAGGTCGGCCGCCGGGACCAGCTTGGTGACCGCGAGGTCGCCCAGCAGCGCGTCGCTGCCGGTGCCGCCCTCGAGCTGGTCGCCGGTGCCCCACGCGCCGGCGGCCCCGTCGTCGAGCTGCCCATAGAGCACGTCGTCGCCCTCGTCGCCGGACAGGAGGTCGGATCCCGACGTGCCACCCGCGGTGATGTCGGCCATCGCCACGTCCGGGACCGGCGCGTCTGCCGCGGGCCGGGTGATCCGGCCGTTGTCGCCGAGGACGGTGTCGTCTCCCTCGCCGCCGTCGATCGTGTCGACGCCGTCGAGCACCCTTGCGGCGGTCGCGTCGGTCCGTCCGGCGATGTCGGCGACCAGGCGGCCGCCCGTGCCTCCGTAGGGCTGGCCGTTGGTCGCGGAGGAGCCGCCGATCACGTCGTCGTTGCCGCCGCCGGCGCTGATCGTGTCGTCGCCGTCGTTGCCCTCGACGTAGTCGGCAGCACCGGCGGTGGTGATGGTGTCGTCGCCTCCCTGGCCGAAGACGTGGTCGTCCCCGACGGTGCCGAGAGACGCGCCTCCATCGATGGTGTCGTCGCCGCTGGTGCCGGCCGCCGCTGCCCCGTCGGCGGGTACGTCGGCGAGCTGGACCACCGTCTTCGATCCCACCGGGAGCACGGTCGCGTTGTCGCCGAACAGCTGGTCGGTCTCGAACTCCTCGCCGGACGCGTCGTCGCCGAACAGCATGTCTCCGGCGTCATCGATCTGCACGGCCGAGGGCAGCGTCGCCAGCGTGTGGTCGCTCGCCGGGCTCATCGAGGAGCCACCGATCACGACGTCGGAGTCGCCGTCGCCGTAGGCGGTGTCGGTCCCGGAGTTGCCCTCGACGTAGTCGGCGCCCGCACCGGCACCGATCCGGTCGTCGCCGTCCTGCCCGTAGACACGGTCACCCGCGTCGCCACCGGCGAGCGTGTCGTCGCCGGAGGCGAGGTCGGAGTCCTCGTCGGTCAGGGCGATGTCGCGCGCCGCCGTGTCGGTGGCGTTCGGATGCGTGATCCGGCCGTTGTCACCGAGCACGACATCGGCACCGGTGCCGCCGTCGACCTCGTCGTCGCCGTCGAAGACGCCAGATGCGCTGTCGTCGTAGGGCGCCGCCGAGAGGGTCGCCCGCAGCCGCGAGCCGTCTCCGCCGAGCGGCAGGCCGTCGGCCGCCGACGAACCGCCGACCACGTCGTCGTCGCCGCCGCCGGCGCCGACGGTGTCGTCACCGTCGTTGCCCTCGACGTAGTCGGCCCCGGAACCGGTCGTGATCGTGTCGTCGCCGCCCTGTCCGAAGACCTGGTCGGAGGCGCCGCCGCCGGTGATCACGTCGGGACCGCTGGTTGTCGTCAGGGGGACGGAGCTGTCGGCCGGCACGTCGAGCAGGTGGACGACGTAGCTCGCGAGGTCGCTGCCCTCGACCGGCGTGAGCCGGATGGGCAGGGCGTTGTCCCCCGCGATCAGGTCGCTGCCGACGAGGCCGTCCGGGCCGCCGTCGCCGTTGATGATGTCGGCGCCGTCCGGCACGCCGGAACCGTCGCGGTCGATCGAGACCTCTCCGCCGTCGACGTTGTCGAGCGACGAACCGCCGACGACCACGTCGCGACCGTCGTCACCGTTGGCGCGGTCCGCCCCGGGTCCACCTTCGACCACGTCGTCGTCCTGGCCTCCGCGGACCACGTCGTCACCCTCGGAGCCGAAGACCCAGTCGCAGTCGAAGCCGCCGTAGAGCTCGTCGTACGCCAACGGAGTTCCTGGCGACTGCTCGGGCGTTCCTGCCGAGCCGTCGCTCTGGAGGATGCTCACCCATCGGTCGGCATCATCGCCGCCGCAGGCCACGGCGCTCTCAAAGGTCCGCAGTTCTGACTCCTCGTCCGCAAGGACCGCGGCCGGCACCTCGTCGGCTGAGTTCCAGGGCACTGCCGGGATCGTGTCCTCCGCCTCCTCGGTCTCCTCGTTCGGAGTCTCGGCCGTCACCACCCCCACGATGCCCGGGGACACCAGGGTGGCGTTCTCGGCAGCGAGCACGTCGCGTTGACGGCCGCCGAGGAGCACGTCCTGCCCGTCCGTGGCCCCGTCGGCGTCGCCGCCGCCGATGAGGTCGTCCTCGCCCTCGTTGCCGCGCAGCCGGTCGTCGCCGTCCTCGCCCTGAAGGTGGTCGTCGCCGAGGCCGCCGACGAGGACGTCGTCGTGACCGCCTCCCAGGAGCACGTCGACGCCGCCGTCACCGAGCACCAGGTCGTGGGCGTGACCACCGACGGCGAAGTCGGTGCCTTCGCCGGCACCCAGGTAGTCCGAGCCGTGGCCACCACGAAGCTCGTCATCACCGTCGCCGGACAGGAGGCAATCGCCGGCCGTGTTGCTACCGGAGGTCGCGAGGACGGAGGCCAGGGGGACCATGCCGGTGTCGCCGTTGCCGGCTGTGCCGTCGCGGTCCAGGTCGACCAGGCCACCGACGATCACCTCCCCTCCCACGAGCCCGTCGAAGTTCGTGGTCCCGCCGAGGGTCTTGACCACGCCGTCGTCGACGCCGAGGCCAGCGATCCGGCCGTCGTCTGAGGTGATTCCGTCGCCACCCGCTCCGGCCAGGAGGTCACCGTTGAGGTCGACCTTGCCGTCGACGATACGAGTCGTGAGGTTGCAGCCGAGCAGCCGGTCCGCGACGTCTGGTGTCGTGCCGTCGCCTCCGACCGTGTCCCGACCCTCACCGGAGGAGACGTCGTTCCCGAGCCCACCGAGCACCAGGTCCGAGCCGTCGCCACCGCTGAGCACGTCGGGCCCGTCGGCCCCGTCGAGGTAGTCGGCGCCGGCACCGTCCGCGGTGCCACCCAGGCTGCCGTCGAGCACCCGGGCAGCGTCCTCGCCGCTGCCGCGGAACAACGACACGTCGTCGCCGAAGACCGTGTCCCCGCCGCGTCCGCCTTCGATCCGGTCGCTGCCGTGGCCGCCGCGGATCACATCGGCGTTGTCGCCGTCCTCCTCGGTGCCACCGTCGCCGGAAGCGTCGTCGTCGCCGTTGCGGCCACAGATCTCGTCGGGACCGGCGCCGCCGTCCAGCCGGTCAGGCCCCTCGCCGCCGACCACGATGTCTCGCTCCGGACCACCGGTCACGTAGTCGCTGTTGCCACTCCCGGGCGCGAGCGTCCCCGAGTTGCACAACGGGTCGAGCTCCTCGTCGCTCGGGACCTTGGCCGTGTCCACGTCGATATCGCGTTGCACGGGATTGGTCGGAGGGTTGGCCTTGTTCTCGATCAGCAGGTTCACCTCCCGCTGTCCGGTTCGCATGAGGGTGCCGATCGCAGGCGTCGTCAGGGTGGCCTCGTCGCCACCAACGACGACGTCCGTGCCGTCCCCACCGTCCACGCTGTCGGCGCCACCGCCGCCGACGAGGATGTCTCCGGAGTCGAAGCCAAGTCGCACCTGGTCGTCGACCACGGTGTCCGGGCTGCCCTCGGGCAGCACCAGCACAGCTCGTACGTCGCGGCCGGGGCCCCCGACCAGGCCGTCGTCGCCCAGCCCGCCGCTCGCCCGGTCTGCGCCGGGACCACCCTCGACCCGGTCAGCCCCGTCGCCACCGGACAGGTCGTCGCGACCCGCGCCACCGGTGATCACATCGTTGTTCCCGCCACCGGTGGCCACGTCGTCGCCG
Organism: uncultured Actinomycetota bacterium; assembly: GCA_963812345.1. GTDB lineage: Bacteria > Actinomycetota > Actinomycetes > Propionibacteriales > Nocardioidaceae > Nocardioides. The sequence continues at coordinate 30,794 of CAWEVA010000022.1, forward strand.
AGCCCGGTGTCGATGCTGTCGTCGCCGGTCCCGCCGTCGATGCCGCTGTCGTTGCCGTTGCCGGTCACCAGGGTGTCGTTCAACGCGCCTCCGGTCAGGGAGGTCACGCTCGTGGAGAACTCGGTGGCGACCAGCGTGCGCTGGTCGTCGTAGGTCTCGCCGGGAAGGAACGAGATCCGGTCGTCTGCCCCGCCACCGTCGGCGGAGAAGGTCGGCAGGGACGGCGGGTCGAACTCCGCCGCCTTCACCGTCGACGTCCCGATGCCTGACTCGAAGATGTCGACGTGGTAACCGTCGCCCGGCGTCGTCACGACGACGCGTTGCACGCGGCCGAATGCCGAGACCTCGTATTCCGTGGTGCCCCCGCCGGCCGCGCCGCCGCCGGTGTCGAACTGTCGCACCTCGTAGTCGTCGGAGACGTCGCCGACCGGGGTGACCCTGGAGCCGTTCCGGCTGCCCGAGGTCAGGGCCAGGTTGTTGCCGTCCCGGACCACCAGGACGGGCACCAGATCTGGGCAGCCGTACTCGAACAGCGTGTAGGGGCCGAGCCGCAGCAGGTCGAACGAATAGTCGAGCGAGGTGAACAGCAGCTCGATCGAGATGAAGATCGAGATGAACGCCTCGAGCTCGGCGCTGACGTCGAAGACGCACTCCGGCTTGCCCTCGAAGATCGTGTTGATCTCCGCCGTGCGCAACCGTCCGTCGTCGTTCGGGTCGTTGATATCGAGGTTGATGGTCAGCGTGATCCCGCCCTTGAGACCGGCGGTGACGATGCCGATGCTGACGCCGGCCCCGGCCTCGAGCGTGGTCACGATCTTCACCTCGGGGACGTCGACACCGTCTGCGTCGAGGTCGTCGAGGTAGAAGCCCTCGGTGATGATGTCGCCGCCGTCGAAACGGCCGTAGGCCTCGATGAGGCCGTCCACGTCACCGGGGTTGGAGAGGGCTTCGACTGCGAGAGTCTGCGGCCGCGAGTCGAAGCCCATCGCCAGCCGACCCTCGACCGAGATCGACCCGCCGACGAACGGCACGATCGGCACCGGCCCGGCCATGATCGGCCCGAACCGCTTGGTGTAGGCGACCTGGGCGACCAGCGAACCGAGGTCGAGCCGGAAGTACGACGCCTCGCCCTCACCCGTCAGCAGGTCCATGAGCTGGTCGGGGTCCTCGAGGAACGGCAGGGAGAAGCCCGGCACGCTGCCGGTCAAGCCCTTGGTGGTCCGCGACATGTTCTGCTTCACGTTCCGGGTTCCGGACCGGTTGCCGTTGGTCGTCTGACCCGGGACTCCCGCCGCGGGCTTGGCCTTCTCGGTCTCGAAGAAGTTCGTGTCCGGGCAGGGCGCGCTCTTCTTCGTCGTCGACGCTGCCGTGGTCCCGGTGGCGGGCTTGGTCGTCGAGACGGTCTCGGTGCACTTCTCGTAGAGCTCGACCTCGGAGGGGTCGACCCGCAGCACGGCCCCTGCCTCGGCGAGGCTCTCCAGCGCGATGCCCTCGTCTCCGGCCTGGGTCTTGAGTGCGGCGATGGCACCGACCACGGCGGTCACGCCGTCGATCAGGCCGATCACGCGGTAGGCCAGCTCCAGCTGGGGCTTCTCGGTGGCCGCCGAGAGCGTCTCGAGCAGGCTGAGCAGCGAGACCTCGCCAGCGCCGCCGAGCTCGGAGAGATCGGAGACCACCGGGATCGGGGTGCGCAGGACGTCGATCACGTCGCGGACCGGGGCGAGGTAGGGATCGACGACGTCGAACGGGGTCGCGATCGCATCCACCACTTCGCCCATGTCGAGCTGGACCTCGGTTGTAGGTGACGTCGTCGACGAAGCCGTCGTCCGCGCTCCACGGGATGTCGATGTTGCCGGAGAGGTCGAAGGTTCCGGAGTCTTCGGTGAGGGTATTGAAGTCGAGCGTCAGCCCGGTCTCGGCGTCGCCGAGGTCGGTGAAGGACGGCCGGGCGGTCAGCTCACCGTCGTAGAGCTGGAACAGGTCGTACGTCGTCGACGTCTCCCCGTCGGGCACGGCCGGTTCGATCCGGACGGTGGCGTCCATCGACCGTTCGGCAGCAGTGGCCGCGGTGACCTCGGCAGGGAGGTAGCCGACGATGGCCTTGATCCCGTCGCTCGGGAGCGACGCAGCGACATTCAGCTCGAGTGCCTCGCCCTGGTCGATCCGGATCCGTGGCCCGACGCCGCGGGCCAGCTCGAGGGTGATCGGCAGCGTCCAGTCGGTGGAGGTGTCGACCTCGTAGTCGGAGCGGAGCTCCAGGCCGGGGAGCCCGGTGTCGAACGGGGTCTTCCCGGTCTTCGAGGTGCCGGTCAGGTTGACGCTGATGCTGACGGTCTCCCAGGCGGTGGGACCCTCGGTGGTGCAGGGTTCCGGCTCCTCGCCCTCCGCCGGAGGGTCGCACGGCTCGCACTCGGCGCCGGTGCAGGTGACCTCCGCGGTGGCGCTGCTGACGTCGTCGAGCCCGGTCGGTGGCGTTCACCGCGCCCTTCGTCGCCGTCTCGAGAGCGGTCTCCAGGTCGGCCGCGGTTTCGGCTCCGGTGACCGCGGGGAGGTCGAACTTGTTGCGCAGTTGGCTGGTGAGATCGCGCAGGATCTTCGGCACCTCGGCGCCCGCGTCGAGGTTGCTCCCGATCAGCGGCGCGGAGATCGCCGCGCCGGTTTCCTCGTCGAGGTTGCGCGGGGCGGCGCCGTCCATCGCCTGCTCGAGCGCGGTGGCGAGCCCGTCGAGTCCCTCGGCGGCGTACTTCACTTCCATCGCCTCAGGCGCCGGCGGGTCGACGCCCTCGCCGCCCGAGGAGTCCGTGGCGTCGGCCGCGTAGGTGAGCGGGGTGGCAGCGCCGACGTTGAGACTCGCGACCGCCGCGCGACCCGAGGTCCGCGCGTTGGTGCGCGTCGTCTCGAGTGCGGCGGCCGAGGGCACGTAGTCGGTGGTGACCCGGACGCCCAGGTCCGCGGTGCTGCCGCTGCCGGTGACGGTGAAGTCACCGATGCCAGCCGTGAGCTTCCGGTTGCCAAGCGGTCCCGGTGCGAAGCCGAGCGACGCGGTGGACACCGTGCCGGTCTCGTCGGCCACGGCCGGGCGTGCGGTCTCGGTGTCGACGTCGATCGCCAGCGTGGTCGTGGAGGTGACGCCGACGGGGAAGGTGTCCTCGCTGCGACACCTGGCCGGGGCCTTCGACCGAGAAGCGCAGAGGTGCCGGCAGGGTCGAGCCGCCGGGGGCCGAGGCCGTCACGCGTGATGCCGAGGTCCCCGCCGGTGATGTCGTAGCCGAGCTGCGCGCCGTACGAGCCACCCGGCCCGGTCACCAGTCCGCCGATCGCGCCGTGGAGCTCCTGGGCGCTGGACACGGGTGCATACGCGCTGGTCGGGACGCCGGTTGCGTTGACCGGGTTGGCTTCGTCCTCGGCGGCAGCCTTGGCCAGGTTGGTCAGGCCGGTCGTCAGGGCGGCCCGCTCGATCGCGAGCTGGGTCGGCTTCAGGTCCACCAGCGGCAGGGTCGAGGTGTACTGGTCCTCGGGCAGATTCGTGCCTCCGGGTCCGTCAGCGGCGCGGTTGTCGCCGTCGAGCCGGTCGAAGGAAGCCAGGGTCGCCGAGAGTCCCTCGACGATCGAGTTGCGCAGCGCGAACGGGTCGCCCAGGACGATCATCTCGACCGGCCCGCGCCACGCCGGCCTCGCCGTTGGGAGCGAGACCGTCGCAGGTCGAGGGTGTCCGCGTCGACGAGGGTGACGTTCTGGCAGGCCAGCCCCGCGGTCACCAGGCGACGAGCCACCTCTGTCCGTGGTGCCGTGTCAGAGGCGGGAGCCGCGACGCCGAGTGGAGTCGTAGAGGTCCGTCCCGGTGGGCAGGTTCACGACCACCGTGTCGGGGGCGTCGCCGGTGCCCTGGGTGACGACGGCGTTGCCGGAGAGGAACGCGGCCGGGACCGGGTCGAAGACCCGCAGCTCCTGGTAGCCGGTCCCGAACGTCACGCTGGGCAACCCGCCCGGCCCCCAGCTGACGCTGGCGGAACCGGAGGCGCCGCGGGGCTCGGGCCGGTGGCGAAGGCCCCTCCGGGGAGCGCCTTCTCGGTGGCGGTGAAGGCGATGCCCGCAGTGACGTTTGAGGTCAGATCGACCTGGTCGGGGTCCAGCCCTCCGTCCTCGTTGAGCAGGGTGTTGATCGGCAGCGGTGCGCTGCCGCCGCCGACCCGCCCGAGCGTCACGGCGGCATCGTCGCCCTGGCTGCCCAGACTGAGGCCGGTCAGATCGGCGGTCACGCCGAGGAAGCCGATCCGGGCCGGCAGGTTCGTTCACGTTGGTCGGCGGGGTCGCGGCGAGGTCGTCGATCCGCAGCAGCGAGGCGTCCTCGGGGAGCAGGACCGTCTCCCGGCTGTCCTCCACGGCCACGTTCCCGGTCTCGATGCCGAACCCGACGTCGAACGACCCGCCGGTGGCGGTGGCGGTGGCGTTGCTGGTCCCGTCGCCCTCGGACCCCAGGCCGGTGAGCCCGACCAGGGCGCCGAGGGTCCCGGGGTTGCCGAGCGGCAGGCTGGCGCTGCCGGTGGCCTGGCGCAGGTCGACCCCGATGTCGAGACGCTCGGCGCTCAGGGCTGCGTCGGCCTCGCGAGCCGCCGATCTCCTCGATCCGGCGTACGACGTCCTGGACGGTGTGCGGCATCGACCTGGCCTCGAGCTGCTGACCGCTCCGCGGTGAAGGTGACGCTGATGTCGGGCTCGCCGTCCGAACCGTTGACCTGCACCACCCCGGTCGGGGCGGCGCCGGCCGTGGTCAGCGGCGCCACCGGCGTGACGACGGTTCCGTCGCCGCGGTTCGTCGTCCAGCTCACGTTGCTGACGGTGCCGACGCCCTCCGGGGTCACGGCCGCGCAGTAGACGGTGTCGCCGGGCGCCGCGACGCCGACGGGCGGGTTCTGCGGGGCGGCACCGCACTGGATCTGTGCGGCTGCCGCCGTCGAGAGCAGGTCGAGCAGCTTGTCACCGGGGGCGAAGAGGTCGGTGGTGCCGCCGCCGAGGTTCGGGAACGGCACGTCGGCCGCGTCCTGCAGCGCCAGCACGGTGCCGGTGTACTGCGCCAGGGAGGAGAGGCCGTCCACCATGGACAGCCCGGTGGCCCGGGTCAGGGCGGCGCCGTAGGAACGCGTCGCGTCGGAGGCGGTCGGCCAGACCTCGCCGGCGGGGACGGAGTCGGACGGCGAGGGTCCCTCTGCGTTGCTCCGTCGTACCCCCGGCCAGGGTGGCGGGCAGGGCGACCCTGAAGGCCACGTCGACGACCTCGCCGCCGGCCGGGGTGATCCGGAACAGGTCGGGGAGGGTGGAGTAGCGGAGGTCCTCCAGCGTCAGCAGGCCGCGGCCGTCCGGGTCGCGCATCACGATCTCGCGGTCGCGGTGCAGCCGGTAGCGGCCGCCGGCAATGTCGAGCTCGGTGAAGCCCTGCCGGGCGCCGAAGGCCCCGAGGTTCGCGGTCTCGATGTCGACCGCGAGGTCCATCACCGGCTGGCTGACCATGGCCACCCGCAGCAGCGGGTCCTGCTGGCTCTCGTCGACCTCCACCACGAACGGGTCGGAGGGGCGGGTGGTCAGCGAGACGTCGAGCTTGCCGGCGCCGTCGTTGGGCCCGAACCGCAGGTCGCCGTCGTCGTGGACCAGCGCGAGCTCGTGGTCCTCGACCGTGCGGGAGTAGCGGAAGGTGATCCGGTTCGGATCGCCGTCCGCGATCAGTCTGCACGCCCTCGAGCTCGTCGAGCGCGTCCTCGAGGTTGCGTCCGGCCAGGGCGGAGGTGAGGTTCGCGGTGAGCTGCTCGTCGAGCTCGAGCACGTCGGCAAGGGAGGTGGTGGTGAACGGCAGTGGCGTGGAGAGCTCGGGTGTCTGGCCCACGGCCGAGATCGCCCCGGCCAGGGCGAGGACCCCGATCCGCAGGTTGGAGGCGTCGTCCTCGGCGGGGGACGACGCGTTCGCGGCCGGGCTGATCACCGGGCTGCCCAGCACCGCCAGGCTGACGACGGCCACGAGGCTGCTCCGCGCGCGACGCCGGCGGCTCCTCGTCCGAATCCGGATGCTGTCCACCAAACGTGCCGTGCGTGAAGCCACGCCGTCCCCCTGAACCCCATTGTGATGCTGCATGCGCCGTCGCCGCGCGTCCTTTGCATGAGACCACCGCGGTCCGGTGTCCTGTATCCGGAATCAGGAAACTGGAAAGAGCCTTGTTCAAAAGCCGGTGGGACGGCCCGTTCAGCTGTCTAGTCCGACCCTCCCTACGATGGCGGGATGACTCTCCGGCTCGGCGCTCACATCGACCAGACCGATCCCGTCGGCGAGGCGCAGGCGCGCGAGGCCGACCTGGTTCAGTTCTTCCTCGGCGACCCCCAGGGCTACAAGGGGCCCGAGTTCCGGTACGCCGGCGGTGCCGACGGGCTGCGGGAGGATGCCGAGTCTGCGGGCATCGACCTGTACGTCCACGCGCCGTACATCGTCAACGTGGCGACCACCAACAACCGGATCCGGATCCCCTCCCGCAAGCTCCTGCAGAAGCACGTCGACGCCGCCGCCGAGATCGGGGCGAAGGGCCTGATCGTGCACGGCGGCCACGTGGGCTCCGACGACGAGCTGGCGACGGGTTTCGACAACTGGCGCAAGGCGATCGAGGCGACCGACCTCAAGCTGCCGCTGCTGATCGAGAACACCGCGGGCGGTGACCACGCGATGACCCGGCACCTCGACCGGATCGCCCAGGTGTGGGAGGCGATCGCCGCCGCCGAGGGCTCGGAGATGGTCGGCTTCTGCCTCGACACCTGCCATGCCCACGCGGGCGGCAACAACCTCGAGACCATCGTGGACGACGTACGCCGGGTCACCGGGCGGATCGACCTGGTCCACTGCAACGACAGCCGCGACGAGTTCGACTCCGGTGCGGACCGGCACACCAGTCTCGGCGCGGGCCGGATCGACCCCGACCTGCTGGCCGCCGTCGTCCGCGACGCCGATGCGCCCGTGGTCTGCGAGACCCCCGGCGGTCCCGACGAGCACCGCGCCGACTTCACCTGGCTCCGCGACCGCGTCTGACCCCACCCACGCGGGCCGGTAGCCTCGGGGCCGTGCTGACCGTCCGCGAGATCTCCGAGTCCGAGCACCTGGACTTCATCCGGCGCCAGCGATCGGCCAGCTTCCTGCAGACGCCCGGCTGGGGACAGGTGAAGTCGGAGTGGCGGCGCGAGTCGCTCGGATGGTTTCGGGACGCCTCGTCCCTCGGCTCCTCAACCCAGGGTCAAGGGGACGAGCTCGTGGGCGCCGCGCTGGTGCTCTACCGCCAGCTGCCGAAGGTCCGGCGCTATCTCGCCTACCTCCCCGAGGGCCCGGTCATCGACTGGGAGGCCGACGACCTGGCCGCGTGGCTCGAGCCGATGGCCGCCCATCTGCGCGACCGCGGCGCGTTCGGGATCCGGATGGGTCCGCCGGTGATCACCCGGCGCTGGACGGCCGCCCAGGTCAAGGAGGGCATCGCCGACGACGACGTACGCCGCCTCGGGGAGGTACCACCGATCGAGCGCACCCCGAACGGCGCCCGGGTCGTCTCCCAGCTGAACGAGCTCGGCTGGAAGCCGCAATCGGTCGAGGGTGGGTTCGCAGCCGGCCAGCCGCAGTACGTCTTCTGGGTCCCGCTCGCCGGCCGCACCGAGGACGACGTCCTCAAGGGGATGAACCAGCAGTGGCGGCGCAACATCAAGAAGGCCGCCAAGGAAGGCGTCGAGGTGTCGGCGGCGAGCCCCGGTGACGGGAGCGCCGACCTCAAGCGGTTCCACGACCTCTACGTGCACACGGCCGAGCGCGACCACTTCACGCCCCGCGGGCTGGCCTACTTCCAGACCATGTACGACGCGCTCAGCGCCGAGGACCCCGACCGGATCCGGCTCTGGTTCGCCGAGCACGAGGGCGACCTGGTCGCGGCCACGATCGCGATCCGGGTAGGGGCGCACGCGTGGTACTCCTACGGCGCCTCGTCGACCGAGAAGCGCGACGTGCGCGGCTCCAACGCCGTCCAGTGGGCGATGATGCGCGACGCGCTCACGGCCGGCGCGGACGTCTACGACCTCCGCGGCATCACCGACACCCTCGACTCCGACGACCCGCACCTGGGGCTGATCCAGTTCAAGGTCGGCACCGGCGGCGAGGCCGTCGAGTACGCCGGCGAGTGGGACCTCCCCCTGCGTCCCCTGCTCTACCGGGCGTTCGACCTCTACATGAAGCGCAAATGAGCCTGACCCTCAACGTCGACGGCGAGCGCTGGCGCAGTCATCTGCAGACGGTCGCCGAAGCGACGCCGGGTCTGGTGCCGGTGGCGAAGGGCAACGGTTACGGCTTCGGCCTCGGCCGGCTGGCCCGCCGGACCCAGTGGCTCGCCGACCAGGGGCTGGGGTGCGACACCCTGGCGGTCGGCACCTACGAGGAGCTGCCGGAGGTCGCGTCCCGCTTCTCCGGCGACCTGCTGGTGCTCACCCCGTGGCGCCCGTTCGGTGCCGCCCTGGACGTCGACCCGGCGCACGCCGACCGGGTGATCCACACGGTCGGCCGGCCCGAGGACCTGAGCGGGTTGCTGGAGCAGCAGCCGCACGCACGCTACGTGCTGGAGCTGCTGACCAGCATGAACCGGCACGGCCTCACCCCGCCCGGACTGGGCGAGCTGGCCTGGCCGGACGGTCGGAGGAACGGTCTGGCCGGTGTCGCGCTCCACCTGCCGCTCGCCCGGGAATCCCACCTCACGGAGGTCCACCACCTCGTCGACGACTTCGTCGCCGCAGGTCTCGGCGACGGCACCACGGTCTGGGTCAGCCACCTCACCGGCGTCGAGCTGGAGGCCCTGAAGGTGAAGTACCCGGACTTCACGTTCCGGCCGCGCATCGGAACCGGTCTCTGGCTGGGGGACCGCAAGGCGCTCAGGGTGACGGCGACCGTGCTCGACGTCCATCCGGTGGAGCGAGGAGACGTCTTCGGATACCGCGGCCGAGCCGTGCCCAAGTCCGGCCACCTGCTGATCGTCAGCGGCGGAACCGCCCACGGGATCGGCCTCGAGTCGCCGATGGGTGAGTCGTCCCTACGCTCGCGGGCAGCCACCATCGCGCGGGGCGGGATGGACGCGGTCGGGTTCGTGCGGTCGCCGTACACGGTCGACGGCAAGCAGCGCCTGTTCGCGGAACCACCGCACATGCAGGCGTCCATGCTGTTCCTTCCGCGCGGCCCCAGCGTCCCCGAGGTCGGTGACCAGCTGCGGGTCCGGGTGCGTTACACCGCCACGACGTTCGACCGGGTGGCCATCGACTGATCGCGGTCGACCGGGTCCAGCTCGGGCCGCAGCACGTCGCGCGCCACGATCCCGACCAGCCACAGCTCGCACAGCATCCGCACCAGGATCGCCAGCCAGTAGAAGCCGGCGTCGCCACCGCCGGCGGAGTCCAGGTCGCCTCCGAGGTACCACCACACGCTCGCGAAGTAGAAGACCTCACCCGCCTGCCAGATCAGCTGGTCGCGCCAGCGCGGGCGGGCCATGACGGCGAGCGGGAGAAGCCACAGCACGTACTGCGGCGAGTACACCTTGTTGACCAGCAGGAAGCCGGCGACGACCAGGAAGCCGAGCTGCGCGAGGCGCGGGGTCTGTGGTGCCTTCAGCCCCAGGGCGAGCACCCCCAGGCACCACGCCCCGAGGAACAGCCAGGAGCCGGCGTTGACGATGCCGGGATCGAAGGTGGTGTCGAACGACTCGGCGAGCACCAGCCAGATCGACCCGAGGTCCGCGCCCCGGTCGGCGTTGAACGCCCAGAACACCCGCCACTGCTCGCTCCCCGTCAGGTACGCCGGCAGGTTGGCCAGCACCCAGGCCGCAACGGACGCGCCGACGGCGACTCCGAAGTCGCGCATCCGCCGGTTCCGTAGGCAGATCACCAGGAGCCCGCCCAGCAGGAGCAGCGGGAACAGCTTGGTCGCGGTGCCGAGGCCGATCAGCACCCCGGTCAGCCCGGGGCGATCCCTGGCCCACGCCCACAAGGCGCCGGCGACGAGCACGACGACCAGGAGGTCCCAGTTGATCAGCGCATTGAGGGCGAGGGCCGGTGACAACGCGAACAGAGCCGCGTCCCAGGGCCGGCGCGGGTTGACCTGGGTGAGGAACCAGGCGGACAGCAACGCCGCCGCCGCGAACCCGAGCGCACTGAGCACGACGAACAGGCGGACCTCGCGCGACACGTCCTCGTCGGAGAACAGTGAGTCTGCCGGCAGCGCGAACCGGGGCTCGATGTCAGGGGAACCGTTGACCCAGTGGGTGACCCAGGCGGTCGCCCAGGCGAAGTAGGCGATGCCGACGGGGTACTCCATGACGTCGTACCGTGCGCGCACCTGCTCGTCGCCGGAGTAGGGCCAGTTCAGCTCGGCCAGCCCCCGACCGGTGTAGAGGTAGGGCAGGTCGGAGTAGCACATGTGGGTGTAGCGGGCGTCGCCGTCCTGCCACGAGTCCTCGAAGCATGGCGCCTTCTGGACCATCCCGAGCACGAAGCACAGCGCGGTCAGGGCGAGGACGACCCGGACCGGGGTCCACCACGGGTGCCGGCCGGCGCGGGCGCCGAGCGGTCCGCCGACCGACTCGCTGAGGCTGGTGACGACCGGGTCGTCGCGGGTGGGGTGGACCCGGTCCCGATCAATCACCTGTCGCTCATCCGGAGCGCTCCCGCACCGCCTCCTGCTGACCTGTCCGGTCGTCCTGCACCGGCTGGTTGTCGCCGTTGCCGTCGCCGCAATCGGGAGGACAGGTCGGCGTCGGGGTCGGCGTGGGCGTCGGGGTCGGCGTGGGCGTCGGGCTCGGCGTCGGGGTCGGCTTCGGGGTCGGGGTCGGCTTCTCCGTCGTCGGCTCCTTGGTCGGCTTCTTCGACGGAGGAGGAGGCGGCGGCGCCTGCGTCGTGGGCGGCGGCGTGTACGGCACGTGGCCCTCCTCCGGGGCGTCGCCGTCCACGAACGCCGGTGGCGGGAACTCCTCGATCGGGAGACCCTCCATGGCCCGTTGCATGACCGCGGTCCAGGTCTCGGCCGGATAGTCACCACCGAAGTACGACGGCAGCCAGCCCTGGAGCTGCTCGTTGCCCTTGCCGCGCACGTACATCACGGAGGTCGACAGCTGAGGGGTGTACCCGGTGAACCACGCGGAGGAGACCTCCCCCGTGCCGTTGGTGGCGGTGCCGGTCTTGCCGGCGACCGGGCGACCCAGCGCCTGCGCCGCGGTCCCCGATCCGCTCTCCACGACCTGCTGCAAGGCGTAGGTCACGTCGGCGGCGATGTCTTCGTCGACGCTCCGGTCGTCCTTGACCTTGTGGGTGTAGCGGGTCTCACCGTTTCGGTCGACGACCTTCTCGATGATGTAGGGGTCGGCGGCCTGTCCCTCGTTGGCGAGGGTGGCGTAGGCGTTGGCGACGTTGATCGGGCTGACGGTCGCGCTGCCGAGGGCCACGCCGGCGGTCGGCTCGAGGCCCGGGCTCGAGTTGGGGAAGCCCGGAGCCTTGCGGGAGGTCGGCTTGGCCGGGGGCAGCCCGAGGTCCTCGGCGGCGTCCAGGACCTTCTGCGGCCCGTTCGTCATGCTGTCGGTCATGTCGATGAACGCTGTGTTCACGGAGTTCTCGGTGGCGGTGACCATCGAGATCGCCGAGCCGTAGTCCTCGTCGCCCTGGTTCTCGAAGTCGGTGCCGTCGCCGAGCACGATCGGCGAGTTTCCCTCGAAGGTGTCCTTGAGCGAGAAGCCGTCGCGGATCGCGGCCACGAGGGCCGACGGCTTCATCGTCGAGCCGGCCTGACCGCCAGAGACCGCCCAGTTGATCTGGGAGTCGAGGTAGTCCTGCCCGCCGTACATGCCGCGCACCGCTCCCGTGCCGGGCTCGACACTTGCGACACCGACGTGGAGGAACTTGTCGCCGAAGCCCTCCGGCTTGGCCTCGAGCACGCCCTGCTCGGCCGCGACCATCGCCTTCTTGGTGAACGTCGTGGTCACCTGGAGGCCGCCACCCTCGATCTCGTCCTCGGTGAAGCCGAGCCGGACCAGCTCGTCGCGCACCATCGTGAGCACGTGGCCACGCTGGCCGCCGAACTGGCTCTCGGCCTGGATCTTGGGAAACGCCGGCAGTCGCCGCTGCGCCCGGTCGGCCTGGCCGGCGGAGATGGCGCCGGTGTCGGCCATGCTCGACAGGACGTAGTCGTAGCGCGCCTTGAGGTCCTTACGCGCCTGCTTCCCGTTCGCCGGGTCGTACTTGCTGGGGTTGTTCAGGACCGTCGCCAGTACGGCGCTCTGCCGCAGGTCGAGGTCCTTGGCCTCGACGTCGAAGAACGCCTTCGACGCCGCCTGGACGCCGTAGGCGCCGCGACCGAAGTAGATGGTGTTCAGGTAGCCCTCGAGGATCTGGGTCTTGCTCTGCTGTCGATGCAGCTTCAACGACAGCATCGCCTCCTTGACCTTGCGCTCGAGGGTCTGCTCCTGCGTGAGGTAGAGGATCTTGACGTACTGCTGGGTGATCGTCGACGCGCCCTGTGTCGCGTTGCCCTGGGCGTTGCTGAAGGCGGCACGCAGGATGCCCTTGGGGTCGAGTCCGCGGTCGGTCCAGAACGACCTGTTCTCCGCGGCGACCACGGCCTCCTTGATGGACGCCGGCATCTCGTCGAGGCTGATCGACTCACGGTTCTGGGTGGCGTAACGGCCGAGCTCGGACTTCCCGTCGCTGTAGTAGACGAACGAGGTCTGGGTCTGGAAGTCCTCGTTGGGGTCCGGCACGTCGGTCACCGCATAGGCGATCGCGAAGGCCGCCACACCGAGCAGCGAGCAGACCAGCCCGACGATCAGCACCCACTTCCCGGCCTTCTTCGCGCGGTCGCGGTTGCTCAGGGGTCGCTGAGGCTTCTTGGTCACTGCAGGACCGGCGGCCCGGCGCTTTCCACTCAAGGTAGGGACTCCGGAAGAGGATCTCGGGGGTTCTCGATTGTCTGCGCCGGGACGCGGCACGTCCGGCGCATTCGGTACAGGGTACGCAACACGCCGAGCGGGAGCGAAGTCCTGAGGCACGCGAGATCGGCCACATGCCACCCCGGGAGCCCGGATCCAAGCGCGTTCCCGAAGCCGATCGGGCCGCCCGTTTCATGCCTGCCCGATGTATCGCTACGATAGGTCGCGTGGCACGTCGTGGCGAAACCATCGAGCTGGCAGTCCTCGGACTGCTGCACGAGGGACCCATGCACGGCTACGAGCTCCGCAAGCGCCTGAACCTCATGCTCGGTTGGGGGCGCGTCCTGTCCTACGGGTCGCTGTACCCCGCCCTGAAGAAGATGCTCCGCGGCGCCCTCATCGCCGAGGTCGCCGCGACGACCACGCCGGTCACCCGGCGCCCGCGCATCGTCTACCAGCTCACGGACCAGGGCCGGGCGGAGTTCCGGAGGCTGATGTCGGAGGTCGGCCCGACCGCGTGGGAGGACGACAACTTCGACATCCGGTTCGCGTTCTTCGGGCAGACGGACATGGAGATCCGCCTGCGGGTGCTGGAAGGACGACGTACGCGCCTCCAGGAGCGGCTGGACCGGGTGCAGAACCAGCTGGCCATGACGCAGAAGGAAGTCGACCGGTACGCCGCTGAGCTCCAGCGGCACGGGGTCGAGTCGGTCGAGCGGGAAGTGCGCTGGCTCTCCGACCTCATCAACGCCGAGCGCACCGGCAGTGAGTCGTCGACCGAGCACCCGGTCGTCCCTCAGCCCCTCCCGCCGAAGCGGCGGGGCGCGAAAGCAAAGAAGTGACCCGGGCACACGTGACACGGGCAGAAGCAACAGAGGAAGGAAACCCGATGGGTTCGGTTCGAGTAGCAATCGTGGGAGTCGGCAACTGCGCCACCTCCCTGATCCAGGGCGTCGAGTACTACCGGAACGCCGACCCGAGCGGGACCGTGCCGGGGCTGATGCACGTCACGTTCGGCGACTACCACGTCTCCGACGTCGAGTTCGTCGCTGCGTTCGACGTCGACGCCAAGAAGGTCGGGTTCGACCTCGCCGACGCGACCACCGCGTCGGAGAACAACACGATCAAGATCTGCGACGTCCCGCCGACCGGCATCACCGTCCAGCGCGGCCACACCCTCGACGGCCTGGGCAAGTACTACAGGGAGACGATCGAGGAGGCCGACTCCGAGCCGGTCGACGTGGTGGCCGTGCTGAAGGAGACCCGGGCCGACGTCCTCGTCTCCTACCTGCCGGTGGGGTCGGAGCAGGCGGACAAGTTCTACGCCCAGTGCGCCATCGACGCGGGCGTGGCGTTCGTCAACGCGCTCCCCGTGTTCATCGCGTCCGACCCGGTGTGGGCCGCGAAGTTCGAGGAAGCCGGCGTGCCGATCATCGGCGACGACATCAAGAGCCAGGTCGGTGCCACCATCACCCACCGGGTCCTGGCCCGGCTGTTCGAGGACCGCGGCGTGGTGCTCGACCGCACCTACCAGCTCAACGTCGGCGGCAACATGGACTTCAAGAACATGCTCGAGCGCGAGCGGCTGGAGTCGAAGAAGATCTCCAAGACCCAGGCGGTCACCTCCAACATCGACCACGACATGGGCGCACGCAACGTCCACATCGGGCCGTCCGACTACGTCGCCTGGCTCGACGACCGGAAGTGGGCCTACGTCCGGCTCGAGGGCCGCGCCTTCGGCGACGTGCCGCTGAACATGGAGTACAAGCTCGAGGTCTGGGACTCCCCCAACTCGGCCGGCATCATCATCGACGCGATCCGGGCGGCGAAGATCGCCAAGGACCGCGGCATCGGCGGTCCGATCATCTCGGCGTCGTCGTACCTGATGAAGTCGCCCCCGGTGCAGCTGCCCGACGACGAGGGACGCCGCCGCGTCGAGGCCTTCATCTCCGGCGTGGAGTGACGCCGAACCCCGGCGCGTAACCCGGGCCACACATGGGTCGTTGAGGGGTCCGTCGCGTCACACCCACGGCGCGGCGGACCTGCTCTCCCGAGGATGCCCATGTCTGCCCTGTACCCCAGGCGGCTGGCCAGCGTTGCGGTCACCACCGTGCTCGCCGCCGGCCTCACTGCCGGACTCCCGTCCCTCCTTCCCGCCCAGGCCGCCTCTGCGCCGGTCGCGACGCCGAGTGGCGGCACCGCCTCCACGGGCGACGCCGACGGCCTCACCATCGAGAACTCCTTCGTCAGCTCCCAGGGCTGGGTCAAGCCCGGCGACGAGTACCCCTCGCGGATCCTGCTCGGCAACGAGACCGGCTCCACCATCAGCAACGCGACGGTGACGCATCACGGCGCCCCGCGGGCACCACCTTCCTCGACGCGCGCGGCCCGGGCGACCACCCGGTGACTGCCCACGAGATCCTGTGGACCCCCGGTGACATCTCCGCCGGAGCCAACCCGACCCTGGTCCTCGAGAGCCAGGCGGCCAGCACCGCCGAGGAGCCCACGATCGTCTGGCGCGACCTGTCCTCGAAGGCGGTGCTCGACACCACCGACGCGCGTTCCACGGTCGTCAGCCACGGGCCGAAGGTGATCCCCCCTGGCGAGGCCTACGAGACCGCGAAGTACGGCGACCGCCCGTTCCCGGTGGTCCCGGTGCAGTACACCGACCGCGACTACCAGCCCACCAACACCGGTGAGGAGCTCGAGGCGGTCATCAACGACCCGAAGAAGCCGGGCTCGACCTTCAACCTGTTCCAGGAGATGTCCCTGGGCCAGCTCTACCCGCACGCCGACGTCGGGTCGGCCGGCCTCGACGATGTGGGCTTCGACTACGCCCCGGGCTTCGACTTCACCAACGCCGAGACGGGTCAGACCTGCGGCGGCGCCACCCTCGAGGACGCCCCCGTCGAGGCCGAGGGCACGCCCGCGTACCCGACCCGCATCTCCAACGGCGTCTACAACCTCCCGGGCAACACCGGCTACTACGGCTCCGACGCGAACGGCTCCGCACTGGTCGGCGCCGTCGCCGGCATCGGGGCACTCCAGCAGATCGACGCCGGCTGCGGGTCTCCGGGCAAGCTGGTCTACGACGCCGCCGTGATCGCCGACCCGGAGGTCGACTACTCCGACTTCGACACCGACAAGGACGGCGTCGTCGACTTCTTCATGGCCGTCTTCGCCGGCTGTGGTGGCCACGGCTCCTCGCAGCTCAGCGCCGCGGGCTGTGACTACGCCGACGCGCCGTACGACAACGTCTGGCCGCACTCCTCGTCGCTGGAGTTCTACTACTCCGACCCCGACACCGGGCTGCCCGGCTACACCACCGACGACCAGCTCAAGAACCTCGAGGGCCAGCCGCTCTGGTACACCGACAGACAACTACTCCGAGACCACCACCACCGACATGGGCGACGACCTGAAGGTCTTCGTCCGGGTCGGGCCCTACAACGTCAACCCCGAGACGGCGATCGAGAAGGCCAGCGTGATCTCGCACGAGTACGGCCACTCGCTCGGCCTGCCCGACTTCTACTCAACCGGGAGCCGGGAGACCTACGGCGACTGGAACCTGATGGCGACCGACAAGTCGCAGAACATGGACATCTTCTCCCGCCAGGAGCTCGGCTGGGTGGTGCCCGAGGTGCTGCAGCCGGGCACGTCCCCCACTGTCTCCGGGTGGACCGACTCCAAGCAGGACACCAACACCATCAAGTGGCAGACCCCCGACGGGACGCCGTACACGCTGACCGAGGGCACGGACGGCCGAGTGCAGAACTCCCAGGCGTACGTCGCCAAGCTGCCCGGACGCCAGCTGCTCGACCCGGCGAAGTTCGACACCGGTGACACCGCGACCAGGACGCACGCCTGGTGGAGCGGTTCTGGCGAACGACTTCGGCTGCACGCCCGACCGAGGGCCGCAACTTCGACCTGGCCATCCCCGGCCTGGCCGACCTCCCGCAGGGCAGCGAGGTGAAGCTGGAGTTCAAGTCCCTCTGGGACATCGAGTGGGACTTACGACTACGGGTTCGTCCTCACCACCACCGACGGCGGCGAGACCTACACCTCCAACGAGTCGGAGAACGGCTACACCACGTCCAACACCGACCCGCTCGCCGGCAATCCGAACGCGAACAGCTGCCAGCAGAAGTTCGACAACGGCCTCACCGGCACCAGCGGGTCCTACACCGCGGGCAGCGAGTCGACGGACCGCAAGCTGGGTGAGTACCCCGAGTCGGTCTTCCTCTCCGACAGCTACGACATCAGCGAGCTGGCCGGCGAGCCGAACGGCGCGCTCCGGTTCAGCTACTCGTCCGACCCCGGCGTCGCCCGGCCGGGCTGGTTCATCGACGACGTCAAGGTCACCGCGACCACGCCGTCCGGTGAGCAGGTGCTGCTGGACACCGACTTCGAGACCTCGGGCGGCCCCGACGACGCGCGGGTGTTCAACGGCGGCTGCCGCGAGAACCTCACCACCGCCAAGCGCTGCACGCTCGGCTGGCGGTACGTCGCCGCGGGAGCCGAGGCGGCCGCGGACCACGCCTACTACATGGAGATGCGGGACCGGTCCGGGTTCGACCTCGACGGCCACGGGCAGGTCGACCGCGACCCGATCGGCTTCGAGCCCGGTCTGTCGCTGGTCTACACCGACGAGGCTCACGGTTACGGCAACGCCGGGACCGACGACCCGCCGGCCCAGTCACCGCTGGACAGCCAGCCCGAGCCGGGCGAGTCGGCGCCGGACCTCAACGACGCGGCGTACACCGCGACCGACCGTGACTCGAGCTACACCGACTCCGGCATCGGCCACACCGACAACTACGAGGACCCGAGCAACTCCGAGACGGACCCGCGCTATCCGGATGTCGCGAACCCGTGGCGGTTCCGCTACAACTGCCTGGGCTTCAACGTGCTGTCGATGTTCGGTGACACGGCCGGCCCGGCGACCTCCGACGGCGACCTGACCGGTGACGTGGCATTCCGGATGGGCGCGGGTTGCGGCGCGTTCGACTACGGCTACGGGTCGGCTGACTCCGGCGTCGACGCTGCGCCGAGTGCGGCGATCCGTATCCAGTCCGGAAGGCCGACCGCCGGTCGCAGGATCGTGCTGAGCGGTGCTGAGTCCACCGACGACCGGACCGATCCGGCCGACCTGTCCTACAGCTGGGACTTCGGCAACGGCCGCAGCCGTGAGGACGCCACCGGTCAGGTGGTGCGGACGTCGTACAAGAAGGCCGGACTGCGCCTGGTCACGCTGACGGTCACGGACCGGGCGGGCAACAGCGCCACCGCGACGCGGCAGATCCGGGTCCGCCGCTGACCCCGTGAGTGGGGGGACGGTCCCCGGCCCATGGGGCCGGGGACCGTTTTTTCCGGGCGTGTCTCCCTGTCCTCGGCCGTCGCGAGCGTCGTCCAACGCGTGCGATGGCAAGGCGGAGGAGGGAGGCGGGCCGGGGTTGCCCGACGACTGACGACAACGCAGCCAGCGTGCGTGGTGGGCGGCGCGCAGCAGGCCACGGGACAGGGAGACCCGCCCTATGCCTCCGACTCGGCCTTGACCCGCGTCAGGGTCTGCCGCATCCCGGCCCGCAGCTCGCGGGTGAAGGTCTCCTGGCCGCCCAGGGCGATCTTGGTGAGCTTGATCGAGACGTCGGAGATCCCGTCCGGAGCCCGGCGTCGCTGGGTGACCCGGGTGCCGGTCCTCGGTCGGTTCGAGCGAGAACGACCAGATCGTCTTGTTGTCCTTGACGCGGAACGCGAACTCGCGGTGCGGCTCGAAGGCGACCACCTTGGTGCGGGTGGGCCACACCAGCGGCCCGCGCCGGTTGATGTTGAACGCGCGGGTGCCGAGCTGGACGGGGCCGCCCCGCACGATCGTGCGGACCACCTGCGGGCTCCACTTCGACATCCGGGGCAGATCGGTCACGAGCGACCACACCTTCGCCGGCGGCGCGGCCACATCGATGCTCTCCTCGAGCAGGGGCTCGTACTCGCTCATCGGTTCTCCGTCCGTGGGGGAAGCCGCGAACCTAGCGCAGCGGCGCGGCCTCAGGCCCGGGCCGACCACCAGTCGAGCAGCGCGGCACGGGCCTGCTCCGGGGACTGCGGGCCGTGCTCGAGCCGGAGCTCGAGGAGGAAGCGGTAGGCCTCACCGACCTCCGGGCCGGCGCCGATCCCGAGGATCTCCATGATCTGGTTGCCGTCCAGGTCCGGCCGGATGGCCGCCAGCTGCTCCTCCTCGGAGAGGCGCGAGATGCGCTCCTCGAGGTCGTCGTACGTGCGTCGGAGCCGCTCGGCCTTGCGCCGGTTGCGGGTCGTGCAGTCGGCCCGGGTGAGGACGTGGAGGCGCTCGAGCTCGTCGCCGGCGTCACGGACGTAGCGACGGACCGCCGAGTCGGTCCACTCGCCCTCGCCGTAGCCGTGGAAGCGCAGGTGCAGCTCGACCAGCTTCGCCACCGCGTCGGTCACGTCGTTGGAGAACCGCAGCGCCCGCATCCGCTTGCGCGTGAGCTTGGCGCCCACGACGTCGTGGTGGTGGAACGTGACGGTCCCGTCGCCGACGAAGCGGCGGGTCCGCGGCTTGCCCACGTCGTGCATCAGGGCGGCGAACCGGGCGACGAAGTCCGGCCCACCTCCGGGCAGACGGTGCTCGAGCTCGATCGTCTGCTCCAGGACGGTGAGAGTGTGCTCGTAGACGTCCTTGTGCCGGTGGTGCTCGTCGCGCTCGAGCGCGAGGGCCGGCAGCTCGGGCAGGACGTGGTCGGCCAGGCCGGTCTGCGCAAGCAGGGTCAGGCCCCGTCGCGGGTACGGCGCACACACCAGCTTCACCAGCTCGTCGCGGACCCGCTCGGCGGAGACGATCGCGATCCGGTCGGCCATGGCCGTCATCGCGGCGACCACGCCCGGATCGACGATGAACCCGAGCTGTGCCGCGAACCTCGCCGCCCGCATCATCCGCAAGGGGTCGTCGGAGAACGAGTCCTCGGGCGTGCCCGGGGTGCGCAGCACCCGGTGCCCGAGGTCGACGATCCCGCCGAACGGGTCCTCGAAAGCGCGGTCGGGCACTCGGACCGCCATCGCGTTCACCGTGAAGTCCCGCCGGCCGAGGTCGCCGGCCAGGGTGTCTCCGAAATCGACGGTGGGCTTGCGTGAGGTCGGGTCGTAGGCCTCGGAACGGTATGTCGTGATCTCGACGTTCCACGCGCCCTTCCGGCAACCGATGGTCCCGAAGGTGCGACCCATGTCCCAGGTCGCGTCCGCCCATCCGGTGATCAGCTCCTCGGTCCGGACGGGGCGGGCCGAGGTGGCGAAGTCCAGGTCGTTCTGGTGCCGGCCGAGCATGGCGTCGCGCACCGAACCGCCGACCAGGGCGAGCTCCTCGCCGGCGTCGCGGAACCTGCGCCCGAGCTCGTCGATGACCGGCGCGATCCGGTCCAGCTCCTCCGCCACCGAGTGCTGGACCCGGGTCATCTGAAGCGGGGGAAGGTGGGTGTCGGACACGACCAGCAACTCTATCGGCCGGGGGGGCTCCGGATAGAGTCGGCGCCGTGCGTCACCCGTGGTCCCTGCTTCCTGCCCTCCTGGCGGTAGCAGCCACCACCATGCCGACCGTGGCCTCGGCCGACCCGGCACTGGCACTCCCCGACCAGGACCGCCCGGGACCCGCCAGCCGCAGTGCTGCCGCCACGCGTGCGGCAGGCCGCGCGACCGGCCCCGAGGCAGGACGAGTCCGCATTGGGGGTCACCATCGACGACCTCTCGCCGTCGTACCTGCCCGCACAGGGGCCGGTGCGCGTGAACGGCACCCTGACCAACCACACCGACGAGCGCTGGGTCGCGATCAACCTGCACCTCTTCATCGCCGACACCCCGATCGAGTCCACGAGTGAGCTCGCCGAGGCCGCCGAGCTCGACCCGGCCGAGCCCGTCGGTGACCGGATCACGACGCCGGGCACCTTCGACACGGTGACGTCCCTCGAGCCGGGCGCGTCGGCACAGTTCTCGATCACGGTGTCGCGGTCCGCCCTGGGCGTGTCCGAACCCGGGCGTCTACTGGTTCGGCGTCCACGCGCTCGGCGAGTCCGACGAGCCGCGCGACGGCATCGCGGACGGGCGGGCCCGCACGTTCCTCCCGCTGGTGCCGCGCGGCAGTGGCTCGGTCAACACCGCGCTCGTGATCCCGATCCGCCGCGAGGTCCGCTACCGGCCGGGCGGCCAGATCATCGACGTCTCGGCCTGGGCCCGAACGCTGGACACCGGGGGAACCCTGCGGTCGCTGGTCGACTTCGGCGCCGCAGCCGGCTCCCGGCCCGGTGACCTGGCTGGTGGACCCGGCGGTGCCTGACGCCGTCCGCGACCTGGTCGCGGGCAACCCGCCCAGACCCCTCGACGAGACCGTGCCCACTCCGCCCGGCGACGCGGACTCGCCGTCTCCCACTCCCGACTCGAGCGCGTCCGACACCACAGAGTCACCGACCGACGACCCGGAGGAGGCGCCCGAGGGGGCACCGCAGAACGCCGCCACCGAGCCCGGTGCCGCCTGGCTCGAGGCGGCTGCGGGAGGCCCTCGGTGGCGGCGATGAGGTGCTCACGCTGCCCTACGGCGACCTCGACGTCTCCGCCGCCGCCGAGCGCGACCCCGAGATCTACGAGCAGGCGCGACGACGCACGGGTGCCGTGCTCGACTCGTGGGACCTCGACACCGCGCCCGCGATCGCGTCGCCGAGCGGTCAGCTCCGACCGGAGGCACTCCGGATGGTCGATCAGCGGTCCACGACCATGGTCACCGACCAGATGTTCGGCGTCCCGGCGCCGGCCGTGGCCAGCGTGTCCGGACGCACCGTCACCGTCATCTGCTCGGGCGCCGCCGAGGGCGGGCCGGGGCCGGACGACCCGCAGGGTCTGATGGCGATCCGGCAGCGGATCCTCTCCGAGGCAGCGCTGCGGCTGCTGAGCCCGGGCCGCCCGCCACTGGTGGTCGTGCTCCCCCCGGACTGGAATCCCGAGAGCACCACCGGGTTCTTCCCCGGACTCGACGTCCCATGGCTGGACCTCACCGATGTCGACTCGGTCACGACCGAGCGGCCCGAGCGCGTCGAAGGCGACCAGCTCGACTACCCCGAGAGCCAGGCCCGCCTGGAGCTCGACGCCGCGAACTTCGCGTCCGCGGACGCCCTGATCCGGATCGGACGAACGCTCGAGCAGGTGCTCGCCCGCAACGACCAGGTCGCCGACGCGGTGCTCGCCGAGGCCCTCAACGGGCTCTCGTACTCGAGCCGGGTACACCCCGACGCCTCCCGTGCGGAGGCCGACCGGTCGAGGCAGCGCATCTCGCGGCAGCTCGCGTCGATCCGGGTCGACGCCCCACCGGCGGTGACCCTGTCGAGCACCACCGGTCGGTTCTCGGCCACGATCGCCAACAACCTCGACCATCCGGTGCGCGTGCGGGTCGAGTCACGCGCGGACTCGCCCCTCACCATCAGTGACACCGAGACCATCGAGGTCGCCGCCGGTGGCCGCAGCTCGGTCCTGCTGGAGGCCGCCACCACCCAGCTCGGCGTCCACAACGTCGAGCTGTTCGTCACCGCCGAGGACGGGACGCCCCTGGGCTCCACGGCCACCCTCCCGGTGCGCTCGGCACAGGTGAGTCAGGTGATCTGGTTGATCCTCGGCACCGGGGTCGCCCTGTTGTTCGGCGCGATCGTCGTACGCCTGGTGCGGCGGGTACGGCGGGCACGGGCCGCATGAGCACCCCATGAGCCAGCCCCCCGTCGAGTCCACCGACGAATCGCGGATCCTCTCCTCCAGCGCGGTGATGGCCGCCGGCACGGTGGTCTCCCGGCTGAGCGGGTTCGTGCGCTCCGCCCTGCTCGTCGCCGCGCTCGGCAACGTGCTCCACGCCGACCTGTTCAACATCGGCAACACCGTGCCGAACATGCTCTACATCCTCGTCGCGGGCGGGATCTTCAACGCCGTCCTGGTCCCGCAGCTGATTCGGTCGATGCGGAACGACCCGGACGGCGGCGAGGCGTACACCAACCGCGTGGTCACCGCCGCCGTGCTCTTCCTCGCGCTGGTGACGGTACTGCTGGTGCTGGCGGCGCCCTGGGTGATGTCGCTCTACCTCGACCCGAGCTTCGACGACCCGGCGCTGGCCGCGCAGCGGGAGTCGGTGATCGACTTCGCCCGCTACTGCCTGCCGCAGGTGTTCTTCTACGGCGTGTTCGTGCTGCTCGGCCAGATCCTCAACTCCCGCGGCCGGTTCGGGCCGATGATGTGGGCTCCGATCGCCAACAACGTGATCGCGGTCGCGGTCCTGGTGGTCTACCTGGTGGTCTTCGGCCCGGCCACCGACGCCGAGCAGACCGCGGCGTTCACCAGCGGCCAGGAGGCGTTGCTCGGCCTGGGGTCCACCCTCGGCATCCTCGCGCAGCTGGTGATCCTGTTGCCCTTCCTGCGGTCGGCCGGCTTCACCTTCCGGCCCACGGTTCGACCTCAGGGACACCGGTCTGGGCCACACCCTGCGGCTCGGCATGTGGACCGTCCTCTTCGTGGTGGTCAACCAGATCGCCTACACCGTCGTGGTCCGCCTCGCCTCCGGTGGTACGGCGGCCGCGGTCGACGGCGGCACCGGCACGGGCTACACCGTCTACGCCCAGAGCTTCCTGATCGTGATGGTTCCGCACTCGGTGATCACGGTCTCCCTGGCCACGGCGATCCTCCCGCGCCTCAGCGACCGGGCGAACGTCGGCGACCTGCCCGGCCTCGCCCGCACGCTCGGGATGTCGCTGCGCAGTGCCCTGGTCGTCGTCCTGCCGTTCGCCCTCCTGCTGCCGGTGATCGCGCCGGACATCGCGCACGTGGTGTGGGGCTGGGGTGCCGGTCGCGACGAGTTCGAGCTGTTCGCCCCGACGCTCTCCCTGTTCGGCGTCGGGCTGCTGTTCTTCACCGTCCACTACCTGATCCTGCGCGGGTTCTACGCCCTCGAGCGCACACGCACGGTCTTCTGGATCCAGTGCGTCATCGCGGCCACCAACGTCGCGGCTGCGGTCGTGCTGGTGTCCCTCGCCACCGCCGAGGACACCTCGCCCGCGCTGGTGCTCGCCTACACCGCGTCGTACGTCGTCGGGTCGGTGCTGTCCTACCTCGTCCTGCGGCACCTGCTCGGTGGGCTGGAGACCGGGCGCCTGGCGCGTTTCCTGGTGCGTCTGGTCATCGCCGCGGGCATCTCGACCGCGGCGGCATACCTCACGACCCTGGCCCTCGACCAGCTCGGCAGCGACCCGAACC
This sequence comes from uncultured Actinomycetota bacterium, assembly GCA_963812345.1. GTDB lineage: Bacteria > Actinomycetota > Actinomycetes > Propionibacteriales > Nocardioidaceae > Nocardioides. Next base: position 55,042 of record CAWEVA010000022.1, read on the forward strand.
AGGCCGTTGCCGCCGTGCGGGCCGCGGTCGTCACCGCCCTCGATGTCCTCGTCTTCGTCGTGTGGCGCGACTGCTCCACCTGCGCGAGGTCACCGACGTCCTGGACACGGTGACGCGGCGGCTCCGCTCCTGAGCTCACGCCCGAACCGCCCTACGATGGGGGCACCAAGCCGTGGAAGGGAAGGCGTGCCGAACTCGATCCGACCGGGCGACGTCCTGGCCGACCGCTACCTGCTCGTCGACCTGCTGAGCGAGAGCGGTTCCGGCAGGTTCTGGCGAGCGCATGACCGGACCCTCGACCGGCACGTGTCGGTCCATGTCCTGGCCGCGGACGACGCGCGGGCCGAGGGACTGATGGAGGCCGCCCGACGGTCGGCGGCCCTCCACGACCGCAGGATCCTGAGGGTCCTCGACGTGGACCGGACTGACGACGTCTGCTACGTCGTGAACGAGTGGGGCTCCGGCAGGTCGATCGACGTCCTGGTCGCCCACGAAGGACCGGTCGGCGGGCGTCGGGCCGCGTGGATCGTCTCCGAGGTCGCCGAGTCGATCGCGGCCGCGCACGATGCCGGGGTCGCCCACGGCCGGCTCGTCCCTGAGAACGTCATGATCGACCAGACCGGGTCGGTCCGGATCATCGGGCTGGCGGTCGAGGCCGCCCTCCTCGGCCTCCCGACCGGCCGGATGTCCACCGACGTGACCGACCTGGCCGGGCTGCTCTACTACCTGCTGACCGCCAAGTGGCCCGGGGTCTCCCGCTCCGGCGTGCCCGCCGCTCCCCTCGAGAACGGCCGGGTGCTGCGCCCGCGCCAGGTCAAGGCCGGAGTCCAGCGACCCCTGGACAGCTTGTGCGACGAGGTGCTGAACGCGCCGGGCACGTCCGGTGACGCGCACCGCCCCGGTCTCCGCAGCGCGCACGGGATCCGGGAGGCGCTGCGCGACTTCGTGGGCGACGTCGCCGCCATGGCGGAGGCCGAGGCCAGCGCCGGGCTCCGCCCCGGCGCACCTCCGCCCGGGCGACCGGCACCCTCCGCCGGCCCGACCATCCGCTTCCGGGCCCCGGGCAGCCGACAACCACCCGCACGCCCCGGGTCACTCCCGGCCCAGCCTCCGGTCGAGTCCCCGGGCCCGCCGCGTGAGGCTCCTGCCGAATCCTCGGACCTGCCCACCCAGGCCGGCGTGCCGATCTTCGACGACGAGAACGACGAGGTGTCCTGGCTGGCGGCGCGTGCCGAGAAGCCGCCGCCGCCGCCACCGTTCGAGGAGCCACCGGAACGTCCCCTCTTCGCACCGGAGCCGGCGGACGGCCGACCCGCGCGGACACCCCGTCCGGGTGGGGCGGCCCCCGTGTCGCAGGAGTTCTGGCCGTGGGACGCCGCCACCGGCAGCGGCGTGATCCCGGCAGCAGAGGACGAGGAGGAGGACGAGGTCCCCGGCCGGAGCTGGATGCGGCTGGCCGCCGCGGTGGCCGCGAGCTGCCTGCTGCTGATCGCCATCGTGTTCGCGTTCAACCTCGGGCGGGGTCGCTCCCCCCTGGGCGCCGACCCCGATCCCGCGCCCGACCCGTCCGACACGACCGACTCCTCCACCGGCGCGCCGATCACCGACATCACCGCCACGGACCTCGACCCGCAGGGAGACCCACCCGAGGAGAACCGCGAGCTGGCGCCGCTGGCCGTGGACGGCGACCCGGCGACCGCCTGGCGCACGGTGACCTACGAGCAGGACCTGGGACCGGGCGGCCTGAAGACCGGCGTCGGCCTCCGGCTCGACCTCGGGTCCTCCCGACAGGTCACCGACGTGGACCTGACGCTCGGCGGGGCGCCCAGCGACGTGAGCCTCTACCTCTCCGACGACGCCCCACGGGGAGTTGCCCAGCTGAACCCGGTGGCGAACGTGACCGCCGGCGAGCAGGAGCGGGTGACTCTGGCCGAGCCGGGCACCGGGCGCTTCCTGGTCCTCTGGTTCACCTCCCTCCCCGAGGCGGAGGGCGGCTTCCGCGGCGAGGTGGCCGAAGTCGTGGTCCGGGGGTAGCCGGCATGACACCGCGCCCGTGGACGACCGGTCCGACGCCGATCTGCTCTCGGCCCACGTCCACGGCGACAGCGACGCGTTCGGCGTCCTCTTCGCGCGGCACCGTGATCGGCTGTGGGCGGTGGCGCTGCGCACGATGGGCAACCCCGACGACGCGGCCGACGCCCTGCAGGACGGCCTGATCGCTGCCTTCCGCCGGGCGGGCTCGTTCCGTGGCGAGGCGGCGGTCACCACCTGGCTGCACCGGGTCGTGGTCAACGCCTGCCTCGACCGGATCCGCGCCGCGAAGGTACGCCGCGCCGAGGCGCTGCCCGACGACCTCGACGCCTACCGCGACCGCGGATCCCTGGTCACCAGCACGCCCGCGGACCCCGCTGACCGGGCGGTCGACGACGAGCGGCGTCGGCAGGTGCTGGCGGCGCTGTCCAGCATCCCCGCCGACCAGCGGGCCGCACTGGTGCTGGTCGACATGGAGGGGTACCCAGTCGCGGAGGTCGCGGTGATGCTCGACTGCGCGGTCGGGACGGTCAAGTCCCGTTGCTCCCGGGGCCGAGCCCGGCTGGCCGAGCTGCTCGACGTGCTCGCGCCCGGGGCGTGAGCCGGACCACCCCGTCCCCGGGGAACCCGGTCGAGCCGCCGCCCGTCCGATCCACGCAGCCCCGAGGTCCCCCGAAGCCGACCTGAACCGACCGTCGTACACACACGCGAACGCCCGAGAGGAGGCGCACACCGTGACCCGCAGCGACGACCCGCTGACGCCGGCGGAGGAGGAGGTACGCCGCCTCCTCGCCGACGCGCGCCACACCGGGCCCACTCCCCCCGACGTGGTCGCCCGGCTCGACCGGGTCCTCGGCGACCTCGCGCAGGAGCCGGACCGAACCGCGCCGGTCGTCGATCTGGCCCGACGCCGCCGCCGGGTGGCCTCGCTGCTGGTCGCCGCCGCCGCGGTGGTCGCCGTCGGGAGTGGGCATCGGCCAGGTCGTCTCGCCGCAATCCGGCTCCGACACCACCAGTGCGGAGTCGGGCGCGCAGGCCGAGAACGGTCTCGGCGCGGCGCCGCGGGCAATCGAAGTCCGGCGGGGAAGGCACGGCGTCGAGTGACGGACCCGTCCCCGTGACCGGGGACGCGCAGGAGAAGGCGGGGCTCGCCAGGCTGCGCCGCGATCACCTCGCGGAAGACCTCACCGTCGCCCGTCGCGAGCTGGCGTCCGACTGCCCAGGCCTACTCCGGGCCGAGGTTCGGCGGACCGGGCGGCCGGGGCAGCCTGTGCCGCCGACCGTGGGGCACGGGGACGCTTCGTCCCGGCGTCGTACGGCGGTACTCCCGCGGTGCTGGTGTTCCGGCGCGCGGTGGGTGACACCCAGGTGGCCGACCTGTTCCTGTGCGGCAGCGAGGAGCCCGTCCGCTCGGTGACCCTGCCGGCACCCTGACCGCTGCGGGCCCGGTGCTGCTTCGGACGGGAATGCGCCTCGCCTACGATCGGTTCCATTCACGACCACGGGCACGACCACCCGGGGTACGACACCGACCAAGGGATGCCACCGCACATGACCGACTCCGCCCCGCGCAACGTCATCATCATCGGCTCCGGCCCCGCGGGTTACACCGCCGCCGTGTACGCCGCCCGCGCGTCGCTCGCCCCCCTCATGTTCGAGGGCTCGGTGACCGCCGGCGGTGCCCTGATGAACACCACCGAGGTCGAGAACTTCCCCGGCTTCCGCGACGGCATCATGGGCCCGGCGCTGATGGACGAGATGCGCGCCCAGGCCGAGCGCTTCGGCACCGAGCTGGTGGCCGACGACGTGGTCGAGGTCGACCTGACCGGGGACATCAAGGTCGTCAAGACCGCCACCGACACCTACACCGCCCGCTCGGTGATCCTCGCCATGGGCTCGGGCTACCGGAAGCTCGGGCTGGACCGCGAGGAGGAGCTGTCCGGTCGCGGCGTGTCCTGGTGCGCGACCTGCGACGGCTTCTTCTTCCGCGACCAGCACATCGCGGTCGTCGGCGGCGGGGACTCCGCCATCGAGGAGGCGACGTTCCTGACCCGCTTCGGTTCCAAGGTCTCGCTGATCCACCGCCGCGGCGAGCTCCGCGCCTCCAAGATCATGCAGGAGCGGGCGTTCGCCGACCCCAAGCTGGAGTTCGTCTGGAACGCCGAGATCGAGTCCATCAACGGGGCCGAGCAGCTCGAGTCGGTCACCCTGCGCGACACCGTGACCGGTGAGACCCGGCCGCTGGACGTCACCGGTCTGTTCATCGCGATCGGCCACGACCCGCGCTCGGAGCTGCTGACCGGCCAGGTGGACCTCGACGAGAACGGCTACGTCCTGGTCCGGCACCCGTCGACCCACACCAACCTGCCCGGGGTCTTCGCGTCCGGAGACCTGGTCGACCACCACTACCGGCAGGCCGTGACCGCCGCCGGCACCGGCTGCGCCGCCGCCCTCGACGCCGAGCGGTACATCGCGGCTCTTGACCACGAGGCGTCCACCGCCGGGGACGCCCTGACCACCGAGGCGGTCACCGAGGCCGTCCAGACGGCGGGCGCCTGAACGCTCCTGAGGCGCGGAACAACCGTCCCCGCGCTGGTGTTCACTGGTTCAGACATCGACGAAAGGTAGATCCGTGGCCGACATGCAAGCCGTGACCGACTCCGACTTCGAGACCCAGGTCCTCAAGTCCGACAAGCCCGTCCTGGTCGACTTCTGGGCCGAGTGGTGCGGTCCCTGCCGCCAGGTCGACCCGATCCTCAAGGAGATCGCCGCCGACCACGGCGACAAGATCACGTTCCTCAAGATGAACGTGGACGAGAACCCCGTCACCCCGTCGTCGTACCGCGTGACCGGCATCCCGACCATCAACGTCTACCAGGGCGGCGAGGTCGTGAAGTCGATCGTCGGAGCGCGGCCCAAGGCGGCGCTGCTCAACGAGCTCTCCGACTACATCGCCTGAGCGCTCACGGCCCGGGTCGTCGCGGCTCCTCAGCGGCGGTTCGGGCCGGTCACCTTCGGGGCCGGACGCACCGGCCGGACCGCGCCCACCAGCCGCTCCAGCGCGGCCTCCACCTCGGTGCGCCAGGTGACGGTGGTGCGCAGGTCCATCCGCATCCGCGGGGTGGTGCTGTGCGCGCGCTGGGTCTTGAAGCCCACCCGGCTGAGGAAGTCCGCCGGCAGCACGCAGGAGGTCCGGCCTCGCGTGTCGCCGAACGCCTCCACCGCGCGGATGTCGCGCTCGACGAGGTCCCGCGCCATCCCCTGGACCAGCATCCGGCCGAGTCCGCCGCGCCGGTGGCCCGGGTCGACGTACGCCGTCGTGAGCAGGACCGCGTCCGGGGAGACTGGGTGCGGTCGGGAAGCCGGCCGCGCCGGGGACGAACGCCGAGGGTGCGTAGACGACGTACCCGACCGGCTCGCCGTCGACCAGCGCCACCCGCCCGCACGACCCCCACTCGCGCAGCACGTGTGACGTCCAGACCTCTTTCTCTGCCGCCGGCTCCGACACCAGCGCTCGTCGGACCGGATCGAGCTCCCAGAACAGGCAGGTGCGGCACGGCGCCTCGAGCGCCTCCAGCAGGTCCGGCGTGAGCCGGACGACCTTCCGTGACATCCGTCTGCCTCCCGGACCCATGCTAGACCCGGGCCCGCGCCTGAGAGGATGTCCGCCGTGCGCCAGATCCGGCAGAGCAGGAAGCTCCATGACGTCCGCTACGACGTCCGCGGACCCATCCTCGTGGAGGCCCAGAAGCTCGAGGCCGAGGGGCACCGCATCCTGAAGCTCAACATCGGCAACCCGGCGCCGTTCGGCTTCGACGCGCCGGAGGCGATCGTCGCCGACATCGTCCACCACCTCCCCGACTCCCAGGGGTACGCCGACTCGCAGGGCATCTACCCCGCCCGGACCGCGGTGGCGCACTACTACCAGGAACACGGGATGCGCGACGTCATCGGTGGAGGACGTCTTCATCGGCAACGGCGTCTCCGAGCTGATCTCCATGGTGCTGCAGGCCTTCGTCGACGACGGCAACGAGATCCTGGTGCCCGCCCCCGACTACCCGCTGTGGACCGGGGCGGTCACCTTGTCAGGGGGTCGGCCGGTGCACTACCGGTGCGACGAGGAGAACGACTGGAACCCCGACCTGGCCGACATCGAGTCCAAGATCACCGAGAACACCCATGCCCTGGTGATCATCAACCCGAACAACCCGACCGGTGCGGTGTACAGCAAGGAGACCGATCGAGGGTCTCGTCGACATCGCCCGCCGTCACCACCTCGTGGTCTTCGCCGACGAGATCTACGAGAAGATCCTCTTCGACGGCGCCGTCCACCACCACGCCGCCACCGCAGCCGGGCACGACGTGCTCTGCCTGACCTTCAGCGGTCTCTCCAAGGCCTACCGGGTCTGCGGCTACCGGGCCGGCTGGGTGATGATCTCGGGGCCCAGGGAGATCGCCGAGGACTTCCTCGAGGGCCTCACCCTGATCGCCAACATGCGGATGTGTGCCAACGTGCCCGCCCAGCACGCCATCCAGACCGCCCTCGGCGGTTACCAGTCCGTGCAGGAGCTGATCGTCCCGGGCGGTCGCTACTACGAGCAGAGCATGCTGGCCCACCGCCTGCTCAACGAGATCCCCGGGGTCTCCTCGGTGCGGCCCAAGGGGGCGCTCTACTGCTTCCCCCGGCTCGATCCGGAGGTCTACCCGATCGAGGACGACGAGCAGTTCGTGATCGACCTGTTGCGCGCCAAGAAGCTGCTCGTGACCCACGGGACCGGGTTCAACTGGCCGCTGCCCGACCACTTCCGGCTGGTGACGCTGCCCGACGTCACGATGCTCGAGGAGGCGATCGGCCGGATCGCCGACTTCCTCGCCACCATGCGCTGACGGCTACGCTGCGCGCAGCACCCGACCGACCGAGAGGGCGCCCACGTGCGTGACCTGACCTACCCGCCGATCATCCTGGCCTGCAAGACCGCCTTCCGGCTGCTCGGCCAGAAGATCCACATGACCGGTACCGAACACGTGCCCCGCACCGGCGGGGTGCTGCTGGCCGTCAACCACGTGGGGTACGCCGACTTCGTGTACGGCGGCCTGGCCGCGAACCCGTCGGGCCGCAAGGTCCGGTTCATGGCCAAGCGAGAGCTCTTCGACCACCGGTACACCGGACCGCTGATGCGCTCGATGCACCACATCGAGGTCGACCGCGGCGCCGGGACGGCGTCGTACGACCTGGCGTTGGACTACCTCAAGGCCGGTGAGGCCGTCGGCATCTTCCCGGAGGCCACGATCTCGCGGGCGATGGAGCTCAAGGAGTTCAAGACCGGGGCGGTGCGGATCGCCGCCGCTGCCGGCGTCCCCCTGGTGCCGGTGGTGCTCTGGGGAACCCAGCGGGTGAAGACCAAGGATCACCCCCGGGACCTCTCTCGGGGCAAGACCATCCTGATCCGGGTCGGCGCACCGCAGCATCCCACCGGCGTCGACCCGGTCGCCGAGACCGCCGAGCTCCGCGCCGCCATGTCACGGATGCTCGACGAGGCGATCGCGGCGTACCCCGCCGACGAGCAGCCGCCCGGAGCCTGGTGGGTTCCCGCGTCCCACGGGGGCAGCGCGCCCACCCCCGAGGAGGCCGCCCGGCTCGACGCCGAGGAGAAGGTCCGCCGTGCCGCCCAGCGGGCGACCCGCGACGAACAGCGTTAGATCCCCAGATCCACAAGCCGCTTCATTGCTTTGTCACTTTGTCGACATAGCGATGGATCGAGGTCGGGCTGCGACAGGCGAAGGTGGGGCAGCGCTCAGATCGGGCGGTCGTCGCGGTTGCGCGGGTCCATCACGTCGACGATCCGCTGCAGGTCCTCCATCGAGGCGAACTCGACGGTGATCCTGCCCTTGCGCTGGCCGAGGTCGACCTTGACCCTGGTCTCCAGGCGGTCGGAGAGGCGGTCGGCCAGCTCGGTCAGCCCGGGCGCCACGGGCTTGCGGCGCACCTGGCGTTCGGTCGGCGATCCGGTCTCGCCGACCGCGACCAGCTCCTCGAGCCCGCGGACGCTGATGCCCTCGGCGACCACCCGCTGCGCCAGCCGGTCCTGGGTCTCGTCGTCCTCGACGGCGAGCAGGGACCGGGCGTGGCCGGCCGAGAGCACCCCGGCCGCAAGGCGTCGCTGCACGGCGGGGCTCAGCCGCAGAAGCCGCAGGGTGTTGCTGATCTGGGGCCGGGAGCGACCGATGCGCGAGGCCAGCTCGTCGTGGGTGCAGTCGAAGTCCTCGAGCAGCTGGGCGTAGGCCGCCGCCTCCTCCAGGGGGTTCAGCTGGGAACGATGCAGGTTCTCCAGCAGGGCGTCGCGCAGCATCGCGTCGTCGCCGGTCTCGCGGACGATCGCCGGGATGGCCTCGAGGCCGGCCTTCTCCGCGGCCCGCCAACGACGCTCGCCCATGACCAGCTCGTAGTCGTCCTGACCCACCTTCCGGACGACGATGGGCTGTAGCAGCCCGACCTCGGAGATCGAGTGCACCAGCTCGGCCATCGCCTCCTCGTCGAAGACCTGACGGGGCTGGGCGTGGTTGGGCCGGATCCTGGAGGGCGGAAGCTCGGCGAAGTAGGCGCCCGCGACCATGGTCGGTGCGGCGACGCCCTGCGTCGGACCGTGCCCGTCGCGCCCGTCAGCGTAGGCCGGCGCGAGCGCCGTCGGGACGGGCCTCGGCACCGGGCGCGTCGGCCCCCTCCGCGTCGGCCGCCGGGGCGGTCGGGATGAGCGATCCGAGGCCACGGCCGAGGCCGCGGCGGGGGGTCTTGGTGCTGGTCACGTCGGTGCTCCCTTGGTGGCGATCTCGCGGGCTGCTTCCAGATAGCACAGCGCCCCGGTCGAGCCGGGGTCGTAGGTCATCACCGTCTGCCCGTACGACGGCGCCTCGGAGACCCGGACCGAGCGCGGGACGGTGGTCTTGAGCACCTGGTCCCCGAAGTGCTCCCGGACCTCCTCGGCCACACCTTGGGCCAGGCGGGTACGGCCGTCGTACATCGTGACCATGATCGTGGAGACCTTCAGGCGGGGGTTGAGGTGCTGGCGCACCATCTCGACGGTCTCCAGCAGCTGGCCGAGGCCCTCGAGCGCGTAGTACTCCGCCTGGATCGGGATCATCATCTCCTCGCCGGCGACGAGCGCGTTGAGGGTCAGCAGCCCGAGCGACGGCGGGCAGTCGATGAACACGTAGTCGAAGCGTTCGTCGCCGACCTCGGCCGCGGAGCCGACGAGGGGATGGCCCTTGATCGCCCTGGCCAGGCGGTTCTCGCGCGCCACCACGCTCACCAGCTCGATCTCGGCTCCGGCGAGGTCGATCGTCGCCGGCACCACCATCAGGCCGGCGACGTCCGGGCAGGGCGCACTCACCTCGGCGAGTGGCGTGCCCTCCACGACGGCGTCGTAGGTCGACGGCACGCCACGACGGTGGTCCACGCCGAGCGCGGTGGAGGCGTTGCCCTGGGGGTCCAGGTCGATCACCAGCACCCGCTGGCCCAGCTGCGCCAGGCCGGCGGCGACGTTGACGGTGGAGGTGGTCTTGCCGACGCCGCCCTTCTGGTTGGCCACGACCACGACCCGGGTGGCCTCGGGCCGGGGCAGCGCCGGGCCCAACTGCGCGCCGTGCCGGGCACGAACGGCGTGCTCCGCGGCCCGGGCGAGGGGCGTGCTGTGGTCGCCGTACTGCTGGTCCGCGGTCTCGACCGGGCCGTCTGCCAGGTCGCCGGCGGTGCGCACCACGGGGGCCCGTCCTTCCGTTTCACGTGAAACCAGGCGGCTGTTCGATTACTGGTTCGGTCTGTGGAGAAATGTCCTCACCCTGTGGATATTCGCGCTCACCGGGCCAGCCGAGGCCGGTGGATAACTCATGGGTAGTCTCGCCGGGCCACCCCAGGCGGCGGATCGCCGACCTGGCAAATGTCTCGCCCACGTCGCCCCATTCCTCCGCAGTCGGCCGGCTTTCCGGATGCCCTGATCACCTGGTTGGTCACCCGCGGCGTCGTCGCTTCTTCTCCGACGACCCCTTCGAGCGGGGCAAACGTACCCTTGCCGGTTCAGCCCAAGCCACCCGGATCGCCGTCGATGGGGAATCCGCCACATTCGCCCCCACCGAGAGGATCTCCGGGGTGGCGCAGCCGAGCCGCCGGAGCATGGTCTCGGCGGCCACGATCTCGTCTGCCGCAGACGTTCCCTTCATCGCCACCAACGCCCCGGTCGGTGCGACGAGGGGCATCGACCAGGCCAGCAGCCGGTCCAGCGGCGCCACGGCTCGTGAGGTCACCACGTCGAACGTGCGAGTGCCGTGCAGCGCCTCCGCCCGTGCCCGGTGCACCTCGACCCCGCCGAGCCCGAGGTCCGCCACCACCTCCTGCAGGAAGGTCGTCCTTCGCAGCAGCGGCTCCACCAGGGTCACGCGTGAGGTCGGGGCGGGCGATCGCCAGGACGAGCCCGGGCAGGCCGGCACCGGACCCGATGTCGCAGACGCTGGCGCCGGTCGGCACCAGTTCTCCGAGCACGGCACAGTTCAGCAGGTGCCGCTCCCACAGCCGGGAACCCTCGCGCGGACCGATCAGGCCGCGGACCACGCCCTCGGTGGCGAGGAGCGCGGCGTACCGCTCCGCCAGCTCGAGGCGACCGGGCGCGAACACCTGGCGTGCCGACGCGGGCGGGGGTGACGGCGCCGCTGGATCGGATGGTTTCACGTGAAACCGCCCGTTCAGGCCGGAAGGATCACCACGTACCGGCGGGGCTCCACGCCCTCGGACTCCGAGGTGAGGCCGGCGTCGGCGACGGCGTCGTGCACCACCTTGCGCTCGAACGGGCTCATCGGGTCCAGGCTCCGGCGCTCGCCGCTCTCCTTGACCTCGCTGATCGTCTTCTCCGCCAGTGCCACGAGCTCCTCGCGCTTGCGGGCGCGGAAGCCGGACACGTCGAGCATCAACCGGGACCGCTCGCCGGTCTCCCGGTAGACCGCCAACCGGGTCAGCTCCTGCAGCGCGTCCAGGACCTCACCGTCCCGGCCGACCAGCTGGTTGAGGTCGGCCCCGACGATCGACACCGAGGCGCGGTCACCCTCGACGTCCATGTCCAGGTCGCCGTCGAGGTCGGCGATGTCCAGCAGCTCCTCGAGGTAGTCGGCCGCGATCTCGCCCTCGGTCTCCAGCGCGTCGAGCCGGCCACCCTGGCTGGTCGGCTCGTCGGTCTCCTCAGCGGCGGGCTCGACGCCTTCGGTCTCCTCGGCGGTCTCCTCGCTCGTGGCCTCGTCGGTCGGCTCGTCGGTCTTCGTGTCGCTGTGGTGCTCGCTCATCGCTTCTTCCCCTTCTTCTTGCTCGTGGGTCGGCCGCCGCCGGATCGGCGTTGCTGGCGCGACTGCTTCTTGGGTTGCTGGCGCGGCGCGGGGCGCTCCTCGGTCGTCGTGCCACCGGGTGCCGCGGTCTCGTCGGCCGCCATCGTCGCGACGCCGTGCCTCGCGGCCTTGGCCTTGTCCCGCTCCTCCTTGGCCCGCGCGGCCGGCGTCCCGGGCGCGGGGTTGTTGCGGATCACGTAGAACTGCTGGCCCATGGTCCACAGGTTCGACGTGGTCCAGTAGAGGAGGACGCCGATCGGGAAAGCGATGCCGCCGACCGCGAACACCAGCGGCAGGACGTAGAGCAGCATCTTCTGCTGCTGGGCGTAGGGCCCGCTGAGCGCGTCGGCCGGCATGTTCTTGCTCATCAGCTGGCGCTGCGTGAGGAACGTCGTCGCCGTCATGGCGACCACCAGGAGGGCCGCCATGATCATGACCCCGACGTCGCCGTCGGCGCTCAGGAAGGTCGCGGAGAGCGGGACGCCGAACAGCTCGGCCTCGCCGAACTGGCGGGCCTGCTCCAGCGTGAGAACGCCCTTCGGCTGCTCCTTCGCCGCGTTGTTCAGGATGCTGAACAGCGCGAAGAAGATCGGCATCTGCAGCAGGATCGGCAGGCACGACGCGAACGGGTTGGTCCCGCTCTCGCGGTAGAGCTTCATCGTCTCCTGCGCGAGACGCTCCCGGTCGTGGCCGTACTTCTTCTGCAGCTCCTTGACCTTGGGCTGGATCAGCTGCATGTTCCGGCTGGACTTGATCTGCTTGACGAACAGCGGGATCAGCGCGGCGCGGATGACCAGGGTCAGCCCGATGATCGACAGCGCCCAGGCCGCACCGCTCGCCGGGTCCAGGAACCTGCTGAACAGCTGGTGGAACAGATCCAGCACGAACGAGATGGCGTAGTACAGCGGCGTCATGATGAAGCTGCCGAGCTCGCTGAAGAAGTCGATCATCAGGCTCCTTGGCCGGGGGTGGGGCCCGCCGTAGCACGGGACGGGTGTGGTGGCACGGGGTCGTACCCGCCGGCCGCCCAGGGGTGGCAGCGGCCGAGACGGCGTACGGCGAGCCAGCTGCCGCGAAGGCTGCCATGCTCGGTCACCGCCTCCAGCGCATAGGCCGAGCACGAGGGGTGGTAACGGCAGACCTGCCCGTAGATCGGGCTGATCAGGGCGCGATAGGCCTTCAGCAGGCCGATCAACAGATACTTCATTGAGTCACTCGAGTCAGGCAACGAGCCAGGTCGGAGCGGAGTTCCGCGTACGACGCCCCGGCGGACGGTGGGAGGGCCCGTACGACGAGCACGGCCCCGTTCGGGAGCGTATCGCCCTGGTCGCGGACGAGCTCCCGCAACCGGCGCTTGACCCGGTTGCGGGTCACGGCGTTGCCCACGGCGCGACTCACCACGAACCCGATCCGTGGTCGGTCCTCGGAGTCCGGGCGCGCCAGGTGCACGACGAGGGTGCCGCTGCCGGCTCGGCGACCCGTGCGGATCGCGAGCGAGAACTGCGCGCTCCCGCTGAGCCGGTGGGCCGCACTCGACACGGACGCATGCCTGGCCGGGGACGGCCGGCTCAGACCGACAGGCTCTTGCGGCCCTTGCGGCGACGCGAGGACAGGATCGCGCGACCGGCACGGGTGCGCATGCGCAGGCGGAATCCGTGGACCTTGTGCCGGCGACGGTTGTTCGGCTGGTACGTACGCTTGCTCACGAGTTTCTCTTTCGGTGGTCTACAGGGCCTTCACCGGGCGCGGATCAGCGGTGTGCCTCATCGGCTGGCACCGCTCACCCACGACGAGGAACGACCCTGTTCGTGGACATGCGGCACCGGTCGACACCAGGTGGCGCGAAGCCTACCTACCAGCTTCGACCGGCCAACGGTACGCGCTGGGTTCCGAACGGGTCAAACCGCCGACTGGCCACCTTCCTCCAGCCTGTGGATGACGCCTTGCCGCCAGCCATGGCGGCTTGTTACCTTCGCCCTCACCGAGCTTCCCCGGCACCGCCGGACTACCTCGATCACGACCTGGGTGTGACGTACCCAACAGTGTGTCAATACTGCCGCTGACCTGCGGAAACAGTGATCGTGGCTCCACCCGCGTGGCCTCTCGGGCAGGATCCTCCACGAATCGGGGGACGGGTGCACAGCCTGTGGACAAAGCTGTGGACTTAAAGGCGGGCACATTCCGCGAACAGCGACGAACCACTCGAAAGCAGGGCTCCGTGGAGCAGAGTACGGCCGATCTCGGCGCCGCCTGGCGCAATGTCGTGGAAGAGCTCCAGCCCAACCAGCGGGCCTGGCTGCGCGCCAGCGAGCCGGTGACCCTGCACGAGAGCACCGCCATCATCGCCGTTCCCGACGAATTCACCCGCGGCCAGCTCGAGGGCCGGCTGCGCGGCCAGCTCGAGGATGCGCTCACCGTGGCCTTCGCCCGGGAGATCCGGCTCGCGGTGACGGTCAACCCGGCGCTGCAGCCCCCCGAGGGCACTCCCGAGTACGACCAGCAGCATGACCAGGCGAACAACAAGTCGAGAGATCGACAAGTCGACAAGTGGTTTTGAGTCTTCGGAGTTTCCGGACCGCCCCGGCCCACGCTCGCCGACCCGCCCGCGGTCGCACGACCCACCGCGCTCGAGACCCGGCTCAACCCGAAGTACACCTTCGAGACATTCGTCATCGGCTCCTCCAACCGCTTCCCCCACGCCGCCGCCGTGGCCGTCGCCGAGGCTCCCGGCAAGGCCTACAACCCGTTGCTTGTCTACGGCGACTCCGGACTCGGCAAGACCCACCTGCTGCATGCGATCGGCCACTACGTCCGGAGCCTCTACAGCGGGGCCAAGGTCCGCTACGTGTCCAGCGAGGAGTTCACCAACGAGTTCATCAACGCGATCCGCGACGACCGACAGGACCGCTTCAAGCGCCGGTACCGCGACGTCGACGTGCTCCTGATCGACGACATCCAGTTCCTGGAGGGCAAGACCCAGACCCAGGAGGAGTTCTTCCACACGTTCAACACGCTCCACAACGCCAACAAGCAGATCGTGCTCACCTCCGACCGCCCGCCCAAGCGGCTCGAGCGCCTCGAGGACCGCCTGCGCAACCGGTTCGAGTGGGGCCTGATCACCGACGTGCAGCCCCCCGACCTGGAGACCCGGATCGCCATCCTCCGCAAGAAGGCCGCGATGGACCGGATGACCGCTCCCCCGGACGTCCTGGAGTTCATCGCCTCCAAGATCCAGACCAACATCCGCGAGCTCGAGGGCGCGCTGATCCGGGTGACCGCCTTCGCCAACCTCAACCGCCAGGAGGTCGACATGACCCTGGCCGAGATCGTGCTCAAGGACCTGATCCCCGAGGGCGGCGAGCCCGAGATCACCGCCGGGCTGATCATCGCCCAGACGGCCGCCTACTTCGGGCTCGTCGATCGAGGAGCTCACCGGGCCGAGCCGCGGCCGGCACCTCGTCATGGCCCGACAGATCGCGATGTACCTGTGCCGGGAGCTCACCTCGCTCTCCCTGCCCAAGATCGGGGCACAGTTCGGCAACCGCGACCACACGACGGTGATGTACGCCGACCGCAAGATCAACCAGCTCCTCGCCGAGCGCAGGGCGGTCTTCAACCAGGTCAGCGAGCTCACCAACCGGATCAAGATGCAGGCTCGTCAGTCCTGATCCCCCGGTGTGATGTTTGGTCGGATACCTGTGGACAGAGTGTTGGCCGATCCCGAGCAGCACTGGACGGCCTGTGCACAGGCCGGGGGACGACGCACCCCGCCACCGTGTCGTCCACACCGGGCGCCTGGTTCCTCGGCCGCTCGTCCACACCCGCTGTGCACCGGAAATGAGCACCTGACCTGCGCCGATCCGCTCTCTCCACAGGATCCACCGCTGCTACGACTCCCACGAACCGACACACTGAATAGATCTCCGGTGAACAACTACTCCGCCCACCTCCTGGGGACGACCGACCCGATCCGTGCCAACCCTCCCGCCCGGGCCGAGCGCATGGCAGGATGCTCAATCCAGAAGCCGACCGAAGTCGTAAGGACACCAACACCGTGAAGTTCCGCGTCGAACGCGACGTGCTCGCCGATGCCGTCGCCTGGGCTGCCCGCAGCCTCCCGGTCCGCCCGAGCGCCCCGGTGCTCTCCGGCCTCCTCATCGACGCCGGCGACGAAGGCCTGGTCCTGTCGACCTTCGACTACGAGACCTCCGCCCGCGCGACCCTGTCCGCCGAGGTGTCCGGCGAGGGCCGGGCCCTGGTCAGCGGCCGCCTGCTCGCCGACATCTGTCGCAGCCTGCCCGCGAAGCCGGTCGAGATGGTGCTCGACGGCCCCCGGGTGTCGCTCACCTGCGGCTCGGCCCGGTTCACCCTGCAGACGATGCCGGTCGAGGACTACCCGACCCTGCCCGACATGCCCACCGCGACCGGGACCGTGCAGAGCGACGAGTTCGCGCACGCGGTCGCCCAGGCGGTCACCGCCGCCGGCCGCGACGACATGCTCCCCGTCCTGACCGGTGTCCGGATCGAGATCGACGGATCCACGATCTCGCTCCTCGCGACCGACCGGTTCCGGCTCTCCCACCGTGAGCTCGGCTGGGACCCGCGCACCCCCGACGAGTCGCTGGCGGCGCTGGTGCCCGCCCGCGTGCTCGGCGACACCGCCAAGTCGCTCACCGCCGGCAGCGAGGTCACCATCGCCCTGGCCGCGAGCGGTCGCGGCGAGGGCATCATCGGTTTCGAGGGAGCCGGCCCCGGCGGCGTACGTCGTACGACCACCCGGCTGCTCGACGGCGAGTTCCCCAAGGTCCGCAGCCTGTTCCCCAACGAGCACCAGACGGTGGCGAGGATCGACAAGGCGACCCTGATCGAGTCGGTGAAGCGGGTGGCGCTCGTGGCCGAGCGCAACACCGCGGTGCAGCTGGCCTTCAGCGACGGCGTCCTCACCCTCGACGCCGGGTCCGGCGACGAGGCGCAGGCGTCGGAGTCGATCGAGGCACAGATCGAGGGCGACGACATCACCACGGGATTCAACCCCCAGTTCCTCCTCGACGGGCTCACCGCGATCGACGAGGAGGTCGTCGAGCTGGCCTTCACCCAGGCCTCGAAGCCGGTGGTGATCTCCGGGTCGACGACCCAGGGCGGCGACGATTCCGGGTTCCGCTACCTGCTGATGCCCCGACGCCTGCTGTCCTAGCCGCCGTCTGAACCCCAGTCCCTGTTCGACTCCATCGGCACGGGCTAGGTTGGACGAGATGGACATCGGGCTGGTCGGTCTCGGCAAGATGGGCGGCAACATGCGCACCCGACTGCGCAACGCCGGCCACACCGTCGTCGGTTACGACCGCAACGCCGAGGTCTCCGACGTCGAGAGCCTCGAGGCCCTCGTCGGGAAGCTGCCCACGCCGCGGGTGGTGTGGGTGATGGTGCCCGCCGGCGACCCGACCCGGGAGACCATCCGGACCCTCGGCGAGCTGCTGGACGAGGGCGATCTGGTCGTCGACGGCGGCAACTCCCGGTGGACCGACGACCAGATCCACGGCGACCATCTGGCCGGGAAGGGCATCGGCTTCGTCGACTGCGGTGTCTCCGGCGGCGTCTGGGGTCTGGAGAACGGCTACGCCCTGATGTACGGCGGCACCGACGACGACGTCGCCAAGGTGCAGCCGGCGTTCGACGCCCTCAAGCCCGAGGGTGAGTTCGGTGCGGTCCACGCGGGCGGCGTCGGCGCCGGCCACTTCTCGAAGATGGTCCACAACGGGATCGAGTACGCCGTCATGCAGGCCTACGCCGAGGGCTGGGAGCTGCTGGACAAGGTCGACGTCGTCGACAACGTGACCGAGGTCTTCCGCTCCTGGCGTGAGGGCACTGTCATCCGCTCCTGGCTCCTCGACCTGCTCGTGGCCGCGCTCGACCAGGACCCCGGCCTGGCCGGGATCAGCGGATATGCCGAGGACTCCGGCGAGGGCCGCTGGACGGTCGAGGCCGGCATCGACAACGCCGTCGCGACCCCCGCGATCACCGCCGCCCTCTACGCGCGGTTCGTCTCCCGGCAGGACGACTCCCCGTCCATGAAGGCGGTCGCCGCGATGCGCAACCAGTTCGGCGGCCACGCCATGCGCACCGGCGCGCCCAAGGGCGGCGACGTCCCTGGCGAGGGCACTCCCGACCAGTCCGGGGCCGCGCGGCACGCGGGTTCCGGCGGCGGGCCGGAACCCGCTGAGAGCTAGCCCGCGGTGTACGTCGCGCGCCTCCAGCTGCTCGACTTCCGTTCCTACGCCGAGGTCGACGTCGCGCTCGAGCCGGGGGCCAGCGCCTTCCTGGGACGGAACGGCCAGGGCAAGACCAATCTCGTCGAGGCGGTCGACTACCTCTCCCGGCTGGCCTCCCACCGTGTCGCCACCGACGCGCCCCTGGTGAGATCGGGAGCCGACCGGGCCCTGGTGCGAGCGGCCGTCGTACGCGAGGGACGGGAGGCGACGCTCGAGGTCGAGATCAACCCGGGCCGGTCCAACCGGGCCCGGGTGAACCGCTCGCCACTCCCCCGTCCGCGCGAGATTCTCGGACTGGTGCGGACGGTGGTCTTCTCGCCCGAGGACCTCACCCTCGTGAAGGGTGACCCGTCGGAGCGCCGGCGGTTCCTCGACGACCTGCTGGTCCTGCGCACACCCCGGCTGGCCGGGGTCCGCTCCGACTACGACCGGGTGCTGCGCCAGCGCAACTCGCTGCTGAAGACGGCCGCGGCGGCGCGCCGGGGATCCTCGGGCGAGACCACGGCGCTCTCGACCCTGGAGGTGTGGAACGCCCACCTGGCCCGGACCGGCGCCGAGCTGCTCGCCGAACGGCTGGCGCTGGTCGAGGAGCTGCGTCCCTACCTCGGCAAGGCCTACGAGACGGTGGCCCGCGGCGCCTCACGCGACGACGCCGAGGTCGAGTACCGCCCGTCGTTCGACCTGGCGCCCGAGCTGGTGGAGGAGGTCTCGCGGCAGCCGTCCCGCACCGACTCCCTGGTCGACGCCCTGCTCGAGGCGCTCGCCGAGCGCCGCAACGACGAGCTCGACCGTGGCGTCTCGCTGGTCGGCCCGCACCGCGACGAGCTCCTGCTCAGCCTTGGCACGCCGGAGACCCGGCTCCCGGTCAAGGGCTATGCCTCCCACGGGGAGTCCTGGTCGTTCGCGCTTGCGCTGCGACTGGCGTCGTACGACCTGCTCCGCGCCGACGGCGACGATCCGATCCTGATCCTGGACGACGTGTTCGCCGAGCTCGACAGCGAGCGACGCGCCCAGCTGGCGGACCTGGTCGCCGGCGCCGAGCAGGTGCTGGTCACGGCCGCGGTGGCGGCGGACGTGCCGGAGTCGCTGGCCGGCGTCCGGTACGTCGTCGGGAACGGGGAGGTGACCCGGGATGGCTGAGGACGAGCAGGACCCGACCCCTGACGAGCCGGTGGAGAAGCCGCCCGACCACGCCGAGGACGGCCTCGACCTGGCCCGCGCCCTGACCCGCGCGTCGGCACGGTCGACCCCCGCCCGGAGGGCGAGGAAGAAGACCGGGGGGCGGCGCCCGCCACCCGGCCGCGCGAGCGGGGCCCACCCCGACGACCGCGACCCCCAGCCGCTGGACGCCACCGTGGGCCGGATCGTCGAGGACCACGGCTGGGACCTCAACCTCCGCGTGCAGGGCGTGTTCGCGCGGTGGGCGGAGATCGTGGGGTCGGAGATCGCCGCGCACACCACACCGGAGACCTTCGCCGACGGCAAGCTCGTCGTCCGCACCGACTCCACCGCCTGGGCCACCCAGCTGAAGCTGCTCGCACCGAGCGTCGTACGTCGGCTGAACGAGGATCTCGGCCACGGGACGGTGACCCTCATCGAGATCCTCGGGCCGCACGGGCCCTCCTGGAAGCGAGGTCCCCGGTCGGTGCGCGACGGCCGCGGCCCCCGCGACACCTACGGCTGACCCGCCCGAAAGTTTCGGGCGGGTCAGCGAGAAATCTGCCGATCTGGCGGCCTCGCGGACGTACTGGGACCCACGCGCCACCCTGCGAGGGCGTCGCAGCCGCCTTCACGCAGCGCTCAGGGGCGATTCTCGTCCACAGATCCCCCGATTCGAGGGGCCGGGACGTGGAATGCGGGCCGTGAGGCGGTAACATGGACCCCGGGTCGTCGGCTCATCACAGCCGCGACCTTCTGTATGTCAGCGCCATGCCGGATCCGGGCCGAGCCCGGCCCGGGTGGCCCGTTGCGAAGAGGTGTGCGTGACCGACGAAGCCCCCGTCGAAACGAGCCAGAAGCCATCCACCACCGCACCCTTCGGGGGCGAGTACGACGCCTCCGCCATCCAGGTCCTCGAGGGCCTCGAGGCGGTCCGCAAGCGACCCGGCATGTACATCGGGTCCACCGGCGAGCGCGGCCTGCACCACCTGATCTGGGAGATCGTCGACAACGCCGTCGACGAGGCGCTGGCCGGCCACTGCGACCGGATCGTGCTCACCCTGCAGCACGACGGTGGGGTCCGGGTCGAGGACAACGGCCGCGGCATCCCCACCGACACCGCTCCCGGTCAGGACATCCCGGCCGTCACGCTCGCGCTGACCATGCTGCACGCCGGCGGCAAGTTCGGCGGCGGCGGCTACAAGGTCTCCGGTGGGCTGCACGGCGTCGGCGTCTCGGTCGTCAACGCGCTCTGGCCAGCCGGCTCATCGTGGACGTCGAAGAACCGCGGCCACCTGTGGCGTCAGATCTTTCCGGATCGGCGTCCCCGAGGGGAGCTCGAGCAGGTCCGGCCGATGGAGCCGGGCGAGAGCACCGGCACGACCGTGACCTACTGGGCCAGCGAGGAGATCTTCGAGACCACGACGTACTCGCTCGAGACGATCACCACCCGGATCCGCGAGTACGCCTTCCTCAACAAGGGGCTGGAGATCGTGGTCCGCGACGAGCGAGCCGGCGGCCGACGAGATCGCCGACGCCGTCGAGGACGACACCGTCGCCTCCGACGTCGACCAGTCCGGATCCGACGCGATCCGACGACGCCCAGGGCGGCGGGATCGAGCAGGTCTTCAAGTACGACCGCGGTCTGGTCGACTACGTCGAGCACCTCAACCGGCGCAAGGACAAGGCCAACCCGACGGTGATCTCCTTCGAGGCCGAGACGCCCGAGAGCGCCGAGAGCAGCACATGAGCCTCGAGGTGGCGATGCAGTGGAACACCACCTTCACCGAGTCGGTCCACACCTTCGCCAACACGATCAACACCCACGAGGGCGGCACCCACGAGGAGGGTTTCCGCGCCGCGCTGACCGGCCTGGTCAACCACTGGGGCGAGGAGTGGGGCCTGATCAAGAAGCGCGAGGACCGGGTGTCGGGCGACGACATCCGCGAGGGCCTGACCGCCATCGTCTCGGTCAAGCTCGCCGAGCCGCAGTTCGAGGGCCAGACCAAGACCAAGCTCGGCAACACCGAGGCCAAGGGCTTCGTGCAGCGGATCATGAACGACCAGCTCGGCGCCTGGCTCGAGCAGAACCCCGCCGAGGGCCGCGACATCGTGCGCAAGGCGCAGGCAGCGGCATCCGCGCGGATCGCCGCGCGCAAGGCTCGCGACCTCGCCCGCTCCCGCAAGGGCCTGCTCGGCGGCGGCGGTCTCCCGGGCAAGCTGTCGGACTGCCAGTCCACCAACCCCGCCGAGTGCGAGGTCTTCATCGTCGAGGGCGACTCCGCCGGCGGCTCGGCCCGCCAGGGGCGCGACCCGCGGGTCCAGGCGATCCTTCCGATCCGGGGCAAGATCCTCAACGTCGAGAAGGCCCGCATCGACAAGGTGCTGGCCAACACCGAGGTGCAGGCGATCATCTCCGCGCTCGGCACCGGCATCCACGAGGAGTTCGACCTCGCCAAGCTGCGCTACCACAAGGTGGTGCTGATGGCCGACGCCGACGTCGACGGCCACCACATCAACACCCTGCTGCTGACGCTGCTGTTCCGGTTCATGCGACCCCTGATCGAGCACGGCTACGTCTACATGGCCCAGCCGCCGCTCTACCGCATCCGCTGGAACAAGCCCCACGAGCACGAGTTCGTCTACTCCGACTCCGAGCGCGAGCTGCTCACGCGGGACGGCCTGGAGCAGGGCAAGAAGCTGCCCCGGGAGAACCCCGTCCAGCGCTACAAGGGGCTCGGCGAGATGAACGCCGAGGAGCTGTGGGAGACCACGATGAACCCAGCCGGCCGGCTGATGCTGCAGGTGACCCTCGACGACGCCGCGCAGGCCGACGAGGTGTTCTCCACCCTGATGGGCGAGGACGTCGAGCAGCGACGCTCCTTCATCCAGCGCAACGCCAAAGGACGTCAGGTTTCTAGACATTAGTCCTCGATATCTAGCTGTCTTGCGTGATCGCTAGACACGGGTAGAACGCGACAGAGAGACGAAGTGACGTGACCGAGCAGACCGAGAACCTGTCGAGCGGCGACGGCGGCGGAGGCCGGATCGAGCCGATCGAGCTGCAGACCTCCATGCAGCGCGCCTACATCGACTACGCGATGGCCGTCATCGTCGGCCGCGCGCTGCCCGACGTACGCGACGGGCTCAAGCCCGTGCACCGCCGGGTGCTGTACGCCATGTTCGACGGCGGCTACCGACCCGACCGTGGCTTCTCGAAGTGCTCCCGGGTCGTCGGTGACGTCATGGGTCAGTACCACCCCCACGGCGACACCGCGATCTACGACACCCTGGTCCGGCTCGCCCAGCCGTGGGTGATGCGGGCGCCGCTGATCCACGGCCAGGGCAACTTCGGCTCGCCGGGCAACGACGCGGCGGCGGCGATGCGGTACACCGAGTGCCGGATGGCGCCGCTCGCGCTCGAGATGGTCCGCGACATCGAGCAGGAGACCGTCGACTTCCAGCCCAACTACGACGGCCGGTCCCAGGAGCCGGTGGTGCTGCCGTCGCGCTACCCGAACCTGCTGGTCAACGGCTCGGCCGGGATCGCGGTCGGCATGGCCACCAGCATCCCGCCCCACAACCTGCGCGAGGTCGCGGCCGGCGCCCAGTGGGCGCTCGAGAACCCGGAGGCCACCCGGCACGAGCTCCAGGACGCGCTCGTCGAGCGGGTCAAGGGCCCCGACTTCCCCAACGGCGCGCTGATCGTGGGCCACGACGGGATCGAGCAGGCCTACCGCACCGGCCGCGGCTCGGTGACCCAGCGCGCGGTGATCGAGATCGACGAGGACAGCCAAGGGCCGCACGACCCTGTCCATCACCGAGCTGCCCTACATGGTCAACCCTGACAACCTGGCGCTGAAGATCGCCGAGCTCGCCGACTCCGGCAAGGTCCAGGGCATCTCCGACGTCCGCGACGACTCCTCGGGTCGCACCGGCCAGCGGCTGGTCGTCGTGCTCAAGCGAGACGCCGTCGCCCGGGTGGTGCTCAACAACCTGCTGAAGCACACCGAGCTGCAGACCAACTTCAGCGCCAACATGCTGGCCCTGGTCGACGGCGTCCCGCGGACCCTGACCATCGACCAGTTCATCAGCAACTGGGTGTCCCACCAGATCGACGTGATCCAGCGGCGGACCCGCTTCCGCCTCGCCGAGGCCGAGCGAGCGCGCCCACGTCCTGCGCGGCTACGTCAAGGCGCTCGACAGCCCTCGACGAGGTGATCGCCCTGATCCGGCGCTCGCCCGACGTCGACGAGGCGCGCACCGGCCTGATCGGGCTCCTCGAGATCGACGAGATCCAGGCGCAGCGCGATCCTCGACATGCAGCTACGGCGGCTGGCCGCCCTGGAGCGGCAGAAGATCATCGACCGGCTGGCCGAGCTCGAGCTCGACATCGCGGACCTCGAGCACATCCTCGCCAACGAGTCCCGCCAGCGGCAGATCATCGGCGACGAGCTCGACGGAGATCGTCGAGAAGTACGGCAACGAGCGCCGTACCCAGATCATCCCGGCCGACGGCGACCTCTCGATGGAGGACCTGATCCCCGACGAGGAGCTGGTCGTCTCGATCACCCGCGGCGGCTACGCCAAGCGCACCCTGCGCCACCAGTACCGCACCCAGAAGCGCGGCGGGAAGGGCGTGCGCGGCGCCACCCTGCGCGGGGACGACGTCGTCGAGCACTTCATCGCGACGTCCAACCACCACTGGTTGCTGTTCTTCACGACGGCCGGACGCGTCTACCGCACCAAGGCCTACAACCTGCCCGAGGCGTCCCGCGACGCCAAGGGTGGCCACGTGGCCGGCCTGCTCAGCTTCCAGCCCGACGAGGACATCGCGCAGGTGCTGGCGATCCGCGACTACGAGCAGGCGCCGTACCTCGTGCTCGCGACCCGCAACGGTCTCGTCAAGAAGACCCGGCTGGGCGACTACAACAGCCCGCGCCAGGCCGGCGTGATCGCGATCAACTTCCGCGAGGACGACGACGAGCTCATCGGGGCCGAGCTGGTCAACGCCGACGACAACATCCTGCTGCTCTCCCGCAAGGGCCAGGCGATCCGGTTCCGCGCCGACGACAACCAGCTGCGGCCGATGGGGCGCGCGACGTCCGGGGTGAACGGCATGAAGTTCCGCGAGGGCGACTCGCTGCTCTCGATGTCGGTGATCCGCGCCGAGCAGGTCGCGGCCGAGGAGGCCGCGGAAGCCAAGGCATCCGCTGCCGGGGACTCCACGGCGGCGGGCGACCTGCCCGACGTGAAGGAGCAGTACGTCTTCACGATCACCGACGGCGGCTTCGCCAAGCGGTCGCGGATCTCCGAGTACCGGCTGCAGTCGCGCGGCGGCATCGGGATCAAGTCGATGTCGCTGGCCAACGAGGAGCGCGGCGTGCTCGTCGGGGGGTTCATCGTGGAGGAGGGCGACGAGATCCTCTCGATCACCCAGGTCGGCCAGGTCGTGCGCAGCCCGATCAACGAGCACTTCCGGGCGACCGGACGGTCCACGATGGGTGTGAAGTTCGTGACGCCCAAGGAGGGCGACGCGGTCGCCGTCGTGGCGCGTTCGGTCGAGACCAAGGAGGCCGAGGTGCTGCCCGACGACGCGGCCGAGCCCGACACCGGCGTGGACGTCGAATCGCCGGATGCGGCCGAGGATGCGACAATCGACGGATCGGGAACCACTCCGACTGACCCCGAGACTCCGGAGGAGGGTGAAGCCTGATGACGGAGCGCCCCGCTGAGCGCACCGCCACCCGCACCGGCAGTCACGCCGGGCGCGGTGACGACACGACGGCGCGCTCGCCGCTGTCCGACCGGATCCAGGCCAAGCTCGCCAATGCCGCGGACGAGCACCGCGCCAACGCCCGCGCCGACTCGAAGCCTCCGGTCCGCAAGTCGTCGTCCCCGCGCAAGGGGCCGCGCCGGGCCAGGCTCCGCCTGACCCGGATCGACCCGTGGTCGGTGATGAAGACCGCCTTCCTGCTGGCGATCGCGTTCGGAGTGGTCACGGTGGTCTCGGTGTTCATGGTCTGGTCGGTGCTCGGTGCCGCCGGAGTCTGGGACTCCATCAACCAGACCGTCCAGAACATCCTCGGCGGCGACGGAGCCGGCGACTTCGACGTCCAGAACTACGTCGGCGTCTCCAGGGTCATGGGCTTCACCATGCTGGTGGCGGTCATCGACGTCGTACTCATCACCGCCATCGCCACCCTCGGCGCGTTCCTCTACAACATGGCGGCCGCGTTGCTCGGAGGCATCGAGGTCACCCTCACCGAGGACCGCTGAGCCCCTGCACGGCGGTTTTGTTGGCGTCCTCCACGGTGGGGTAATGTTCCCCTCCGGTCGCCGGTCCGCACCGGTGCCGTGTCTCGCCGGCTAGCGCCGGCTCCGGGCCTATAGCTCAGACGGTTAGAGCGCTTCCCTGATAAGGAAGAGGTCACAGGTTCAAGTCCTGTTAGGCCCACACCGGGGGCTCACCCCCCGCCGAGCGAGGAGTCACCATGAAGAAGGTCCTGCTGGTCCTGGCCGCCGCCGTCGGCGCCGTGATCGCGCGCAAGAAGCTCGAGGAGAGCCGCGCCGAGCAGGAGCTGTGGGCACAGGCGACCGACAACGTCGACTCCGCCAGCGGCCCTGGCCACCGGAGGGCCTGACCGGCCCTGCTGGGTGCCACGACGGGGCCATGGCGCAATTGGTAGCGCACCTGCTTTGCAAGCAGGGGGTTAGGGGTTCGAGTCCCCTTGGCTCCACCGATCTGTCAGCCCGCCGCTGAACATGCCGAACGGGACCGTGCCCCATCACGGTCCCGTTCGATTGCTCCCCGGCATGCGTCAGGGCGTCAGCTCCTATTCCTCTTCCTCCTCGAGCTCGACGACGCCCGCGAAGGTGAGGAAGTCGCCCATGGTGAAGGCGCCCTCGTGCTCGACGGAGGGTGTGAAGGCCACGCCTGGCGTTGAGGTAGGAGGCGGGGTCGACGGCGAGCTGGTCCAGGAACACCTCGGCGACGATGCGCCCACCGACGTCACCCAGCCGGACGCCGCTTCTCCTTGAGCTCGGACTCGGCCAGCATGTAGAACCACAGCGGCGCCTCGCCGTTGAAGCTGGGGTAGGCGGTCTGGTTCAGGCCGAGCTTGTTGTTGGCGAGCACCGGGATGCCCATCTGGCGGGCGATGTCCTGGCCGCTGGGGATGTCGTAGCGCGAGCTGCGGATCAGGGTCAGCTGGGCCAGGATGTTGGTGCCCGTGCTCGGGAGCCCGGGTGCGCCCAGCGGCAGGTTGAACAGCGACTCGGAGATCTTGGTGTCCAGCTTGCGGGACAGGTTGCCCTCGAACTCCGGGGCGCCGTCGATCTCGAAGAACTCGATCCAGTCGATGTGCGTCCGCTCGTTGAGGTCCTGGCCGCCGCGCAGGTCCTCGGCGCCGGGGTCAGGTCGAAGACCTTGATCGGTGCGTCCTCGGACAGGTCGTTGACCTCGTAGGAGTCACGGACCTGGGAGTGCCCGTACCGGAAGACCGCGGTGGAGAACTCCGTCGGGGTCATCGGCGCATCCGGGTTCCCGGGCTTGTAGAACCCGTTGTTCACCGGCTTGCCCAGGAACAGGTTCACCCGGTCCTGGCCGACCACGTGCGGCAGGTAGTCGTTGACCACGACCCACTGGTAGTGCCACTGGGTGAGCCGCCGGGCATCGTTGAAGTTCATGCCCTCCTCGATCAGCCGGTTGTGGAAGCTCTGCACCGCCAGGTGCAGCTGGGCGATGATCAGGTTCTCGTCGTTGCGGGGCTCGATCAGCAGCGCCCCGCCGTTCGGCGTTGCGGACCAGGTCCGGCACCCCGTTGACCTGGTCTTCCTCCTCGGTCACCTTGAAGGTGCCGTCGGGGTTGTACAGGTGGCGGCTGCTGGCGTCGGTGCGGCCCTTGCCGTAGACCGAGTCCAGGTCGAACGCGGCGGTGCGGAAGTTCTTCAGCGTGGTCGGGTCCAGCTGAGCTGTCGGCAACGGGTCCAGGTTGCGCGTCAGGTCATGGTCGATGAACTGCCCCAGGTAGGTGAACCCGGCCGGCACACCGTCGTTGTCGAGCTGGGCCAGGCCCTTGTCCCCTGGGTCTGCACCAGATCGGTCAGCGCCTGGTCGGTGGGGGTGAACCCCTGAAACCCGGCCCGACCGGGGTCGGCGTCAAGCGTCGGGAACATCCTCCCGAAGCTGCTCTGCTTGTTCGGGTCGACCGCTCCGGCCATGGAAGCGCCTACGAGCGACAGCGCAATTGACGTGACCGCGGCGGCGGCGAGTGGACGGCGGAATGAACGCGTGCTTCTTCTGCATGGTTGGACCCCTTGCTGGACTGGCCAGCTCCCCACCCCGGAGAGCTCGTTGTGAAACTCTTCAAAGACCGTGGGGGGTGAGGGTCAAGAGACCGTCAAAAGACTGGTCGCGCGGCGTGTTTGGCAGACTGCGCTGCCATGTACGTCTGTGCACTGGAGGCGTCGCTGCTGGGTGCGGCCGTGGTGCTCACGGCCGGGTGCGGCGCGGACATCCCGCCACCGGACGTCCAGCCCTCACCAGTCCACTCGCCCACGACGACCGCGCACCCGCCGTACGACGCCGGGCTCGAGCCCGCCGAGGCGGCACTGGCGCTGGTTCCCGGCTCGGCGACGACGGTGACCGTCACGGACTTCGACGAGATCCGCAAGGACCTGGGCGTCCCCGACCTGACGAGCGAGGATCCCGTCTCGGACCGGTTCGGCTTCTGGGAGCGCGCCCGGACGGAGGCGCCGCTGCTGGCCGAGGGCATGCTGCGGGCCGACAACAGCGAGTTCCTGCTCGACTACGGCTTCACCCAGGACGACGTCGACTGGGAGGCGCACTTCACCGGTCCCGACGGCAACGGCTACGTCGTGGCCTTCCGGCCCGACCTCGACCTCGGCCGCCGTGTCCCGCGCCGTCGAGGCCGGCGCCGGGCCACTCGACGGGGCGCGGGTGATCGCGGAGGACCACCTCGTGGTGTCCGGCACCGCCGAGGCCGGGGAGGGGGTCTGGGCGAACGACCCGACCTGGACCGGGCTGGTCGGCGAGCCCGCGGAGGCGACGTACCTGCGGCGCGGCTGCATCCCCTTGAACGACGCGCTCGGCCCGGACGCCGGCGCCGCGGAGCAGCAGGACCTGCTGGCGAAGCACCCGGTCACGAACCTCGACGACCTGGCCGGCTTCACCGTCGCCTTCGGCGACCACAACGCGACCGTCCGGATGGAGCCGAACCGCGACGACCTCTTCGACCGGATCGACCTCGGCCGGGACTGGCCGGTGCCCGGCTTCGGTGGCGCTTTCCGCTCGGGCGTGGGCGACCCCGGCAGCGGGCGGATCGGCTACGGCGTGCCCCGGCCGGCGCAGGCCGCGGCCGTGACCCTGCTCGAGGAGCTGCCGTTCGCGGTGTGCAACGAGGTCACCCCGATCGCCGAGCCCACCGGGCTCTGACGCGGCTACTCGACGGCCGTGCCGGCCTCGAGCTCGTGCAGGTTCTTCACCGTCTTCGAGGTGCGGGCCTGTGCGGGGTCGGGGCAGGTGCCGAAGAGCCGGTCGGCGGTGCCGGCGGTGGTGACGGTGAACCAGTAGTGCTCGTTCTTGTAGTGGTGCAGCCGGTGGTTGCGCCAGACCTTCTTGTACGACGCGGTCTTCGGCCGGTAGTCGGAGTGGATCAGGTAGTGGGTCCACTCGTAGCCGAGCTTCAGCCCGTAGACCGAGACCAGCAGGCTGAGCGTCGCGGCGGTGGTCGGCATCGCCAGCCAGGCCACCACGACGTACGCCGGCAGCAACCAGGCGAGCGCCCGCCAGGGGATGAACACCAGCGGGATGTCGCGTGGGTCGGCGTGGTGCTCGCGGTGCTTGCGGGCCAGCAGGGAGTCGACCTCGACCGGACCCACACGGCGGGGACGCCAGTGCAGGATCCCGACGTGGATCAGCCACTCGATCACCGGGAACAGCGCGACCAGTGCGCCGGGGATCACCAGCTCCCACCAGGAGCCGCCGCCCACCAGCACGCGGGCGGCGACCGAGCCCAGCAGGAAGCGTGGAGATCATCCACGGCGAGGGGTGCCGCCAGAAGGCCCGCCAGGCGGCACCCAGGGTCACCTGGGTGCGGCGGCTGCCGGTGATCCGCTCCTCGTCGGCGGCCAGCCGGGTGCGGGCGAGGGCCTCGATGTCGGGACTTGTCTTGCTCACGTCGTTCTCCTCGAGGGCTTCGAGTGCGGTGATCAGGTTGCGGGTCGCCGGCCGGAGCACCCGCTCGGCGGCGGCGCGGGCGGTGTCGGGGTCGCCCTCGGCGATGGCGGCGGTGAGGACGCGGTAGGCGCCGATCTGGCCGACCTCCTCGCGCATCAACGACGCCAGCGCCTCGAGGGCGGGCTCGTAGGCCGCCCGGAGGCTGTTGAACATCAGCCGGAACGTCAGCGAGTCGGCGGCGTCCACGACCAGGTCCCAGAAGGCCAGCGCGTGTCGCTGACGCTCCACGTCGTCGTCGGTGGCGGCCAGCGCGTCGACGCAGTCGGTGAGGGTCGCGGCCGCAGCTGGGCCGCCGCGCTCGGCGGCGAGGGCCGCCACGCCTGGTCCGATGACGAGCCGGGCCTCGAGGATGCTGCGGGCCACCGCGGTGTCGAGGTTGCCGGCACGCACGAGCAGGCGGGGCAGCAGGTCGAGGCCCGCGGTCTTCCGGAAGTCGCGGACCATCGTGGCGCCGCCCTGGCGGACCTCCACCAGCCGGGTCTGGGCCATCCGCTGCAGGGCCTCGCGGACCGCCGGCCGGGAGACGCCGAGCACCTCGGCCAGTCGACGCTCGCTGGGCAGGGCCTCGCCGGCCTCGATCTCGCCGTCGACGACCCCGGCGAGGACCTGGTCGAAGACATCGTCGGGGACCGACCGGCGACTGACGGGCTGCAGGGGCATGCGGCGGGACCGTAGCCGCGCGTCGTGGTCGGTGGTCAAGTGGTCTTACCAGTCGATCTCGCCAACCGCACCGAACCGAGAGGCGACTGCGCCGCAGTGGCGCCGACTCGGCGTTTGTACGCTTCCGGAGTGCGCACCTTCCCCGGCCGGTCGCTGCTGGCCCCGCGGTTCTGGGGCGTGCACCTCCTGGCGCTGGTCTGCGTCGTGGTGGCCGGGTGTGCTCGGCGCCTGGCAGTACGACGCGTGGCAGGAGCGCCGCGCCGCCGAGGCGGCCGACCTGACGCAGCAGGACCCGATCCCGCTGGCCGAGGCGATGGGCCCCGACGACCCGTTTCCCGGAGACCGGGTCGGCCAGCCGGTGACCGTCGACGGCAGCTGGGTCCCGGAGGCGACGGTGTTCGTGTCCGGCCGCGAGCACGAGGGCCGCAGACGGCTACTGGGTGGTCACGCCGCTCGCGATCTCCGCGCCGGACGGGCCGGCGCTCCCGGTCGTCCGCGGCTGGGTCCCGTCGCCGGAGGAGGCACCCCCGCCGCCGACCGGCCGGGCCGAGCTGGTCGGCTGGCTCCAGCCCCCCGAGGGCATCCGCCGCCGTCGACGAGGACCCCGACGACGACGTACTCCCGCAGCTGCGGATCGCCGACCTGGTCCAGCGGGTCGACCAGGACCTCTACGGCGCCTATGCGGTCACCGACCCGGCCGACCGACGGCCTGGAGCCGGCCGACCTCGACCAGCTGCCGGAGGTCGGACGGTTCACCGCGCTGCGCAACCTGCTCTACGCCGTGGAGTGGTGGTTCTTCGGCGCTTTCGCGCTGTTCATCTGGTGGCGCTGGCTGCGCGACGAGGCCGGCGCCGACGCCGCCGAGGACACGCTGACGCAGGCCCCAGTAGGTTCGGGCGCGTGAAAAGCTGTTCGCCGCCTACCGTGTGCTCGCCCTGCGTCGTCGGCGTGCTGCTGGCCTTCTGCTCCCTGGTCGCGCTCCCGCTGAAGTACCTCGCCTCCGAGGGCAGCGGCCTGCAGACCTTCGGCGAGGACGCGAGCATCATGTGGGTGGTCCACGGCTGGGTCTTCATGGTGTACGTCGTGGTGGCGTTCCTGCTGTCCCGCCGGGCGAGTGGACGCTCGCGTTCACGCATCCTGGCCCTGGCCGCCGGCCTGATCCCGCTGCTGATCTTCTGGGTCGAGCACCGGTCACCCAGCGGTTCAAGGCCGAGCACCCCGAGCTCGTCGACCTCCGACGACGGCGTGACCATGCGCCCATGACGACGGCGTTCGTGCTCGGGGGTGGCGGGGTCCTCGGCGCGGTCGAGGTCGGGCATGCTGCGCGCGCTGTTCGAGCGCGACATCGCGCCCGACCTGGTCCTCGGCACCAGCGTCGGCGCACTCAACGGCGCGATGGTGGCCCGCGACCCGACCCTCGCGCGTCGATCGACCGGATGGCCGAGCTCTGGACGGGAGCGGCGCGAGAGCGGCGACGTGTACGGCGACCGCCGGCTGCGCACCGTCCGCCGCGCGATGACGACGGGCACCCACATCTACTCCGCGCAGCCGATGATCAGAGCGGCTGCGCGACGAGTTCGGCGACCTCACCTTCGAGGAGCTGCCGGTGCGGTTCCAGGTGTGCGCGGCCAGCATCGAACGAGCCGCCGAGCACTGGTTCGACTCGGGCCCGGTGGTGGACGCCATCGTCGCGAGCGCCGCCGTACCCGGGCTGCTGCCGCCGGCGAAGGTGGATGGCGAGCACTTCCTCGACGGCGGGATCGTCAACTCGATCCCGGTCGGCCGGGCCGTGCAGCTCGGCGCGACCCGGATCTTCGTGCTCCAGGTCGGCCGGATCGACCGGCCCCTCAAGCCGCCGAGGAAGCCGTGGGAGGTGGCGCGGGTGTCGTTCGAGATCGCCCGCCGGCACCGGTTCGCCCGCGAGATGGGCGAGCTGCCCGACGGCGTCGAGGCGCACGTGCTCCCGGCGCGCGGGACGTCGAGCCGCGACGACTCGCTGCTCGCCCACCGGGACTTCGCCGGGGTCCAGCGACCGGATCGACGCGACGTACGAGGCGAGCCGTCGAGTACCTCGACGAGCGGTTGCCATGATCTGGCTGCTGCGGCGACTGGTCGTCGCGCCCGCTGATCATCCTGGTCACGACCGTCCTGTCTGGGTCAGCCTGCCGCTGTGGCTGATCGTCGCCGCGGCGCTCTCGCCGGTGCTGCCCGGCCGCTGGCGGGCGCTGCGCCTGATGTGGGTCGTCATGCTGTACCTCACCTGCGAGTCGCTGCTCCTGGTCGTGCTGCTGGGGCTCTGGCTGGCGTCCGGGTTCGGCTGGCGGATCCGGACGCCGTACTTCGAGGGCATCCACTACGACCTGGTGCAGGGCGTGATGTGGGTGTTCTTCCGCGAGGCCCGGCGGGTGCTGGCGCTGCGGATCGAGACCGAGCGGTCCGACGCCCGACGCGCACCCGGGCAAGCCGATCCTGGTCTGCTGCCGGCACGCCGGGCCCGGCGACTCGTTCACGCTGATCCACGCGCTGATGCACTGGTACTCCCGCGAGCCGCGGGTGGTCCTCAAGGACACCCTCGCCTGGGACCCGATGATCGACGTGGTGCTGCGCCGGATCCCGGCCCGGTTCATCACCCCGAACCCGGCGGCGGGTGAGGACCTCGAGTCGCAGATCGGCGCTGCTGGCCATCCGGTCTCGACGAGAACGACGCGTTCGTGATCTTCCCCGAGGGCGGCAACTTCACGCCGGAGCGGCGGCAGCGTGGAATCGACCGGCTGCGCAAGCTGGGGCTGGAGCGGATGGCCCGGCGGGCCGAGGCGATGACCAACGTCCTGGCTCCGCGCCCGGGCGGCGTTATCGCCGCCCTCGACGCGGCCCCCGAGGCCGACGTCGTCCTGGTCGCGCACACCGGGCTCGACCACATGCTGACCGTGGGCGACGTGTGGCGCGAGCTGCCCATGGACAAGCGGATCATCATGCGGTGGTGGCAGGTGCCGCACGACGAGATCCCGACCGGTCGCGAGGAGAGGATCGAGTGGCTCTTCGGCTGGTGGGAGCAGATCGACGCCTGGGTGGCAGCGAACCGGCCGGAGGAGATCGCTCGGTGAGCGGCTCCTCCGGCCGGTGACGCGCTGGTGCTGCGGGCCGGGTCAGGCCCAGGAGATCAGGCCTTGTGCGAGGGCTTCGAGCCCGCGTCGGACTCGTCCTCGAGGCTGATCACCTCGGCCGGGTCGTCCGGCGTCGACACCGGGTGCGGCTCGCCGGCCTCGTCCGCCAGCGCCTCGTCGGGCGAGGAGCCGGCGCTGTCGTCGGCGGGCTCCGTCGCGACCGGCCGCGAGGCGTCCGAGGACGGAGCGGGCGACGGGGTGTACGACGACTGCCAGTTGTCGCTGGTGGACTGCGCCGCTCAGCTTCTTGTACGCCACGCCCGGCGGCTGCTGCGAGACCGCCGAAGAGGAGCAGCTTCTTGAGCTTGCCGCCCTTCTTGGACTCCTTGCGGAGCTCGGCCGCCTTCGCCGCGGCCAGGTCGCGTCCGAGGGCGGCCTTCTCGGCGGCCAGGGCGGCACCGATGGCGGCCTTGTCGGCGGCCACCGCGGCGCCCTCGGCGATCACCGGGCCCGCCTTGGTCCGCGCGTCGGCGACGACCGGGCCGACCTTCTCGCGGGCATCGGCGATCAGGGGCGCCGCCTTGCCGCGGGCCTCGGAGATCACGGGCGCCGCCTTGTCACGGGCCTCGGAGAGCAGTGGCGTCGCGCGGTCCTTGGCCGAGGCAACGGCCGACTCGATCTGCGGCTTGGCGCTCTCGACGTAGTCGTTGGCTCGGTCGATCAGGGACTTCTTCTTGCGCAGACCCATGGCGTGGCACTTCCTCTCGTCGGTTCACGTCCATTCGACCATGCTTTGCAGCACCCGGCCAGCGGCGGGCCACCTTGTGGCCCGTGCGAGGATCGGGTCGCACAGCGCGGTCGACGTCGACGTCGCCGTACCCACTCATGCGAGAGGTAGTCATGTCCGGAGCCCAGGCCATCCTGAAGACGAACAAGGGCGACATCACCGTCGACCTGTTCCCCGACCACGCCCCGGAGACGGTCGAGAACTTCACCGGCCTCGCCGAGGGGACCAAGTCCTACGACGCCGGCAACGGCCGGACCGGCCCGTTCTACGACGGCCTCGGCTTCCACCGGGTCATCGACGGCTTCATGATCCAGGGCGGCTGCCCGCTCGGCACCGGCACCGGCGGCCCGGGCTACACGTTCAAGGACGAGCCGCACCCCGAGCTGACCTTCGACAAGCCCTACCTGCTGGCCATGGCCAACGCCGGCCCCGGCACCAACGGCTCGCAGTTCTTCATCACCGTCGGCGCCACCCCGTGGCTGAACTTCAAGCACACGATCTTCGGCGAGGTCGCCGACCAGTCCTCGCGCGACGTGGTCGACGCCATCGCCACCGCCCCGACCGGTCCCGGCGACCGCCCGGCCGAGGAGGTCATCATCGAGTCCGTCGAGGTCGATGCGCCCCTGAGCGAGCAGACCCACTCCCGAGACCGGGGTGCCGACCTGTTACCGGCACCCCGGCCGTGAGACGTACATCCGCTGCCAGCACTGCGACCGGCCGATCTGCCCCGACTGCATGCACGACGCGGCGGTCGGGTTCCAGTGCCCGTCGTGCGTCGCGGAGGGCCGGAAGTCCACGCGCAGCGGCCGGACGGCGTACGGCGGCCTGCGGTCCGGCAACCCCGGCCTGACCTCGATCGTCCTGATCGCCATCAACGCGGCGGTCTGGCTCCTCCTGGTCGCCACCGGCGGGCAACGCAGCCCGTTGTACCCCCGCCTCGCCCTGCTGCCGGAGGGTCGCTGCGTCCCCACCGGCCGGCCGGACCAGTTCTTCCCCGGCCTCGGCGAGAACGCCTGCACCCTCTCGGACTCACGGACGTGGATCGACGGCGTCTCCGACGGCGCCTACTGGCAGCTGTTCACCAGTGCCTTCACCCACGTCGAGATCTGGCACATCGGCTTCAACATGCTGGCGCTGTGGTTCCTCGGCCCGCAGCTCGAGCAGGCCATCGGGCGGGGCCGCTTCCTGGCGCTCTACCTGCTGTCCGCGCTGGCCGGCTCGACGCGTGGTCTACTGGCTGGCCGCCGCTCAACGGCTCCACCCTCGGCGCCTCGGGTGCGATCTTCGGCCTGATGGGCGCGCTGCTGGTGCTCGCGTTCAAGGTGGGCGGCAACGCGCAGCCGATCCTGGTCTGGATCGGGATCAACTTCCTGATCACCGTCGTCGGCCGCGGCTTCATCTCCTGGCAGGGGCACCTCGGTGGCTTCCTGGGCGGCGTGCTGATCGCCGCCGTCCTGGTCTACTCGCCGCGGCAGCAGCCGCACGCTGTGGCAGGTCGGCCGGCCTGGTCGCCCTCACCCTCGGGCTCGTCGCGGCCGTCCTGGCCCGCACCGCCACCCTCACCTGATCGAGCCGTCGCGAGTTACCGGCGATCTCGCCGAGCCGGCGCGAGTTACCCCTCGGATGTTGTCCACAGCTGTGGAATCACCTGTGGAGAACTACACGCGTGTAGTTATGCACAGAGTTATCCCCCATTGTGCAAAGTCAGCCTGGCGCCGTGGCGTCAACAAGCCGCAAACTCGGCGCCGGCTCCCGGGTCGTGGCGGTAACTGGCGCCGGCTCGGCCCGGGTCTGCGCGGTGCAGCTGGCGCCGGCTCGGCGCGCTCACTCCCAGCGGGTGGCGAAGGTGAAGCCGACGGCCATGAAGCGCGATGCCGACGACGAGGTTGAACTGGCCGAGGTCGTCGAAGACCGGGAGCTTGTCGATGTCGTTGCTGAAGACGTAGAAGGTGCAGATCCACAGCAGGCCGATCAGGAAGCAGGCGAGCATCCCGATCACGACGCCGCGACCGCGGCCGAGCGGGGTGCTCGGGTGGGCCGAGAGGGCCAGGCCGACCATGATCGCGCCGAAACCGATCAGGTAGTTCCAGTCGCCGAGGTCGGCCATGAACGCGGGGTTGCCCGGCTCCGGGGCGGGGATCACCGTGGGGTCGACCCGGACCGGCCAGGTAGTAGTAGGCGATCCAGGCGATGCCGAGCGGCGATGAGCAGCAGCGCGACCACGAAGCGCGCCGAGAACACGGGGCCCCGGACCGGGTCGAGGAAATCCTGCCTGGCCTTCTGCTTGGACACCCTTGTACTCCTTGGGTCGGCTTCGGCGGGGCGGAGGCTAGCGTAGTCGGCATGAGTGAGGGTTCCGACGCCGAGGGCGGACGACGCCCCGGAGCGTCCGCGTCGCCCGTGGGGGCGATGGCGGATCGGCACCCCCGCCGTCGTACTGCTCTGCGGCGCCCTGTTCGTGGTCAGCGCCACCAACAGCGAGGGCACCGACCTCCGCCCTGGGCGCTACACCGACCTGGCCGCGCTCACCACCAGCGAGGCCGAGGAGTACGACGCCCTCCAGCAACGGGTCGCCGACCTGAACGCCGAGGTCGAGCAGCTGGCAGCGGTCCGTGAACGACAGGATCGTCAACCGGTTCAACCGCCAGCGTCGAGCGGCTCGAGGACCCGGCCGGACTGACCCCGCGAGACCGGCCCGGGCGTCACCGTCACCCTGTCCGACGCGCCGGAGGAGGTCATCAACTCGACGACCCAGGACCTGAACCTCCTCGTCGTCCACCAGCAGGACATCCAGGCGGTGGTCAACGCCATGTGGAAGGGCGGGGCCACCGCGGTCACCGTCCAGGGGCAGCGGGTGGTGACCACCACCGGCATCAAGTGCGAGGGCAACGCCGTGCAGCTCCACGGCGTGCCCTACCCGCAGCCCTACGTCATCGAGGCCGTCGGCGACCAGGCGGAGCTGGTCCGGGCCGATCGCGGACGACGACTACCTGCAGATCTACCGCGAGCAGGCCGCGATCCCCGACATCTCGGTGGGCTGGGACCTCCAGCTCCGAGGCGCAGGTCACCGCCCCGGCGTACGACGGCCTGACTCGACCTGAGCTACGCCGAGCCGCTGCGCTGATCGCGGCCCGGCCGCAGCGAGCGCTGGACGGCCGGTGACTCGGTCGGGGGGATCGTCTCGTCCGGGGGCGGTGTCGGTGTCGTCTCCGGCGGTGGCTCGGTCGGCGTGGGCGACTCGGAGGGCTCCTCCTCGAAGGCCGAGACCACGATCGTGACCGTGGACCCTTCCGGCGCATCCTGGCCGCCCGCCGGGCTCTGCCGGATCACCGTGCCCCTGGGCTCGGTCGTGTTCGCGGTCCTGCACGACGCTCGGGCTCGAAGCCGGCGTCACGGATCGACCTGCTCGGCCTCCCGCCGCTGGAGGCCCACGACGTCCGGGCACCTGCTCGGGTCCGTCGGAGTAGAACACCGTGACCAGGGTGCCCTCGGGGACCGTGTCGCCCGCGGGTGGATCGGTCGAGAGCACCCGGCCGGCCGGCTCGTCGGACTCTCGCTCCTGCATGGTCACCTCGAGGTTGGCCTCGCCGCAGCGCCGCGGCGGCGGCCGTCCGGGGTCTGCCCACCACGAAGGGGACCTCGACCAGCGGCTTGCCGCTGGAGACGACGAGGTCCACCTCCGAGTCCGGGTCGACGAACTGGTCCCGGTTCGGGTCCTGCTCGATCACCCGGTCAGCCCTGACGTTGGGGTCCTCGCGGAACTCCACGTCGCCCGACCGCGAGGCCGGCGTTGCCGATCTCCGCGCGCGCCTCGGCCTCGGTCTTGCCGATCAGGTCGGGCACCCGGACCTGCTCGGGCGGCGACTCGAAGATGCGATGGCAGCAGGTACGCCGCCGGCCGCGATCAGGGCGAGCAGGAGGAGGCCGAGCAGGACGTAGAGCACCTTCCGGCTGCGGGAGTCGTCCTCGTCCTCGTCGGGAACGGGCGCGCCGACGGCCGTCGCGGCCGAGGCGGGGATCGTCGTCGTCGGCGGGGGCGGGGGTACGACGGCGTGGACCGGCCGGCCCGCGAGGTAGCGCTCGATGTCGCTGCGCATGGCCGCCGCGCTCTGGTAGCGGTCCTCGACCCGCTTGGCCAGCGCCTTCATCACGATCGCGTCGATGGCCTCGCGGCAGCTCGGTGTCGTGGTCGGACTGGGGGGCACCGCCGGCTCGCGCACGTGCTGGTAGGCGACCGCCACCGGGCTGTCGCCGACGAACGGCGGCCGGCCGGTGAGCAGCTCGTAGAGCAGGCAGCCGGCGGAGTAGACGTCGGAGCGGGAGTCGACGGTCTCGCCGCGGGCCTGCTCGGGGGAGAGGTACTGCGCGGTGCCGACGACGGCCGCGGTCTGGGTCATGGTCGAGGAGGCGTCCGAGATGGCGCGGGCGATGCCGAAGTCCATCACCTTCACGTCGCCGCTCGGGGTGAGCATCACGTTGCCGGGCTTGATGTCGCGGTGGATGATCCCGGCCCGGTGGCTGTAGTCGAGCGCGGAGAGGACGCCGCTGGTGATCTCGAGGGCCCGCTCGGGCAGGATCTTGCGGCCCTCGCGGAGGATGTCGCGCAGCGTGCGTCCGGCGACGTACTCCATGACGATGTAGGGCTGGGCGACGCCGGAGCCGTCGCTGGCGGTCTCCTCGCCGGTGTCGTAGACGGCGACGATCGCGGGGTGGTTGAGCGACGCCGAGGACTGTGCCTCTCGCCGGAACCTGGCCTGGAACGTCGCGTCGCTGGCGAGGTCGGTGCGCAGCCGCTTGACCGCGACGACCCGGCCGAGCCGGCTGTCGGTGCCCTTGCGGACCTCGGCCATGCCGCCCCGGCCGAGCAGCTCGCCCAGCTCGTAGCGCCCGCCGACCAGGTGCCCGTTCACGGCTGATTCTCCTGGCCGGGCGGTTCGGTCGGCGGCAACGGCTCTTCTTCCTCGGGCGGCGGCTTGCCCCAGTAGGTCACGGTGACGGTGTCGCCCTCCTCGAGCGTCCCGGTGGGATCGACGCCCTCGACGGAGTCCTCTTCCTCGTCCCCGGGGTTGTCCTGCTCGTCCTTGCGCACGTTCAGCCCGAGGTCCTTGCAGCTCGTCCTCGACCTCGTCGACGTCACGGCCGACGTAGTCGGACTCGTCGACCTGCACCGTGTTGTCCTCGGTCGGGGGCGGTGAGCTCTGCTGCTGCTCCGGCGTCGTGGGGTCCTGCTCGGTGGGCTGGGTCGTCGGTTCGCTCTGCTGGGCCGCGGGTGGGTCCGGCTGGTCCTCGTCGGCGCCGGCCAGCAGGGCCACGGCGACGATGGCCGCGACCACGAGGAGACCGAGCAGGATCCACGGCCACGGCAGCTTCCGGCGGCGCCGGCTCGCGGCGGCAGCGGCCGGGGTGGGCACGGGGGTCGGCGCGGTCGCGGGAGCCGGCACCGGCGCGGCCCCGGTCAGCACCTGGGTGCGGTCGGGAGCCAGCCCCGACGGCGGCGGGGTTGCGCAGGGCCGCGGCGAGCTCGGTCGCGTCGGCGAACCGGTCCTCGGGGGACTTCGCCATCGCCCGGCGGACGACGGCCGCCAGGTCGGCGGGTACGTCGTCGGGCAGCTCGGGCACCGGCTCGCGCAGGTGGGCCAGCGCGGTGGCGACCGCGCTCTCGGCGACGAAGGGCCGGCGGCCGGCCAGGCACTCGAAGGCCACCACGCCGAGGGAGTAGACGTCGGACGCCGGGCGTCGCGGTGCCGCCCTGGGCCTGCTCCGGGGAGAGGTACTGCGGGGTGCCCATCACCTGCCCGGTCTCGGTGAGCGACATGCCCTCGGCCGCGCGGGCGATGCCGAAGTCGGTGATCTTGACCGTGCGGTCCGGCGTGACCAGCAGGTTGGCGGGCTTCACGTCGCGGTGCACGATCCCGGCCGCGTGCGCGGCACCGAGCGCGTCGGCCGCCTGGGCGAGCAGGTCGCGGGTGGCGTCGGGGTCCAGCGGCTGGCCGGGCTGCGAGCAGGGCCGAGAGCGGCTGGCCGTCGACGAGCTCCATCACCAGGTAGGGGCGGGCCACCCCGGAACCGTCGGTCGCGTCGGCCTCGCCGAAGTCGTAGACCGCGGCGACGCCCGGGTGGTGCAGGGACGCGGCGTGCCGGGCCTCGGTCTCGAACCGGGAGCGGAACGTCGCGTCGTCGGCGTACTCCGCCTTGAGCAGCTTCACCGCGACCTGGCGGCCCAGCACGGTGTCGGTGGCCCGCCAGACCTCGCCCATGCCGCCGGTGGCGATCCGGGAGTCGAGCGCGTAGCGGCGGGCCGCGTCGACGAAGCGGCGGTTCTCCTCCGTCACTGGATCACCGCCTCCATCACCGACTTGGCGATCGGTCCGGCGACGGCGCCGCCGGCGATCTCGCCGCGCGGGATGTCGGCCTTCTGGATCATCACCGCGACCGCGACCTGCGGGTCGTCGGCGGGCGCGAACGACACGAACCAGGCGTACGGCGGGACGTCGGCGCGGCCGCTCTCGGCGGTGCCGGTCTTGCCGCCGACCTCGACGCCCGGGATGGCGGCCGGGCTCGCCGTGCCGTTGTCGACCGTGGAGACCAGCATCTCCTTGAGCTCCTCGGCGGTGGAGGCGGAGACCGCCCGCGGAGAGCGTCCTCCGGCTCGGTCTTGTCGAGGACGTCGAGCTCGGGCGAGCGGACCTCGTCGACGAGGTAGGGCTGCATCACGATGCCGCCGTTCGCGACGGCGGCGACCACCATCGCCATCTGCAGCGGGGTCGCGGTGACGCTCGAACTGCCCGAAGCCGGACAGTGCCGTCTGGGCCGCGTCCATGTCCTCCGGGATAGGCGGACTCCGCCTGCAGGGGCAGGTCCTCGAGGTACGTCGCAGTTCCAGCCGAAGGCCTCCGCCTGCTCGCGCATGGCCTCGGGGCCGAGCTCGTCGGCGAGCGGGGCGAACGAGGTGTTGCAGGACTGCTCCATCGCCTGGATCATCGGGATCCGGTCGGTGCCGCAGGCCCGCCCGCCGTTGTCCATCACGCCCGACTCGCCGCTGGTGAGCGGCAGCTGGTAGGTCGGGCCGCCGGGCACCAGCGCGTCGGAGTCGGCGTAGTTGCCGCTCTCGAGGGCGGCGGCCGCGGTCACGATCTTGAACGTCGAGCCCGGCGGGAGCGTGGTCTGGATGGCGCGGTTCAGCAGCGGCTCGGACTCGGTCCTCACCCAGACGCTCGGGCGGTGTCGGCGACGTCGCCGAAGTCGTGGCTCGCCATCAGGTTGGGGTCGTAGCTGGGGCTGGACGACCATCGCCAGGATCTTGCCGGTGCTCGGCTCGAGCGCCACCACGGCGCCCTGGGCCTCACCGGGCAGGGCCTCGAGCCCCTCGAACGCGGCGTCCTGGGCGGCGGGGTCGAGGGTCAGCTGGACGCTGCCGCCCTTCGGGGTGGAGTTGCTCAGCAGGTCGACCAGGCGGGTGACGAACAGCAGTGAGTCGTCGCCGGAGAGCACGTCGTTCTGCGACTGCTCGA
Organism: uncultured Actinomycetota bacterium; assembly: GCA_963812345.1. Taxonomy (GTDB): domain Bacteria; phylum Actinomycetota; class Actinomycetes; order Propionibacteriales; family Nocardioidaceae; genus Nocardioides. The sequence continues at coordinate 96,186 of CAWEVA010000022.1, forward strand.
TGCCGGTCTGGCTGAAGTAGGAGAACCAGCCGGTGACGTGGGAGTACTTGAACGGTTGCGGGTAGCGCCGCTGGAACTCGTACTGGTCGTCCGACGTCACGCTCTCGGCGACGGCCTCGCGGCCGACCAGGATCGCGCCCCGGTCGCCGGAGAAGGACGCGGCGAGGACCCGTCGGTTGCGCGGGTCCTGCTCGAGCGCGCCGGCCTGGTAGTACTGCAGGTAGGTCGCGTTGATCATCAGCGCGAGGAACAGCAGCAGGCAGAAGATCGAGATCGTGCGGATCGGCTTGTTCATCGGGCAGCTTCACCACCTGGGTGGTCTCGCTGTCGGGCTGCGTCGGTCCTCGGGCAGCGAGCGGAGGGCGACCGGCCGGCGGGCCTGGTCGGAGATCCGGAGCAGCAGGGCGATGATCACCCAGTTCGCGACCAGGGACGAGCCGCCGTAGGACAGGAACGGCGTGGTCAGTCCGGTGAGGGGGATCAGCCCGGTGACGCCGCCGATGACGACGAAGACCTGGAGCGCGAGCACGCCGGCCAGCCCGGTGGCGATCAGCTTGCCGAAGCCGTCGCGGCAGACCAGCGCGGCCCGGAGCGCGCGCTCGACGATGATGCCGTACATCAGGATCGACGGCGATCACGCCGGTGAGCCCGAGCTCCTCGCCGATCGCGGCGACGATGAAGTCGGACTCGGCGTAGGGGACCCGGTCCGGGCTGCCGTCGCCGAAGCCGCGGCCGATCAGCCCGCCCCAGCCCATGCCGAACATCGCCTCGACGGGCTGGAAGGCCGGTGTCGTCGGTGCCCTCGCCGTAGTGGTCGAACGGGTCAAGCCAGATGTCGACCCGCGCCTGCACGTGGGCGAAGAGCTGCTACGCGAGCAGCCCGCCGCCGACGAACAAGCCGGCGCCGACCACCAGCCACCCGGGTCGCTCGGTGGAGACGTAGAGCATGACCAGGAACAGGCCGAAGAACAGCAGGCTCGAGCCGAGGTCGCGCTGGAAGACGAGGATGGCGAGGCTGAGCAGCCACATCACCAGGATCGGGCCGAGGTCGCGTCCGCGGGGGAGGTCGACGAAGAGCACCCGGCGCCCGGCCAGCGCGAGCGCGTCGCGGTGCAGCACGAGGTAGCCGGCGAAGGCGATGACCAGCAGCACCTTCGCGACCTCGCCGGGCTGGAAGCTGAACGGGCCGAGCCGGATCCAGATCCGGGCGCCGTTGATGGTGGTGCCCAGGCCGGGGACCATCGGCAGGAGCAGCAGCACGATGGCGGTCAGGCCGAGGGTGTAGGTGAACCGCTGCAGGGCCCGGTGGTCGCGCAGGAAGACCAGGGTGGCCACGAACAGCGCGACCCCCAGGGTCATCCAGGTCAGCTGCTTCTGGGCGAAGCCGGCCGTCCGGTCGGCGGCCTCGTAGGCCAGGTCGAGCCGGTGGATCACCGCCAGGCCGAGCCCGTTGAGCGCGGCGACGACCGGCAGCAGCACCGGGTCGGCGTACGGCGCGGTGAGGCGGACGACGACGTGGGCGGCGATGATCAGCGCGGCCAGCCAGCCGCCGTACGCCGAGGATGTCGGCCGGGATCTCGCCCTCGACCCCGAGCCCGACGGCGGCGTAGGCGCCGATGCCGACGGCGAGCGCGAGGACGAGCAGGAAGAGCTCCGCGCCCCGGCGGCGCCGGTGCACGAATCCCAGGAGGCTCGACGTCTGTGACACCTCAGCCACCCGACCCGTCGGTCGAGGTGTCGTCGGACTGCCGCTGCGCGAGGTTCTCGACGGTGCTCCGGGCGTCGCCGAGGCTGCCGGCCTCGATGCCCTCGCGGACCCTGTCGGCGTCGAAGTCGGAGAGCCGGTCGAGGTCGACGTCGCTCGACTCGTAGGGGCTCGACAGCTCGACGCCGGCCAGGTCGCCGTTGAGGCCGCGGTAGATCGTCACCACCCCGCCGCTCTCGCCGACGTAGTACTGGTCCTGGCTCCACGACCAGGCGGCGGCGAGCCCGATCCAGAGCAGGCCGATCACGACGACCGCAGCGAGCAGCCGCCGGACCCAGACGAACCGGCGCGGCGGCCGGGGCGCGTAGCGGGCCTCCTCGGGGTCGATCGGGTCGCTGGTGATCGCGTGGGGTACGTCGTCGGGGATGTCGGCGACGCACCGGCTCGAGCTCGCCGGTGTCACCGGAGCGGTGTCCGCGGAAGAGGCTGGTCATCGCGCCGCCCCGCTTGCGCTTGAGGTCGGCCGCGGCTCCGACGAGCATCGGGCTGAGGTCTCCGGGCCCGGCCTCGGCGGCGTCGACCACGTCGGCGACGAGGCAGGTGACGTTGTCGGTGCTGCCGGCGTCGAGGCTGGCGCGGACCAGCTCGACGGCCGCGTAGTCGGGGCTGCCGCCCCGGAGGATGTCGGCCAGCCGGCCGTCGTCGAGGACGCCGCAGGCGCCGTCGCTGCACAGCAGCAGCCGGTCGCCGGGCTCGAGCTCGACGTGGAAGAGGTCGGGCTCGGCCTCGCCCATGCCGTCGAGCGCCCGGAGGATGAGGTTGCGGTGCGGGTGGACCCGCGCCTCGTCCTCGGTGATCCGGCCCTCGTCGATCAGGGTCTGGACGAAGGTGTGGTCCTTGGTCAGCTGGCGGAGCTCCTGGTTGCGGAAGAGGTAGGCGCGGCTGTCTCCGACGTGGCCCATGCCGAGCCGCTCCCCGTCGAAGAGGGCGACGGTGGCGGTGGTGCTGGTGCCGTTGAGGGCGGGCTCCTCGTCGACGAGCTCGCCGATCCGGTCGTGGGCCCGGTGGATGGCGCCCGCCACCTGGCCGAGCAGGTCGTCGGTGGGCTTCTCGTCCAGCTTGCGCAGCTGCTGGATGGCCGTGCTCGACGCGATGTCGCCCCGGGCCGCGCCGCCGACGCCGTCGCACACGGCCATCACCCAGGGCCCGACGTAGCCGGAGTCCTGGTTGTCCTTGCGGACCCGGCCGACGTCGGAGATCGCCGCGTAGTCGAGGCGCAGCATCATTTCCTCAGCTCGAGGATCGTCTTGCCGATCCGGACCTGGGTGCCCAGCGTGAGCGTGGTGGGCTGGGTGATCCGGGCGCTGCCGATGTAGGTGCCGTTGGTGGAGCCGAGGTCCTCGACGAACCACTGGTCGCCGGAGGACGCGATCCGGGCGTGCCGGGTGGAGACGTAGTCGTCGTCGAGGCGGATCGCCGCGTCGTTGCCCCGCCCGATCAGGATCGGCGCCTTCGCCAGGTCGGCGCGCTCCCCGGAGTTGGCGCCGTCGACGACGAGCACGTGGGTCGGGCTGCCCCGCCGCTTCGGCGGGGGCTTGCTGCTCTTCTTGGACTTGCCGGTGCCCGGGCTGCCCCGCGGTCGGGTGCGGGGGCCCGCGCGCCGAACATGTCGGAGCGGATCACGGAGATCGCGGAGAGCACGAAGATCCACAGGATGGCCAGGTAGGCGAGCCGGATCAGGAACAGCGTGAGCTCAGACATCCGCGCCCTCCTCGATGACGCGGACGGTCATCGTGGTGTTGCCGATCTTCACCGTGGTCCCGTCGTGGACGGCGGTGCGGGTGATCCGGTGGCCGTCGACGAGCATCCCGTTGGTCGAGCCGAGGTCGCGGACGGACATGCGCGGCGGGCCGCCGCTGCCGAGGTCGACCTCGAACTCGACGTGCCGGCGGCTCACGCCGGGGTCGTTGATCCGGACGTCGGCCTCGGTGCCGCGACCCACCACGAGGCCGGGAGGCTGGAGCGGGTGCTGGGTGCCGTTGACGTCGAGCAGGGCGCGGGCCCGGCCGACCTGGGTGTGCGTGGCGCTCCCGGTCACCTGGGCCTGCGCCTTGCTGCGGATCCGGAACCGGCCGGTGGTGAGGTCGTCGGCGGCCTCGAACTCGATGCGCACCGGGCCGGGGAAGACGTAGCCCTGCTGCTCGGCGTGGTCCTCGACCTGGTGGGTCAGCTCCTCGGCGAGCGCGGTGTCGTACGGCGAGAGCCGGTCGAGGTCGGCCTGGGACAGCTCGACGTGGAACGCGTTGGGCGCCATCCGCCGCTGGCGGGAGAGGATCTGGGCGTTGTTGTCGCACTCCCGCTGCAGCGCGGCGGCGATCTCGACGGGCTGGACGGCGCTGCGGAAGGCGCGGGCGAAGGCGCCGGAGATCATCTGCTCCAGCTTGTGCTCGAAGTTCTGCAGTCCACCCACGGTTCCGCCTCCTTCCGCGCACGACAGCATGACCGGTCAGCCCCCGATCGAGCCCGATCGTATCGGTGGGACCTCCTCGGGCCACCGGCCCCACGGCGGCGTGGGCGGTTTGGGGAAGATCTCGGCGCTGGGATAGCCTTGGCCCGCTTCTCGCGCGAGTGGCGGAATAGGCAGACGCGCACGGTTCAGGTCCGTGTGTCCGAACGGACGTGGGGGTTCAACTCCCCCCTCGCGCACACCACGTCATGAGCGTGGTCCGCGAAACCACCGGAGGCGTCACCGTCTTCTTCCGGGGATTCACAGCTCGATGGTCCACGGGCTCCAGCGTTCGCCAAGGGCGACGGCCAAGCGGGGCCCTCGGCCGCGGCGCAGGTCACACCGGGTTGCCGTGACCCGGTGCGATCTGGTGCGTTGACATACCGAGAGTATGAAACGGAACCGGGGTCAAACCCGGTGGAGGAGGGATCCATGACGCACGCCCGTATGGCGCAGGCTCGGCGCCTTGCGGCCGCCGTCCTGGCCGCAGGTGCGCTGGCGGTCACGCCGCCCGCGACCGCGCTGCCCGACCCCGACGATGAGCTGCACTCGCTCCAGCACGTCCGCGCGACCGGCTCGGTCCACTCCGGCGACGGCGGCCTTCGAGAAGGGCTGCCAGAGCCACGGCTACCGCTACCGGGTGCGGGCCGAGGGCAGCGACTGGTCGCTGGAGCTGTTCCTCGTCGACTCCCGTGGCAAGCAGGTCGCCACCGGCTACGAGTGGAAGGGGTCCGACCCGAAGCGCGGCCGCGGCCGCTTCGAGTTCTGCTCGCAGGCGACGCGGCCCGGGAGGTTCACGGTGCGGTCCCGGCTGACGTGGGACGACGGCAAGTACCACGAGAAGTGGCTGGAGCCGCGCACGATCCGGCTGCGCCGCTGAGCCCGCTCCACCAGGACCACGGCGAGCGTGGCCGCACCGGTGAAGACGCGTTCGGCGCCTTCACCGCGCGGTGTGGCTTCTCTCCTCACGGAGGTGCTGGGCCGCCAGCCGGACCGGCGCGTTGGGTGCGCCGTACCCGTCGTACCCGCCGCGTCGCTCGACGACCTCGAAGAAGACGCCGCCCACCGTCTCGGTGTAGAAGTGCAGGAAGTCGCCCGCGCCGTCCCGGTCGTAGAGCACGCCGAGGTCCTCCATCTCGTCGACCAGACCGGGGTCCAGGGCGAAGCGGGCGGCGAGGTCGTCGTAGTAGTTGCGCGGGATCGGCAGCGGCCGAAGCCCGCGCTCCCGGGCCGCGCGGGCGACCGCCATCGTGTCCGTGGCTCGAGAAGGCCACGTGCTGGGGGTAGCCGCCGTGCCGGTCGAAGGCGAGCGGGGCGACGTTGAGTGCGAGCCGGACGCGGCCGTCGTCGCTGCGGACGACGTGGCTGCGCACCAGCCCGGTGGGTGCCGCCACCTCCTGGCTGCTGGCCGGCCGCAGCGACAGGACGCTGGTGTAGAACAGCACGGCCTCGTCGAAGGTCTGCCACGGGTGGGCGAGGTTGACGTGGTCGATGCCGGTCAGCAGGCCGTCGGCCGGTACGTCGCCGCCCTCGAACTCCGGCACCCACGCGGTGTCGCCGGACGCGACGCCGGCGAGGAAGATCTCGGTCCCGTCCGGCGCCCGGAAGGCGGCGAGGTCCTGCTCGCTCGCCCGGCGTACGACGGAAGACCGCCGGCGCCTCGAGAAGGCGGGCGCGGGCTGCGGACGCGGCCGGGTCGGCGACCTCGAAGCCGACGGCCGCCAGCGTCGGCTCCCAGTCGCGGGCCAGCTGCTCGTTGCACACGACGCGGGCGCTGCCCTGGGTCCAGAGCCGGACCGGCTTGCTGCGGTGGTGGCCGCGGAAGGTGAAGCCGAGCTGGCGCAGCATGACGTCCACGTCGCCGGCGTCCTCGGCCTTGACCTCGACGAAGTCGAAGCCGGCGGGCTGCGTCGACCCGGGCAGCCGGCGGGCGTCGGCACCGATCGCTGCGGCGTCGGCGACCTGGTCCTCGCAGCCAGGTCAGGGAACGCTTGGCCTGCTGGGCGGTGCGCACGCACGTCGGTCTGGCGGAACGTGTCGTTGAAGACCTCGAGCGACATGGGTCCGGTGTAGCCGGCGTCAGCACGTGGCCGACGAACGCGGCCAGGTCGAAGGCGCCCTCGCCCGGGAACAGCCGGTGGTGCCGGCTCCACGAGAGCACGTCCATCGTCAGCGCGGGCGCGTCGGCGAGCTGGAGGAAGAAGATCTTCTCGCCGGGGATCTCCTCGATCGCGGCGGGGTCGTGCCCGCGGGACAGGATGTGGAAGCTGTCCAGGCACACGCCGACCGCCGGGTGGTCGGCAAGCTCGACGATCCGCCATGCGCGTCGGTAGTCGTCGACGTAGCGGCCCCACGCCAGGGCCTCGTAGGCGAGCCGGACGCCGTGCTCGGCGGCCGCGTCACCGAGCCGGCGCAGCTGGGCCGCCGACACTTCGTCGTCGTCGACCGTGGCCGTGGCGACGTTGCTGCACACGAGCATGGTGTCGATGCCCAGCCGCTGCATCAGACGGAACTTGGCCCGGGCGCGGTGCAGGACGCCGGGGAAGAGCGCCTCGTCGACGCCCTCGGCGTCGCGGAACGGCTGGTAGAGGTCCAGCGTGAGCCCGAGCCGCTCGGCCAGCGCCCGGATCTCCTCGGGGCTGGCGGGCGAGGCGACCAGGTCCGGCTCGAAGATCTCGACCCCGTCGAAGCCGGCCTCGGCGCAGGCGTGGAGCTTCTCGCTCGAGCGTCCCGCTGAGGCAGACGGTGGCGATCGAGGTGCGCAGCGTCATGACCGGTGTCCTCGGGGTGAGCAGCCGGGCGGGGTTGCCGACCAGCATCCGGTGGAGGTCCTCCTCGCGTGGCGCCGCCGGCGAGCAGCATCGGGACGATCCGCCGCGGGATGTTCTCCATGTGCCAGTGCGGCGCGTGCTCCGGGCCCGCCAGGACGGCGGGGTCACCCGGCTGAAGAACGCGGCGTCGTGCGAGAGCACCATCCGGTCGGCGTAGCCGAGGCGCAGCAGCTCGAGCACGGTGCGGACCCGGAGCTCGTCGGGCAGCACGTGCTCCATGCCGAAGCGGTCCATGCCGATCGTGGCGCCCGCGTCCATCAGCTCGCGGAGGTAGTCGAGGTCCTCGCTGTCGCCGCAGTGGCCGATGACCAGGCGCTCCGGCTCCACCCCGTGCTCGCGGAAGAACGCGAGCTGGTCGCGGCCGTTCCGCGACGGGGCGTGCGTGTGCGTCGTGATCGGCACGCCGGTCTGCTGGTGTGCCACGGCCGCCGCGGTCATCACCCGGACGACGTCCGGGGTCAGGCCGGGCCGGTCGGTGACGACCTTGAGCATGCCGGCGCGCACTCCGGTGCCGGCCACCCCGCTCCGGATGTCGTCGACGAAGAACTCCACCAGCGGGTCCGGGCCGTCGACGAGCAGCCCGGGGCCGTGGGTGTGGAAGTACGGCGGCAGCACGTCGGCGGTGTAGTAGCCGGTCGAGGCGACCAGGTGGATCCGGGTGCGGTCGGCCACCCGGGCGACCCGCGCGACGTCCCGGCCGAGGCCGAGCACGGTGAGGTCGACGACCGTGCGGACGCCGAGCTCCCACAGTCGCTCCAGCCCTGCGACCGCCGTGGTCGACCGCCGCGGCCTCGTCCCACTCGGGGTGGGGGAAGTTCAGGTCCAGCTCCGGGTGGCCGACGAAGAGGTGCTCGTGGATGAGCGTCGTCCCCAGGTCGCTCGTCACGACCGGGCCCCGGAAGGTCTGAACTTCCCCCGCGTGGGTCACTCGGCGGTGTCCCGGATCCCCTCGTAGACGGCGAGCTGCTCCTCGTTGAAGTTCTCCCGCAGGTAGGAGTCGACCTGGCTGCGGAACGCCTCGACGTCGACGTCGTCGACGACCTCGAGGGCGCCGCTCTCCTCCCACTCGGCGAGCGTCTTCTCCTCGTCCTCCTCGACGCAGCCCGGGACCTGCTCGACGGCGGCGTCGACGGCCGCCTGGAGCGCGTCCTGCTGCTCGGCGGAGAGCTCGTCCCAGACCTCGCCGATGATGACGAGGTTGGAGTTGGCCTGGTGCGAGGAGAGGCTGATGTAGTCCTGCACCTCGTCGAGGCTGATCGCGGCGATGTTGACGATCGGGTTCTCCTGCCCGTCGACCGTGCCCTGCTGGAGGGCGAGGAACAGCTCCTCGTAGGCCACCTCGGTGGCGTCGGCGCCGAGCGCCTTGGCGTTCATCAGGAACTGCGGCGAGTTCGGGAACCGCATCCGCAGCCCCTCGAGGTCGCCGGGCTCACGGATCGGCTCGTTGGCCGTGAACTGCCGCATCCCGGCCGACCAGGCGCCGAGCGTGTGCACCCCGGTCTCGTCCTCGAAGCCCTGGAGCAGGTCGGTCGACGGCGTCGCTCTCGAAGTAGCGGGCGAGGTGGTCGCCGTCGTCGAAGGCGTACGCCGCGTCCAGGACGCTGACCGGCTCGTAGACCGCGCCGAGCGCCGAGGCGCCCTGGATGTCCATGTCGATGTCGCCGGAGACGACCGAGCTGATCCGGTCGGCGTCGCTCGCCGAGCTGGCTGGCGGGGAAGATCTCGACCGTCATGCCGACGTCGGCCTTCTCGACCTCGTCGGCGATCACCTGGGCCCCGCAGCGGTGCTGGGGCTGGTCCTCGGTGTAGCTGTGGGCGAGCGTGATCTCGACGTCGCCGCCGCCGCCGCTGGCCGCCGCTCGTCGTCGTCCGCCGCAGGCGGCGAGGACCAGCAGCGGGCGAGGGCACGGCGGCGCGGCCGCGACGCCCCTTCGGTTCTTTCGAGCTGGCATTACTGGTTCCTTTCTCGGGGGGTTCCCGAGCTGGGGCGGTGCGTCGTGACCTCGGCGGCGACCAGCTCGTCGAAGTCGCGGAACATCGCCTCGCGGTCGGCGGGCCGTCCGGTGATCAGCTCGAAGGTGTCCGCGGCCTGGTGGACGGCCATGCCGGCGCCGTTCAGCGTTCGGCAGCCGCGGGCCGTGGCCGTGCTCAGCAGCGCGGTCAGCAGCGGGCGGTAGACGATGTCGGCGACCCACAGGTCCGGGTGCAGCAGCTCGCCGGCGACCGGCAGGCCCGGGTGGGCGGCCATGCCGACCGGGGTGGCGTTGACGAGGCCGGAGGCCGCCGTCGACCGCAGCGGCGAGGTCCGGACCGTGCCACCGTCGTCGAGCGTCAGGTCCTGCGGCGAGCGCCGCGGACCGACGCGACGAGCCGGCCTCGGCCCGGCCCGCGTCGGGGTCGAAGACGAGCAGCCGTTCGCGCCGAGGTCGACCAGCGCGTGGCGCGACCGCGGTCCCGGCGCCGCCGGCCCCGAGCAGGACGACCTCGTCGAGGGCGGCGTCCGGGGAGCCCCTCACGGAACGCGCGGCCGAAGCCGGTGACGTCGGTGTTGTGCCCGACGGTCGCCCGTCCGCGATCAGGACGGTGTTGAGGGCGCCGATCGCCTCGACCTCCGGGGAGACCCGGTCCACCAGCGGCACCATCGCCTGCTTGATGGGATGGGTGACGTTGAGCCCGTCGAAGCCGAGCTCGACGGCGAAGTCGAGCAGCTCGCGGAGGTGGTCCGGCGACGTGCTGGTCGTCGAGGTCGACGATCTTGTAGACGTAGCGGAGCCCTGCCGCCGCGCCTCGCGCTCGTGCATCTCCGGGCGTCAGCGACGGCTTGACGCCCTGGCCGAGCAGGCCGGCGAGGATGACGGAGCGCGGCGTCCGTGGCGCGGTCACAGGCCCAGCTTCTGCGGCAGGTAGAGGATCGCGTCGGGCCAGAAGATGATGCCGAAGCAGAGCAGCAGCAGCGGGACCATGAACGGCACCGAGCCCCAGAACACCTCGGACATCCGTGCCTTCGCGATCGCCTGCAGGACGAAGATGACGGTGCCGACCGGCGGGGTCAGCAGGCCGATCATCTGGGAGAGGATCATCAGCACGCCCAGGGCGATCGGGTCGACGTCGTACGCCGCGCTGATCGGCAGCAGGATCGGCACGGTCAGGGTCAGCACCGCGATGGCGTCCAGCGCGGTGCCCAGGACCATGGACAGCGCGAAGACCAGCAGCATGAACACGGTGGCGTCGGTGGTCAGGCCGAGCACGAACTCCGAGATCTCCTGCGGCACCCGCTCCCGGGCGAAGATGTAGCCCAGCAGGTTGGCCGAGGCGACGATCAGCATGATCGCGCCGGTCGTCAGCACGGCCTCGGTGAGCACCTTCGGCAGGTCGCGCAGGCGCAGCGTGCGGTAGGCGAAGCCCAGCATCGCCATGTACGCCGCGCCGACGGCCGCCGCCTCGGTCGGCGTGAAGTAGCCGCCGAGGATGCCGCCGAGGATGACGACCGGCGCGCCCAGCGGCGCGATGACCCGGCGGCCCGGTCAGCCAGACCCGCGCCCAGCTGAACTCGGTGCGCATGATGTTGTCGTCGCGGCGTACCCAGAAGAACACGACGATGCAGAGCCCGACCGCCATCAGCAGGGCCGGCACGACCGACGCGGCGAAGAGGGCGCCGGTCGAGACCGCGGCCAGGCCGGCGTAGATGACGGCGGGGATGCTCGGCGGCATCACCGGCGCGATCAGCGAGGCCGAGCCGACGACGCCGAGCGCGAACCGCTTCGAGTAGCCGGTGCGCAGCATCGCCGGGATCTGCAGCTTGCCCAGCGCGGCCGCGTCGGCGACCGCCGAGCCGCTCATCCACGAGAACCCCAGGCTGACGCCGACGCTGACGTAGCCGAGGCTGCCGCGGACCCGGCCGAGCAGGGCGAGCGCGAAGTCGAAGAGCCGGTCGGCGATGCCGGCGTGGTTGGCCAGGCAGCCCAGCAGGATGAACAGCGGCACGGCGAGCAGCGGGAAGCTCGCGGTCGAGCTGGCGACCAGCCGCAGCGCCAGGCCGAGCGACTGGTCGGTGGAGATCATGTAGACCAGCGACGGCCCGATGAACGCGAACGCGATCGGCACCCGGATCACCAGCAGCGCGGTGATCAGCAGGCACAGGACGAGCAGGCTCATGCGGTCGGCGCCTCCAGCGTCGTCGTACGTCCGGCTCGGGGACGCCGACGACGGCGTACTGGCCGCCGCGACCAGGGCGCGCGACGACGGTGCTGACGAAGCCGATGAGCGAGATGCCGTAGAGCCACGACATCGGCATCCGCATGGCCGGCGACTTGAGGATGCCCTGCTCCTGGTAGCGCCCAGGCCTCGGCGGTCAGCCCGACGCCGACCGCGGCGACGACCAGGCACGAGATCACCCGCACGACCGCGGACGTCGGGCTCCGGACGGCGTCGATCATCTCGATCGCGATGTGCGAGTCGCTGCTGACCAGGACGCCGGCGACGACGAAGGTCAGCCACACGAGGCAGAACCGGGCCAGCTCGCCGGTCCACGACCAGCCGTCGACCGGCAGGTAGCGCTGGAGCGCCTGGACCAGCACCAGGAAGAAGATGAGCAGCAGGGCCGCGGCGCCGATCGCCAGCTCGATCGCCGTCAGCACGCGCACCGAGCGCGACCGGCAGCGGCGCGGTGGACGGCTCCTCGAACAGGCGCGCGTCCGCGGTCGCGTCACAAGCCGGAAACGTAGGCGGCTCGGCAACCGATGGCAAGGGGTTGCCATCGGTTGCCAGAACGCGCTTGAATACGCCCGTGGCCGGGCCGACGATCTACGACGTCGCGGAGGCCGCGGGCGTGGCAACCTCCACCGTGTCGCGCGCCTTCTCCACCCCGGCCGGGTCAACGCCGGGACCCGGGAGCACGTCCTGGCGGTCGCGGCCGAGCTCGGGTACCGGCCCAACCCCCACGCCCGCGCCCTGCTGTCCGGCCGCACCACACGGTCGCGATGGTGGTCTCCGACATCACCAACCCGCACTACTTCGAGCTGATCCGGGGCGCGGAGATGCGGGCGAAGGCGTCGGAGTACACGCTGGTCCTCGTCAACGCCGAGGAGTCGCCGCGCATCGAGTACGACCAGATCCAGCGGCTGGTCCCCTCGGTGGACGGGTTCGTGCTGGCCGCCAGCCGGCTGCCCGACGAGAACCTGGAGCAGATCGCGGCGCAGCGGCCGGTCGTGCTGATGAACCGCGAGCTGGCCGGGCTCGCCAGCGTCGTCCTCGACCACGTCCAGGGCTGCCGCCAGATCGTGGAGCACCTGGCGTCGCTCGGCCACCGGCAGCTGGTCTACCTCGCCGGCCCGCGGAACTCCTGGATGGCGAAGACCCGCTGGGCGGCGCTGCAGTCGGCCGCGGACGAGCTCGGGCTCGAGGCAGCGGATCGGGCCGTTCACCCCAGGGTCTCCCAGGGCGGGGCCGCCGCGGACGGCGCCCTGCACACCGGCGCCACCGCGATCGTCGCCCACAACGACCTGCTCGCGATCGGCGTCGTCCAGCGGCTGGCGCAGCGGTCGGTGCGGGTGCCCGAGGACGTGAGCGTCGTCGGCTTCGACAACATCTTCGCCGCCGACCTGTGCACGCCCAGGCTCACCACCCTGGGTGGGGCGCACGCCGAGGTCGGGCGCGCCGCGGTCGAGATCCTGCTGCAGATCTCCAACCAGCCCACACGGGTCAAAACCAGCACCAGGTAGGCCGCTCCCCACCGAGCTCGTCATCCGCGACTCGACCGGGATGGCTAGGCGATGAGTGGGACGGGGAGCCGGCTGGCCAGCTCGTCGGCCGTGATGCCGAAGGTCTCGACGAGCCGGGCGCCGTCGGGGCCGACGTCGAAGACGGCGTGGTCGGTGTAGACGCGGTCACGCAGCCGACGCCGGTGAGCGGGTAGGTGCACTCGGGCACGAGCTTGGGCGCGCCGTCCTTGGCGAAGAGCGTCATCATCACGAACACCTGCTTGGCGCCGATGGCGAGGTCCATGGCGCCGCCGACGGCGGGGATGGCGTCGGCTGCGCCGGTGTGCCAGTTGGCGAGGTCGCCGGTCACGGAGACCTGGAACGCGCCGAGCACGCAGACGTCGAGGTGGCCGCCGCGCATCATCGCGAACGAGTCGGCGTGGTGGAAGTACGACGCTCCCGGCAGCTCGGTGACCGGGATCTTGCCGGCGTTGATGAGGTCGGGGTCGACCTCGTCGCCGACGGCGGCGGGGCCCATGCCGAGCATGCCGTTCTCGGTGTGCAGCACGACGCCCGTCCGGGCGAGGTGGTCGGCGACCATGGTCGGCTGGCCGATGCCGAGGTTGACGAACGAGCCGGCCGGGATGTCGGCGGCGACCCTGGCGGCCATCTCCGCTCGGCGTGAGGCTCATGGGACAACCACCCGGTCGACGTAGATGCCGGGCGTGACCACGATCTCGGGGTCGATGCCGCCGATCTCGACGACCTCGTGGACCTGGGCGATCATGGTGGTGGCCGCGGTGGCCATCACCGGCCCGAAGTTGCGGGCGGTCTTGCGGTAGACGAGGTTGCCGACCCGGTCGGCGCGGTGCGCGCCGATCAGGGCGACGTCGCCGCGGATCGGGTACTCCAGGACGTAGGTGCGGCCGTCGATCGTGCGGGTCTCCTTGCCCTCGGCCAGCGGCGTGCCGACGCCGGTCGGGCAGAAGAAGGCGCCGATGCCGGCGCCGGCGGCGCGCATCCGCTCGGCGAGGTTGCCCTGCGGGACCACCTCGAGCTCGATCCGGCCCTCGCGGTAGAGCCCGTCGAAGACCCAGGAGTCGGTCTGGCGGGGGAACGAGCAGACCATCTTGCGGACGCGGCCCTTGGCCAGCAGCGCGGCGAGTCCGGTGTCGCCGTTGCCGGCGTTGTTGGAGACGACGGTCAGGTCGGTCGCGCCCTGGCGGATCAGCGCGTCGATCAGGTCGACCGGCATGCCGGCCATGCCGAACCCGCCGATCAGCACGGTCGACCCGTCCTCGACCCCGGCGACCGCCTCGTCCGGGGTCTCGCAGACCAGCGGTCACGAGACGTTCTCCAGCACGACGGCCAGGGCCTGGCCGACGCCGATGCAGATCGCGGCCACGCCCCAGCGGTCGCCGGACTCGCGCAGGCGGCCGGCGAGGGTGCCCAGGATCCGGCCGCCGGACGCGCCCAGCGGGTGGCCGATCGCGATCGCGCCACCCTTGGTGTTGACGATCTCGGGATCGATGCCCCAGGCGTCGACGCAGGCCAGGGACTGCACCGCGAACGCCTCGTTGAGCTCCACGTGCGCGACGTCGGACCAGCCGATGCCGGCTCGGGCGAGCGCCCGGTCGGCGGCCTCGACCGGCGCCGTCCCGAACCACTGCGGCTCGAGCGCGGACGCGCCGCGACCCGCGATCCGGGCGACGGGGGCGAGCCCGATCCGGTCCGCCGCTGCCTCGGAGCCGAGCAGCAGCGGCGGACGCGCCGTCGTTCAGCGGCGAGGCGTTGCCGGCGGTGATCGTGCCGTCCGGGCGGAACGACGGCTTCAGCCTGGCCAGCGTCTCGGCGACTGGAGCCGGGGCGGATGCCCTCGTCGCGGGCCAGGTCGACGCCGTCCACCGGGGTCACGAGGTCGTCGTAGAAGCCGGCCTTCCACGCCGCGTCGGCGAGGTTGTGCGAGCGGGCCGCGAACGCGTCCTGCCGCTCGCGGGAGATGCCGAACTTGTCGGCGAGCAGCTCGTTGGCCTCGCCCAGCGACACCGTCCACTCGGCCGGCATCCGCTGGTTGACCAGCCGCCAGCCCGAGCGTCGTCGACACCGCGGTCACGTTGCCCGCCGGGAACGCCCGCGACGGCTTCGGCAGCACCCACGGCGCCCGGGTCATCGACTCCACGCCGCCCGCGAGCACGACGTCGGCGTCGCCGGTCTCGATCAGTGCGGGACGCCGATCATCGCCGCGTCGAGGCTCGATCCGCAGAGCCGGTTGACGGTCGTCGCCGTCACCGACGTCGGCAGACCCGCGAGCAGCACGGCCATCCGGCCCACGTTGCGGTTGTCCTCGCCGGCGCCGTTGGCGTTGCCCAAGACCACGTCGCCGACCTGGGCCGGGTCCAGGTCGGGTGCCTTGGCCAGCAGACCGGTCAGCGCGGCGGCGGCCAGGTCGTCGGGACGAACCTCGGCCAAGCGCACCGCCGAACCTGCCGAACGGCGTGCGGACGGCGGCGTACACGAAGGATGTGGTCATTCGGTCTTCCTCTTCGAGGACCTGCTGGGCGATCCGGAACGCCGTGTTGGCATCGGGTACGCCGCAGTAGATGGCGCTCTGCAGCAGCAGCTCCTTGATCTCGTCGACGGTCAGGCCGTTGGTGCGGGCGGCGCGCACGTGCATCGCGAGCTCCTCGTGGTGGCCACGCGCGACCAGGGCGGTGAGCGTGATCAGGGACCGGCTGCGCCGGTCGAGGCCGGGGCGGGTCCAGATCGTGCCCCAGGCGTACTGGTGATGAGCTCCTGGAAGTCGCGGGTGAAGTCGGTGGCGCCGCGGTGGCGCGGTCGACGTGCGCGTCACCGAGCACCTCGCGGCGCACCGCCATGCCCGCGTCGTACGTCGTGGCGGGCGTTGCTCCTGCCTCGCCGAGGACGTGGTCGCGGATCAGCCGGGCGACCACCTCGGGCGCCTCGACGGGCGCGAGGTGGGCCACCCCGTCGAGCTCGACGAGCCGGCCGTGCTGCACGCCCTCGGCGATCTCGCGCAGCTCTCTCGGTGGGGGTCGCGCCGTCGTCCGCTCCGGCGACCGCGAGCACGGGCGCGTCGATCTCGGCGAGCCGGTCGCGGACGTCGAACTCCGCGAGCGCGCGGCAGACCTGGATGTAGCCCTGGTCGTCGGTGTCCTGCAGCGCGTGCAGCAGCGCCGACCCGCGTTCGGGCTCGCGGTCGAGGAAGCCGGGGCCGAACCATCGCTCGGCGAAGCCGACGACCATGGCCGGCGTGCCCGAGGCGCTCACCTGGCCGATCCGGTCGGCCCACATGTCCGGGTCGCCGATCTTGGCGCCGGTGCACAGCAGCACCGCCGACTCGACCCGGTCGGGGGCGTCGAGCAGCAGCTGGAGCCCGACCGCACCGCCGACCGAGTCACCGGCGTAGGCGAAGGAGCCGCCGGACTCGCCGCGCTCGGCGAGCAGGGTCGTCCACGACCTCGAGCACGCCGGCGGCCAGCTCGGCCATCGTGAACGGCTCCTCGGGCACGGCGCGGTTGTGGCCGTGGCCGGGCAGGTCCCAGGCGACCACGTCGAAGGCGTCGGTGAGGTCCGGCGGCGCAGGCGGTCCACAGCGTCGTGGCCGAGGTCCCGAGCGAGGGGCCGAGCACGAGCAGCGGCAGCTCGGCCCGGTGGCGGCGCCGGTGAGCCGGACGGCGGTGATGGCGGGGTCATGCGTCCTCCTCGCGCTCAGCGCCGGCGGGCCCGGTCGAGCACGGCGTCGATGATCTCGTCGCTGGCGCCGAGGTAGTCGCCGCCGGGGCTCGTGTCCGGCCAGCTCGGCCATCGACCGCTGCTCGGACCCGACGTCGGCCGCGTCCGAGGCGTGGCCGCCATCCGGTCGGCGTGCACGTGGAGCCCGGCGAGCAGCTCGGTGGTCTGCGAGCCGGCGACGACGGTGCGGCGCAACAGCGTCGCGAGCGTCGCCCACTCGGCGTGCCAGGCGCCGTCGGCTCGCTCGTCGACCGAGTCCGCGGCCGCGAGGTGCAGCGTGGCCGCGAGCTGCGGCGCGGCCAGCGCGGCGCGACGGATCAGGATGGAGAGCACCGGGTTGGCCTTGTGCGGCATCGTCGACGACCCGCCGCCCTCGCCCTCCGCCAGCTCGCCGATCTCGGGCCGGGACAGGGTGAGCACGTCGTTGGCGATGCGGCCCCACGCGTCGGTGCAGCCGACCAGCGGCGTCGCCGAACCGGGTGACCGGTGCCGCGGCGGTGTGCCAGGGCGGCGAGGGCGTCGAGCTCGAGCGCGTCGGCCAGCTGCGTCGCGCGCCGGCGGCCGGGTCGAGCCCGAGCTCGACGACGGCGGCCAGGGTGCCGGCGGCCCCGCCCAGCTGGACCGGGAAGACGAGCGCGCGCCAGGTCGTCATCGGCGTCGAGGACGCCGTGAGCCACTGCGCGGCCTTGAGCCCGAAGGTCGTCGGGTACGGCGTGCTGGGTCAGCGTCCGCCCGGCCATCGGGGTGTCCCGGTGGCGCTCGGCGAGGTCGGCGAGCGCGCCGACCTGCGTCCGAGGTCGCGACGGACGGCGGCGACCGCGTCCGCGCAGCAGCAGCATCAGCGCGGTGTCGAGCACGTCCTGGCTGGTGAGGCCGCGGTGCAGCCACCGGGCGGCGTCCGGCGCGTCCGAGCCGTTCGCGCAGGAGCGCGACGAGCGGGACACGGGGTTGCCGGCGCCCTCGGACGCGCGAGCCGGTCGTCGGCATCGACGGTCGGGCAGTCGGCCGCGTCGCGCCGATGCCGAGCACGATCCGAGCCAGGCCTCCTCGACCGCGACCATCGCCCGGAGGAACGCCGCGTCCGTGAGGTGGTCGCCGCGCCCGTTCGTCGCCGGGCCAGAGCAGGTCGGCCATGCTCAGTCTCGCGGAAAGGCGAGGAAGACGGTCTCGTCGTCGCCCTGGAGCCGGACGTCGAAGACGAAGCCGTGCTCGTCGGGCGTGGCGACCAGGGTCGCCCGCCGGTCCTCGGCGAGCAGGAGGAAGGCGGTCGTGCGGCCGCGTCGTCGGGCAGGTAGGCGCGGGTGAACAGCCGGTTGAGCAGGCCGCGCGCGAACACGGTGATCGCGAAGAACGGCGCCGCCCGACCGGGCCCGGGCAGGTGGTGAAGGAGTAGTGGCCGTCGTCGTCGGCAGCCCGGCCGCAGCCGGTGAAGGTGTAGCCGTCGCGGCGCAGCGACCCTGGCTCGCGGCACCTCGCCGTCGGGTCGGCCTGCCAGAGCTCGAGCAGTGCGTCGGGGACCGGCTCGCCGGCGCCGTCGAGCACCGGTCCGTGCAGGCGGATCGCGTCCGGGTGCCCGGGCGGGACGAGCTCGCCGTCCCCGTCGTAGGGCAGCGCGTAGCCGAAGAAGGGCCCGACCGTCTGGCCGGGCGTGGGCGCGAGCGTCATGCCGGGTCCTCCTCCATCGGCGTGCGGTGGCTGCCGGTCAGCACGATGTCCCAGCGGTAGCCGGTGCCCACTCGTGCCTGGGTCACGTCGTGGTCGTACGTCGCCACCAGCCGCTCGCGCGCCCTCGGGTCGAGCGATCGACTGGTAGATCGGGTCGAGGGCGAACAGCGGGTCGCCCGGGAAGTACATCTGGGTGATCATCCGCTGGGTGAAGTCGGTGCCGAACAGCGAGAAGTGGATGTGCGCCGGCCGCCAGGCGTTGCGGTGGTTCTTCCACGGGTAGGGGCCGGGCTTGATCGTGGTGAACGTGTAGGTGCCGTCGGCGTCGGTCAGGCAGCGGCCGACGCCGGTGAAGTTCGGGTCGATCGGGGCCGGGTGCTGGTCGCGCTTGTGGATGTAGCGGCCGGCGGCGTTGGCCTGCCAGATCTCGACGAGCTGGTGGCGCACCGGCCGGCCGTCGCCGTCGAGCACCCGGCCGGTGACGACGATCCGCTCGCCGACCGGCTCGCCGTGGTGCTGGATGGTCAGGTCGGCCTCGAGCGGGTCGACGTCGCGATGCCCGAAGACCGGCGCCCACAGCTCGATCCCCTCGGGGTCGGCGTGGTGCAGGTCCTTGGTGGGGTGCCGCAGCAGGCTGCTGCGGTACGGCGGGTAGTCGAGGCGCGGCTGCGGCTCGCCCGCCGCCGGCGGCTCGGCGTCCGCGGACCGCGGCGATCTCGGCGTCGACCTCGGCCTGGGTCGAGGCCGCCGCGTCGGAGGAGCTCAGGAGGTTGGTCACGCTCACGACGGTACGGCGTCCCGGCGGGCGCGGCGTCCGCACCCGACTTCCACTGAGCGGAAGCACGACTGGCGGTTCGTCGCGACGAGCTGCCACGGTGGGCGCACGACAGCGACGCATCTCGGCAAGGAGTCACACGATGTCCACCATCCCACCTCCAGTCCGGCGCCACCGGCACCACCGCCCAGGCCGCCGGCTTCTGGCCCGTCCTGCTGTGCTGGGTCGCGGTCGCCCTCGACGGCTTCGACCTGGTCGTGCTCGGCGCGGTGATCCCGACCCTGCTCGGAGACCGGCGCCCTCGGCTTCACCGACGTCCTCGGTCACCACGGCCTCCACCCTCGGCCTGGTCGGCATGGGCATCGGCGCGGTCACCATCGGCCCGCTGACCGACCGGTTCGGCCGGCGGCTCACCCTGATCACGAGCATCGCGCTCTTCTCCGTCCTCACCCTCGCGATCGCCGCTGGCCCAGAGACGTCACCCAGTTCACCGACGCTCCGCTTCCTGGCCGGCCTCGGCCTCGGTGCCTGCCTGCCGACCGCGCTGGCCTTCATGTCCGAGCACGCGCGACCGGCCGCGGCGGCTCGGCGGTGACCCGGATGATGACCGGCTACCACGTCGGCGCCGTGCTCACCGCGCTGCTCGCGCTGTGGCTGGTCGACGCCTACGGCTGGGAGTCGATGTTCGTCGTCGGCGGCGTCGCCGGGCTGCTCACCGTGCCGCTGATGTGGGCCAAGCTGCCCGAGTCCGAGGCCTACCTCCGCGCCGTCGGCAAGACGCGAGCACGGCTCGCCCGCGAAGGTCCACAGTGCCGAGGTCGTCAAGGGGCGCTACCTGCGGGTCAGCATCGGCCTCTGGGTCGCCTCGTTCATGGGCCTGCTGCTGGTCTACGGGCTCAACACCTGGCTGCCGACGATCATGGGCGAGGCGGCTACTCCATCAAGGCCGGCACCGCGCTGCTGCTCGTCCTCAACGTCGGCGCCGTCATCGGCCTGCTCGTCGCCGGGCAGCATCTCCGACGCCCGCGGCAACAAGCCGACCGTGCTCGCTGTGGTTCGGGCTGGCCGCGGTCTTCCTGGCGCTGCTGTCGATCAAGATGGAGAGCACGTTCCTGGTGTACGTCGCCGTGACTGCTCGCCGGCATCTTCGTGTTCAGCGCCCAGGTGCTCGTCTACGCGTTCGTCGGCCACCTCTACCCGCCCGAGATCCGCGGCACCGCCCTCGGCATGGCCGCCGGCGTCGGCCGGGTCGGCGCGATCGTCGGCCCGTCCCTCGGCGGCGCCCTGGTGACCGCCGGGATCGCCTACCCGTGGGGCTTCTACGCGTTCGCGCTCGCCGCCGTGCTCGCCGTGCTCGCCCTGGCGACCGTGCCGGCCCACATGCACGCCGGCAGCCGACGGTGACCGAGGCTTCACGGTGAGTGGAAGACTGGCCGCATGGCCGGCAACTCCTCCGCTCCCGGTGCCTCGGTCACCAGCCGGGCGCTCGCCCTGCTCGGCGCGTTCGACGAGGACCACCGCCGGCTCACCCTGACCGAGCTGGCCGACCGCGCCGGGCTGCCGCTGCCGACCGCGCACCGGCTGGTCGCCGAGCTCGTCGCCTGGGGCGCGCTGGCGCGGACCGCGGCTGGCGAGTACGTCGTCGGCCGGCGGCTCTGGGACGTCGGGCTGCTGGCGCCCGTCCAGGCCGGGCTGGTCGAGATGGCGTCGCCGTACCTCCACGACCTGTACGGCGCGACCCTGGCCACCGTGCACCTCGCCGTGCGCGACGGCACCGAGGTGCTCTACCTCGACCGGCTGCGCGGGCACGCGTCGGTGCCGGTCGTGAGCACGGTCGGGTCGCGGCTGCCGATGCACGCGACCGGCGTCGGCAAGGTGCTGCTCGCGCACGCGCCCGGCCGAGGTGCAGGCGCAGGTGCTGGCCGACCTGCCCCGGGTCACGCCGTACACCGTCACCCAGCCGGGACGGCTGCGCCGCCAGCTGCGCGCAGGTGCTGCGCGACGACTACGCCACGACCGTCGGAGGAGATGAGCCTCGGCGCCTGCTCGGTCGCGGTGCCGATCCGGCGGCGTGACGACGTGGTCGCGGCGCTCGGCATCGTCGTGCCCAGCCTCAAGCGGGACAAGGCGCGGCTCGTGGCGGCGCTCCAGGTGGCGGCCCGCGGCATCGGCCGGGCGCTCGCGCCGTTCCGTCCAGCGGAAGCGGCTGATGGCCGCGCCGGCGCATGAGCGCGTTGACTGAGCCCATGGACGACGGTGCGCACCCAGGTGGCGATCATCGGTGCGGGCCCGGCCGGGATGCTGCTCTCCCACCTGCTCGCCGCCGAGGGCGTCGAGTCCGTCGTGGTCGAGACCCGCTCGGAGGAGTACGTCGCCTCCCGGATCCGCGCCGGCATCCTCGAGCAGTCGACCGTCGACCTGCTGCGCGCGTCGGGACTGGGCGAGCGGCTGGACCGCGAGGGCGACCGGCACCGCGGGATCTACCTGCAGTGGCCGGGCGAGCGGCACCACCTCGACTTCGTCGACCTGACCGGCCGGTCGGTGTGGGTCTACGGGCAGACCGAGGTGCAGAAGGACCTCGTCGCTGCGCGCAAGGCGGCCGGCCAGGAGGTCCACTACGAGGTCGGCGACACCGCGCTGCACGACCTCGAGACCGGCTCCCCCTCGGTGACGTTCACCGACGCGTCCGGCGCGCGAGCGACGGATCGTCGCGGACGCGGTGGCCGGCTGCGACGGGTCGTTCGGGCCGTCCCGGGGCGCCGTGCCGGAGGACGTGCGGAGCACGTGGGAGAAGGTCTATCCCTACTCCTGGCTGGGCATCCTCGCGGACGTCGCGCCGTCGACCGACGAGCTGATCTACGCCTGGCACCCCGACGGCTTCGCGCTGCACTCGATGCGTTCGGCAGTCGGTGTCGCGCCTCTACCTGCAGGTGCCCAACGACACCCCGATCGAGGAGTGGTCCGACGACCGGATCTGGGAGGCGCTGGCCACGCGGCTCGGCCACGGTCAGGACGGCTGGACCCTGACGCCGGGGCCGATCACCGACGAAGTCGGTGCTGCCCATGCACTCGTTCGTGCAGAGCCCGATGCGGCACGGACGGCTCTTCCTCGCCGGGGACGCCGCGCACATCGTCCCGCCGACGGGAGCGAAGGGCCTCAACCTCGCGGTGGCCGACGTGGGGCTGCTCGCGCCCGCGCTCGCGGAGCTGGTGCTCAAGGACGACGCGCGGCTGGCCGACGCCTACTCCGACACCGCGCTGCGGCGGGTGTGGCGGTGCACCCACTTCTCGTGGTGGATGACCACGATGCTCCACCAGAGCGGCGACCCGTTCGAGCGGGCAGCTCCAGCTCTCGCAGCTGCGCTGGGTGACGTCCAGCGAGGCCGGTGCCACCGGCCTCGCCGAGAACTACGCCGGGCTGCCGATCGGGTTCTAGCCCTGAGTGGCCCCGCGTCACGCGGGCAGCGGCTCGGGGTGGCGCGCGCGGTAGGCGTGCACCGGCTGGAAGTGGTCGTGCAGCGTGGTCAGCAGGCTGAGGAGGGACAGGAAGAACAACGCGTTCCCGGCGTTGATGTCGCCCGGTCCCGATCCGAGGAACCACTCGGCGAGCAGCACCAGGGTCCAGTTCACCGCGAGCCGGAACAGAAAGGCCACGACCAGCGACCCGGTGGTGACCGCCCGGCGTGCCGCGACCAGGACGATCGCGGCGTTGACGACCACGAGGATCGTCGTGCCGACGAACAGCTGCACCTCGGTGGACCGGACCCCGGGCAGGATCTGCGCGAACAGCACCGACAGCAGTCCGACCAGGACGACCTTCTCGAGGGTGATCCAAGGAGAACAGGCGCGTGCTCGCCCGCCAGGCGGCTTGTTCAGCGGCGGTGTCCATGGCCTCGGGCAGGGGCTCGGTCGCGATCCTGAACGGCCAGTCGGCCGGGAGCAGCCGCGGGCGGACGACGTACCAGAGCACGAGGGCGAGTACGACGGCGGCGACGCCGAGGACCGGCCAGGCCCACGAGTGCTCGGCCAGGAAGTCGGTGACGTCGAGCTGGGCGACGTGGATCCAGTACTCCTGCGGAAGCTTGATGAACACCCAGATCAACGCGGCCGCCCCGATCCACCAGGTCAGCGCGAACCGGAGCGGGTTCCACCGGGAACGCACGCCCTCGTAGGCGATGAAGAAGTACTCGAAGGTGTTCGGGAAGACCAGGAGCAGCAGCCGGGTCTGGGAGAGCTCGAACGCCACGACCCCGACCAGCCGGTAGAAGTAGAGGAACCGGCCCACGTCGAAGGCGCCCATGTTCGTCCAGTTGCGCAGCGTCGCGAGGTAGGCGATCGCGAGGTAGTAGACGTCCATCGCCTTGTCGTAGCCCTGGTAGCCCGGCGGGTCGTAGCCGAAGCTCTGGAAGATCGTCTGGTCCACACCGTCGACGACCAGGCAGGCCACGATCGCCGGCAGCGGGTAGCGCGGGATCAGCAGGGGCAGCAGCAGGCGGGCCACGCACCACGCCCACGAAGACCAGCGTCACCACCCTTCGAGTGTGGCGGGTCGGTGATGGCTTTCGTCGGACCGGTCAGGTGTCGATCCGGAAGCTCCGCGGCTGCGGGGTGCCGCGTTCGGACTCGCCCCGCTCGATGCAGAACTCGTTGCCCTCCGGGTCGGTCATGGTCACCCACCCCGAGCCGTCGGCGGCGCGGTGGTCGCCGATGACGGTCGCCCCGGCGGCCACGGCCGTCTCGACCATCTCGTCGCGGGTGCCCCGCTCCGGGGAGAGGTCGAGGTGGAGACGGTTCTTCGCGGTCTTGCCCTCCGGCACCGGGATGAACAGCATGCCCGTGCCGTCGTAGGGAAAGCTCGGCGCGAGCACCACCTCGGGGTCGTCGTCGTAGTAGACGTTCCAGCCGGTGAGGGTCGACCAGAAGCCCGCCAGCGCCCGGGCGTCGGCGCAGTCGAAGGTGATGTTGTGGATGCGGACGGCCATGCGGTCAGTCTCGCAGCGGGTGGGCGAGCTCGTCCTGCGGGAGCCGCGCCCACAGGATCGCGACCACCGCGACCACCACCGGGATGATGCCGGCGACGGTGAAGGTGGTGCGCAGGCCGATCGCCTCGGAGACCGGGCCGGCCAGCGCCATCGAGACCGGCATCAGCGACACCGACACGAAGAAGTCGAGGGAGGCGACGCGGCCGAGCAGCTCCGGCGGCACCCGGCGCTGCAGCAGCGTGCCCCAGATGACCATCGGCGCCGAGAACAGCGCCCCCATCACCAGCGCCGACACCACGACCGGCCACACGGAGGTGGCCGAACCCATGACCAGGAACGGCAGGCAGGAGATGCCCCACCCCATGTTCATCAGCGTGAGGTAGCGGCGCGGCATCCGCACCGACGCCATCACCAGCGAGCCGGCGGCCCCACCGATGCCGAACGCGGCCATCACCAGCGCGTGGTCGCCCGGCCCGCCACCGAGCTTGTCCTTGACCAGGAACGGGATCAGCACCTCGAGCGGACCCATCACCGCCAGGATCATCAGGGACGCGAAGAGCAGGGTGGACAGCAGCCACGGCGTGCGGACCATGTAGACGAAGCCCTCGCGCATGTCGGCGAGGGCCGAGCGGACCGGGTGGACGCCGGTGGTCTCGCCGAGGTCGCGGCGTACGGCGGTGCTGGGCACCGCCGCCAGCGCGAGCAGGCCGCACAGTGACGCTGCGGCGGCGACGGCGAAGGCGGCTCCGGGGGACGCGGCACCGACCACGACGCCGGCCACGCCGGGCCCGATCGCCTGCCCGATGGTCGGGCGCACCATCCCCTCGAAGCCGTTGACCGCCTGGAGGTCGGACGCGGGCACCAGGGCGGGCAGCCAGGCGGAGTAGGCGGGGTAGTAGAACGCCATCCCGACGCCGCTCATGAACGCCACGGCGGCGAGGTGCCAGACCTCGGTGAGGCCGGTCAGGGACAGGAACCCGATCAGCGCCATGCCGGCCAGCTCGGCGACCGCAACGGCGAGCAGGATCGACTTCTGGGGGACCCGGTCGGCGACGACCCCCGCGATCAGGGCCGGGAGCAGCACCCCCACCGCCCCGGCGGTCGTCGCGATGGACAGCTGGGCGGGACCGCCGCCGATCCGGATGACCTCCCACACCAGGGCCACCGTCCAGGCGCCGAGGGCGAAGGTGCTGAACACCAGCGCCAGCGCGAGGCGACGGTAGGCCGGCGTGCGGAACGGCGTCAGCGCGCGCGGCAGCGACCGGCCCGTGCGCTGGTCGCCGACGGTGTCGATCAGCTGGTCGCTGAGCGGATCGGTCATGTCTTCCTCCTGCGGTCAGTCTGCAAGGGAGGACCGACACCGTCGACCGAATTCATCGCGGGCCATCCCGCCGGGGATACTGGGCCCATGACCAGGCGGACGAACCGGATCCTGCTGGTCGTCGTCCTCGTGGCCTTCATCAACCTTCCGGTCCTCCACAGCACCTGGACCCGGTGGCAGGTGGACCGCAACGGCACCGACACCGTCGCCGAGGTCGTGGACACGCGCCTGCTCGGCGAGGACGCCGACCCCAGCTACTGGCTGGTGTTCCGCTTCCCCGAGGCCATCGACCCCGACCGGCGGCGTGGAGCGCCCAGGTCGACCGGCCGACGTTCGAGGAGGCGAGCGCACAGCGTTCGGTCGAGGTCCGCGTGCTCGAGGACCAGCCCGCGGCGCACATCGTGGAAGGCGAGATCCGGAACCGGGTCGGTCTGCTCATCACGCTGGTCGCCGACGCCATCCTGCTCGCGATCCTGCTGCTCGTATGGCGGGCCCGACCGACGCGGCCGGTGCCGATCCGGATCGCCGCGATCGGCGACGTCGAGCGCTGCCCGCCAGGCGGGGTCCTCGAGCAGATCGAGGGGGACCTCTACCTCGTCCGGGGGGAGGTCACCGGCATCGACGGGGACGAGATCGTCCTGGATGCCGGCGAGCGGGACGTCCTGGTCATCCTGGACGGCCACCACAACGCGGTCGGCTACCAGCAGCCGGCAGAGGTGCGCGGCCGGATCGTCCCCTGACTCGGGGCGACGGGAGGGGCTACGTTCGGCCCCGGAGACTTCGGGGGCTCAGCTCCGGGGCCGACGCGCGGTCGGCGAGTCCACGCGCACGACGGCCTTCGCGGCCTGTCGGCGCTGCGGCGCGCCGATGATCATCAGAGCCATGGCGAGCGGGACCACGACGACGAACGTGGTGATCAGGGTCATCAGGCTCTCGATGATCAACATGGACTGATCATGCTCACCCGGCCGCCGTTCCAAACCTCCGTGTCCAGACCAGTTTTTCTGGACGACCCCGACGGCCGCTAGGCCCGGCGGGCTAGAGGTCGAACTTCGCCCGCTGGTCCGTGGGCACCAGATCGAGGTAGTCGTCGGGGTGCCCGCGGATGTAGCCCGCCATGAACGGGCAGTAGGGCAGGACAGCCAGCCCGTCGCGGCGGGCCGCGTCCAGCACGCCGCGGGCCAGGGCGGAGCCGATGCCCCGGCCCTCGAACCGGTCGTCGACCTCGGTGTGCTTGAGCGCGATCGCGTCGTCGGACGCGCGTGTACTCCGAGAAGCCGGCCAGCTCGCCACCGTCGTACACCTCGTAGCGGGCTAGGTCCGGGTTGTCCTGCACGACGGTCGCCATGGTTGGAGACCGTACGTCACTTGCCCCCGAACCCGCCATGAGGACAGGCTGAACGCATGGCCGCCACCACGTCGTCGTACTCCATCACCATGCGGCTCTACACCGCGCCCGACCACGGGATCGTCGGGGCCGTCGCCACCGCCATCGCCAAGGCCGGTGGAGTCGTGACCGCGATCGACGTCGCGGAGTCCAGCCACGAGCGGCTGGTCCTCGACGTGACCTGCTCCGCCAGCGACTCCGACCACGCGGAGCAGGTGGTCGACCGCCGCCGACGACGTCCCGCACGTCGAGGTCCACAAGGTCAGCGACCGGACCTTCCTGCTCCACATCGGCGGCAAGATCGAGGTCCATTCGAAGGTCCCGCTGCGCAACCGCGACGACCTCTCGATGGCCTACACACCCGGCGTCGGCCGGGTCAGCCTGGCGCTCGCCCACAACCCCGACGACGTGTCCAAGCTGACGATCAAGGGCAACTCGGTCGCGGTGGTCACCGACGGCTCGGCGGTCCTGGGCCTCGGCAACATCGGTCCGGGTGCGGCGCTGCCGGTGATGGAGGGCAAGGCCGCCCTGTTCAAGCGGTTCGCCGACATCGACGCCTGGCCGATCTGCCTGGCCAGCCAGGACACCGACGAGATCGTGCGCGCCGTCGAGATGATCGCGCCCGGCTTCGGGGGCATCAACCTGGAGGACATCGCGGCGCCGCGCTGCTTCGAGATCGAGCGCACGGCTGCGGGAGAGCCTGGACATCCCGGTCTTCCACGACGACCAGCACGGTACGGCGATCGTGGTCATCGCCGCGCTCACCAACGCGTTGCGGGTGGTGAAGAAGCGCCTGCCCGACACCCGCGATCGTGGTGGCCGGGGCCGGGGCCGCCGGCTCGGCGATCGTGACCCTGCTCCTCGCCGGCGGCGCCACGGACGTCATCGTCTGGGACCGCGAGGGCTGCCTGTCCTCCGACGACGACTCGCTGCCGCCGGCCAAGGCCGAGCTGGCGGCACGCACCAACCCGCGGAAGGTCCGCGGCGACCTGCGGACCGGGCTGACCGGTGCCGACGTCTTCATCGGGGTCAGCGGCCCGGGCCTGCTCGACCCGACGTGGATCGCCGACATGGCCGACGAGGCGGTGGTGTTCGCCTTGGCCAACCCCGACCCGGAGGTGGACCCGGCGGAGGCGGAGAAGTACGCCGCCGTGGTGGCCAGCGGCCGGTCGGACTACCCCAACCAGATCAACAACGTGCTCGCGTTCCCCGGCGTCTTCCGCGGCCTGCTCGATGCCCGGGCCTCCGAGATCACCGTCGAGATGCTGCTGCGCGCCGCCGAGGCGATCGCGCACGTCGTCAAGGACGACGAGCTCAACCCGAACTTCATCATCCCCACCGTCTTCAACAGCGACGTCCCGAAGGCCGTCGCGGCCGCCATCAGCGGCAAGACCATCGAGTAACCGCCGGGAGGCCGCGCGTCGGGCGCGCCCGAGACCGGTACGTTGGCCCACGCCCACATCAGCATCAGGGAGGCACAACGATGTTCGGACGCAGGACGACCGATGAGCCGCCGACGACGCCGCACACCGCGACGAGCCGACGGCCGAGGAACTGAGAGCCGAGAACCGCACCGTCGCCCACCAGCGGTTCGGCGGCATCAACTGGGGCGCGGCCTTCTTCGGCTGGCTGGTCGCGATCGCGATGACCGTGCTGCTCGCCGGCATCGTGAGCGCTGTGGCCGCGGCCGTCGGTGAGGAGATCAACCTGACCCAGGCGGACGTCGAGGCCGGAGACCGCGACGGCGGGGCTGGTCGTGGCGATCGTCGTGATCGCGATCTTCGCGATCGCCTACTACGCCGGCGGGTACGTCGCCGGGCGGATGTCCCGCTTCGACGGCGGTCGTCAGGGACTGGGCGTGTGGATCGTCGGCCTCCTGGTGACCATCCTGGCCGTGGTGATCGGCCTGATCTTCGGCGAGCAGTACAACGTCCTCGACCGGGTGAACCCGCCGGACGTCAACGCTCCGGAGGACGCCGGGATCGGCGCCATCATCGCGGGCGTCGTCCTGCTCGTGGTCTCGGCCCTCACCGCGATGGCCGGCGGCAAGGCGGGCCGGCACTACCACACCAAGGTCGACGCGGCGCGGTATCCGGCCTGACCCACCGCACCACCGCTGACCCGCTCGTTAACTATCGAGCGGGTCAGCGGCATTTCGGGGCACGCCCTTGCCAGATCGGTTTACAAATCCTATGGTTTTGTAAACCGATCGGCAGCGCTAGACGCCGAGAGGCAGGCCCATGACCGACCAGATCGCACAGACCTTCGACAATCCGGGCACGGTCCCGACCGGTTCGACCGAGCAGTGGCGGGACAAGAAGCGCTTCCTGTGGCTGATCGGACTCGTCGTACCGTCCCTGGCGTTCGTCGGCTACGGGCTGTGGGCCGCGACCGGGTTCGGCGGGTTCCTCTGGATCGGTCCCGTCGTGATCCTGGTGATCGTCCCGGCCATCGACCTGCTCACCGGGCTCGACCGCTCGAACCCGCCCGACGACGTGATCGAGGCGCTGGAGCAGGACCGCTACTACCGCTGGATCACCTACCTCTTCCTGCCGATCCAGTACGCCGGCTTCGTGGGCGCGTTCTGGGTGCTCGCGAACGGCGACCCGCTCGGCCTCCAGGGCGACCTGAGCACCCTCGACAAGGTCGGCCTGGCCATCTCGATCGGCTGCATCGGCGGGATCGGCATCAACACCGCGCACGAGCTCGGCCACAAGAAGGAGAGCCACGAGCGCTGGCTCTCCAAGATCGCGCTGGCCCAGAGCTTCTACGGGCACTTCTACATCGAGCACAACCGTGGCCACCACGTCCGCGTCGCCACTCCCGAGGACCCCGCCAGCGCCCGGATGGGGGAGAACTTCTACCAGTTCTGGCCGCGCACGGTCTGGGGGTCGCTGAAGTCGGCCTGGCGGCTGGAGAAGCGACGGATCGCCCGGCGGGGCAAGCACCCCTTCCGGATCGGCAACGACGTCCTCAACGCGTGGCTGATGTCGGCGGTCCTGTGGGGCGGCCTGATCGCCTGGCTGGGCGTGGGGATCACGCCGTACCTCCTGATCCAGGCGGTCGTCGGCTTCTCGCTGCTCGAGGTCGTCAACTACATGGAGCACTACGGCATGCTCCGGCAGAAGGTCGGGACCGGTGAGCGCCAGCGCTACGAGCGGATCGACCCCAGCCACAGCTGGAACTCCAACAACGTCGCGACCAACGTGCTGCTCTACCACCTGCAGCGGCACAGCGATCACCACGCCAACCCCACCCGTCGCTACCAGTCCCTGCGGGACTTCGAGGAGTCACCGGTGCTGCCGACCGGGTACGCCGGCATGATCGTGCTCGCCATCGTGCCCGCCGTGTGGCGCCGGGTGATGGACCCGCGAGTGGTCGCGCACTTCGACGGGGATCTCAGCCGAGCCAACCTCAGCCCGCGCAAGCGGGACCGGACTCCTCGCCAAGCACGGTGAGCCGTCACGATTAACGCTCGCGCGGGTCCGCGGCGTCCGGTAGATTCGCGACGGGTCGGCGAAGAAGAGGTGCTGGCGGCGCGGTGTCCCGGGTGCGGCTACACCTACGAGGTCGACGCCGGCGACGAGCACGAGGGCTTCGCGGCCGGCACCGCGTGGAAGGACATCCCCGACTCGTGGTGCTGCCCCGACTGCGGGGTGCGCGAGAAGGTCGACTTCGAGCCCGTCCAGCGGGTCGACGCCTGATGCGGATCGTGGTCGACCGTGACCTCTGTGAGGGCCACGGGATGTGCGAGGCGATGGCCCACGAGTTCTTCGAGCTCGACGACGACGACGTGATGCACGTCCTGGACGAGACCCCGGCCGAGGAGCACCGCAGAGAGCTGGCCGCAGCGACGGCCTCGTGCCCGGTGCTGGCGCTGAGCCTCGAGGGCTGATGGGTCGGGCCTCCTAGACTGGGGCGCATGACGGCCGCAGTCTCCACCACCATGCGGCAGCGGATCGTTGCCGCGGCCGTTGAGCTGACCACCGCCGAAGGTTGGGCGCAGGTGACGATGTCGCGGCTTGCCGAGCGGGTCGGGGTCAGCCGGCAGACGGTCTACAACGAGATCGGCAACAAGCCCGCCCTGGCCGAGGCGATGATCCTCTCCGAGCTCGACCGGTTCCTCGCGGCCGTCGAGTCCGCCTTCGACCGGCACCCCGACGACCTGCCCGGGGCGATCCGGGCGGCCGCGGGCGGCGTGCTCGAGCTGGCGCAGGACAACCGGCTGCTCCACGCGGTGGTCTCGGCCACCCATGGCGCGGACACCGAGCTGCTGCCGCTGCTGACGACGCACGCGGAGTCCTTGCTCGCCGCCGCGAAGCTGGTCGTGGCCGAGCGCGTGGCGCCGTACGACGTGCCGCTGGACGCCGCCCACCTGGACGCCGCCATCGACATGGTCGTCCGCGTGGTGCTCAGCCACGTGATGCAACCGTCGGGATCCCCTGACCGGACCGCCACCGACATCGCCTGGATCGCCGCCCGCGTCCTGCGCTGATCGGATAGTCCGTCACGAACGGCTCCTCAGAGGCCCGCCAGACGGAGCTTTTCGTTACGGACTATCCGGTGGTCGTGCGGGCACCGGCCAGCTCGACGGCCTCCTTGAACGCCGCGACGACGTAGTCGGGGACCTTCATCCCGTGGTCGCGCACCCACAGCAGCTCGCGCTCGACCCGGGAGATCTGGCGGGCGAACGAGCTGATTTCGCGGTCGATCCCGAGCGTGCGCATCAGGTCGCCGAAGTCCGCCTTCTGATGTTCGTTGTTGGCGCCGACCGGCGCGAACGAGATCCGGCGCAGGTTCCGCACCAGCCAGCGCTGCCAGCCGGTCAGCTGCTCGGCGAGGCCGCGGGCCGACATCTTGTAGAAGGCGTAGTGGCCAGGCTCCTGGCGGCGGATCTGGGCCACGATGGTGGTGGCCAGGGCGGTCTCGCCGAGGTCCTTCAGCCCGTCGTGCAGGAGGTTGTAGGCCAGCACCGCTGACCGCTCGGTCGACATGCCGGTCAGGTAGTAGAGCATCCGGACGACGTCCTGGATCGGGCTGAGGTGCGCGAGCGCCCCGAGGATCTTGATCTTCGCCGACACGTGGTCGACGTCCGCCGCCGCGTTGTCGCGGCCGATCCGGACCTGCAGCTCGTCGAGGATCAGGCCGTGCCGGATCTCCTGCGGCTGCCACACCTCGGCGTAGAAGCGGCGATCCACCTCGGGCGGGTCGGGCAGCATCGTCATCAGCTCGAGGACGTTCCGGTCGACCTCGAGCTCGACCCGCGCCATGTAGTCGAGGACGTGGCCGTAGCGCTCGTTGAGCACGTCGGGCCGGCGGACCGTGTAGTCGACGCTTGCCAGGTCGATGGGTGGGTGCTCGGCCCCGAGCCGGTCCACGTGGTCGGCTAGCCGAAGCTCCGTGGAACGGGGCCTGGTCACGGTCAAAAGCCTACGCTCGGACATGTGAGCAGTTCGGCACCAACGGCGATCCGGATGGGTACGCCGACCGGCCGGGCGATCGTCGCTGCCGCGACCCTGGGCACAGCGATGACGCTCCTCGACACGACCGTGGTCAACGTCGCCCTCCGCACCATCGGCCGGGACCTCGGCGCCACCCTGTCCGAGCTGCAGTGGATCACCAACGGCTACCTCCTCTCCCTCGCCTCCCTGATCCTCTTCGGAGGATGGCTCGGCGACCGGTTCGGGCGGCGCCGGGTGTTCGTGTTCGGGACCGTCGCGTTCGCGGGGGCTTCGCTGCTGTGCGGACTCGCACCGACCCCGGGGGTGCTGATCGCTGCGCGGATCCTGCAGGGACTCGGCGCCGCCCTCCTCACCCCCGGCAGCCTGGCGATGATGCAAGGGGCGTTCCGGCCGGCCGACCGCCCCAAGGCCATCGGCGCCTGGTCCGGCCTCGCCGCCATCGCGGCCGCCGTCGGCCCCTTCGTGGGCGGGATCCTGGTCGACTACGCCTCGTGGAGGTGGATCTTCCTGATCAACCTGCCCCTGGCGGCGATCACCATCTGGATCGCAGTCAGGTGGGTCCCCGAGAGCCAGGACCGCGCGCATTGCGGACGCGCCGACATCGCCGGGCCGGTGCTGGCCTCCCTCGCGCTGGCCGGGATCACCTACGGCCTCATCCAGTGGAGCGATCCCCTCGCGCCGGCGGCCCTGGTGGTGGGGGTCGCGGCGTCGGTCGCCTTCGTGGTCGCCGAGTCGCGGCACCCCGACCCGATGCTGCCGCTGGGCCTCTTCGCCAGCCGCACCTTCAGCTCGGCCAACGTGATGACCCTCCTGGTCTACGCCGCCCTCGGTGCCGTGACGTTCTTCGTCGTCCTGCAGCTGCAGACCGTCAGTGGGTACACCGCGCTCGCGGCCGGCGTCGCGCTACTTCCGCTGACCATCTGCATGGTCCTCCTGGCGTCCAGGGGCGGAGCCCTCGGCGCCCGGATCGGGCCACGGATCCCGATGACCGTGGGTCCGATCGTGATGGGCGCCGGCACGATGCTCATGCTGGCGATCGGCGACGACGTGGACTACTGGCGCGACGTGTTCCCCGGAGTCACCGTGTTCGGGCTCGGGCTGGCGCTGATGGTCGCGCCGCTGACGGCCACCGTGCTGGCGGCCGCGCCGGACCGGAACGCCGGCGTCGCCAGCGGTGTCAGCAACGCGGTCGCCCGGGTCGGCTCGCTGCTCGCGGTCGCGGTGCTGCCGGTGGCCGTCGGGCTCTCCGGGGTGGACTATGCCGACCCGGTGGCGTTCGACGCCGGCTACCGCTCCGCGATGGTCGCCTGCGCCGGGATCCTGGTGGTGGGCGGGCTGGTGTCGTGGTTCACGATCCGCAACGACGTGCTCGAGGCGCCTGCGTAGGTTGTTCCGTTCTCGGAGGACCGTGACCCGGTATGGACGACGGGCCGCGCGGGTTGCCGCAGCCGCCTAACCTTGGGACGTGGGAGGGTCACCGGTTCTTCGTGTCCTCGCGGCCGCGATGGTGCTGGCCGCGGCCACGGCCTGCGGTCCGGACGACTCCAGCCCCGACTCCCCGTCGGCTACCGCCGCCGAGGGCTCTGCCACGGTGGGGAAGCCGGAGCCGGACGGCAGCGAGACACCGCAGGCCACCCAACCCGCCGCCCCCGACCTCGCCGTCGATCCCCCCGGTCCGATGAAGGGCGCGGTGCAGCCGGCCGACGTCCTGATCTTCAACCAGAAGCCGCTGAGCGAATCGCTGATCAAGCGGATCAAGGGGCTCCGCAACGTCGCCGCCATGGAGACCTTCGGCCTGGGCAACGTGGTGATCGAGAACCGCGCGCTCAACGTCGCCGCGGTCGACCCCGCAACCTTCCGCAGGTTCACCCCGACCGAGACCGCCCAGCTCCAGGAGGCCTGGGACCGGGTCGCCGGCGGCGAGCTGTCGATCACGCCCTCGCTCGGCCGGCGGTTCCAGGACAAGAACGGCGAGGTCGCCCTCGGCTCCGCCGAGGACGCCCCCTCGATCCACATCGGTGCCTTCGTGCCCCAGACGATCCGGATCGACGCGGTCGTCAACGAGAAGTGGGCCGAGGAGCTGGACATGGAGCTCGGCAACGCCGTGCTCCTGTCGACCGGGGCAAAGGCACCCGAGTCCGTCCGCAAGCCCCTGCAGCGGATCGTCGGCAAGAAGGCCTCGATCCAGAACCTCGACATCGCGGCCCGCCTGGGGCTGGACCCCCAGGCCTCCTATGCGGCCGTCCTCACCAGCGGCTCGGCCGCCGACCTGGTCGGGACTTTCAACTACACGGTGATCGGCGGAGGCCGGATCGCCCCCGACCCGGCGTGGGTGGCGGCCAACATCAGCACCGAGGTGATGCCGATCATCGGCTCGATGACCTGCCATCGCGAGATCTTCCCGCAGCTGCGGGCGGCGCTCGAGGAAGTCATCAGCCGCGGCCTCGCCGGCGAGCTGCACCCGGACGAGTACGCCGGCTGCTACTACCCGCGCTTCATTGCCGGCACCACCACTCTGTCCAACCACTCCTTCGGGCTGGCCATGGACTTCAACGTCCCCGGCAACCAGCGCGGCACCGTCGGAGAGATGGACCGAGGTGTGGTCGCCATCTTCAAGAAGTGGGGCTTCGCCTGGGGCGGGGACTGGAACTACACCGATCCCATGCACTTCGAGCTGAGCGCCGTGGTCAACCCCGCCTAGGTGGGGACCCACCGGCTCCCGTAGTTTCGCGGACATGCGTGCCGTACAGGTCATCACGCCCACCGGCCCCGAGGGGGTCCGGATCGTCGACGTCGACGAGCCCGCGCCCCGACCCGACGAGGTCCTGGTCGAGGTACATCGCGTGGGCGTCTCCTTCCCCGACCTCCTGCTCAGCAAGGGTGAGTACCAGCTCAAGCCGGACCCGCCGTTCACGCTCGGGGTCGACTTCGCGGGCACCGTCGTCTCGGGCCCCGACGGCTACCACGTCGGGGAGCGGGTCGCCGGGGTGCTGCCGTACGGCGGCGCGGCCGAGCTGGTCGCCGCCCCGCCGATGTCGGTCTTCTCGCTGCCTGAGCAGCTGTCGTTCGACGCCGGCGCCGCGGTGCCGATGAACTACCTCACCGCCCAGTTCGCCCTCGTCGAGCGCGGACAGGTCCGGGAGGGCGAGACCGTCCTCGTGCACGGCGCCGCCGGCGGGGTCGGCACCGCGACCATCCAGGTCGCCAAAGGGCTGGGCGCCCGCACCATCGCCGTGGTCAGCACGGAGGAGAAGGCCGCGCTGGCTCGCCGCGCCGGCGCGGACGAGACGGTGATGGTCGACGGCTTCAGGGAGGCGGTGCTCGGGCTCACCGACGGC
>CAWEVA010000023.1:0-215740 GCA_963812345.1 uncultured Actinomycetota bacterium
CAGAAGATCGCGGCCGCCCGCGAGACCGGCGCGGCGCTCTTCCTGGTTCCGGCCGCAAACTGTCGCGAGGCGCTGGGCGCGACGAACGGCGACATGAGGTTGGTGCGCGCCTCGACGATGCATGACGTGGTCGACGCCCTCGAGACGTGGACCGACGATCCTGAGGCCGACCTCCCGAGCTGTGAGAGGGGAGCGTCATGAACGACCTTGACGTCGACCCCGCCCTGGCGGCCGCCGTGCTCGAGATCGAGACCCACATCTCCGAGGCGGGATGGGACCAGCCGGCGCGGCTCTACGCCCTCGTCGAGACCGCCCGGCTCGTCGAGCGCGAACCCGCCCTGGCCGCGGCGATGGGCCTGGACTCCTCGGCCGCACAGGGATCCCTGACGCCCGTGGAGCAGGACCAGCTGGCCCCGGACAGCCCGCTAGAGCGGGTCCTGGAGTCGGTCACGTGGCCCCCGTCCGTGTCCGGCTGCGCCGCCGTCGTCGAGCGGCTCGTGCTGCCGCCGGAGGTGGACGCCGACATCCCCGAGGACCCCGCCGATGCGGAGCGGTTCGCCCGCGAGCACCCCGAGCGGCAGGAGGTGCGGATCGTGGCCGGCGCCACCCGTGGAGGGTCGACGTACTGTGCACTGCGAATGCGGGCCCACGACGACGACCAGTCCGTCGTCGGCGCCAGCGATCTCGTGCCGGGGCTGCTGCAGCTACTGGCCGCCACCCTGGAGGACGACGAGTGAGCAACTTGTTCGACGACGACCCGCGCCGCCCGAACCCGCCGCGGCAGGCGCCACCGCCGCCGCGCCGTTCGCGCGCGCTGGTGATCACGGCGTCGGTGCTCGTGGTCGGCTTCTTCGCGCTCACCACCTCGGCCGGCTTCTTCACCGACCGGATGTGGTACGCCGCCGTCGGCTTCCCCGAGGTGTTCAGCACCCTGTTCTGGACCCGCGCCGGCCTCTTCCTGGTCTTCGGCGCCCTGATGGCCGTGGTCGTCGGCGCCAACATGTACCTCGCCTACCGGCTGCGGCCGCTGTTCCGGCCGAACTCGCCGGAGCAGACCGGCCTGGACCGCTACCGGGACGCTGTCGACCCGATCCGCACCTGGCTGCTGGTGGGCGTCGCGGTGCTGCTCGGCCTGTTCGCCGGCACCTCGGCTGCCGGCCAGTGGCGTGAGTACCTGCTGTGGCGCAACGGCACCGACTTCGGCACCACCGACCAGTACTTCGGCCGCGACATCGGCTTCTACGTCTTCGACCTGCCGTGGTTGCACTACCTGGTCGACTCGGTGATGGCCGTTCACCGTCGTCGCGGTGCTGATGGCGGCGCTGGTGCACTACCTCTACGGCGGCGTGCGGCTGCAGACCAGCCACGACCGGCTCTCGGGGCCCGCCCAGGCCCAGCTGTCCGTGCTGGTGGGCGTGTTCGTGCTCGCGAAGGCCGGTGACTACTGGCTGGACCGCTTCGACCTCGTGCACCAGAGCGGCCGCCTGATCACCGGCGTGACCTACACCGACGACCACGCCGCTCTGCCGGCCAAGAACATCCTGATGGCGATCGCGATCATCTGTGCCGTGCTGTTCTTCGCCAACGTGCTGCGCCGCACCTGGCTGCTGCCGTCGGTCGGCCTCGCGCTGCTGGCCCTGTCGGCGATCCTGCTCGGGATGATCTGGCCGGGCGTCGTCCAGCAGTTCCAGGTCGACCCGACCGAGGCCGACAAGGAGGCGCCCTACATCGAGGCGAACATCGACGCGACCCGGGCGGCGTACGACCTCGAGGACGTGGAGGTCGAGGAGTTCACCAGCGAGGTCTCGCTCGCCACGACCCGGCTCGGGGTCCTCGCCCTGCCAGACCTCGACGATCCCGCTGGTCGACCCGAAGCTGGTGGCGCAGACGTTCGAGCAGCAGCAGCAGGTGCGGGCCTACTACTCCGTCTCGCCGGTGCTCGACGTCGACCGGTACCAGATCGAGGGCGAGGACCGCGCGCTCGTGCTCGGGGTCCGCGAGCTCGACCAGGGCGGGATCCTGGAGGGTGATCGCAACTGGAACAACCTGCACACCGTCTACACCCACGGCAACGGCGTCATCGCCGCGTTCGCCAACCAGCGCCCGAGGGACAACGAGACGGAGCGGGGCGGGATCCAGTGGGCGGAGGGCCAGCAGGCCAACGAGGACGCCCTCTCCAAGCTCTTCCCCGACGGCTACGAGAACCGCGTCTACTACGGCGAGCAGAGCCCCGACTACTCCATCGTCGGCAAGGTCGGCGGCGGCCCCGACGTCGAGCTGGACCTCGGCAACGCAGGGACGGATGACGAGGGGGAGACGACGACGTACGACGGCGAGGGCGGTGTCGAGGTCGACTCCCTGCTCGACCAGCTGCTCTACGCCGTGAAGTTCGGGGACCCCAACCTCCTGCTCTCCGAGCGCGTCAACGAGAACAGCAAGGTTCTCTACTACCGCCAGCCGCTGGAGCGGGTCGAGAAGCTGGCCCCCTGGCTCACCCTCGACGAGGATCCCTATCCGGCGGTGGTCGACGGCAGGATCGTCTGGATCATCGACGGCTACACCACCACCGACCGTTACCCGCTGGCGCAGAAGGAGTCGTTCGAGGAGATGACCGACGACTCCCTCGACGACGGGTCGCAGTTCGGCACCCTGCCAACCGACGAGATCAACTACATGCGCAACGCCGTGAAGGCGACGGTCGACGCCTACGACGGCAGCGTGGACCTCTACGCCTGGGACGAGTCCGACCCCGTCCTGCAGGCCTGGCGGGGCGCATTCCCCGGCACGGTGCAGGACCGCGAGGACGTCCCCGACAGCCTGATGGAGCACCTGCGCTACCCCGAGGACCTGTTCAAGGTGCAGCGCTACCAGTTCGCTCGCTACCACGTCACCGAGGCGAACGACTTCTACCAGGGCAACGACCGCTGGGAGGTCCCGCAGGACCCCGAGGCGCCCGGCAACTACCAGCCGCCGTACCGCATGTTCGTGCAGCAGCCCGGCGAGACGGGTCAGTCGTTCGAGCTGACGTCGGTGTTCGTGCCGCGGGGGAAGAACAACCTGGCCTCCTTCGTCTCGGTCAACTCCGACGCGACCAGCGACCGGTACGGCGAGATGAAGGTCCTCCAGCTGCCGAACGAGCAGACGCCCGGCCCCGGCTTGATCGCCAACGAGATGACGACCAGCGAGAACGTCCGGACCGAGCTGCTGGCCTTCCAGTCCGGTGGGTCGAAACCGATCTACGGCAACCTGCTGACGCTGCCCGTGCAGGACGGGCTGATGTACGTCCAGCCGGTCTACGCCATCCGCGAGCTGTCCGACGCAAGCTTCCCGGAGCTCGAGTTCGTGATCGTGTCGTACGGCGACCAGGTCGGCATCGGCACCACGATGACCGAGGCCCTCGCCGACGCGCTCGGCGTCGATCCCGACATCTCCACTCCGGCTGGCGACACCGGCGATGGCGGCGGCAATGGCGGTCAGGACCAGCCCACCGGCGACGCGGCCGCCCAGATCCGTGAGCTGCTGAGCCAGGCGCAGGTCGCCTTCGACGAGGCCGACGCCGCCCTGGCCGACCGCGACCCCGTCACCTACGCGCAGAAGATGGAGGAGGCCCGCCAGCTCGTCGAGCGCGCCGTCGGGCTCGCCGAGCAGGCCAGGCAACCCGCGTCCCCCGGGTCCGGTGGCTGAGCCTCTCCGGCGGTTGAGTCTCCTCCGGTGGTTGAGCAGCGAGCGCATCAAATGTGTGCCGAAACCCGGATTTGGCCGCCCCTGCACGATCCCGTAGGGTTTGTCCTACCCGACGCGGGGTGGAGCAGTTCGGTAGCTCGCTGGGCTCATAACCCAGAGGTCGCAGGTTCAAATCCTGCCCCCGCTACTTGGAAACCGGCCCTGACCTGCGGAAACGCAGGTCAGGGCCGGTTCCATTTCCGCCGCAGCGCGCTGACCTGCGGGGCGAGAGATTTGATCCCCGCGACGGGATCCCGCGGGTTCGAATCCGCCGGTCACAGGTTCCAATCCGTCTGGGCACCCGGGCTTCGCCTTGTCGGAGGCGGTTCTACGCCATCGTCGTCCGCTACCTCAACAACGTCGAACCCGGCGCGCGGGGCCATTCGAGTACCCGCTTGCAAACAACCTCCGCTGGTCCTGTCCACCTGGCGGAGCCAACCGGGCGGAGGGGGCAACCTGTGCTGAATGCGCGTAGTGTCGTAATCTCGGATTCGGCGAACGGTGGCCACCATGAACGGTCTGAGCCTCGGGATCCCCGGGGTCGGAGCTGTCAGCCCAGGAACGCACTTCTGCGCGCTCTACTCAGGCCCGGCCGAGCGCGACCGGCTGTTGTTCCCCTTCCTCGAGGAGGGGCTGCGGCACGGCGACAAGTGTCTGTGCCTGATCGACGATGTCGAGCCGGCGCTGGTCCGGGATCGGGCCGTGGGACAGCCCGGCCCGGAGTACTCCCGACGATCGGCACAGCTCGACGTCGAACGAGCATCGGACGCCTACCTCCGCTCGGGGGAGTTCAGCGTCGAAGACATGATGAGCTTCCTCTCCGAGAGCGTGGACGCGGCGATCGGAGACGACTTCGACCTTCTCCGAGCCGCCGGTGAGATGTCGTGGGTGCTGCCCGGGCCCCCGGGCTGGGACGACCTGTTCCTCTACGAGTCGGCCCTCAACCACGCCGTCGAGCAGATGCCCGCCATCCTCATGTGCCTCTACGACCTGCAGAAGTTCGGGGCCGACATGCTCGTCGAGGTGCTCCGCACCCACCCCACGGTCCTGCTGGACCGCACGGTGATCGACAACCCCCACTACGTGCACCCGACGGAGTACCCGCCCGCTGCCAGTGTCACCGCGGCAACCCGGTATCCCATGGTCAAGGTAGGTGCGGACGGCGAGGAGGGAACAGACCACGGGTGGGCGTCGCTCACCGACGCCGAGCTGCGCGTCGTCTCCTGCGTGGCTCGGGGGATGACCAACCGCAGTATCGCCGAGGAGCTCTACCTCTCCCGCCACACCGTGGACGCCCATCTCAAGCACGTCTACCTCAAGCTCGACATCCACTCGCGAGTCGAGCTGACCGTGCTGGCCCTGCAGCACCGCGTCCCCGTGGGCTAGCCCGAGGCTGATCCGGCCCGTCAAGAGCACCCGTTCACGGGATGCAGGTGACCTGCGCGCCCGAGAAGCATGGCCGTGACAAGTGCTTCCGGCGAATGGAGTGGTCATGGGCAGGGCAGTCGGCATCGACCTGGGAACGACGAACTCGGTGATCGCGGCGATGGAAGGTGGCCAGCCGCAGGTCATCCCCAACGCGGAGGGCAACCGGACGACGCCGTCCGTGGTCGCCTTCCTGGAGAACGGCGAGCGACTGGTCGGCCAGATGGCCCGACGCCAGGCGATCCTGAACCCGAAGGGGACGATCTATTCCGCGAAGCGCTTCATCGGCCGCAAGTACGACGAGGTCAGCAGCGAGCTGACGACCGTCTCGTTCGACGTGGTCGCCGGTCCCGACGGCGCGGCGCGCTTCCAGGTCAACGGCAAGCTCTACGCACCGGAGGAGATCTCGGCGCAGGTGCTTCGGAAGCTGGTCGACGACGCCGGGAAGTTCCTCGGCGAGCGAGTCACCGAGGCGGTCATCACCGTCCCGGCGCACTTCAGCGACGCGCAGCGACAGGCCACCAAGGACGCCGGCAAGATCGCCGGGCTCGAAGTCCTCCGGATCATCAACGAGCCGACGGCTGCAGCCCTCGCCTACGGGATGGACAAGCTCGAGAACGAGACCGTGCTGGTCTTCGACCTCGGCGGCGGCA
Source organism: uncultured Actinomycetota bacterium (assembly GCA_963812345.1). Classification (GTDB taxonomy): domain Bacteria; phylum Actinomycetota; class Actinomycetes; order Propionibacteriales; family Nocardioidaceae; genus Nocardioides. The sequence continues at coordinate 5,802 of CAWEVA010000023.1, forward strand.
CGTTCGACGTGAGCATCCTGACCGTCGGAGAGGGCGTGGTCGAGGTCCGGTCGACGGCCGGGGACACGCATCTCGGCGGCGACGACTTCGACCGACGCATCGTCGACTACCTGGCCGACGACTTCAAGAAGTCCAACGGCATCGACCTCCGTGACGACTCCCAGGCCCTGCAGCGTCTGTTCGAGGCTGCCGAGAAGGCCAAGGTGGAGCTTTCGGCGGTCACCCAGACCGCCGTCAACCTCCCCTTCGTCACCGCTGACGCCTCCGGGCCCAAGCACCTCAACGTCAACCTGATGAGGTCGACGTTCGAGCAGCTCACCGCCGACCTCGTCGAGCGCTGCCTCGGCCCGGTCAAGCAGGCCATGGAGGACGCCAAGGTCACCGCCGACGACATCGACGAGGTCATCCTCGTGGGCGGCTCGACGCGGATCCCGGCCGTGCAGGCATTGGTACGCCGCCTGACCGGTGGCAAGGACCCCAACATGACCGTCAACCCGGACGAGGTCGTCGCCATCGGCGCGGCCGTCCAGGCGGCGATCATCAAGGGCGATGTCAAGGACGTGCTGCTCCTCGACGTCACGCCCCTGTCGCTGGGGCTCGAGACGATGGGCGGGGTGATGACCAAGGTCATCGAGCGCAACACCACCATCCCGGCTCGGCGGACCGAGATCTTCAGCACCGCGGAGGACAACCAGTCCGCCGTCGACGTCGTCGTCCTCCAGGGCGAGCGGGAGAGAGCGGCCGACAACCGCGTGCTGGCCCGGTTCCGGCTGGAGAAGATCCGTCCCGCGCCCCGCGGGGTGCCCCAGATCGAGGTGACCTTCGACATCGACGCCAACGGCATCCTGCACGTCTCGGCGCGCGACAAGGACACCGGTGCCGAGCAGCAGGTGACCATCAGCGAGACCTCCACGCTCAGCCAGGAGGAGGTCGACCGGATGATCAAGGACGCCGAGACTCACCGCGGTGAGGACGCCGCCCTGCGCGAACGGGTCGACGCTCGCAACGAGCTCGACTCCGTGGCCTACCAGGTGCGCAAGGCCCTCGAAGAGGCCGGCGCGTCCGTGCCCCAGCACGACCGCGCCCGTGCCGAGATGCTGGTCGAGGAGGCCCGGCAGGCCGTCGAGGGCGACGAACCCGTCGACCGCCTCCGCGCTCTCACCGGGGAGCTCCACCAGATGAGCCAGGTGCTGAGCACCGCCACCCGGGGCGGCGGCGGATCTTCGACCGGGTCGGCAAGCGCCTCCGATGACACGTCTGACAGCGATGACGACGACGTCATCGACGCCGAGTTCACCTCTCACTGACCGCCATGTCCGACCACGAGGCACCGACGACCGAGGCCCCGGCGAACGAGGCACCGGCAGCGACGAGGCTCCGGCGAACGAGGCCCCGGAGCACGTCGACGACGCGCCCGAGCGCGTCGACCAGGCGCGCCAGATCGCGGAGCTGGAGGACGCGTGGCGGCGTACGGCTGCCGAGCTGGACAACTTCCGCAAGCGTTGCGCGCGCGACGTGGTCCGCGGCCGCGAGCAGGAACGGGCGGCCGTGGCAACCAGCTGGCTGCCCGTCCTCGACAACCTGGAGCGGGCGCTCGAGCACGCGTCGTCCGACCCCGACTCCGTGGTCGAGGGCGTCCGTGCCGTGCTCGCGCAGGCGGTCGGCGTCCTGGCCGACCTCGGCTACCCGCGTCGCGACGACAACGGCCGGGCCTTCGACCCGGCCGTGCACGAGGCGGTCAGCACCGTGTCCGGTGAGGGGCTGGTGCCCGGCACCGTGGCTCAGGTCGTGCGTCCCGGCTACGGGCCCGATGACAAGCTCCTGCGGCCGGCCGCGGTCGTGGTGGCCACCAGGGCATCCTGATGGCCCAAGACTTCTACGAGGTCCTCGGAGTCTCCCGCGATGCCGACCCGGCCGACATCCAGCGGGCCTACCGCAGGCTGGCGCGCCAGAACCACCCTGACGTCAACAAGGACTCCGAGGCCGAGGAGCGGTTCAAGGACATCGCCGAGGCCTACGACGTGCTGTCGGATCCCGAGCTGCGTCGCCGCTACGACGCCTTCGGCGAGGACTTCCGACGCGTCCCTCCCGACACGGATCCGGCCGCCTGGCGCCAAGCCCGGACGTACGCCGACGCCGGTGCAGGCGCGCGCGGCCGCTGGTCGTCGGGGGCGGGCCCGTCGGGAGGTTTCGGAGCAGGCGACTTCGGCGACGACGTCGACATCGAGGACCTGCTCGGGGGGATCTTCGGCGGCCGGGGGCGGGGCGGTCGGGGCCGGGCCGGCTGGGGACCAGGCCCGGTCCCGGGCTCCGACCACGAGGCCGAGGTGGAGGTGTCCGTCGAGGAGGCCTACCACGGCACCGAGCGCAGCTTCACGATCAGCGGCCCCGACGGCCCTCGCACGCTCGACGTCACCATCCCGGCGGGCGTGGTCGACGGTCAGCGGATCCGGCTGCGCGGCCAGGGCGGCCCGGGCAGCGGTTCGGCGGCAGCCGGAGACCTCTACCTGGTGGTCCGGATCGCCGACCACCCGCGCTACCGGGTCGAGGGTCGCGACCTGCACGCACTCCTGCCGATCGCTCCGTGGGAGGCCGCCCTGGGCGCTTCGGTCTCCGTCGACACTCCCGGAGGCGCCGCCACGGTGAAGGTCCCGGCCGGCTCGTCCAGCCACCGCCGGTTGCGGCTCAAGGGCCGCGGGCTTCCCAACAGACGAGGCAAGCCGGGGAACTTCTACGCCGAGCTGCAGATCCGCGTGCCCGGGACCCTCACCGACGACGAGCAGCGGCTCTTCGAGGAGCTCGCGAAGGTGTCCAGCTTCGACGCGAGGAGCAGACGATGACCGCGGTCACGCACTTCGCCCTCGCTCGGCCCTACCGGCTCAGCCTCGACAGCTATGCGCAGGTCACCGGCGTACATCCCGAGCTGGTACGCCGCCTGGTTGCCCTCGGACTGCTGGAGGTCACCCGCGACGCGCAGGGGCGCTTGTGGTTCGACCCCTCCCAGGTGAGGGAGATGGCCAGGATCCAGCGGCTGCGGATGAGCCTGAACCTCGGCTACTCCGCCATCGGGCTGGTCGTCGAGCTGCTCGACCGGATCGCGGAGCTGGAGAAGACGCAACGGCGAATGTCACGACGAGGAGGCGCTCCATGGACATGAACAGACTGACCCAGAAGTCGCAGGAGGCTCTGCACGACGCCCAGACCAAGGCGCTGCGCTTCGGCCACGTCGAGGTGGACGGGGAGCACCTGCTGCTGGCACTGCTCGACCAGGCGGAGGGCTTGGTCGCGCCACTGCTCGCCCGGGCGGGAGCCGATCCGGACCGGCTGCGCGAGGACCTGGAGGCCGAGCTCGGCCGCCGCCCGCGGGTCAGCGGGCCCGGCGTGACGCCCGGGCAGGTGCACATCACCCAGCGGCTCTCGCGGCTGCTCGACACGGCCGACCGCGAGGCCCGCAGGCTCAAGGACGAGTACGTCTCGGTCGAGCACCTCGTGATCGCCCTGGTGGAGGAGGGCTCGGGCTCGGCGGCCGGGCGGCTCCTCCACGCTCAGGGGCTGACCCGCGACACCTTCCTGGCCGCACTGACCGAAGTGCGCGGTCACCAGCGGGTGACGTCGGCGACCCCCGAGGGGACCTACGAGGCGCTGGACAAGTACGGCCGCGACCTCGTCGCGGCAGCGGCGGCCGGCAAGCTCGAGCCGGTGATCGGCCGGGATTCGGAGATCCGCCGGACCATCCAGATCCTGTCGCGCAAGAGCAAGAACAACCCGGTACTGATCGGCGAGCCCGGGGTCGGCAAGACCGCGATCGTCGAGGGTCTGGCCCAGCGGATCGCCGACGGCGACGTGCCCGAGGGCCTGCGGGACAAGACCGTCTTCGCCCTGGACATGGGGGCCCTCATCGCCGGAGCGAAGTACCGCGGCGAGTTCGAGGAGCGGCTGAAGGCCGTGCTCAACGAGGTGCAGAGCGCCGAGGGCCACATCCTGCTGTTCGTCGACGAGCTGCACACCGTCGTCGGCGCCGGCGCCGCCGAGGGTGCGATGGACGCCGGCAACATGCTCAAGCCTCTGCTCGCCCGCGGCGAGCTGCACATGATCGGCGCGACCACCCTCGACGAGTACCGCACGCACATCGAGAAGGACGCAGCCCTCGAGCGCCGGTTCCAGCCGGTCCTCGTCGACGAGCCCAGACGAAGAGGACGCCCTCTCGATCCTGCGTGGGCTCCGCGAGCGGCTCGAGGTCTTCCACGGCGTGAAGATCCACGACGGCGCCCTGGTGGCGGCGGTGACGCTGAGCCACCGCTACATCTCCGACCGCTTCCTGCCCGACAAGGCCATCGACCTCGTCGACGAGGCCTGCGCGATGCTGCGCACCGAGATCGACTCGATGCCGGCCGAGCTCGACGAGCTCACCAGGCGCGTGACCCGGATGGAGATCGAGGAGGCGGCACTCTCGCAGGAGGAGGACGCCGCGAGCAAGGCCCGCCTCGAGGAGCTGCGCAAGGAGCTGGCCGACGCGCGGGCCGAGGCCGATGCCCTGCGCGCGCAGTGGGAGGCCGAACGGTCGGCGCTGCGCGAGGTGCAGTCTCTACGCCAGGAGCTGGAACAGGTACGGCTGGAGAGCGAGCGGGCCGAGCGCGAGTACGACCTCAACCGAGCGGCGTCCCTGCGACACGGCAAGCTGCCGGAGATCCACCGGCGACTGGAGGCGGCCGAGTCCCGGCTCGCGGGCAAGCAGGGCGGCCGCCGGCTGCTGCGCGAGGTCGTGACCGCCGACGAGATCGCCGACATCGTGTCGCGCTGGACCGGCATCCCGGTCACGCGGCTCCAGGAAGGGGAGCGCGACAAGCTGCTCCGCCTCGACGAGGTGCTCCACGAACGCGTCATCGGCCAGGACGAGGCGGTCCAGCTGGTGGCCGACGCCGTCGTCCGCGCCCGCTCAGGCATCAAGAACCCCCAGCGGCCCATCGGGTCGTTCATCTTCCTCGGCCCCACCGGCGTCGGCAAGACGGAGCTGGCCAAGACGCTGGCCGCCGCCCTGTTCGACACCGCGGAGAACATGATCCGGATCGACATGAGCGAGTACCAGGAGCGGCACACCGTCAGCCGGCTGGTCGGGGCACCTCCCGGCTACGTCGGCTACGAGGAGGGCGGTCAGCTCACCGAGGCCGTGCGCCGCAAGCCCTACTCGGTGGTCCTGCTCGACGAGATCGAGAAGGCCCACGTCGACGTCTTCAACACGCTGCTCCAGGTGCTCGACGACGGCCGCTTGACCGACTCCCACGGCCGGACCGTCGACTTCCGCAACACCGTGCTGATCATGACCTCCAACATCGGCTCGGAATACCTGCTCGAGGGGGTCACCGCCGGTGGCGAGGTCAAGGACGAGGCGCGCTCGATGGTGATGCGCACCTTGCAGTCGCACTTCCGCCCGGAGTTCCTCAACCGCGTCGACGAGATCGTGATGTTCAAGCCGCTGACGCTCGCCGAGATCGAGCGCATCGTCGACCTCCAGCTCGAGGAGCTGCGCGAGCGGCTGGCCGACATGCGGATCACCCTCGACGTCACGGCCGAGGCGCGCCGCTTCATCGCGGACCAGGGCTTCGACCCGGCGTACGGCGCCCGCCCGCTGCGGCGGTACATCTCCCGCGAGGTGGAGACCCAGGTCGGCCGGGCGCTGCTGCGCGGCGACGCGGCTGACGGGGGCACGATCTCGGTCGACGTCGTCGACGGGGAGATCACGGTGACCGCGGCCGGCAGCCCGTCAGAGGGGCGGGCAGTGGCATGACCGCGACCATGCAGAAGTCGACGAAGGTCGAGTGCGGCAACTGCGGAGCCAAGAACCGTGTTCCGGCGGTCGCCGAGGGCATGCCCCGCTGCGGGAAGTGCAGCACTCCGCTGCGCTGGGTGGTGGACGCGACCGACGACGAGTTCCACGCCGTCGTCGACGAGTCGAGCCTGCCCGTGCTGGTCGACGTGTGGGCTCCGTGGTGCGGGCCCTGCCGGATGGTGAGCCCGGCCCTGGAGAAGCTGGCCGGGGAGCTGGCCGGCAAGCTCAAGCTGGTCAAGGTCAACGCCGACGACAACCCGGAGGTGAGCCGGCGGTTCGAGGTCCAGTCGATCCCGACGCTGGTCCTCCTCGACCACGGCGAGGTGGTCGACAAGCAGATCGGCGCCCTGCCGGAGCACCAGCTGCGCTCATGGCTCGAGTCCAAGCTCCCGACGAGGGCGTGATGACCGCAACCCGACGCGCGTCGGCGCCGACCCGCACCTCGAGATCATCCGGCCCGTGCCGCCACCCGCCCGGCGCGTGTGCGCGGAGTGCGTGCAGCTCGCCACCCCATGGGTGCACCTGCGCCAGTGCTTGACCTGTGGCCAGGTCGGCTGCTGCGACTCCTCACCGATGCGACATGCGCGGGGGCACGCCGCGTCGACCGGGCACGTCGTCGTGCGGTCGATCGAACCGGGGGAGAGCTGGAGGTGGTGCTATGCCGACGAGCAGTTCGTCTGACCTGAGGGTTCCCGCCGACCAGCCGGAGACCCCCGACGTCAGCGGCGCCTACCCGCGACTCACCGACGAGCAGCTCATGACGTTGTCGCGGTACGGCGACCGCAGGAGCGTGCCGCAAGGGACCGTGCTGTTCTGCGAGGGCGACCAGGACTGCGGCTTCTTCGTGGTGCTGGAGGGGAAGGTCGCCGTGGTCCAGGAGACCGCAGCGGAGCCGCGGCTGATCGCCGTCCACGGCCCGGGCCGGTTCCTGGGGGACCTGTCGCTGCTGACCGGACAGACGGTTCTCGTGACCGCCGTGGCCGCGACCGACGCCGAAGTTCTCGAGGTTCCCGTGGAGCGGCTCAAGGATCTCGTGGCCGCCGACCAGGCGTTGGGAGACCTCATCCTGCGGGCCTTCATCCTGCGCCGCACGCTCCAGGCCAACATCGGGGCCGGCCTGCGGATCATCGGGTCGAAGTACGACCCGGACGCCCGGCGGCTCCGGGACTTCGCGAGCCGCAACCGGATCCCCCACCAGTGGGTCGACCTGGAGGAGGATCCCCAGGCCGAGGACCTGCTGCGTGCCCTGGGCATCACGGTCGCCGAGACACCTGTCGTCATCTGGAAGGGCCAGCGGATCCTGCAGAACCCGAGCAACACCGAGCTGGCCGACCTCATCGGGCTGCGAGCGGCGCCGAGCCGGGCGGCGTACGACCTCGTCGTGGTGGGCGCAGGCCCGGGCGGTCTGGCCGCGGCGGTCTACGCCGCGTCCGAGGGGCTCTCGACGGTCGTCCTGGACGCCGTTCGCCACCGGCGGCCAGGCGGCCACGTCCTCCCAGATAGAGAACTACCTGGGGTTCCCCGCCGGCATCACCGGCGGCGAGCTGGCCGACCGCGCCGTGGTCCAGGCCCGCAAGTTCGGCGCCGTCTTCAACATCCCCGGCGAGGCGACCTCCCTCACCCAGGCCGACGGCTACCACGTGGTGGGGCTAGCAGAGGGGGACGACCTGATCGCACACGCCGTGCTCGTCGCCACGGGCGTGCACTACCGACGCCTCGACATCCCGGGGACGGACCGCCTCGAGGGCAGCAGCGTCTACTACGCCGCCACGGAGTTCGAGGCCCGGCTGTGCCGACAGGACCCCGTCACCGTCGTGGGCGGCGGCAACTCCGCAGGCCAGGCGGCCTGCTTCCTGGCCCGACAGTCGCCGGTGGTCAACCTGGTCATCCGGCACGACGACCTGGGGAGGGACATGTCCCGCTACCTGGCCGACCGCGTCGAGCAGTCGCCACGCATCAAGGTCTGGCGCAACAGCGAGGTGTGCGAGCTCATCGGGGACGAAGCGCTCGAAGAGGTGCTGCTGCACGACCTCCACACCGATGAGAAGCAGCGCGTCGCGACGACAGCCCTGTTCGTGCTGATCGGTGCGGCCCCCCACACCAGCTGGCTCCAGGGGGAGATCCCGCTGGACGCGAAGGGCTTCGTGCTCACCGGACCCGCCGCCGACTGCCACGACGGGATGTTCGAGACCCGCCGCCAGGGCGTGTTCGCCGTGGGCGACGTACGCAGTGGCTCGGTCAAGCGCGTCGCCTCCGCCGTCGGCGAGGGCTCGGTCGCGATCCGCCAGGTCCACGAGTTCCTGGAGGCCGAGGGACGCCGGTGAGAAGTGCCGCCGCCCGCCGAGGGGTTTGGCCGGAGCCGTCAGGCGATGACGGCCTCGGCGGATCGTCTGCGGACTGGGCTGGAAGTGCCTGCGCGTGCCACGCGACCTGCGGTCTAGTTCCGTTCGCGTGCGAGCCGGTTGCGGCGCTCCTCTTCACGCTTTGAGTACGCGGCCGCTCGGATCGCCTCGTCCGACTCCAGGCCGGTGCCGAGGCCGCCACCGACGGTCGCAGCCGAGGCGACGAACCAGGCCAGCACGAACAGGTCGCCGTAGCCGAGCGACGCCTGGAGGTAGCCGCCCATCACGGCGGGGTCGAGGACGAACAGTGCCCAGGCCAGGTTCACGACGTAGAGCGCGAGGTAGCAGATGAGCACCCCGGCGGTGAGGGTCACCAGCGTCGAGGTGTTGTAGAGACGGGATCTTTCGCGCGCCTCGGCGGAGTCGTCGTCCGGGCGGTCCCACAGTTCGCCATCGATCACGATCCAGGCGACGACGAGCGTGACCGAGGCGATCGTGGCAATCAGGAGACGCCACCACGACATGGAGTCGGCCAGTAGCCAAACCGTGGAGTTGATCGTGGCGATGGCTCCGGTCGCCAGTGCCGCGACCAGCGCGGACTTGAGCCCGGGCACGAGGAGCCACGGACGGTTCGCCAGCACCATGCCCAGGAGCAGCCGCCAGCGGCCGCCGAGGCGCGGGAGTGGAACGCGGTGCTCGGCCTTCGAGGAGGGGTCGGCCATGCCGCCGACCAGCGTGCGCACCGCGTGGCGGGTGCGTGCGTGCATCCGCACGCCCGCCGAGCGCCGGCAGCGACAACACCGCCGTCCGTCGCTGCGGGTCGGCCTCGACCAGCAGGTACCGGCCGTCGTCGTCGCGCAGCGGAAGCTCGGTCAGGCCGACGACGAGGTCCCACTCGTGCTGGCGGGCCTGGTCCCCCAGCCGTGCCACCGCGGTGTCGACGTCCTCACAACCCGTGGTGAACGGCTCGCTCACAACCTCGATGTCCCAAGCGTCGTGATCCTCACCGTCCGGCGGGTCGAGGTCGCTCATCCGGCGCGCAATCTTGGTGGGCGAGGCCGGGTCGGCCACAAGGCCGACTTGGAGCGGATTCATCCGAGCAGGCTACCGGCAGAGCGCTCGCACAGAACCGCGGCGCTGCGGCTCGCCAGCCTCACCTCGATGCCGAGGCGGCCGTGGACGATGGTTCGCTGAGGGGATGCCCGTCTGTCGTCTCGGGAGGGCTCCGGTGCGGTCCGATCTGCCTACGACCCTCCCGGCAGCGTGGATTCGAAGTGCGGCCACAAAGCGTCGGCAGGGCGTCGGGTGGTCGAGGATCGCGATCGCGTCAGCGTATGTTCGCCACGTCTTGGGCCCCGCCTGGCTTCAGTCCGCGTCGAGGTCGCGCTCGACCAGTGCGGCGATGGTGTCGACTGCCGCCTCGTTCTCGCCGGCGACCTCAACGGTGTCGCCCTTCTTCGCGCCCAGGGTCATGATCATGAGGGATGAGCTGGCGTCGACCCCGTTGATCGTCACGGTGCTGCCGAGGTCGCCGGCCGCCTCGGCGATGAGGGCGGCGGGCCGGGCATGGAGGCCGACCGCGGACCCGACGACGACAGACTTGCTGGGCATGGTTCCTCCGGTGCTTGATGGGACGGTGGACGTGGGCAGGAACGGGGTCAGGCCGACTCCGACAGCGCGAGCGCGTGCACGTCCACCCGCTCGGGGTGCAGGTCGCTCGGGCGGGGGATCGTCGTGCCGGGCAGCCCGGCGGCCGCGCTGCCGTAGGCCACCGCCAAGGCGAGCCGGTCGTGGGCCGGGAGTCCGCGCAGCTCGGCGAGAAGGTAGCCGAAGAGGGTGCAGTCGCCGGCGCCCACGGTGCTCACCACAACGGTCGGCGGGGGCGGGGCGTACCACGCGCCCTCGGCGTCGACGAGTACGGCGCCGCGACCGCCCAGGGTCGCGAGCACGGCGCCGACCCCGCGGTCGACCAGGGTGCGCGCCGCCTTGGCTGCCACGCCCGGGTCGGTCTCCAGCTGGACGGCGTCGGCGCCGGTGATCGACGCGAGCTCCTCGGCGTTCGGCTTCAGCAGGTCGGGTGCGGCCTCGGGCATTCGGTCGACCAACGCGGCCAGCGGGCCGTCGCTGGTGTCGACCGCGACCCGGCTCACCCCTCGCAGCCGCGGCACCAGGTCGGCGTAGAACTCGATCGGTGCCCCCGGTGGCAGCGAGCCCGCGAGCACCGTCCACGACCCGCTCGCGGCGCTCCTGACCAAGCGTCTCGGCCAAGTCCTCGAGGTGCCCGGCGTCGACGGCGGCCCCCGGGCCGTTCAGCTTGGTGGTGGTGCCGTCCGGTTCGGTGAGCGTGAGGTTGACGCGGATGTCGCCCGCCGGGCGCGAGGGACGGCAGGTGATGCCGGCGAGCTCGAGCTCGTGGACGAACGGGTCGTCGGGCAGCGCGGGGAGGACCGCGACCGTGCCGAGTCCTGCGCCGACCGCGGCGCGGGAGATGTTGACGCCCTTGCCGCCGGCCTGAGAGGTCATCGCCTCCACCCGAACCACCGCACCGCGCTCCAGCGGCCCGGGCAGCGCGACCGTGCGGTCGAAGCTCGGGTTGGCGGTCAGGGTGACGATCGCCGTTCGGGGCTCGGTGGTCATGCTCAGGCCCTGACGACTTCCAGGCCGGCGGCCTCGAACGCGCTGACATCGGCGCGGACGATGCTGTCGTCGGTCACCACCACGTCGATGTCCTCGAGCTCCGCGAACCGGACCGTGCGCTCCTGACCGACCTTCGTGGCATCGGTCAGGGCGATGACCCTCTGGGCGTTCTCGACGATGGCCCGCTTGGTGGCGGCCTCCTCGGGGTCGGGCGTGGACAGCCCGTGCCGGACCGAGATGCCGTTGGTGCCGACGAAGGCGAGGTCGGCCCGGAACTGCCGGATCGCCTCGACGGTCGCGTGCCCGACTGCGGCCTGGGTGGCGGTACGGACCCGGCCGGGCAGCAGGTGCAGCTCGATATGGGGGAGCGGGGCCAGCAACGCGGCGATGGGTACGGCGTGGGTGATCACCGTCCACCGCTCGGTGGTCGGCAGCTGGGCGGCCAGCCGCACGGTGGTGCTGCCGGCGTCGAGCAACAGGGTGCAGCCGCCCTCGGGGAGCAGCGCGACCGCCGCCCGGGCAATCCGCTCCTTCTCGGCCGCCTGCGCCTGGTTACGGTCGGGGAGCCGGGCCTCGAGCATCGTCACCGAGCCCATCGAGACTGCGCCGCCGTGCACCCGCCGCACCAGCTTGAGCCGCTCGAGCTGGGACAGGTCCCGGCGCACCGTCTCGGTGGTCACCTCGAAATGGGTCGCGAGCTCGGTCACCGCGACGCGGCCACGGCTCGCCACCAGCTCGGCGATGGCCTGATGCCGCTCCTCGGCGTACATGGTGTGCTCCTGACTCAGACCGGGCGACGCGATCTGTGGTTATGTTGTTTTAGTCCCGAATGTGTTGACTGTCAAGGCGCCCTGGTCTTGGATGTGCCCATGGTCACCACGTCGCCGCCCGCCGATCCAGCCGCCGCGCTGCGGGGCACGCCCGTGGTTCCGGGGCTCGCCTACGCACCCGTCGTGCTGGTGGCCCAGGAGGTGTCGCCAGCCGCGATCGAGGCGTACGGCGACGGCGGTCACGCCGGACCCGACGACGCCATGGCGGCCTACGACGCGGCCGCGGAGGCGGTCGCCGAAGGGTTCGCCGCGAAGGCCGAACGGGCCAGCGGGGCGGCCACCGAGGTGCTCACCGCGAGTGCCGGTCTCACCCGCGACAAGGGCCTGCGCCAGGCGGTGGCCGGCCGGGTCGCTGGCGGGCAGGACCTGCTCGCATCGGTGCACGACGGCGTCGCCCAGTTCGTCGACGTGTTCACCGCGATGGGCGGGCTGATGGCCGAGCGGGCCACCGACCTGCTCGACATCGAGCGCCGGCTGGTCGCCCGACTGGTGGGCGAGCCGGAGCCGGGTGTCACCGCGCCGGAGGGGCCCTCGGTGCTCGTCGCCCACGACCTCGCGCCCGCGGACACCGCCGGCCTCGACCCCGCAGTGGTGGCCGCCCTCGTGACCGAGCGCGGCGGCGCCACCAGCCACACCGCGATCATTGCCCGCCAGCTCGCGATCCCTTGCGTGGTCGGCGTCGCCGGCTGCCTTGACCTGCGGGCCGGCACGAACGTGCTCGTCGACGGCGCGGCCGGAACCGTAGCCACCGGGGTGGACCCCGACGAGGCGACCCAAAGGGTCCAGGATGACCGTGCGGCCCGCGCCCTGGCGGACTCGTGGACGGGGCCGGGGCAGACCGCGGATGGCACCCACGTCACGATCCTCGCGAACGTCGCCGACGGCGAGTCGGCGCGGTCGGCCGCCAAGGCTCCCGTCGAGGGCGTGGGGCTGTTCCGCACCGAGCTCTGCTTCCTCGACCGTCGGGACGAGCCGTCCGCGGAGGAGCAGGCCACGATCTACGCCGAGGTGCTCGAGCCCTTCGCCGGCATCGACGACGGCCACGTCGTCGTACGAACCCTCGACGCCGGCTCCGACAAGCCGATCGCGTTCGCGACGCTGGAGGTCGAGGAAAACCCCGCCCTTGGCGTCCGCGGCCTGCGTCTGGCCTTTCACAACCCCGGGTTGCTCGAGCGCCAGCTCGACGGCATCGCGGGCGCGGCGTCGCAGCACCGGCGTCGACACCTGGGTGATGGCGCCGATGGTGGCCACGGTGGCCGAGGCCGCCGATTTCGCCGAGCTGGTCCGCAGCCGTGGGCTCAAGGCCGGGATCATGGTCGAGGTGCCGAGCGCGGCCCTGCTCGCCGCTCGGATGCTGGAGGTCGTCGACTTCCTCTCGATCGGGACCAACGACCTGACGCAGTACGTCATGGCCGCGGACCGGCTCGCCACCGACCTCGCTCACCTGACCGACCCCTGGCAACCGGCGGTGCTGCACATGGTCGCGATCACCGCCGAGGCCGGCCGCCAGGCGCGCAAGCCGGTCGGCGTGTGCGGGGAGGCCGCCGCTGACCCGCTTCTCGCCGTCGCGCTCGTCGGCATGGGGATCACCTCGCTCTCGATGGCCGCGGCGGCGGTGCGCCCTGTCGGCGCCCAGCTCTCCGCGGTCAGCATGTCCACCTGCGAGGAGGCGGCCGAGGCGGCGCTGTCCGCCACCGACCCGATGGCCGGCCGCGACGCCGTACATGCGCTGGTCACCGGCTGAGCCTCACGGCTCGACGGTGACCTTGATGGCCTCGCCGTTCTTCACGATCGCGAACGCCTCGAGGACGTCGTCCAGGGGCACGTGGCGGGTGATCAGGTCCTTGACCGGCACCTGGCCGGTCGAGATGTACTCCAGCGCGCGCTTGTTGTGCTCGGGCGCGGAGCCGTTGGCGCCGTGGATGTGCAGCTGGCGGTAGTGCACGAGGTTGGAGTCGCATCTGATGAACGGGTCGGTCTTCGGCAGGCCGCCGAAGAAGGAGATCCGTCCGTTGCGCGCGGCCATCGAGATGGCCTGCTCCTGGGTGACGTTGGCGGCGGTGGCGGTGATGACCACGTCCGCACCGCGGCCGCCGGTCAGTTCCATGACCCTGGCGACCACGTCAACGTGCGAGCCGTCGATCGTCTCGTCGGGCCGAACCGCTTCGGCGGACATCTTGAGCCGCTCGGCGTTGACGTCGACCAGATAGACCGGGCCGACCTGGTGCACACCGCGCGCGATCCGGATGTGCATGCAGCCGATCGGGCCGGCGCCGAAGACCACGACCGTGTCACCGGGCTCGATGCCGAGCAGCTCCTGGGCGTTGATCGCGCAGGCGAACGGCTCGGCGGCCGAAGCCTCGTCGTACCCGACGTTGTCGGGGATCTGGTTGAGCCCGTCGACCTTCAGCACCTGCGTCGGGACGATCATGTACTCGGCGAAGCCCCCGTCGTACTGGTAGCCCACCGAGGTCTGGTTCTGACAGACCGCCATCCAGCCCTTCCTGCACTCGTGGCACTCACCACAGGGGACCGCGGCGATCACCTGGGCGCGGTCGCCGACCTGCCAGTCGCTGCCGTGGGTCGCGTTGACGTCAGCGCCGACCTCGACCACCTCGCCGGCGATCTCGTGGCCGATGATCCGCGGGGGAGTGAGGTTCTGGTGGCCGTTGTGGAAGATCTTCACATCCGTGCCGCAGGTGGAGCAGTTGCGCACCCGCAGCTTGACCTCGTCGGGGCCGCAGGACGGTTCGGGCACCTCCTCGAGCCGGACGTCCTCGGGGGCGTAGAAGCGCAGGGCCTTCATGGACGGAATGGTCCTTTCGGGTTCGGTTTGCTGCCGGTCGTCGAGCGTGACGCTAGTAGGAGTGGATCCAAAAGGCCACACTAACGGGCAGAAAAGGGTGCCCGAATACTTGGCAATGTGCCCGATTGTGTGCAGAATGGCGCTCACCGAGCATGGCGCGGGTCACGTCCGCACCTGAACGAGAGGAACCCAGATGGCTTCGACCGTCACCGCACCACCCCGGCGGAGGGGCCCGGGTCAGCGTGCAGAAGTTCGGCACGTTCCTGTCCAACATGGTGCTGCCGAACATCGCCGCCTTCATCGCGTGGGGCTTCATCACGGCCCTGTTCATCGAGACCGGCTGGATCACGCTGGTCGGTGACAAGGTCTTCGGCTACCAGGGCGGTTACGGCTTCGTCGAGGATCTCGGCGCCTGGGGATCGGGTGCGGATGGCACCGGGGTCGTCGGCCCGATGATCACCTACCTGCTGCCGATCCTCATCGGCTACACCGGCGGACGCATGGCCTACGACGACAACATCCGCGGCGGCGTGGTGGGCGCGATCGCGACGATGGGTGCGGTCACCGGCGCCGACGTACCGATGTTCCTGGGCGCGATGATCATGGGCCCGCTGGGTGGCTACACGATCAAGCGGATCGACGCTCGCTGGGAGGGGAAGATCAAGCCCGGCTTCGAGATGCTGGTCAACAACTTCTCCGCGGGCATCTGGGGGATGATCCTGGCGATCTTCGGCTTCCTGGTCGCGGGACCGTTCGTCACGGCGTTCTCGAACCTTGCCGAGAACGTCGTCGACTTCCTGGTCGACAACAGCCTGCTCCCGCTGACCTCGATCTTCGTCGAGCCGGCCAAGGTGCTCTTCCTCAACAACGCCATCAACCACGGCGTCTTCACGCCGCTCGGCACCACCGAGGCGGCCGAGAACGGCAAGTCGATCCTGTTCCTCATCGAGGCCAACCCGGGCCCCGGCCTGGGGCTGCTGCTTGCGTTCGCGTTCTTCGGCAAGGGCATCGCCAGGGCGGCGGCACCGGGCGCGATCGTCATCCAGTTCTTCGGCGGCATCCACGAGATCTACTTCCCCTACGTGCTGATGAAGCCGAAGCTGATCGCTCGCTGTGATCCTCGGCGGCATGACCGGCGTCGCGACCAACCTGGCCTTCGACTCCGGCCTTCGCGCCCCGGCCGCACCAGGCTCGATCTTCGCGGTGTGGCTCCAGGCACCCGCCAGCAGCCTGGTCGGGGTCACGCTGTCCGTGGTCTTCGCGGCCGGCGTCTCCTTCTTCGTGGCCAGCGTCATGCTCAGGCTGGACAAGGCGAAGGACGAGGGCGACCTCACCGCCGCGACCGCGAGCATGGAGGCGATGAAGGGCAAGAAGTCGCTCGCCTCCTCGGTGCTCGCCGGTGGCAGAAGCCACGAGATCAAGTCGATCGTCTTCGCCTGTGACGCCGGCATGGGCTCCTCCGCCATGGGCGCCTCGGTGCTCCGCAACAAGATCCACGCCGCCGGCCACGGCGACGTGACGGTGGTCAACAAGGCGATCTCGAACCTCAACGATTCCTACGACCTCGTGGTGACTCACCAGGACCTCACGGACCGGGCCAGGCAGAAGAGCCCCTCGGCGGTCCATGTCTCGGTGGACAACTTCATGGGCAGCCCGCAAGTACGACGAGATCGTCGAGCTGATCGACCAGGCCGGCGCCGGCGCGTCGGCAGCGCCGGTCGAGTCGGTCGGGAGCGTCGACGCGGACGTGCTCGCGCCTTCGTCCATCGTGCTCGGCGGGCGGGCCAGCACCCGCGACGCGGCGATCGACGAGGCGGGCCGGCTGCTGGTCGAGGCAGGCGCCGTCGAACCGTCGTACGTCGACTCGATGCACGCGCGCGAGGAGTCGGTGTCCACCCACATGGGCAACGGCCTCGCGATCCCGCACGGCACCAACGAGGCCAAGTCGCTGATCCGGCACACTGGCGATCTCGTTCGTCCGCTACGACGACCCGGTCGACTGGAACGGCAAGCCCGCGGAGTTCGTGATCGGCATTGCCGGTGCCGGCGACGACCACCTGTCCCTGCTCTCCAAGGTCGCCGAGACCTTCGTCGATGACACGCGGGTGGCTGCCCTGCGCTCGGCCACGACGGCGGAGGACGTCCTCGCCGTCCTCGACGTCGTACGGGTCTGAGCCCCAGGGCTCGGAAGAGCTGCACCCGTCACGGGAACGCCACCAAGGGCGGCGCTCCCGTGACGTCCCGCCCACTCTCTTGAAGGCCCGCGGCCCCTCAGCGTCGATGTTCTGGAACCACGGCAAAGCGACCACCGGGACTTTCTTCGAGGACCACGTCGAGCTGGGCGGCCACTCCCGACGGTAGGCGCCAGTCAACGTGGACGCAGAACCCAACCAGAAGAGCCCCTCATGAGTCCCGCCTGAGGGGCGCCTGGGGCTAGTCACTCATTCCTCTTGCCGAGAAACGAAACTAGGCGTATCGTTTCTATACATCGCCGGCAGTCCCGCCGGGCTCAAGGATCAGCTTGGTTCTTCGCGGATGAGGTGAAGCAATGAAGGTGGCACAGTTCAGGACGACACGGTTCGGCGCCGTGCCGAGCGTTCGAACGCGTGGAGCAGTGCCGGCATGACCAGCACCGCGGAGAGCCCTCGCCCGCCCGGCCGGCCGCGAAGCGAGAAGGCACACCAGGCGATCCTCGCCGCCGCGATGGACCTCGTGCTCAACCGGGGACTCCACGCGATGAGCATGGACGACGTTGCCCGGCGCGCGGGCGTCAGCAAGGCCACCATCTATCGATGGTGGCCGTCCAAGGAGCGGCTCGTGCTCGACGCGCTTGCCACGGAGTGGGCAACCACGCCGCCCGCCGGTCAGCGCCACATGAGCAGCCTGCGGGGCGATCTGCTGGCTCGATTCCGCCCATGGATCCGACAGCTGAACCGTAAGCCCTACGCCCGTGTCGTGGCCGGTCTGGTCGCGGAAACACAGACCAACCCCGAGTTCGCCGAGTTGTACCGAGAGCACTTCGTCCAGCCCCGCCGCGACGCGACCCGCGAGCTACTCGTCCGCGCCCGCGACCGCGGCGAGATCACGGCCGACATCGACTTCGAGGTCGCCCTCGACCTGCTGTACGGCCCGATCTACCACCGGCTGCTGCACGGACACGCCCCGCTGACCGAGCGGTTCGCCAACAAGGTCATCGATCACGTCGTGACCGCGATTTCTGCCTCACCAACACCCCTTCGAAAGGATCCCTGATGAACACTCCCGAGCCACTGAACGTGGACGAGGCCAGCCGCCTCGCCGTCACGGCCATGGCCGCCGACCTCCAGGACTGGGCGCTGAGCGTCGCAGTCCGCGGGCAGGTCAGCCTGGTCGACCTCGTCGACGTCCTCAACGTGCTGCGTGAACACAGCGTCCCGCAGTACTCCGACGCATCCGCTTTCCCTGCTCTCGCAGCCAGCTAGCGCACACCGCACAACGAGAAATCCCTCAGGAGCAACACCATGCAACAGCGCCAGATCGGCGACACCAAGGTCAGCGCCCTCGGACTCGGCGGGATGCCGATGTCGATCGAGGGACGACCCGAGGAGTCCCGCTCCATCGCCACCATCCATGCCGCCCTCGACGCCGGCATCACCCTCATCGACACCGCCGACGCCTACCACATCCGCGCCGACGAGGTCGGTCACAACGAGTCCCTCATCGCCCGCGCCCTCGCCTCCTACGGCGCCGACACCTCCGAGGTGCTGGTCGCCACCAAGGGCGGTCACCTGCGTCCCGGCGACGGCAGCTGGACCCTCAACGGCTCACCGGACCATCTGCGGCAGGCATGCGAGGCGTCCCTGCGGCGTCTCGGGGTCGACGCCATCGGGCTGTACCAGTTCCACCGGCCCGACCCGACCGTGCCCTACGAGGACTCGATCGGGGCGATCCGCGACCTGCTCGACGAAGGCAAGATCCTGATGGCCGGCATCTCCAACGCCGACGTCCGACCAGATCCGCACCGCCGAGAAGATCCTGGGCGGCCGGCTGGTCTCGGTGCAGAACCAGTACTCACCGGCCTTCCGTTCCAGCGAGCCCGAGCTCCGGCTCTGCGACGAGCTCGGCATCGCCTTCCTGCCCTGGAGCCCGCTCGGCGGCATCAAGAACGCCGCCGAGCTCGGCAGCGCCTATCAGCCCTTCGCCCAGGTCGCCATCGAGCTCGACGCCACCCCGCAGCAGGTCACCCTGGCCTGGATGCTCGCCACCTCACCCGTGGTTGTCCCCATTCCCGGATCCAGCCGACCCGAGACCATCCGCGCCTCTGCCGCTGCGGTCGACCTGCAGCTCACCCGCGAGCAGATCAGCCGCCTCGACCAGCCCTGACAGGTGACAGGGGAAACCGATGACCGCTGATCGCGCGCACGGCCCGCTGCCCGTACTGCTGGTCTGCCTCACGCTGGTGACCGGCCTGGTGGACGCCTTCAGCTACCTGATGCTGGGGCAGGTGTTCGTGGCCAACATGACGGGAAATGTGGTCTTCCTCGGCTTTGCGCTGGCCGGTGTCGGCGACACCTCCATCGCGGCCAGCCTGCTTGCCGTGCTGGCCTTCGCCCTCGGCGCGATGCTGGGCGGGCGCTGGGGCGAGGGGCGGCTGGTACACCGAGGGCAACTAGTCGCAGCTGCCACCTCGGTCCAGGCGGGCGGCGTCCTGCTCGCGGCGGTCCTCGCCGGCACCGCTGGTGCGCAAGGGTCGGCGGCCCGGCTGGCGCTGATCGGGGTGCTCGCGTTGGCCATGGGCGGCCAGAATGCTGTCGTACGCCGCCTCGCCGTACCCGACCTGACCACCACTGTGCTCACCATGACCGTCACCGGCCTGGTCGCCGACACCACCGCCCCATCGGTACGCGCCCGGCGAGTGATCTCAGTACTAGCGATGCTTGCCGGTGCGTTGACGGGAGGGGCCCTGTTGCGCTGGGTCGGCGTCGCCGCACCGCTATGGCTGGCGGCGGGAGTATTAGCCACCTGTGCCGCTGGAGCCTACGCGGCTACCCGCCGCCCAGGAGCGCATGCCTGGCAGTAGCCAATCCAGTGGTACGCGCGAGCCGCGAGGTGCTACCCCGAAAAACGGCGCCCCCCTCGGTCGGCAGCCATGTTTCTCACCCCGTTGCCCGGGTCGAACCACTGAAGTCAGGCCACCGAACATGGCCCACCAGCAGCGGCGAGAGCGCGCACAGCTGTGGCGAGGGAACTTTCGCCTTGTGGGTCTCGACCGCGCGGGCTCGACGTTGGTTCGACGCGGACGGAAGGGCGGACCGCTTTTCCGCTTTTCGCTACGTCGGCATGGCCACTGTTGACGCGGCCTGCTCGATGAGAGCGGCCACAGCGGATGGCTGTGACAGGTAGATGGAGTGGCTGCCCCGCGCCTCCACAACGGTCGACCCAGCGCGCTCGGACATGAAGCGTTGCGCCGGAGGGGGAATCATCCGGTCCTCGGTGGCGACGAGGTACCAGCTCGGCTTCGCCCGCCAGGCGGGTTCAGTGATGGACCCGCTCAGGGCCCCGACCCCCCATGGGACCTGCGAGTCGGCCATGAATTCAGCCTGCGCGGCAGGCAGGTCGCCGGCGAATGACGCGGGGAACTTCTCGCGGTCCAGAAACAGGAAGCCGTCTTGTGGCGGCAGGATCGGCGGAACTGGAGCGTCAGGCGGCGGGTTGGCGATCAGCGTGTTCACCGATTCGCCGCTGTCTGGCGCGAACGCCGCGATGTACACCAGCGCGGCCACGTTCGGGTCCGTCCCCGCCTCGGTGATGACCGCCCCGCCGTAGGAGTGGCCTACCAGAATTACCGGTTCGTCCTGTGAGCTGGTGACCTGCCTTGTCGCGGCGACATCACCCTCGAGCGTCAGGGTCGGGTTTTGCACGACGCTGACCTTGTATCCCGCCTGCTTCAGCAGGTCGTAGACATCTTGCCAGCCGGATCCGTCCACGAATCCGCCGTGGACGAGAACGACATTGCCCTTGGCCTTTGCGTTCAAGACGGTCTCCCTCCCAAGGCCCCTTCAAGAATGGCCGAACGTCGAGACCTCGATGCGACCAGACTGCTACCGGGATCAGTTCCAGGTCAACGGGGGAGGACACCGAGGAACGGGAGCTGCACGCGGGGCGTCCCGCGGGGACGGGGGCGTTGGGCCTGGCTGTAGCGCATTCCTGTTAATGTCGAGTGACTAACACGACATTAGGGGTGGTGACATGGATCGGGGCCTACACGACGAGCGCGACTACGACCTTGAAAGCCTGGAGCGCCGGGCGCACAGGCTGACCCGCCGGCATTTGCTCCGTGCCGGGGCGATGACCGCCGCTGCGGCCGCAGTCGGTCCGACGCTGGCCCAGTCGCTGACGTCACGGGCCGCCGCCGACGTGCCGGGCATCGTCAAGCCGACACCCGAATCGCTGTTCGTCGCGCGCGGGACCAATGCGGAGATGCGCTGGTCCGCCATGCGCGGGCAGGGCTACCTGACGCCGATGGACAGGTTCTTCGTGCGGAACCACACCTCGACGCCGCGGATCGACCCCGCGACCTGGCGGCTGCGGGTGCACGGCAGCGGCGTCGAGCGCGAGGCCGCGGTGTCGTACGACGACCTGCTGGCGTTGCCGCAGGTCAGCCTGACCCGCTTCATCGAGTGCGCCGGCAACGGCCGCAGCTTCTTCGGCACCCAGCAGGGCCAAGCGGCAGCTGGCACCGCCTGGACGCTGGGCGCCGTCGGCGTCGCCGAGTGGACCGGCGTCAGGTTGTCCTCTGTGCTGGAGCGAGCCGGCATCAAACCGAGCGCGCTGGACGTCATGCCGGTCGGGCTCGATGACCAGCAGGTGCGCCGCCCGGTGCCACTTGAGAAGGCGTTCGCCGACGACACCCTGCTCGTGCTGGGCATGAACGGCCACACCCTGCCACCCGACCACGGCTTCCCGGCCAGGATCCTCGTGCCCGGCTGGGTCGGCGTCGCCAACATCAAATGGGTTGGCTCGATCGAGGTTTCCGAGACGCCGCTGACGTCACAGTGGAGCACGACCAGCTACCGCATGTTCGGCCCGGCCTACCCCGATTCGCCGCTGGTTGCCACGCAGGTCGTCAAGAGCGCGATCGAGCAGCCGCTGCCAGCCTCGCTGCGCCCGGGGCGCACGGAGTTCACCGGCCGTTCGTGGTCGGCGTACGGCCGGATCCGCCGAGTCGAGATCAGCGTGGACGGCGGCCACTGGCGCGACGCGCGGCTCGACCACCGCAACGAGCCCCAGGCCTGGCGACGGTGGTCCGTTTCGTGGGTGGCCAGGCCGGGCGACCACGTCGTCCGCGTCCGCGCCACCGACGAGCACGGCAACGGACAACCGGACACGGTGCCCTTTAACGAGCAGGGCTACCTGTTCGGCGCCGTGGTGGACCACCCGGTCGCCGTCGCCTGACGACGACCGCCCGGGTCCCGGACGTGGGTTAGCGGATCTGGGATAGATCACAACCTTCAGGACACCGTTCCCGTGGTTGCCGTCGCCTTCATGTGGTCAGAACGAAGGCCAAGTCCGGCATGCGACACCCGTGGTGAGACCGGAGTTGTGTTCCGATCTTAATGTAGTAAGTAGAGTGACTTCATACAGAAACAATCATCTGGAGGAGTTACGTCATGCCACCCCCTGCAAGCCCCTGACGTACGCCGCAGCAGCCGGAGTCCCCACTTGCTCGCCCTACCCGTCATGCTCGCGCTTCTCCGCGTAAATCCGAGGCGATCGGCGATCTTCCCAGCCGCTCCGAAGCGTCCGATCTCTTCCAGAGGTCGCAGGTTCAAATCCTGCCCCCGCTACACAGATGAAGCGCCCCTCACAGTGACTGTGAGGGGCGCTTCTGTTTGCGCAACGTTTGCCTCCACTGCGGCCCACGGTGCGCCAATGCGTCCTCGACGAGACCAACGCGTTTGCCGAGGCCGTCAACCTCGCCCGAGCGAGGGCCGTTCCTGACGCCTACCTACAGCCGGAGAGACCCGCGCGTCGTCGAGCGTCCGCGGTCTCCATCACTTCGGCGTGGCTTCGGCCGAGCCGTTGTCTCGGCCTGTCAACTGTGGTCAATCCTGGCCGACTTCGTCGGCACATCGGGCACACTTGGCCCGTGCGTCCTGACCTGATCGAGCTGACCAAGACCGTCGACGCCGGCGCACTGGGTGCTCGGCTCCGCTCGGCGCGCCTCCGCGCGGGCCTGACCCAGTCCCAGGTTGCGGGGTCGGACCTGTCGACGGCCTATGTCTCCCGCATCGAGGCGGGTCAGCGACGTCCGGACCCGGCCCTGCTCGAGGCAATGGCCGCGCGGCTCGACGTCCCGGTCGAGGAACTCCTGGTCGGCGCCCCGCCCGATCGGGTCGCGGAGCTGCGGGTCGCGCTCGACCTGGCGCAGCTGTCACTGGCCGGAGGGGACGCCGTGCAGGCGCTAGCCGGCGTAGACGCGGTGCTGGCCGAGCTCGACGAGGTCGGCGGGCTGCCCGACCTGCGCCGGCAGGCTGCCGACACGCGGGCGTTCGTGCTGGAGGCCACTGGCGACCTCGACGCGGCAATCATGGCGCTGGAGGAGCGGGCCGACGCCGGACCGTTCGACCTGTCCTGGTTGGAGGCGATGACCGCCTTGAGCCGCTGCTACCGCGAGTCCGGAGACCTTGTCGCCGCAGTCGAGGTCGGCGACCGGGCCGCCGGCTACATCGCCGAGCATGAGCTCGGCGGACTCAGCGAAGCGGTCGCGCTCACGCTCACCGTCGCGGCCGCCCACTTCGAGCGTGGCGACGTCGCCCATGCCGGGCGGCTGTGCCAGCGGGCACTCGCACAGGCCGACGAGCACGGCTCCGCCGAGTCGAAGGCGGCGGCGTACTGGAACGCCAGCGTGATGGAGTCCAAGGCCGGTCGCCCGGAGATCGCGCTGGGGCTGGCCAATAGGGCGCTGGACATCTTCGAGGCCGGCGAGGATGGCCGGAACCTGGCCAGGCTGCGCACCCAGGTCGGGATCCTGCAGCTGCGCATGGACCCGCCGGAGCCCCGGTCTGCGCTCGCGGTGCTGTCCCAGGCACAGGTGGAGCTGGATCTGAGCAGCGCAAACCGTGCGGACCGGGCGGACAACCTGCTGGCGCAGGCCCGGGCACATTTCCTGCTCGGGCACCACGAGCGCACCGACGAGCTGATCGCTGCGACCCTGGAGGAGGCCGGAGTCCGTGCGCCGCTCGTGGCCGCGGATGCACGCCTGCTGCAGGGGCAGGTGCTCGCCGGCCACGGGGCCGTGGACGAGGCGAAACGCGCGTACCGCGAGGCCATCTTGTTGTTGAGCGGGATCGGCGCGGACCGTGGTGCCGCGCAGACCTGGTTCGAGCTCGGGGGTCTGCTCGAGGGGCTCGGCGACGAGGCGGGGGCGCTGGACGCCTACCGGCGTGCCGCCGCGTCGACTGGCCTGGTGTCGACCCGCGCTCGCTCCTCGGTCGGGGGCTCGACCACGCCTTAGCGGCGTCAGGGATGCTGGGGCGGACTCCCCCAGCCCACCCCAGCCCGTTCCGGCTGCCGCGTCAGCAGCACCAGCGGTCCGCGACGACCGCGTGGTCGTCACCAAACCAGACGGGGATCACCCCTCCGGCCGCGGTGACGGCGACGACAGCCAACGCCGAGATGGTCATCCGAATGCGGTTCATGAGTTTTCCTCCCTGTAGGCATGCCTTCAACATGCTTGACAATTGGGAGTAACATTTCGTCAACTCATGCGGCAATGTGCGCAGGGGGAGTCGTCACTGGGTGTGCCCGTCCACGGGGGATCGGGCACTCCAGTGACGGCGTGGGCGGCCGTCAGTGTCGTGGCACCGGCCGCGAGGATCTGAAGCCGGCTGTCATTCCGTGACTGGGTGGGCGTCCGTTCGTTGAAGGTTTCGTGCGCATGTCCCGTTTCAGCCTTGCCGGGGTTGTGCTGGCGACGATCACACCCCTCCTGGCGGCCTTTGTGCCGGCGAGTGCCGGTCCGGGTCCGTGTGCCGCTCCCACGGCGCAGGACGAGTGGCCGACGTTCGGCCGTGACCTCGCCAACACCCGCACCCAGGAGCAGGCGGGGGACATCTCGCCCGCCACCACGCCGACCTTGCAGCCGGTCTGGTCGTTCTCGACCGGCGCGGCGGCCAACGTCTTCAGCGACCTGAACGGCACGCCGATCGTCAGCGGCGGCTGCGTCTACCTGAACACGGCCGGCGGTGACGTGGTCGCTCTGGATGCGAATGATGGGACCGTCATCTGGCGGCGTCACGTCGCGCTCGACCCCGGGACCGTCGCCGGACTCGGCGGCACGTTCGTGAGCTCACCAGCCGTCACCGCCGACGCCGTCCTCACGCTCGTCAACCAGGTGGGGTCGCCGTACGTGCTGGCCCTGTCAAGGACGCCCCGTGCTGACGGCAAGCCGCGGGTCCTGTGGCGTAGCAAGCCGATCGTCGAAGGGCCCGGCTACTACACGAATGCCACCGCCGTGGTCACCAACGGCCTCTTGCTGGCCGGGTTCTCGCCCGCCGAAGGGGATCCGGACGAGCGGGGCGGTCTTGCGATCTTCGACGCCAGAACCGGACGGCTCCTCAAGCGGGTCTACTCGATTCCGCAGGCCGCCTTCGAGAACGGATACGCAGGCGGTGGCATCTGGACCGCCCCTGCCATCGACGAGGAGCAGGGCTACGCGTACGCCGGCACCAGCAACCCGTACAGCAAGAAGATCGAGCACGAGAACACCAACGCCATCCTCAAGATCGACATCAATCCGGCGCGCACGACCTTCGGTGAGGTGGTCGGGTCCTACAAGGGCCTGATCGAGCAGTACGACCCTAGGCTGCGCGAGGCCGTCGACCCGTTGTGCGAAGCCGCAGGCGAGGACCCGAACCTGCAGCTCATCCTCGGGGACAGCGCGCCCTGCCTGCAGCTCGACCTTGACTTCGGTGCACCGCCGAACCTGTTCCGAGACTCGGCCGGCCGACTGCTCGTCGGCGACCTGCAGAAGGCCGGCGTCTACCACGCGGTCGACGCAGGCTCGATGGAGCCCGCGTGGAAGGCAGTTGTCGGCGGGTCGTGCGCGGCGTGCAACGCCGCCGCATGGGCCTCTCACGGAGCCGCTGTCGTCGGCGCGAGCTCCCCGGGTGGGGCGATGCTCTCGCTGGCTGGCGACGACGGGGCGGTGCGGTGGGCCTCGCCCATCGCCGACGGGACGCACTACCAGTCGACGTCCATCGCGGGAGGTGTGGTGTTCACCGTCGACAACGTCGGGAGCCTCCTCGCGTGGGACGAGGCGTCGGGTCTGCCGCTCCTGAGGCGCCCGATCCAGGCCGATGCCGACGAGTCGGCAGTCGGGGTGTCGAGCAGTGGGGTCGCGATCGCGTCGGGGATGGTCATCGTGGCCGCAGGCAACGACGTGGTCGCGTACGCGCCCACAGGTCTGGGCTGACGACCCGAACCTCTGCGGTCGGGAGTTCGTGGCTCGGCCGATCCCTAGGTCAGCTCGTCGGAGCGGCCGGCTTCGAGTCGTGACCACTGGGCGATGGGGCGTCCGTTCGTTCGCCAGACCTCGGGGTTCGTGGCGTCACCCCAAGGCTGGGGCCATCCGTCGGGGGAGTCCTCCCACGTCTCCTGGCGTCCGTAGACGGTCATGTCCAGCAACCCGTGGGTGGGGGCCATGATCTCGACGCCGCGCCCGCCCGTGTAGTACGTCTCGAACACCCGCTCGCCGTCGCGGACGTAGAAGACGAGGTGGTGGCGCTGCCAGTCGCGACCCTCCAGGAGTTGCGAGGCCGTGCTCTCGACCGAGTACCACGGCATGTCCAAGCCCATGAAGTCCCGGTAGCGGACGCTCTCCTTGTACGGGCCCTTGCAGAGCGTGGCGTACGTGGCGTCGCGGGAGTGGATGTACGACAGCTCGCGGACCTGGCTGTTGAAGAATGTGCAGCCCTCGCATTGCTCCGCGGCGGGTTGGCTGGGCCACCAGGCGTGGAAGTACGCGATGAGCTGCCTGCGGCCTTCGAAGACGTCGAGGATCGTGATCGGCCCGTCAGGACCGATCACCTCGATGGTGGCGTCGACCTTCACCATCGGTAGCCGCCGCCGCGCCGCGGCGATCGCGTCGCCTTCGCGGGTGTGCGCCTTCTCCCGTGCGAACAGTGCTTCCCGCGCGTCCTGCCAGGTCCTTCTGTCCACCACCGGCGGGAGGGCTGGGCTGGGTGCTTGGTCGTTCATGGCCGTCCCCTCGATCGGTTGGTTCAATCGCTACCACCGGTGCGGTAACCGAGCAATAGGGGGCCCCCGGCGGGTGTGATTCACCTCGAGGAGTTCCAATCCTCGCAACAGGCCCTCACTGAAGAGTCGCCGCTCGCTGTCGGCTGCCGGAGTAGTCCGGTGAGACGACCGGGATCGAGGCCGAGTACGTCGTCAACTGCGCCGCCAAGTATCAACGCTGCCATGCCTCGACTGGAAGCAATGCGCCACAGACGTCGATGCCCGTGGGAGTAGCCACTCCACTGACCGTGGCGATCTTGTGCCGCAGGTGTCACGGCGGGTTGTCCATTGGGTCACCGCTCGTTCGCATCGACCGGGCACCGTCGCTGACGCCGCGGTCGCCCGGCCGGGCAACCCGACTCTTGGGAGAAGACATGTCTCGTACCGCACGCGCCCTTGGTGTCATCCTCACCGTTGCGGTGGCGACGCTCGCTGTCGTTGGGTTCGCCAGTCCTGCATCAGCGACAGAGCCGGCGGTGGACGTCGTTGCCCACCGGGGTTCATCCGGTGCCGCTCCGGAGAACACCTTGGCGGCGGTCCGACTGGCCATCTCCCAGAAGTCCGACGTTGTCGAGAATGACATCCAGCGCACCCGGGACGGTGAGCTGGTCATCATGCACGACACCACCCTGGCCCGGACGACCGACGTCGAGCAGGTCTTTCCCGACCGCGCTCCCTGGGCCGTCGGCGACTTCACCCTTGCCGAGATCAAGCAACTCGACGCGGGTGCGTGGTTCGCACCGGAGTTCGCGGGTGAACGGGTGCCCACCCTGGCCGAGTGGGTCAACGCCGTTGGACAGCAGGCGGGGATGCTGCTCGAGCCGAAGGCTCCGGAACTGTATCCGGGCATCGAGGCCGACCTCGACAAGGAGCTGCGGTCGCTGCCGGCGTTCAACCGCGCCCTTAAAGCCGATCGGGTCGTCGTGCAGTGCTTCAACCACGCCTGGCTCAGGGCCTACAAGGACCGTGCGCCCGACGTACCGGTCGGCTTGCTTTATGGGAACAAGCCGAGCGAGGTCGACATCGCAGCCGCGGCGACGTGGGCGCAGCAGGTCAACCCGGCCCTCGGCGCGATCGACCGGGCGACGGTTGACCAGGTGCACGCCCACGGCATGGAGGCTCACGTGTGGACCGTCAACGCCGGCACCGACATGCGCCGCGCGATCAACTGGCGGGTCGATGGCATCATCACCAACTACCCGCAGGTGCTGCGCGACATTCTCCGCCGCGGGTGAGCCCGTCAGGCAAGCCGGCACACGCCGCGGCCCGAACTGGCGATGGCAGGATGGCTCTGTGAGCAGGACCGTGCTCGGCGGACGCCGGCGTCCAGCACCTGGTGAAGCTCTGGCAGCTGGGCGCGCACGAGGCTTCTCCGGTGCGCTTCCTGCGCTATCACGCCGCAGTCGAGAGGAAGGTGCGGGAGCTCGGAATGGGCGTCGCCTGGAGGGGCCGGTTACCGATCAGCTCCGGGTGCTGTCGGCCCGAAATGGCCGGATGGCAGCGTCGCGTCATGCCCCAGGGCCGCGAGGACGCTGGGGAGCAAGGCCTTGGCCGTGCGGCGGTAGCCCGCCCCCGACGGGTGGAAGCGGTCGATCGCGAACATCTCGTCGGGCTGGGCGAGGAAGAATGGACCAACGACGTGCGCGAGCGAGACGGCTCGAGCGCCCAGGTCGGTGACCACCGTGCGCTGGGCCCGCGCGAGCCGACGCGAGCTTCTGCCGCCAAGAGCGCGCAAGGGCTGGGGCACCGACGCGAGAGCGGACAGATCTGGGCAGGTGCCGACGACCACCGCGCAACCGTGCTCCTGCAGCGCTGACACCGCCTGTGCAAGGTGACTCACCGACTCCGAGACGCGGACCCGGTGCGTGACGTCGTTGCCGCCGACGACGACCACGGCTACGTCCGGACGGTAGCCCGTCGGCAGGCCGGCCAGCTGTGCCCGCAGCATGGAGGTTTCCGCGCCGACGACCGCAGCGGTGTGCAGGCGCACCGTTCGATGGGTGTGCTTGGCCAGCCGCTTCGCCAGCTGTGCTCCGAGCGTGTGCCGGGGTCTGTCGGCCCCGAGTCCCGCGGCGATGGAGTCGCCGAGCACGAGCAGCTCGATGGGGTCGCCGTACTTCTTCTTGTGGGTGCGGTCGGCGCTGTGTGCCTCCTCGCCGAGTGCCTTCCCGATGGTGCGGCGCGCCAGGCTGGCCTGGGTCCGGAGGAGCTGCCAGGCGGCGAAGGAGCTGCCGGTGAGGGCCACGAGCGCCGCTATCGCGGCTGTACGAGTGCGCGCTCCAGGGCGCCGCAGGGTGGGGCGAGATCGGCTCGGGACCACGTCAGATCAAGGCGGCGGCGTCCGCAGTCCGCGTGGGCACCGGCAGCTGTCGCTTCGGACGGCCGATCCCCTGAACGGTCCAGCCGGCCTCCGCCCATAGGTCCGGGTCGAGCCGGTTCCGCCCGTCGACGACAATGCGCCGCCGGACCAGCGTTGCGGCCCAGCGCGGGTCCATCTCGACGAACTGCGGCCACTCGGTGAGGTGCAGCACCAGGTCGGCATCCCGCAGCGCGGACTCCAGGCTGGCGACGTAGGTGAGCTCGGGCGCCACTGCCCGTGCGTTGAGGGCTGCTTCAGGGTCGAAGACCCGTACATCGGCTCCCTGCGCGTGCAGCTGGCGGGCCACATCGAGTGCGGGGGAGTCCCGGACGTCGTCCGACAGGGGCTTGAACGCGGCTCCGAGCACCGCGACCCTCCGCCCGCGGATGTCGCCGCCACTGAGGTCATGGGCGAGCTCGGCGACTTTGGTGCGAGCCCGCGAGTTGATGTTGTCGACCTCGCGGAGCAACCCGGTCACGGAGTGTGCCCCGAGGTCGGAGGCTCGTGCCGACAGTGCTCGCAGATCCTTGGGCAGACAGCCACCGCCGAAGCCGACGCCCGCGTCGAGGAACCGCCGTCCGATGCGAGGGTCGTCACCGAGGATGTCGGCAAGCGCCACCACATCGGCGCCTGCATGGTCACTGACATCTGCGATGGCGTTGATGAAGGAGATCTTGGTGGCGAGGAATGCGTTGGCCGCTGACTTCGCGAGCTCGGCAGTAGCAAGGTCGGTGATGTGCACCGGGACGCCACTCGCGATCGCCTGTTCGTAGATGCTGCGGAGGGCGAGCTCGGCCTCGGGGGTAGCGACGCCGAAAACGAGGCGGTCCGGGTGCAGTGTGTCTTGAACGCCGTGGCCCTCCCGGAGGAACTCTGGATTCCAGGCGACGCTCGCCGTGACGCCACGCGGCGCGAAGCGCGTGAGCTCAGCGGCCAGGCGGTCCGCCGTACCAACGGGGACGGTGGACTTGCCGATCACCAGTGAGTCGCGGGTGAGGTGTCGGGCCAGCTCCCTGGCGACCTGCCAGACGCTGCTGAGGTCGGCGCCGAGGCCCGAGGTTGCCTGCGGCGTGCCGACACACAGGAAGTGCACGTCGGAAAACGCTGCTGCCTCGGTGATCTCGGTGGTGAATCGGAGGCGTCCGGTTCCGACGTGGCGGCGCAACAGGTCGTCGAGTCCCGGCTCGGCGAACGGGGCGGCCCCCGCGTTGAGGCGGGCGACCTTGCAGTGCTCGCTGTCGACGCCGATCACGTCGAACCCGAGCTCGGCCAAACAGGCGGCGTGCGTCGCACCGAGGTACCCGGTGCCGATGACACTGATCCTGAGGTTCATGGGCCCAGACCAGCGCCCGCATTTGACGCGATCCCACCTTCGAGGGGGGTGTCGGATGACCCTGAGGTGTACACCGAGGTGCGGCCGTGCAGCCCAGGGGTCGGGATCGGCACCGTCCGGGATCGCGGCGGGAGTGCACGCGACCGCAGTTGGTGGTGTGACATTCGCCAGGGGATCATTGTTCGTTCACTCGGTCTACCCACCGTGGAGCCATGCGAGTCGCCATCGTGACCGAATCGTTCCTGCCCCTGGTGAACGGCGTCGTGAACTCCGTACGCCACGTCGTCGACCACCTCGTCGAGAACGGCCACGAGGCGCTGATCATCGCGCCGGGCCACGGCCTGGCCGACTACCGCGGCGTGCGGGTCGTCCGCGTGCGTTCCGCGGCCGTGCCGATGTACAAGTCGTTCCCGATGGGCCTGCCGGACCGACAGGTCAAGCAGGCCCTGGCAGAGTTCCACCCGGACGTCGTACACCTGGCCTCGCCGATCGCGCTCGGCTGGCTTGGCCTGCGCGCGGCCCGCAGGCTCGGGATCCCCACGGTCGCCATCTACCAGACCGACATCCCCGGCTACCTGCGCCAGTACAACCTGCCGGGCGAGGCGGCCTGCGCAAAGTGGGTCGCGCGCATCCACAAGCGCTCGACCCGCACGCTGGTGCCCTCGCGATCAGCGCACGCCCAGCTCGAGGCTCTCGGAGTCCCGAACCTGCATGTCTGGGGACGTGGGGTCGACCTGGACCTGTTCGGTCCCAAGCACCGCAACCGGGGGCTGCACGACGCCTGGGGTCGCGTCGGCAAGAAGGAGGGCGACCAGGTTGTCGTCGGGTACGTCGGTCGCCTCGCTGCCGAGAAGCAAGTCCGCCGACTCACGGAGCTGGCAGTCGTGCCAGGGATCCGCGTCGTCGTGATCGGCGACGGACCCGAGATGAGTTGGCTGAAGACGGAGCTACCGAGCGCGACATTCACCGGCATGCTCACCGGCGTCGAGCTCGCCACTGCTTTCGCATCCCTGGACGTGTTCGTGCACACCGGCCAGAACGAGACGTTCTGCCAGACCATCCAGGAAGCACAAGCCAGTGGTGTGGCCGTCGTCGCTCCGGCCAAGGGCGGCCCGCTGGACCTGATCCAGCCCGAACACACCGGCCTGCTCTACGACCCCATCGACGCAAGCGCGCTGCGCAACGCCGTACAGCGGCTCGCTCTGGACGGCACCCTGAGGGCGAACCTCGCGGCCAACGGCCTCGCCCAGGTCGCCACCCGAACGTGGGCGGACGTCGTCGACGAGCTGATCACCAAGCACTACATCGGCGCGATCGGCCACGACGTCACCGTCGCCGCCGCCTGATACGACGAGTCCTGAGGTATCGCCGCCAGCGAGCCCAGATCGCACGAGCCGGGTGCTCGTGGGTGTGGAGCTCACCCACCGCTGGCCGAGGTCTGGCGCGGGCGTACGTCCCCTGACCCAGAGTTCGCCAGCAGTTCAGGGACATGCCACGGGTTCGTCGTCGCCGACGACGCTCGCTCGCGCAGCCTCTAACTGTGACGGTGCAGAGACTGGGTTTGGTCGCGCTGGGCGACAGCGCGACCGTCGGAATCGGTGACCCGGTTCCAGGCGGTTGGCGGGGTTGGTCGCGGCTGCTGGCGGACCAGCTCGCGATCACCCATCGCCTCGCCTACGCCAACCTTGCGGTGTCGGGGGCGACCGCGGCCTCCGTCCGCGCCACGCAACTGGCGCAGGCGGTGAGCCTGCGACCACAACTCGCTTCCGTCGTCGTCGGCGTGAACGACACCATGCGGTCGACGTGGGACCCAGTTCGCGTGCGCGACGACATCCTGGCTTGCATCGGCGGACTCGCGGACGCCGGCGCCTTGGTGATGACTCTGAGATTCCACGACCACGGCATCGTTCTCGGTCTTCCGGCCGTCCTGCGCAGACCGCTCTGGAGGCGGATCGAGGTGGTCAACGCCGCCTACGACGCGGCCTACGCAATCTACGGCGGGATACGGCTCGACCTGACCAGCGAGTCCGTGGTGTACGGGCGGCAGTTCTGGAGCATTGACCGCCTTCATCTCAGCGAGCTCGGACACCGGCGACTGGCCGCATCGTTTGCACTCGCCTTGCAAGCCCGCAACTTTCCGCTCGCATGTCCGGATTCTCAAAGCACGGTGGCGCGGCGAAGAGGACGGGAGTGGTGGTGGCTGGCAAGCCAGGGACTGCCGTGGCTAGGTCGGCGCACAAGCGACCTCGTGCCATGGGCGATTCGCGTGACCACGGCTGAGGCTCTCAGTCGCACGAGGGCAGGTCGCGTGCCGGCTGACTCAGAGCCTCTGCAGGCACGTACGCAGATGACGTGATTCTTCTGCCGCGCAGTCGCGAGTCGGAAGCTGGCTATTCTTGGTACCCAGGCCGCGTGACGTCAATGGTCCAAGCCTGAGGAGTCCTCATGCGCATTGCAGTTGTTGGAGCGACCGGTCTCGTCGGTTCCGCGCTCGTGCACGTCGCGCAGGCTGGCGACCACGACGTGATCGCCCTGTCCAAGGAGATGGGCGCCGACGTCCTCAGGTCGGAAGGACTCACCGAATTGCTGGATGGGGCGGACGCGGTCGTGGACGTCACCCAAAGCCCGACTTTGGACGAGGCGCACGCCACCGCGTTCTTCTCGACGGCAGCCGAGAACATCGGTCGCGCCGCTGCGGCGGCCGGTGTCCGGCGGTCTGTGGTGCTTTCGATCATCGGGGTCGACCAGATTGCCGCGCCCGGCGCCGACGCGGGCACCGGATTCGACGGCTACTACCGGGCCAAGTACGCCCACGAGGAGGCGACGCGGGAGCATGCGCCGGCTGCACATGTGGTTCGGTCCGGACAGTTTCACGACATCGCTCGCCAGGCGATCGGCTGGGGTCGCGACGGTGACCGTACGACTGTGCCGGACCTGGTGATCCAGCCGGTGGCCGTCGAGGCGATGGTTCAGGTCCTGCTGAGTGCGGCCACGGGCGAGATTGACGGACCGCTGACCGAGGTCGCCGGGCCCCGGCGCGAGCACTTGAGCAAGCTCTCGGCCGCCTATGCGGAATGGGCCGGCGACCCCGTCAACGTCGTCGCGGCTCCGATTGGAGAGATGGTGCGCAACGGAGTCCTGCTGCCAAACGAGGCCGCGCTTCTTGTCGGACCGACCTTCGCCGAGTGGCTGTCGACAAGTGCCAGGAAGGGAACAGCGGCAGGTGCTTAGCGTTTCACGATGCAGGAGGCCCGGCTGCTGTGCGGGGTCGGTCCCTCACGCTTGCGCAGCGCGCAGATGCCGCCGCTGCAACAGTTCCTCTTCGTCGACGAGGGTCAGCATGGGCTGACCGGGGACACACATCATCGTGACGATGAAGCGAACCTGTGAGTCGGTGCGGTTGTTGCCGTCTTGGTAGTGGATCACGTCGCCGCCCGGTTCCCAGAAGGTCTCCCCGGCCCGTACGACGCGCATCGGCTCGCCTTCCAGCTCGAATCGCATCTCGCCCTCCAAGACGTAGCCGAAGGCCGGTCCCGTGTGGCGGTGAGGAGGCGTGCCCGGGTCTCCTGGAGGAAACTCTATGAGGACTGTCATGGCGTGTGCGCCCTCCGGGAAGAACGGCGGACTCGCTTCCTGGAGCACCGTGACCGCTGTCTTCCATGCCTCCGACCGCGGCCGACCTTCGGTGTCCGACATGGTGCAACCTCCTCCACCTGGGCGTTCCATCGGCGAGCCAGGCCGCATTTGCGGGCTCACCCCAGCTCATCGGACCTCGCCTGAAGTACCAATGTCGCCGATGAATCGTGCCCGAAGCAATAGCCTGCCGCTCCGGCAGAGTGCACAGGCGCTCGGGTCAACGGCAGCATCGAAGTGGTCGTGCCCAGCAAGCCCTAGGTCCGTCGAATCGAAGCGAGCCAGGCGCGCACTCTGCCCGGCTCGATCGTCATCTCCATCCTCGCTTCTTCGACCTGCTCCACGTGCCAGCCGTCCCTGAAGCTGGCCTGGATCTCGCCCTGCTGGATCCGACGCGGCCCCCAGTCCCCGGGCTCCAGATCGCTGAAGCAGAGCAGGTAGTACCTCGCGCCGACCGGCATGGAAGCGCGCAGGGCATCCACGAACTTGAACCGGTCCTGATCCTCGAAGACATGGAACAGCCCGGCATCGAGGACGGTGTCGAAGGACTCACCGAGGGCGCCCAGCTCCAGGGCGTTCCACGCCATGAAACGGACACTGAGATCCCGCTCGCTGGCCTTGCGGCGTGCGATCGTGACCGCGGTGGTTGACTCATCCACACCGGTCGCATCGAGTCCAAGGGCGGCAGCCATCAGGGCGTGCTCGCCGGTGCCGCAGCCGACGTCCAGCACACGCCCGGCCAGAAGGCCTAGATCGGCCAGTTTGCGGAATGCCGGCTGCGGCCGGCCGGTGTCCCAAGGCGGCGGGCCCGCGGCGTACGTGGCGTCAAAGTCGTAGGCGCTTCGCACGTGGCCGGGTCGCGGCGATCCATCCGAACGTTCAGAATCCGACATTGCGCCTCCACGGTGACTCCACCCTGGTTCCAACTATGCCCCTCGCTGCGTCGGGGTCATCGAGATTCTGCCTTGCGCAGCACCGACTGGAACTGCCTTCCGAGCGTGCGCGCTCCGACGATAGGAATCAACGCGCCAATGAGCCTGCCCCGGACGGACTTGGGCACGCGTGTCAGCGTGACCTGTACGTCGGTGCCCCCGGCCGCCGGCGTGAGCACGTAGCGCCAGCCGCTGCCCGGCCCCCAGAGGTTCGAGTCCACGGTGTCAATCGCGACCGTGCCGGCAGCGGCGTCCCACGCGTAGCGTTCCCGCTCCCAGCCCATCGCGTTGCCCTCGGTGACCTCGGCCCAGTCCGGGCCCACCTCGTGCACCTTGAAATGTGCCTCGTCGACGTTCGGCCACCAACTGGCCCGATCGGGGCCGAAGTCGGTGAACAGCCCCATCACCTCGCTCGGCGACAAGCTCGTATGAACCGTGAACCGCGTTGTCGGCATCGTGCGTTCCCTCCGGCATCGGCCGGCGGACGATCCGCCGTTGCAAGACATCATCCCCCTTCGCCGCGAAGTCGGATTTGAAGGTCGGCCGACACTTGATCCAACGGCTTACGGCGGTCGGCACGTAGTCCCATTTTTGCCCGGCGACAAGTTCAGGCCCGGAGATCCAACGGATCCCCGGGCCTGAAGCATGTTGCGAATGTGTCGAGGAGCTCGACGAGACCATGAGGTCCTGCTCAGAAGTGCTGTGATGGGTCGGCGCGGCGACATGCTGCCACCCTTCGGTTCTCCAGGTTCTACCGTCGCCGGAGACTGTGGGAGATCGGCTCGCGTCCCAGCGGTCGACCACCCGGACCGCTTCGATACGTCAGCCATGGCACCGTGGACCGCTGGTTGACCCCGGGCCTGGCGTAGTTGCACACGCCCCGTGGGAAGGCCTTCTGGAGCTGGCTCCACTGGTCCTTCGTGAACAGGACTGGAAAGTAGTCGATTCGCTGGAGCCTCTTGAGCTGACACTTGGCAATGTCGTCGACAAGTGGCTGACCGGCCCCGAGCCGGGGTGTCCCGCTGTCGGGGACGATGCATGGGCTGGGCTGGCCGGTGCCGGGGTGGGTGCACCGATCGACTGCCGCGCCGGGCTTGTTGGCTGCAACCTTCTCTGACAAGCTCCGGTTGCTCCGATCCCGGTCGATGGCGGCGAGCCATCGGTCCATCACGTCGAACGCCTCCGCTTCGAGCGCAGGATCGATGACGAAACCCGATGCGGTGAACGAGTTCCAGATCACCTGGTTGCGGTGATGTCCGTTGGCTCGGTTCAGGCGGGCGCGCATCGACCAGCTGTGGAAGCTGTCGTGGAGCTCGCTGTTGCTGGCGCCCCGAATGTCGATGATCGGCACATCAAGATTGTTTGCCTGGTTGAGGTATCCCGAGCGGTACACCCTTGTCAGCGCGACGGGGTCGGCGGCGGTTCGCCGCGAGATTGGGTGGTAGTCGATGTTGCGGCCACCCACCTTGGCGTTGATGTCGACGAACTGCGCCGGCGTGATCTGGCCCGCCATCAGGGCTTCGAGGCCGAACTGGATGCCCACCGTGTCGAGGGGCCGGTTGGCGAACCCACGACGTAGCGCCTTCTCTATGGCGCCCCAGGCCGAGGCAGGCCTGCGCCCCAGCTGCGCGACGCTGTAGTCCCACATCGTGCCCCGCACCCCGGCCCGGTGACTCTGCGCGTCGTAGACCTGGCCGGGCGGGACTTGACCGGTCTCGTCAGCCGGGGTGAACAGGCTCTCGAAGGCGGCCTTGAAAGTGACGCAACTCGTGGGCAGGTCGCCGCTTGCCACGGCGCTCTGTTCAGCGGGCCCCCAGGTCACGCCCGGCGCCCAGCGAGTCGGATCGTTCCAGTAGTCGAGGACGGAGATGCAGTCGTTGGTGTTGATCAGCTCGGTCCAGGCGTCGGGAAAGCTGGCTTCCACGATGAGACCGTCGTAGAGACCGGGGTACGCGTTCGCGATCCATTGCTGAACGAGCGAGGCGCCAGAGCCCCCGATCGACATCGAGTAGCGCACGACCCCGTAGCGTTCGATGAAGTGTTCCTTGGTCATGGTGAGCGACTCGGCCTGGGTTACCAGGTTGCAGTTGTTGCCAGTGGCGATGAGCGTGTGTGAGAGCGTTGCGAAGCCCCGGCCCAGGATTTTTCCGTAGAGCGCTCCAGGGGCGCTGCCCTCCTGGTAGGAGACGCCGCAGTTGGGGCCGCCGACCAGGAACAGCTTGCGGTTCCACGCGGTCTGCGGGCGCGCGAGCGTCCATGGCTTGTCGGGGTCGAACAGCACCGCGATCTGGTACTGGGCGCGGTTGACGGACCCGGTCTCGACGCGTACGACGAACGGCACTGTGCGGCCTTCGTCGGTAGTGGTGGTTGCGACGAGTGCTGCCGCGGGCGGGTTCGCCCGGTCGTAGGGGAGAAAGTAGGGGGCTGAACCGGGCTGGCTACCGATCATGCCGGGGAGTTCCTCGGGGTCAACGCCCACCGGAACGTAGTAGTACTGGTAGCTGGGGGTGCGGGTACAGCCCCTGTCCCGGGCACCACTGTTGCATCGCCACGGCCGAACGTGCCGGCCACTGAAGATGGGCCCTGTGCTCGGGTGATTGGTCAAGGTGAGGCGGGCGCCGGCGCCGTTGCGGAGCCTCACCCGCATTTCGTTCTTGCCCCTGGACAGCCCTCTGACCAGACCGGTATACCGCCCATCGCGGCGTACGGCGAACGCACGGGTCACGTTGCGGCCATCCAGATCGACCCTGCGAATGCGGGCGTACCTGCCCGAACGCAGAACCACGCGAACAAGTGCGTCGCCACCGGATATCAGGTCGGCTCGGTTCGACAGCACAACGATCTTCACCGCGGGCGCCTGCTTCGTTGGTGTCGCTCCGTGAGCGGCGACGGGCTGGGCCGTCGATTCGGAAGT
The DNA here is from genome assembly GCA_963812345.1 of uncultured Actinomycetota bacterium. GTDB lineage: Bacteria > Actinomycetota > Actinomycetes > Propionibacteriales > Nocardioidaceae > Nocardioides. The sequence continues at coordinate 43,694 of CAWEVA010000023.1, forward strand.
GGCCATCATCGATCCGGAAACGACCAGCATGCCCGCCACGCACCACGTCAGGACGCGACGGACGGGCAGCAACTCGAGGGGGCGGCGGGTGTCCATTCGTGTGTCCATCTCCTTCGTGGCGGAAGGATGGTCCCGATTGCTCAACGAGCATCACGGACTCGAGTCACCCCGAAAACCTGAATCCACGCGGTGGGATCTATCGTGGCCAGATGCGCTTCGCGACGGTCATGGTCGACGACACCGAACAGGCGTGCGTGCAGCGGACGGACGGCGGGTGGGCGCCCCTGCACCGCCTCGATCCCTCACTGAAGGGCGACCTGCTCACGGTCATCGAGCGAAGCGCGGAGTCCCGCGACCAGCTCCACTCCCTGACGCAGCTCGCCGAGGACCTGCCGAGCAGGGATCTGGTGCCGGCCGGCGACGCGACGTACCGGCCGCCCTACCGGCGCCCGCACAAGATCTGGGGCATCGGGCTGAACTACGCCGAGCATGCCGCCGACCTTCATGCGGAGACCCCGAGTCAGCCCGGGTCGTTCATCAAGGCCGATCACACGATCATCGGGCCGGGCGACGAGATCGTGATCCCGCGCCAGAGCGAGCGCACCACCGCTGAGGCCGAGATCGGGGTGGTCATCGGTCGCGAGGCCAGCAATGTCTCCCCGGAGGAGGCCCTGGACTTCGTCTTCGGGGTGTGCGCGGTCCTGGATCAGACCGCCGAGGACATCCTCGAACCCAACCCCCGCTACCTGACACGGTCGAAGAACTTCCCGACGTTCTTCTCCTTCGGCCCCGAGGTGGTCACGCTCGACGAGTTCCTGGCATCGCGAGCCCTGGAGGACGTCGAGGTGGCCACCTATCTGGACGGTGCCGAGATCCGGCGCAACATCGTCGGCAACATGACCCACGCCCCGCGCGACCTGGTCAGCTTCCACAGCCAGATGATGCCGCTGTTCCCCGGCGACATCATCTCCACCGGCACCCCGGGAGCCGGCGTGCTGAAGCAGGGTGCGGTCGCGGAGGCTCGCATCGACGGGCTGCTGCCGTTGACCAACCCGGTGCGCGCCACGCAGCCGCTAGTCCGGAGCTCCGCCGCTTCCGTCACGCCGCTGGAACCAGCGCACCAGCCAACCGATCACCGACACCACGACGAGCAGCCGGACCAGGTGCATCCCGGCCACCAGGGCGCTGTCCCCGCCCAGGCTCGCCACCGCCGCCACCATCTCGCCGACGCCACCGGGCACCATGCCGAAGACAGACTCCACGAGGCCCAACCCGTTGGTCGACCAGAGCGCCAGGCCCAGCCCGATTCCCGCGGCGACGGTGGCCAGGACGGACACCATCCCTGGAGCCATGACATCGCGGAACTCCCGGAGCGCTGTGGGTCCGAGCCGCGCACCGAGCGTGCTGCCCACCAGGACCTGTGCGACGAAGACCAACCAGACCGGAAGCTTCGCTCCGCCCCCGATCGCCAGGTGGACGGCGCCGGCACCGATCAGCGCACCGGTGAGCGGCCACATCGGTAGCCTGGCCAGTCGGCCCAGAGCTGCCCCGACCGAGGCTCCCGCGAGCAGCACACGACTGAGGTAGCGACGGCGCTCACGACGGCCCCAGCAGCACGAGCAGGAGGGGCAGCGCCACGAGCACGACGGTCGCGACGCGCACCACATGGATCGCGATCACGATGCCGGTGCGGGCGTTGGCCTCGTCGGCCAGGATCGCCATCTCACTGACGCCGCCGGGTGCGCAGGCCAGCAGCGCGGTCACGGGATCCACGGAGTACCGGCGGACGAGCAGGGTCGCGAGAGCGACGTCGAGGGCGAGCAGCAGGCCGACCGCGACGAGCAGGGGGACGATCAGGTGCAGCAATGTCTCCAGCGTCTGCATGTCGAGCCGGACGCCGGCGGCGCATCCGAGCAGCACCATCCCGACGACCCGGACGCCGTAGGGCGGTGGTGGCCGACCGCGGAAGCCCGATGCGACGGCGCTTCCGGCCACGGCGCCCACGATGCCGCCCGCCGGAACGTTCAGGAGCACGAGCAGGGTGGCACCGACGAGCCCTCCGCCGACTGCGACGACGGCCGCGGGCAGCCGGCGCCCGGCTGGGTTCTCTCGCTCAGGGTTGTCGCTCATCGACGCGGCGCGCTGCGCACCCCGCCGAGCGCGCCCTCCGTCGGCACGACCTCGGGATCGAGCAGCTCGTCCGGATCCAGCCTTCCGGCCAGGTAGTCGTCGACCTGCCGCGCCGCAATCGCTGCCGACTCCGTGAAGACCTCCTCGACGGTCCATCCCACATGGGGGGTGAGTACGGCGTTGGGCAGTGACCGCAACGGGTGGTCGGCCGGCAGCGGCTCCTCCGAGAAGACATCCAGTCCAGCTGCCGCGAGCGGTCCGGTGCGCAGCACGTCGACGAGCGCGTCCTCGTCGACGACGGCCCCCCGAGCCGTGTTGACGAGCACCGACCCCGGCTTCATCGCGAGCAACCGGTCACGACTGAGCAGCCCGCGGGACTCGTCGGAAAGGCGCAGGTGCACGCTCACCACGTCGGCGGTCGCGAGGAGAGTGGACAACGGCAACAGGACGACGCCGTCCGGGCCGGGGCGGCCGTCGGGGTCCGCCACACCCTCCCGGTCCCCGGATCGGTCCCAGGCGGCGACGTCCATGTCGAGAGAGGAGGCGAGCCCCGCCACGCGGCGACCGTGACGACCCAGCCCGATGATTCCGAGCCGACGGCCCGCGAGAGTGCTGCCAACCACCGCCGGCCAGTCGCCGGCGGCCATCGCCCGCGACGTCTCGCCGATCCGGCGCAGGCACGCCAGCATCAGGAGGAGCGTCAGCTCCGGGACCGCAGACCGCACGACCTGACCGCGACGACCCAGGGCCAGCGGGATCCTCCGTCGGGCCAGCTCTTGTGCGTCGACGTGGTAGGCGTGACTGCCCGTCTGCAGGATCAGCCCGAGTTTGGGGAAGCGAGCCAGGGTCGCGGCGTCCAGCTTGGTCCGCTCCCGGATGGCCATGAGCAGGCGTACGTCGGCCAGCTCCCCGTCCTCGACGCGGTCGAGCGGATGGTCGAGCACCGTGACGCGGCACCGTTCGCGCAGCTCGGCGAGGCCGGGGGACGATCGGACCAGCCCCTCCCGGTCGTCGAGGACCAGCAGCCGGGGGAGGGCGTCTCCCGTCACACGTCCACCTGGCGCTGATCGTCCTCGGGCCGGTCCTCGGACGGCTCGCCAGTCGAGCCGCCGGTGGGCGCCGACTCGGCCCGCCGGCGCTCAGCACGCGCCTCCAGCTTGTCGCGCAGCGCACGGGCTACGGACGGGCCGACGAAGGTGAGAACGAACAGCACCGCGATGAAAGCGAGGAGCAGCTGGGACGCGCCGCGCTGGATGAAGATGTCGAAGCTGCCGCCGGAGATCAGCAGGGTCTGGCGGAGGGTCTCCTCGGCCAGGGGGCCCAGCACCAGCGCGATCACGAGTGCCGCGGGCGAGAAGCCGTACCGGCGCATGAAGAAGCCGAGCACGCCGCAGGCGAGCATGATGCCCACCTCGATGACGCTGCCGTTGACCGCGTAGGCACCGATGACGCACAACACGATCACGATCGGCCCGAGGATCCGGAACGGGACGCGGGCGATGCTGGCGAACGCGGGCACGCAGAAGATGTTGATGACCAGCAGCATCACGTTGCCGAGGTACATGCTGCCGATGAGGCCCCACGCGAACTCCGGGTCCTGCTCCATCAGCAGCGGCCCCGGCGTCAGTCCCCAGATCAGGAAGCCGCCCAGCAGGACTGCGGTGGCGCTGGACCCGGGGATCCCGAGCGTGAGCAGCGGGACCATGGAGCCTGCGCTGGCACCGTTGTTTGCTGCCTCGGGACCGACGACGCCGGGCACCGCTCCTTTGCCGAATGTCTCCGGCTTCCTCGAGATCCCCTTCTCCATGCTGTAGGACATGAGCGACGCGACCGTTGCTCCCGCACCCGGGATCGCCCCGACGAAGAAACCGAGCACGGATCCGCGGCCCATCGGGCCGTGCGACTCGGACCAGTCGCGACGCGTCGGCCAGAACTTGCGGCTCCGGAAGCTCACCTTCACGTAGGCGAGGTCCTGCTTGTGGGCGCGGTTGTAGAGAGACCAGAGAACCTCGCCGACGCCGAACAGACCGATCGCCACCGGTACGAAGTCGACTCCCTCGATCAGCTCGGGAGACCCGAAGGTGTAACGCTGCTCACCCGTGGTGACGTCGAGCCCCACCGTCGCCAACGCGAATCCGGCCAGGGCGCTGATGGCCCCGAGGAGCCGGTTCTCGCCGATGATCACCACCAGCGTGAGCAGCCCCGCCAGGATGACCAGGAACAGCTCGGGGGGTCCGAAGCTGGAGGCGATCGAGGCGACCACGGGTGCGGTGAGCGTGATCAGGATCGCGCCCACCGTTCCCGCGACGAACGATGCCACCGCGGCGAGCACGAGCGCCGGGCCTGCCCGACCCTGACGGGCCATGGGATACCCGTCGAAGGTCGTGGCGACCGTCGCCGACTCACCCGGCGTGTTGATCAGAACCGATGTGATGGTCCCGCCGTACATCGCGCCGTAGTAGACGGCGGCGAGCATGACGATGGCACCGGTCGGGTCGAGCCCGAACGTGAGGGGGAGCAGGATCGCCAAACCGGCGGAGGGTCCGAGCCCGGGCATGACGCCGACAATCATGCCCATGAGGACTCCCGCGGCGAGCAGGAGCATGTTGGTCGGTGTCATCACCCCCGCGATGCCGTTGAGGAGCTGGTCGAAGACGTCCATGAGCTCAGGCCTCCAGTGACTCTTGGTTCGTCCGGGCGGCGATCACAGCGGCAGCACAACCCCGGGCGGGAGTCCCGCGTCGAGGAGCACCTCGAACAGCAGGTACAGGCCGACCGGGAGCAGGATGCTCACCGCCGCATTCATTCGGTGGTGTCCACGGTTGACGATCGTGAGCGACAAGGCGAGAAACAGCACCGAGGCGAGCAGGGCGCCCAGGGGCTCGAAGAAGACGAAGTAGAACACCGCGCAGCCGACGACAAGCGCGGTTGCCCACGGGGCCGTGCGGCCGTCGCCGTCCTCGACGGCCGCCGGCACCTCGAAATCCGCGTCCTCCGCGGGGTCCGCAGAGGAATCCGATGGGCCGCGCCCACTCAAGGTGAGCGCGATCGCCACCAGGCACCCGACCACCGTCCCGACCCCGACGAAACGGGGAAAGAACCCCGGGCCGATCTGGCCGTTCTGGATCCGCCACTCCATCTGGAACGCCATCAGGGTGTAGGCGGCGGCCAGCACGGTGAGCGACGCCAGGAACACGAGCCGGGTGGTGTGTGCCGCAACACCCGATTCGGTAGTGCTGGTGGTCGGGGCCTCGGACGTGCTCATCTAGAGGGCTCCCTGCTCCTTGAGCCGGGTCTCGAGGTCGGAGGAGGTCTGCTCGACGTACTCGCTGAAGTCGTCGCCCCAGCGCTCGTCGGCGGCGAGGTTGTTCTCCTCCAGGTACTGCTGCCACGCGTCCGTCTGGACGACCTCCTTCAGCGCGTCGATCCACCAGTCGCGGATCTCGTCGGGCACGTCCGGCGGCAGGATGACTCCACGCGGGGTCGTCACCATGTCGGTGATGCCCTTGTCCTCGGCGGTCGGGACCTCCTCGAGGCCGGGCATGGGCTCGTCACCGGTGAACAGCAACGGGTTCATGTCGCCCGACTCGACCTGGCCGAGCACCTCGGCAGGGTTGGAGGTGACCGCGTCCAGGGAGCCGGACGAGAGCCCGGTGATCAGCTGTGCCTCCTCGTTGAACGGCACGTACTCGATCTCGTAGCCGGCCTGCTCCGCCAGCTCGTTGTGCAGGATCAGGTCCACGTTGACGACCCCGATGCCACCAACGGCGACCTTGCCCTTGTCCTTGGCGTACTCGACCCACTTCTCCCAGGTGTCCAGGTTGCTGTCCTGAGAGGTGAGGAACAGTGACGCGTCCTGTGCGAGCAGCCCGACGTGGGTGAAGTCCGTGGGTTCCCACCCGGTGTCGGACTCGAGCGGAGTGGTGAGGAACGACCCCGACGTCGAGGAGATCGAGTATCCGTTGCCGGCGTTCGAGTGCACCTTGCCCCAGCCGACGGCCCCGGAGCCCGCGTCGATGTTCTCGACGGTGATGTCCTCGGTGTAGATGCCCTCCGTCTCCAGGATGTCGACGATCTGCCGCGACATGATGTCGTTGCCTCCGCCCGGCCCGAACGCAACGGTCCACTCGAGTGGCTCCTCGGGGTAGCCCTCGGCGGAGGTGGTCTCACCTCCCCCCGCTCCGCATGCTGCGAGCACGGCAACGAGTGCCAGGCACGCCCCGGTGGTGGCGAACTTCCTCCGCATGATCATTACCTCCTTGCCCGGACCTCGCCGGGCGCTTGTGTCAGGTGTCGCGGATATCTGTCGTGGACTCGGGTGCCCTGTCGGCTTCGGCATCGAGCCGGTGCCAGGCGCCCGTGGCAAAGGCCGCGAGCCGGCCCTGCTCGTCGTACAGGCGGGACTCGAGATGCACGATGCGCCGGCCCGGCTCGCAGCAGCGAGCCCTCGCAGTACGCCGCCCCGTGCACAGGTCGGAAGAACCGCATCTGCATCTCGATGGTCACGGCGGTGGACAGGTAGCGGTGGCACAGGTGGCCCATCGAGATGTCCATCACCGTGGCGATGACACCGCCGTGGAGTGACCCCTGCGGGTTGCGCAGGAAGTCTGCGAACGGCAGCTCAACGCGCGTGCGTTGGCGCTCGTCGTCGTAGGTGATGTCGAGGTCGAGGAAACGCGCCAGGAAGAACTTGCCGAACACCGGCTCGCTGGTGGACAGAGCACGTTCGACCCGGACGCGGAGATCGTCCGCGTCGATGGTGGCCGTCTGCTCGTGTCCCACCCGCCTCGTCTCTCGTCAGGACCAGGTGAAGGTCGGCGGGCGCTTCTCGAGGAAGGCCCGGACGCCTTCGGCATAGTCGTCGGTGTCGAACGACGAGTTGCGAAGATCGCGCGTCGCCTCGTCGTCCTCGGTCTGGCCGGACAGGATCCTGGTCACGATCTGCTTGGTCGCGCGGATGCTGAACTGCGCACGCGTGCACAGCAGCTTCGCGAACTCGTAGGTGAGCTTCTCCAGGTCATCGGTTGGCACGACTTCGTCGGCGAGGCCGATCTGGTGGGCACGCTCGGCGTCGACGCGCTGTCCGGACATGAGGATCCACTTGGCCCGCGACGGGCCCACCACGTCGACCAGACGCTTGGTCGAGTCCAGGCTGTAGACGAGCCCCAGCTTGGCGGGTGTGATCCCGAAGCTCGCCCGCTCGTCGGCAAATCGCAGGTCGCAGGCGAGCGCAAGACCGCAGCCTCCGCCGATGCAGTAGCCGTGCACCATCGCGATCGTCGGCTTCGACAGCCCCTCGAGAGCCCGTTCCGCAGCGGCGACCCGCTCGTTGTAGGCCCGGGCCGTCTCTGCGTTGGCGCGAACTTCGCGGAACTCACTGATGTCGGCGCCGGAGGCGAACGACTTCTGTCCGGCGCCGCGCACCACGAGAACCTTCACGTCGTGGTCCTGGTCGACCTCGCTGAGCAGGTCGGGGAGTGCTTCGTACATGCCCAGCCGCACGGCGTTGTGGCTGTCCGGCCGGTTGAGCACCAGGGTTGCGATCCCGTCGGCGCGCTCCACGACGAGATCCGGGTTCGGGTTGCTGGGCACTCGGTTACCTCCGCTGCAGCTCGGGGTGCTCGTCGAAAATCACGCCGTCGTCGAACAGGCGGGCGACCTCGTCATCGCTCAGGCCGCGCTCGGTCAGGACCTCCGCGGTGTGTTGCCCGAGCCATGGCGCGGGTCCGCGGACCTCGAAGTCCAGCCCGCTGAACCTGGCCCCCGTGCCCACGGTGCGCATCGGGCCGATGATCGGGTGCTCGACGTCGACCACCATGTCGCGGGCGACCACGTGTGGGTCGGCGAGGGTCTCGTCGTAGGTGAGGACCGGCCCTCCGGGAACGCCTGCCTTGTCGCAGATCTCCACCCACTCCTCCGTCGTGCGGGTGGTGGTGATCGCCTCGATCTCCTGCTCGAGCTCGTCGATGTGCGCCATCCGGTCGGGCAGCGTCTCGAAGCGGGGGTCGGTGAGCCATTCCGGGCGTTGGACGACGTCCTCCGCGAACCGCTTCCAGAGCCGGTCGTTGTTGGCGCCGATCGTCACGAAGCCGTCGACGGTGCGGTAGGCCTGGTACGGCGTCGAGCGCCGGTGGCGCGTCCCTGCGGCAGCCGGCACCTCGCCGTTCCCGAAGTAGGCACCCGCCTCCCACAGCGTCCACGCGAGACCCGCGTCCACCAGGGAGATGTCGATGTACTGGCCCTCGCCGGTGCGCTCCCGCACCATCTGCGCGGCCATGATCGAGTAGATCGCGGTGGCTCCGGCCGCGATGTCGTTGATCGCGATGCCAACCTTGGCGGGACGCCCGTCCGGCTGTCCGGTCATGCGCAGGAACCCGGTCACGCCCTGCGCCATGATGTCGAACCCCGGGCGGTCTCGGTACGGTCCGGTCTGTCCGAAGCCGCTGATCGAGCAGTAGAGGATGTCTGGCCGCACGGCGCGGACCGCGTCGTAGTCGATGCCGAGCCGTTGGACCACGCCGGGTCGGAAGTTCTCGATCACGAGGTCGGACTCGGCGGCGAGTCGGAGAAACAGATCACGACCTGTCTCACTCTTGAGATCCACGGCAAGGCTGCGCTTGCTCCGGTTCGGCATCCCGAACGGGTAGCTCTCGCCGTTCACCTTCGGACCGAGGCGCCGCGAGTCGTCACCCTCGGGAAAGCGCTCCACCTTTACGACGTCCGCGCCCAGCTCGGCGAGGACCATCGTGGTGTACGGGCCCGAGAGGAACCGCGAGAGATCGAGGACCCGGAACCCGTCCAGGGGGAGCATTTGGGCATCCTTCCCGTATCGTGGCAAAGGCTTGTGTATTGTGGGAAACTACGCCGGAGAAGTAGGAGCGTCAAGGGCCGCAGATGACATCAGGCGAGTCGAGGCCGACCCGAACCAGCGGCGTCCAGTCCATAGACCGGGCGGCGAGGATCCTGCGCTGCTTCGCGGACCACCCGGCCGAGCTGACGCTGTCGGAGATCGCCCGAGCGACTGGTCTCACGACGAGCACGGCGCACCGGCTGCTCGCGGCCATGCAGGAGAACCAGCTCGTCCGCCAGACGCCTGGCCGCCGGTACGCGCCCGGGCAGCTCCTCGTGCAGCTGGTCCGCAAGGGGGCGGTGACGACGACGTTGCGCGACGCCGCGAGGCCCGCGATGGTCGCCTTGCGGGACGAGGTGGAGGAGACCGTCGGCCTGCACAGTCTGACCCCGAGCGACGAACGGGTGGTCCTGGACCAGGTGGAGAGCCACCAACCTCTTCGCCGGACCTACACGGAGCTCGGGGTGCCGATCCCGCTGCCGTACGGCGCACCGGGCAAGGTGCTGTGTGCCTGGCTCCCCCCGGCCAGGCGCGAAGCAGTCCTCAGCCAGGAGCTGACCCAGCTGACGCCCACGACCGTGATCGACCCGGCAGAGCTACGCGCCCAGCTGGACGAGACCGTCCGCCGGGGTTTTGCGGTCTCCATCGCCGAACGCACGCCCGGGATCCGGTCGGTGGCCGCTCCCGTGTTCGACCACGACGGCACGGTCATCGCGTGCTTGAGCGTGTCGGGGCCGGAGATGCGCATGCCTGCTGAGCGCCTGCAGGACCTGGGGGCACCGATTCGCCGGGCGGCGTACGCCGCGTCGGAGGCTCTCGGAGCGACACCGGCGACGATCGGTGCTCGCAACCAGGACAACGGTGGAGGAGGCAAGTGATGGGTCAGGCGAAGGTCGTGGTCGTCGGCGCCGGGAACGCGGCTCTGTGCGCCGCGTTGTCGGCGCGCGAGGGCGGTGCGGAAGTGGTGGTCCTCGAGCGGGCGCCGTCGCAAGTGCGCGGGGGAAACACGGCTTTCTCCGCGGGGGCGATGCGGGTCGCCTACTCCGGTGTGGAGGAGCTGCGACAGCTGATGCCGGACCTGACGCCGGAGGAGATCGACAACACCGATTTCGGGAGCTACCCCACCGACGCGTTCTTCGACGACCTCGCGCGCGTGACTGAGTACCGCGCTGACCCCGACCTCGCCGACACACTGGTCCAGCAGAGCATGCCCACCCTGCTGTGGATGGCCGACAACGGCGTTCGGTTCGTCCCGATCTACGGCCGCCAGGCGTTCAAGGTGGAGGGCCGCTTCACGTTCTGGGGCGGCCTCACCGTGGAGGCTTCGGGCGGCGGCCCCGGTCTCGTGGAGTCGTTGATGAAGGCGGCCGAGAAGGCCGGTGTGCGGATCGAGTACGGCGCGCGAGTCACCGATCTGCTGCACGACGACGACGGCGTCCACGGTGTGCGTGTGCGACAGGACGGGACGACGCGGGAGGAGTCCGCCGACGCCGTCGTACTCGCCTGTGGTGGCTTCGAGTCCAGCGCCGAGCTTCGTGCGCGCTACCTCGGGCCGGGCTGGGACCTCGCGCGGGTCCGCGGCACGATGTACAACACCGGCGACGGTCTGCAGATGGCGCTGCGCGTCGGCGCCAGCTCGGCCGGCAACTGGTCCGGTTGTCACGCCGTCGGCTGGGACCGGAATGCTCCCGAGTTCGGCGACCCGTCGGTGGGCGACGGCTTCCAGAAGCACAGCTATCCGTGGGGTGTGATGGTCAACGCCCACGGTCGTCGTTTCGTCGACGAGGGCGCCGACTTCCGCAACTACACCTACGCCAAGTACGGCCGGGTGATCCTCGAGCAGCCCGGTCAGTTCGCCTGGCAGGTGTTCGACCAGAAGGTGACCAGGCTGCTCCGCGACGAGTACCGGATCCGAGAGGTCTCCAAGGTGACCGCGCCCACCCTGCAGGAGCTCGGAGAGCGCATGGAGGGCGTTGACGCGGCCGGGTTCGTGGCCGAGATGGAGGCGTACAACGCCGCCGTGGAGACCCGCACTGAGTTCAACCCCAACGTCAAGGACGGCCGCCGGACCGTCGGACTCGCGATCGACAAGACGAACTGGGCGAACACGGTCGACGAGGGGCCGTTCGAGGCGTACGCCGTCACCTGTGGCATCACCTTCACCTTCGGGGGGCTTCGCATCGACGCGTCCTCGGCGCAGGTCATCGACACTGACATGCAGCCGATCCCCGGACTGTTCGCGGCCGGCGAGCTGGTCGGCGGACTCTTCTACTTCAACTACCCGGGCGGCACCGGGTTGACCAACGGGTCGGTCTTCGGCCGCATCGCCGGTGCGTCCGCGGCCGAAGCCTCCTGAGGAGGGTCCTCGACCTGGGCGTCGATCAGCGGTGCGACCCAGGCAGCGCGCGGGTCGCTGTCGATGAAGAACGCCCGCAGCAGCAGCGTCACCGGGACCGCGAGCAGGGCGCCCAGGGGTCCGAGCAGGAACGTCCAGACGACGAGGGACAAGAAGGTCAGCTCGGCGCTGAGGCCGACGGTGTTGCCGACGAAGCGCGGCTGGATGAACGTCTGGATCGTGACGTTGAGCAGGCTGTAGACGACCAGGACTAGCACCATGCCCTCCCAGCCCGAGTCGAGCAGGGCGAGCAACGCCGGGGGGATGATGCCGATCACGAAGCCGATGTTGGGGATGAAGTTCGTGATGAACGAGAAGAAGCCCCAGACCAGAGGCAGCGGCACGCCGATGAGCCACAGTGCTCCGGCGTCCAGAACCCCCACGATGGCGCCGAAGAGGGCAGTGATGACCAGGTAGCGCTGGGTGCCGTTGACGAACTTGGCGAGCGATCCGGCGAGGTTGGGCTTCGTCAGCCGTAGCCAGGCGCTCCGCGGCCGGAAACCCGGCGCGGCGACGACGAAGAAGAACATCAGGGTGACCAGGAAGAACAGCCCCCCGAGGGCACCGAGGATCCCCGAGAGCAGGCCGGCCAGGATGTCGGCGACCTTGGCCGGGTCGACACTGTTGAGGGCATCCTGCGTCGTGTCAGTGCTGATTCCCAGCCGGGAGAGGGCGTCGTCTGCCCGGGCGGTGAGGTCCTGGGCGTCCGCGGCGTACTGCGGGAGCAGGTCAACCAGCTTGATCAGGCAGACGATGGTCCCGATCAGCATCACGAGCAGGATGGCGTACGACGCCACGAGCGCGGTCAGCGTGCCCAGCCACCCCGGCCAGCCGTGCCGACGCGCCCGGGCTGCGACCGGGAGCACCGCGATCGTCAGCACCAGCGCGAGCATCGCCGGCGCGACGATCTCAGCCCCTGCCCGGATGCCGGCCGCGAGGACCACGGCCCCGACGACGCCCAGCATCACCGTGACCATCCGCGGCAACGACGCAGCGTCCCCCGTGGTCGGCTCGCCGTCAAGCGTGGCCGGTTCGGCGGGCTCGTTCGACGACATGCCGCTCAAGTTAGGACACAGCCGCCCACCGGCGGGTCACCTGATACAGGCGAGGCATCAGCTGCCGCCGCAGTTCGCACATTTCGCGGCGCAGTGCCCTTCCGCGGTCGTACGCTCACGCGGAACGGGGCAGGTAGGGAGTTCGAACAAGCGATGGCAGGTCTCGCAGTGGATCGGGGTGGGTGGCGGGTTGGCAATCCGCCATCGGCGCGCGCTCTGGTCCGCCACCTCGGCTCCCTCGCCCTGGTCGCTGTTGCCTACTACGTCGGCGCGCGGGTCGGCCTGACCCTGTCGCTCGTCGAGCGCAACGTGACTCCGCTTTGGCCGCCCACCGGGATCGCGGTGGCCGCGTTCCTGCTCTTCGGCCGGTCGTTGTGGCCCGGTGTCGCGGTGGCCGCCTTCGCGGTGAACCTGCCGATCAGCGAGGGGCCGCTGGCCGCGGCGGTCACCGCTGCCGGAAACACGCTGGCGCCGCTGGTGGCGGCCATGCTCCTGGCCAGGGTGGGCTTCCGACGACAGCTCGACCGCCGGCAGGACGCGTTGTCCATCGTCTTCCTGGGCGCCCTGGCCAGCATGCTCATCAGTGCCACGATCGGCACGGGAACGCTCGTGGTCTCCGGAGCGATCAGCTCCGACAACCTGGTCAGCGCCTGGGCGGTGTGGTGGACCGGCGACGCGATGGGAGTCCTGACGGTCGCCCCGTTCCTGTTGTCCCTGGCGCTCTTCCGGGAGCTCCCGGGCTGGTCGCGGGCGCGCTGGCTCGAGGCCGCCAGCATTCTCGTCCTCGCGGGTGCGGTGATCACCTGGACGGCCCAGTCCGACCTGCAGCTGCTGTACCTCGCGCTGCCGGTCGTGGCCTGGGCCTCGTGGCGACTCCAGCTGCGGGGTGCGGCGCCGGTCGCGCTGGTGGTGTCCCTGATCGCAACCCGGTCGGCGGCCGGCGACGCCGGTCCGTTCGCGCAGGAGACCCTGTTCGAGCAGATGCTCTCGCTGCAGGCCTTCAACGCCTGTGTCGCGCTCACCTCCTTCTTCCTCGCCGCCCTGGTCACCGAGCGGAACCGGACCGCCGCGGCGCTGGAACGCGCGACCGTCGAGCTCGAGGACCGCGTCCAGCGGCGTACCGCCCAGCTCTCAGCGGCGAACGAGCGGCTGCTTCAGGAGATCCAGGAGCGATCCGAGGCGCAGGAACACCTGATCCGGGAGGAGGCGCGGTCTCGACGGACCCACGAGATCGCCGAGGCCCTGCAACGAAGCCTTCTCCCCGACCGGATACCGCAGATCCCGGACCTGGCGCTGGCCGCTCGGTACGTCCCGGCTACGGAGGACATGGAGGTGGGAGGCGACTGGTACGACGTCATCCAGATCCGCGGCGGTCTCATCGGGCTGGCCATCGGTGACGTCGCCGGTCACGGCCCGCAGGCGGCCGCGACGATGGGCCAGCTCCGCATGGCGTTGCGGGCGTACGCCGTCCAGGACCCGTCGCCGGTCTCGGTGATGAACGGTGTCCACCACCTCGTCTCGCACCTGCCGCTGCCCGAGATGGTGACCCTGATATACCTCGTCTTCGATCCCGCCAGCCGGAGGCTGCGCTTCACCAACGCCGGACATCCCCCACCGCTGGTCTTCGGAGGCGGGGAGAGTCGCTATCTGGAGGGCGCGGTGTCTCCTCCGCTCGGGGTGACTGCGGACCCGAACTTCACGGAGACCAGCCTGGACCTGCCGGTGGGGACGACCCTGCTGCTCTACACCGACGGGCTCGTCGAGCGTCGCGACGAATCCATCCAGGTGGGCCTCGACCGGCTGCTGCGAGTGGCGGCCGGCCACGAGGCTTCTGACGTCGACGAGCTGTGCGACCACATCCTGTCCTCGCTCATCGAGTCGGAGCACGTCGCCGATGACATCGCCCTCGTGGCCATGCGTCCGCTGCCCCCAGGCGCCGGCCCCTGAGCCCGACGCCTGTTCCCGGGGACCTCTACTCGGTCTCAGGTGACGCCACCGCTTCGCGCGGTCGTTCGTCCGGGCGGTCCATGGACACCGCGACGAGGGGGAACACGAGGACGGACAGCACGCCGGCGCCGACCAGCGCCGCGGCGTTCTCCGGCCGCATCGTCCCGTTGTTCAGACCGATCTCGGTCAGGGCCACGATCAGCGGCAGGGTGGTGGCGGTGAACAACATGAGCTGGGTCCGCTGGCGCATCCCCAGTGCGTGGCGATAGATGACCAGCACGGGCAGGCCTCGAACCATCAGCAGCAGGGCGAGGAACAGGAACATCCGTTCCGGGGACTCCAGGATCGACGTCAGGTCCACCCGCATGCCCGCCACCACGAAGAACACCGGGATGAAGAAGCCGTATCCCACGGCGTCCAGCTTGGACTCGAACGCGTGCGCCTCGCCCGGCGCCCACCTCCGCAGCACCGCTCCGGCCAGCAACGCGCCCAGGACGACGTCGAGGCCGAACTCCCCGGCCAGGACCAGCAGGCCGATCAGCAGGAGAAGGGACCAGCGGAGCGTCGTCTGGCCCGTCGAGTCCGCTCCCTCGGCCACGATGTGCGCCAGCCGCCGGCCGTGCAGCACGCGGGGAGCGAGCGCGAGCGCCACCGCGATGAGGGCGATGGCGGCGATGGAGACGAGTGCCGCGATCCGGCTGTTCACCCCGAGGAAGACCGCGATCGCCAGGATCGGCAGGAACTCTCCGACTGCCCCGGACGCGAGGAAGTACCGGCCCAACGCGCCATCCAGCATTCCCTGCTCGCGGAGGATGGGCAGGACCGTCCCCAGCGCCGTCGTGGTCAGGGCCAGGGCGACCGGCACGAACGCCGTGACGTAGCCGAGTGCCGCCAGGGCGCCCACCGCCACTGTGGCAAGGATCGCGGCCGTCACCCAGGCCAGGAGGGCCAGCTTGCCCGCCCGGGCGAACAGCCCGGCGGGATCGATCTCGAAGCCGGCGAGCAGGAACACGAAGCCGAGGCCGACGTTGGCGACCAGCTCGACCTCCTGGAGCGGCTCGAGCCCCACCCCCTCCGGACCGATCAGGATCCCGCCGAGGATCAGCAGCACCACCTGGGGGACCCGCTGGTGCGGTATGAGCGCGGCGACCAGAGGCGCCACGGCGGCGACGGCGACGACGGCGAAGAGCTCGACGAGCCCCGTGAGCAGATCCATGCCGAGCGGCCGACGGGGTTCAGTGTCCCGGGCCGGTCACGATCTTCTGGCGCTCCGCCGGGTGGGCGCCACCCTTCTTCTCCAGCGTCGCGCATGCCTCCTCGATGTCGCGTGCCAGCGTGTCGACGTGCTCCCGGCTCATCGTCTGCTTGACCAGGGCGCGCATGATCGTCACGTCCTGGGCGTCGGGCGGCAGGGTGTACGCCGGCACCATCCAGCCGCGCTCCGCGGAGAGCTGCCAGGCGATGTCGAACTCGTCGTACGGCTCCTCGCCGGCGAGCTTGAACGCCACGAGCGGAAGCTGTTCCTCGCCCCGGCCGATCAGCTCGAACCGCCCCATGGCCTGCAGCTTCTCGGCGAGGACGTGGGCGTTGGTCTGCATCATCTGCATGATGTAGCCGTAGCCGGCGCGCCCGTACCGGACGAAGTTGTAGTACTGCGCGAGCACCATCGCCGAGCCGGTCGAGAAGTTCAGCGTGAAGGTCGCGTCGGTCTTGCCCAGGTAGTTCTCCTCGAAGACGAGCTCTGGCGCGAGGTCGGACTCCTCACGGAAGATCAGCCAGCCGATGCCGGGGTAGACCAGGCCGAACTTGTGGCCGGACACGTTGATCGAGCGGACCTGCTCGAGCCGGAAATCCCACTTCGTGTCGGGGTACAGGAACGGCCACACGAAGCCACCGCTGGCACCGTCGATGTGCAGGGGTACGTCGAGTCCGCGCTCGTTCCTGATCCGGACCAGGAGGTCGTTGATGCCGACGACGTCGTCCTTGTGGCCGGTGAAGGTGGTACCGAGCACAGCGGCGACGCCGATCGTGTTCTCGTCGACGTGCGGCTCGACGTCCTCGGGCCCGATCGTGTACTTGGCGGGGTGCAGGGGCACGATGCGTGGCTCGACGTCGAAGTAGCGGCAGAACTTCTCCCAGACGACGTGGACGTCGCCGCCGAACACCAGGTTGGGGCTCGTCGTCGGCAGCCCCGCCGTCTCGCGGCGCTTCCGCCAGTTCCACTTCAGGGACAGACCCCCCAGCATGATGGCCTCGGACGAACCCTGGGTGCGGGCCCCGGTCGTAGGGCCGGGGGCGTGGAAGAGGTCGGCGAGCATCCGGATGCACCGCTGCTCGATCTCAGCCGTGCGGGGGTACTCCGCATGGTCGATGAAGTTGCGGTGCAGGTTGCCGGCGATGATCCGCTGCGCCTCCGGCTCCATCCACGTCGTCACGAACGTCGCCAGGTTGCGGCCGGGCTGGCCCTCGATCACGAGGTCCTCGGCGACCAGTCGCATCGCGTCCACCGCGGGCATGCCGGCCTCCGGGAACTCCCGGGTCGGCACCTCCATGGTGAGGAATCGGTTGCCGAACAACTTGACGTCCTCGGCACTTGGCTGGCTGTGCTCGGTCATCGGCTTGCTCCTCAGTCGATCCCGACCACGGTCGCAACCCGATCAGCGGTCACGCCTCACCCGGAACGGAGTAGCTCCGGGGTACTGATCTTGACTCGTTCCAGAAAGGTGCAAGACTCCAAGCGTGCCCACCACGACCGATGTCGAGCGCCTGCTGCGCGGCGTGGACCTTCGCGTGACACGTCCCCGGGTGGCAGTGCTGGGCGCGGTGTACGACCATCCGCACGCCGACACGGACTCGATCATCCGGGTGGTCCGGGAGGACCTCGGCGAGGTCTCCCACCAGGCCGTGTACGACGTCCTGCGAGCCCTGACCTCTGCCGGGCTGGTGCGGCGGATCCAGCCGTCCGGCTCGGCAGCGCGCTACGAGGCTCGCGTGGGGGACAACCACCACCACGTCGTGTGCCGGTCCTGCGGGGCCATCGCGGACGTGGACTGCGCCGTCGGCGACACACCCTGCCTTGAGGCCTCCGACGACCACGGCTTCGTCATCGACGAGGCCGAAGTGACCTACTGGGCACTGTGCCCGGAGTGTGTGACCACCCCTGACCAGCAAGCAGTGAGATAGGAGACGAGAGAGACGTGTCTGAGCACGGCAGCGAAAGCGAGAACCCGGTCATCGACGCCCCGGAGGCGAAGGTGGACCGTCGCCCGCGGACCAACCAGGACTGGTGGCCCAACCAGCTCAACCTGCAGGTCCTCCACCAGCACTCGCCCAAGGGGAACCCTCTGGGTGAGGACTTCAGCTACGCCGACCAGTTCAGGGGTCTCGACGTCGATGCCCTGAAGCATGACCTCGTCGAGGTGATGACGACATCGCAGGACTGGTGGCCGGCCGACTTCGGGCACTACGGCGGTCTGTTCATCCGGTTGAGCTGGCACGCGGCAGGCACCTACCGGATCGAGGACGGTCGCGGGGGTGCCGGCGACGGCTCGCAGCGGTTCGCGCCCCTCAACAGCTGGCCCGACAACGCGAACCTCGACAAGGCTCGCCGGTTGCTGTGGCCGGTCAAGCAGAAGTACGGCCAGAAGATCTCGTGGGCAGACCTGCTGGTCCTCGCTGGCAACGTCGCCCTGGAGGACATGGGGTTCGAGACCTTCGGCTTCGGCTTCGGGCGCGAGGACATCTGGGAACCCGAGGAGATCATCTGGGGGCCCGAGGACACCTGGCTCGGGGACGAGCGCTACAGCGGTGACCGCGAGCTGGCCGGGCCGTTCGGCGCGGTCCAGATGGGTCTGATCTACGTGAACCCCGAAGGCCCGAACGGCAACCCCGACCCGGTCGCGGCGGCCCGCGACATCCGGGAGACCTTCCGTCGGATGGCGATGAACGACGAGGAGACCGTCGCCTTGATCGCTGGCGGCCACACGTTCGGCAAGACCCACGGCGCCGGCGACGCCGACCTGGTCGGCCCCGAGCCCGAGGGCTGCCCGCTCGAGGCGCAGGGACTCGGATGGCACAGCAGCCACGGCTCCGGCAAGGGCGCGGACACGATCACCAGCGGCATCGAGGTGACCTGGACGAGTACGCCCACGACGTGGGACAACAGCTTCTTCGAGACGCTGTTCGGCCACGAGTGGGAGCTCACCAAGAGCCCGTCCGGCGCCCACCAGTGGGTGGCCAAGGACGCCGAGGCGACCGTCCCGGACGCCCACGGCGGACCGAACCGGCTGCCGACGATGCTGACCACCGACCTGTCGCTGCGGTTCGACCCGGAGTACGAGAAGATCTCGCGTCGGTTCCTGGAGAATCCCGACGAGTTCCGGCTCGCGTTCGCCAAGGCCTGGTACAAGCTGCTGCACCGCGACATGGGCCCGGCCTCCCGCTACCTCGGCCCCTGGGTCGCCGAGCCGCAGTTGTGGCAGGACCCTGTCCCGACGGTCGACCACGAGCTGGTCGACGACCAGGACATCGCCGACCTCAAGGCCAAGCTCCTCGACTCCGGCTTGTCCGTTTCCAGGCTGGCCGCCACAGCGTGGGCGTCGGCGGCCAGCTTCCGCGACACCGACAAGCGCGGCGGAGCCAATGGCGCCCGCCTGCGGCTGGAGCCGCAGCGAGGCTGGGAGGTCAACGAACCCGCCGAGCTCGAGACCGCGCTGGCCGCTCTCGAGCGGGTCCAGCGGGAGTTCAACGAGGCCCAGTCCGGCGAAAAGCAGGTCTCCCTGGCCGACCTCATCGTGCTGGGAGGGTGTACCGCCGTCGAACAGGCAGCTCGCGACGCCGGGCACGAGGTGACTGTGCCGTTCCGTCCAGGGCGCGCCGACGCCTCGCAGGAGCAGACCGACGTCGAGGCGTTCGCGGTGCTCGAGCCCCGCGCCGACGGGTTCCGCAACTACCTCCGCGCTGGCGAGAAGCTGGCACCGGAGACGCTGCTGCTGGACCGGGCGAACCTGCTCGGCCTGACGGCTCCGGAGATGACGGTTCTGGTCGGCGGCATGCGCGCACTCGGCACCAACGCGGGCTCGTCAAGCCACGGCATCCTCACCGACCGCCCCGGCGCGCTCACGAACGACTTCTTCAGCAACCTCCTGTCGCCCGGGACGGAGTGGAGGGCGTCGGAGACCGACGAGAATCTCTATGAGATCCGCGATCTGGCCTCCGGCGGCGTGAAGTGGACTGCCACCGCGGTGGACCTGGTCTTCGGGTCGAACTCGCAGCTCCGGGCGCTCTCGGAGGTCTACGCGGCCGACGACGCGAAGGAGAAGTTCGTCCGCGACTTCGTGAAGGCGTGGGACAAGGTCATGAACCTCGACCGCTTCGACCTGGCCTGACCAGGGCGAGCTCCAAGTGGGCCACAGCTCCGAATGACCCAAAAGGGGTGATGCGGCGCGTCTTCCAGAGAACAGACTGGTAGCACCAGTTGCGATCTGGAAGAACGGGAGTGAGCCCCCATGAGTAGCGCGTCGGGTGGTTTGTCGGATTACGGAAGCCAGAGTCAGCAGGCACGTCTGGCTGAGTCCTCCCGGATGGGCCGGGGCCGGAGCGCGGCGGCCATGTCCACCGATGCCTCCGGATGGGTTGGCTGGACCCTGTTCGCGGCCGTGATCATGCTGCTGGTCGGCGCGTTCCATGTCATCCAGGGCTTCGTCGCGCTGTTCAAGGACGACTACTACGCGGTGGGGTCCTCCGGCCTGGTCCTCAACGTCAGCTACACGGCGTGGGGCTGGATCCACATCGTGGGCGGCGTGATTGTCGTGGCTGCCGGGGTCGCCCTGTTCAGCGGCAAGACGTGGGCACGCGTGCTCGGCACCGCGATGGCCTGTGTGAGCGTCATCGTCAACGTCGGTTTCCTCGCGGCCTACCCGCTCTGGTCGGCCCTGGTGATCTTCATGGACATCGCCATCATCATGGCGCTGACCGTGCACGGCTCGGCCATGGAGGATGTCTGACCCGAATTCGTGACCTGGGAGGTCATCGTGATCATTGTCTTGGAGTACACCGTCGGGACCGCGTTCTTCAGCATGCTTTGGTTCTTCCTGTTCTTCATCTGGATCTGGTTGCTCATCTCGGTCTTCGGCGACATCTTCCGCAGCGACGACCTCTCCGGATGGGGCAAGGCGCTGTGGACGGTCTTCGTCATCGTGCTGCCCTACCTCGGCGTGTTCGTCTATCTGGTCGCCCGGGGCAAGGAGATGGGCGAGCACCGGATCCGGGACGCCTCTCGCCGCGATCAGCAGATGCGCAGCTACGTCCAGGAGGTCTCCGGTGGCGGTAGCACCGCGGACGAGATCGAGCGACTGGCGCAGCTCCAGTCCCAGGGCGCCATCACCGAGGAGGAGTTCCGCCAGGCGAAGGCGAAGCTCCTGGCCTGAAGATCACGTCCCGGCGTCGGGACCGAAGCACACGTGATGCGGGACCGGCCGCCGGCCGGTCCCGCATCACGGAGTCATCCGGCAAGGAGCCGGGCCTTCTGCTGGGCGAACTCCTCGTCGGTGAGGATTCCCTTGTCGCGGAGCTCGCCGAGCTTCTCGAGCTGGGCGATCATCGACGAGCCGTCGTCGGCTTCCTGGGGCTGCGGAGGAGCCTCGTACTGCGACGGTGGTGCGTATGCCGGCTGCTGGTACTGCTGCTGTTCCTGCTCGGCCCAGCGCCCCGCCTGGCGCCGGGAGACGCGGTTGGAGACGGCTGTCGCCGTGCCGGCGACCACCGCCGTGCGTGCCATGCCACCGATCAGACCCATGGCTGGGCCTCCTTCCTTGGTACGACGCCGGCGTTCAGCCGACAGGGTGGGTCTCGAGCGCCTCGAGGGCGGCGATCACGTCCTGGGCCGGGATCCGGCCGCTGGCCACGACGTCCGCGTTCTGCCGGCGAAGAGCCGAGACGAAGGGTCCCGCCCAGGTGTTCTCGTACACCAGCAGCGCGACTGCGTCCCCGGCGCCGGCCAGCGAGGCGCTCTGGGCGAGATCGTCATCGTCCAGGAGGCCCGACTCGACTCCCGAGAAGACGGCCAGGTCGAGCTCACCGTCGCCGTCGAGGTCGGTGAGGGCGACCGCGGTGAACCCGTCCTCGGTCACGACCGCGACGCGCAGGTCCAGGACACGGATGATTCCGCGGTCGGTGAGGTCGACCAGCTGGGCCAACGCTTCGCCGGTGAGCTTCGCGCCGGGGAACTCCACGACCAGGTAGTCGATGGGTCCCACATCCAGGTCGGTCTGCGTCATCTGGTCCTCCTCAGGGCTGTCGGAGCCAGCCGGTGCGGAACTCCGGTCTGACGGGGCCGACGCTCCCATCGGACCCCGCCCCGGCATCACCCCAATCGGGTGAGGCAGGACCACCCAGAGCAATCGCACCATCGGACGCAGGCCGACGGATTCGTGGAGGCACTCGATGACCAGCCGGGAGATCACGCCGGTCGCTGACCGGAACATGTCCGATCCTGTCGCAGCAGGGGCCGATCAGGTCGCCCGCGACCTCGGGGTCGACCTCAGTCGCGGGCTCTCGGTCGAGGACGCGGGGTCGCGGCTGGCCTCGCACGGTGCCAACCGGCTGACCGGCGGCAAGAAGGAGCCCGGCTGGCGCGCCTTCCTCCGTCAGTACGAGGACTTCATGCAGGTCGTGCTCCTGGTCGCCGCCGCCATCAACCAGCTCGTCACCGGGGAGGCCGGGACCACCGTCGTACTGGCCGGGTTGACGGTCTTCAACGCCGTGATCGGCCTGCGCCAGGAGGCCAAGGCCGAGGAGAGCGTGAAGGCCCTCTCGCAGATGATGAAGACGATCGCCCGGGTACGCCGCGACGGCCAGGCCGTCGAGATCGACGCCGAGGAGCTGGTCCCGGGCGACGTCGTGCTCGTCGAGGCGGGGAACCGGGTGCCGGCCGACGGCCGGGTCTGCGTGGCCGCGACCCTGGAGATCGAGGAGGCGGCGCTCACCGGTGAGAGCCTGCCGGTCGGCAAGTCGAGCGAGCCGGTGCCGGGGGAGGACATCCCGCTCGGGGATCGGATCTGCATGGCCTACATGAACACGTCGGTCACGCGTGGCCGTGGCGAGCTGATCGTGACGGCCACCGGCATGGACACCGAGATCGGCCACATCGCCCACATGCTCGCCAACACCGAGACCAGCAAGACACCGCTCCAGAAGCAGCTGGACGCGTTGTCGAAGATCATCGCCACGATCGCCGGCATCGCGCTGGTGGCCGTGGTCCTGCTCGGGCTGGCCCGAGGCGAGTCCTTCGACACCTTGTTCGTCACCGGTGTGGCGCTGGCCGTGGCCGCGATCCCGACCGGCCTTCCGGCAGTCGTGACCGCGCTGCTGTCGATGGGTACACGGGACATCGCCAAGCGCAACGCCATCGTCAAGCGGCTGCCGGCCGTGGAGACGCTGGGCTCGACCTCCGCGATCTGCTCGGACAAGACCGGAACCCTGACCCTCAACAAGATGACGGCTCGCGAGCTGGTCATCCCCGGGCACAACCGGTACACGGTCTCGGGCGAGGGCTACAGCACCGCCGGAGAGATCAGCCATGTGGGTGGGCAGAACCACGACCTGGACCCGTACCTGCTGCCGATGGTGCTGTGCGCCGACGCCGTGCTCGACGGGGAGAGCCTGATCGGCGACCCCACCGAGGGCGCGCTCATCGTGCTCGGAGCCAAGGGCGGCCTCCACATCGACGAGACCCGCGCGGCGTTGCCCCGCGTCGGGGAGGTCCCGTTCGACTCCGACTACAAGTTCATGGCGACCTTCCACGAGATGACCGGTGACGACGGGCGGCCCGTCGTGCGGTGCTACGTCAAGGGCGCCCCGGACGTCCTGATCGCCCGCGCCAGCACGTTCCGCAACCCCGACGGCTCGGTGGTGCCGATCACCGACGACAACCGGCACCTGGCCCTCGAGGCCAACGATGCGATCGCCAACGCCGGCGAGCGGGTCATGGTGGTGGCCCAGCGCGACTTCGACCCCACCCTCTTCGACCCCGAGGCGAATCTCCTCGACACCGTCCAGGAGCTGACCTTGCTGGCGATGGTCGGCATCGTCGACCCGCCGCGGCCCGAGGCCAGGACCGCCATCGCCGAGTGCCGAGACGCGGGCATCCGCGTGCGCATGATCACCGGTGACCACGCCACCACTGCCGCTGCGATCGCGTCGGAGCTCGGGATCGAGGGACGCGCGGTCACCGGCAAGGAGTTCGCGGCGATGAGTGACGAGCTGCTGCACACCGAGCTCGACAACATCGGCGTCGTCGCGCGGGTCGCGCCGGAGGACAAGGTCCGCCTGGTCCGGCTGCTCAAGGAGAAGGGCAACGTGGTCGCGATGACCGGGGACGGCGTGAACGACGCGCCGGCCCTGAAGTCAGCGGACATCGGCGTGGCCATGGGCATCACCGGCACCGAGGTCTCCAAGGAGGCCGCGGTGATGATCCTCACCGACGACAACTTCGCGACCATCGTCGGCGCGGTCTCCTACGGCCGCACCCTGTACGACAACCTGCTGAAGTACCTCCGCTTCCAGATGTCCACGCTGGTCGCCTACATCGCGGTCTTCCTCGGGGCCGGCATCATCGGCATCGCGAACGGTGCACCCCTCAACCCGCTCCAGATCCTCTGGCTGAACATGGTGGTCGACATCCCGCTCGCAATCGCCCTGGGCTTCGACCTCGCCGGCAAGGGTGTGATGTCACGTCCACCGCGTCCGGTCGGGGCCCCGGTTCTGTCCGCACGCGACTGGGTGCGGCTCTGTGTGCAGGGTGCGGTGATGACCGCAGGCGCACTGGCGGCGTACCAGATCGGCGACCGCGAGGGCGGGGCCGTCCTGGGCGCGACGATGCTGCTGACCACGCTGTCGTTCTTCCACCTCGCCGCCGCCCTGCTGTGCCGCGACCAGCGCAACACGATCTTCGACCGCGACGCGGTGCCGGGCGCCATGCAGCTGAGGCGGTACGGCGTCTCGCTCGCTGCCATCTTCCTGATCACCACGCTGGACTTCATGAACCGGATCTTCGGCACCACGGCACTGAGCTTCAACCAGTGGTGCATCGCCGTGGGCATCGCCTCGTCGCTGGTGGTGGTCGAGGAGCTCATCAAGCTGGTCCTCCGTCACCGCGGGGCCCCCGGTCCTGCCGTGCAGCAGACCCACACCGTGCCCGCCGTTCCTTCTGTCGCCTAGAGCATTGGAAGACCCATGCCGTTCAACCTGCGAAACCGCAGCTTCCTCAAGGAGCTGGACTTCACCCCCCAGGAGCTCCGGTTCCTGCTGAAGCTCTCCGCCGAGCTCAAGGCCGCCAAGTACGGCGGCTACGAGAAGCCCCGCCTCGGGGGCAAGAACATCGCGCTGATCTTCGAGAAGACCTCGACGCGCACCCGCACGGCGTTCGAGGTGGCCGCCAAGGACCAGGGCGCGCACGTCACCTACCTCGATCCCGGCGGCACGCAGATCGGCCACAAGGAGTCGATGAAGGACACCGCGCGGGTGCTCGGGAGGACCTTCGACGGCATCGAGTACCGCGGGTTCTCCCAGGAGACCGTCGAGATCCTCGCGCAGCATGCCGGGGTGCCGGTCTGGAACGGGCTGACCGACGAGTTCCACCCGACCCAGATCCTCGCGGACATGCTCACCATGACCGAGCACAGCGACAAGCACCTGACCGAGATCGCGTACTGCTACCTCGGCGACGCCCGCAACAACATGGGCAACTCGCTGATGGTCGGCGGCTGCAAGCTCGGCATGGACGTCCGGCTGTGCGCGCCGGAGCACCTCTGGCCGTCCGACGACCTGGTGAAGACCTGCCGCGAGATCGCGGACCAGACGGGTGCGCGCCTGACCCTCACAGCCGACGTCGACGAGGGCGTGAGCGGCGTCGACTTCCTGTACACCGACGTGTGGGTCTCGATGGGCGAGGACAAGAGCGTCTGGAAGGAGCGGATCGAGCTCCTCACGCCGTACCAGATCAACAAGGAGCTGGTGGCGCGCACCGGCAACCCGAGCGTGAAGTTCATGCACTGCCTGCCGGCCTTCCACAACCGCGAGACGAAGGTGGGGGAGGAGATCTTCGAGCAGTACGGCATGGATGGCCTCGAGGTCACCGACGACGTCTTCGAGTCCGAGCACTCGATCGTTTTCGACCAGGCCGAGAACCGCCTGCACACGATCAAGGCCGTCATGGTCGCCACTCTCGGGTCCTGAGACGGAGGTGCCCACATGCGAGTCGTCGTAGCCCTCGGAGGCAATGCTCTGCTGCAGCGCGGCGAGCCGATGACCACCGAGGTGCAGCGCAAGAACGTGCGCAAGGCGGCGCCGGCGCTGGCGCTGATCGCCGCCGACCACGAGCTGGTGCTCTCCCACGGCAACGGTCCGCAGGTGGGTCTGCTCGCGCTGCAGGCCGCGGCGTACACGGACGCTGAGCCGTCGACGCTCGACGTGCTCGGTGCCCAGACCCAGGGGATGATCGCCTATGTCCTGGAGCAGGAGCTGCGCAACTACTTCCCGCCCACGGAGCGGTTCGCGACCGTCCTGACCATGGTCGAGGTCGACAAGGACGACCCCGCCTTCGCGAACCCGACCAAGTTCGTCGGGCCGATCTACGCCGAGGGACACGCGCAGAAGCTCGCCGAGGAGAAGGGCTGGCCGTTCCGCAAGGACGGCGAGTCGTGGCGCCGGGTGGTGCCGTCCCCGCTGCCGCAGCACATCTTCGAGCTCGACGCCATCCGGGCCCTGCTCGACCTCGACATCGTCGTCATCTGCACCGGCGGGGGCGGGATCCCGACCCTGGTCACCGAGGTCGAGGGCAGGCCGATCCATGAGCGGGGTGGAGGCCGTCATCGACAAGGACCTCGCCACCGAGCTGCTGGCCCGCGAGGTCGGCGCCGACCTGTACGTCATGGCCACGGACGTGGACGGCGTCTACACGGACTGGGGGACCCCCGACCAGCGGCGTCTCGACCGGGTCACCCCTGAGGAGCTGCGGGGCCTGCAGTTCCCGGCCGGGTCGATGGGGCCCGAAGGTCGAGGCCGCGGCGCGCTTCGTCGAGGCCACCGGGGGGCGAGCCGCGATCGGTGGCCTCGGCGACATCGAGCAGATCGTCGACGGCAAGGCAGGGACCCAGGTAGTGGCGGCCTGACGGACCGTGACGGATGGAGGAGAGATGGCATCGTTCGGGGTTCACTCAGAGGTTGGTCGCCTGCGACAGGTGATGGTCCACCGTCCGGAGCTCAGCCTCAAGCGGCTGACGCCTACCACTCACGACGAGCTGCTGTTCGACGACGTGCTGTGGGTTGAGCGGGCGCAGTACGAACACGACCAGTTCGTCGAGCGAATGCAGGAGCGTGGGGTCGAGGTGTTCCTGCTGCAGAACCTGCTCGCCGAGGCGCTCGACGCCAGCGACCAGGGAAGGCAGAGGCTGATCGAGCTCGCCGCCTCGGAGTACACGGTGGGCCTGTCGCTGGTGGAGGAGGTCCGGGCGGTGCTGGCGGAGATGAAGCCCGACCAGCTGGCGACTCACGTGATAGGCGGCCTCACCGTGGCCGAGTCGGGCCTGGACGTGGGTAAGTACCGGTCGCAATCCCTCCCGGCCGCCGCGCTGGAGGACGAGAGCATGTTCGTGTTGCCGCCGTTGCCCAACACGCTGTTCACCCGCGACTCCTCCTGCTGGATCTACGGCGGGGTGTCGATCAATCCGATGTTCTGGCCTGCTCGCCGCCTCGAGGCGTACAACGTCGCCGCCATCTACCGCTACCACCCGATGTTCAGGGACGCAGACTTCGAGTTCTGGTACCCGCCCCTGGGTGACGACGACAAGTTCGAGGTCCAGGACTTCGGGCGGTCCTCGCTCGAGGGCGGCGACGTGCAGCCCATCGGCAACGGCACCGTCCTGATCGGCATGAGCGAGCGCTCCCAGGCCCGGATGATCGAGCAGATCGCGGCGGCGCTGTTCGCCAAGGGAGCCGCCGAGCGGGTGATCGCCGCGGTGATGACCAAGGACCGCGCCCACATGCACCTCGACACCGTGTTCACCATGCTCGACCGGGACAAGGTCACGGCGTACCCGAAGGTCATGAACCAGGTGGGCGCGATCAGCCTGCGGCCAGGCAGCAACGGACACCGGTTCCACGTCACCCGCGAGGAGTCCTTCCTCGGCGCGGTGGCCGATGCCATGGGCGTGCCGAAGCTGCAGGTGGTGGAGACCGGGGGCGACGCCTACCAGCAGGAGCGGGAGCAGTGGGACGACGGAAACAACGTCGTCGCCCTCGAGCCTGGCGTCGTGGTCGCCTACGAGCGGAACACCTACACCATCGCGAAGATGCGCGAGGCCGGCGTCGAGGTGATCACGATCGAGGGCTTCGAGCTGGGCAAGGGCCGCGGCGGTGGCCACTGCATGACCTGCCCACTGACCCGTGACCCGGTGTGAGGTGATCGACGATGCCTGCTGAGATGACCCGCTGGCTGCTCGTGTTCGTGGTGATCCTCTGCCTCCTCGGCCTGCTCCTGTTTGCCCGCGGGGTGGAGCACCAGCGCGGCCACAACGAAGGAGCGCTCGCCGCTGTCTCGCAAGGGTTCGCGCGCTGAGGCGGCGTCGATGTCCGACTCCCCAGGAACGTCGTCGACCGTCGAACGGGGTCCACGTCCGCCGACAATGCTGGACGCGGCGTTGCCGATCGTCGTACTGATCCTGCTGCTTGCGCTCACCATCTACCTCTTCGGCATCGACGCCACCAACGGCCCGCTCCAGGTGGCGCTGCTCCTGAGCGCCGCGTTCGCGAGCCTGATGGCGTTCAAGAACGGGTTCACGGTCGCCGGTGTCGCGGACGCCGCGGTCGGGGGCGTCACGTCCGCGGTCGGGGCGATCTTCATCCTCCTCGCCGTCGGCGCGCTGATCGGCACCTGGAACATGGCGGGGACCATCCCCACGATCGTCGACTACGGCATCAGGCTGGTCAGCCCGACCTGGTTCTACTTCACCGCCGCCGTCGTCTGCGCCCTGGTCGGGATGGTCACCGGCAGCTCCTGGACGACCGTGGGCACGCTGGGCGTCGCGTTCGTCGGGATGGCGAACGTGATGGGACTCGAGGAGGCCATCGCCGCGGGCGCCGTCATCTGCGGCGCCTACTTCGGCGACAAGATGACCCCGCTGTCCGAGACGACGATCCTGGTCCCCAAGCTCGTGGGCGGGGGACTGACCGTCGGGGAGCACGTCCGCAACATGTTCTGGACCGCCGGCCCGGCCCTGGGCGTCAGCCTTGTCCTGTTCTTCCTGCTGGGGCTGAACGCCGAGCCGGACGCCGCCATCAGCACCGACACCGCCCGTGCCGCTCTGGCCACCGCCTTCAACATCGGGTTCGTGAACCTGCTGCCGCTGCTGCTGCTCGTGGTGTTCGCGGCGCGCAGGTTCCCACCGTTCTTGTCCATCCTCGGATCGGCACTCTTCGCCGGCCTCCTGGCCCCGTTCACCCAGTGGGAGGCCGTCAAGGCGTTCGTGGACGACGCGAGCCTCGGACCGGTCGCCACGTCGATCGAGGCAATTTTCGGCGCGATGGCAACGGGGTTCGTCAGCGACTCTGGTGTCGAGCCCATCGACGCGCTCTTCAGCCGTGGCGGGATGGCCAGCCTGCTGACCACGATCTGGCTGGTGCTCGGTGCGCTCTCGTTCGCCGCGGTCATGGAGCACGCGGGATTCCTCCAGCGCCTCCTGTTGCCGATCGTGTCGCGGGCCGGGCGGCGCGGGTCGCTGATCCTGGCGGTGAACTCGAGCGGGGTCGGACTGAACGTGATCGCCGGTGACCAGTACGTCGCTGACGTACTCCCGGCGCGCATGTTCCGCGGCGAGTTCTCCAAGCGGGGACTGGCGCCCCAGGTGCTGTCCCGCGCCGTGGAGGACTCAGGAACCGTGACGTCGGTGCTGGTGCCGTGGAACACCTGCGGCGCGTACATCTCGGGAGTGCTCGGCGTCTCCACCGCCGCCTACTTCCCCTTCTGCTTCTTCAACCTGCTCAGCCCCGTGCTGGACGTCCTCTACGGGTTCCTCGGCTTCAAGGTCCCGAAGGCCGACGCACCTTGGGACGAAAACGTCGAACCCGCCGTGGCCGCCACCCCACAGACCGGCGACCCGCCGGAGAGGAGAACCCCATGAGCGACCAGACCGCGACCGCACCGGCCGGATCGGCGGAGGATCGCCACCGGTTCACCCTGCCGTCGGCGTACACCATCCTCTTCGCCCTGATCGTCCTGATGGCCCTCGCGACCTGGATCATCCCGGCCGGCGCCTACGAGCTGGACCGGGACGGGGCACCGCTTCCCGGGACCTATGCCGAGGTCGAGGGCGACCCCCAGCGCATCCTGATCGACTCCCTGACCGCCCCGATCAACGGTCTCTACGGCATCGAGGACAACGAGGGCAACATCAGCTACTACAACAACGGCGTCCTGTTCGGGGCCATCGACGTCGCCCTGTTCATCATCGTGATCGGCGGCTTCCTGGGCGTGACCATGCGGACCGGGGCGATCCAGACCGGCATCGGCGCGCTCGTGAGCCGGCTCCGGGGCCGGGAACGATGGATGATCCCCATCCTGATGACGGTCTTCGCCCTGGGCGGGTCGACGTACGGCATGGCCGAGGAGAGCCTGGCGTTCTACGTGCTCGTGATCGCCGTCATGATCGCCGCGGGCTACGACGCCCTGACCGGCGCCGCGGTCGTCCTGCTCGGCTGCGGGATCGGCACCCTGGGCTCGACGATCAACCCGTTCGCGACCGGCATCGCCTCGGGCTTCGCCGGCGTCTCCATCAGCGACGGCATTCTGTCCCGGCTGATCATCCTGGTCGTCGGGCTCGGCCTCGGGATCTTCTTCGTGATGCGGTACGCCGATCGGGTCAAGAAGGATCCGACGAGATCGGCGGTCCATTCCATGAAGGAGGCCAACGAGGCCCACTTCAGCGTGCAGGGCGAGACGGACGAGGTCGTCATGACCGGCCAGGACAAGACGATCCTGGCGACGTTCGGCCTGGCTTTCGGACTGATGATGTACGGCGTCATCCCCTGGCAGGACATGGGGATCGGGCTCCCCACCCTGTGGTGGTGGTTCCCGGAGATGACGGCCCTGTTCATCCTGTTCTCGGTGATCATCGGACTGATCGGAAGGCTGAGCGAGGTCGACCTGACCGACTCCTTCGTCAATGGCGCACGCGACCTCCTCGGGGTCGCGCTCATCATCGGCATCGCGCGCGGCATCACCGTGGTCATGAACAACGGCGGGATCACCGACACCGTGCTGCACTGGGCCGAGGTGGCCGTGGAGGGACTCAGTCCCGTGACGTTCTCGATCGTGGTCTTCCTGCTCTTCCTGCCACTGTCGTTCCTGATCCCGTCCTCGTCCGGCCTCGCCACGGTGGCGATGCCGATCCTGGCTCCGCTGGCCGCCTTCGTCGGCGTGCAGGCCGACCTGATCGTCACCGCCTTCCAGAGTGCGTCCGGCCTGATGAACCTGTTCATCCCCACCTCCGCGGTGGTGATGGGTGGCCTGGCCATAGCGCGGGTGCCCTACGGGACGTATCTCCGGTGGGTGTGGCCGCTCCTCGCCATCCTGGCAGGCCTTGTCATCGTCGTTCTCGGGGTCGGAACGGCTCTGGCCTGAACCGCAGCGTCAGCCCAGGGACGAGGCCAGCTACTGGAGCGCCTCGGCCGCGCCGTCCGTGATCGGGGCGCCGTGCCCGACCAGGATCGTCCGTGGCGCCAGCCGGGCCATCTTGAGCACCGAGGCCTCGGCGGCCGCCATGTCCTCGGTGAACTCGGGGCTGGAGCCGGCCAGCCCATCGTTGTTGTTCAGCGCGTCGCCGGCGACCAGGACGCCCGTGTCCTCGTCGAAGATCGAGATGTGTCCGGCGGTGTGGCCGGGCGTGCCGACGATCTGCAGCCCGAACACCTCGTCGCCGTCGCCGAGCACGCTGAGCTGGGCGTCCACCTCGGAGAGGTCGGCCTGGCCGATGTACCCGGTCGCCGAGGTCGCCTCGGTCAGTACGTCGCTGATGCTGCCGGCGTGGTCGGGGTGCTTGTGGGTGAGTACGACGTGTCGCACACCGCCCCAACCCGGACCGGCCCGGTCGAGGACGTCGCCGATGGCGTCGGTGCTGCCGCCCACCCCGGTGTCGACCACGGCAGCCTCGTTGCCGCGGACCAGCACGTAGGCCGAGACGAAGTCGAGGTCGACCCGCGACCACGCCATCTCGCCCGTCGCGTTGCCGGTCCCCGAGTCGGCGGTCTCGGTGTCGTCGGCCGGCGGGGGTTCGGTCGTGGTGGTGCTGCCGGAGTCGCTGCAGGCTGCGACACCCAGCACAGCGATGCCCACGGCTCCACGGCCGGTCTGCACGAGGAGCCAGCGACGTCCGACCCTCCGGTTGGACCACGTGCTCATGTAACGACGATCCGCCTCTTGACGTGACTTTTCAAGGATGGACGATCTCGGGTTCCGGGTGCACCATTTACCGGAGGGGGCCGGGAGGAGCCGGATCTGTCATCCGGCCGACGGAGGGTGGACCCCATGACACGACCCGGAACCTCGAGCCAGCACCGGCGTACCGGCAACCTGCGGATGGCCCTCCTGGCCGTGGGGGTCCTCGTCGCCGGCCTCTTCGTGGGCGTCGGCCCGGCCGAGGCGGCGACTACTGTGCCGACCTTCGCCCGCACGGACCATCCCTCGCTGGCCAACCACAACGTGGTCGGTGACTTCAACGGTGACGGCCGGCTGGACCTGGCCGGCCTGGCGCTGCCAGGCGCAGGCGTCATGCTCTCGACCGGCGACGGCACGTTCGGGCCCCGGGCAACCTACCCGGTGGCCGAGTCCTCGCCGCAGGACATCGCGACCGGTGACGTCGACGGCGACGGCGACCTCGACCTGCTCGTCACCATCAACACGCCCAACATCAGCCTGTCCATGCTCCGGGGCACCGGGGACGGCACCTTCCAGGCGCCGGTCAACTTCCCCAACACGTCTGGGTTCGACTCGCCCGCGGTGATCACCACCGACCTCAACAACGACGGGCGGCTCGACGTCGTGATCGGCCACTCGATCGGCTGCTTCACGGCTCCCTGCGTCGTGGCCCGGACGATCTCGGTGATGATCGGGAACGGTGACGGGACCTTCCAGCCGACGCGGGAGATCGACGTCGGGACCGGGATCGCGGAGATCGCAGTCGGGGACTTCAACCGTGACGGCACCAAGGACCTTGCGATCGCCGGGAACTCGGCGCAGCTCTACCGGCTCCAGGGCGTCGGCGACGGGACGTTTGTCCAGCAGCCGACGATCACCCTGGTCGCGAACAACTTCGGCGTCGACGGCACCGACGTCGACGTCGCCGACTTCAACGGCGACTCGATCGAGGACCTGGTCGTCGCGATCGCGCTGAACGGCAGCCGTACGGCGGTTCTGATCGGCAACGGGTCCGGTGGGTTCGGGACCCCGCTGATCCTCACCGACCCCGGGCAGAACGTTCCGCAGTACATCGCGGTGGGCGACTACAACCTGGACGGCTTCCAGGACCTGGCGATGGCGATGGCGAACGGGAACTCGGGTCTCATGCAGACCCGCAACGGCAACGGCAACGGCACCTTCCAGGGGCCGGTCAACCATCAGGTGCCACCGAACCAGTCCAGCATCGGTGGGATCTCGATCCTCTCGGCGCGGCTGAACAGCGACGCCAGGTCCGACATCGCGCTGGCCTGGGGTGGCGCGAGCTCCGGTTTGGCCGTGCTGCTCAACTCCACCGGGCAAGCCCCGCCGCCGACCCCCGCGGCACCGACGCTGATCAGCCCGGCGAATGACTCCACGCCCGCACAGCCGGTGACGCTCGACTGGTCCGACGTGAACGCCGCGACGAGCTATCGCATCCAGATCGACGACTCCAGCACCTTCTCCACGCCACTGGTCGTGAACCAGATCGTGACCGCGTCCCAGTTCACCGCGCCCGTCCTGGCGGTGCGTCAGCACTTCTGGCGGGTGCGGGGGATCAACTCGGCAGGAGTGTCCGGACCCTTCTCGACAGTGCGCCGGTTCACCCCGCAGTCGGCACCGTCGGGTCCCGCGTCGCTGTCGGCGGTGTCTGTCACCCCGTCCAGCGTCACGGGTGGGAACAATGCCACCGGCACCGTCAGCCTGACGTCGGCCGCTCCCACTGGCGGCTTCGCCGTCTCCCTGTCGAGCAGCAGCGGTACGGCGACCGTGCCGGCCAGTGCCACGGTGCCTGCCGGCGCGACGAGCGCCACCCTCCCGATCACCACCTCGGCCGTCGCCTCCTCGACCCCGGTGACGATCACGGCCAGCGCCGGGAGCGTCGTACGGACCGCCACGCTGACCGTGACACCACCCGCCTCGACGGCGACCCTGACGGTGACCGCGACCGGGCGGGGTGGTGAGCGAGTCACGTCGAGCCCGGCCGGCATCAACGTCTCGGTCGGCAGCACCGGCTCGGCCTCGTTCAATGTCGGGACGTCGATCACGCTGAGCGCCACGAACGGCCGCGACGTGATCTGGTCCGGGGCGTGCTCGAGCGGTGGCAACAAGACCAGGACGTGCACGTTCACCCTGAACGGCAACGCCTCGGTCACCGCCAACGTGCAGTAACCGGTCCTGAAGCGCGCGCCTGATCCCCGGCGCGGTTGACGGACGGGGACGGCGTACTACGGTCGGGTGACATGAGTGGAGACCAGTTGCAGCCGCAGGACACGCTCGACGACCGGGGCGTGGACGACGTCCTCGACGAGGGGATCTCCCCGCCGGAGGAGCTCAGAGGCTCCAAGGCCAAGGGTGTGACTCCCGCCGAGGCCGTTGAGGGCGAGACCATCGACGACCGGATCCGTCAGGAGGAGCCGGAGGTGTGGGAGGACGCGGACGCCGAGTCGGACGCCGAGATCCTCGACGGGCCGGTCGGCGGAGAAGTGGGCGAGGAGCGGGCCGGACGCCTGATGGCTTTCGACGAGGACGTCGAGCAGGACCTGGTCGCCGAGGACGAAGGCATCGACGGAGCCGGCGCCAGCGCCGAGGAGGCGGCCGTGCACAGGTTCGAGGAGTAGCAGGCCTCAGCCGGTCAGCGCCGCCTCGTAGGTGAAGGGCTGCGCGTCGTCGCGAGCGATCCCGCGGCAGGAGTACGCCGTCCCTGCCCAGCAGTTGAAGATCGTCGACGCGTTGGCGAGTGTGATCGTGGCCCGCCTGTCGAAGGGGACGGTGACGGAGCCGACGCCACTGGCGTCGAGGGTGATCGGCTCGATCTCGACCCGCCCGTCGTCATGGTGGACCACGACACTCGCGACCGGACTCCGGCTCGAGGCAGGGCCGTTCACGCTCACCTCGAGCAGCGTTCCGGGGTCCTCGAGTCCCGCTCCGGGCACGACCCTGACGCTCCGTGAGGCCAGGTGGTCGATGCGGAGCGACCCGGCGACGTTGGGGTCCGCGCTGGTCAGCACGTGCTTCCTGGCGGCCGGGGCGGCCGGCCATCGCTCGCCCTCGGGGTAGAACTCGGAGGGCTCGGTGTTGGACGCGGTGTAGTCACCGAAGAGGTCCGGGAAGGTTGTCCCGGCCGGCAGTGCGTTCGCGACCGCCCGGATGGAGAAGCAGGCCCCGCTCGTCGCCCACCGCCGCGGCCCCCTCCCAGGCGGCGCGTACGACGTTGGCGCCGACCTCGTTCGAGAGGTACTCGAAGAAGACCCAGTTGGCGTAATGGGCCGCCCCGAAGTCCTCGAACACGTCCACCGGGCGCCCGGGGAAGCCGAGCTGGCCGGCCTCGAGGTATCGACGGTTGTCGTTGACGCCGTCGAAGACCCGCTCCTCCATCCACGTCGCCGTGGCTTCCATGAACCAGCCGTCCTCGGCGTAGTCGTAGGCGAACTGGACGGCGTGGAAGAACTCGTGGGCCGCGGTCGCCTTGAGGCTGAGGATCGGCTTCTGACCGAACTGCGACCTGGCGAAGTCGTCATCGAGGACGCAGTAGCCGGAGGCACTCCAACGTGAGTCCTTCGTGGTGCGCTCGGGGGCGCAGTAGCCGAAGAGCCCGTTCGCCCCGACGTTCTTGAGGTAGACGTCGAACCGGTTGTTCCCGCCGCGGTTGCCGTCCCGGACGGGTCGCCGGTAGTCCAGCCCACCCACCTCGTGCGCCCACGTCTGCTTCATGACGTCCATCGTCCTGCTCACCCAGGCCCTGCTCGGTGGCGCGTCGGAGGTCCGGGGCACCCAGTGCACGCAGATGTTGGTCGAGCAGGTCCGCTTCGACCGGCACGCGGTAGGAATCACCGTACCGATCGGAGTGACTCGTCGGTCGTGCCAGCAGGGCCCGGGCCCGCTGGCGCTCGGCCGGGTCGAGCGACGGCAGCGCCTGGGTCAGGTCCCGCAGCGCGAGGGTGGCGTCCTGCTCGGCGCCGTCGGCGCCGTCCAGCGCGGCATCGGCGCGGTGCAGGGCCCGGTCAGCCGCGGCCTCGCGGCCGACGGCGGAGGGACGGCGATGTTCGGCCGGGGTCGACGCGGACGTCGTGGCCGCCGGCAGCACGGTCGCCGACAGTGTCAGCGCGAGCACGGCGATGGCGTGAGTACGACGCATTGCGTGGGGTCCCCCGGAGTCTGGGTCAGTTTGCGGCGGAGATCTTCTCGATCAGGGCGGTGGTGGAGATCGCGGGCGTGCGCGGCAGGTAGACGACCTCGCAGATGTCACCGAACTCGTCGAACCGTCCGGCCCAGTCGTCGCCCATCACCAGGACGTCGGCGCCGTACTTCACGATGTAGTCCCGCTTGAGCTCGAGGCTCTCCTCGACGAACACCTCGTCGACCAGCTTCAGGGCGGCCACGATCTCCATCCGTTCGCCCTGGCTGAAGACGGGCTCCCGGCCCTTCTTGCGCAGGTTCAGCTCGTCGGCGGAAACACCCACGACCAAGCGGTCGCCGAGGGCCGCGGCGCGCTCGATCACGCGCAGGTGCCCGACGTGGAACACGTCGAACGTTCCGAAGGTGATCACGGTTCGTGACATGGCGCGCATTCTGGCACCCCGGGGGCCATGGTGGACAATCACACGCGATGAGCGCCACGGTCTCCATGATCACCGCCAACCCCGCCGCCGACGAGGAACGTCGCCGCGGGCTGCGTCGCATGCGCAGCCTCGCCGTCGGCCTGCTGCTGTTCGCGGCCGTGGTGTACGTCGCCACGCTGGACCAGGACGGTTTCCTGGGCTTCGTGAACGCCGGCGCGGAGGCCTCGATGGTGGGTGCGATCGCCGACTGGTTCGCGGTCACGGCCCTGTTCAAGCACCCGCTCGGCATCCCGATCCCGCACACGGCCCTGGTGCCGCGGCGCAAGAACGAGCTCGGGCGGGGGCTGGAGGAGTTCTTCGGCGAGAACTTCCTGCAGGAGGGCATCATCCGCGACCGCGTGGCCGCCGCCACGATCTCGCTGCGGCTCGGCGAGTGGCTCAGCGTCCCCACGAACTCCCGCCGGGTGGTGGACGAGGTGGCCGACGTGGCCTCGATCGCCCTGAGTCGGGTCAAGGACGACCACATCGTGGAGCTCGTGGACGCGGTGCTGTTGCCGCGGTTCCGCGAGGAGCCGATCGCGCCCCTGCTCGGCACGTTCGTGGTCGAGGTGGTGCGCGACGACCTCCACCACGGCGTCGTCGACCTCGCCCTCGAGGAGCTGCACCGCTGGCTGGTGCAGAACCCCGACACCTTCGCCGCCGTGCTCAGCGAGCGGGCGCCGTGGTGGGCGCCGCCCCGCCTCAACGAGGCGGTCACCACCAAGATCCACACCGAGGCGATCCGCTGGCTGGCCGACATCCGTGACGACCCGCAGCACCACGCCCGTGCGGCGCTCGACTCGATGCTCGCCCAGCTCGGCCAGGACCTGCTGTTCGACGAGGGGACCCAGGCCCGCGCCGAGGGGCTCAAGCTGCGCCTGCTCGACCATCCGCAGTTCTCGGCCACCGGCATCTCGCTGTGGAACGCGCTGCGCCGGGCGCTGCTCGGGGCGCTCCGTGAGCCTCAGGGCGAGCTCCGGGCCCGCCTCCAGCGTGAGCTCACCGCGTTCGCCGAACGGCTCACGGCCGACGAGGCGCTCCGCCAGCGGCTGGACGGACTGGCCGCCGACGCCGCGGTCTTCGCCGTGGAGCGGTACGGCGCCGAGCTCACGACGGTCATCACCCACACCATCGAGCGCTGGGACGGCCAGGAGGCCGCGCGCCGGATCGAGCTGCACGTGGGACGCGACCTGCAGTTCATCCGGATCAACGGCACCATCGTGGGCGGTCTGGTCGGCGTGGTGATCCACACCGCCGCCGTCATGATCAACTAGCCGGATGGACACCCCGACCGACGTCCCGGTCCGCGACGACACGATCCGGCTCGGCCAGTTCCTGAAGCTGGCCAACCTGGTCGAGTCCGGCGGGGAGGCCAAGCCGCTGGTCGCGGAGGGCGCGGTCACCGTCAACGGCGAGGTCGAGACCCGCCGCGGTCGCCAGCTGGTCAGCGGCGACGTGGTGTCCGTGGGTGGACAGTCGGCCCGGGTCGTGGCCGGCGAGGGCACGCCGGAAAACCTCCCTTGGTGATGGGTCGCCGCCCTGCGTCGCTCACTGGATTTCGACGCGTCCGTCGCGACCTCGCAGGCTCAGCCGCGGGACTTGCTCAATCTGGCTGAGCTCACGCGCCGCGCTCGTGCCTCGCGCGCCGCTGCTCAGCCAACGCCGAGCAGGTCGACCACGAAGATCAGGGTCTCGCCGGGCCCGATGACAGCGCCGGCCCCGCGGTCGCCGTACCCCAGGTGGGGCGGGATCACCAGCTGGCGGCGCCCGCCGACCTTCATGCCGGTCACGCCCTGGTCCCAGCCCGAGATGACCTGGCCCACGCCGAGCCGGAAGGACAGCGGCTGGCCACGGTTGTACGACGCGTCGAACTCCTCCCCGGTCGAGTGCGCCACGCCGACGTAGTGCACCTCCACGGTGGTGCCGGCGGTCGCCTCGGCGCCGTCGCCGGCGGTGATGTCGGTGACGACGAGGTCGGTCGGTGGCTCGGGGTCGAAGAACTCGATCTCGGGCTTGTCCACGTTCTCTGCTTTCGGTCCCTGAGGAGGTTGCTCTGCAACCTAACTCGTTGGGTCAGGTCTGGTAGAGGTAGTTGCCGAGCTGGTCCCGCTCGAACTCGAGGTTGGCGATCCGGGCCTTGACCACGTCGCCGATGCTGATCATGCCCGCCAGCTTGCCGTCGGTGATCACGGGGACGTGCCGGACGCGGTGCTCGGTCATCACCTGCATCAGCTCTTCGATCGGGTGGGTGGTGTCGCAGGTGTGCACGACCGACGTCATGATGTTCGACACCGGGCCGTCCAGGATCGCGTCGTCCTCGTTGAGGCGGCGTACGACGTCGCGCTCGCTGACCATGCCCCCGACCTCGGTCCCGTCGGTGCTGACGATGACGGCGCCGACGTTGTGCTCGGCCAGCAGGGCGAGCAGATCCCGCACCGTGGCCTCGGGGTTGATCGTGATGACACCCGGGATCGACTTCCCGGCGAGGACCTCGCTGATTCTCATGGCCTACCTCGACTTTCGATGGGCTTGCTGGGCCAAGAAATCCCCGTCTGTAACTACGCTAGCCCATCCTCAAACGTCCGGGGAGTCCTCGTCCACGGGGACGTGTCGGCGCGGCCGCAGGTCGTGGACCGAGCCCGGCCCGACCGGCACCGAGTCGGGGTCGGAGCCGTCGTCGGGCATCCCGCCGAGGAAGGCGAGGGCAGCTTCGTGCAGGTGGCCGTTGGAGGCCAGGGCGTCGGCCCCGAACGGCCCGTCGTTGCCGTCCAGCGCGCTGAACCGGCCGCCCGCCTCGCGGACGATCACGTCCAGGGCCGCCATGTCGTAGAGCTCGAGCTCGGGCTCGGCCGCGATGTCGACGGCGCCCTCGGCGAGCAGCATGTAGGACCAGAAGTCGCCGTAGGCGCGGGTGCGCCAGCACCGCCGCGACAGAGACAGGAAGTCGTCGAGCCGGCCCCGCTGGTCCCAGCCGTGGAGGGAGGAGTAGGAGAACGACGCGTCCTCGAGACGGCGTACGTCGGAGACCTGGCAGCGGGTCGCCTTGAGGAGCGAGCGTCCGGTCCAGGCGCCGTTGCCCACCGACGCCCACCACCGCCGCTGCAGCTGCGGCGCCGACACCACGCCGAGCACCACCTCGTCGTCCACGACCAGGGCGATCAGGGTCGCCCACACCGGGACGCCGCGGACGTAGTTCTTGGTGCCGTCGATCGGGTCGATCACCCAGCGGCGCTGGCTGTGCCCGGAGGAGCCCTGCTCCTCACCGACCACCGCGTCGCGGGAGCGGACCCGGGAGAGGGTGCGGCGGATGCCCTGCCTCGACCGCCTCGTCCGCGTCGGTGACCGGGCTGAGGTCCGGCTTGCTCATCACGTGCAGGTCGAGGGCCTTGAACCGCCCGACGGTCAGCGAGTCGGCGTCGTCGGCCAGCACGTGCGCCAGGCGCAGGTCGTCGGTGAAGTCGGTCCGCCCGGGAGTTGGCATGAAGGACAGGTTATGCCCATCGATGTGCCCTATCGTCTTGCCATGGAGCTGAACGGTCTTCCGCTGCACCCGCTCGTGGTGCATGCCGCAGTGATTCTGGGCCCGGTCACGGCGCTCACCGCCATCGCGTACGCCGTACTCCCCGGCTGGCGCTGGTTGATCCGCTGGCCGATGGTGGCGCTGGCCGTCGCGACGGTCGGCGCTGTGTTCGTCGCCAAGCTGGCCGGCCAGGCGCTGCTCGAGGACCGCTTCTCGGGCGCCACCGGGGCGGTTGCCGACCAGATCGCGGTGCACGAGGACCGGGGCAACCTGCTGTTGTGGGTGGCCCTCGGCTTCCTCGTCATCGCCGTCGTCGCGGCGCTGACCGTGGGCGGTCCGAGTGCCCTGGCCACGGGGGCTGGTGCGCGCGACTCGCGGGGGACCGCGGTGACGGTCGGCGTCCTCGCCCTCGTGGTCGTCGGCGCGCTCGCGCTGCTGGTGATGACGGTCCTGACCGGCGACGCCGGCTCACGCGCAGTCTGGGGTTTGTAGAACTTTCAACGATTTCCTGAAAACGGAGTCGTGAGCAGTCTCCGGTGGGACTCTGGCTGTGCCAGAAATCAGCCCGGACCTCTCCGGGGCCGCTGAGGCCCAGGGCGGGATCACCATCGCCACCGACGGGCAGATCTGGTTCACCTCTCGGTTCGCAACCCAGGGCGTCGGCCGCCTCGACCCGGCCACCGGGGACGTGACCACGTTCCTGACGCCGGGCACCGGGCCGCAGAACATCGCAGCAGGGCTGGACGGCTCGGTCTGGTTCACGCAGGTCGTCAAGGGCAACATCGCCAGGATCGACAGCGCCGACGTGCTCACCGAGGGCAAGGCGGTCAAGAACAGCGAACCGTTCGGGATCGTCGTCGCTGAAGACGGCAACCCCTGGTACACGATGATGGAGGCCAACAAGATCGCCACGTTGCAGCTGCGCTAGGCCGCAGGGGTCACCAGGCGGTCTCGCTGCGGGCGGCGAGCAGCCGGCGGAACGACTCGACCCGATCGGGATCGGCTCCGCCGGCTGCCACCGCGGCGTCAAGCCCGCACTCAGGTTCATCGGAGCCGTGGAGGCAGCCGCGCGAGCAATCCCCGGTCAGCTCGTCGAGGTCGGGGAAGGCGCCGATCAGCTGCCCGGGCTCGACGTGGGCGAGGCCGAACGACCGGATCCCCGGGGTGTCGACGATCCAGCCGTCACCGCTGGGGAGCGGGAGCATGAACACCGACGTCGACGTGTGCCGGCCCCGGCCGGTCACCACGTTGACGTGCCCGATCTCGCGGCCGGCGTCGGGCACCAGCGCGTTGACCAGGGTGGACTTCCCGACGCCGCTGTGACCCACCATCACGCTGGTCCGGCCCCGCAGCCGGTCGCGCAGCTCGGTCAGGTCTGATCCACGCTGGGTCACCACCCACGGGACCCCCAGGGAGCGGTAGGTCGACAACAGGGTCTCCGGGTCGGCCAGGTCGGCCTTCGTCATGCACAGGAGCGGGTCCATGCCGGCGTCGTACGCCGCCACAAGGGCGCGGTCGATCAGGCCGGTCCGGGGCTCGGGGTCGGCCAGGGCGGTGACCACCACGAGCTGGGAGGCGTTGGCGACGATGACCCGCTCGACGGGGTCGTCGTCGTCGGCGGTGCGCCGCAGCACGGTGGTGCGTTCGGTGACCTCCACGATCCGGGCGAGGGAGCCCTCGGCGCCGGAGGTGTCGCCGACGACCCGGACCCGGTCGCCGACCACGACTCCTTTGCGGCCCAGCGGCCGCGCCTTCATCGCGGTCACCACCACGTCCCCGACGACCAGCGTGAAGCGGCCGCGGTCGACGGTGACCACGGTCCCGTCGACGGCGTCGTCGTAGGTGGGGCGTTCCTTGGTGCGGGGGCGGGTGTGGCGGCGCGGGCGCTCGTAGTGCTCCTGGTCGTGGTCGGTCCACCGCCCGGTCGTCACGGCGCCACCAGGCCGGTCCAGAACCCGGCGAAGTCGGGGAAGGTCTTCGACGTGGTGCCGATGTCCTCGACCAGCACCCCGGGCACCGCCGCGCCGACGACCACGCCGGCGTGGGCCATCCGGTGGTCGGCGTAGGTGCGGAAGAGCCCGCCGTGCAGCGCGGCCGGGCGGAACGAGAGCCCGTCCGGTTGCTCGGTGACGTCGGCGCCGAGTCCGCCGAGCTCCGCGGCGAGCGCGGCCAGCCGGTCGGTCTCGTGGCCGCGGATGTGCGCGACGCCGCGGAGGTGCGACGGGGAGTCGGCGAGGGCGCACAGGGCTGCGACCACCGGCGTCAGCTCGCCGACGTCGTGGAGGTCGAGGTCGACGCCGTGGATCGTGCCGGAGCCGCGGACGTGCAGTCCCGCGGGCGACGTGCTCGACCTCGCAGCCCATCAGGCCCAGGATCTCGCGCAGGGCGTCACCGGCCTGGGTGGTCTCGCCGGGCCAGTCGCGGACGAGCACGCTGCCGCCGGAGAGCGCGGCGAGGGCGAGGAAGGGCCCCGCGTTCGAGAGGTCCGGCTCGACCACGTGGT
This sequence comes from uncultured Actinomycetota bacterium, assembly GCA_963812345.1. Taxonomy (GTDB): domain Bacteria; phylum Actinomycetota; class Actinomycetes; order Propionibacteriales; family Nocardioidaceae; genus Nocardioides. The sequence goes on from CAWEVA010000023.1 coordinate 86,180, forward strand.
CGACCGCTGCGACCGGCCCGGGGGCGACCGACCACCGGTTGGCGTCGGCGTCGTCGACGTCGACGCCGTGCTCGCGGAGCATCGCGACGGTCATCGCGATGTGGGGGAGCGAGGGCACCGGCTTGCCGTCATGACGTACGTCGACCCCGTGCTGGTAGCGGGCGCCGGCCAGCAGCAGCCCGGAGACGAACTGCGAGGAAGCCGACGCGTCGATCACGACCGATCCGCCGGTGACGGCGCCGGTGCCCCGCACCGTGAACGGCAGCGAGCCGCGGCCGCCGTCGTCGATGTCGACCCCCAGCCCCCGCAGGGCGGTCAGCACCTCGCCGACGGGGCGGTTGCGCAGATGGGCGTCGCCGTCGAACGAGGCGGCTCCGGTGGACAGACCGGCGACCGGGGGCACGAACCGGAGCACCGTCCCCGCCAGGCCGCACTCGATCTGGGCGTCGGAGCGGAGCTCGCCCGGGGTCACCGACCAGTCGTCACCGGTGGTGTCGACCGGGGAGCCGAGCGCGGTCAGGGCGTCGGCCATCAGGGTGGTGTCCCGCGAGCGGAGCGCCCCGCGCACCACCGAGGGCGCGTCGGCGATCGCGGCCAGCACGAGCGCGCGGTTGGTGACGGACTTGCTGCCCGGCAGCGACACCTCGACGTCGACCGGACCGGTGACCGGCGGTGCCGGCCACGGGTCGGCGAGCCGGGTGGTGGTCACCCCGGAAGGGTATCCGCCGGACAACTTTGTCACCGCAGCTGGGCGGCCGCCAGCTTGGCCTCGCGGCGGGCGGTGGCCTTCAGATGGCGGGCTTCGCGGCCTACGTCGCGGGCCGCATGGCGGGTGCGCCAGGCGACTCCCGGCCGGCCCTCGGTGTCGACCGCGGCGAGCAGGAGCCCGCCGAGCATCGAGACGTTCTTGAAGAAGTGGATCCTGCTGTTGGTCTTCTCGGCGGGGTCGGACTCGTTCCAGAACTGGTAGCCGGCCAGCGTCGTCGGGACGAGCGTCGCGGCCAGCGCGGTAGACGCGAGCCGCGGGAAGCGGCCGGTCGCCAGCGCGGCGCCGGCTCCGATGTGGACCACGGCGTTGATCCGGACCAGGGTGGCCGGGTCCTCGGGGATCGGTGCCTGCGGCAGCGCCCGCTTGGCCAGGGGCACGAGCCGGTCGGTGACCTCCTTCGCCTTGATGGCGTACTCGGGCGCGTTGCGGAGGGCGTTGACGCCGCCGACGACGAACATCGACGCAAGCAGGGGGCGGGCGATCATTCTGCTGACGGTCATGTTCCATTCCTACACGATTCTCGCCCGGTCGGGTGGATCGCTCAGGCGCCGAGCGGGACCGCCACCCGGTTGTTCGACCGGTCGGAGTCGGCGGTATCCCCGTCGGGGGACACCGTGAACACGACGGAGGAGTTGGATCCGGGTGGGGCGACGGCGGTGAACTCGAGCGTCGCGGGGGTGCTGGTCACGCGGCAGGTCCTCGGGTGCGGGGAGTCGCACCGGCCGTCGTGGGTCAGTACGACGGTGACGCCGCGTGCGGCCACCGACAGGGTCGCGGTGCCGCCCGGGGCAAGCCCGGACACGACCACGACCACCCGGTGCACGGCGCCGTGCTGGGAGCTGGCGGACGCCGACACCCTCAGGTCGGCCTCCGGCGGGGTCTCGGTCGGGTGGCGGGTCGTTCGGCGGCTGGTCGGAGGGCCCGGGCTGTGGGACCGGGGCCGCCCGTCGGGTCGGGACCTGGGTCGGCGTCGGGGCCGGGACCGGCCGGGGGAGCGGGAACGGGAGCGGGCGCGACGGCGGCCGGCTCGGTGCTCGAGGAGCGGCGGGTCACGCCCGTCCGGTCGTTCGGGGCGCTCGACGGCCGCCCGGAGCCGGGGTGCCGGTCACGACCCTGCTTCGTGGCCTTCTCCGAGCCCGATCCGGCCCGGTCCTGACCGGCAGCGGTCGGAGGCGTGGCCGGGCGCGGGTCGTCGTCGATCATCAGGAACACGCCGCCGCCCACGACCACCGCGGCGGCGACGCCGGCCGCGGCCGATGCCGGCGCATGGGCTGCGACGAGGTCCTTCGCCCGGTCCAGCAGGACCAGGAGCCCGCCCTTCAGCGCAGCGGCGCCGGTCGCGGAGCCGGCGTACGCCGCGGCGGCACCGCCCAGCAGGAGCGGGGCGAGCAGGCCGGAGAGGTTGGAGTTGACCTCGGTCAGCTCCAGGTAGAGGGCGGTGCAGCGCCGGCACTCGGCCAGGTGGTGCTCGACCTTGGCTGGCGTCGCGGCGCGAGATGCCGTTGCGGACGTAGGCGCCGAGGTTCTGGTGGGTCCAGGCGCAGGCGTCGTCCTCGAGCTCCTGCAGGTGCATGGTCAGGAACGCCTGCCGCAGACCCTCGCGGGCCCGGTAGGCCAGCGCCGACACCGAGTTGGCGCTCATGCCCAGCAGCACCGCGACCTCTGCGGGCTTCTGTCCCTCGACCTCGGTGTGCCACAGCACGGCCTGCCAGCGCTCCGGCAGCGACGCGAAGGCCTTCGCGGCCGCGGCGTTCTCGAAGCCCTCGACCGCGGTGTCGCGGAACGGCACGCCCGGGTCGAAGGGCTCCAGGTCGTCGGTGGGCTGCACCCGCGCGTTCGCCCGGATCCGGTCGACGTGGAGCCGTCGGATGGCGGTGAGCAGGTAGGCGCGGAACGCGAGGTCGGGCCCGGCGCCGCGCTGCAGCAGGGCGAGAGCACCTTGGCGAAGGCCTCCGAGACGAGGTCCTCGGCATCGGCGGGCGGGACCAGCTGGCGCGCCAGCCGCCGGGCCGCGGCCAGGTGCCGGTCGAAGAGCTCGCCGTAGGCGTCGACGTCCCCGCCGCGGACCGCCGAGATCAGCTCGGCGTCCGCGGCGTCGGTCCGTTGCAGGACGGCGTCCATATGGGCCCAACGAGCCAGTCGAAAAAAGATCACGGGTTCCGCGTCATGACCCGTGGGGGGCCTCGTCCCATGGGTGTAGGACGGGGGAGGAGGAGCCGCAATGGGGATCTTCGCGCCACGCGCAGGAGCGGCTTCTTCCACCCGACCCGAGGCAAGGGCAGCGGAACTGACCCAGACTCAGCTGGCGGCACTGCCGCCGGAGTTCGAGGCGGTGGGGGAGGCCCTTGCTTCGGGATCGGGTGCGCTGGCCGAGGCATACGCTGTCCTCGGCCACCGGCTCGCCGTCGACGGGGTCTCGCTCGACGAGGCCCTCTCGGGCCTCGACACCACCTTCCGGGCGGTGCTGGGGATCCCGCCGACGCTTCGACGACACCCGCGCGCTGTCGGTGGCGTGGAGCGAGTCGATCCTCGGGTACCTCCACCGGCTCTCCTGCGAGGACCCGGTGACCGGGCTGGCCACCATGGCCCACCTGCAGAGCCGGCTGGCCGAGCTCTACCGCGCGCAGGCCTCGCTCGGGCCGGTCGCGGACTCCCACGCCCTCGTCGTCCTCGACGTGGGGCCGCCCACCGCCGGCGATGCGGTCGGGGCCGCGGTGCTCGCCGAGGACCTGGACGTCGCCAGGGCTGCCGAAGCGATCCGCACCGCCTTCGCCGGGCAGGAGACGATCGGCCGGCTGACACGGCACCGGCTGACGGTGCTCGCCCCCCGCGACGAGCGGCTCGGCCAGCGGGTGGCGCTGCTCCGCCGGCTGCTCACCCGCACCGAGCCGGCAGCCGCCCGGATCTGGATCGAGGGCCTCCCGAGGACCCCGGACGCCGCCGCGGCGACGCTCTCCGAGCTCGCCCGTCTCTGACCCGACTCCATCCGCCCGACGTCGTAGGGTGGCTGCATGTGCGGCCGCTACGCCTCGAGCAGGCGCCCAGCAGACCTCATCGAGGAGTTCGAGGTCGTCGCCGACCGGACCCCGGCCCCGCTCGAGCCCGACTTCAACGTCGCCCCCACCAAAGAGGTGTACGCCGTCCTCGAGCGGCGGCCGCGCCCCCCTGACGGGTCGGAGAGCAGGGAGCCGCCCGAGCGGCAGCTGCGGGTGCTCCGGTGGGGACTCGTCCCGTCCTGGGCGAAGGACCCGGCCATCGGCAACCGGATGATCAACGCCCGGATGGAGACGGTCGCGGAGAAGCCGGCGTACCGCCGGGCCTTCGCCTCGCGCCGGTGCCTGCTGCCCGCCGACGGCTACTTCGAGTGGTATCCCACCGAGGAGAAGACCAAGGCCGGCAAGCCGCGCAAGCAGCCGTTCTTCATCCGCCCCAAGGACGGCGGCGTCCTCGCGATGGCCGGGCTGTACGAGATCTGGAAGGACCCCACCCGCGACGGAGGACGACCCCGACCGCTTCCGCTGGACCTGCACGGTCCTGACGACCGAGGCCGAGGACACCCTCGGCCGCATCCACGACCGGATGCCGCTGATGGTCGAGCCGGACCGGTGGGGGAGCTGGCTGGATGCCGGCATCTCCGGGACGGACGACCTGCTGTCGCTGCTGGTCCCCGCCGCGCCCGGGCGACTCGAGGCCTTCCCCGTCTCCCGCGCCGTCGGCAACGTCAAGAACAACGGGCCCGAGCTCGTCGAGCCCATCCCGCTGGAGGACGCCGTGGGGACCCCATGAGCGCCCACGAACGCACCGTCGCCACCAGCCACGGGGAGGGACGGCTGGTCACCCACCGCGCCAGGCACCCGCTCGCCACCCTGCTGCTCAGCCACGGGGCGGGCAACGGGATCGAGGCCCGCGACCTCAGCACCCTCGCCGACCACCTGCCGCGTCAGGGGATCACGGTGGTGCTCTTCGAGCAGCCATGGCGGGTCGCCGGGCGCAAGGTCGCCACCCCGCCCGCCAGCCTCGACGTCGGGCTCACCGCGGCGGCCGCCGCCCTGAGCCGCAGCAAGGCCCCGCTCGTCGTGGGTGGGCGGTCCGCCGGCGCGCGCTCGGCCGCGCGCTGTGCCACGGCGCTGGGCGCGATCGGCTGCCTCGCCCTCGCGTTCCCCTTGCATCCGCCCGGCAAGCCGGAGAAGTCCCGGCTCCACGAGCTGCAGGGCACCGGGGTCTCGACGCTGGTGATCCAGGGCGAGCGCGACACCATGGGGCGCCCGGACGCCTTCCCGGAAGACCTCGACCTGGCCGTCGTACCGGGCGCCGACCACGGCTTCAAGGTGCCGGCGAGCGGGCCGGTCACGCAGGCGGAGGCCATGGAGATCGTCGTGGAGGCGACGCTGGAGTGGATCATCCGCGAGGTGACCGGGAATCAGCAGCCGGACTGAGGTGTTCTGCCGTCGTGCTTGCCGTGCTGGAACGTCCCCGATCGGGGGTGTCGAGACCCCCGCTAGTCTGGAAGGCGATGACTGATTCCCAGGCCGCCGAAGCGGTCGCCCCTGCAGAGCCTGCAACCGAAGAGCCGCCCACCGAGATCGACGTGGCCACCGAGACCGAGGACGAGCGGTCCGCCCGGTTCGAGCGTGACGCGCTGCCTTTCCTGGACCAGCTCTACGGCGCTGCGATGCGGATGACCCGCAACCCCGCGGACGCCGAGGACCTCGTCCAGGAGACCTTCGCGAAGGCCTACTCGTCGTTCCACCAGTTCCGCCCCGGCACCAACCTCAAGGCCTGGCTCTACCGGATCCTCACCAACACGTTCATCAACTCCTACCGCAAGAAGCAGCGCCAGCCGCAGCAGTCGATGGCCGAGGACGTCGAGGACTGGCAGCTCGCGCGCGCCGAGTCGCACACCTCGGCCGGACTGAAGTCCGCCGAGACGGAGGCGCTCGAGCACCTCCCCGACTCCGAGGTGAAGGACGCGCTCCAGCGGCTGCCCGAGGAGTTCCGCCTCGCCGTCTACCTCGCCGACGTCGAGGGCTTCGCCTACAAGGAGATCGCGGAGATCATGGACACGCCGATCGGAACGGTGATGTCGCGCCTGCACCGGGGCCGGCGTCAGCTGCGCGACATGCTGTCCGACTACGTACGCCGGCACGACCTGCTGCCGGCCGCCCGCGAAGGAGGGGACTCGTGACCAGCTCCGAGGAGTGCTCCCACTTCCTCGAGCAGATCGTCTACCTGCTCGACAACGAGCTCGACGAGGCCGACTGCTCGGAGGTGCGGATCCATCTCGACTCCTGCCACCCGTGCCTGGAGAAGTACGACCTCCAGCGCACCGTGAAGGCGATCGTGGCGCGCTCCTGCGCCGAGTCGGCGCCCGAGGAGCTGCGGGAGCGGGTGCGCCTGCGGATCCGCGAGGTGCAGATCCGGATCTCCGAGTAGCCCACACTCCTGAGAAGACAACGAGCCCCGGCCGTCGGCCGGGGCTCGTGACGTCTACGGGTCAGGCGTTGGGGCGCTTGCCGTGGTTCGCGCTCTTCTTCTTGCGCGCGCGGCGCTTGCGGCCGGTCTTGCTCATGGTGTCCTCCTGGATGGGCTACGACCCGAGTTTCCCAGACCGGGTCGAGGGTCGCCAATCCGCGCGGCTTGTCGGGTCGTGTGCCTGAGACCGACCCATGGGTAGTTCTGGGACACACGACCCGTTCACAACCGGGACAGGAAGCGCTCGGAGTCCACCACCACCCGGGTGATCTCGCCGGTGGCGACCACCTTCTTGTCCGTGGTGTGGCGGGCGGCGACCGCGAAGCGGTGCAGCCTCCCGTCGACGAACGCCGACGAAGCCGTCACCTCCACCTCCTGGCCGACCGGGCTGGCGCCCTGGTGGTCGAGCGCCACCCGGGTGCCCACGCTGGTGGTGCCCTGCTCCAGGCTCGGGTCGATGGCCGCGCAGGTCGCGGCCTCGCACCAGGCGAGCAGACGCGGGGTGCCGAGCACCGGCAGGCTGCCCGAGCCGACCGCGACGGCGGTGTCGTCGTCGGTGACGGTGAACCTCAGGGTCGCTTCCATGTCACTCCTCGCAATGTCACTCTTTGAAGGCGATGCGGTAGCCGTGCAGCTCAACGCCGGCGACCGGCTCCCAGTCCAGCTCGGGCACGCGCCGGAACCCGAGCCGGTCGTAGAGCCGGTGCGCGTCCGTCATCTGCGGCAGGCTGCAGATGACCACACCCCGCGCGCCCTCGGACCGGAACCGGTCGAGGCACATCCGGGCCAGCGCCTCGCCGACGCCCCGCCCGCGGGCCTCCGGAGCCACGGCCAGCATCCGGAACTCGCCTTCGTCCGGTGCGGCCAGCTCCCGCCACGGCGAGCCCGGCGGGCAGAGAGTGACGCAGCCGAGGATCTCGTCATTGCGGTCCTCCGGGTCGCGACCCAGAGCTCGGCCTCCCGGTCGCGGGTCGCGGCGTCCCGCAGCCGAGCGACGTACCCGTCGGCGGGGCCGCGGGTGAAGTCGGCGTACGCCGCCACGGTCACCTCGACCGGCCCGCTCGTGGTCGTCGGGGGTGGCCCGTCGGAGCAGCACGCCGGCTAGTTCCCGAAGGTCTTGCGCGGGTAGGCAGCCTCGACGTCGGTGATCACGTTGACCAGGTACGGCGCGTTCGCGGCGAAGGCGCGGTCGAGGGCCGGCCCGATCTGGCGGGGGTCGGTCACCGTCTCGCCGGCGCCACCGAGCGCCCGGACCACCTCGTCGTACCGCGTCTGCTCGGCGAGGTCGGCGACCACGTCATAGCCGTAGAGCATCTGCATCGGGCCCTTCTCCAGGCCCCAGGCGGAGTTGTTGCCCATCACCATCACGACCGGGAGGTTGTGGCGCACCAGGGTGTCGACGTCCATCAGGGAGAACCCCGCGGCCCCGTCACCCAGCAGCAGCACGACCTGGGCGGACGGCCGGGCGATCCGGGCCGCGATGGCGGATCCGAGCCCGGCGCCCAGGCAGCCGTACGGCCCGGGGTCGAGCCACCCGCCGGGCCGGCGGGGCTCGACGAACTTGCCGGCGAAGCTGACGAAGTCGCCGCCGTCGCCGATGACCACGGAGTCCTCGGCGAGGCGGGGGACGAGCTCGCCGTAGATGCGGGCCGGGTGGATGGGGTCGGCCTCCGCGGCCAGGAGGGCGGCGTCCTTCTCGGTCGCCGTCTTGACGCTCGGCCTGCAGGTCGGTCACCCAGTCGGACCAGTCGGGTCGCCGGACGACCTGCTCCAGGGCGGTGAGCATGCCCGTCGAGCACCGAGGTGAGGTCGCCGGCGACCGACGCGGCGAGCTCGGCGTGGCCGGAGACCTGGCCGGGGGAGTCGGCGACGTGCACGACCCGGGCCGGGCTGGTGTCGTCGTCGCCGCCGAAGACGCCGTACCCCAGCCGGAAGTCGAGGGGCGTCCCGACCACGATCACGAGGTCGCTGCCGCTGAGCGCCTGGCCGCGCGCCTTGGTCACCAGCAGCGGGTGCCCGCCGGGGACCAGCCCGCGGCCCATGCCGTTGGTGATCGTGGGGATGCCCGCGGACTCGACGAACCGGAGCGCCGCCTCCTCCGCGCCGTCCGCCCACACGTCGGTGCCGAGGATCAGCACCGGCCGGGACGCGGCGGCGAGCAGCTCGGCGATCTCCGTGATCGCGTCGCCGTCGGGTTCGCCGCCCCGGTTGCGCGTCCCGGTGGGCAGCGGACCCGAGGCGTTGTTGAAGAACTCGTCGAGGGGGATGTCGACGAACGTCGGGCCGCGGTGGGGCGAGCCGGCGGCGACGAACGCCTCGTGCACGCCCTCGAGCACGTCGTCGGCGGTGTGCAGCGTGCGCGCCTGCTTCGTGATCGGCGCCAGGATCGGCGGCTGGTCGATCTCCTGCAGGCTGCCGCTGCCCCAGCGGGCGGCCGGGGCCCGGCCACCGACCACGACCATGGGCGACCCGGCGAACTGGGCCTGGGCGACCGCGCTCAGGCCGTTGGTCACGCCCGGGCCGGCCGTGAGGACCGCCAGCCCCGGGACCCGGGTGAGCTTGCCGGTCGCCTCGGCGGCGAAGGCGGCGGTCTGCTCGTGGCGTACGTCGAGCAGCCGCATCGGGGGCTCGGCCTTCACCGCACCGTCGTACATCGGGAACACGTGCGCGCCGGACAGCGTGAACATCGTCTCGACGCCGTGGGCGCGGGCGACGGCGACGGCGAGCTCGCCGGAGTGGCCGGACAGGGAGTCTTCGGTCATGGCCCGAAGGTTACTCACCGGTTGTCAGGTAGTAGGGGTTCGTCCGCCGCAGGGCATCGACGAGGACGAGCAGGAGGTCCGGACGGACGGCCGGAGGGTGCGGGGCCAGCGCCAGCTGCAGGTAGAGGGCGCGCAGGAACGACTCGCTGTTGCCGCGTCGCAGGAACGGGTCGGTGCCGCGGGGCGCCCGCGACGTGGCCGCGGCCGCGAGCCGGGCCACCCACGGCTCGAGGACGGACAGCGGGACCACGTTGCGCCGCAGCACGCTCATCGTGGCCGCGGCCATCCGGTCCGGCTCGCCGTGGACGAACTGCGAATCGGCCGGCAGCGTGAGCCGGTCGGCGAGGACGTCGAGCAGCACGGTCAGCTCGTTCTTGCCCAGGTGAGGGGACTCGGCGAGCGTGCCGATCGCGTCGGCGCCGTGGGCGATCGCGTGCGCCCAGCCCTTGCCGGGGACGTAGCCGCGCAGGTCGCGCTCCCGCAGGTACCACGTGGAGATCCGGTCACCCCACTCCAGGACCTTCCCCGGCGGCACGAGGCCGGCCGCGTTGTCGCGGGCCACGCACTCACCGAGCACCAGCACGGAGAAGCTGCGGCGGAACACCGTGTCGGACTCGCGCTCGCCCAGGCCCACGGCCAGCCCCGCGGCCATCCCGTCACCGAGACCGGACAGCAGGTCGTCGTACACGCCGCGGCTGGTCCAGGTGGCCAGCGCCGGGTAGGCCGTCCCGTCCCGGACGACCGGGTCGTTGGAGCCGAGCATGCGGGTCAGCTCGGCCGTCAGATCGTCGAGCGGGCGGTCGGCGGGGACCTCGAAGTCGGCCTCCTGCACCTGCCTCCAGTACGACGCCGACATGTTCTCCATCCTGCCAGCCAACCCGAGGGTCGTGGAGACTGGTCCGTCACACCCTACGCTGGCCAGCGTGCCGTCCCTGACCGAACTTCGTGCGCCGTCACACCGACCTGGACGACCAGGACGTGGCGTGGTTCCAGCTGCTGCTGGCGGACTGGCAGATCATCGCCGACCTCTCCTTCGCCGACCTGGTGCTGTGGCTGCCCGACCGGGAGGGAACGGGGTTCTGGGCGGGCGCCCAGATGCGGCCGACCACCGGTCCGACGGCGTACGTCGACGACGTCGTGGGCACCTTCGTCCCGACCGGACGGCGTCCGATGATCGACCAGGCCTACGCCAAGGGGCGGCTGGTGCGGGAGGGGGACCCGGAGTGGCGCGACGACGTGCCCGTGCGGGTGGAGACGATCCCGGTGCGCCGCTCCGGGAGGGTGCTGGGCGTGGTGGCGCGCAACACCAACCTGCTGGGGGTGCGGACGCCGAGCCGGCTGGAGCTGTCCTACCTCCAGAGCGCGGCCGATCTCACCCAGATGATCGCCAGCGGTCACTTCCCGGCGCCCGGGCCGCGCAGCGACCACGCGGACTCACCGCGGGTCGGGGACGGCTTCGTGCGCCTCGACGCGGAAGGGAAGGTCGTCTACGCCAGTCCCAACGCCCTGTCGGTCTACCGCCGGCTCGGGCTGTCGGGCGACCTCGCCGGGCTGGGGTTCGCCGAGGTCACCCGGGAGCTGGTGCCGGCCCGGAGGCGACCGGACGAGGAGACCGTGAGCGCGGTCCTGGGCGGGCGGGCCCACCGGGACACCGAGCTCGGGACCGAGGACGCCTCGCTGATCGTGCGGGCGATCCCGTTGCGACCGCAGGGGGAGCACATCGGGGCGCTGGTGCTGCTCCGCGACGTGACCGACCTGCGTCGCCGGGACCGCGAGCTGGTGACCAAGGACGCGACGATCCGCGAGATCCACCACCGGGTGAAGAACAACCTGCAGACGGTGGCTGCGCTGCTGCGCCTGCAGGCCCGGCGCATGGAGTCGTCGTCGGCCAGGTCCGCCCTGGAGGAGGCCGTCCGCCGGGTGGGTTCGATCGCGATCGTCCACGAGACGCTCAGCCAGGCGGTGGAGGAGAACGTCGACTTCGACGAGATCGCCGACCGTCTCGGCTCGATGGTGACGGAGGTCAGCGACGTCGGCGACAGCGTGCGGGTCCGCCGCGACGGCGCGTTCGGCGTGCTGGACTCCGGGGCCGCGACCGCCCTCGCGATGGTGCTGACCGAGGTGCTCCAGAACGCCGTCCAGCACGGCTACGCCGGGGACTCGTCCGGGGGAACGATCGTGGTGTCACCCCGCCGGCTGGTGGGCCGGCTGCACGTCACCGTCGACGACGACGGTCGCGGGCTGCCGGACGGGTTCGACCTCGATGCCGCGACCAACCTGGGGTTGTCGATCGTGCGGACCCTCGTGGAGTCCGAGCTCGGCGGACAGCTGACCCTGGGGAGCGCGCCGGGCGGCGCCGGCACCCGGGTCGTGGTCGACGTACCCCTGGAGTGACTCGTCGTGGTCACCGTGGGAGTGAGACCTCACCGGGTCTCGACACGCGGGTCGCGGGTTCGCAAGCTCACCCGCGCCGCTCGCTCGACCACCGATTGTCCGAACGGCTCCGCAAGCTACGCCGTGCGGACGCGAGCCCGGGCGTTGCGCCGCTTCAGGGCGCGCCGTTCGTCCTCGCTGAGGCCGCCCCAGACCCCGTGGTCCTGTCCAGCCTCCAGCGCCCACGCGAGGCACTGTTCGCGCACCTCGCAGCGTCGGCACACCTGCTTGGCCTCCTCGATCTGGAGGATGGCCGGACCGGTGTTGCCGATCGGGAAGAACAGTTCCGGGTCCTCGTCGAGGCACGCGGAACGGTGGCGCCAATCCATGGCTGGGAGGCTCCTCTACGCTGGAATTCAATGCTGGCGGGCTCGTGCGGGCGTGGCGATGTGAACGCGTTCACGAGCGCAGCATTCAGACTGGCAAGACTTTGATCGTGAAACAACCCCTTTCCGTGGTCGCATTCGTCACAGCCGTACCCTGACCCGGTGAGCCCGCGTGTCCAGGACAATCCGTCGCCGCTCGTGGTAGCCGCCTCGCTGGCCGCGGTCGAGGGCGGGCTCGTCGTCCTGTTCGGCCTCGCCGAGCTGAGGAGCCTGTCCGCGGAGCGGATCTCGTCCGGGCTGGCCCTCTCGGTCTTCTTCGTGGGGTACGGCGCCGCGCTCATCTTCTGCAGCTGGCAGCTCTCCCGGGCCCGGACCTGGGCCCGAGGGCCGGTCCTGCTGTCCCAGCTCCTCCAGCTCCTCGTCGCCTGGAGCTTCTGGGGAGGGAACACGACCTGGGTGGCGGTGTCCCTCGGCGTCGTGGCGCTGATCGTCCTGGCCGGCCTCCTGCACCCGCAGAGCATCGACGCGCTCAACGACGAGCAGCCCGAGCGCTCCTAGCGCGTCCGCCCTGCCTTGCTTCCGGGGTTTCGACGACGCTCGCTGGCGCTCGCTGCTCAACCGCCGGGGCCGGTTACCGGGCGTCCTGCATGGCCACCCGCATCTGGTCCAGCGTGCGGGTGAGCAGCCGGGAGACGTGCATCTGGGAGATGCCGACCTCCTCGGCGATCTGGGTCTGGGTCATGTTCTTGAAGAACCGGAGCACCAGGATCCGCTTCTCCCTCGGGTCCAGCTGGTCGAGCATCGGCTTGATCGACTCGCGCACCTCGACGTGCTCGAGGTTCGGGTCGTCGTGGCCGAGGGCGTCGAGCATGCTTCCGCCCGGCTCGTCGGAGTCGTCGGTGGCGTCCAGTGACAGCGTCGAGTAGGCGTTGCTCGACTCCATCCCCTCGATGATCTCCTCGACCGTGCAGCCGATCCGTTCGCCCAGCTCGCGCGGGGTGGGGGACCGTCCCAGGTCCTGGGTGAGCTCCGCGGTCGCCGTGACGATCTGCATCCGCAGCTCCTGGAGCCGCCGCGGCACCCTGATCGCCCAGCCCTTGTCGCGGAAGTAGCGCTTGATCTCACCGATGATCGTGGGGGTGGCGTACGTCGAGAACTCGATGCCTCGCTCGGCCTCGAACCGGTCGACCGACTTGATCAGCCCGATCGTGCCGACCTGCACCAGGTCCTCGAAGGGTTCGCCGCGGTTGCGGAAGCGGCGGGCGCAGTGCTCGACCAGGGGGAGGTGGAGGCGGACCAGGTCCTCGCGTGCGGCGACGCGCTCCTCCTCGGCGAGGGTCGTCGTCGCTGAGGAGGCCGAACAGCTCGGCGCTGCGCTGACGGGTGAGGTCAGCGCCGCCCGACGGAACGTCCCCCGACGCGCCCTCGCCCCGCCTGCTGTCCGGCTGCATGTCAGGGGCCGAATCCCGGCTCTCCCGGCTCCATGCTGAGGCTCACCGAGAAGCGGCCCTCGGAGGATTCGGCCTCGGCACGGGTCGCCAGTGTGCTGAGGACCTGCCAGGTGAAGCTGTCGTAGTCCGGATGGACGGGCGCGACGGCCTCGACGCTCACCTCGACGGTCAGGGAACCGGCCGACATGTAGAAGCAGCAGGTCAGGTCGGTGTCGTCGCGCGCCTCGGGCAGGACCATCGCACTCGCCTCGCCCACGGCGATCCGCAGGTCCTCGATGTCGTCGATCGGGAAGTCGAGACGGGCGGCGAGCCCGGCGGTGGTCGTCCGGAGCACGGAGACGTAGGCGCTGTCGGCAGGGAGCCGGAGCTCCACGTCGGCGCGGGTGCGCTGTTTGGCTGGCATTGCTCGCCTTCCGGTGGCTCGTTCCCTCCCCGTCCTGGACCAAACACTAGTCGGGGCCGGCCCCCAGGTGGAGAAACCTGGCGGCCGGCCCCTTCCGTGATCGGCTCAGGACTTCTTCGTCTGCTGCCGCTGCGCGTCAGCACCTGCGGCGCTCGCCGCAAGCCCACGAGCAAGCTCGGGGCTCGGGCTCACTTCTTGGTCTCCCAGAAGATCTCGGCGATCTCGTCGATCTTGGCCAGGAGCTTGTCGGCGTCCGCCGCGTCCATCGAGCCCTTGGTGCCGGTGGCGCCCGCGAGCTTGGTGGCCTCGTTGACCAGCTCGTGGAGCTGGGGGTACTTCTCGAAGTGCGGCGGCTTGAAGTAGTCGGTCCAGAGCACCCACAGGTGGTGCTTGACCAGCTCGGAGCGCTGCTCCTTGATCAGGACGGCACGGGTGCGGAAGTCGGGGTCGTCGTTGTCGGCGAGCTTCCCGATGATGCCCTTGATCGACTCTGCTTCGATCCGGGCCTGGGCCGGGTCGTAGACACCGCAGGGCAGGTCGCAGTGGGCGGAAACCTCGACGGTGGGTGCGAACAGTGGCGCGTGCATCCGTTGGTCCTCTCGTGTGGCATCAGGTGGGTCTCTGCGAGGCTACTCCGCGTGGCGCGCGCTCCAGAGACGGGATCCACGTACCCCGACCGTCACCCGGCATTCGGCTTCGCACTGGTCGGCGGCGACTCGATGCGCCCCCGGCTGGCCCCGGGTGACCGGCTGCTCGTGAGGTACGGCGCGCGGGTGCGGCCCGGCGCCGTCGTACTCGCGCGGTTCGCCGACGGCACCCTGGCCGTCAAGCGGGCCATCGAGCGGCGCGCGACGCGCACCGGGGCCCCGGCCTGGTGGCTGCTCAGCGACAACCCGGGCGCCGGAGTCGACTCGCGTCACCGGGGACCCGTCGCCGACCCGGACGTGATCGCGGTCGCGCTGCTCCGGGTGTGGCCCCGGCCACGGCTGCGGCTGTGACAGACTCCGAAGTCCCCCTAGTTGTCCGTGGAGGGCCCGCGCGGCCCGGAGAGACAGAAGGTTGATGGTGGCTTCCCCACACGGCGAGCAGGACGCCCATCCGCACGCCGGTGACCCCGTCTTCGACCTGCACGTCGGCGGCAAGATGGAGACCCGGTCCACGGTGGCGCTGACCGGGCGTGACGAGCTGTCGATGGCGTACACCCCGGGCGTGGCCCGGGTCTGCGAGTCGATCGCCGCCGACCCGTCCCTCACCCAGCACTACACGTGGGTCCCCAACACGGTGGCGATCGTCACCGACGGCACCGCGGTCCTCGGGCTCGGCGACATCGGCCCCGCCGCCGCGATGCCGGTGATGGAGGGCAAGGCCGTCCTGTTCAAGCAGTTCGGCGGCGTCGACGGCGTACCCATCTGCCTGGACACGACCGACGTCGAGGAGATCATCGAGACGGTCGCGCGTCTCGCGCCGAGCTTCGGCGGCATCAACCTCGAGGACATCTCGGCGCCCCGCTGCTTCGAGATCGAGGACCGGCTCAAGGAGCGGTTGTCGATCCCGGTCTTCCACGACGACCAGCACGGGACGGCCGTCGTCGCGCTGGCGGCGCTCAAGAACGCCCTCGCCCTGACCGGGCGCGACCCGGCCGCGACCCGGGTGGTGATCTCGGGCGCTGGAGCGGCCGGCGTCGCGGTGGCGCGGATCCTGCTCGAGGCCGGCGTCCGGGATCTCGCGGTCCTCGACCGCCAGGGGGTCCTGAACTCCGAGCGCTCCGACCTCACACCGGTGAAGCTGGCGCTGGCCCAGGACACCGCCGACCACTTCGGCCGCACCGGCAAGCTGGCCGACGTCATGGACGGGGCCGACGTCTACATCGGGGTCTCAGGCGGCACGGTTCCCGAGGAGGTCGTCGCGCTGATGGCCGACGAGGCCGTGATCTTCGGCCTGGCCAACCCGAACCCGGAGGTGCATCCCGAGCTCGCGCACCGCTATGCCCGGGTGGTCGCCACCGGACGCTCGGACTTCCCCAACCAGATCAACAACGTGCTGGCCTTCCCGGGGATCTTCCGCGGCGCCTTCGACGTGCACGCCACCGCGATCACCGAGGGCATGAAGCTCGCCGCCGCCGATGCCCTGGCCGACCTCGTGGGCGCGGAGCTGGCCGAGGACCACATCGTCCCCTCGCCGTTCGACCCCCGTGTCGGTCCGGCCGTCTCGGCCGCCGTCGCCGACGCCGCCCGCCGCGACGGGGTCGCCCGCCGCTGAGTGCCGAGTCGGCGCGTCTGCAATTCTCAGGGCGGCCGACTCGGCGCGTCTGCACGGCTGAGGAGTACCGAGTCGGCGCGTTTGCACCGGCAAGACGTGCAAATGCGCCGACTCGAGCGTCTGTGGGGCGGCGGATGCGCCGACTCGATGATCTGTGGGCCGGCGAATGCGCCGACTCGCGGAAGGGGGCGGAGAGGCAGTCGGTAGGTTCGGGGCCATGTTCGCCGTCTACGCCGACTCGTTCTCGCCCCAAGACCCGCTGTCCGGCCTGGTGGTCGGCGAGCGGCCCGACCCGGTCGCTCCCGACGGGTGGGCCACGATCACGGTCCAGGCCGCCTCGCTCAACCACCACGACCTCTGGTCGCTGCGCGGGGTGGGCCTCAAGGAGGAGTCGCTGCCGATGACCCTGGGCTGCGACGCCGCGGGGTACGACGAGGACGGCAACGAGGTCGTCGTCCACGCGGTGGTCAGCGACCCGAGCTGGGCCGGCGACGAGACGCTCGACCCGAAGCGGTCGCTGCTCTCCGAGCGGCACCAGGGCACGTTCGCGGAGCGGGTCGTCGTACCCCGCCGGAACGTGGTGCCGAAACCGGCGTCCCTCTCCTTCGAGGAGGCGGCCTGCCTGCCCACCGCGTGGCTCACGGCCTACCGGATGCTGTTCACCCAGGGCGGGCTCAAGGCGGGCGACACCGTGCTGGTGCAGGGCGCCGGCGGGGGAGTGGCGACGGCGCTGATCATCCTGGCCCGGGCCGGCGGCCTGCGGGTGTTCGCGACCTCCCGCGACGAGACCAAGCGGGCCCGGGCGCTCGAGATCGGGGCCCACGAGGCGCTCGAGTCCGGCGCCCGGCTGCCGACGAAGGTCGACGCCGTGATGGAGACCGTCGGCCGCGCCACCTGGTCGCACTCGATCCGGGCCCTGCGTCCCGGCGGCTCGATCGTGGTCAGCGGCACCACGTCGGGCCCGAAGGTCGACGACGCCGAGCTCACCCGGATCTTCTTCCTCCAGCTGCGCGTGATCGGCTCCACGATGGGCACCCGCGACGAGCTCGCCTCGCTCGTCACCCTGCTCGACGCCACCGGCACCCGACCACTGATCGACCGCACCCTCAACCTGTCCAAGGCCCCGGAGGGATTCGCGGCGATGGCCGAGGGTGACGTCTTCGGCAAGATCGTCTTCTCGCGGGACGCCTGATGCCCACCCACCTGCTCACCGGTGCCGGCTCCGGGATCGGGGCGGCCGTCGGACGACGGCTGCACGACCGCGGCGACCAGCTGGTGCTGCTGGCGCGCTCGGACGAGCGCGCGGCCGGGCTCGCGCGTGACTACCCGGGCGCGGCCACGCTGGTCGCGGACCTGTCCGACCCGGACGGTCTCGAGCGCCTGCTGGCCGAGGCCGACCTGCCCGACACGCTCGACTCGGTGCTGCACGTCGCCGGGGCGGTCGAGCTGTCGCCGGTGGCTGACCTGCCGGTCGGCGAGCTGCGCGAGCAGCTCGACGTCAACCTGGTCGCGCCGACGGTCCTGACCCGGGCCTGCCTGCCCGCGCTGCGCCGGGCGAAGGGCACGGTGCTCTTCGTGAACTCCACCTCCGGCCTGCGGGCCAACCCCACGTGGGCGGCGTACGCCGCCTCGAAGTTCGGGCTGCGGGGGCTGGCCGACGCGCTGCGGGCGGAGGAGGCCGAGCACGGCGTGCGCGTCACCAGCGTCTTCCCGAGCCGCACCGCGACCCCGATGCAGGAGAAGGTCCACGCCCAGGAGGGCAAGGACTACGACCCGTCGGAGTGGATCACGCCGGACACCGTGGCCGACGCGATCCTGCACGTCCTCGACCTGCCCCCGGAGGCGACCATCCCCGAGCTCGTCGTCCGGGTGGCGACGTAGCCGAGCCTCAGGGCAGCTGCGAGCGCCAGTTGAGGGCACCGATCAGGACCATGCGCAGCTGGGTCCGCGCCCGTTCCACGACCTCCTGCTCGGCCTCTGGGCCGGACACGATGATGACCTCGGCGGTCGCGACCACGGAGTTGACGATCAGGTTCGACAGGATCTGGAGGTCCTCGGATGACCAGCGCTCCGTGCCAGGGAGCCGGGACAGGTCGAGGGCGAGCTCGCGCTCGAACAGCTCGATCGCGTGCGCGATCGCCTCCCGGACAACGAGCGGCCCGGCGGCCCGCTCCCGCGCGATGAACCGGAAGTGCTCCCGCTGCGCGTGCACGTGCTCGACCAGCACCCGCAGCGAGCCGTCGATGATGTCGTCGAGCGCCGGGCCGTTGCGGCGTACGTCGCGCAGCATCGCGCGCAGCGAGACGAAGGACTCGTCGACCAGGGCGAGCCCGAGCGCGTCGATCGACTCGAAGTGCCGGTAGAACGCGGTCGGGACGATCCCGACCTCCTTGGCGACGGCGCGCAGGGAGAGGGCGGCCAGCGTGCCCTCGCTGGAGAGGCCCAGCGCCGCGTCCAGGATCGCCCGCCGAGTGCGCTCCTTGCGCTCCCCACGGGTCTCCCGGGGCTCGGTGGCCTGCGTGTTCATGCACAGGAGCCTAGGCGTTCGGCGCTGACAAGGGCACCTAGGATGACCGCCATGAACGATCACCTGAGCAGCAGTGAGATCCGCAAGGACGCCGTACAGAGCGCCGTGGAGGCCGCGGCGACCACCGTCGGCCAGGTGACCTCGATCATCACCCACGCGGTCAAGGACGTCGCCGGGGCGATGGGTGGCTTCGCCACCGAGGTCTTCGAGATCCGCGACTCCGCCCGCAGGGCCCGGGAGCAGAACCTCCCCTAGCCGAAGCTCATCTCGAAGTCGGACATCCGGAACGACGCCAGCGGCCGGCGGTCGGCCAGCCAGCCGAGCGGTCCGTCCCCGGCGAAGTCCCACCGCCCACGGCAGGGGAGGGTCCGCGCGGACCCGTGCAGGGTCGCCGTCTTCGGCTCGCCGTCGCCCTCGAGCGGAGGCTGCCAGGTCCCTCCCCGGAACGGCAGCCGCGGTGCGAAGCGCGAGGCGTCGCTGAACTGCGCCCGGGCGACTGGCGTACCGGTGATCGAGGCCGACCAGTCGGCGCGCGCGAGTGGCCCGCTGCGACCGACGTCGTGCGTGAACTCGCACAGGCCCTTGGGGATGGCCCAGAGCTCGCGGCCGCCCTCCACGGACTCGGGGGAGTCGACCCAGATGTCGGTGATCTCGACCGCACGATCGGGGCCGGACGCCGGTCGGGCCACGAGCAGCTCGGAGTAGGTCAGCTCGCTGCCGGGCTCGTAGCTGACGAACGCGGCGCCGTACACGCCGTCGCGGCGGCCCTCGACGCCGCGGACCCGGAAGAGTGACAGCCAGAGCTGGCCCTGCATCTGCCAGGGAGGTGCGGGATAACCCATGTCAGTCCTCGGGGTCGTCGAGCCGGGCCAGCCAGGTCGCGAGGCGCTCGACCGGGGTCTCGAACTCGGGGTGGGTGTCGGTGAACTCCTGCAGCCGCTCCGCCAGCCAGGCGAGGGTGACCTCCTCGTCGCCCCGGCGCCGCTCCAGCTCCTCGATGCCGCGGTCGGTGAAATACATCAGTAGTCGTGGTCGGGGCGGTCGGACAGCTGCGCGAACGCCCGGTCCACCAGCGCCTTCTGCTCCTCCATGTGCCGCTTCAGGGTGCCGACCGACGGGGACGACGACGACGGGCGGGTGACGGCCTCGACCGGGATCTCCAGCTTCGGCCACACGTTCAGCGCGTAGCTGGGCCACGGGCCCATGTTGCGCGGCTCGTCCTGCACCCACCGGATCGCCTTGAGGTTCGGGAGGCTCTGGATGTAGTCGTGGAGCTCCTCCTCCGGATGCGGGTAGAGCTGCTCGAGCCGGGCGATCGCGAACCGACTCGCGTCGTCGCGCTTCTTCCGCTCGACCATGAGGTCCCACGTGACCCGCCCCGAGCAGAGCAGGAGCGTGTCGACCGACCCGGCATCGGCCTCGGCGTCGGTGATCAGCGGCCGGAACTCCCCGGAGGTGAAGTCGTCGGGCTGCGAGGCGGCCTCCTTGCGCTTGAGCATCGACTTCGGGGTGAACACGATGAGTGGCCGGTGCTCCTCGCCGAGCGAGTGCTGCCGCAGCAGGTGGAAGTACGACGCCGGCGTCGACGGCTGCGAGACCACGAACGCGTCCTCGGCAGCCATGGCGAGGAAGCGCTCGATCCGTGCCGACGAGTGGTCCGGGCCCTGGCCCTCGTAGCCGTGGGGGAGGAGCATGACCACGCCCGACTGCTGGCGCCACTTGGTCTCACCCGCGGTGATGAACTCGTCGATGATGACCTGGGCGCCGTTGACGAAGTCGCCGAACTGCGCCTCCCACAGCACCAGCGCGTCGGGCCGGGCCACGGAGTAGCCGTACTCGAAGCCGAGGGCGGCGAACTCGGAGAGCAGCGAGTCGTAGGCGTAGAACCTGCCCTGGTCCTCGGTCAGCGAGCTGAGCGGGGTCCACTCGTCGGCGTTGGCCCGGTCGATGATGGTGGCGAAGCGCTGGACGAACGTGCCGCGGCGCGAGTCCTGACCGGCCAGGCGCACGGGACGACCGGCCATCAGCAGGGAGCCGAACGCGACGATCTCGGCGGTGCCCCAGTCGATCGGGCCGTCGGTGATCGCGGCCGCCCGGCGCTGCAGCTGCGGCATCACCTTCGGGTGCACGGTGAAGCCCTCGGGCGGCGTGACGTAGGCGTCGGAGATCCGCTTCAGCACCTCCTGCGTGACCGCCGTGGCCGCGCCCGCCGCCGACTTCTCGGGGTAGTCGGGCACCGTCGTCCAGTCGTCGGGCGCCTCCACGCTGGCCTCGCGGACCTCGGTGAAGACCCGCTCGAGCTGCTGCTGGTAGTCCTTCAGCACCTGCTCGGCCTCCTCGACCGTGATGTCGCCACGGCCGATGAGGGACTCGGTGTAGAGCTTGCGGACCGAGCGCTTCTGCTCGATCAGGTCGTACATCAGCGGCTGGGTGTACGACGGGTCGTCGCCTTCGTTGTGACCGCGGCGCCGGTAGCACACCAGGTCGATGACGACGTCCTTGTTGAAGGTCTGGCGGTACTCGAAGGCCAGCCGCGCCACGCGGATGCAGGCCTCGGGGTCGTCGCCGTTGACGTGGAAGATCGGCGCCTGCACCATCCGGGCCACGTCGGTGCAGTAGAGCGAGGACCGCGACGCGCCCGGCGAGGTGGTGAACCCGACCTGGTTGTTGACGACGAGGTGGATGGTGCCGCCGGTGCGGTAGCCCCGCAGCTGCGACAGGTTCAGCGTCTCGGCGACCACGCCCTGGCCGGCGAACGCCGCGTCGCCGTGGATCAGCAGCGGGAGCACCGGGAACTCCAGGTGGCGGTCGAGGACGTCCTGCTTGGCGCGGGCGATGCCCTCGAGCACGGGGTCGACGGCCTCGAGGTGGGACGGGTTCGCCGCGACCGACACCTTGATCTTCTCGCGGCTGCCGGAGATGAACTCGCCCTCGGCGCCGAGGTGGTACTTCACGTCGCCGGAGCCCTGCACGGTGCGCGGGTCGATGTTGCCCTCGAACTCCCGGAAGATCTGGGAGTACTTCTTGCCCACGATGTTGGCGAGCACGTTGAGCCGGCCGCGGTGGGCCATGCCGATGCAGACCTCGTCGAGCTCGGCCTCGGCGGCCGCCTCGCAGATCTCGTCGATCAGCGGGACCGTGGTCTCACTGCCCTCGAGGCTGAACCGCTTCTGCCCGACGAACTTGGTCTGCAGGAACGTCTCGAACGCCTCGGCCTGGTTGAGCTTGAGCATGATCCGCAGCTGCTCCTCGCGGGGCGGCTTGGTGTGCGGCTGCTCCACGCGCTCCTGGATCCAGCGTCGCTGCTCGGGATCCATGATGTGCATGTACTCGATGCCGGTGGTGCGGCAGTAGGAGTCGCGCAGGATGCCGAGGATCGTGCGCAGCTTCATGAAGCGGCGGCCTTCGCCGCCGAACGAGCCGGTCGCGAACTCCCGGTCGAGGTCCCACAGGGTCAGGGCGTGGGACTCCACCTCGAGGTCGGGGTGGCTGCGCTGGCGGTACTCCAGCGGGTCGGTGTCGGCCATCATGTGGCCGCGGACCCGGTAGGCGTGGATCAGCTCCAGGATCCGGGCCTGCTTGCTGATCTCGTCGTCGTGGGACGTCGCGATGTCCTGGGACCAGCGGATCGGCTCGTAGGGGATCCGCAGCGAGCGGAAGATCTCGTCGTAGAAGTCGTCCTCGCCGAGCAGCAGCTGGTGGACGCGGCGCAGGAAGTCGCCCGACTGGGCACCCTGGATGATCCGGTGGTCGTACGTCGACGTCAGGGTCATGACCTTGCCGATGGCGTTGCGGGCGATGGCCTCCTCGGAGGCGCCCTGCCAGCCCGGCGGGTACTCCATCGCGCCGACCCCGATGATCGCGCCCTGGCCCTTCATCAGCCGCGGCACCGAGTGGTTGGTGCCGAGCGTGCCGGGGTTGGTCAGCGAGATGGTGGTGCCCTGGAAGTCCTCGACGGCCAGCTTGTTGTTCCGCGCCTTGCGGACGATGTCCTCGTAGCCGGTCCAGAACGCCGCGAAGTCCATCGTCTCGGCGGCCTTGATCGACGGCACGAGCAGCGCCCGGGTGCCGTCCTTCTTCGGGATGTCGATGGCGAGGCCGAGGTTGATGTGGGCCGGGGTGATCAGGGTGGGCTTGCCATCGATGACGTCGTACCCGACGTTCATCTCCGGCATTGTCTTCAGGGCCTTGATCAGGGCGTAGCCGATGATGTGGGTGAACGACACCTTGCCGCCGCGGGCACGGGCGAGGTGGTTGTTGATGACGGTCCGGTTGTCCCACAGCAGCTTGACCGGCACGGTGCGGACCGACGTCGCCACGGGGACGCTCAGGGAGGCCTCCATGTTCTGCACGGTGCGGGCCGGCGCGCCGCGCAGGATGGTGTACGTCGGCTCGTCCTTGGCCTCGGCGGGTGCCGGCGGCTTGGGGTCCTTGGCCACCGGGCGGCCCTCGCCCTTGGCCGGCTCGGCCGCGGCCGTCTCCGGGCGCGGCTTGGCCTTCGGGGCCGGGCCGGATCCACTCGGACTTCTGCTCGGGCTCCTTCGGCTTCTCCTCGGCCTTGGCCTCGGACTTCTCGGGCTTGGGCTCGTCCTCGGCCTTCTTCTGCTCGGCCTGCTTCGCCTCGGGCTGCTTGGTCTCAGCGGGGGCCTTGCCGCCCGACCCGCCCTCGGCCTGGTCCCCGGAACCATTCGTCTTGAAGTATTTCGCCCACTCCGGCGAGACGCTCTTGGGGTCCTTTTTGTACTGCTCGTACATCTCGTCCACGAGCCACTCGTTGGCTCCGAAGTCGCCCGAGGGGGACGGGGCAGGCTGTGACGTGGACTTTTGGCCTGAGGACTGCGGCACGGCTAGGTTCGCCTCTTCCCTTTCGCACGAGTGGACTCCGGCCTCAAGGCTAGTCCCACACGCTTGCAAATGCGCGGCGGAGGGGCAGCCTTCGGGCATGGTGTACCCCGATCGACCAAACGTAAGGATCTGCGGTCATGAAATTGGCCAGCCGGCCGGCCCTCGCGGCGGCCTCGATGCTGTTGTGCCTGTCGCTGGGCGCCACCGCCTGCAGCGACGAGTCAGGCGGCGGTGAAGACACCAGCTCGCAGCCGCCCCTGCCCAGCGGCGAGCCGTCAAAGTTCCAGATCGAGACCACGACCACCATCGGGCAGGTCGTCGGCCGGCTGCCCAAGCAGAACCGGAAGCGGCTGTCGGCCGCCGTCACCCCGGTGGTGCAGCGCTGGTTCAACGCGGCGTACGTCGGCGGCGACTACCCACGGAACAACTTCCGGGACGCGTTCCCGGGCTTCACCGCGGGAGCCCGCGCGGCGGCGCGCCGCGACCTCGAGCTGATGAGCAACGACGGCATCGGCGACCGGATCAGCGGAGTCACGCCGAAGACCAGCCAGATCTGGCTCGACGTGCTCGCCGTCCGCAGGCACGCCGCCGCCGTGACCGCCCGGTTCCACCTGGGGTTCAAGACCCAGGGTGACCTCGAGCGCCGGATCGGCGTCCACGGCCGGGTCCTGCTCACCCGCGCGAAGACGGGGTGGCGGATCTTCGCCTACCACGTCGCGAAGAACGGAGTGAACGCATGAAACTCTTCCGACGCCTGCTGCGCCCCGTCGTACTCACCGCTGGTGCTGGCGACCGCGGCCTTCATCGTCCCGAACTCCTCGGTGCAGCCCGACCGACGCCGCGCTGGTCAAGATCCACGCCGCCGAGGGCGTCGACGCCGGCCCCAACATGATCTGGATCCTGGCCGTGGGCTCGGACGCCCGGCCGGGCCAGTCGATGACCAGGAGCCGCGGTGACGCGTTGCAGCTGGTCGGGCTGAACACCAAGACCGGTGCCGCGGCCGCGATCGGGATCCCGCGGGACTCCTGGGTGAGCGTCCCCGGCCACGGCCGGAACCGCGTCAACTCCGCCCTCTACTTCGGCGGGCCCGAGCTCCTCGGCCGCACCGTCGGCAACCTGGTCGGCGTGCAGCCCGACTACGTGTTCGTCACGCGGTTCCCGTTCTTCGAGGACATGATCAGGGACATCGGCGGCATCACCGTCAACAACCCGCGCGCGTTCAGCGACCCCGACCTGAAGCCCAGCGGGTTCAAGCAGGGCCGCATCCACCTCGGCGGGTACGAAGCGATGGCGTTCTCGCGGATCCGCAAGAGCCTCGCCGGCGGCGACTTCGCCCGGTCGGCCAACCAGCAGCGGACGATGCGCGGGATCTACGCGAGGATCCGGGCCCAGGCCGACAAGCCGGGGTTCATCGAGCGCGGGATCATGACGGTCATGAAGCACACGCAGACCAACCTGCCGCCCGGGGAGCTCTTCAAGCTCGCCCAGATCGTGGCCCAGGTCGACCCGTCGAAGATCAGCACCTGCGTGGTGCAGGGAGCGGTCGGCAACGTGGGGAGTGCGAGCGTGGTGTTCCCGTTCGTCAGCCAGGCCCGCCGGTACGGCCACGACGCCCGCAGGGACGCAACCATCAAGGGCTGCTAGCCGACCGACCGGTGGTTGAGCAGCGAGGCGCCACGGCGCGAGCGTCGTCGAAACCCCGGAACTGTGGGCAGGGCAGTGCGTGGCGACCGCATCTCTGACCGGTTGTGAATTCCAGGGGTAAACCCAGGGTGATCTGGGTATAGACCTAGTCACTTGCCCCGATGTGCGGGCATCGCTGTCAGCAGACACTGGGCTCAGTCGGCTGGAGAACGAAAGGCATGACGATGATCGACTGGGACTCGGACAACCTGGGGCAATGGCGTGCACTTCGCGTCCGACGGCTCTTGGGTCACCGACAAGCATGGCGACGATGACGCTGGGCAGGACTGAAGTCAGCCCCGTGCGATCCACGGCGTGAAGCTGCGCCGCTTGCCGACCCAGTCCACGAGCCCGTCGCTCGTCCCGTCGGTGCGAGTGCCCGAGACGCGCACGGAGACGCGTACGGCGCCCGGGTTGCCCAGGGCGGCCCGCGACATCCGGACCTGGACCCGGTCCTTGGCGTAGCGGACCCGCATGATGTAGTCGCCGTTCTCGATCGGGTTGCCCCACTTTCCGGCGCCGAAGCCCTCGGTCTTGAGGAGCTGGTAGTCGGTGCCCGCGGTGAAGCCGGCGACGAAGACGTACTCCGGGCCGGCGTCGTTCCGGTCGGTGTCGACGTAGATCCTGCCGCTGGAGCCGGTGGCGAGGTCGCGGCGCAGGTTGGAGTGGTACGTCGTGACGTTGAGGTTCTCCGTCCCGTTGCGGATCTGGAGGGCCAGGACGTCGGACCCGTGGAAGGTGTCCTGCGGGTCGTCGATCCCGTACAGCTCGGCGTGCGCCGGGCCGGCGAGGCCGAGGGCGGTGAGGGCGGCGGTCGACAGGGCGACGGCGGCGGCGGTGGTCTTGCGCATGGTGGTGGCTCGTTTCAGGTACGTGGGTGTGGTTGCCGGAGAAGACGCACCGTGGCTCGAGAAGGTTGGAATCCGGTGGTTGAGCAGCGAGGTTTCGAGACGGGCGCTGCGCGCCCTCCTCAACCCACATCTCCGCGAGCGTCGTCGAAACCCCAGAACCGTGGGCAGGGCGGTGCGTTGGGCGAAGTCGCGGCGTCAGTCGAGACCGCGGTGAGCGGCCCACATGGCCGCCGGCGCGACTGGCAGCCGCGTCGACGAGGTGCGACAGTTCAGGCCGGTCTGGCACGGGGAACGAGACATAGTTGCCGCGGCCGCCGCCGGTCGGTCGGCCGTAGGCCTTCACGCCGAGACGTCCGTCCTTCAGCAGCCGGACGTTCAGTGTGGTCAGCGTGTATACCTCGCCCCGTCGAGTGTCCGTCCAGCGGAGCTCTTCCGGGATACTGACGTTGATGGCCAAGGGCGCTCACGTCCGGCTCGACGGCGCTGCTCATTGACGCATCGTGCCACGCGATTACGACGCCTGCACCTTGGCTGAGGGGTGAGTGAGCCGCGCCGGACTCGACTGCAAGGCTCACTCGCGGTGCTGGGTGGCGGGCCAGGGATCCTAGTGGAGGCGCCACGCGGCAGGGAGCGACAGCACGCCGTACGGCGCGATCCCGGAGGTCGCGAGCAGCCGCTCGAACACCGGCATCGCTCCGTCCTCCAGGAGGCCGCTGACACCCGAGGGCGGCGGCCGCGGCCGGCGACTCGCTGTTGTCCGCCGGAAGGAACCGCTGGAACAGCTTCGGCTTCGGCATCACCCGGAGCTCGACGTCTTCGCGGGCAATTCCGGAACGGGTGGCGGCCACCTCGACCGCCCGCTCGAGGCCGCCGAGCTCGTCGACGAGGCCTCGCTGCACCGCGTCGGCACCGGTCCAGACCCGGCCGCGGGCGACCGCGCGCAGGTCCTCGAGCGGCATCCCCCGGTCCTGTGCGGCCTTGCCGGTGAAGTCGTCGTAGACCCGGTCGAGCCAGCCCTCCAGGCGCGCCCACTCCTCCTCGTCGAAGGGCCGGTCAGTGGAGAACATGTCGGCGTATCGGCCCGCGGAGACGGTCTCCCGGTGGATGCCGATCCGCTCCAGGGTCTCCCGGATGACCTGTTTCCCGGCCAGCACACCGATCGATCCGGTGATGGTGCCGGCGCTCGCCAGGACCAGGTCGGCGGCCATCGCGATGAAGTAGCCACCGGAGGCGGCCACGTTCGCCATGGACGCGATCACCGGCTTGCCGGTTCTCCGGACCGCGATCACCTCGCGACGGATGGTGTCCGAGGCGACGTATGAGCCGCCTGGGCTGTCGATGCGCAGGACGATCGCCTGCACCGAATCGTCCGACCCCGCCGACCGGATCGCGGCGGCGATGCTGTCGGAGCCGATCGATCTGGGCGACAGCGGTGTCGATCTGCTGCGGCCCAGGTGGATGGGCCCGGCGGCGTGGACCAGGGCGACGACCGGTTTGCCGCGCCTGGCCACCGCGGCCCCGGCCTGGGACAGGGCACCCTTGCCGTAGCGCTCGACGTACTTGAGCTCCACCTCACCGAGTCGGCCGCGCACGTCGTCGTACACCTCGTCGCGGTAGCCCAGCCGGTCCACCAGACGCCGGTCAAGCGCCTCCTCCGGCGACACGGGGGCGACCTCGACGGCCGAGCGGACCTGTTCCTCCGAGAGCCCGCGTCCCGCTGCGACGTCTCGCACGAGGGTCTCGGTGGCGGACTCGACGAGGCGGGTGACCATCTCCCGGTTGGCCTCGGTCATCGACGACCGGAGGAAGGTGTCGGCGGCCGTCTTGTATTCGTGCCGCTGCCCGATCTGGGTCTGGACGCCGAGCTTGTCGAAGGCGTCGCGGAGGAAGAACGACTCAGCGGTGAAGCCGACCAGACCCACATCGCCGCTGGGCTGGACCCAGATCTCGTCGAACGAGGTGGCCAGGTGGTAGCCGATGTTGCCCGGCATCAGCTCACCGAAGGTCTCCGCCCAGCACACCGCGGGCTTCCCGGCCGCGCGGAAGTCCGCCACCGCAGCACGAAGTTCGCCGGACTGGGCAAGGGTCGGCTGTTTCGCGCCGAGGTGGGCCACCAGACCGACGACGTGGTCGTCCCGGGCGGCCTGCCGCAACGCTTCCACGACGCCTCGGAGACTCGGCACGTGCATGGCTCGCAACGCCTCGATCGGCGAGGCCGGCGGGGCCTCTTGCAGGCCACGGGACAGGTCCAGCTCGAGAAGCACCCGGGACGCGGGACGTCGCACCGAGGTGGGGAACGCAGGCCTCATCCCGGAAGCCTATTGCCGGTCCACCGGAGCCGTCATCTGAGCCAGTCCCTCGCGCGCCAACCCCAAGGTTCGGCCACGAGGTGGAGACCGCCGACGCATCGGGTCAGCGAGATTCTGCCTTGCGTAGCACCGACTGGAACTGCCTCCCGAGCGTGCGCGCTCCGGCGATTGGAATCAACGCGCCAATGAGCCTGCCCCGGAGGGACCTGGGCACGCGCGTCAGCGTGACCTGTACGTCGGTGCCCCCGGCCGCCGGCGTGAGCTCGTAGCGCCACCCGCTGCCCGGCCCCCACAGGTTCGAGTCCAGGGTGTCTATCGCGACGGTGCCGGCGGCGGCGTCCCAGGCGTAGCGCTCCCGCTCCCAGCCCATCGCGTTGCCCTCGGTGACCTCGGCCGAGTCCGGGCCTACGTCGTGCACCTTGAAGTGTGCGTCGTCGACGTTCGGCCACCGACTGGCCCGATCGGGGCCGAAGTCGGTGAACAGCGCCAGCACGTCGCTCGGCGACAAGCTCGTATGAACTGTGAACCGCGTTGTCGGCATCGTGGGTTCCCTCGGCATCGGCCGGCGGAGGATCCGCCGTTGGGGGACATCATCCCCCTTGGCCTGGAGGCGTCTTCACGTCGTGTCTCCTAGGCTTTTCCCGTGACCGCACCGAACCCGGCCATCGTGCTGGTCTCCGAGCACCACGTCGACACGTTGAAGGACGAGTTCGGCCGCTATGCCCGCGACTACGACCTGTACACCGCCACCTCGGCCCGGGAGGCCGCCGTATGCACCCACCAGGTCCTCGACGCCGGGGGCCAGGTGGCGATGTTGGTCAGCGAGTCCGTGCTTCCCGATGCGGAGGTGCTGCACGCGTTCCACAAGCTGCGTGAGCTGGTGCCGACCGCGCGTCGCGTGATCGCCGCCCACTGGGAGCGGTTCCTGACCGACGGCCCCGGACTGCGGGCCGGCATGGCCAAGGGCAAGTACGACGCCTACCTGCTGATGCCGCGCGGCGTACGCGACGAGGAGTTCCACAACGCCATCACCGACCTGCTCTCGGACTGGGGGTCCACCGTCCCCGACCCGGAGGTCGTGTCGGTCAAGATCATCTCGCCGGTCCGCGACCAGCTGACGCTGGCGATCCGCGACTTCCTCGACCGGATGGCGATGCCGAGCCGGGTCTGGGAGCCGGACAGCGAGGCAGGCCGGTACGTGATCGACCTGTACGACGGCGAGCCGGAGTACCCGCTGGTCTACGCGCTCAACCGCCCGCCGATCGTGGCCAGGTCGGTGCGCGACGTCGCCCTCAACGTCTACGGCGCCCCCACCCAGCTCGACCTGGACGAGGTCGTCGACGTCGCGGTGGTCGGCGCCGGGCCCGCGGGCCTGGCCGCGGCGGTGTACGCCGCGTCGGAGGGGCTGGCCACGGTCGTGCTCGAGGCGGAGGCGGTCGGCGGCCAGGCAGGCACCAGCTCGATGATCCGCAACTACATCGGCTTCCCGCGCGGCATCTCCGGCATGCGGCTGGCCCAGCGGGCGCGCAACCAGGCGATCCGGTTCGGCACCCGGTTCTACACCGGCCAGGTGGTCGACGAGCTGCGACCCGGCTTCGACGGCGACGCACACGTGCTCTGCACCGAGAGCGGCGAGGTGCGGGCGCGGGCCGTGGTGATCGCGAGCGGGGTCGCCTACCGCAAGCTCCGGGTCGAGCCGATCGAGGAGCTGGTCGGGCTGGGTGTCTACTACGGCGCCGCGATGACCGCCGCCCGCGAGATGGAGGACCAGGACGTCTACGTCGTCGGTGGCGGCAACTCCGCGGGCCAGGCGGCGGTGCACCTCTCCCGCTTCGCCA
The DNA here is from genome assembly GCA_963812345.1 of uncultured Actinomycetota bacterium. Classification (GTDB taxonomy): domain Bacteria; phylum Actinomycetota; class Actinomycetes; order Propionibacteriales; family Nocardioidaceae; genus Nocardioides. The sequence continues at coordinate 116,108 of CAWEVA010000023.1, forward strand.
GGTCGGTCACGATCCTGGTCCGGCGCCCGGACCTCGCCGAGACGATGTCGTCGTACCTGATCGGCGAGATCGAGTACAACTCCCGCATCTCCGCCCGGACCTGCACCGACCGTGGTGGACGGTGGTGGTGGCGACGGCGGCCGCCTCGAGTGGCTCTGCCTCGAGGACGTCCGGACCGGGGAGCGGACGACGGTCCCGGCGTCCGGCCTGTTCCTGCTGCTCGGTGCCGAGCCCCACTGCGACTGGCTCCCCCCAGCCGTGTCCCGCGACGAACGCGGCTTCGTGCTCACCGGGCGCGACGTCCCACGCGACCGCTGGGTCGACGGGTTGCCGCCGGAGAACCTCGCCACCACCGTGCCCGGCATCTTTGCGGCCGGTGACGTGCGGTCGGGGTCGATGAAGCGGGTGGCGTCGGCGAGCGGCGAGGGCGCGTCGGTCGTGCCCCTGGTGCACTCGTTCCTGTCCCCGGCGCCGGACTGACCTCCCGCTGCGCCCCGGGGGCCGCGGCTATTCGTGTCGTGGTCGGTGTCGGATCCAGTCTGGTGGTGGTCTCCCGGTCTTGGCGGGTGGGAGGAACTCGGGGCGGCGGTCCTCGGCGAGGCGTACCTGCCAGGGGGTGTGGTGGATGGTGCGGTGGTGGTGGCCGCAGAGCAGCACCAGGTTGTCGAGGGAGGTCTCGCCGCGGTGGATCCAGTGGCGGATGTGGTGGGCGTGGCACATCACCGGTGGCCGGCTGCAGCCGGGGAACGCGCAGTGGGTGTCGCGGGCGACCAGGGCGGTCCAGATCGCGGGGGTGATGAGTCGTTGGGTGCGGCCGACGTCGAGGACACACCCGTCGGCATCGAGCAGGACGCGGATCAGGTCGCAGTCACACGCCAGCCGCCGGATCGTGGTGTCGGGCAGGTCGAGGCCGTCCTCGGTGGCCCCGACCCCGGCGGTGTGGCCGTGGAGGGTTTGGGCGTCGACGGTGACCGCGACCCGGGGCCGGGCGCCGTGGCTGGCGGGTGGGAGGTCGGTGTCGAGGGCATGCTGGGCGAGCTGGACCAACCCGTCCCACATCCGGGCGCCGTGGTCACGCGGGTCGGGCTGCTCAGCGCAGGTGACCGGGTCGACCGCCGGGACCGGTTTGGTCAGCGGCAACAGCGCGGCGCGGAGCACGGCACCGTCCTCGACGCTGCCCCGTCCCCGCACCCGGACGCCGCCGCAGCCGTCCTCGGTCACGGAGAGGCACCGGCCCAGGTGGGCGGCCCGCTCCTCCCGGTCCAGGGCCTGCTCGGCCGCCCGCTCCTCGCGGTCGGGGTCGACCACCGAGGCGAGGTGGCGACCCGCCCGGTGCAGGTCGCTGGCGTTGAGCCGCCCGGCCTCCTCGAGCAGTACCTCTTCGCCGCGGCGGCGTACGTGCTCGGCCAGCGGGAGACGGTCGACGCGCCTCGACCACGACCGATGCCTGCTCCGGCGACACCGCACCCTCGCGCAGCGCCTCCAGCGTGGCTCACCCGCTCGGTGAGGAGGATCCTGGCCTGGGCCACCGCCTGGCGGCCCTGCCGCCGGGTGGTGCCGGCGAGGTGGGTGAGCCAGTCGGCCGTCGAGGCCCACCCCAGCTCGCGCTTGGCGGTGTCGCGGACGTCGAGCTCGGCCAGCAGCTCGGCCTCCAGTGCGGCCGCCTTGGCCTTGAGCCGCTGCAGCTCCTGCACCCCCGCGACCAGCTCCCCGGCCCCGCGCGCCGACCACAACGACCCCGCCACCGCATCCAGCCCGGCACACCCCGCGGCCACCACACCAGCCGGTGTCGGATGCTCGAGCGGGGTGATCGCCATGAACCCATTCAAGCCACCGCCACCGACACTTTTCGCACATCTGCTCCCGCCTGTGGACGGGTCGTACGGGAAGCCACGGTGTGGACGCCAAGTGGGCCTGTGTGGTGCATCTGCTGTCGCCGGACGGGCACGTGACCAGGCTGGATCACGAGCACTCGGATCCGCATCCGGCCCACCGACATCGAGATTCCCGATTACGGCCTGCTCGGCTTCGTTGGTGACTGACGCGATGACGCGCCGGGTGCCGCGTCGGCAACCGGGCTTGCGTCGCGTCCGTTGGGCATCTGTCGAGGCTCTCCGCGACCATCCAGCAGGCCGAGGCGTTCGCGAAAGAGCATGTCGCGTCCGATTACGGGTGCGACACTTCCGTCGTGGTTTCCCAGGGCGACGTGCCGCTCGTCGGTCGCGAGCGGGAGCTGACGGTCCTGCGGTCCGCGGTGACCAGTGCGGCCGACGGCAACCCCGGCGCCGTACTCGTCGCCGGCGAGGCGGGGGTCGGGAAGTCCCGCCTGGTCCGCGCGCTGCTGGAGGACTCGCCGCGTCCGGAAGCACTGGTGTTGCGGGCGCAGTGCGTCGACCTGGGCGAGCCGGGCCTGCCCTACCTGGCGATGGTCGACCTGGTCCGGGCGGTCCAGGTGGTGGCCGAGGCCGATCCCGAGGTCGCCTCGGTCCTCGACCGGTATCCGGTCGTGGCCGGCCTGACCGACCCGAAGGCCTCCCGCGACGGCGCCGTCGACGAGTCGCGACGACTCCAGCTCTTCGACGCGATGGCGGCCCTGCTCGCCGACGTCGGCCGCACTCGTGGTCCGGTCGTCGTCACGGTCGAGGACCTGCAGTGGGTGGACTCGTCCTCGGCGGACTTCCTCCGGTTCCTGCTCAGCCGGATGATCTCGGAGCGGCTCTCGGTGGTGGCGACCGTCCGGACCGACGGGTTGGCGGCACGACCCAGAGCGCGCCGACTGGTCAGCGAGCTGGGCCGGCTGCCGGCGGTACGCCGCCTCGACCTCGAGCCCTTCGATGCGACGGAGGTCGCGGAGTACCTGGCGAAGGTGGACGGCAGCCACACCGACCCGGAGGTCGCCGCCGAGGTGTTCCGTCGTACTGGAGGGAATCCCTACTACGTGCAGACCCTGGCCGCCGGCATTGGAGAGACCGGCAGCCTGGACGACGGGATCCCGCGCGCGCTGGCGGACCTGCTCGTCGGCCGGTTGGACGCGCTGCCCGAAGACGCGCGGACCGTGGTGCGCTGCGCGGCGATCGTCGCGCAGCCGATCTCCGACCGGCTGCTGCGGCAGGTGGCGGGGCTGGCCGACGCCGACCTGGACGAGGCGCTGCGCGTCGCCGTGGCCGAGGGACTGCTGGCGCCGGACGGCGCGGGCTATGCCTTCGCGCACGACCTGCTGCGCAGCGCCGTGTACGACGACCTGCTGCCCGGCGAGCGCGCCAGGCTGCACGCCGCCCATGCGGCCGCGCTCGAGGCGGGGACCGCCGGCCCCGCGCCTCCGGCCGAGGTCGCGCACCACTTCACCGAGGCCGAGGACGCGCCGAAGGTGCTGGTGTGGTCGATCCGGGCCGCCGAGGAGGCGATGCAGGTCCTGGCCCCGGACGCGGCGCTCCAGCACCTCGAACGGGCCCTGACGACGTGGCCGGACGTCGACGGACGCGGCCTCCCTCGCGGGAGTGTCGGAGGGACACGTGGCGGTCCGGGCGGCACGCGCCGCCGGCCTGGCCGGCGAGCCGTCCCGCGCCATCGAGTGGGCCTACCGAGCGATCCGGCTCTGTGACGCCGACGACGACGCGCCCGGGGGAGTGCAGGCGCGGGCGGAGCTGGTCCGCCGGCTCGTGGAGGGCGACGCCACCGACCCGAAGGTCCAGCCCGCGGAGGAGGCGGTCCGCCTCGCCGAGGACGACGCCGTCGATGCGAGCACGGCAGCGCTGGCCCACGTGGTGCTGGCCAGGGCCCTGCTGTCGGCACGTCGTACCGACGAAGCGCGGCCGCAGGCCGAGCGCGCGCTCGACGAGGCACGGGCCGCGGGCGTGCCGGGTCTCGAGGTGGAGGCGCTCACGACGGTGGCTCTCCTCGCCGAGATCGCGGGCGATCGGGATGCTGCGGCCGACCAGCTCGGCGCCGCCGTACGGCTGGCGCGAGCGGAAGGCGAGCTCTTCGCCGAGCTGCGCGCGCACTACTCGCTGGCGTCCCTTCACTACTACAACGGCGACGTCAGCGGGTCGCTGCCGGTGCTGAGGGCGGCCATGACCCGGGTGACCGAGAGCGGCCTGCGGTGGAGCGATCCGGGCGTCGAGCTGAGGGTGCTGAACGCGATCGCGCTCTATGTCGAGGGCGAGCTCGACGGCAGCCTGGAGGCAGCGCGAGGCGCCCGAGAGCCAGCCGCCGGACGTCGCGGCCGCGAGGCTGGCCGCGGTGAGCTGCTACGCGGCCGTCGCGCGGGGGCTCCCGGATGCCGAGCGACGGTTGGCCGCGCTGCGCGAGAGCTGGGACGCCGATCCGCAGGTCGCCCTGGTGGCCGGTGGCTGCGAGGCCGACCGCCTCCTCTGGGAGGGCGACTTCGCTGGTGCGGTCGCGATCGCCGAGCGCGCGCAGACCCACCTGGACAACGTGGTCGGTGAGGGCATGTACGGCGGCCTGTGGTTGTCGGCGCTCGGGCTCGCCGCGCTGGCCGACCAGGCGGCGTACTGCCGCCAGCGGCGCGACGAGGCCGGGGCGGCCGCCGCGCTGCAGCAGGGAGAGGACCTGCTGGCAGCGGGTCGAGCGGATCGTCGAGGGCGGGCGCGGGCGACCGGGAGACCTGGGACCCGAGGGGCGCGCGTGGCACGCCCGCGCCGTGGCCGAGCACGCCCGGTTGCGTGGCGAGCCGGCCGTCGAGGAGTGGCAGCAGGCGCTCGACGCGTTCGGCTACGGGCACGTCTACGAGCAGGCCCGCTGCCGCTGGCGGCTGGCCGAGGCATCGGTCGCCGCGGGTGACCGCGCCGCTGCCCGGACCCACGCCCAGGCGGCGGCCGCCTCGGCTGAGCAGATGGGGGCGGTTCCGCTCCAGCGCGCCGTCGCGGCGACGGTGAGCCGGGCCCGGCTGGCCGGCCCGGAGACCACGGCTGACGCGGTGCTGACCCGGCGGGAGCGGGAGGTCCTCGCGCTGGTGGCGGAGGGGATGACCAACCGCGAGATCGGGAAGCGCCTGTTCATCAGCGAGAAGACCGCCAGCGTGCACCTGAGCAACGTGATGACGAAGCTGAACGCCTCCAGCCGGACCGAGGCGGTCACGGTCGCCCACCGGCGTGGGCTGCTGGACGTCATCTGATCCCTCTCTCGGTAGCCCGGGCCTCAGGCGGGACTGCGTGAATTCCTCATGTCTGAGGTGGGCCCTTAGACCCAGAGTCGATGCCAAGCCGATCCGCACCGGGCGGAGGCGTCGAGGAGGGAACGAGATGGGAACGTCGTACACGCGCGAGCGGCTCGCGCGACAGGTGACCGGGGCGGTCCACGACGGCGGGGAGCCCGCCGCCGCCGACGAGGCAGCCGGATTCAACACCGCCGTCACGCATCGACCCGCGGTCGTGGTCGCGGCCAGCAACGCAGGAGACGTGGCGGCAGCGGTGCGCTACGCGAACGACGAGGGACTCCCCGTCGCCGTCCAGGCCACCGGGCACGGGGCGGCCGCCGCCGACGGCGCGGTGCTCGTCTCGACCAAGCACATGCAGGGTGTCCGGGTCGACCCGGTCGCCCGGGTGGCGAGGGTCGAGGCGGGCGTGCGCTGGCGGAAGGTGATCGACGCCGCCGTACCCCATGGGCTGGCACCGCTGTCCGGATCGTCCTCGGGCGTCGGGGTCGTCGGCTACACCCTCGGGGGCGGGATGGGCCATCTCGCCCGTCGCCACGGCTTCGCGGCCGACCACGTCCGCTCGGTCGAGCTCGTGACCGCCGGACGGCGAGATCCGGACGGTCACCGCGCAGAGCGACCCGGAGCTGTTCTGGGCGATCCGCGGCGGCCAGAGCCGGTTCGGGATCGTCTCGGCGCTGGAGTTCGACCTGTTCCCGGTGCCCGAGTTCTTCGGCGGAGCCATGATCTTCGTCGGCGCCCCCGCCATCGAGGACGTGCTGCACGCCTTCGCCGCATGGGCGCCGACCCTGCCGGAGGAGGTCACCACCTCGGTGGCGCTGCTGCGGATGCCGCCGATCGAGCAGGTGCCGCCGCCGCTGCGCGGGGTCGTCAGCCTGGCGCTGCGCTTCGGCTTCACCGGCTCAGCTCGGGTGGGCGAGGCGCTGCTCGCGCCGATGCGCAAGGTCGCCGCCCCGGTGCTGGACTCCGTCGGCCCGATGTCGTACGCCGCCGTGGACGGCATCCACATGGATCCCCCGGAGCCGCTGCCGGCCGTCTTCCGCGGCGGACTGCTGCACTCGATGCCCACCGGCCTGATCAACACGTTGCTCGCGGTGGCCGGCCCCGAGGCCGACGTACCGCTGGCGATGGTCGAGCTGCGGCTGATGGGTGGGGCGCTGAGCCGTCCCGCCGAGATCCCGAACGCGGTGGCCGGGCGCGACGGGGCGTACTCGCTCTCCGTGATCGCGCCGGCCCCGCCCCCGCTGCTGGCCACCGCCCACGCGGTGACGGCCGGGGTGGTGGACGCGCTGGAGCCGTGGTCGACGGGCACCTCGCTGATCAACTTCGCCGGCCACGGCGACGAGCCGAGCAAGGCCTGGACGCCGGACGCGCTCGAGCGGCTGCGGCGGGTGAAGGAGACGGTGGATCCCCGGAACGTGTTCGGTGGCGCGCTCACCGCTCCTGCTGTTGTTTCGGCGGGTGCGCGATGAGCCGCCCGCTGGTGGTCGTCGAGCCGGGGCAGGGCCGCCGGGTCGGCAACGTCGAGTTCCTCGCGACCACGGACGACACGCCCTTCTACAACCTGGGGATCGTCGTGCTCAAGCCGGGGCAGGGGGTCGACGGTCACGTGCACAAGGGGGAGGACGACTCCATGCTGGTGCTCGAGGGCACGCTGACCCTGACCGTCGGCGACGACCGCCGGGAGGTGCAGGCCGGGCCGGGCACGTACGTGCTGATCCCCGAGGGCACCTTCCACGCGCTCATGAACCACGGGCCGGCCGACGTGCGGTTCCTGAACATCCACGCACCCGGCGGGTTCGACCGGCGCATCGGGCTCGGGCACAGGTCCGCGGAACCCGCCAGCGCAGGCGGGTGAAGTGGCGCGGTACCCAATCGAAGGCCCGGACCAGCAGGTCCGGGCCTTCGGCAACGACCAGGGCTGCAACCATGGGGCCGTGAAGGCGGTGGTCTACGACCGGTACGGGTCGCCCGACGTACTGCGCCTCGAGGACGTCCCGGTGCCGTCGCCCTCCGCTGGGCAGGTGCGGGTCAAGGTCGCTGCGACGTCGGTCAACCTCAGCGACTGGGAGGGCCTACGCGGATCTCCTGCGTACGCCCGGATCGGCGGCCTTCGTTCCCCGGCTCGTCGGACGCTCGGATCTGACATCGCCGGCGTGGTCGACGATGTCGGCGAAGGGGTGACCGGCTTTCGACCCGGAGACGAGGTGTACGGCGACAACCTGGCCCTGATGGGAGGCTTCGCGGAGTACGCGCTCGCGCCGGCATCCGCACTCGCCCTCAAGCCTGTCCAGCTCACGTTCGCTGAGGCGTCCACGATCCCGCAGGCCGGCGCGATTGCGCTGCAGGGTACGGCCAAGGTCCGGGCCGGCGCCCGGGTGCTGATCAACGGCGCCGGCGGAGGGTCCGGATCCTTCGCCATCCAGCTCGCCAAGCGCATCGGTGCCCACGTGATTGGTGTCGACAACGCCGCCAAGCAGGAATTCATGCGGTCGGTGGGCGCGGACGAGGTGATCGACTACGGCCGAGACGACTTCACCCGTACGACCGAGCGGTTCGACCTGATCCTGGATCTGGTCGCGCACAGGTCGGTCTTCGCCTATCGGCGTGCGCTGGCGCCCGGTGGCAGGTACCGGTGCGTGGGCGGGTCGGTGCGCGCGCTGCTGCGGGTGCTCATCGGCGGCTCAGTGATCGGGCGGGCCACGGGTCGTTCGATCGGGGTGCTGGTCGTGAAGGAGGGTCCGGCTCACTTCAAGGCCCTCGCCGAGCTGTGCGCCGCCGGGGATGTCCGGATCCACCTCGACCAGCACCTTCACTCTCGACGAGGTTCCCGCGGCGCTTGCTCGTGTCGGCGAGGGACGCGCTCTGGGCAAGGTTGTCGTCGCTCCCTCGTAGTTGAACGCGTTCAGACGCTTTCTGACTACCTGTGCCGGCAGGGATGTCAGGCGGATGCTTGCCATGTCCAAACGAGAGGGGACGTGGGAACTTTCGCGGCGGAATGCTCCACATGTGGGTGGAGAGTTCGGAAGGGCGCCCCCGCTAGGATTCGAACCTAGGCTCCCGCCTCCGGAGGGCGGTGCTCTATCCCCTGAGCTACGGGGGCTCGAAGGGTGCGGGGATGACCATACAACCGGCCCGCGGGGGAGAAGAAACCGCCGCTCACCCAGCCCTCGATACTCGTTCGGGACGCGCGAGGCGGCGCCGATAGGCTGGGCCGGTGACTCCCGAGCAGCTCTCCGCCGCGATCGTCGACGTGCTGACGCGCCTCGTCGACGAGGGTGCGATCACCCTGCCCGCCGGGGTGCCGGCGACGGTGACCGTGGAGCGGCCGCGCCAGCAGGGTCACGGCGACTACGCGACCAACGTCGCGATGCAGCTGGCCAAGCAGGCCGGCACCAACCCGCGCGCGTTCGCCGAGCTGGTCCGGGTGCCGCTCGAGGCCACCGACGGGGTGGCCGGCGTCGAGGTCGCCGGCCCGGGATTCCTCAACATCACCGTCGACGCCGGGGCCCAGGGCGAGGTCGCGGCGCAGATCGTGGCGGCCGGGGCGGCGTACGGCCACACCGAGACCCTCGCCGGCAACCGGATCAACGTCGAGTTCATCTCGGCCAACCCGACCGGGCCGATCCACCTGGGCCACACGAGGTGGGCCGTCGTGGGCGACGCCATCGCCCGCGTCCTGGAGGCGGCCGGGGCCGAGGTGACCCGCGAGTTCTACATCAACGACCGCGGCAACCAGATGAACCTCTTCGGCGCCTCGCTCGAGGCCGCCGCCCTGGGCCGGGAGGTGCCCGCCGACGGCTACCGCGGCGACTACATCCCCGAGCTCGCCCAGAAGGTCGTGGCCGACATCCCGGGGATCCTGGACCTGCCGGACGACGAGCGGATGGTCGCCTTCCGCGACGCCGGCTATGGCCTCCAGCTCGAGGAGCAGCGGAAGCAGCTCGACGCGTTCCGGACCCACATCGACGTCTGGTTCTCCGAGCGGTCCCTCCACGACAGCGAGGACGTCGCGTCGGGCCTGGAGAAGCTGCGCGGCGAGGGCCACCTGTTCGACGCGGACGGCGCGCTGTGGATGCGGACCACCGACTTCGGCGACGACAAGGACCGGGTCCTGATCCGCACCAACGGCGAGCTGACCTACTTCGCCAGCGACACGGCCTACTACGTCAACAAGCGGGAGCGCGGCTTCGACCGGCTGCTCTACCTCCTCGGCGCCGACCACCACGGGTACGTCGGCCGGTTGCGCGCGATGGCCGCCTGCACCGGCGACGACCCGGCGCAGACCCTCGAGGTCCTGATCGGCCAGATGGTCAAGATCATGAAGGACGGCGAGGAGGTCAAGCTCTCCAAGCGCTCCGGCGACCTGGTCACGCTCCAGGAGCTCGTCGAGCTGATCGGGGTCGACTCGCTCCGCTACACGCTCGCCCGCTACCCCAGCGACTCCCCGCTCACGCTCGACGTCGCCGAGATCACCCGGCAGGCGAGCGACAACCCCGTCTTCTACGTCCAGTACGCCCACGCGCGGGTCTCCTCGATCCTCCGCAACGGCGGCCGACCTGGGCCTGGAGCCGGCCAAGGCGGAGGACTTCGACCCCTCCCTGCTCTCCCACGAGAAGGAAGGTGCGCTGCTGCGCGCCCTCGCCGAGTTCCCCCGGGTGGTGGCGAGCGCCGCCCAGCTCCGCGAGCCGCACCGGGTGGCCCGCTACCTCGAGGACACCGCCGCGACCTACCACCGCTTCTACGACACCTGCCGGGTGCTGCCGATGGGCGACGAGGAGCCCACCGACCTGCACCGGGCGCGGCTGCTGCTGGTGGCGGCGACCCGCACCGTGCTCGCCAACGGGCTGAAGCTGCTCGGCGTCTCCGCCCCCGAGCGGATGTGACGCGGGCGCGATGCCATCCCACGAAGCCGGCTGGGCCCATGCCGACGGCGCCCTGAAGGGGCCGTCGTGGCTGCGCGAGCCCGCCGACCCCAACGCCCTGGTCCCGCACCTGTGGTCGACGACCGCGCGCAAGGTCGACGGCGTGCTCGAGGTCGGCGGCGTCGCGCTGCCGGACCTGGCCGCCGACCTCAACACCCCGGCGTACGTCCTGGACGAGGCCGACTTCCGGGCGCGGGCCCGCGCCTTCCGCGACGCGTTCGCGGCGTACGACGTCTTCTACGCCGGCAAGGCGTTCCTCTGCACCACGGTGGCCAACTGGATCGAGGAAGAGGGACTGAACCTCGACGTCTGCTCCACCGGTGAGCTGACCGTCGCCCTGCGCGCCGGCTTCCCGCCGGAGCGGATCGGCTACCACGGCAACAACAAGACCTACCCCGAGCTGCGCCGGGCGGTGGCCGCGGGCGTCGGCCGGATCATCATCGACTCCTTCGCGGAGGTCGACCGGCTGACCGAGATCACCGCCGACCTCGAGCGCAGCGTGGGCGTGATGGTGCGGGTGACGGCGGGCGTCGAGGCCCACACCCACGAGTACATCGCGACCGCCCACGAGGACCAGAAGTTCGGCTTCAGCATCACCAGCGGCGACGCCCTGGAGGCCGTGCGCCGCGTCCTGGCCGCCGACGGGCTCGACCTGCTCGGCCTGCACAGCCACATCGGCAGCCAGATCTTCGACTCCTCCGGCTTCGAGGTGGCGGCCCGCCGGGTGCTCGCCCTGCACGCAACAGATCGGCGACGAGCTCGGCGTCACCCTGCCCGAGCTGGACCTCGGCGGCGGCTTCGGGATCGCCTACACCACCCAGGACGACCCCTCCGACCCCTCGCAGCTGGCCACGGAGATCACCAAGATCGTCGAGCACGAGTGCCGCGCGCTCGACATCGACGTGCCCCGGCTGTCCATCGAGCCCGGCCGGGCGATCGCCGGCCCGGCCATGTGCACCCTCTACACCGTCGGCACGGTCAAGGAGGTGGCGCTGGACGGCGGCGCGCGGCGTACCTACGTCTCCGTGGACGGCGGGATGAGCGACAACATCCGCCCCGCGCTCTACGACGCCGACTTCTCCTGCACGCTCGCGTCCCGCGCCAGCTCGGCCCCTCCGGTCCTGTCCCGGGTGGTGGGCAAGCACTGCGAGGCCGGCGACATCGTGGTGAAGGACGAGTTCCTGCCCGGGGACCTGGCTCCCGGGGACCTGCTCGCCGTGCCGGGCACGGGTGCGTACTGTCGCTCCCTGGCCTCCAACTACAACCACGCGCTGCGGCCCCCGGTGGTCGCGGTGCGGGACGGCGGGACGCGGGTGCTGGTCCGCCGGGAGACTGAGGACGATCTGTTGGCGACGGACATGGGAGAGGTGCGGTGAGTACTGGCAAGGCGCTGAAGGTCGCCGTGCTCGGCTGCGGGTCGGTCGGGTCGCAGGTGGTCCGGCTGCTCACCGAGCAGGCCGCCGACCTCCGCGCCCGGGTCGGTGCCCCGGTGGAGCTGGTCGGCATCGCCGTACGACGCCTCGACGCGCCCCGTGACGTGCAGATCGCCGACGGGCTGCTGACCACCGACGCCGAGGGACTCGTGGCGCGCGACGACGTCGACCTGGTGATCGAGGTGATCGGCGGCATCGAGCCGGCCCGGTCGCTGATCCTGGCCGCGCTCGAGAACGGCGCCTCGGTGGTCACCGCCAACAAGGCGCTGCTGGCCGAGGACGGGCCCACCCTCTTCGAGGCGGCCGACAAGGCCGGACGCGACCTCTACTACGAGGCCGCCGTGGCCGGGGCCATCCCGATCCTGCGCCCGCTGCGCGAGTCGCTGGCCGGCGACCGGGTCACCCGGGTGCTCGGGCATCGTCAACGGCACCACCAACTACATCCTCGACAAGATGGACACCGCGGGCAGCGGCTTCTCCGAGGCGCTGGAGGAGGCCCAGGAGCTCGGCTACGCGGAGGCCGACCCGACCGCCGACGTCGAGGGCTTCGACGCAGCCGCGAAGGCCGCCATCCTCGCGTCGCTGGCCTTCCACTCCCGGGTGACCGCCGCCGACGTCCACCGCGAGGGCATCACGGACGTGACCGCCGCCGACATCGCCTCGGCCCAGGAGATGGGCTGCGTCGTGAAGCTGCTGTCGATCTGCGAGCTCCGGCCGACGGCCGGGGGAGACGACGCCGTGGCCGTCCGGGTCCACCCCGCGATGATCCCCCGCTCCCACCCGCTCGCCTCCGTGCGCGAGGCCTACAACGCGGTCTTCGTCGAGTCCGAGGCGGCCGGCCAGCTGATGTTCTACGGCCCCGGCGCCGGCGGCGCACCCACGGCCTCGGCGGTGCTCGGCGACCTGGTCACGGTCGCGCGCAACCGGCTGGCCTCGACCCGCGGTGCCGGCGAGTCGGCGTACGCCGATCGTGCGGTGCTGCCGATGGGGGAGACCCTCACCCGCTACCACGTGGCCATGGACGTCGACGACCGCGCGGGCGTGCTCGCCGCGGTGGCCAACGCGTTCGCGGAGAACGGCGTCTCGATCCAGACCGTCCGCCAGGAGGGCCGCGACGAGGACGCCCAGCTCGTGGTCGTCTCGCACCAGGCCACCGACGCCCAGCTCGTCGCCACCGTCGAGCTCCTGCGACCATGGAGTTCGTCCGGGAGGTCTCCTCGGTGATGCGGGTCGAGGCGGAAGCGCGAATGGGAGCCGACGCAGGCCCTGCCAGTGGCGCGGGGTCATCGAGGAGTACCGCTCCCTGCTCGACATCCCGCAGGACACCGTGGCCGTCACGCTGGGGGAGGGCGGCACGCCCCTGGTGCGGTCGGAGTGGCTGTCGGGTCTCTCGCGGGCCGACGTGTGGCTCAAGGTCGAGGGCGACAACCCCACCGGGTCGTTCAAGGACCGCGGCATGACCACGGCGATCTCGGTCGCGGTCCGCGAAGGTGCGCGGGCCGTGGTCTGCGCCTCGACGGGCAACACCTCGGCCTCGATGGCGGCCTACGCGGCCCGGGCCGGGATCAAGCCCCTGGTGCTGGTGCCGCAGGGGAAGATCGCCACCGGCAAGATGACGCAGGCCATCCTGCACGGCGCGCAGATCATCATGGTGCGCGGCAACTTCGACCACTGCCTCGAGATGGCCAAGGGCCTCTCCTGGGACTACCCCGTCTCCCTGGTCAACTCGGTCAACCCGGTCCGGCTGCAGGGCCAGAAGACCGCGGCGTTCGAGATCGTCGACCAGCTCGGCGACGCCCCCGACTACCACCTGCTCCCGGTCGGCAACGCCGGCAACATCTCGGCGTACTGGATGGGCTACACCCAGTACGCCGACCTCGGCCGGGCGACCAAGAAGCCGGTGATGCGCGGGTTCCAGGCCGAGGGCGCGGCCCCACTGGTGACCGGAGAACCGTTCCCCGACCCCGAGACCCGGGCGACCGCCATCCGGGTCGGGAACCCCGCGTCCTGGAAGCTCGCCGAGGCCGCGCGCAACGAGTCGGGCGGCCGGTTCGCCGCGGTGAGCGACGGGCAGATCCTCGACGCCCAGCGCCAGCTCGCGGCCCGTGACGGTGTCTTCGTCGAGCCCGCCTCGGCCGCGGGGATCGCCGGCCTGCTCCAGGACCTCGGAGCAGGGGAGAGCTACGAAGGAGGCACCGTCGTGGTCACCGTGACCGGGCACGGGCTCAAGGACACCGACACCGCGCTCGAGGGCTTCGGCAGCGTCGTCGACAACGTGGTCGACGCCGACGTGGCCGCCGCCGCCCGGGCCGCCGGGCTCGCCTAGATGTCCGACTTCGCCACGGGATCGGTGCGGGTCACGGTGCCCGCGACCTCCGCCAACCTCGGGCCCGGGTTCGACTCGCTCGGCCTCGCCCTGGACCTGCGCGACGAGCTGGTCGGCGAGGTGACCGGGTCCGGGCTCGAGGTCGAGGTGCGCGGCGTCTGCGCCGACGACGTACCCCGCGACGAGTCGCACCTGGTCGTGCGGGCGATGCGGGCCGCCTTCGAGGCCATGGACGTGTCACCTCCCGGGCTCCGACTCTCCTGCGACAACGCGATCCCGCACGGTCGCGGCCTCGGCTCGTCGGCCGCAGCCATCGTGGGCGGAGCCGCCCTCGCGCGCGCCCTGGTGGCGGACGGGGAGACTCTCCTCGACGACGACTCCCTGTTCCGGCTCGCGGCCGGGATCGAGGGACATCCCGACAACGTCGCGCCGGCGCTCCTGGGGGGCTTCGTCATCTCGGGGCGGGAGGGCGCGAACTTCTTCGCCCTCCCCTCCACCGTCGACAAGCGGATCAGCGTCGTCGTGTTCGTCCCGCCCGGAGCCGGTGTCCACCGAAGTCGCCCGCGGCCTGCTGCCGGACCAGGTGTCGCACGCCGACGCGGCAGCGGACGCAGGTAGGACCGCCCTGCTCGTCGCCGCGCTCGCGCAACGGCCCGAGCACCTGTTCCTGGCCACGCGCGACTTCCTGCACCAGGACTTCCGCCGGGCAGCGATGCCCGACTCGCTGGCCCTGGTGGACCGCCTGCGCGCGGACGGCGTCGCCGCGACCGTCTCCGGGGCCGGGCCGACCGTGCTCGCGTTCACCGCGGCCTCGGCACACGGCGGCCGATCTGCTCGAGCGCTGCCCGCAGTCGTGGGAGGGCCTGCACCTCGAGATCGACCGGCTCGGCGTACGCGTCGGGTGACCGGACCCGCCCGCGGATCGGTGCTGCCGTACCGTCCGGGGCCGGGTGGTAGCCTGTGGGCGCGCCAGCCATTCCGGCGCTGCACCCATCGGTGCACAACCCTTCCTCTCCCTTGTGGTCGAGACCGCACCTGACCGACGTTCCCTTGCGGGAGCCCCGGTCGGGCAGGCGAGGAAGCAATGACCAGGACGCCGACGGCACTCAGCCGATGCGGCACTGAATACGTGGGAAGGACCTCACGTGACGGAAACCATCGACTCCACCACCGCGGCGGACGACTCTGCCTCCGCCGGGGACGCGCCGAAGAAGCGCGGTGGAGGACTCAACTCCATGCTCCTCGCCGACCTCAAGTCGATGGCGTCGGGCATGGGCATCGCCGGCGCCGGCTCCATGAAGAAGGCCCAGCTCGTCGAGGCGATCAAGTCCGCGCAGAGCAAGTCGGACCAGAGCAAGGGCGGCCAGTCCGCCGGCTCGCAGGGTGACCGCCGCTCCAAGGACGAGCAGGCACCGCGACCGCAGCAAGGACGAGAACAGGGGCGAGAACAAGGACGGCGAGCGCCCGGACACTCAGCGCCCCGACAAGGGGGGCCGGGCCGACCAGGACCAGAGCCGCGACCGGCGCGACGACCAGCAGGACCGCAACCGCAAGCAGGCGAGCGGCAACCAGGGCCAGCAGCAGGGCGATCAGAAGCAGGCCGACCAGACAGGCCGACCAGCAGGACCAGAAGCAGGGCGGCGGCAACCGCGACCAGCGCAACCAGGACCAGGGCGGCCAGAACCAGGGCCAGGGCGGTCGCGACCGCAACCAGGGCCAGGGCGGCGACGACAGCCGCAGCAGCCGCAGCCGCCGGCGCCGGGGACGCGACCGCGACCGCGACCGTGGAGGACGCCCGAGCGGCGGCCAGCGCAACGAGCCGGACACCACGATCCTCGACGACGACGTACTCCTGCCGGCCGCCGGCATCCTCGACGTGCTCGACAACTACGCGTTCGTGCGCACCAGCGGCTACCTGCCCGGGAGCGAGGACGTCTACGTCTCCTTGACGATGGTGCGCAAGTTCGGCCTGCGTCGCGGCGACGCGATCGTGGGCCAGGTGCGCCAGCCCCGCGAGGGTGAGCGCAAGGAGAAGTTCAACCCGATGGTGCGCATCGACAGCGTCAACGGTGCCGATCCCGAGGCGGCCCGGAGCCGGATCGACTTCTCCAAGCTGACCCCGCTGTACCCCAGCGAGCGGCTCCGCCTGGAGACCGAGCCGACCAACCTGATCGGCCGGGTGATCGACATCGCGGCCCCGATCGGCAAGGGCCAGCGCGGCCTGATCGTCTCGCCGTCCAAGGCCGGCAAGACGATGATCATGCAGTCGATCGCCAACTCCATCACCACCAACAACCCCGAGTGCCACCTGATGGTGGTCCTGGTCGACGAGCGTCCCGAGGAGGTCACCGACTTCGAGCGCTCGGTCAAGGGCGAGGTCATCTCCTCGACGTTCGACCGTCCGGCGAGCGACCACACCACGGTCTCGGAGCTCGCGATCGAGCGCGCCAAGCGACTTGTCGAGCTCGGCCACGACGTCGTGGTGCTGCTCGACGGCATCACCCGCCTCGGCCGGGCCTACAACCTGGCGGCGCCGGCCAGCGGCCGGATCCTCTCCGGTGGTGTCGACTCCGCCGCGTTGTACCCGCCGAAGAAGTTCTTCGGGGCCGCGCGCAACATCGAGAACGGCGGCTCGCTCACCATCCTCGCCACCGCCCTGATCGAGAGCGGCTCGAAGATGGACGAGGTGATCTTCGAGGAGTTCAAGGGCACCGGCAACATGGAGATCCGGCTGCGCCGCGACTTCGCCGACAAGCGGCTGTTCCCGGCGATCGACGCCATCCAGTCCGGCACCCGTCGCGAGGAGCTCCTGATGAGCAAGGAGGAGCTCCAGATCGTGTGGAAGCTGCGCCGGGTGCTGTCGGGACTCGACGGGCAGCAGGCCCTCGAGCTGCTCCTCGAGCGGCTGAAGAAGTCCCAGAGCAACATCGAGTTCCTCATGCAGGTCCAGAAGACGACCCCCACCGCGTCGGGCAAGGACGACTGACTCGACCAGGGAAGAGGCGGGCTGCGTGAGCGGCCCGCCTCCCCCCGTCCCGTTCGCGGGACCGCTAGTCTTCCGGCACGTTCCGCCGTTCGGGAAGGTAGGGCTGTGGCGAGGATCCTTGTCGCGGACGACGACGTCGACATCCGCGAGCTGATCGAGTTCAAGCTGTCGACCCTCGGACACGAGATCGTGGCGGTCAACGACGGAGCGGCGGCTGTCGACGCGTGCCGGGAGCACAAGCCCGACCTGGCGGTGCTCGACGTGATGATGCCCGGCATGTCGGGGCTGGACGCGATCCGGGTGATCCGCAGCGACGAGGCGATGGCCGACATCCCGGTCATCCTGCTGACGGCCCGCGCCCAGGAGTCCGACGTCGAGACGGGGTTCGACTCGGGCGCCGACGACTACATCACCAAGCCCTTCAGCCCGCGCGAGCTCGCCTCGCGCGTCCAGGCGCTGCTGGCCCGACCTCGATGAACGTCGAGCGGGTCGCGCTCGTCTCGGCCCTCGTCCTGGTGGCGGCCTGCCTCGTCGCCACCGTGCTCCTGGTCCTGGCCCGGGTCCTCAAGGACCGCGCCGAGCTGCGCCGACAGCACGTCCGGTCGTCGGTGTGGCGGGTCGTGCTCGCCCTGGGCAGCGGCGAGGGGGAGGAGATCGACGAGGCGTACGCCGCCCTGCTCGACGCCACCCCGGCCCAGCGGAAGGCGGTCGAGAGCGACGCCTTCGCGCTGCTGCCCAAGCTGCGCGGTGACTCCCGCCAGCGCCTCAGCGAGGTGCTCCTGGCCTGGGGTGGCCTCGACCGGGCGACGCACTCCACGACCAGCCGTTCCGTCGTACGACGGTGCCGGGGCTACTACCGACTCGGTGTCCTGGCGGAGCCGGGTCGCCGCGACCAGGTCCTGCGCGGGCCTCGACGACCGCGACTTCATCGCGCGTCGCACGGCCATGCTGGCCCTGGGGTCGTTCCCGGATCCCGACGTCGTCGAGAAGATGCTCGACGCCACCGTCGGGGAGCCGAGGCTGCGCGGCGACTTCCTCGCGTCGATCGACCGCATCGGCCTGGTCGCGACGCCGATCCTGCGCGAGCACCTGGCGCTGGCGCTCGAGGGCGACGACGAGTCCGGTGCGCGTCGAGGCCAGCTGGCCGCCGAGGCCCTGGGACTCGTCGGTGCGATCGACTCCGTGGGCGCGCTCGAGGCGGCGCTGCCCGTTGCGCCGGACGAGTTCAGGATCGCCTGCATCAACGCGCTGGGCTCGCTCGGCTCCCCGGGCTCGATCATCGTGCTGGGCGACACGCTGGACCACCCGAACCCCGATGTGCGCCGGGCAGGGGCCCAGGGGCTCGGACTGATCGGCGCCGGACACGCCGTCGAGCTGCTCGCCACCGCGCTCGACGACGACAACGTCGAGGTCGCCCGGGCCGCGGCCAACGCCCTCCACCGCTGCGGTCGTCCGGGACGGTGGGTGCTCCGCGGGAGCCCGGCCCCGGTGGCCCGCGAGGTGCTGGCCCTGACCGGGCTGGGGGTGCCGGCTTGAACGCCGTCGTCCTCTGGGTCGCGGTGGGCTTCGCGGTCTACTCCGCCCTCGTCAACCTCAGCTACCTCGTGCTCACCGGCCTCGCCCTGGCCGACCTCACCGGCTATCGCCGCCGGCTGGACTTCGCCGGCTACGACGAGTGGTTCCTGGACCCGAACAGCCGCGGAGTCTCGGTGCTGATGCCGGCGTACAACGAGGCGGCCACGATCGTGCAGTCCGTGCACGCGATGACCTCCCTGCGCTATCCCGACCTGGAGGTCGTGGTCATCGACGACGGGTCCGCGGACGACACCGCGGGCGTCCTCATCGAAGAGTTCGACATGGCCGAGGTGCCGCTCGTCCCCGGCGGGACCATCCCGCTCAGGTCGACGGTGCTCAGCACCTGGGTGAGCCGGCGCGGGTCCCACAACCTGGCGCTCGTGCGGAAGTCCAACGGCGGCAAGGCGGACGCCCTCAACGCCGGCATCAACCATGCCCGCAAGGAGCTGGTCTGCATGGTCGACGCGGACTCCCTGCTCGACCCACAGGCACTGCTCAACGTCGCCCGCCCGTTCGCCGACGACCCCGGCCGGGTGGTCGCGGCCGGCGGCGTCATCCGCGTTGCCAACGGCTCGCGGGTCGACCGCGGACGGGTCACGAACCTGCGGATGCCCCGGCGCTGGCTGGCGCGGGTCCAGGTCGTCGAGTACCTCCGCGCCTTCCTCATCGGCCGGGCCGGCTGGTCACGGCTCGGCGGGCTGCTGATCATCTCCGGCGCCTTCGGGATCTTCCGCAAGGACGTCCTGCTCGAGGCGGGCGGGATGGCCACCGACTGCATCGGCGAGGATGCCGAGCTCGTCGTACGCCTCCACCGGACGCTCGCCGACTCGCACACCGAGGCCGGGGTCGTCTTCGTCCCCGAGCCCGTGGCCTGGACCGAGGTGCCGGCCACCCGCCGGGTCCTGCGCCTCCAGCGCCGGCGCTGGCACCGAGGGCTCGCCGAGATCCTCGTGCGCCACCGGCGGATGATGCTCCGTCCGCGGTACGGCGTCGTCGGCATGATCACCATGCCCTGGTTCCTGTTGTTCGAGCTGCTCTCGCCCGTCATCGAGGTCCTCGGCCTGGCCTACTTCTTCCTGCTCCTGGTGTTCCTCGGCCTCGAGCAGTGGGGCCGACAGCGACCTCGACCTCGTCAACCCTCCGGTCCTGCTGATCATGATCACCGCCTCGGTGCTGTTCTCCGTGTTCGTGACCCTGGTGGCACTGCTGGCGGAGGAGGTCTCCTTCCGCCGCTACCGCGGGCTTCCCGACCTCTTCCGGGCGATCTACGCCGCGGTCGAGGAGAACGTCGGCTACCGCCAGCTGAACGCATGGTGGCGCCTCGGCGGGATCTTCGAGGCGCTCCGTGGACGAAGCCACCACTGGGGCGACATGCAGCGCGCCGGCTTCGACCAGACGTGAACGGCGGTCGGCCGGTCGCCCAGGTCCTGTCCCCGGTGATCGCGCGAATCCTGGCGCTGACGCTCGCGATGGCCGTCGTCGCGATGCTGGGCGTCTTCCTCACCAACCGGTCGGTCCAGTACCTCAGCGAGGAGCTCCAGCCGGCCGCGTCGGCCAACCAGGACATCCTGGCCGACCTCGGTGACCTGCGGTCCGCGACCCGGGAGTGGGTCGTCGGGGGTCGCCCGTCCGCACGCGACGACTACGAGGAGGCCGAGGAGCTGCTCACCGCCCACCTGCAGACCGTGTCGGACCTGACCACGGACGACCCCGAGCTGGCCCGGCTCCTGGTCCGGCAGGAGCGGGCCGCCCGCGACCTGGGTCGGACGACTACGGCAACGTCGTCATCTCCAGACCCGGCGGGTCCGGGAACTTCGACCGGGGGCTGTTCCTGACCGGCGTGGCCCTCTTCGACGACTTCCGGTCGGCCCACGACGACACCACGGCGGCCTTCGAGTCGCGGGTCAGCGACGCCAACGAGGACTCCTCGCAGCGACTGACGGCGACCGTGCTGGCCGTCATCGTGCTCGCCCTGCTCGAGGGGTGGGTCATCGTGCGCGCCCGTCGGCGGCTCACGGCCGAGATCGCCGAGCCGTTGGGCGAGCTCGAGGTCGTCGGTGCACCAGATGGCCCGGGACCAGGACGTCCGGGCGGCAGCCG
This sequence comes from uncultured Actinomycetota bacterium, assembly GCA_963812345.1. Classification (GTDB taxonomy): domain Bacteria; phylum Actinomycetota; class Actinomycetes; order Propionibacteriales; family Nocardioidaceae; genus Nocardioides. The sequence continues at coordinate 136,626 of CAWEVA010000023.1, forward strand.
TCGGGCCGCGCGAGGTGCGGGCGGTCGCCGGGGCGCTCAACGAGCTCGCCGACGCCCAGAGCCGCGCCCGGCAGGTGGAGGACCGGATCCAGCAGGAGCAGCGGGCGCTCGACGTCGCGCAGGACGACTTCGTCTCGAACGTCTCCCACGAGCTGCGGACGCCGCTCACCACGATCAGCGGCTACCTCGAGCTGGTGGCCGACGAGTTCGAGGAGTCGATGGCTCCCCACCACCTGCGGATGCTGACGGCCGGGCGGCGCAACGTCGCTCGCCTCCAGCTCCTGGTCGACGACCTGCTGACGCTGTCGAAGGCGGAGGCGAGCTCCACCTCCCTGGAGCAGGTCGACCTGGCCACGCGTGGTCCGTCCCGTCGTCACCGACGTACACCTCAGCGCCACGCGGCGCGACATCCAGATCGAGGTCTCGATCCCGAAGGAGGAGCTGCTCGTCCTGGGCGACCGGGTGATGCTGCACCGCGCCCTCCTCAACGTCCTGAGCAACGCGGTCAAGTTCAGCCGCAAGGGCACGGTCGTGGAGGTCGAGCTGGCCCCCGGGGACCGGGAGGCGATCGTCGTGGTGCGAGACCACGGCATCGGCATCCCCCAGGAGGAGATCGACCTCCTCGGGACGCGGTTCTTCCGGGCCTCCAACGCGGTGAGCCAGGACATCGGAGGCTCCGGCCTGGGGATCCGGATCGTGCAGACGATCATGGAGAAGCACGCCGGCTCGATGCTCATCGAGTCCACGATCGGCGAGGGCACGACCGTGACCCTTCGTCCCTGCGCCCGCCCGGCTCTGTCGAGGGCCGGCTCCTCAGGAATTCTGAGATTTAGTGCGCTGGCCCGAGGTGGCACACTTGACCGCTGGTTCCGGTTCACGCCCTCCGCAGGTCGCGGACGGCGACCCGGCGACCGCGAGAGGACACCATGAAGAAGGACATCCACCCCGAGTACGTCGTGACCGAGGTGACCTGCACCTGCGGCTCGAAGTTCACGACCCGCAGCACCGCCACGTCCGGCATCATCCACGCCGACGTGTGCTCGAAGTGCCACCCGTTCTACACCGGCAAGCAGAAGATCCTCGACACCGGCGGCCGCGTCGCCCGCTTCGAGGCCCGCTACGCCAAGAAGAAGGCCGACCAGAAGTAGCGCGCCGGACTCGACCACCGAGGGAGGGTCCATGTTCGAGGCAGTCGAAGGGCTGACGACCGAGCACGCCGCGATCGAGCGACAGCTGGCCGAGCCCGAGACGCACGCCGACGCGCGGACGGCCAAGCGGCTCAACCAGCGGTACGCCGAGCTGTCCCGCATCATCGCCACCTGGCAGGAGTGGGGCCGGCTGGGCGAGGACATCGAGGCCGCCCGCGAGCTCGCCGGCGAGGACCCGACGTTCGCGCACGAGGCCGAGGTGCTGGCCGAGCGCCGAGCCGTCACCGAGGAGACGCTGCGGCGGCTCCTGGTCCCGCGCGACCCCGCGGACAGCAAGGACGCGATCCTCGAGGTGAAGTCCGGCGAGGGCGGGGAGGAGTCGGCCCTCTTCGCCGGCGACCTGCTCCGCATGTACACCCGGTACGCCGAGGCCAGGAACTGGTCGGTCGAGATGCTCGACGCGACCGAGTCCGACCTCGGTGGCTACAAGTCGGTGACGGTCGCGGTGAAGGCCCGGGGAACCTCGGTGCCCGGCGAGGCGCCGTACGGCCTGCTGAAGTTCGAGGGCGGCGTGCACCGGGTGCAACGGGTCCCGGTGACCGAGTCGCAGGGCCGGGTGCACACCAGCGCCGCGGGCGTGCTGGTCCTGCCGGAGGCCGAGCCGCTCGACGTGACCCTCGACGAGAACGACCTCCGCATCGACGTCTTCCGCAGCAGCGGGCCGGGCGGTCAGAGCGTCAACACCACGGACTCCGCCGTGCGGATCACCCATGTCCCGACCGGCATCGTGGTCAGCTGCCAGAACGAGAAGAGCCAGCTGCAGAACCGTGAGCAGGCGCTGCGGATCCTGCGCGCCCGCCTGCTCGCGGCTGCGCAGGAGGAGGCCGACGCCGAGGCCAGCGAGGCCAGGCGCAGCCAGGTCCGCACCGTGGACCGCTCGGAGCGGATCCGGACCTACAACTTCGCCGAGAACCGGATCTCCGACCACCGCACCGGCTACAAGTCCTACAACCTCGACCAGGTGCTCGACGGCGCCCTCCAGCCCGTCCTCGACTCCTGCGTCGACGCCGACCTGGCCTCCCGGCTGGCCGCCCTCGAGGGATGACGGCCTCCCGCGGCACGGACCGGCGTTCGGTGCTGGCCGCCGCCACCCGTCGCCTCGCCGAGGCGGGCGTGCCCAGCCCGGAGTACGACGCCGCGGAGCTGCTCGCCCACGTGCTCGGCACGTCCCGGGCCAAGCTGTTCGCGGTCGAGACCGTGCCTCCCGACCGGCTCGAAGAGCTCGACGCCCTGGTCGACCGACGGGCCCTGCGCGAGCCGCTCCAGCACCTCACCGGCATCGCCCACTTCCGCCACGTGGCGCTGGCCGTGGGCCCCGGGGTGTTCGTGCCGCGGCCGGAGACCGAGCTGCTGGCCGGGTGGGCGATCGAGGAGGCGAGCACGCGGGACCGGCCCGTGGTGCTCGACCTGGGCACCGGCTCGGGGGCCATCGCCGCGGCCGTGGCCGACGAGGTCCCTGCCGCCCGGGTCCACGCCCTGGAGCTCGACGAGCGCGCGCACCAGTGGGCCGAGCGCAACCTGGCCGGCACCGGGGTCGACCTGCGGCAGGGGGACCTGGCCACGGCCTTCGACGACCTGGCCGGCCAGGTCGACGTGATCGCGTCCAACCCGCCGTACATCCCGCTCGCCGCGTGGGAGTCGGTGGCGCCGGAGGCCCGCGACCACGACCCCGAGCTCGCGCTGTGGTCCGGGGGAGACGGGCTGGACGCGATCCGGGCCCTCGAGGCCCGGGCGGCCGTCCTCCTGCGGGACGGCGGGGTGATCGGGGTCGAGCACGCCGACGTCCAGGGCGAGTCCGCTCCGGCCGTCTTCGCCGAGTCCGGGCGGTGGGCCGAGGTGAAGGACCACCACGACCTGGCCGACCGTCCGCGCTTCCTGACGGCGCGGCTGGCACGATAACGACGTGCGCTACGCCACCACGACCGATGCCGAACGGGACATCGCCCTGAACGCCGCGAGCCTGGCCGTGCAGCGAGGGCAGCTGATCGTCATCCCCACGGACACCGTCTACGGCGTGGCGGCCGACGCCTTCGACGCCGACGCGGTGACTTCGCTGCTGGAAGCCAAGGGCCGCGGCCGCGAGATGCCCCCGCCGGTGCTCGTCAGCACCGCCACGACGCTCGATGCGCTCGCCGTCGACGTTCCCGACTACGCGCGGGCGCTGATCGAGAAGTTCTGGCCCGGCCCGCTGACCGTGGTCTGCACCCAGCAGGCGTCGCTCCGGTGGGACCTCGGCGACTCGCGCGGCACGGTCGCCGTCCGGATGCCCGACCACCCGATCGCGCTCGAGCTGCTGGAGCGGACGGGTCCCCTCGCCGTGAGCTCGGCCAACCTGACGGGGCGGCCGGCCGCGACCGACGCGGACCAGGCCGAGGAGATGCTGGGGGAGTGGGTGGCCCTGATCGTCGACGCCGGGCCGACCCCCGGATCGGAGGCCTCGACGATCGTCGACGTCACCGCCTCACCCGGCCGCGTCCTGCGTAGTGGCGCGCTGTCCCTCGACGAGCTGAACGCGGTGCTCGAACCACTCGGTGCGACCCTCACGGACGACGACGACTGATGCGGGAGTACGCGCTCGTCTTCCTGGTGGCCGCCGCGGTCACCTACCTCCTCACGGTCATCGCCCGGGAGATCGCCCTCCGCACCGGGGCCATCGCCGAGGTCCGGGACCGCGACGTCCACGCCGAGCCGATTCCCTACCTCGGTGGGCTGGCCATGCTCGGCGGCCTCGCCGCGGCGTACGTCGTCGGGCGGGAGCTGCCCTTCCTCTCCGGGAGCGGCCCCTTCGTCTTCCGCGACGCCGGCATCGTCCTGATCGCCGGCGCGATGATCTGCGCGGTCGGCGTGCTCGACGACCTCTTCGAGATCGACGCCCTCTCCAAGCTCGGCGGCCAGGTGCTGGCGGCCGGCTTCCTGATCTTCTCCGGCATCCAGTTCGCGTTCTTCCTCCAGCCCGACGGCACCCAGTTCTCGCTGGAGCCGGCCCAGGGGGCGCTCCTCACCGCGGTGGTGGTGGTCGCGACCGTCAACGCGGTGAACTTCGTCGACGGGCTGGACGGGCTCGCGGCCGGGGTGGTCGGCATCGGCGCGACCGCGTTCTTCCTCTTCAGCTACCAGCTGGCCAACCTCAACCAGGTCACCCTGGCCACGACCGGCGCCTTCCTCAGCGCAGCGCTCGCGGGTGCGTGCGCGGGGTTCCTTCCGCACAACTTCCATCCGGCCCGGCTCTTCATGGGCGACAGCGGCTCGATGCTGATCGGGTTCGTCCTGTCCGCAAGCGCGCTCACGCTCACCACCCAGTTCTCCGGGAACGAGATCAGCCGGGGCGCGTCCGGCTCCCAGGCGAGCCTGCTCCCGACCCTGCTCCCGGTCCTGCTGCCGATCTCGATCCTGATCGTGCCGATGGCCGACCTGCTGCTCGCCGTGGTCCGCCGGACCCGCGCCGGCCGCTCGCCGTTCGCCCCCGACAAGCAGCACCTCCACCACCGACTGCTCGAGATCGGGCACTCGCAGCGCCGTGCGGTGTTCATCATGTGGCTGTGGGCCGCCCTCGTGGCCTTCGGCACCGTCCTGGCCAGCCTCTACACCGGCCCCCTCATGTGGATCTCGCTCGCCGCCGGGGCGGTGGTGACCATCGCCCTGACCTTCCTCCTGCCGATCGTCCACAAGCCCCACCTGCCCGTCGCCGAGGACGCCTGAACTCGCGAGCCGGAACGCGCACGAAGTGCGTGGTCCGTGAGCGAAGGGATTGAGCGAGCGGCGCGAGTGATGACTCGAAAATCCGGTCCGGCGGGTACTGGCAGGAGGCAGATCCGACGGCTGGTCCGACAGTTGGGAGGGGGCGGTTTCCAGCCCGTCCGGACTTTGTGCTACTTTTCACAAGCACCGACCAGCCCCACGACAGGACGGCCGCCGACCATGACGACCGCACGCCGCAGGCCCCTTGCCGGGAGCCCCTTCAGTCGAGGGTGTGGGCGGTCCGATCCCCGGGTTCGTGAGCCGCGTTCGCTGTGGTAGTTTCGCGCCGTCGTCGGACATCGCCTGGTCGCCCCTCACTGAGGTGGCCCCAAGGCGCCAGAGCGCCGACGTCTCCAGTGATCCACACGACCTCGCCGCCAACGAAAGCGACCCGGGTGAATGGCCGATGAGCCTTCCGACAACTCCTTGCGGGGTCGCGACCTCGTGGGGCTCGGAGGCCTCCTCGCCGGCGCCGTCGTCGCCGGCACTCTCCTCGGCCTTTTCATCGACTCGCAGGCCGGCACCGAACCGGTCTTCACTGTCATCGGCGTCGGGCTCGGCATCGTCACCGGCGCGATCGGGTTCTGGCTCCGGGTTCGTTCCGCCCTCCGGGGGTGAGCGTCCATGACCGAACAGGTGACCCCGCCCATGACTTCACCCTCCACCGAGATCTCGCCTGGCGACCGGCCTTCGGTCCTGCGGGTCCTGCGCGACCAGCGCAAGATCGTGATCCTCGCCGCGGCCCTGATGGTCGGCACCTACTGGGTGTCCGGGCAGCTCGGCGAGTGGCGCCTGGCGGCGTGCATCGCCGGCGGGATCGCCCTGGGCCTGCTCAACCACCTGGCGACCGAGTACTGGCTGATGCGGATCATCACCTCGGGTGAGCAGCCGACGCGCAACAAGATGATCGCGTCCACGATGACCCGCCTGCTCGTGCTCACCGCCGTCGCCGTCGGCATCGCCGTGATGTTCTGGCCGGACGGGATCGGGCTGCTGCTCGGGCTCGCCCTGTTCCGGCTCATCGCGCTGGTGATGACCGGACTCCCGCTGCTGAAGGAGCTGAAGAAGTCATGATGGGCCTGCTTCCCCTGTCGGGAGAGTCGCGGGATCGAGATCGGCCACCATGTCGAGAAGGAATTCCTCGGCGATGACCTTCAACATGGACACGATCTGGACCACGCTGATCGCCGGCACCATCGTCATCTGCTCGGCTTCTGGGCCCGGCGTGCGCTCACCAAGGACGTCGACGACCACGTCCCCAGCAAGATCCAGATCCTCTGGGAGGCGATCGTCGGCGAGGTGAACCGGCAGGTCCTGGACAACCTGGGCCGGGTCCACCCGTTCGTGGTGCCGCTGGCCGTGGCGCTGTTCTTCTTCATCCTGATCGCCAACTGGATGGAGCTGATCCCCAGCCAGCTCAACGAGGAGACGGGTCACCTGCTGCCCGCCCCCACGGCCGACACGAACCTCACCTACGCGCTCGCGGCCGTCACGATCGTCAGCGTCTGGATCTACGGCATCCGGACGAAGGGGACGAAGGGCTACTTCAAGCACTTCCTGGAGCCCTACCCCGCGCTGCTCCCGCTGAACATCCTCGAAGAGCTCACCAAGCCGATCACCCTGGCCCTGCGACTCTTCGGCAACATCTTCGCCGGCGGCATCATGCTCGCCCTGATCGGGTTGATCCCCGCGTTCGCGATGTGGGCGCCCAACCTGCTCTGGAAGCTGTTCGACATGTTCATCGGCGGAATCCAGGCCTTCATCTTCGCGCTGCTGACCGTCCTCTACTTCGGCATGGCCGGAGCCGGGCACGACGACCACGCCGAGGAGCCGGAGGCCGAGACCGACGAGACCCCGGATGAGGAGTCCTCGGACGAGTCGGCCCACGAGGACACCGACCGAGGAGAACCCGCACTTGCGCACTGACCGGCGGACGCCGGAACGGTGCGTGAACCAGAAGCACGACCTGCACAACCGTAAAGAGACGGCACCTCCCGGGTGCCCAACCAAGGAGAGAAATGGCTGCAACAGAAACTGCCGATGCCGTCAAGCTGGCCGGTGCCTTCGTCGGCGGCGGGATCGCCCTCGCCGGTGGCGCGATCGGTGCCGGTGTCGGTGACGGCCTGGCCGGTTCGTCGTACATCCAGGGCGTGGCTCGCCAGCCCGAGGCGCAGGGCCGCCTCCAGACCATCTTCTTCCTGACGGTGGGTCTGGTCGAGGCGATGTTCTTCATCAACCTCGCCTTCATGGCCCTGTTCGTCTTCGTCCTCGGCGCGGCGTGAAGCACGGATCGACAGACGCAGCACTGAGGCAGCACCGAGGTAAAGGATCCGATTGATGGCAAGCGTCACGAGTCAGCTCGTCCCGCTCCAGAGCAACTTCCTGGTCCCGAACGCGACGTTCCTGGTCGAGCTCGCGGCGTTCGGGCTCATGCTGTTCATCCTGGGCAGGTGGGTCGTCCCGCCGATCAACCGAGCGATGACGGCTCGCCAGGACGCGATCCGCCAGCAGTTCGCGGATCTCGACCAGGCCAAGCAGGATGCACGCGAGGCCGAGGAGGAGTTCAAGGCCCAGATCGCCGACGCCCGCCACGAGGCGGCCAAGATCCGCGAGGACGCCCGCGAGCAGGGCGCGCAGATCATCGCGGAGATGCGGGAGCAGGCCCAGACCGAGGCCGGCCGCATCGTCGAGCACGCGCAGTCGCAGATCTCGGCCGAGCGGCAGCACGCGGTCACGTCGCTGCGGGCGGAGGTCGGGGCCCTGGCCACGGCGCTGGCCGGGCGCATCGTGGGCGAGAGCCTGGAGGACGACGAGCGCAGCGGACGCGTGGTCGACCGCTTCCTGGCCGACCTCGAGACCCTCGAGACCTCCCAGGAAGCCGCCCAGGACGGGGTGCGCTGATGCTGCGAGGTGCTTCGGCCGAGGCGCTGGCCGGACTGAGCGAGAAGCTCGGGAAGTCGGGCACCCTGGCCGAGACGGCGAAGACCGGCGAGGAGCTGTTCGGCGTCGTCCGGATCCTGCGCTCCGACGTCGCCCTTCGCCGGGTCCTCACCGACAGCTCGGTCGACGCGGAGGCCAGGACCGGTCTGGCGGAGACGGTCTTCGGCTCGGCCGTCGGCGACCGCGCCATGAAGATCGTCTCCGACGCGGCCGAGCCGGCGCTGGACCGTGAGCGGCGACCTGCCCGACGTCCTCGAGCGGCTGGCCGTCGTCAGCACCGTCCGGTCCGCCGGCAAGGACGGCACCAAGGTCGGTGACGAGCTGTTCGGCGTCCGCAGGATGATCGACGGCCACCCCGAGCTCCGCTCGGCCCTCTCCGACCAGACGCGCTCGGTGGAGGACCGCACCGGTCTGCTCGACGGACTGCTCGACGGGCAAGGCGCTCCCGGCGACCACGCTGCTGGTCAGGGAGGCGCTCGCCCGTGGCCGGGGCACCGTCGGCGGCGTGCTCGAGAGCTACCTCGTGGTGGCGGCCGAGGCCCTCGACGAGGCCGTCGCCACCGTCCACACCGCGCGCGAGCTCACCTCCTCCGAGACGGAGCGGCTGGTCTCGGCGCTGACCAAGCAGTACGGCAGCCAGGTGCAGCTGCACGTCGTCGTCGACCCCGACCTGGTCGGGGGCCTGCGGATCCAGATCCGCGACGACGTCATCGACGGCACCGTGTCCGGCCGGCTCGACGACGCCGGCCGGAAGCTGGCGAGCTGAGCTCGCGGGCGCGCTCGGCGACACGTCCACAGAACTTTCGAGAAGACTGACAGGGAAGAGGCAGGGAACATGACGGAGCTTTCGATTCGTCCGGAAGAGATCCGCGACGCGCTCCAGAAGTACGTCGCCGACTACGAGCCGGCGGCTGCCAGCAAGGAAGAGGTCGGCACGGTCTCCACGGCCGGCGACGGCATCGCCAAGGTGACCGGCCTGCCCTCGGCCATGGCCAACGAGCTTCTGGAGTTCGAGGACGGCACGCTGGGCATCGCCCTGAACCTCGACACCCGCGAGATCGGTGTCGTCATCCTCGGTGACTTCGACAAGATCGAGGAGGGCCAGAGCGTCCGCCGCACCGGCGAGATCCTCTCGGTGCCCGTCGGCGACGGCTTCATGGGCCGGGTGATCGACCCGCTCGGCACCCCCATCGACGGCCTCGGTGAGATCGAGTCCGACGAGCGCCGCGCCCTGGAGCTCCAGGCCCCGGCGTGATGGCGCGAAAGTCGGTGCACGAGCCGCTCGCCACCGGCATCAAGGCCATCGACTCGATGACCCCGATCGGCCGTGGCCAGCGCCAGCTGATCATCGGTGACCGCTCGACCGGCAAGACGACGATCGCGATCGACACGATCATCAACCAGAAGCAGAACTGGGACTCCGGAGACCCCGAGAAGCAGGTGCGCTGCATCTACGTCGCCATCGGCCAGAAGGGGTCCACCATCGCGTCCGTGCGCGGTGCCCTGGAGGAGGCCGGCGCGCTGGAGTACACCACGATCGTCGCCTCCCCGGCCTCGGACAGCGCGGGCTTCAAGTACCTCGCCCCCTACACCGGCTCGGCCATCGGCCAGCACTGGATGTACGACGGCAAGCACGTCCTGATCATCTTCGACGACCTGACCAAGCAGGCCGAGGCCTACCGCGCCGTGTCGCTGCTGCTGCGCCGTCCGCCGGGCCGCGAGGCCTACCCGGGCGACGTGTTCTACCTGCACAGCCGGCTCCTGGAGCGCTGCGCGAAGCTCTCCGACGACATGGGAGCGGGCTCGATGACCGGCCTGCCGATCATCGAGACCAAGGCCAACGACGTGTCGGCCTACATCCCGACCAACGTCATCTCGATCACCGACGGCCAGATCTTCCTCCAGTCGGACCTGTTCGCGTCCAACCAGCGCCCGGCCATCGACGTCGGCATCTCGGTGTCGCGGGTCGGCGGCAACGCGATGACCAAGGCGATGAAGGCGGTCACCGGCTCGCTCAAGGTGGACCTCGCGCAGTACCGCGCGATGGAGGCCTTCGCCATGTTCGCCTCCGACCTCGACGCGGCGTCGCGCCAGCAGCTGGACCGGGGCTCGCGCCTGATGGCCCTGCTCAAGCAGCCGCAGTACTCGCCGTACCCGCTCGAGGAGATGGTCGTGTCGCTCTGGACCGGCACGACCGGTCGCCTGGACCGGGTCCCGGTGGACGACGTGCTGCGCTTCGAGAACGAGTTCATCGACTACCTGCGCCGCTCCCACGACGGCATCCTGTCGACCATCCGCGAGTCCCAGAAGTTCGAGGACGACACGGACAAGTCGCTGGAGGAGGCCTACGACAAGTTCCTCGACCAGTTCGAGACCTCCGAGGGCGAGTCGATCAAGGTGGGCCACGAGCCGGAGGTCGACCCGGTGAGCGACGACGAGCTCGAGCAGGAGCAGATCGTCAAGCAGAAGCGGGGCTGACGGATGGCCGTCTCGCTGCGCGAGTACCGCGCGCGGATCAAGTCGACGGAGTCGATGAAGAAGATCACGCGCGCCATGGAGCTCATCGCCGCGTCCCGCATCATCAAGGCCCAGCAACGGGCGCGGGCGGCGGCGCCGTACGCCCGCGAGCTGACGCGGGCGGTGTCCGCGCTGGCGACGTACTCCAACGTCGACCACCCGATGACGACGGAGCCGGAGAACCCGACCAAGGCCGCGGTGCTCATCATCACCAGCGACCGGGGCCTGGCCGGTGCCTACTCCTCCAACGTCCTCAAGGAGGGCGAGCGGCTGGCCGAGCGGCTGCACTCGGAGGGCAAGGAGGTCACCACCTTCATCGCGGGACGCAAGGGGGAGACCTACTACCGGTTCCGCGACCGTCCCCTGGCCGAGTCGTGGTCGGGCTTCTCGGACCAGCCGAAGTACGACAACGCCCAGCGACATCGGTGAGGCGCTGATCTCGGCGTTCATGGCCGAGGAGGGCGAGGACGGCAGTGTCGACGAGGTGCACATCGTCTACACCCAGTTCAAGTCGATGCTGGTCCAGGAGCCGCACAGCGTGCGCCTGCTGCCGCTGGAAGTGGTCGAGGCGTCCGAAGGCGAGGAGAAGCCCGGTGACGACGAGGTGCTGCCGCTCTACGAGTTCGAGCCCTCCGCCGGGGAGGTGCTCTCCCAGCTGCTGCCGCGGTACGTCCAGAGCCGCATCTTCTTCGCGCTGCTGCAGGCGTCCGCGTCCGAGCTGGCCGCCCGCCAGAAGGCGATGAAGTCCGCGACGGACAACGCCGACGAGCTGATCAAGAAGTTCACCCGAGTTGCCAACCAGGCCCGACAGGCCGGGATTACCCAGGAAATCAGCGAGATCGTCGGTGGCGTCAACGCGCTCGCCGACGCGTCCGCCGGGAGTGAGTGAGAGACATGACTGCGACTGTTGAAGAGAACAAGACCGAGTCGGGAGCCGGTGGAGTCGGTCGGATCGCCCGCGTGATCGGCCCGGTGGTGGACGTCGAGTTCCCCGTGGACACGATGCCCGAGATCTACAACAAGCTCGAGACCGACCTCGAGCTCGGCGGCAAGTCCTACGTGCTGTCGCTCGAGGTGGCCCAGCACATCGGTGACGGCATGGTCCGCGCGATCTCGCTGCAGCCGACCGACGGCCTGGTCCGCGGCGTCCAGGTGAGGGACACCGGCTCCCCGATCACGGTGCCCGTCGGTGACGTCACCAAGGGCCACGTGTTCAACATGCTCGGCGACTGCCTCAACCTCGAGGACGGCGAGGAGCTCGACGTCAAGGAGCGGTGGAGCATCCACCGCAAGGCTCCGGCGTTCGACCAGCTGGAGTCGAAGACCCAGATGTTCGAGACCGGCATCAAGGTCATCGACCTGCTCACGCCGTACGTCCAGGGCGGCAAGATCGGCCTGTTCGGTGGCGCCGGCGTCGGCAAGACCGTGCTGATCCAGGAGATGATCGCCCGCGTCGCCAAGGACCACGGCGGTGTGTCGGTGTTCGCCGGTGTCGGCGAGCGCACCCGTGAGGGCAACGACCTCATCGTGGAGATGGAGGAGGCCGGGGTCATCGGCCAGACCGCCCTGGTGTTCGGCCAGATGGACGAGCCGCCCGGCACCCGCCTGCGGGTCGCCCTGTCCGCGCTGACGATGGCGGAGTACTTCCGTGACGTGCAGAAGCAGGACGTGCTGCTGTTCATCGACAACATCTTCCGGTTCACCCAGGCCGGCTCCGAGGTGTCCACGCTGCTGGGCCGGATGCCGTCCGCGGTGGGCTACCAGCCGAACCTCGCCGACGAGATGGGCGTGCTGCAGGAGCGGATCACCTCGACGCGTGGTCACTCGATCACCTCGATGCAGGCGATCTACGTGCCCGCGGACGACTACACCGACCCGGCTCCGGCAACCACGTTCGCCCACCTCGACGCGACCACCGAGCTGTCGCGAGAGATCGCCTCGCTCGGCATCTACCCCGCGGTGGACCCGCTGACGTCGACCTCGCGGATCCTCGACGCCCAGTACATCGGCAAGGACCACTACGACTGCGCGATCCGGATCAAGCAGATCCTGCAGCGCAACAAGGAGCTCCAGGACATCATCGCGATCCTCGGTGTCGACGAGCTCTCCGAAGAGGACAAGATCATCGTGTCCCGGGCCCGCCGGATCCAGAGGTTCCTGTCGCAGAACACCTACGTCGCCAAGCAGTTCACCGGCAAGGAGGGCTCCACGGTCCCGGTGGCCGACACCATCGAGGCGTTCAACAAGATCGCCGACGGTGACTACGACCACGTGGCCGAGCAGGCCTTCTTCATGTGCGGCGGTCTCGACGACGTCGAGCAGCGCTGGGACGAGATCCAGAAGAGCCTCTGATGGCGAAGACGATGACAGGTCGCCCTGGTGACGGCCGACCGCGAGCTGTGGTCGGGCGAGGCCACGGTCGTCAACGCCAGGACGCTGGACGGCGAGATCGGGATCATGGCCGACCACACCCCGATCATGTCCGTCCTCGCGGGGGGTCAGGTCGACGTACGCACGGTCGACGAGGGCCACTGGGTCGCGGCCGTCGACGGGGGATTCATCTCCGTCGCCGGCAACCAGGTGCGGCTGCTGTGCGAGCACGCGGAGATCTCGTTCGAGAGCAACTACGACGAGGCGAAGCGCCTGCTGGACGAGCGCAAGGAGCGGCTGGAGGCCGGCGGGGCCTGAGTGCGCCATCCGCGCCGTGGCCGTTACCGTTAGCGCACGCCGTGCCCGACCCGGGCACCGAGCCCCAGGGAGTGACGGATGCCGCTGTGGCAGTGGCTGCTCGACGCAGCCGGTGTCCTGCTGGGTCTGGCACTGATCTACGGCATCGCCCTGGTGATCCGCCGCCGGCTGCTGTCGCGCCACGGCGGGACGTTCGAGATGAGCTACCGCGTCCGGGCCGAGAAGGCCGGGCGCGGTTGGCTTCTCGGACTGGGCCGCTACTCCGGCGACGACCTGGAGTGGTTCCGCTTCTTCTCGCTCTCTCCGCTGCCGAAGCGGGTGTGGCGCAGGTCGGTGATGACCTTCGTGGGCAAGCGCGAGCCTGAGGGCGCGGAGGAGATGTCGCTCTACCCGGACCATCTGGTGGTGCGGTGCGAGGTGCCCGACGGGGACGTGGAGCTGGCGATGGGACCGGCGGCGCTGACGGGGCTGCAGGCGTGGCTCGAGGCGGGGCCGCCGCGGCCCATCCAGGAGCTGTGACTCCCGAACCGGTCGTGGCGGACGCCCCCGACCGGGCTCGCCGCGGGGTGGCCCTGGTCTTCGTCCTCAACGGCCTCTGCTTCGCCAGCCTGGTCACGCGGCTGCCCGACCTGCGCACCGACCTCTCGCTGTCGAACGGCGGGCTCGGGCTCCTGCTCCTGTCGATCGCGGCGGGCTCGGTCATGGCGCTGCCCTCCAGCGGCTGGCTGATCGACCGGTGGTCCGCGGCGACCGTCGTACGCGCGGGTGCGCTGCTGGTGGCGGCCGGCCTGACCATCGCCGCGGCCGGGACCGCGCTCGCCGCCTCCGTCCCGGTGGTTGCCCTCGGCCTCTTCGTCAACGGCGTGGGGACCGGGGTGTGGGACGTGTCGATGAACGTCGAGGGCGCGGCCGTGGAGCGCGAGCTGGGCCGGTCGATCATGCCGCGGTTCCACGCCGCGTGGAGCGGGGGCAGCATCCTCGGGGCGACCATCGGCGTCCCCGTCAACGCGGTCGACCTGCCGCTGGTGGTGCACCTGGGAGCGGTGGGTGTGCTCTCCGCCTGCGCCGCGTGGTGGGGCTCGGCTGGATTCCTGCCGGCGCACCCGGAGCACGCCGGGCCCTCCGGCCTCGCCGCGTGGCGGGAGCCGCGGACGCTCGCGATCGGGCTGATGGTGCTCGCCTTCGCGCTGACCGAGGGCGTCGCCAACGACTGGCTCGCACTCGCGCTGATCGACGGGTACGGCGTGCCGGACTGGCTCGGGGTCGCCGGCTTCGCGCTGTTCGTGACCTCCATGACGACCGGACGGGTGGCCGGCACCGTCCTGCTCGACCGGTTCGGCCGGGTGCCGGTGCTGCTGACGACGGCCGCCTCGGCGGTGGTCGGGCTGCTGCTCGTCGTGTACGGCGACCACCCGGTGCTCGTCGTCACCGGCGTGGTCGTCTGGGGTCTCGGCGCGTCCCTGGGCTTCCCGGTCGGCATGAGCGCGGCCGCCGACGAGCCGGCCAGGGCCGCGGCGCGGGTCAGCGTGGTCGCCACGATGGGCTACGTCGCGTTCCTGGGCGGACCCCCGCTCGTCGGCTTCGTGGGCGACCGGGTCGGGACCCTGTCGGCACTGCTGGTCGTGGCGGTGGTCGTGGTGCCGTCCATGCTGGCGATCCCGGCTGCCCGCGAACCGGTGGCCCCGTCGGGTCGCGTGCCTCACACCTACCCATAGACCGTGCTCAGGCACACGACCCTCGAGACGTGGCCGTCAGACTGGGCCGCATGTCCTGGCTGGCGCTCCTCCTCGTGGCCGCAGCGCTCGCGGTGATGGCGCGGGGGCTCCACCTCACCCTGGACGGCCGCCGGCAGGGCCGTCGGCCCGACGCCGACGCCGACGAGCGGACGGTCGCCAGCCTCCGGGTGGTGTCGGGCGTCAAGATGCTCAACCGGGGCGCGGTCCTGCTCGTGCTCGCGGTGGTCCTGCTGGTCGTGTCTCTGAGGGGATCCCCTTCCGAGGCGAACGGCGCCCTGAACGGTGAGTTGTGGCCTGAGCGCGAAGAGCTTGCCTCGTGGGCGGTCCCCGTGTCGGCCTGGCCCTGGCGCGCCTCCCCGCTCAACACCGGGTCGCTCCGCTGGTCGAGCAGCTGCCCGGGCCGGACAGATCTATGTGGACCGCTCGCCGCCCGGCACCCACAGCACGTCGCCCTGCTCCCGGTTGGCGTGGCGGGCCAGGATGAACAGCAGGTCGGAGAGACGGTTGAGGTACTTGATCGCGAGCACGTTCATGGTTTCCGCGTGCTCGGCGTGAGCCGCCCAGGCCGACCGCTCGGCACGTCGTACGACGGTGCGCGCGACGTGGAGGTGGGCGGCGCCGGGGGTGCCTCCGTTGAGGATGAACGAGCGCAGCTTCGGCAGCGACTCGTTGTAGTGGTCGCACCAACCCTCGAGCCGGTCGACGTAGTCCTGCTCGATCCGCAGCGGCGGGAACTCCGGGTCAGCGACCACCGGGGTGCAGAAGTCGGCTCCGACGTCGAACAGGTCGTTCTGCACGTGGGTCAGCACCGCCACCACGTCTTCGTCCAGGCCACCGGTGGCGAGTGCCACGCCGAGATGGGCGTTGGCCTCATCGACATCTGCGTAGGCCCTCAACCGCAGATCGTTCTTGGTGGTCGTGCTCATGTCGCCGAGACGGGTCTCGCCGGCGTCGCCGGTGCGGGTGTAGATGCGGGTGAGGTTGACCATGGGTCGAGCCTAGTGGCCGTGACCGATTCGTTACCGGCCCCGCCTGACGAATTCGTTGAATGCAAAAACGACGCCCAATTCGTGAGAAAACAGCAACGAAATCCGCATCGCGCGCGTCATAGTGGTCACCGGTGTCGCCGATCCGGAGCGTCGGGACTCCGGGGGAGGGAGCAGAGATGGACATCGTGACCGATGGCCCCACACTCGTGCTGAGCGGACCATTCGACGTGCGCAGCACCTGGGAGGTCCGCAAGGCGATCTACGAACACCTCGATGCGGGCGACGAAGATGTCGTCGTCGATCTCACCGACGTGGACTCCGTCGACGTCACCGCGCTGAAGGTGCTGGCCGTCGCCACCCGCCGGGCCTCCCGCCTCGGGCGCCACCTGATCCTGCGCGGCTGCGGTCCGGCAGTGCGCCGGCTGCTCCACCTGTCCCGGCTCATCCGGGTCGTCGAGGTCGAGCGCGAGGCCGCCACCGCGTAGCAAGTGGGCCGTGCCTCTCTTGCTGGGTTTCGACGCGCTCGCGCGACCTCGTTCCTCGGTCGCGTCGCTTGCTCAACCTGACCGCGCCCACGCGGCGCGCTCGTCCCTCGCGCCCCGCTGCGAGGTTCACCACACCGAGACGCGTCATATCGCGTTCGCGCACGCCATATTCTCGAGGCATGAGTGAGAAGGACCGCCCCTGGGTGATGCGGACGTACGCCGGACACTCCACGGCGTCGGCGTCCAACGCGTTGTACCGCGGCAACCTGGCCAAGGGACAGACCGGGCTCTCGGTGGCCTTCGACCTCCCGACGCAGACCGGCTACGACCCGCAGGACGCACTGAGCCGGGGCGAGGTCGGCAAGGTCGGCGTACCCGTCCCGCACCTCGGCGAGATGCGGAAGCTGTTCGACGACATCCCGCTGACCGGGATGAACACCTCGATGACGATCAACGCGACCGCGATGTGGCTGCTCGCGATGTACCAGGTGGTCGCCGAGGAGCAGAACCCCGAGCTGGAGCCGTCCGAGGTGGCCCACCAGCTCGCGGGCACGACCCAGAACGACATCATCAAGGAGTACCTCTCCCGCGGGACCTACGTGTTCCCGCCGGAGCACTCGCTGCGACTGATCGCCGACGTCATCTCCTACACCGTCCACGAGATCCCGAAGTGGAACCCGATCAACATCTGCAGCTACCACCTGCAGGAGGCCGGCGCGACGCCCGAGCAGGAGCTCGCCTACGCGCTGTGCACCGCCATCGCGGTCCTCGACACGGTGAAGAACTCCGGCCAGATCTCCGAGGAAGACTTCGAGAAGGTCGTCGGCCGGATCTCGTTCTTCGTCAACGCGGGCGTGCGCTTCGTCGAGGAGATGTGCAAGATGCGCGCCTTCGTCGAGCTCTGGGACGAGATCACCCGCGAGCGGTACGGCGTCGAGGACCCGAAGATGCGCCGGTTCCGGTACGGCGTCCAGGTCAACTCGCTCGGCCTGACCGAGGCCCAGCCCGAGAACAACGTGCAGCGGATCGTCCTCGAGATGCTCGGCGTCACCCTGTCCAAGAAGGCGCGGGCCCGCGCCGTACAGCTTCCGGCGTGGAACGAAGCGCTCGGCCTGCCGCGTCCCTGGGACCAGCAGTGGTCCCTGCGCCTCCAGCAGGTGCTGGCCTTCGAGTCCGACCTCCTGGAGTACGACGACCTCTTCGACGGCTCGCCCGTGGTCGAGGCGAAGGTCGCCGAGCTGGTCGAGAGGCGCGAAGGCCGAGATGGACCGGGTGCAGGCACTGGGCGGTGCGATCGCCGCGGTCGAGTCGGGCTACATGAAGCAGGCCCTCGTCACCGCGCACGCGGCCCGACGAGGCCGGATCGAGTCCGGCGACGAGGTCATCGTCGGAGTCAACAAGTTCGAGACCACCGAGCCGTCGCCGCTGACCGCCGACCTCGACGCCGCGATCATGGCCGCCGACCCCGAGGCCGAGCAGGCCGCCATCGCGTCGGTCGAGGAGTGGAAGGCGCAGCGCGACGAGACCGAGGTCGCCGAGGCGCTGGCGAAGCTGGCCGCCGACGCCAAGACCGACACCAACCTGATGCCCGCGACGCTCGCCGCCGCCCGAGCCGGCGTCACCACGGGGGAGTGGGCCGGCACGCTGCGCGAGGTGTTCGGCGAGTTCCGGGCTCCGACCGGGGTCTCCGGCGCCGTCGGCACTGTGTCGGACGCTGGCTCGGCCGGGGCCGAGCTGACCGCCGTACGTGAGCGGGTCAGGGCGACCGGCGAGGAGCTGGGCGGACGGCTCCGGCTGCTCGTGGGCAAGCCCGGGCTGGACGGCCACTCCAACGGCGCCGAGCAGGTCGCCGTCCGGGCCCGCGACGCCGGCTTCGAGGTGGTCTACCAGGGCATCCGGCTGACGCCGGAGCAGATCGTGTCCGCGGCCGTCGCCGAGGACGTGCACTGCGTCGGAATCTCGATCCTGTCCGGCTCCCACATGGAGCTGGTGCCCGACGTGCTGGACGGCCTCAAGGAGGCCGGGCTCGAGGACGTGCCGGTCATCGTCGGCGGGATCATCCCCGACTCCGACGGTCGCCGGCTGATCGAGCGCGGCGTCGCCGCCGTCTACACCCCCAAGGACTTCGGGCTGACCGAGATCATGGGCGGCATCGTCGACGTGATCCGCCGGGCCAACGGCCTGGACTGACCCGCGGGACGTCATACGAATCGGCGGTCATGGCGCGCGAACCGCATGACGTCCCGGGGGTGCCCTGAGTTACCAGCCGCGGCTGCCGGGTCCGCCCTTGAACGGTCCCGTCACGCGGCTGGTCGGCGGTCACGGCGTCGCGATCGGAGGGCGTGGTTGTCGCGGGAGGTGATACGAATCGGCGGTCAAAGCGGGCGAAATGACCAGACCACCCAGCCGGACCTCGATCACCTCGTGGCTGGGTTCGATCCGTGGCGGGCGTGGGTAGTCCCAGACGGACTCCTGGCCGGGCGCGGCGGGATCTGGCGTCACGGGCAGCACACCGTATGCGTCGTCTAGCCCCGCGGCCGCACCAGCCCCAGCTCGTACGCCGCCACCGCCGCCTGGGTCCGGTCGCGCAGGTCCAGCTTGCGGAGCACCGCGGCGACGTGGGTCTTGACCGTGCCCTCGCTGACGTAGAGCCGGGCCGCGATCTCGCCGTTCGACCGGCCGCTCGCGATCTCGCGCAGCACGTCGGTCTCCCGGTCGGTCAGCTTCGCGAGCTCGGGTGCGGGCTCGGTCCGGCGGCCGGCGTACTCCTGCAGGAGGCGGTCCATCAACGACGGCGCGAGCATCGCCCGGCCCTCGGCGACGGCCCTCAACGACGACCGGATCTCGTCGGGGGGCATGCTCTTGAGCAGGTAGCCGGACGCCCCTGCGCGGATCGCGCCCACCAGCAGGGCGTCGTCGGCGAAGGTGGTCAGCAGCACCACCCGGGTCTCCCGGAGATCGGGTTCCGCGCAGATCAACCGGGCGGCCTCGATGCCGTCCATCTCCGGCATCCGGATGTCGAGCAGCGCCAGGTCCGGCCGGTGGCGCCGGACCAGCTCGATCGCCTCCCGCCCGTTGGAGGCCTCGCCCAGGATCTCCAGCCCCGGCTCCAGCTCGAGGACCAGCCGCATCCCCTGGCGGACGAGCGGCTCGTCGTCGGCGACGACGACCCGTAGTCCGGTCACGGTGATGCCTCCACGAGGGGGATCCGCGCCTCGACCTGCCAACCGCGCTCGGTGCGGCCCGAGGAGACCGTCCCGTCGAAGACCCGCACCCGCTCGGTCAGACCGGCGAGGCCCCGGCCCGAGCCGGAGGTGCGCTCGGGCACCGCACGACCGTCGTCGGACACCCGGGCCACCAGCTCCGTGCCGTCCCGGTGCACCACGACCCGGGCGGTCCGGGCGTCGCTGTGGCGGACGACGTTCGTCAGCGCTTCCTGGACCACGCGGAAGACCGTGGTCGAGATGCCGGGCGTGACCTGGCCGGCTTCGGTGTCGAGCTCGACCTCGAGGCCGCCGGAGCGGACCTTCTCCACGAGGCCGGGCAGGTCCTGGATGCCCGGCGCGTCCGGCGAGCCGGGTCCGAGCAGGGCGAGGAAGCGCTGCATGTCGGCCAGGGCGTCGCGGCCGGTCCGCTCGATGGCGGCCAGTGCCTCGCCGGCGAGGGCGTGGTCCGTGCGCTCGCGGGCGCTCCCCGCCTGCAGGGTGATCAGGGTGAGCGCGTGGGCCAGGGAGTCGTGCAGGTCGCCCGCGATCCGGGCCCGCTCGGCCCGGGTGGCCTCGGCCGCGGCTCGTTCCGCCGCCAGCTCGGACCGGATCCGGCGGTCGGTGCTGACCCGCAACAGGTGGGCCCCGGCCCACACGACCACGATCAGCACGACGTTGACGACCAGGTCCGCCAACAGGAACTGCTCGGTCGTGAAGTCGTGGACGAGACCACCAGCCAGGATCATCCCCACACCGAGGAGGCCGGTCCGCAGTGAGCCGTACCAGCCCACCGAGGCGAGGACGAGCAGCAGGGACAGGAACGGCGCGGCCACGGGAGCCGGGCCGAGCAGGGGCTCGAGGCCGAGACTGACCGCCGCGAACGCGCAAGCCCCGAGCGGGGCGATCCTCCGCAGTGCCAGCGCGGGCAGGATCAGGAGCTCTGCCAGGTGATACCAGCCAGGGGAGTCGACCCGGTCCGCGACCAGGAAGAGCTCGACCTGGGCGAGCCCAGCGAAGACCGTCGCGAGCAGCAGGTCGCGACGGATCGGCGAGGCGGGAAGCAGTGGCACGGGTCGATCGTAGGAGCGGGAGGCGGCCGCCGTCCTCTGTCTGGAGACAGAGGCGATCTGGCCGCGAGGCCGAGGCGGGCGGCGTACGCCGTCCCTAGCGTCGAGTCATCGGCCGACCACGTGGGTCCGGCCACGTCCGAGGGAGACACCCATGAGCACCATCACCAGCTCGACCACCAGCACCGACGGCACCGCCACCGGCCCGGAGCGCTCCGCGCGGATCGTCTGTGGTCTCGCCGCAGCCGCTGCGGCGGCTCCCATTCGCGCTCGCGAGCCTCAGCGGTGACAGCGGAGCCGAGATCACGGCCGGCCTGGTCGACGACGCCGTACCGCTCACCGTGGCCAGCATCGTCGCCGTACTCGCGTCGGCGGGGCTGTTCCTCGCCGCGGCCCGGCTCGAGCGACGCGATCGGCGGCATGGCCGGCCGGGTGGTCGGCCGGGGCAGGCGCCGCGGTGGCGCTGATGTTCGCGCTGTACTACTCGACCTTCGGGGCCGCCGCGGTCGTCGCCTCCCAGATGCTCGAGGAGCCGGGCGCGGGCGTGGGGGAGGGCGCTTCCCTGCTGCTGAACCTCGCCGAGATCACCCGGTACGCACCGGGCCTGGCGCTGGTCGCGGCCGCGTTCGTGGCCCGTCGCCGGCTGCCCCGCGCGGTCGGGATCGCCGCCGGCGTGCTGGCCTTCCTGACGATCGTCCCGCTCACGAGCTGGGTTGCGGCGCTGCTGATCCCGCTCTGGCTCGCCGTCTCCGCCGCCGTGGTCCGCCTGCCTCGTTGAGTTGGGCATGGAGGCCCCTTGAGTTGGGCGCGATGGCCCCGAGGAAGGGCCATCGCGCCCAACTCGAAGGGCCATTACGCCCAACTCAACGAAAGAGCGGGCGACGGGAGGCCTAGCATCGGCGCCGTGAGCGACCTGCACTGTCCTGCCCGCCTGTACGTCGCCCGGCACGGTGAGGCGGAGTACGAGTCCGAGCTGCTCAGCGACGCCGGCGGGAGCCTGAGCCGGAAGGGACGGGCGCAGTCGCGTGAGCTGGGCGAGTCCCTGCGGGGAGCCCGGGTCTCCCGGATCTACGCCAGCTCGATGGCCCGCGCCGTCCAGACCGCCGAGATCGTCGCCGCCATCCTCGGTGTCGACGTGGTGGTCCGGGAGGGGCTGCGCGAGTTCGGGGTGGGCGTCCACGCCGGCACGACCGTGGATCCCGATCCCTTCCGGCCGACGTTCGTGCGGTGGCTCGACGGCGACCTCGAGGCCCGGATCGAGGGCGCCGAGTCCGGCACCGAGGTGATCGACCGGGTGGCAGCCGAGCTGGAGCTCGTGGCCGACCAGCACCGGGGCGAGTCCGCCCTCGTGGTCAGCCACGGCGGGGCGATCTGCACCGCCGTACCTGCCCTGGCCCGGAACCTCACGCCACGATTCCCCGAGTCGCGAGCGATCCCGAACACCGGGGTGGTCGAGCTGGAGGCGGACGGCGACGGGTGGCGCGCGCTCTCCTGGTGCGGCGAACCGGTGTGAGAGCAAGGTAAGGCTTGCCTTAGTTCATGTTACGATCCGGTCCGTGTCCAAGGGCAAGTCGAAGGCCGGGAAGAAGGCCAAGAGCAACAAGGCCAGAGGTCTGCCCAAGCAGAAGTGCTGCGTGAGCAAGGACCGCTGCAAGCGCTGCCCGATCCGGATGCTCAAGGAGGGCACGCTGCCCGAGGGGTATACGGTCAGGAAGCGGAAGCTCGTGAAGGTCAAGAAGCAGAAGCTCCCCACGGCAGCCTGAGGAGGCCCGGTGCCCGCCACCCGTTTCGTCGAGCAGCTCAACACCCAGATCGGCAACGAGCTGGCGGCGCACAACCAGTACCTCGCCTGCGCGGTCTACTACGACGCGCAGACCATGCCGCAGATGGCGGCGTTCTTCTACGGCCAGGCGCTCGAGGAGCGGGCCCACGCGATGATGATGGTGCGCTACCTCCTCGACACCGACGCCGAGGTGATCATCCCCGGCGTCGAGGCGCCGACCCCCAAGTTCGGCGACGTGGTGGAACCCGTCGCCCTGGCCCTCGACCACGAGCAGCAGGTGACCGAGCAGATCAACACCCTGATCCGGATCGCCCGCGAGGAGTCCGACTACGCCTCCGAGCAGTTCATGTCGTGGTTCATCAAGGAGCAGGTCGAGGAGGTCGCCACCATGAGCGACCTGCTCGCCGTGGTGACCCGCAACCGCGACGACATCGAGGACATCGAGGAGTACGTCGCCCGCGAGCAGAACGGCCCGCCGGACGACCCGACCGCGCCCCGGGAGGCCGGCTCCTGACCTGGTCCTGGTCAGCCGGGTGGGCGGGACGTGGCCGTCGACTCCGGGCAGAACGCCTCGCGCGGCGAGCCGGTGTGGAGCTCCTCGGGCAGCGTGAGGGTCACGTCGTCGTCGAACACACCGGCCTGCTCGGTGCGCACGACCACCTGGGTGACGAACGACCCGGCCCGGGCCGAGAGCGTCTCGCAGCCACTCATGCCCAGGTCGAGGGTCAGGGTGGCCGTCTCGCCGGCGCCGAGGCGTACGTCGCCTGCTCCGTCGGGTCCGGACAGTCCCTCGAGCGTGAAGAGCCTCGGGTCCGGCTGGTCGCCGGCGAGGCCCAGGATCGTCAGCGGCAGCCGGCTGTCGTTGGTGACACCGAAGGTGTAGCGCAGCGTCCCGCGGTCGTCGTACCGCACCTGCCGGATCGTCCGGTCGGCGATCTGGAAGACGCCGGTGGCCTCGGTGCCGGTGACCGAGGTCGGGCCGGACGCCCGGAGCGCGGGCGTGCTGCGCGCGACGGCCACGCCCCCGGCCGCGACGAGGGCGACGACCAGGGCGAGCGCGAGGACGGCCCTACGCAGCACCGCGCACTCGCCGCCTGCGGCCGAGCCCGACGAAGAACAGCAGTCCCGTGAACGCCACCAGTGGCGCCGCCAGCAGGGCCTCGGCGTCCTGCTCGACGCTCGCGCCGGCGACCGCCCCGGACTCGTCGGGCTTCGTCGGGCCGTCGAACCATTCACACCCGGGCGGGTGCCGGAACGTCGGGTCGTTGCGGTCGTACTGGCTGCAGGTGAGGAAACCGGCGTCCTTCACCGGCGCACCCGGGGTGAACGACGACCCGCCGTCGGCGCAGGCGGCCGGATCGATGAGGAAGTTGTCGGTCCGCTCACCGCGGGAGTAGGTGTTGTCCTCCCAGCAGTTGCCGTCCCCCTGGTCGTCCCACCAGTGGTCGAGGCCGTTGTGGGCGACCTCGCCGTCGGGCGCGATGCCCATGTGGTTGTCGGTGGTGTGGTTGTGGTGCGACGTGTCGTTCTGCTTGGTGGGGTCGAACTCGTCGCGCAGTGCCGCCGGCACCCAGAACTGCATCGTGCCGTAGCGCCAGTTGTCGTAGATCCAGTTGTGGTCGGTGGAGTCGAAGTTGCCGCCGGCGATCAGCACGCCGGTGCCGACCGGGGTCGGTACGACGGGGCAGACGGTCCCGTCCATGTAGCCGCGCTCCTCCATCGGCTTCTCGCAGACCCCCTCGTCGACGTACCTCGTGTAGTAGTTCTCGTTGTTGGAGAAGATCCGGTTGTGGCTCCACCGCGCGTGGTCCTGGGGGAGGCCCGGGTGGCCCGGGAACAGCGAGTCGGTGGCGATCCCGGTGGCGTTGTCGAAGAAGTCGTTGTGGTGCGCCCAGATCGAGTTCCCGGCCGTGCCGGAGTAGCCGAGGGTGTTGTCGTGGCTCCGGTTGTGGCGGATCTCGATGGCGTACCTGGTGACCTCGAGCTCCTCGTTGTCGGCGTTGAGGTCCGAGCCCGAGCCGGGGTAGATGCCGGAGTCGCCGTTGTAGTAGGCGTTCGAGCGCTGGATCAGGCCGTGGTCGCTGGCGAACGCGAGGATGCCGTACTCGTCGTTGCCGCGGGCGGTGATCCGGTCCAGCATGAAGCCGTCGGTCTCGAGGACGTAGAGCGCGTTGAACTCCGCCTGCTGGACGGTCAGGTTGCGCACGACCGCGCCGCCTGCGCGGTCCAGTCGCAGGGCGTTGAGCTTCGCGAACTGGTTGTCGATCGTGACGTCGGTCATCCGGCGACCGGTACCGACGATCTGGGTCCCGCAGAACTCGCTGTCGCAGGAGATCGAGTCGTTCTTCGGGGTGTCGTCGCCGAAGACCGCGATCAGGTTCAGGTTGTGGGCGCAGCGGCGCTGGTCGGCGTACGACAGGGCGATCGGGTCGCTCGTGCCGTCGTCCTCCGCGGCCTCGGACGAAGTGCCGGGATCGGGGGAGGAGAGGCTGCCGATGTACTCGGCGGCGGGGAGGGGGTCGTCGGACTCGGTCTCGAGGTGGGAGCAGTAGTGGCTGCGCTCCTGGTTCGCCCACTGTTGCTCGCGGTAGACGCCGGGCAGGACGTAGATCGAGGTGTTGGGCCTCTGGATGGTGTTGATCGCGGTCTGGATCGACCCGAACTCGCACTCGTCGAGCAGCTGCTGGTTGCGCTGCTTGACCACGCCGTCGGGCATCGCGGCGATCCGCTCGGCGCTGTCCGGCTTGCAGACCACGCGCTGGCGGGGGTTGTCGAAGCCCAGGAATGTCGGCACCTCGCCGCCGCCGTCGGGGAACTGCGCGGGCCGCTCCTCGTGGGCCGTCGCGGGTGAGGCCATCCCAATGGTGACCAGTCCCGCCGCCACCAGGCCGGGCAGGACGAGGGCGAAGGCGATACGGGCGAGTCGAGACATCGGGGGATCCTTTCCTCGCAGGCCCAACGACCTCGACGTGAGGCAAGTTACGCGTCGAGTACGCCACACTCGGGCCATGGAGGGGAGTCCATGAGGGTGATCGTGGTCGGTGCGGGCGTGGTCGGGCTGACCTCTGCCGTCCGGCTGCTGGAGGCCGGTCACCGGGTCGACGTGGTCGCCCGCGACCTGCCGCTGGAGACGACGTCCGCGGTCGCGGCTGCGATCTGGTACCCCTACCGGGCGCTTCCGCGGGACAAGGTCACGTCGCTGGGCCACGACGTCGTACGCCGTCTTCGACGCGCTGGCCGACACTGATCCCGAGTCGGGCGTGCGGATGTTGCTGGGCACCGAGGTGTTCCTGAAGGCGCAACCCGACCCGTGGTGGGTCGGCGCCGTCCCGGGGCTGGACCGGGAGACGAGCCTGCCGGACGGCTATGCCGACGGCTGGACCTTCGCGACGCCCGTGGTCGAGATGCCGGAGTACCTCCCGTGGCTGGCGGACCGGGTGGCGGGGCTCGGCGGCACGCTCACCCGGATGAACCTCCGGGCCCTGCCCGAGGGCGCCGACCTCGTCGTCAACTGCTCGGGTCTCGGAGCCCGGCTGCTCGGGGCGGACCGCTCGGTGGTGCCGGTCCGCGGACAGGTGGTGTACGTCGAGCAGGTGGGCCTCGACCGCTGGTGGCTCGACGCCGACGGCCCGACGTACGTCGTCCCGCGGTCGCGCGACATCGTCGTCGGCGGCACCGACGAGGAGGGGGAGTGGAGCCGCACCCCCGATCCGGACGTGGCCCGCGAGATCCTGGCCCGGGGGTCGCGACTGGTGCCGGAGCTGCGGCGCGCCCGGGTGCTGCGGCACAAGGTCGGCCTGCGACCGGTGCGGCCCGCCGTACGCCTCAAGCGGGAGGGGGACGTCATCCACTGCTACGGCCACGGTGGCTCGGGGGTGACCCTGAGCTGGGGCGTGGCCGACGAGGTCGTCTCGCTCGCTGATAAGGGGTCGTGGTGCCGGAGGACGCCCCATAGGTCGTCCTGAGGCACACGACCCGATCGTCAGCGGGGTGCCTCAGAAGAGCCGGTGCGACGGGTCGTCGAGGCCGCGCAGTGCGTCGTAGTCGACGACCGCGCAGGCGATGCCGCGGTCGGTGGCGAGCACTCGCGCCTGGGGCTTGATCTCCTGGGCGGCGAAGATGCCGCGGACCGCGCCCTTCGTGAGGGCCGGGTCGCGGTTGAGGAGCTCGAGGTAGCGGGTCAGCTGCTCGACCCCGTCGATCTCACCGCGTCGCTTGATCTCCACCGCGACGCTGGCGCCCGAGGCGTCGCGGCACATCAGGTCGACCGGGCCGATGGCGGTGGGGTACTCCCGGCGGACCAGGCTCAGCCCGTCGGCGAGCGTGCCGGGGTGCTCGGCCAGGAGCGCCTGGAGGTGCTTCTCGACGCCGTCCTTCTGCAGGCCGGGGTCGACGCCGAGCTCGTGGGACGAGTCGTGGTGGACCTCGTCGATCAGGATCCGCAGGGTGTCGTCGGTCTTGCTCGACACCGTCCACTCGACCTGCCCGTCGTCGTTCGTGCCCTCCCGCAGCGTGCACGGCGGCGACATCCAGTTCAGCGGCTTGTAGGAGCCGCCGTCGGAGTGGATCAGCACGGACCCGTCGGCCTTGATCATCAGCACCCGCGTCGCCATCGGGAGGTGGGCGGTCAGCCGTCCGGCGTAGTCGACCTGGCACCGGGCAACGACGAGTCTCACGGGGCCGGAATCTACCTGACCGTGGTGCTCGTTTCCTCGCTCGGACACGTGGTCGGGCGGCCGGTGACCGCGTGGCATGATGCCCCGCATGACGAGCACACCCAGCAGAATCCCCGCGCGACTTCGGCACCATCGGCGTGATCGGCCTCGGCACCATGGGTGCCGGCATCGCCGAGGTCTTCGCCCGCAACGGCTACAGCGTGGTCGGCGTCGAGCTGAACGACGAGGGCGTGGAGCGTGGCCGCCAGCACCTCGAGCACTCGACCGGCCGGGCGGTGAAGCGGGAGAAGATGACCGCGGAGGAGCAGCAGGAGCTGCTGGGACGGATCTCGTTCACCACCTCGATCAAGGACCTCGGGGAGGCCGACTTCGTGGTCGAGGCGGTCGTGGAGTCGCTGGAGGTCAAGAAGGAGATCTTCCGCCAGCTCGACGACATCGTCGCGCCGGAGTCGATCCTGGCCACCAACACCTCGTCGCTCTCGGTCACCGAGATCTCCACCGCCAACAGCCGGCCGGGCCGGATCATCGGCGTCCACTTCTTCAACCCCGCACCGGTCCAGAACCTCGTCGAGATCGTGCGCACGGTCGTCACCGAGCCGCAGGTCCTCGAGGACGTCAAGGCGCTGGTCCACCAGGTCGGCAAGAACCCCGTGATCTGCGGCGACAAGGCGGGCTTCATCGCCAACACCCTGCTCTTCGGCTACCTCAACCACGCGGTCTCGATGTACGAGCACCGCTACGCCACCCGCGAGGACATCGACGCCGCGATGCGGTTCGGCTGCGGCTACCCGATGGGTCCGCTCGCGCTGCTCGACCTGATCGGCCTCGACACGGCGTACGAGATCCTGGAGACGATGTACCGCCAGGGCCGCGACCGCCTGCACGCCCCGGCGCCGATCCTCAAGCAGATGGTCACCGCCGGCATGCTCGGCCGGAAGACCGGACGCGGCTTCTACACCTACGAGGGCCCCGACAGCCCGATCGTCGTCGCCGACGAGCACACCCCGTCGGCCGACGAGAAGCCGCAGCTGCGGCACGACATCAAGCAGGTCGGCGTGGTCGGCACCGGCACCATGGCGACCGGCATCGTCGAGGTCTTCGCCAAGGCGGGGTACGACGTCCTCTACGTCGGCCGGTCCCAGGACAAGGTCGACGGCGTGCGGGCCACCATCGAGCGGTCGCTGGACAAGGCGATCCAGCGCGGGAAGCTCGAGGAGTCCGCGAAGGCCGAGGTGCTGGGCCGGTTGACCGGGTCCACGTCGCTCGACGACCTGGGAGCGGCCGACATCGTGGTCGAGGCGATCGCCGAGGACCTCAAGATCAAGACCACCCTGTTCGAGAACCTCGACGAGATCTGCAAGCCCGGCGCGATCCTGGCCACGACGACGTCCTCGCTGCCGATCATCGAGTGCGCCCAGGCCACCAAGCGGCCCCAGGACGTCGTCGGGATGCA
This sequence comes from uncultured Actinomycetota bacterium, assembly GCA_963812345.1. Lineage (GTDB taxonomy): Bacteria > Actinomycetota > Actinomycetes > Propionibacteriales > Nocardioidaceae > Nocardioides. The sequence continues at coordinate 165,112 of CAWEVA010000023.1, forward strand.
CTTCTTCAACCCGGCGCCGATCATGAAGCTGGTCGAGGTGGTCTCGACCGTGACCACCGCCGACGAGGTCACCGAGACCACCCGTGCGCTGTGCGACAAGGTCGGCAAGGTGGCCGTCTCCTGCGGCGACCGGGCCGGCTTCATCGTCAACGCCCTGCTGTTCCCCTACCTCAACGACGCGGTGAAGATGCTGGAGGCTCACTACGCCACCTCCGACGACATCGACACCGCGATGAAGCAGGGCTGCGCGCTGCCGATGGGGCCGTTCGAGCTGCTGGACGTGGTCGGCAACGACGTGTCGCTGGCGATCCAGCGCGAGCTCTACCTGGAGTTCCGCGAGCCCGGCTTCGCGCCGGCGCCGCTGCTGGAGCACCTGGTCACGGCGGGGTACCTCGGCCGCAAGACCAAGCGCGGCTTCCGGGACTACAGCACCCGCTGATCGAGTCAGTCCAGGCAGAACTCGTTGCCCTCCGGGTCCTGCATGATGATGTGGCCGCCGGCCATCGGCGGCGAGGGCTCGTGACGCTCCACCCTCGTGGCGCCGATCGCGACCAGCTCCTCGCAGCGGGCCTCCAGCGCGGCCATGCGCTCCTCGCCCTCCAGGCCGGGAGCCGCCCGCACGTCGAGGTGCACGCGGTTCTTCGCCGTCTTGCCCTCGGGCACCTTCTGGAAGAACAGCCGTGGCCGGACGCCTTCCGGGATCGACGGCCGCCGACGCGTCGTTGCGGTGCTCGGGCGGGACCCCGAACGCCTCGAGCGCCTGCTCCCAGCTGTCGAAGCCGGGGGGCGGTGACTGGACGACGTACCCCAGGACGTCGCACCAGAAGCCGGCCAGCGCGGCCGGATCGCCGCAGTCGAAGGTCACCTGGATCTCGGTCGTCATGGGCTCATCCGACCACAACCGACCGACAGCGGCCTTGAGGCTCGGACGTACGCTGTGGCCATGGAGCTCCTGGTCATCCTGCTGGTGCTCGCCGTGGTCCTCGGGATCGTGGGCTACACGAGCAAGGTCAGCAAGCAGCGTGCGCTGGCGAAGAAGGCGGCCGAGCTCGAGCCGGTGAAGAAGCTGGCGTTCGAGGACATCACCGCCCTCGGCGTCGAGCTCCAGGAGCTCGACCTCGAGCTGGCCGGACACGAGCTCGACGCCGGCCAACGCGCCGACTACCAGCGGGCGCTCGACGCCTACGAGTCGGCGAAGACCGCGGGCGACAACATCACCGAGCCCGAGCACATCAAGCACGTCACCGAGATCCTCGAGGACGGCCGCTACGCGACCGCCTGCGTCCGGGCGCGGGTGGCGGGCGAGGACCTGCCCACCCGGCGGCCACCGTGCTTCTTCGACCCCCGCCACGGGCTGTCCGTGATCGACGTGCCGTGGACCCCGGCCGGCGGTGCCACGCGCGACGTACCCGCCTGCGCCCTGGACGCCGAGCGGGTGCGCGCCGGCGCCGAGCCCGACTCCCGGATGGTGATGGTCGGCTCCCAGCGGGTGCCCTACTACCAGGGCGGCCGCGCCTACCAGCCCTACGCCTCCGGCTACTTCGGCGGGTTCGGCCCGATGGACATGATGTTCATGGGCCTGATGTTCGGCGGGTTCGGCGGCTTCGACGCGATCGGCGACGTCGGCGAGGGCATGGGTGACGCCGTCGGCGGATCGGTGAGGATCGGCGACGGCTTCGACTTCGGCGGCTTCGACTTCTGACCCACGCACCTCAACCACCGGAGTCGGGCACGCGGTGACGGGCTGACACACTGCTGCCGTGCCTGATCCAGACCTCCACGTCACCGAGCTCGGGGAGACCGGCTCCACCGTCGCGTTCTGCCACGGGCTCTTCGGGCAGGGCCGCAACTGGACCCAGATCGGCAAGCAGCTGGCCCGGGACCACCGGGTGCTCCTGGTGGACATGCCCAACCACGGGCGGTCGGAGTGGGTCGACACCGTCGACTACCTCGACCTCGCCGACCGGGTGGCCGGGCTGTTCTCGGCCGATGACCCCGTGACGCTGGTGGGGCACTCGATGGGCGGCAAGATCGCGATGGTTCTTGCGCTGAAGCGTCCCGAGCTGGTCGAGCGGCTGTGCGTCGTGGACGTCTCCCCGGTGACCTACGACAACACGCGTGAGTTCGCCGGCTACGTCGGAGCGATGCGCGGACTCGACCTGGCCGCCCTCGAGCGTCGCAGCGACGCCGACGACCGGCTTGCGCGACGACGTACCCAACGACACCGTGCGCAGCTTCCTGCTGCAGAACCTCCGGCGCGAGGGCGACTCCTGGCGCTGGCAGGTCAACCTGGAGGTGCTGGGCGACCAGCTCTCCGAGCTGGGCGGGTGGCCCGAGGAGCGGCTCGTCGGACGTGTCGCCCTACGAGGGTCGGGTGCTCTGGGTCGGCGGCGACCGCTCCGACTACGTGCGCGAGGAGTACGCCGAGGCGATGGACCGCTGGTTCCCGCGCAACCGGCGGGTGACGATCAAGGGCGCCGGCCACTGGGTGCACTCCGAGGAGCCCGAGACGTTCCTGGCCGTCCTGAACCGGTTCCTCGAGGGCTGACGGGGCGCGTCAGCCCCGCTGCCGGGCCCGGTAGGCCGCGACCGCGGCCCGGTTGCCGCAGGCGGTGCTGCAGAAGCGGCGCGACCGGTTGCGGGACAGGTCCAGCACGACGCCCTCGCAGTCGTCGGCGGCGCAGATGCCGAGGCGGGACATCTCGTTGCTGCGGATCACGTCGACCATGGCCAGCGCCGTCTCGACGGCGACCCGGGTGGCGAACGGCGCGTTGAGCTCGACCGCGTGCAGGTGCCAGTCCAGCGCGTCGTGCCGCAGCAGCTGGGGGAGCGCGCGGTGCTCGGCCAGGATCGCGTTCACCAGGGGCACCGCGGCGTCGCGCTCGGCCGTGAGCAGCCGTCTCAGCGGCTCGCGGATGGCCCGGACGGCCTCCAGGTCGGCTCGGGTCCGGGGGCGGGCGCCGGTGTATCCGTGCTCGTCGTAGAACGCGTTGACGTCCTCGACGGTGGTCATCGTGTCCGGGTCGTCGGCGCTGTTGACCAGCGCGACGGCGGCGCAGCAACGCGTCCCCGGTGTCATCGGTGAAAACCACGTTGACACATTACCAAATCCCCCGTAGTGTCATGAGTCATGACGACGATGACGCATGACGCAGAGCGTGGCCGCCCCGCGTTCGCGGACGGCGTCCGGCCTGGCGTTCGCGCTCGTCTCCGCGGTCACCTTCGGGCTCTCCGGCGCGCTGGCCCGGCCCCTGCTCGAGTCCGGCTGGAGCGCCGGCGCCGTGACGCTGGTCCGGGTCGGCGGCGCCGCGCTGCTGGTCGCCCCGCTCGCCGTGGTCGCCCTGCGCGGACAGTGGGGGGTCCTGCGCCGCAACGCCGGGCTGGTGGTGACGTACGGCGTCGTGGCCGTCGCCGGGGCCCAGTTCTGCTACTTCTCGGCCGTCTCGCACATGCAGGTGGGCCCTGCCCTCCTGATCGAGTACACCGCCCCGGCCGCGGTCGTCGTCTGGCTGTGGCTCCGGCAGGGGCAGCGGCCGGGCCCGGTCACCCTCATCGGCGCCGGTCTCGCCGCGCTCGGTCTGGTCCTGGTGCTCGACCTGCTCTCGGGTGCGAACCTCAGCGTCCCGGGCGTGCTGTGGGCGTTGGCCGCGATGGTCGGGGCGGCGACGTACTTCGTCATCTCCGCCGACGAGAGCAACGGACTGCCGCCGCTGGCGCTCGCCGCCGGCGGACTGGTGGTGGGCACCGTGGCCCTCGCCCTGCTGGGCCTGGTCGGCCTGCTGCCCCTGCACCGCGCCTCCGCGTCGGTGGAGTACTCGGGTGCGACGGTTGCGCCGTGGGTGCCGCTGGCGCTGCTCGGACTGGTGACCGCGGCGATCGCCTACACGACCGGCATCGCCGCGATCCGGCGGCTCGGTTCCCGGGTGGCGTCCTTCGTCGCCCTCACCGAGGTGCTGTCCGGCGTCCTGTGGGCCTGGCTGCTCCTGGACGAGCTGCCGCGGCCCGTCCAGCTGCTCGGTGGCGTGTTGATCCTCGCCGGGGTCGTGGCGGTCAAGCTGGGCGAGCGGACCGTGGTCCGCGCCGAGCCGGTGCCCGCCTGACGGAACCGATGGAGCTCCCCGCTCGTCGGAGGCACATGCGCGTGTGGGGATCGATGCTGGCCGGGTGCTTGTTCCTGCTGACCGCCTGTGGCGAGCGAGACGGCCGGGCCGCCCGCCGTCGCCGGTGACCCGCTCCCGACCCAGTGGCGGACCGAGCTCTGGCGCGGGGTCTCGGTGGAGGTGCCCGCGGACTGGGCCTACGGCAGTGCTCCCATGGACGAAGCCGGGGGCACGGTCGCGTGCGCGGCAACCGCCATGGTGTCCGCGCTCGGGAGGTCCGGTCCGGGACGAGCGCACCGTGCCGTACGTCGGCCGTCCGATCGTCCTGACCGACGTCTGCCAGATCTACCCGTTCATCGGGCCCGACACCGACCCGCCATCGGTGCCGTCCGTGTGGCTCGGGGCCGACGTCGAGGTTGGGTCCGACGACCTAGGGGACGGTTGGGTGCGGGAGACCGTCGAGGCGTGCGGGCACGACCATCACGGTCACCAGCGACGACCCCGACCTCCGCGAGCGGATTCTGCGGCTCCGGTGAGTGGGGTCCGCGTCTGCGTATCAGGGCTCGAAGAGCCGACGAGGGTGCAGCGACATGCTGATCGAGGGCTATGGGCGGCCGAAGTCACTCGAGGTGTGCGCCTACCGGCGCTCGGATGCCGGGGAGCTGGAGCTCGCCTACGGGACGGTCCTGGGCCCGCGAGGCGGCCCGAGCCTTCGAGCGGGCGGTCGACCAGGCGAAGCCGCGGAAGATGGACTGCGGTGACGAGCCGCCGTTCGAGTGGATCACGTTGAAGATGACCGGAACGTCGTACCCCAATGCGCCGATCGGCGTCGGCGGCACCCAGGACATGGTGATCGGCTGCGGCGTGGTTGAGACGGGCCCGGGGCAGACCTACGAACTCGACCAGGGGGTGCTCGAAGCGTTGCAGCGTGGAGGGCCTGCCGGCGGTGCTGCTGGCGCTCATCGGGCCACAGGGCTGAGTCAGCGAGCGTCCTGGCGGCGGATGAACACCTCGCGGGTGAGCATCAGGATCGCGGCCGCGGTGGGGATCGCGAGCAGCGCGCCGACCACGCCGAGCAGGGCGGCGCCGACCAGCGCCGCGATGACGGTGACCGCTCCCGGGATGTCAACCGACTTCGACATCACCCGCGGGTAGATCACGTAGTTCTCGATCTGCTGGTAGACGAGGTAGAAGATCACGCACGCGAGGCCGATCTTGACGTCCGTCGCGAAGCCGATGGCGCTCACGATCACGGCCCCGATCGTGGCGCCGATCATCGGGATCACGTCGAGCAGGGCGACCACGAAGGCCAGCGCCACGGCGTACTCCCCGAGGCCCACCACGAACAGGAAGATCAGCGAGCTGAGGCCGGCGCAGGTCGCCACGATGAAGGCACCCGAGACGTAGCCACCGATGCTGCCGAGCACGCGGTCGCCGAGCTTGGTGACCCGGTCCCGGCGGGAGTGCGGGCGCCAGCCGGTAGAGAGCGGTCTTGATGGACTGCAGGGAGGACAGGAAGTAGAGCGTCAGCACGACGACGATGAACGCGTTGAGCAGCGTGGACAGCACCGCCAGCCCGACCCCGAGGACGCCGCCGAACAGGCTGCTGGTGAACCCGCCCTGCTCGATGTAGGACTCCGCCCGGTCGAACACGTCGTACTTCTGGTTGAGGTCCTGGATCTGCCGGTTGCGCTGGAGCTCGTCGAACCACTCGGGGGCGGTCTCGGTGATCGCGGCGACCTGGTCGCTGATGACCGGGACGATGGCGAGCACGAACAGGCCGAGCGCGATCACCACCATCACGATCACGGCGAGGACGGCGTAGGAGCGCCGCAGCCCCCGCCGCATGAAGAACTCGACCACCGGGTTGAGCCCGGCGGCGAGGAACATCGCCACCACGACCAGGATCAGGACCGAGCTGATCGCGAGCAGCTGGGTGCCCAGCCAGTAGGCGAGCAGCGCCCCGAGCCCGCCGAAGAAGCCGATGTAGAACGCGGAGTGGCGCTCGAGCGGCTTGCCGGGGACGCCCAGGTCGTGCCGGGGCTCGGCCGGCGGGGCCTGCACGTCCGTCGCAGTCCCCGCCGTCGAGCCGCCCTCGTCACTTGGCCTCTGCTGCCGGCCGCCCCGCCGCCCGCCCAGTCGGCCCCGTGGGCGCGTCGGCGGCGGGGTCGTCGCTCAACTCTCGTCCTCAGCGAATCCTGCGACGACCTCGCGCAACGAGCTGAGCTGGGCGGCGATCGCGTCGCGGCGCTTGGCCATCCGCTCCACCTCGGCCTTGATCTCGGCCAGCTGCCGCTCGGACTCGGCGTCGCCGCGGGAGGTGATCGCCTCGGCCTGGGTGCGGGCCGAGGCCACGATCTGCTCGGCCTCGCGGCGGGCACGGGTCAGCATCGCCTCGGACTCCGACTGGACCTGCTGGCGGTGGGTGGTCGCCTGGCTGAGCGCCTCGCGGGCCCGCTGCTCGGCCTGGGCGGCACGCTCCTCGGCCTCGTCGACCAGCCGCTTGGTCTCGGCGGTCGCGTTGGAGTGGTGGTCGGTCGCCTCCTTGGCCAGCCGCTCCTTCTCCACGGCCAGCGTCCGCCGAGCCTCCTGCACCTCGCGGTCGGCGGCGGCACGCGCCTGCTCGGACTCGCGCTTGGCGGTGGTCCGCAGGTCGTTGGTCTCCTGCTGGGCGGCCAGCCGCAGCTGGTCGGACTCGCGCTTGGCGGACGCCATCAGGTCGTCGGACTCGGCCTTGGCCAGGGCGCGCTCCTGCTCGGCGTCGGCGAGCATCCGCTTGCGGGCCTCGTCGAGCTCCTGCAGCTGCACCAGCCGCATGTCCTCGGCCTCCCGGGTGGCCTCGGCGCGGATCGACTGGGCGTCGCGGTTCGCCCGCTGCCGGATCTCGCCGGCCTCGCGCTCGGCGGCGGCCCGGACGTCGCCGGCCTCCTCCTCGGCCAGGCGCAGCATGGCGCTGGCGCGCCCGCCCAGCCCGGCGTACGACGGGTTCAGGTTCTCCGCGACCTGCTTGCGGGCCTCCTCCAGCTGGCCCTCGAGCTCCAGCACCCGCTTCTCGGAGACGGTGAGGCTGCTGCTCAGGCCGGCCTTCTCGGTCGTCAGCTGGCGGAATCGTGCGTCGACCGCTTCCTTGTCGTAGCCACCGCGGCGCACGGCCGGGAAGCCGGCACCGCTCGCGGCGGCGGGCGGGACGGTGGGACGGGATGCCGGCGGCTGGGGCGCTGGGCCGGCTGCGGCGCGGCCGCGGCGCCGACGAGGGCGCGCTGGACGGCGGGCGGGGCTGGCTCGGCTGGCTCCGCGGTGCGGGTGCCGCGCGCTCGGGTGCGGGCTTCGAGGAAGCCTTCTGCGAATCCCCGCCGTTGCCCTTCACCGCGGGCATCACCTGGGTCTTCTCCTGGTCGACCGCGCCCTGTTCGGTGGTGTCGTCGGTCGAGTCGTCGGTCTCGTCGTCGTCGAAGATGGACAGACCCTGGTCGCTCATGGTGGTGCTACCTCCCGGATTGGCTGGACCTCGGCCCCCAGTGTCGCCGATGGTCGCCGAAGAGCCCACCCCGGCTCGCGGATTGGATCGGCAAACCTGTGGGTCGGGAGGGTGAGAACCGCCTCAGACGCCGCGGAAGCGGTTGATCGCCTCGAGGTGCTCGGCCCGCATCTCGTCGTCGCGCACGCCGAGCCCCTCCTCGGGAGCCAGGCAGAGCACGCCCACCTTGCCCTGATGGGCGTTGCGGTGGACGTCGAGCGCGGCCTGTCCCACGTCGTCGAGCCGGTAGGCCTTCGACAGGGTGGGATGGATCATGCCCTTGGCGATGAGGCGGTTTGCCTCCCACGACTCGCGGTAGTTCGCGAAGTGGGACGAGATGATCCGCTTGAGGTTCATCCACAGGTAGCGGTTGTCGTACTCGTGCATGTAGCCCGAGGTCGACGCGCACGTCGTGATCGTGCCGCCCTTGCGGGTGACGTAGACGGAGGCGCCGAACGTCTCGCGGCCCGGGTGCTCGAAGACGATGTCGATGTCCTCGCCGCCGGTCAGCTCACGGATCTTGGCCCCGAACCGCTTCCACTCGCGGGGGTCCTGGGTGTGCTCGTCCTTCCAGAACTGGTAGCCCTCCTCGGAGCGGTTGATGATCAGCTCCGCGCCCATGCTGCGGCAGATCTCGGCCTTCTCGGCGTTGGAGACCACGCAGACCGGCGTCGCACCGCCGTTGAGGGCGTACTGCGTCGCGAAGCCGCCGAGGCCACCGGAGGCGCCCCAGATCAGCACGTTGTCGCCCTGCTTCATGTCTCCGCCGTTCTTGCTGACCAGCTGGCGGTACGCCGTGCAGTTGACCAGGCCGGGAGAGGCGGCCTCCTCCCACGTGAGGTGCGCGGGCTTGGGCATCAGCTGGTTGGACTTGACCAGGGCGATGTGCGCCAGGCCGCCGAAGTTGGTCTCGAAGCCCCAGATCCGCTGCTCGGGGTCGAGCATCGTGTCGTTGTGCCCGTCGGGCATCTCCAGCTCGACGGAGAGGCAGTGCGCGACCACCTCGGTGCCGGGCTGCCAGGTGTGCACCCCCGGCCCGGTCTGAAGCACCACGCCGGCGAGGTCCGAGCCGACCACGTGGTAGGGCAGGTCGTGGCGCTTGGTGAGCGGGGAGAGCCGCCCGTAGCGCTCGAGGAAGCCGAACGTCGACACCGGCTCGAAGATCGAGGTCCAGACGGTGTTGTAGTTGATCGCGCTCGCCATCACCGCGACGTAGGCCTCGCCGGGCCCGAGCTCGGGGAGCGGGACGTCCTCCACGTGCAGGGACTTGCGCGGGTCCTTGTCCCTGGTGGCGAGCCCCTCGAACATGTCCACGTCGTCCTTGTGCACGGTCACCGCGCGGTAGGACTCGGGAAGGTCGAGGTTGGCGAAGTCCTCCGGGCCGGTGTCGCCGGCCAGGATGGCGTCGAGGATGTTCTGCACGTGTGCGTCTCCCTGTGGACGGTGGGGGTCAGGGGCGAAGATACCGGCCGGTAACCGGTGTCGGCCGGGGTGGTTCAGGCAGTGGGCGCCAGTGTGGCGCCGGGCTCGACGAGCTCCACGAGGACTCCGCCGGTGTCCTTGGGGTGGACGAAGTTGACGCGGGAGCCGGAGGTGCCGCGCTTCGGCGCGTCGTAGAGGAGCCGGACGCCGCGCTCCCGCAGGACCGCGCGCGACCTGGTCGACGTCGGTCACCCGGTAGGCCAGCTGCTGGATGCCGGGGCCGGACCGGTCCAGGAACTTCGCGATCGTCGACTCGGGGGAGAGCGGGGCCAGGAGCTGGATGCACGAGGCGGTGCCGACCGGCTCGCCACCGACCGACAGCATCGCCTCGCGCACCCCCTGCTCCTCGTTGGTCTCCTCGTGGGCCACGCGCATCCCGAAGGTGTCGCGGTAGAACTCGATGGCCTCGTCCAGGTCGGGGACGGCGATCCCGACGTGGTCGATCGCCGTGAACAGGTGCTCGGACAGGTCCAGTGGCGCGCTCATGGGGACCATCGTCGTACGACGATCTCGCGGTCGCGACCCCGGACGACCCGTGAGACGGCCACGGGTATCGTCGGTCACAGATCTTGACCGTTCGGCAACGCTGGAGGCACGCATGTCTGGTTCTGTCATCGTCGCGGGAGCGCGCACCCCCATCGGCCGCCTGCTCGGTGGCCTCAAGGACCAGTCCGCGGCCGACCTCGGTGGCGTCGCCATCAAGGGTGCGCTCGAGAAGGCCGGCGTGGCGCCCGAGAAGGTCGACTACCTGATCATGGGCCAGGTCATCCTCGCCGGCGCCGGCCAGAACCCCGCCCGCGCGGCAGGCATCGCCGCCGGCCTGCCGATGGACATGCCGTCGATCACGATCAACAAGGTGTGCCTGTCCGGCCTCAACGCGATCGCGATGGCCGACCAGCTGATCCGCGCCGGTGAGTGCGAGATCGTCGTCGCCGGCGGCATGGAGTCGATGACCAACGCCCCGCACCTGCTGATGAAGTCCCGCGAGGGCTTCAAGTACGGCGACACCCCGCTCGTCGACTCGATGGCCTACGACGCGCTCTACGACCAGGCCACCAAGCAGGCCATGGGCGGGCTGACCGAGCAGGCCAACGCCGAGGGCATCAAGCTGACCCGCGAGGAGCAGGACGAGTTCGCCGCGCAGTCGCACCAGAAGGCGGCAGCGGCCTGGAAGAACGGCGTCTTCGACGAGGAGGTCGTCCCGGTCTCCGTCCCGCAGCGCAGGGGCGACCCGGTCGTCGTCTCCCAGGACGAGGGCGTGCGCGGGGACACCACCGCCGAGTCGCTCGGGCAAGCTGCGCCCGGCCTTCGCCAAGGACGGCACCATCACCGCGGGCTCCGCGTCGCAGATCTCCGACGGCGCCGCGGCGGTCGTCGTCATGAGCAAGGCCAAGGCCGAGGAGCTCGGCCTGGAGTGGCTGGCCGAGATCGGCGCCCACGGCATGGTGGCCGGCCCCGACTCCACGCTGCAGATGCAGCCCGCCAACGCGACGAAGCTGGCCTGCGAGAAGGAGGGCATCGCGCCCGCCGACCTCGACCTGCTCGAGTTCAACGAGGCGTTCGCAGCGGTCGGCATCGAGTCCACCCGGGCCCTCGGCGTCGATGCCGACAAGGTCAACGTCAACGGCGGCGCGATCGCGCTCGGCCACCCGGTCGGCATGTCCGGCACCCGCGTGGTGCTCCACCTCGCGCTGGAGCTCAAGCGGCGCGGCGGCGGCGTCGGCGCGGCCGCGCTCTGCGGTGGCGGCGGCCAGGGTGACGCGCTGATCGTCCGCGTCCCCAGCAGCTGAGGTTGGTCTCGACAGGCTCGACCTGCGCGCGGGGACGGCGGTCGTCGGGCGACGTCCCGGACCTGGTCGCGAAGGCTCGGGAGGGGCACCCCCGCGCCGTCGCCCGGCTGATCTCCCTGGTCGAGGACGAGTCGCCGCTGCTCCGTGAGGTGATGGCGGCGCTGGCGCCGCACGCCGGGCACGCCCAGGTGGTCGGCATCACCGGTTCCCCGGGCGTGGGCAAGTCGACCTCGACCGCGGCCCTGGTCACCGAGCTGCGGCGTGCCGACAAGCGGGTCGGCATCCTGGCCGTGGACCCTTCCTCGCCGTTCTCCGGCGGGGCGCTGCTGGGCGACCGGGTCCGCATGCAGGACCACGCGCTGGACCGCGAGGTCTACATCCGCTCGATGGCCTCGCGCGGACACCTCGGCGGGCTGGCGTGGACCACGCCCCAGGCCGTGCGGGTGCTGGACGCGGCCGGCTGTGACGTGATCCTGATCGAGACGGTGGGCGTGGGCCAGAGCGAGGTGGAGATCGCCGGCCTCGCCGACACGACGCTCGTCCTGCTCGCCCCCGGCATGGGCGACGGGATCCAGGCCGCCAAGGCGGGGATCCTCGAGATCGGCGACCTCTACGTCATCAACAAGGCCGACCGCGACGGCGCGGACCAGGTGCGCCGCGACCTGCGGTCGATGCTCGCGCTGGCCGAGCGGCCGGAGGGCTCCTGGAAGCCGCCCATCGTGAAGACCATCGCGTCCCGCTCCGAGGGGCTCGACGAGGTCGTCGCCGAGATCGACAAGCACCGCGCGTGGCTCGAGGAGAGCGGCGAGCTCGAGCGCCGTCGTACCCGCCGGGCGCGCGACGAGATCGAGGCGATCGCGGTCACGGCGCTGCGTGCGCGGTGGGGCGACGTGCACGGCCGGTCCGAGCTCGACGACCTCGCGGCCGCCGTGGTGGCCGGTACGTCGGACCCCTACACCGCCGCCGACACCCTGCTGGAGGCCTTCTCGGAGTAACGCGCCGGCCATGCCGGGGCGGGGCTCCGTGGCGCGCCTGTCCCGCCGGTGAACCGCGATCTGTTAGACAAGTCGGGACCTGTGCCACCCGAGACGGGAGTGTGTTGCATGAACGCCAAGAAGGCGATGCTGGTCATCGCCGTCGTGTTCCTGGGGTTCTGGATGTTCACCGACCCCCACGGGCTGGCGGACGCGGCCAAGGGCGCCGGCTCCCAGACCTGGCAGCTCGCGACACAGCTGTTCCGGGCGCTGATCGACTTCTTCGGCGCCCTCGCTTGAGCCGGACGCGGGCATGGGACTGATCGGGTCGCTGAGCGACCCGAACATCGGCAAGCACCTCCTCCGCGACGAGGGCGAGGTCGTCGTCGACGAGGTGCTCCACCACTGGATCGTCTACGTCCGGCCGGGGCTCGAGGCAGTCGTCGCCGCCGTCCTGGTGGCCTCGTCCCCGTTCGTCCTGGTCGAGTTCGGCGGAGTCCTGATGCTGCTCGCGTTCGCCCTGCTCCTGCACGCGACGTGGTGTGCCCTGCGCGAGCACCGCGACCGGTTCGTCGTCACCAACATGCGCGTGTTCCGCGTGCACGGCGTGCTCTCGCAGCAGCAGGCCACCATGCCGCTGCACCGGATCCTCGACATCACGGTCGTCAAGCCGCTCCACGGTCGACTGCTCGGATTCGGCCACTTCGTCTTCGAGTCCGCCGCCCAGGAGCAGGGGCTGCGCGACATCCGGTACGTCGGCCGGCCCGACGAGCGCGACCTGTCCATCCAGCGGGTGGTGCAGCGGTCCGGGCTGCGCGGTCCACGAGTCGTCAACTGATGGGCCTGCCGTTCGACCCGATCGACGAGGCCGCCCGGCAGTGGGGCGGGCGCTGGGACGGCGTACCGGCCATGCACGCGGTGACGTCGCTGATGCGGGTCCAGCAGCTCGTCATCGGCCGTCTGGACGCCATCCTCAAGCCCCACGGGCTCACCTTCGCCCGCTACGAGGCGCTGGTGCTGCTGGTCTTCTCCTCCCGCGGCTCGCTGCCGCTGGGGAAGATGGGGGAGCGGCTGCAGGTGCATCCCACCTCGGTCACCTCCATCGTGCGCCGGCTGGAGGCGTCGGGGCTCGTCGTACGCCGCGCCCACCCGGAGGACGGCCGCGCCGTGCTCGCGGAGATCACCGATGCCGGACGGACGCTGGTGGAGAAGGCGACCCGCGACCTGGTCGGGGCCGACTTCGGCCTCGGTGTCCTGGGCGACCGCGAGCTGCGCGAGCTGTCGGAGCTGCTGCGCCCGATCCGCCGGGCGGCCGGGGACTTTTAGTCTGGCGGCGTGACCACCGCCGACGACGTCCGCCGGGTCGGCCTGGCGCTGCCGCGCGCCTACGAACGCGAGATCCGTGGCCGCTGGAAGCTCAAGGTCCGGCAGCTGGTGTTCGTCGCGTTCTCCCGGGACGAGCTGGCCATGGGCTTCGGGTTCCCGCGGGCGGAGCGGGACGGCCTGGTGGCGTCGGATCCGGAGACCTTCTTCCTGCCTTCGGCCTCGGACCTGCGCTACCAGTGGGTGTGTGCGCACCTGCCCCGGCTCGAGTCCCGGGAGATGCGTGAGCTGGTCACCGACGCGTGGCGGATGTGCGTGCCGAAGATGCTGCACGAGCTGCCCGAGCTCCCGGCCCCGACGGCTGCGCTGTGGGCGGCGATCGAAGCCGGTGAGTGGGGCGAGGTGCGGCTCCTGGCTGCATCCTCGCGTGACGTGGCGCGACGGGGACCTCGCGATGGACGGGCGCGCCGCCGTCCTGGACCACCTGCGCAACCACCCCACGCCGAAGCCACCCACCGCCGTCGAGGTCCGCGACGGGCAGGTGCGGCGCTGGGCCAGGTGAAGCGCGATAGGTGACCGCAAGAAGCACCTCATCAAGCCCCCCAGCAGGTGCGTTTCACGGTCACCTATCCTTGGCGCCGTCTCGGCACCACCGGTCGAGCAGCGACGAGTACACCTCGACGGCAGCCTCGACCTTGGCCGCCGAGCACCACTCGTCGACGACGTGACACTGTTCCGGCTGCCCTGGCCCCAGGACGACCGTCGGCCGGGGCGCTCCGCCGCCAGCGAGGAGCGATGCCAACACCGAAGCGTCGGTGAAGTAGCGGGCAGGGGGTGCCGGTACGTCGTCCAACCCGGCAGCCTGCAACGTTTCGCGCACCAGCGCCACGAACGGGTCGGCGGGATCGGTGTCGACGACCGGCAGCACTACCTGGTCCTCCACGGCCACCTCGTCACCAGCGAGTTCGGATACGAACGCGCGCAAGGTACTGGGATCGGACCCCGGCACCGTGCGGACATCGAGCAGCAGTTCGGCGATGTCCGGAACCACGTTGGGCTGTACGCCGCCGCGGAGCAGGCCGACGTTGGCGGTGACCCGTCCGAACACGTCGTGGACGGGCCATCCGTCGTACTCGTGCAGCGCGACCGCCGCCTTGGCCACGCGAACCGCCGCGTTGTCCCCGAGCTCAGGTGCCGATCCGTGCGCGGCGACGCCCGCGGTCGTCAGCCGCATCCAGTGCGCGCCCTTGTGCCCCGGCAGCAACCGGTTCGCGGTCGGCTCGGCGACCAGCAGCGGGCCTCCGGGCGCAATTGCGTCGCGTGGCAGTGTGGCCGCGCCGGTGCACCCGGTCTCCTCCCCAGCCGTCAGCACCACCTGCACGCCGCGGCAGACGTGCGAGCGGGCCGCGTGCCCCATCGCCGCCATGAGCAGGGCGGCGACCCCGGACTTCATGTCGCTGGAGCCACGGCCCAGGACCCGATCGCCGTCCCGCTCGGCCGCCCACGGGTCGAGCTTCCACTGGCCAGGGTCGGCCGGGACGGTGTCGAGGTGCCCGGTCAGCGTCAGCGGCGCATCCCCTCCGTTCCGTGCGACGAGCTGCTCACGACCCTCCTGCCAGTCATGGAGCGCTACCGCGAACCCGGCGTCCTCGAGTCGAGCCGCTGCTCGCCGGGACAACACGCCCTCATCGGCCGCGACGGAACGGTGACGCACGAGCTCCGTGAGGAGGTCGAGGACCTCGCTCACTTCAGTGGCCGGTGCGCCGTCTCGCGCAGGGTCAGGATCGTGAAGAAGGCGATGGTGGCGCCGATCGCGACGTACACGAAGAACAGGTTGGAGCGGCCGGCGCCGGCCAGCGAGGCGATCACCAGCGGCGCGGTGCCGCCGAACGTCGCGACCGTGATGTTGTACCAGGCCCCGATCCCGACGCCGCGCAGCTCGGTCGGGAAGAGCTCGCTCATGATCGCTGGAGCGATCGAGGCCATGAGGGCATACAGCCCCAGACCCGTGCAGAAGACGACCAGGAGCGCGGGCAGACCTGCCTCCACCTCGATCAGCTTGGACAGCGGGATGATCAAGATCGCGAGGGCGGCCGACCAGCACAGCAGCTGTGGTTTGCGCCCGAAGCGGTCGGAGAGCTTTCCGAACGGGTAGAGCAGTGCGATGAACAGCGCCGTACCGACCGACAGCGCGATGAAGACGTCGTTGTCGTCGGCGCCCTGGGACTCCACGGCATAGGGCGTGAGGGCGCTGAAGAAGACGTAGTAGTTGAGCGTGTTCAACAACGTGATGCCGACCAGCTGGCCGACCGCCTTCGGGTGCTGGGTGATCGTGGCCAGCAGCGGGCGGTGCACGCGCACGGCCTTGTCCTTGTTCGCCTCGAACTGCTGTGTCTCCGACAGGCTGCGCCGGAGGTACAGACCGACCACGGCGAGGATGCCGCCGATGATGAACGGGATCCGCCACCCGAACGACGACAGCTGGTCATCGGTCAGCGTCGTCGACAGTGCGACTCCGAGGAGCGACGCGATGCAGCAGCGCGGTGCCGGTGGAGATGTAGAAGAACGCGGAGTAGCGGCCGCGCCGTCCCTCCGGTGCGATCTCGGCCAGGTAGGCGGAAGCGTTGGAGACCTCACCGCCCAGCGACATACCCTGCGCCACCCTGGCGAGCAGCAGCAGGATCGGCGCCAGCCAGCCCACCTGCTCGTAGGTGGGGAGGATTCCGATGGCCAGGGACCCGCCCGCCATCAGTGTGATGGTCAGGATCATCGCCGCCTTGCGGCCGCGCGTGTCGGCGAACCTGCCGAGCACCCAACCGCCGACAGGGCGGAAGAAGAAGGCGACCGCGTAGGTGGCCGTGGTGTTCACCAGCGCCAGCTCCGGGTTGTCTGCGGGGAAGAACTGGGTCGAGAAGTAGATCAGGAATGTCGCGAAGATGGTCCAGTCGTACCACTCGATCGCGTTGCCGATGCTGGCGGCCACGAGCGTCTTGATCGGGAGCTTGTGCCTGGTCTCCTGTGCCGTCGAGGTCTTGGTACCCGATATGTCGCTCACGATTTGCCTCCACCGCCGGGCTGGTGAGAGCCCAGCTCTCGTTCCGGACAGTCGGTCCACAAATGGACCCGACGATGCCCCTACCCGGACGCAATGGATGTCAAACCATTGGGTTCTCAGCCAGGTCCGCGAACAACCTGCGCTCGGCAGAGCGGCTAGCCGCCGTTCTCGTGCCAGGCGTCGACGTGGAAGGTCTGGCCGCGGATCGCTGCCGCACCGCTGCTGGCGAGGAAGAGGACGGCGTTGCCCACGTCGCGGGAGGTGCCGGTGGGAGCGCTGCGGGTGCGGGTCAGCAGGGGACCGGAGCTCCGGTCGATCTGCACCCTCAGCCCGGACCGCTGGGGCTCCACCAGGTGGGCGGTCACGGTGTTGACCCGCACTCCGGCGCCCGCCCATTCCGAGGCGAGCCGACGGGTGCGGCCGGTCAGCTCGTGGCGGGCGTGCTCGCCGTGGGCGAGCGCGAACCACTGCTCCGCGCTCGGCATGTTCACCACGACGCCGCCGCCGCGCATCGAGCTCTGGCCCAAGCCGGAAGCGCAGCCGGTGGGTGAAGGCGAACGGGCCGACCAGGCCGAGCTGGACGGCGTGCCCGAGGAACTGTCGCTCGGTCGCGTCCGCGTCGACCGGCATCACCGGCGGGGCGTTGTTGACCAGGATGTCGAGCGGGCCCACCCGGCCGGCCACCGCGGCGATCGAGTCGCGGTCCATCAGCCGCAGCTGGTCGTAGCCGAAGCGGGAGAGGTCCGCGTCGTAGTAGGCCCGGAGGTACTGGTTGCCCGTGACCGTGACCTGGGCTCCGGCGTCGGCGAAGGCGTGAGCGACGTACAGCCCCATTCCGCGGGTTCCGCCGGTGATGAGCACCCGGCGCCCCGAGAAGTCGTACGACGGTTCGCGCATCCCTCTTTCCCTTCCGCGCGTCCCCGACGCAGTGGTGGGGGACCGCGACATTCTGGCACGGGCCGTCCGGGTGCCGGCGACTGGCCTGATTTAGTTGGACGTCCTAGTATTTGGGTCATGGCCCCGACAAACCCGACCGACGACGACGCCCGATCCACCGCTGAATCGGCGCGATCCAGGTGGCAGTCCCGCTACGAGAAGTCGCGGGTGCGCGACGCCGACTTCACGACGCTGAGCGGGGTCGAGGTCGAGCCCGCCTACGGCTCCGACGACTCCGAGTGGCCCGGTGAGTTCCCGTTCACGCGCGGCCTCTACCCGACCGGCTACCGCGGGCGGACGTGGACGATCCGGCAGTTCGCCGGCTTCGGCAACGCCAAGCAGACCAACGAGCGCTACCGGATGATCCTGGGCCGGGGCGGCGGCGGACTCTCGGTCGCCTTCGACATGCCGACCCTGATGGGCCGCGACTCCGACGACCCGAAGTCGCTCGGCGAGGTCGGCCACTGCGGGGTGGCGATCGACTCCGCCGCCGACATGGAGACCCTCTTCCACGGGATCGACCTCGCTGAGGTCACCACCTCGATGACGATCAGCGGCCCCGCCGTCCCGGTGTTCTGCATGATGCTCGTCGCCGCCGAGCGCGCCGGCGTCGACACCGGCAAGCTCAACGGCACCCTGCAGACCGACATCTTCAAGGAGTACATCGCCCAGAAGGAGTGGCTCTTCACCCCCGAGCCCCACCTGCGCCTGATCGGCGACCTGATGGAGTACTGCGTCGAGAAGATCCCGGCCTACAAGCCGCTCTCGGTCTCCGGCTACCACATCCGCGAGGCCGGCTCGACCGCCGCGCAGGAGCTCGCGTTCACGCTCGCCGACGGGTTCGGGTACGTCGAGCTCGGCCTCTCCCGCGGCCTCGACGTCGACGGCTTCGCGCCCGGGCTGTCGTTCTTCTTCGACGCGCACGTGGACTTCTTCGAGGAGATCGCGAAGTTCCGGGCCGCCCGCCGGATCTGGGCGCGCTGGATGCGCGACGTCTACGGCGCCAAGACCGAGAAGGCCCAGTGGCTGCGGTTCCACACCCAGACCGCCGGCGTCTCGCTGACCGCGCAGCAGCCCTACAACAACGTCGTCCGCACCGGCATCGAGGCGCTCTCGGCGGTGCTCGGCGGCACCAACTCGCTGCACACCAACGCCCTCGACGAGACCCTCGCCCTGCCCTCGGAGCAGGCCGCCGAGATCGCGCTGCGCACCCAGCAGGTGATCATGGAGGAGACCGGCGTCGTCAACGTCGCCGACCCGCTCGGTGGCTCGTGGTACGTCGAGGCGCTCACCGACAAGATCGAGGCCGAGGCCAACGCGATCTTCGACAAGGTCCTCGCCATGGGCGGATCGACGCTGACCCACGCCGACACCGAGGCGCTCGCCGAGCAGTCGCCGCTCGGCGGTCGGCACCCCCGACGAGGCGGCGTGGCCGATGACCCGCGGGCTGCTCCGCGGCATCGAGGAGGGCTGGTTCATGTCGGAGATCGCGGAGGCCGCGTTCCAGTACCAGAAGGCCCTCGAGAAGGGCGACAAGAAGATCGTCGGCGTCAACTGCCACGAGGACTCGATCACCCACGACCTGGAGATCCTGCGGGTCAGCCACGAGGTCGAGATCGACCAGGTGCGCGAGCTCACCGAGCGTCGTACGACGCGCGACGACGCCGCCGCCCGCGCCGCCGTCGCCCGGATGGTCGAGGTCTCGCGGACCGACGAGAACATGATCGACTCGATGATGGAGGCGGTCCGGGCCGAGGCCACCCTCGGGGAGATCTGCGACGCGCTGCGGGCGGAGTGGGGCGAGTACCGCGAACCCGCCCGCTTCTGACGCGCGACCCTGCCGGGAACGTCCTACGGATCGACGCCGACCCGCCACGGAACGGGTGGCTCCGCGGCTCCTAGGATGGCGGCATGACGCAGCAGCCGTTCAGCCGTCCCGGAGCGATCGACCTCTCCGCCCTGAAGGGGGCCTCCGGTCCCGGTGCCGCAGGCTCGGCGCCGGCGGGCGCCCCGGCAGCGGGTCCCGCCGGACAGGCCGGGGCGGGCGCCACGTCGGCGTACTGCGTCGAGATCAACGAGCAGAACTTCCAGTCCATCGTCGAGACGTCGACGACCGCGCCGGTGCTGCTGGTGTTCTTCTCGCGGTCGCGGATGCCCGAGAGCGTGCAGCTGGCCGACGACATCGAGACCCTGTCGGGGGAGTTCGAGGGCAAGTTCCTCGCCGGTCGGGTCGACATCGACGCCGTGCCGCAGATCGCGCAGGCCATGCAGATCCCGTCGATCCCGCTCGTCGTGGTGATCGTCGACGGCCGGCCGATGCCGCTGTTCCAGGACGTCGTACCCCTCGAGGAGCTGCGCACCGCCCTCACCCAGGTCATGCAGCAGCTGACGACACAGGGCATCACCGGCCGGCACCAGCCGCGCACGGGCGCCGCGCCGGCCGAGGGCGAGGAGGCCGAGGAGATGGCCGACCCGCGCTACGCCGCGGCCCAGGACGCCCTGGGCGAGGGCGACATCGACACGGCGGTCGCGGAGTACCAGAAGCTCGTCGACGCCAACCCGGCCGACGCCGAGGCCGCCGCCGGGCTGGCGATGGCCCAGGTCCTGCAGCGGACCCAGGGCGTCGACCTCCAGACGGCCCGCGAGGCCGCGGCCGCCAACCCCGACGACGTCGACGCCCAGACCATGGTCGCCGACCTCGACATGCTCGGCGGCCACGTCGACGACGCGTTCAACCGCCTGGTCGAGCTGGTCCGGCGCAGCGAGGGCGACGTCAGGAACCAGGCCCGCGAGCACCTGCTCGGACTCTTCGGGGCCGTCGGCAACGACGACCCGCGCGTGCTGCGTGGGCGGCAGAACCTCGCCTCAGCGTTGTTCTGACGGATAGTCCGTCACGCAAAGCTCCATGTTCCGCGGAGTTCCGGAGCTTTTCGTGACGGACTATCTCTGCGAGAGCACCGACCGCCCGGCCTCGAGCCGGGCCACCGGCACCCGGAAGGGTGAGCACGAGACGTAGTCGAGCCCGACCCGGTCGAAGAAGTGGATGGAGCGGGGGTCGCCGCCGTGCTCCCCGCAGATCCCGACCTTGAGGTCGGGGCGCGTCTCTCGCCCCTTGCTGGTGCCCATCTCGACCATGCCGCCCACCCCGAGCTGGTCCAGGGACTCGAACGGCGATACGTCGAAGATCCCGTGCTCGAAGTAGCGCGAGAAGAACGACGGCCTCGACGTCGTCGCGGGAGAAGCCCCACGCCATCTGGGTCAGGTCGTTGGTGCCGAAGGAGAAGAACTCCGCGGATCCCGCGATCCGGTCGGCGAGGAACGCGGCCCGCGGCAGCTCGATCATCGTGCCGACCTGGAACTCCAGCGGTACGCCGCGATCGCGCTGGACCTCCTCGGCGACGTCGAGGATCCCCGACCGGACCGCGTCGAACTCGCGGACGCTGGCCACCAGCGGGATCATGATCTCCGGCAACGGTCGGCCGCCGGACTCGATGCGGTCGGCCGCCGCCTCCAGGATGGCCCGGGCCTGCATCCGGAACAGCCCGGGGATCGCGATGCCCAGCCGGACGCCGCGCATGCCGAGCATCGGGTTCTGCTCGTGCAGCCGTCGGACGTGGGCCAGGAGCGTCCGGTCGTGCTCGTCCACCTCGCCGCGCTCCTCCGCGACCGCGACCTTGACTGACAGCTCGGTGAGGTCTGGGAGGAACTCGTGCAGCGGCGGATCGATCATCCGGATCGTGACCGGCAGCCCGTCCATCGCCTCGAGGATCTCGGTGAAGTCCTGCCGCTGCAGGGGCAGCAGCGCGTCCAGGGCCTCGGTCTGGGTGGACTCGTCCTCGGCCACGATCAGCCGCTCCACCAGCTCGCGGCGGTCGCCGAGGAACATGTGCTCGGTGCGGCACAGGCCGATCCCCTCGGCGCCGAACCGGCGTGCCCGCGACGAGTCGTCCGGGGTGTCGGCGTTCGCACGGATCCGCAGCCGACGGGCGCCGTCGGCGTGCGCCATGATCCGGGAGACCGCGGAGACCAGGTCGTCGTCGATCTTCTCTCCCTCGAAGTGGCGCACGACCACGGAGTCGGAGACCGGCACCTCGCCGGCGAAGACCTCCCCGGTGGTGCCGTCGATGGAGATCACGTCGCCCTCGCGGACGGTGTCGCCGTCACGGACCCGGAACTCCTTGCCCTTGGCGTCCACGAGGAGGGCCTCGGCGCCGCAGACGCAGGTCCGGCCCATCCCGCGCGCGACGACCGCCGCGTGAGAGGTCTTGCCGCCCCGGCTGGTGAGGATGCCGCGGGCGGCCACCATCCCGCGAAGGTCGTCGGGGTTGGTCTCCTTGCGGACCAGGATCACGTCCTCGCCCTTCTCCGCCCACGCGACGGCGGTGTCGGAGTCGAAGACGGCCTTTCCGACCGCGGCCCCGGGTGAGGCGTTCATCCCGGTCGCGAGCAGGGTCCGCTCGGCATCTGCGTCGAAGCGGGGGAACATCAGCTGGGCCAGCTGGTCGCCGGTCACCCGGAGCACGGCCTCGTCCATGCCGACCAGCCCCTCGTCGACCATGTGCATCGCGATCCGGAACGCGGCCTCAGGCGTGCGCTTGCCGACCCTCGTCTGCAGCATCCACAGCTTGCCGCGCTCGACGGTGAACTCGATGTCGCACATGTCGCGGTAGTGGCGCTCCAGCCTCGCCATGATCGTCATCAGCTCGTCGTAGGACCCCCGGTCAACCGACTTGAAGTCGGCGAGCGACACCGTGTTACGGATCCCGGCGACGACGTCCTCACCCTGGGCGTTCTGCAGGTAGTCGCCGTAGACGCCCTGGTTGCCGCTGGCCGGGTCGCGGGTGAACGCGACGCCCGAGCCGGAGTCCATGCCGAAGTTGCCGAAGACCATGGCCTGGACGTTGACGGCCGTGCCGAGGTCCTCGGGGATCCGCTCCTGGCGGCGGTAGAGACGGGCGCGGTCGGTGTTCCACGACTCGAAGACCGCGCGGATCGCCAGGTCGAGCTGCTCGCGCGGGTCCTGGGGGAAGGGCCGCCCTGCGTGCTTCTCCACGATCTGCTGGAAGCTCGTGACGAGTCCGCGCAGGTCGTCGGCGTCGAGGTCGAGGTCGTTGTCGGTGCCGCGGGCCCGCTTCGCCTCGTCGAGGGCCTCGGCGAAGTGTTCGCCGTCGACGCCGAGCACGGTCGCGCCGAACATCTGGAGCAGGCGGCGGTAGGAGTCCAGCGCGAACCGCTCGTCGTCGCTCTGGCTCGCCAGGCCGCGCACCGACTCGTCGTTGAGGCCGACGTTGAGGACGGTCTCCATCATTCCCGGCATCGAGAACTTCGCGCCGGAGCGCACGCTGACCAGGAGCGGGTCCTCGGGGTCGCCGAGGGTGCGGCCCATGGCCTTCTCCAGGGCGGCGAGGTGCTCGGAGACCTCGTCGGCCATTCCGTCCGGCTCGTGGCCCTCGGCGAGGTAGGCCTGGCAGGCCTCGGTGGTGATGGTGAAACCCGGCGGCACGGGCAGCCCGAGGTTCGTCATCTCGGCGAGGTTGGCGCCCTTGCCACCCAGCAGGTCCTTCTGGTCCTTGTTGCCGTCGGCGAAGTCATGGACGAATGAGGTCACGCGCTGATACTGCCCTCTTCGGGCGTCGAGCGGGAAGGCGGCCCGGTGGGTCAGCGGCCGGACTCGGTGTAGGCCGGCCCCGGTGCCTTCAGGTTCGCCAGCGCCGCCTCGACCCGTCGCGCGGTGAAGTCGGCCGAGCGGTCCCGGACCTCGTCGATCGTGCAGAAGGCTGCGGCCCGGATCTCGCGGTCCTGCTTCACGATCACCTCGGCCACCGCCGGGTCGTGGGTCCCGCCGTCGAAGACCAGGCAGAGCGCGTCGTCCCAGCCGCCCCACGGCGGCAGCCAGTCGGTGAGGAGCAGGGCGCCGGCCCCGATGGACAGTCCGAGCTCCTCCTCCACCTCTCGCCCTACCGCCAGCTGTGGCGACTCGCCGACCTCCACGACGCCGCCGGGCAGGTCCCAGTCCTGCTTGTAGGTGAGCTCGCACAGCAGCACCCGCTCCGCGGTGTCGCGGATCAGCATCTGGCTGATGGCCCGCTTGCGGGGCAGGAAGGAGTTGAGCAGGGCCCGGAACCCGCCCGGCTCGCTCGCCGGCACGTCGGTCGCGAGGCGCGCGTAGACGATCCGGTCACCCGACCGTCCCTCGACGTCCAGCCCGCGCATGACTCCCTCGCGGCGCATCCCGGCCCAGGTGGCCACCCGCTGGCCCAGCTGGTCGTCGGGATCGACGAGTGTCTCCACTCGACCGTGCGCGGACAACGCGGCCTCGACCTCGCGGCGTACGACGTCGGCGGCGCCCCACAGCCCCTCGTCGTGCAGCGCCGGGATCCAGCTGATCCGGGCGATCCCGTCCGCGACGGTCGTCACGGTCGTCGGGTCCTGGGTCACGCGGCCACCCTAACCGTGGACAGATGGCGGGTCAGCGCCGCGACCGCCTCACCCGGCGTCAGCCGGCCCAGGCACACGCGGAGGTTGAGGCCGTCCAGCAGCGCCCGGATCCGGAGGGCCTCGGCGTGGTCTGGGTCGGAGACTCCGAGCAGGCCGAGCACCCTGGTGATGAGGGCGGTGATGTCGGCGTCGTACGCCGCGATGTCCGCGGCGAGCGGGTCTGGTGTGGCCTGTTCTGTGGTCGCGTCGGGGTCAGTTCGCACGGATTGGTCCACGAAGCCCAGGGTGGCGACCTGGTACTGGTCGCGCAGGCTGCCGTCGCCCCAATCGGAGTCGTGTGTGGCGCGCGTGTCGTCGCCGAACCGCTCGCCGGCCGCGCCGGCGATCACCAGTCGCCACCAAACCAGCTCCTCGGCGATGCGGTGGTCTTCGTCGGGCAGCGCGCGCCGGAGCAATGAGAGCGCCACCTCCTCCGGACCTCCCTGCGGCACTCCCCACCGGCCGAGCCGACGTCGCCGGGTCACCTCGTCCATCGCCAGCGCGGTCAGTCGGGCGTCGTGGTGGAGGAGCCGCCGGACGGTGCTCACCGAGGTTCCCAGCACGTGGGCGATCGAGTGGCGGGACAGGTCGCCGACGCCGCGATCGCGCACGATGACGAAGGCCGCTCGCCTGAGGAACTCGAAGCGGCAGGCGTAGTCGACCAGGCGAGGCATGGGTCGGTCCTACCCGAGATCCGGACCTGCCGGGCCAGCCCTCCACAGGCTCGGGTGTTGACCCGTGGTGGGTCGGCTCCTGGCAGCCCGCCAGCGGCGTTGTGACCCGGGCTGTGTCACAACGGCGGAGCGGGGGACCGGGGAATCGACCCCGGCTGTGTCACAACGACACAGCGACGAGCTCGGGAAGCGACCCGGATCGGGCCAGAACCGGGAATCATGCGCGTCGGAGCCAGACGACCCCCAGCGGGGGGAGGGCGATGTCGGCATGGGCCGGATGGCCGGAGTGCTCGCCGGTCTCCGCCTCGACCCGTCCGAGGTTGCCGACCCCGGAACCGCCGTAGAGCGCGGCGTCGGTGTTGAGCACCTCCTCCCACGTGCCCGCGGAGGGCAGACCGAGCCGGTAGTCGTGGGGGATCGCCGCGAAGTTGGCGACGCAGACGAGGTCGGGCTCGGAGTCCCCGAGGCGGACGAACGAGAAGACGTTGCGGCTGGCGTCGTTGGCGTCGATCCAGGAGAACGCCTCGGGCTCGTGGTCGCGCGACCACATCGCGGGGGTCTCGGCGTAGAGGCGGTTGAGGTCCCGCACCAACGCATGGACCCCGGCGTGCTCGGGATGGTCGAGGAGCCACCAGTCGAGCTCGCGCGCCTCGGCCCACTCCGACTCCTGGCCGAGCTCGGCGCCCATGAACAGCAGCTGCTTGCCCGGGTGGGCCCACATGAACGCGAGGAAGGCGCGCAGGTTCGCCAGCTGCTTCCAGCGGTCGCCCGGCATCTTGCGCAGCAGCGACCCCTTCCCGTGGACCACCTCGTCGTGGCTGATCGGGAGCACGAAGTTCTCCGACCAGGCGTAGACGATCGAGAACGTCAGCTCGCTGTGGTGGTGGGAGCGGTGGATCGGGTCGTTCTGGAAGTAGCCCAGCGTGTCGTGCATCCAGCCCATGTTCCACTTGAACCCGAACCCGAGCCCGCCCTCCGAGGTGGGGCGGGTGACGCCCTCCCACGAGGTGGACTCCTCGGCGATCGTCATCGCGCCGGGCACCCGCTTGCCCACGGTGGCGTTCATCTCCTGCAGGAACTCCACGGCCTCGAGGTTCTCCCGGCCGCCGTGGACGTTCGGGCTCCACTCGTCCGGCTCGCGCGAGTAGTCGAGGTAGAGCATCGAGGCGACGGCGTCGACGCGCAGTCCGTCGATGTGGTAGTCGACCAGCCAGTAGAGCGCGTTCGCGACCAGGAAGTTGCGGACCTCGCGGCGGCCGAAGTTGAAGACGTAGGTGCCCCAGTCAGGGTGCTCGCCGCGGGACGGGTTCGGGTCCTCGTAGAGCGGGGTGCCGTCGAACCGGGCCAGCGCGAACGAGTCCTTGGGGAAGTGGGCGGGAACCCAGTCCACGATCACGCCGATCCCGGCCTGGTGCAGCCGGTCGACGAGGTGCCTGAAATCCGTCGGGGTCGCCGAACCGCGCGGTCGGGGCGAAGTACGACGTGACCTGGTAGCCCCAGGACCCGCCGAACGGGTGCTCCATCACCGGGAGGAACTCGACGTGCGTGAACCCGAGGTCGGTCAGGTACGGGATGAGCTCGTCGGCGATCTCGGCATAGGTCAACGTCTCGCCACCGCGCTTCCGCCAGGAGCCGAGGTGCATCTCGTAGACCGACATCGCCTCCTGGACGGGCTGCACGCGCGGCACGCGTGGCCATCCACTCCTCGTCTCCCCAGGTGTACGTCGACTCGAACACCACCGACGCCGTCGCCGGCGGGATCTCGGTGTGGAAGGCCATGGGGTCGGCCTTCTCGCGCCACTCCCCGTCGAAGCCGAGGATCTCGAACTTGTAGCGGGCTCCGGTGCCGATGTCGGGCACGAACAGCTCCCACACACCGGACTCCCCGAGCTGGCGCATCGGGTGCGCCCGGCTGTCCCAGTCGTTGAACGACCCCTTGATCCGCACCCCTCGCGCCGACGGGGCCCACACCGCGAACGACGTGCCGGAGACGGTCCCGCCCAGCGGGGTCTCGTAGTGGTGAACCCGGGCGCCGAGGGCCTGCCAGAGCTCTTCGTGCCGGCCCTCGTTGATCAGGTGCAGGTCGACCTCGCCCAGCGTGGGCAGAAAGCGGTAGGGGTCGTCGACGACGACCGGTTCCTGGCCGTAGTCGACGCGCACGCGGTAGTCCGGCACGTCGACCTTCGTGCCGTTCCCGGGGCCCGGCAGCACGCCCACCCACACCCCGGCGTGCTCGTGCTCCAGCGGGACGGACTCGTCGCCGTAGACGATGTTGACCGACGACGCCAGCGGCTTGAGCACCCTGACCGTCACCGCGCCCTCGTGCAGGTGCGGGCCGAGGACGCCGTGCGGGTGGCCGTGCCCGCCGCTCACGAGCTGTTCGAGCTCGGCACGGGAGATGGGCCTGGTTCCAGTCACGACTTCTCGATCCTCCTGATGGCGGCCAGCGGGATGTCCACCCAGCCGGGCCGGTTGCGGGCTTCGTAGACGACCTCGTAGACCGCCTTGTCGGCGACATAGGCGGAGAGCAGGGTCTCCTGGTCCACGGTCAGGTCACCCCCGGCATAGGCCGACAGGAAGGCGTCGCGGTTGCGCTCGGCCCACTCGGCGGCCCGGAACTCGCGCTGCTCGGCCCCGACGTACTCGCTCTCCTTGACCGTGCGCTCGACCACCCGCGGCGCGTAGTCGAACGACCGCAACATGCCCGCGACGTCGCGCCAGCGGGAGTCCGGGAGCAGCCGCTCGGAGAGCGGTTTGGCCGGCTCGCCCTCGAAGTCGACGATCTTCCAGCCCTTGACCGTCCGCAGCGTCTGGCCGAGGTGCAGGTCGGCATGGATCTGCTGCACCTTGAGGTCGCGGATCCGGCGGACGTGGTCGAACGTCGCCCGCAGCCGGTCGGCGTGCTCCGCGAGCTCGGGTACGACGTCGAGCGCGGCGTCGAGCCTGCTGTGCATGCCGTCGACCAGGGACGTGACCTGCTCGGTGGACCACTTCTGGGTGGGGAAGTGCTCCTGGAGGCTGGCGTGGGTCTCGGCCAGGGCGACGCCGAGGCGGGCCGACTCCCCGGCGAAGTCGCCGCCCACCTCGTCGGCGTGCAGGTCGGCCTCGGCGAAGAGGTTGCGGACACTGTTGAGGGCGAGGTCCCAGCCGTCGCTGGCGGTGCGGAGGAACTGCTGGAGCATCGCCAGCTGGAGCGGGCCCCCTCGGTGGTCGAGCCTGTCGAGACCTCCTCGACCTCCAGCCAGCCGTAGAGCGCCGCCACGTGCTCCGAGCCGGCCCGGGTGAGCACCTCGTGGACGGAGATGTCGGGGTTGGTGCCGGGCGTGATCTTGCGGAACACCTTCAGCAGGGAGTCGTCGCCGAACCTCACCGAGGAGTTGGACTGCTCGCCGGAGAACAGGGTCGAGTGCGCCTCCAGGTCGAGCTCGTGGCCGGGGAGCCGATGGAAGCGAAGCGGCCCCTCCTGCGTCCGGCTCGGCGAAGGAGCTCAGCCAGTAGGCCATGGCGTAGCGGTCGTGGACGGCGTCGTAGACATGGCTGGGGCCGAAGTCGTCGTCCTCCCACATCCCGACCAGGGCGTGGCTCAGGTGGTCCTGCGGTTCGGCGTAGAACGCCAGCGGCAGCTGGTAGATCTCGGTGCCGCCGGCCGAGTCGGCGTACTCGACGGTGACGAGGTCGATGGCCGCGCGCGGCCCGTCGCCCTTCGCCAGCGGGGACCTCGCCGAGCCGGCGTCGTCCGGCGAGCGTGAAGGGTCGGCCCTTGCCGCCGAACCAGCGCGCGTGTCCGACGTAGGCCTCGATCAGCTCGAGGGGGTCTGCGATGGGATTCGTCATGGGGCGGTCAGTTCCTCCGTGGCCGGTGTGGTCACCCGGAACCAGTAGAAGCCGTACCCACCCAGCGTCAGGAGATACGGCAGCTCACCGATCGGCGGGAAGGGCACTCCGCCGATCAGCTCGACGGGGATCATCCCCTCCCAGGGGCGCAGGTCCAGCTCCACCGGCTGTGGGAAGCGGGACAGGTTGTTGACGCAGACGATGACATCGCCGTCGTGTTCCCGGGCGTAGGACAGGACGCTGGGATTGGAGCCGCCGAGGTCGGTGAACGAGCCGAGGCCGAACGCCGGGTGCTGGTGGCGGGCGTGGATCATCCGCCGGGTCCAGTGCAGCAGCGAGGAGGAGTTCTCCATCTGTGCCTCGACGTTGACGCTCTGGTAGCCCGTGACCGGGTCCTGGATCAGCGGGAGGTGGAGCTTGCCCGGGGTGGCCGACGAGAAGCCGGCGTTGCGGTCCGACGTCCACTGCATCGGTGTGCGCACGCCGTCGCGGTCACCGAGCCAGATGTTGTCGCCCATGCCGATCTCGTCGCCGTAGTAGAGGACCGGCGACCCGGGCAGGGAGAGCAGCAGCGCTGTGAACAGCTCCATCCGGTTCGTGTCGTGGTCGAGCAAGGGGGAGAGGCGGCGCCGGATCCCGATGTTGGCCTTCATCCGTGGGTCCTTGGCGTACTCGTCCCACATGTAGTCGCGGTCCTCGTCGGTGACCATCTCCAGCGTCAGCTCGTCGTGGTTGCGCAGGAAGATGCCCCACTGGCACCCGTCGGGGATGGCGGGGGTCTGCTCGAGGATCTCCGAGATCGGGAACCGGGACTCGCGCCGGACCGCCATGAAGATGCGCGGCATGACGGGGAAGTGGAAGCACATGTGGCACTCGTCGCCCCCCTTCTCGAAGTCGCCGAAGTAGTCGACCACGTCGGCCGGCCACTGGTTGGCCTCCGCGAGCAGGACCCGCCCCGGGTACTTGGTGTCCACGTACTGGCGCACCTGCCGGAGGAACTCGTGGGTCTCGGGGAGGTTCTCGCCGTTGGTGCCGGGTCGCTCGTAGAGGTAGGGGACGGCGTCGAGCCGGAACCCGTCCAGCCCCATGTCGAGCCAGAACGAGAGGGCGTCGAACATCGCCTCGCGCACCTTCGGGTTGTCGAAGTTGAGGTCGGGCTGGTGGGAGAAGAACCGGTGCCAGTAGTACTGCTGGCGGACCGGGTCCCAGGTCCAGTTCGAGGGCTCGGTGTCGACGAAGATGATCCGGGCGTCCTGGTAGATGTCGTCGGTGTCGGACCAGACGTAGAAGTCCCCGAACGGGCCTTCGGGGTCCTCCCGGCTGGACTGGAACCACGGGTGCGCGTCGCTGGTGTGGTTCATGACGAAGTCGATGATCACCCGGATGCCGCGCTTGTGGGCCTCGTCGAGCAGCTCGTGGAAGTCGTCGACCGTCCCGCACTCGGGGAGGATGTCGGTGTAGTCGGCGACGTCGTACCCGCCGTCGCGCAGCGGCGAGGTGAAGAACGGCGGGATCCACAGGCAGTCGACGCCCAGCCACTCCAGGTAGTCGAGCTTCTCGATCAGCCCCTTGAAGTCACCCGTGCCGTCCGAGTTGGAGTCGCGGAAGGACCGGACCAGGACCTCGTAGAACACGGCGGTCTTGAACCACTCCGGGCCCTGGTGCGCCTGCCTCGACCGCCTCCTCGACCGTCCTGGAGGTGCTCAACGTGGCCTCCTGACGGTCAGCACGTGGGCCGGTTCGTGGCCGGGGTCGAGCCGGACGTAGTTGTGCTGGCCCCACGTCCAGGTCTCGTCGATGAACGCGTCGTGGACGAGGAACGAGTCGTGCCAGTCCATCCCCAGCGCGGGGAGGTCGAGGTGGACCATCGTCTCGCGGGTGGCGTGCGGGTCGAGGTTGATCACCACGATCACGATGTCGTCGTGCTCGCCGGAGGTGCGAAGGCTCTGGGGAGCGACCCGGCGACTTGCCCGCTTGCTGTAGACCAGGATGTTGTCGTCGTCGCTGCTGTGGATGGTGATGTTGCGGAGCAGCTGGAGGGCCGGGTGGTCCCGGCGGACCTCGTTCAGCCGCCGGAGGTACGGCGCGAGGGTGCGGCCCTCGGCCGCCGCGCCCTCCCAGTCCCGGACCCGGACCTGGTACTTCTCGGAGTCGAGGTACTCCTCGCTCCCGGGCTTGACGGCGACGTGCTCGAACAGCTCGAAGCCGGCGTAGACGCCCCAGCTCGGCGAGGACGTGGCCGCCAGCGTGGCGCGGACCTTGAACGCCGCCGGGCCGCCGTACTGCAGGTAGGCGTGGAGGATGTCGGGCGTGTTCACGAAGAAGTTCGGCCGCATCAGGTGGTCGGTCTCGTGCGCCAGCTCGCGCAGGTAGTCCTCGATCTCCCCGCGGGCGGTGCGCCAGGTGAAGTAGGTGTAGCTCTGCTGGAAGCCGATCGCACCGAGGGCCCGCATCATCGCCGGGCGGGTGAACGCCTCGGCCAGGAAGACGACGTCGGGGTCGGTGCGCCGGATCTCCGCGAGCAGCCACTCCCAGAAGGCGACCGGCTTGGTGTGCGGGTTGTCCACGCGGAAGATCCGCACTCCGTGCTTCATCCAGAGCTTCACCACCCGCAGGATCTCCTTGGAGAGGCCCTTGGGGTCGTTGTCGAAGTTGAGCGGGTAGATGTCCTGGTACTTCTTCGGCGGGTTCTCCGCGTAGGCGATGGTGCCGTCGGCGCGGGTGGTGAACCACTCGGGGTGCTTCGTGGCCCAGGGGTGGTCCGGGGCGCACTGCAGGGCGAGGTCGAGGGCGACCTCCAGCCCGAGCTCGCCGGCCCGCGCCACGAAGGCGTCGAAGTCGTCGAACGTGCCCAGGTCGGGGTGGATCGCGTCGTGGCCGCCTTCACGGCTGCCGATCGCCCATGGTGAGCCCGGGTCGTCGGGGCCGGGGGTGAGCGTGTTGTTCGGGCCCTTGCGGTTGACCTCGCCGATCGGATGGATCGGCGGGAGGTAGATCACGTCGAAGCCCATCTCGGCGACGGCGTCGAGCCGACGCGCCGCGGTCCGGAGGTTCCCGCTGGTGACCTTGTGGGTGGCGGGGTCAAGGGTCGCTCCCTCGGAGCGGGGGAAGAACTCGTACCAGCTGCCGTAGAGCGCCCGGGTGCGGTCGGCGTACACCCGGAACGGGCCCTCCACCGTCAACAGCTCGCGCAGCGGGTTGGCGCGCAGCACCTCGACCAGCTCGGGGTCCTGCAGGGCGGCCAGCCGGGCCCCGGCCGGCCGGCCGGTGTCCGCGGCGGCGTCGATCGCGCCGGTCACCAGCTTCAGCTCGTTGGGCGACTCGAGCCCGGCCGCGACCCGCTCCAGCAGCAGCCGGCCCTCGGTGAACATCAGCTCGACGTCGACGTCGGCCGGGATCTTGAGCCCGGCGTCGTGCTCCCAGGTCGACAGCGGGTCGGACCACGCCTGGATCTCGAAGGTCCACGCGCCCTCGGCGTCCGGTGTCACCCAGGCCGCGAGGCGGTCGGGAACGTGCGGGTCCGGCGCCATCCGGACCGGTGGTCGCCGGACTCCGTCCGGGCCGATGAGCACCACGTCGGCGCCCAGCTGGTCGTGTCCCTCCCGGAAGATCGTCGCGGAGACGGGGAACGGTTCGCCCACGGTCGCCTTCGCGGGCTGACGCCCGAAGTCGACCAGGGGCTTGACGTCCATAACGGGGATGCGTCCGACCATGCCCCCCACACTTGCGAATCGGGACCCGCCCGCGCAAGCCGCGGACCAGCGGACTTGGAACGTTCCACAGATCGGCGCTACCGTCGGTAAGTGCGCGCGATCAGACGATTCACCGTCCGTCCCGTCCTCCCCGGCCCGCTGGCCGCCCTCGGCGACCTCGCCGGCAACCTGAGGTGGTCCTGGCACCCGCCGACGCAGGACGTCTTCCAGGAAGTCGACCCCGACGTGTGGGACTCGGTCGGTCACGACCCCGTGCGACTGCTGGGTGCGGTCGGCCGCAGCCGGCTCGACGAGCTGGCAGCGGACACCGAGTTCCTGGGCCGGCTCGAGACCGCCCGGGCGGACCTGGAGGCGTACCTCACCGGTGAGCGCTGGTACCAGCGCCAGGACAGCCAGGACGTGCCGCAGGCCATCGGCTACTTCTCACCGGAGTACGGCATCACCGCCGTGCTCCCGCAGTACTCCGGCGGACTCGGCATCCTCGCCGGCGACCACCTCAAGGCGGCCAGTGACCTCGGGGTGCCCCTGGTGGGCGTCGGCCTCCTCTACCGGCACGGGTACTTCAAGCAGGCCCTGTCCCGCGAGGGCTGGCAGCAGGAGACCTATCCGGTGCTCGACCCCGACGAGCTCCCGCTGACCCTGCTCAAGGAGGACGACGGCTCCCGGGCGCTGGTGTCGATCACGATGCCGGACGAGGCCGAGCTGATCGCCCAGATCTGGGTGGCCCGCGTCGGCCGGGTGCCGCTGCTCCTGCTCGACTCCGACGTCGAGCAGAATCCCGACCACTTCCGGCACGTGACCGACCGGCTCTACGGCGGGACCAGCGAGCACCGGCTCCGCCAGGAGCTGCTGCTCGGCGTCGGCGGCGTCCGGGCGCTGCGCGCGTTCTCGCGGATCACCGGCGCGCCCGACCCGGAGGTGTTCCACACCAACGAGGGCCACGCCGGGTTCCTCGGGCTGGAGCGGATCCGGGAGCTGACGGTGGCCGAGGGCGGCCCCCACCTGGACTTCGACACCGCGCTCGAGGTCGGTCGCGCCTCCACGGTCTTCACGACCCACACGCCCGTGCCGGCCGGCATCGACCGGTTCCCGCGCGAGCTGGTCGAGCAGTACTTCGGCGGCTTCAGCCCCACCCCCGGTGTCCCGGTCGAACGGATCCTGGCCCTCGGCGCCGAGGACTACGACGGCGGCGACCCCTCCGTCTTCAACATGGCGGTCATGGGCTTCCGGCTGGCCCAGCGGGCGAACGGGGTCTCGCAGCTCCACGGCCACGTGAGCCGGGGGATGTTCAACGGCCTGTGGCCGGCCTTCGACGAGGCCGAGGTGCCGATCGGGTCGATCACCAACGGCGTCCACGCGCCGACCTGGGTGGGCCGTGAGGTGTTCGAGCTCGCCGCCGCCCACGGGCTGGACCGGTACTCCGAAGACCCGGACGCCTTCTGGGCCCTGGTCGACAAGGTGCCGGGCGCCGACATCTGGGCGACCAAGCGGATGCTCCGTCAGCGCCTCGTCGAGGACGCGCGACGCCGGCTCGCCAGGTCGTGGGCCAAGCGGGGCTCGGCGCCGGCCGAGCTCGGCTGGATCGACTCGGCGCTCGACCCCGACGTCCTGACCATCGGCTTCGCGCGCCGGGTGCCGTCGTACAAGCGCCTCACCCTGATGCTGCGCGACCCCGAGCGCCTCAAGAGGCTGCTCCTCCACCCCGAGCGGCCGGTGCAGCTGATCATCGCCGGCAAGTCGCACCCGGCCGACGACGGCGGCAAGAAGCTGATCCAGGAGATGGTGAAGTTCGCCGACGACCCCGAGGTCCGGCACCGGATCGTCTTCCTGCCCAACTACGACATCGCGATGGCGCAGCCGCTCTACCCCGGCTGCGACGTCTGGCTCAACAACCCGCTGCGTCCCTACGAGGCGTGCGGCACGTCGGGGATGAAGGCCGCGCTCAACGGGGGTCTCAACCTGTCGATCCTCGATGGCTGGTGGGACGAGTGGTACGACGGCGAGAACGGCTGGGCGATCCCGTCCGCCGACGGCGTGGACGACCCGGACCGGCGCGACGACATCGAGTCGGTGGCGCTCTACGACCTGATCGAGAACGAGGTGGCGCCCCGCTTCTACGACGCCGACGCCGACGGTGTCCCGTCCCGGTGGCTGGAGATGGTGCGGCACACCCTGAAGTCGCTCGGTCCCAAGGTGCTCGCCACCCGGATGGTGTCCGACTACGTCACCGAGCTCTACGGACCGGCCGCTGTCGCCGGACGAAGGCTCAACTCCGACTACGAGGGCGCCGCCCGACTTGCGGAGTGGAAGCAGCGGATCCGCGCGGGCTGGCCGGCGGTCCGGATCGAGCATGTGGAGAGCCACGGGGTCGGCGACTCGCCGGAGGTCGGCGCCACGCTCACCGTGCAGGCCTACGTCGGCCTCGGGGACCTCACGCCCGACGACGTGGACGTGCAGCTCGTGCACGGCGTCGTCACCGCCGAGGACACCCTGGTGAACACCCGGGTCGAGTCCCTGGCGGTGGTGGAGAGCTACGAGGGCGGCCGGCACCGGTTCGACGGATCCCTCCAGCTCGAGCGCAGCGGTGGCTTCGGCTACACGGTCCGGGCCATCCCGCGCAACGAGTTCCTCATCTCGCCGGCCGAGCTCGGCGTCGTCGCCGTCCCTGACCGTCCACCCGGCGCCAGTTACCGCAGAACCCGCCGAGCCGTCGCGAGTTACCGCCGGAGCGGTAACTCACGACGGCTCAGCGGCAGTTTGCGGTAACTCACGCCGACTCGGCGACGACCACCGTGCGCGCGCCGAGGGTGAAGCACGTCGCCTGCCGCCACATGGGTGCCGCGCTCGAGGGCGGGGTCGGTCGAGAGCACGACCTCGCCGGACTTCACCCACTCGTTCTCCGGCAGGGCCACCTCGACGGGGTCGGCGCTGCTGTTGAGCCAGATCAGGAACGACGAGTCCCGCTGCTGCTCGCCGCGGGGACCGGGAGCGCGGAGCGGGTCGCCGGAGACGAACATGCCCACCACGTGCAGCGAGTCGTCGTGCCAGTCGACCTCGGTCATCTCCCGGCCCGACGGGTGCAGCCAGGCCAGGTCCTTGGGCCCGCCCGCGATCGACGGCGTGCCGTCGAAGTGGTGGCGCTGCCGCAGGGCGGGGTGCTCCTTGCGCAGCCTCAGCGCGGTCCTGGTGATCTCGTAGAGGTCGAGCCACGCGTCGTCGGGCCGCCAGTCGACCCATGACACCTCGTTGTCCTGGACGTAGGCGTTGTTGTTGCCGCGCTGGGTGCGACCCCGCTCGTCACCGGCGGTGATCATCGGCACCCCGTTGGACAGGCACAGGGTGGCCATCAGGCCCGCGGCGATCCGGTGCCGCAGGGCCAGGATCTCGGGGTCGTCGGTCTCGCCCTCGACCCCGCAGTTCTGCGACCGGTGGTTGTCGGTGCCGTCGCGGCTGTCCTCACCGTTGGCCTCGTTGTGCTTCTGCTCGTAGGAGACGAGGTCGCGCAGGGTGAAGCCGTCGTGGGCGGTGACGAAGTTGACCGATGCGTACGGCGAGCGCCCGTCGTCGGCGTACAGGTCCGACGAGCCGGCCAACCGGGAGGCGACGTCGTGGATGCCCCGCGACTCGTGCCGCCAGAAGTCGCGGATCGTGTCGCGGAAGCGGTCGTTCCACTCCACCCACGGCGGCGGGAACGACCCGACCAGGTAGCCGTCCATCGACGCGTCCCACGGCTCGGCGATGAGCTTCACGTGCCGCAGCACCGGGTCCTGCTCGATCGTGGTCAGGAAGGCACAGTGCATGTCGATGTCGTGGCCCGTGCGGGCGAGGGCCGACGCGAGGTCGAAGCGGAACCCGTCGACGTGCATCTCGGTGACCCAGTAGCGCAGGGAGTCGAGGATCAGGCGCAGCGCACCGATGTTGCCCGAGTCCACGGTGTTGCCGCAGCCGGTCACGTCCCAGTAGGCGTCGCCCGCCGCGTGGGCGCGCTTGTAGTAGCCCACGTCGTCGAGCCCACGGAAGCTGTACGTCGGACCGTCCGCCGAGCCCTCGGCGGTGTGGTTGTAGACGACGTCGAGGATCACCTCGATCCCGGCCCGGTGCAGGTCCTTGACCATCTGCTTGAACTCGGTGACCTGCTGTCCCCGGTCGCCGGTCGAGCTGTAGGCGGCGTGCGGCGCGAAGTAGCCAAGGGAGTTGTAGCCCCAGTAGTTGCGCATCCCGCGCGCGGCGACGTGCGGCTCGGTCTCGAAGTGGTGCACGGGCAGCAGCTCGACCGCGGTCACGCCGAGGTCCTGCAGGTAGCGGGTCACGGTGGGGCTGCCGAGCCCGGCATAGGTGCCGCGCTGGTGCTCGGGGATCTCGTTGTGCAGCTGGGTGTAGCCCTTGACGTGCAGCTCGTAGACGACGGTGTCCCGCCACCAGGTGCGCAGCTGGGTGTCGCCCTCCCAGTCGAAGTCGTCGTGCACGACCACGCTCCGCGGCATCGACGCGGCGGAGTCGCGCTCGCTCCGGTCGCCGTGCGGGTGGGCCGGGTCGTCGTGGGGGAGGAGCTCGGGGCCATGCCGGACCTCACCGGTGATCGCGCGGGCAGAGGGATCGAGCAGCAGCCTGGCGGGGTTGAAGCGCCGGCCGTGGCGCGGGTCCCACGGGCCGTCGGCCCGGAACCCGTAGAGCTGCCCGACCGGAACGTCGGGGATGCGGCCGTGCCACACGCCGAGCGTGTGCTCGGTGAGCTGGTGCCGGGACTCGGTGCCGTCCTCCGCGAAGAGGCAGACCCAGACCGCCGTCGCCTCGGGCGACCAGACGGCGAAGTTGGTGGCCTCCTGCGTCCAGGTGGCGCCGAGCCTCTGGTGGGAGCCGGGCCAGACCGGCGCTGTCTGGTCGCGGTGCTGCCATCGCCAGCGGTTCGGGCTCACGCCGACCATTCTTCACGGTCCCGGTCGGCCCTGTCGTGTTGGCCTTCGGTGGGTCGGCAGGGCAGGATGCCCCGGTGACCGGCGCCACACCCCGGGCGCCGGCTGAACAGGGAGGGACACCCCGTGCACAGGATCCGGCTCATCATCGCCGGTCTCGCCGCCGCCACCACCGTGGCCGCGCTGACCGCCGTACCCACTCACGCCGACGCGCCCGAGAGCGGTTCATCGACCGGCCTCGCGCCAGGTGTTCATGGTCAACCCCGTCCAGTCGTCGGGCGACCAGACACTGCGCGACCAGAAGGACTCCGCCACGGCAGTCCCGGCGTCGCAGTACGCCACAGGTGGCCCTGCGCAACCTCGACGGCTCGGGCTACCTCTCCGGCGACTGGGCCAACGTCCGCAGCACCACCGGCGCCCAGGCCCACAGCGACACCAACGCGTTCATCTACGACCGCAGCCAGGACGAGTTCGAGCAGGTGATGGGCTACTTCTGGATCAACCAGGCCCAGGAGTACCTCCAGTCGCTCGGGTTCGGGTCGAGCCTGCCGCCCATCCTGAAGCGCCCGTACGACGTGCGGATCAACCAGAACGGGATCGACAACTCCTACATGTGGGACAAGAAGGACCTGATCCGGCTCGGCAAGGGCGGCGTCGACGACGCCGAGGACGCCGAGGTGATCGTGCACGAGTACGGCCACGCCGTGCACCACGACCAGGTCCCCGGCTTCGGCACCAGCTTCGACGCCGGCGCCATCGGCGAGTCGTTCGGCGACTACCTCGGGGTCTCGGTGGGTCTCGACGCGGCCCGGGACAACTCGTGGCCGGTCCAGGCCGCCGAGTCCTGCCCGATGGACTGGGACGCCACGTCCTACGACCCGACCGCTCCCCACTGCATCCGCAACTTCCACACCGGCTTCACCATCCAGAACCGTCCTGAGAACTGGGGCATCCACAGCGTCGGCCAGATCTGGAGCCAGGCGCTCTGGGAGATCCGGCTCGGCTATGTCGCCAGGGGCTTGACCACCGAGGCCTGGGACACCACCCTGATCAGCTCGCAGTTCGACTACGCGCCCGACACCACCTTCCAGGCCGCCGCCAAGGCGACCTACGAGGAGGCGCGTGACCGCGACGGCGCGGCGGCGGCCAGGCTGGTGCGCGAGCGGTTCGCGGCCCGCGGCATCACGTTCTGACGACGACAGGAGCACACGACCTGATGGGTGAGTTCGCACGACTCGAAGTCGGTTCCGGGGAGCAGGCCGGGGTGGGCACCATCCGGCTCGACCGGCCGAAGATGAATGCCCTCAACGAGCAGGTCCAGGAGGAGATCCGGGCCGCCGCCCACGAGGCGGCCGCCCGCGACGACGTCAAGGCGGTGGTGGTGTACGGCGGCGAGCGGGTGTTCGCCGCCGGGGCCGACGTCAAGGAGATGAACGACATGTCGTACACCGACATGATCAAGCGCTCCGAGGGCCTCCAGTCCGCGTTCACCGCGGTGGCGAAGATCCCCAAGCCGGTCGTGGCAGCCATCACCGGCTACGCCCTGGGCGGCGGCTGCGAGCTGGCGCTGTGCGCCGATGTCCGCTTCGCCGCGGAAGACGCCGTCCTCGGCCAGCCCGAGATCCTGCTCGGCATCATGCCCGGCGCCGGTGGCACCCAGCGGCTCACGCGGCTGGTCGGCCCCAGCCGGGCCAAGGACCTGATCTTCACCGGCCGGTTCGTCAAGGCCGAGGAGGCGCTCGCGATCGGCCTGGTCGACCGGGTGGTGGCCCCCGAAGCGGTCTACCAGGAGGCGATGGACTGGGCGGCGCAGTTCGCCGGCGCGGCGACGTACGCCCTCCGTGCGGCCAAGGAGACCATCGACCGGGGGCTCGAGGTCGATCTGGAGACCGGGCTGGGGATCGAGCGGCAGCAGTTCGCCGCCCTGTTCGCGACCGAGGACCGGTCCATCGGGATGCAGTCGTTCGTGGAGAGCGGCCCCGGGAAGGCCCAGTTCCGCGGACGCTGACGCGACGCGGGACCAAAATCTGCCATCCTTCGTTCGCAACATCTGAACGGACGGCTCGAGCAAAGGGATGTCAGTGGCAGACAAGGCAGGCAAGAAGGACAGCGACAAGAACGGCGACGGCAGCCGGCGCTCGCGCTCCGTGAAGGGCGGCAGCACCACCGTGTCGCAGGTGCGCACCCGCGTGGCCCAGGTCGTGTGGCTGTTCTTCGTGGTGGCGGCGGTCTTCCTGGCCGTGGGTGCGCTGTGCATCGCGTTGGGCTTCAACCGCCACAACCCGCTCGTGGAGTTCTTCCTCGCGGGCGCCGACTTCTTCGACCTGGACATCTTCTCCCGCAGGGACGGGCATCAAGTCGTTCGACGGCGCCAACGCCGACGTCAAGAACGCCCTCTTCAACTGGGG
This sequence comes from uncultured Actinomycetota bacterium, assembly GCA_963812345.1. GTDB lineage: Bacteria > Actinomycetota > Actinomycetes > Propionibacteriales > Nocardioidaceae > Nocardioides. The sequence goes on from CAWEVA010000023.1 coordinate 204,308, forward strand.
GCTCGGGGCGATCGTCTATCTCATCGTCGGGCGGATCGTGGTGAAGATCATCCAGCCGTGAGGGGCGTTGGCTGTGACCCACGACTCCCTGTGAGCGACCCCACCGGCTGGCGTGTTTCGTCGGAGGTTTCCCGCTAGTAACCTCGCCGCACAACCTCATCGGCCACACCGAGTGCACAGGAGGGGCCGCAACGGCCACACCATGAACATTGTTGTCTGTGTGAAATACGTTCCCGACGCCACCGGCGACCGGCACTTCGAGGACGACAAGACCGTCGACCGCGTGGGCGTCGACGGGCTGTTGTCCGAGCTCGACGAGTACGCCGTGGAGCAGGCCCTCCAGATCAAGGAGAAGGCCGAGAACCCCGACGACGTCGAGGTCATCGCCCTCACCGTCGGTCCCGAGCAGGCCGTGGACGCGGTCCGCAAGGCCCTCCAGATGGGCGCCGACAAGGGCGTCCACGTGCTCGACGACGCGATCGCCGGCTCCGACGCCATCGCGACCTCGCTGGTGATCGCCAAGGCGGTCGAGAAGATCGGATCGACCGACCTCGTGGTGTGCGGCATGTCGTCGACCGACGGCAGCATGAGCGTCGTCCCGGCGATGCTCGCCGAGCGGCTCGAGCTCCCGCAGGTCACCCTCGCCTCGGTGATCGAGACCCAGGGCGACCAGGTCCGGATCAAGCGCGACAGCGACTCTGCGACCGACGTGATCGGCGCGACGATGCCGCTCGTGCTCTCGGTGACCGACCAGTCCGGCGAGGCCCGCTACCCGTCGTTCAAGGGGATCATGGCGGCCAAGAAGAAGCCGCTGGACACCCTGTCGCTCGGCGACCTCGGCGTCGAGGCCGACCAGGTCGGCCTCTCCGTCGCCTGGACCGAGGTGCAGGAGACGACCGAACGGCCGCCCCGCACCCAGGGCGAGATCGTCACCGACGAGGACGGCTCGGGCGCCAAGGCGCTCACCGAGTTCCTCGCCTCCAAGAAGTTCATCTGAGGAGCGTTCATCAATGTCTGAGATCCTGGTACTGATCGACCACGCCGAGGGCGCGGTCAAGAAGCCCACCTACGAGCTCCTCACGCTGGCGCGTCGCCTCGGCGAGCCCTCCGCCGTGTTCATCGGGCCGGCCGACAAGGCCTCCGAGGCCACCGAGAAGGTCAAGAAGTACGGCGCCGAGAAGGTCTACGTCGTCGACGACAGCGAGATCAAGGGCTACCTCGTCGCGCCCAAGGCCGAGGTGCTCCAGCAGCTGGTCGAGAAGGCGTCCCCGGACGCCGTACTCATCCCGTCGTCCTTCGAGGGCAAGGAGATCGCCGCCCGGCTGGCCATCAAGATCGAGTCCGGCCTGATCACCGACGCGGTCGACGTCGAGGAGGGTCCGGTGACGACCCAGTCCGTCTTCGCCGGCAACTACACGGTCACGGCCAAGGTCACCAAGGGCACGCCGGTGATCACCGTGAAGCCGAACTCCGCGACGCCCGAGGAGGCCGAGGGTGCGGCCGCGGTGGAGGAGTTCTCCGCCACCATCTCCGACGTCGCCAAGGGCGCCAAGGTCGTGGCCTCGCAGCCGCGCAAGTCGACCGGCCGCCCCGAGCTCACCGACGCCGCGATCGTGGTGTCCGGTGGTCGTGGCACGGGCGGCGAGTTCGGCGCGATCGAGGAGTTCGCCGATGCCCTCGGCGCCGCGGTCGGTGCCTCGCGTGCCGCCGTCGACTCCGGCTGGATCCCGCACAGCTTCCAGATCGGCCAGACCGGCAAGACCGTCTCCCCGCAGCTCTACATCGCCAACGGCATCTCCGGTGCCATCCAGCACCGCGCCGGCATGCAGACCTCGAAGACGATCGTGGCCGTCAACAAGGACGAGGAGGCCCCGATCTTCGAGCTCGTCGACTTCGGCGTGGTGGGCGACCTGCACAAGGTGCTGCCCGCGGCCACCGAGCAGATCAACGAGCGCAAGGGCTGACCCGCCCGAAACTGACAGCAAACAGCGCTGACCCGCCCGAAACTTTCGGGCGGGTCAGCGCGATCTAGGCTCGTCTCATGAGTACTGCGAACTCGGTCGCCGAGGCCGCCGGACACGCCCGCCGGGCCAGCCGTGGCCTGGCCCTGGCAACCCGGGCGCAGAAGGACCGGGCGCTGCACGCGATGGCCGACGCGCTCGGCGGGGCCGAGCAGGAGATCCTCGCGGCCAACGCGGAGGACGTGGCCCGCGCCGAGGCCGCGGGCACACCCGGCAACGTCGTCGACCGGCTCCGGCTGACGCCAGAACGGCTCGCCGGCATGGCGGAGGGGCTGCGCGACGTGGCCGGGCTCCCGGACCCGGTCGGGGAGGTGCTGCGGGGGAGCACCCTCGCCAACGGGCTGGAGCTGCGCCAGGTCCGCGTGCCCTTCGGCGTGGTCGGGATGATCTACGAGGCCCGCCCCAACGTCACCGCCGACGCCGCCGGGATCTGCCTCAAGTCCGGCAACGCGGTCCTGCTGCGCGGGAGCTCGAGCGCGCGGTCGAGCAACGCCGCGATCGTCGCGGCCCTGCGCACCGCCGTGGAGTCCGCCGGACTCGACGCGGACGTCGTCCAGCTGGTCCCCGGCGACTCCCGGGAGAGCGTGAAGGAGCTGATGCGTGCCCGCGGGCTGGTCGACGTCCTGATCCCACGTGGCGGCGCCGGCCTGATCCGCAGCGTCGTGGAGGAGTCGACGGTGCCGGTGATCGAGACCGGGGTGGGCAACTGCCACGTCTACGTCGACCGCGCGGCCGACCTCGACAAGGCGCTCGCGATCGTGCTCAACGCCAAGACCCACCGGACCAGCGTCTGCAACGCCGCCGAGTCGCTGCTGGTGCACGCCGACGCGGCGGACGAGCTGCTGCCCCGGCTCGTGCCGGCGCTCCAGGAGGCGGGGGTGACGATCCACGGCGACCACCACTTCGGCGCGTACGACGGCGTCGTGGAGGCGACCGACGACGACTACGCGACGGAGTACCTCTCGCTCGACATCTCGGCCCGCGTCGTCGGCGACCTCGACGCCGCGATCGACCACATCCACCGTTTCTCCAGCCACCACACCGACGCGATCGTGACCGAGGACCAGGGGGCGGCCCGGAGGTTCGTCGCCGCGGTCGACTCAGCCGCCGTGCTCGTCAACGCCTCCACCCGGTTCACCGACGGAGCCGAGTTCGGCTTCGGCGCCGAGATCGGCATCAGCACCCAGAAGCTGCACGCCCGCGGCCCGATGGGGCTGCCGGAGATGACGACCTCGAAGTACGTCGTCACCGGGGACGGTCACGTCCGCCCCTGACTTCGGTGGTCGAGTAGCGAGCGTCAGCGAGCGTATCGAGACCGGGTAGGCTTGCCGGCATGTCGCTCGTCCTGTCATCCGTCGTCATGGCCGCGGAGTCCCACGAAGAGGTCAACGAGACCCTGAACTGGGTCGTCGGCGGTGGAACTCTCTTGATCCTGATGGCGCTGCTGGGTGCCCTGGTCGCCTTCGGCGGGGGACGCGAGCACAGCTGAGCGCCGACTCCGCCTCCACCGAGCCCCGGGCCCGCAGGGTCGGGGTGATGGGTGGCACGTTCGACCCCATCCACCACGGCCACCTCGTGGCCGCCAGCGAGGTCCAGGCGTGGTTCGACCTCGACGAGGTGGTGTTCGTGCCGACCGGCCGGCCCTACCAGAAGTCCGACCGGGTCATCTCGCCCGCCGAGCATCGCTATCTGATGACGGTGATCGCGACCGCGGCCAACCCGCGCTTCCGAGTCTCCCGGGTCGACATCGACCGTGCCGGGCCGACGTACACGATCGACACGCTGCGCGACCTCCACGCCGAGATGCCCGACGCGGAGCTCTACTTCATCACCGGTGCCGATGCGCTGGCCGACATCTTCACCTGGCGCAACGTCGCGGAGCTGTTCGAGCTCGCCAACTTCGTCGGCTGCACCCGACCCGGCTACGAGATGGACGCCTCGACCCTCGGCTCGATCCCCGCCGAGCGGGTGACTCTCGTCGAGATCCCCGCCCTGGCGATCTCCTCCACCGACTGTCGCGCTCGCAAGCAGCGAGGGGAGCCCGTGTGGTACCTCGTTCCCGACGGTGTGGTGCAGTACATCGCCAAGCACGACCTCTACCCCTCGAAAGACGACGTATGACCATGACCGCCACCGAACACGCCCTCACCCTCGTCCGTGCCGCTGCTGCCGCCGCGGCCCAGAAGCTCGGTCAGCAGATCGTCGCCTTCGACGTCAGCGACCAGCTCGCGATCACCGACGCGTTCGTCCTCGCCTCGGCGAGCAACGACCGGCAGGTCAAGGCGATCGTCGACGAGGTCGAGGACAAGCTGCGCGAGATCGGGGCCAAGCCGGTCCGTCGCGAGGGCGAGCGCGACGGGCGCTGGGTGCTGATCGACTACGGCGAGATCGTGGTGCACGTGCAGCACGAGGAGGAGCGGGAGTTCTACGCCCTCGAGCGGCTCTGGCGCGACTGCCCGCTCATCGAGCTGCCCGCCGATGTCGCCCACTGAACGCACCCTGGTCCTGCTCCGGCACGGTCAGACCTCCTGGAACCTCGAGCGTCGCGCCCAGGGCCACAGCGACGTCGAGCTCGACGCCACCGGGCACGCACAGGCGGCCGCGGCTGCGCCGTACCTCGCCGGTCTGGCGCCCGCGCTGCTGTGGTCCTCCGACCTGGCCCGGGCCCGGCAGACGGCTGAGTACGTCGCCAAGGAGGCCGCCGTCGACCTCCGGCTCGACCCGCGGCTACGCGAGTTCGACCTCGGCGAGCGCACCGGGCTGACCATGACCGAGTTCGCGGCGGCCTATCCGGAGGAGTACCGCGAGTTCCGCGCGGGCCACTACGACGTCGTCCCCGGCGGCGAGGCCCGCGCCGATGTCATCGCCCGGGTGACCGCGTGTGTCGAGGAGGCACTGGCCGCGTTGTCGCCGGGGGAGTGCGGCGTGGTCGTGGGGCACGGCGGAGCGCTCAAGGTGTCGGTGCTCGAGCTGCTCGGGTGGTCGGAGGGGGCCGCCGCCGGCCTGCACGCCCTGGACAACTGCGGCTGGGCGGTCCTCCAGGACAGCGGGGTCGACGGCCGGCTGCGGCTTGCGGCCTGGAACCGCACCGCACCCGATTTCGTTTCCACTCCCGGAGTTGGCTAGGATTCCGCGAGTTGCCGACCGGCGACGAATGGGGCTGTGGCGCAGCTGGTAGCGCACCTGCATGGCATGCAGGGGGTCAGGGGTTCGAGTCCCCTCAGCTCCACCGAGGGAAGGCCGCCTCCGGGCGGCTTTTGTTGCGCCGGGCGCAGCTGGTAGCGGCTGCGTCGGAGCGTGCATGGCAGGCAGGGGGTCAGGGGTTCGAGTCCCCTCAGCTCCACCAACACACCGGGGCCTCTGGCCAGCCGAAACGCTGGTCGGGGGCCTTTGTCGCTCCCCGCTGGTGAAAGCCGCCAGACATGGGCCAGCACAACTGAACGTTGGTGATCCGGGAGAGCGTTACCCGCTCAGGCCATCCGGGTATTCTCGAACGTGCAACTCGCGAGCAGGTCTCGGGGACGGCACTTTGGGGCGGCACCGGGGCAGAGACGGCATGGATCTGACACGTCGTGACATGTTGAAGCTCGGGGCGTTCGGGGTTGTCGGCACGACCGGCGCGGCTCAGTTGCCGTGGGGCGCGATAGGCGCGGATTCCGCAAGCGAGCTGGCTGGGAGCGACATGCCGCGGCCGTTCCGCACCAGGTTCGCCCGCCCTCCAGTCCTACATCCGGACCGGACCGGCCGCGACCAGGACGGCGTGTGGACCGACTACTACACCATCAACCAGACCGCGCGGAGAGCGCGGATCCTGCCGACGATGTCGACCCTCGTCTACGGGTACAACGGGATCTCACCGGGTCCGACGATCAAGGCGCGGAGCGGCCGACGCGCCGTCGTGCGGGTGCGCAATCAGCTGCCGGCCCGACACCCCACGCTCGGGCAGGAGTCGACAACGTCGGTGCACCTGCACGGTTCGGCGTCGCTGCCTCAGTTCGACGGGTATGCCAGCGACATCAGCCGTCCCGGGTGGTTCAAGGACTACCGGTACCCGAACTCCCAGGCCGCACGAACCCTCTGGTACCACGACCACGCGGTGCACCACACCGCCCAGAACGCGTACGCCGGCCTGTACGCGCAGTACCACCTGCACGACCCTGCGGAGCGGGAGCTCCTGCCCCAGGGCGAGTTCGACGTACCCGTGACGGTTGCCGACGCTCTCTTCAACGCCAACGGGTCGTTGACGATCGCCGACGACGAGTCGGGGCTGTGGGGCGACATCATCCTCGTGAACGGCCGACCATGGCCGGTGATGAGGGTCAAGCGCAGGATCTACCGGTTCCGCTTCCTGGTGGCCTCCATCTCCCGCTCCTACCGGCTCACGCTCGGCAACGGCGACCCGGTCACCGTGGTCGCGACCGACGGCGGGCTGATGCCCAAGGCGCGTCAGGTGAGCCAGTGGCGGCAAGCCAGCGCCGAGCGGTACGAGGTGCTGATCGACTTCCGCCGGTATCGCGCCGGGCCAGCGCGTGGTGCTGCGCAACCTCTCCAACGAGAACAACCGGGACTTCGCCAACACCGACCAGGTGATGGCGTTCGACGTCACCGACGCACCCTTCTCCAAGCGCGACCACACCTGGAACCGCGTGCCTGACACCCTGGTCCACAGTTCCGTGATGGGACTCAGGGAAGCCGACGCAACCCGGACCCGAAGGCTCAGGGTGGAACGTGACAGCGATATCTGGACGATCAACGGCCGAACCTGGGACGACGTGATCGCAAGCGACTTTCAGCTGCTGTTTGCCGATCCAAGGTTGAACTCCACCGAGATCTGGGAGCTCACCAACGATTCCGGCGGCTGGTTCCACCCGGTCCACACCCACCTCATCGACTTCAGAATTCTGTCCCGAAACGGCCGACCGCCGTTCGACTTCGAGCGCGGCCCCAAGGACACCGCCTACGTCGGCGAGGACGAGACGGTGCGGGTGATCATGCGGTTCGGTCCACACCGCGGTCGCTACATGGTCCACTGTCACAACCTGGTCCACGAGGACCACGACATGATGGTGCAGTACGCCGTCGGCTGGACGCCCGGCGCACGGGATCCGAACGATCCGATGGGGACCCCTGCCAGGCGCATCCCTTAGTCCCGTGCAGCATTCCGGGACACGGTTTTATGGCCCGTTCACGTCAGCGGGGCAGCGTGGCGCCCACGGGTCCAGGGTTGGGCCCGACAACCCTCGAACAGAGGGAGGGTCCCGAGAACGGGCCCGCGTCTCGCGCCTGCCTGGTCAGACTCGCGCGGCGAGGGCACCAATCCGGCTCGGCTACGTCCCCGGGGCTGGTCCCCAGCCCAGTCGACCGGAGCCGCTCCAGATGGAGTGGACACAGACGGCGCGGCGGCGTCCCGGCCCCCACCCGGACGCTGCCGCGTCGCGTCAGGAGATCCGCAGGACCGCGGCCAGCGTCGTCACCGCTTCCTCGGCCGACTCGGCCACCCGCACCTCCGGCCCCGCGAAGGCCGGCAGGTCGGTCCCGATCGTGACCACGGGTACGCCGGTACGCGCGGCGAGCGCGACCTCCGACAGGGTCCCCCACGAGCCCCCGATCGCCAGCACGGCGTCGGCGGAGCGGACCAGCAGTGCGTTGCGCATCTCGCCCATCCCCGTCGGCAGCACCACCGCGTGGCCGGGCGATGCACCAGCCCGGTCCACGCCGGGCAGGATCGCGATCGCGGTGCCGCCTGCCTCGTCGACGCCTGCCGCGGCGGCGGCCATGACGCCGCCCAGCCCCCCGGTGAGCACGAGCCAACCGCGCTCGGCCAGCAGCCGGCCCGCGGTCGTCGCGGTCTCGACGAGGGCGGGGTCGCGCGGTTCTCCGGCCCCGCTGACCAGGACGTAGGGTGCAGCCATCAGGTGATCGTCATGCCGCCGTCGACCGGCAGAGTCTGGCCGGTGACGTAGCCCGCGGCGTCGGAGGCGAGGAACACCACGGCGGCCGCGAGCTCGGCAGGGTCGCCCTTGCGGCCGACCGGGATCCGGCCCTCCTGCGACTCCAGGTAGCCGTCGGGATACTGCTCGGTCATCTCGGAGGCGAAGAAGCCGGGGGCGATGGCGTTGACCCGGATCCCCTTGCGGCCGGTCCACTGCTGGGCGAGGTCGCGGGTCAACCCGATCAGGCCGGCCTTGGACGCGGCGTACGCCGCCTGGGGGAGGCCGGCGGTGGTGAGCCCGAGGACCGAGGAGATGTTCACGATGCTGGATCCGGGCTTCATCACCCGGCCGCATGCCTGGGCCATCCAGTAGCAGCCGTTGAGGTTCACGTCGATGACCGAGCGGAACTGCTCGGGCGACTCCCGCGTCGCCGGCACCGCCGTGCCGACCCCGGCGTTGTTGACGAGCACGTCCACCCGACCGAACTCGGCCATCGCTGCCTCGACCAGGGCCGTGCACGACTCGGGGTCGGCCACGTCGGTCGCGACTGCGAGGGCCCGGCGACCGGCCTTGCGCACCAGATCTGCGGTCTCCTCGAGGCGTTCGACCCGGCGGGCGCCGAGCGCCACGTCCGCGCCGGCCTCCGCCAGCCCCCGCGCGAACGCCACACCCAGCCCGGACGAGGCACCGGTGACGATCGCGACCTTGTCGTCCAGCCGGAACATGTCGGTGACAGCCATGCACTGGACCCTAGGGCAGGCAGGAGGTCGCGGCGAGACCAGGCGGCGGGCAGGCGCTACCATGGCCCCATGCGGAGGATCCTGCTCCTTACCTAGCCGCATCGGTGCGCACACCTCGATGCGGCTGCCCCTCGTGCCCGAGGGGCTTTTTTGTGCGCTGGATCCACCCACCGACGTGAAAGAGACGACGATGAGCGAGCAGCCAGAGCAGGAGCGGGCGATGTACGACGTCCACGCCGTGCAGGAGAAGTGGCGCAAGGTCTGGGACGACCTGGACCAGTTCCGTGCCGACGACGACTCGGAGCGGGAGAAGCGCTACGCGCTGACGATGTTCCCCTACCCCAGCGGCGACCTGCACATGGGTCACGCCGAGGTGATGGCCCTGCACGACGTGGTCGCGCGCTACTGGTGGCACCGGGGGTACGAGGTGCTGAACCCGATGGGGTTCGACTCGTTCGGGCTGCCGGCGGAGAACGCCGCGATCCGCAACAACGCGCACCCGGCGACCTTCACCTACGCCAACATCGAGACCCAGCGGCAGTCGTTCGACGACTACGCCTGCGCCTTCGACTGGTCGCGCACGTTCAACACCAGCGACCCGGAGTACTACCGCTGGACGCAGTGGCTGTTCCTGAAGTTCCGGGAGCGCGGGCTGGCCTACCGGAAGAACAGCCCGGTCAACTGGTGCCCCAACGACCAGACAGTGCTGGCCAACGAGCAGGTCGTCGGCGGTGTGTGCGACCGGTGCGGCGCCGAGGTCACCAAGCGCGAGCTGACCCAGTGGTACTTCAAGATCACCGACTACGCCCAGGAGCTGCTGGACGAGCTGGACAACCTGGCGCCCACCTGGCCGGAGCGGGTGATCACTGCCCAGCGCAACTGGATCGGGCGGTCCGAGGGTGCCCACGTGGACTTCGTCGTCGAGGGCCGCGAGGAGCCGCTGACCGTCTACACGACGCGTCCGGACACCCTGTTCGGCGCGACCTTCATGGTGGTCGCGGCCGACGCGCCGCTGGCCGCCGAGCTGGTGACCGACGAGCAGAGGGATGCGTTCGAGACCTACCGCGACGAGGTGCGCAGGTCCACCGACATCGACCGTCTGGCCTCCGACCGGCCCAAGACCGGCGTCTTCCTGGGCAGGCACGCGACCAACCCGCTGACCGGCAGCCGGATCCCGGTGTACGCCGCCGACTACGTGCTGGCCGACTACGGCACCGGCGCGATCATGGCGGTCCCGGGTCAGGACCAGCGCGACTGGGAGTTCGCGACGGTCTTCGACCTGCCGATCATCCGCACGGTCGAGCCGCCGCCCGACTGGGAAGGAGAGGCCTACACCGGCGAGGGCCCGGCCATCAACTCCGCCAACGACGAGATCGACCTGTCGGGTCTGGGCGTCGACGAGGCCAAGGCCACGACCATCGCGTTCCTGGAGCGCAAGGGCCTGGGCCGAGGCACGGTCAACTTCCGGCTGCGTGACTGGCTGCTGTCGCGGCAGCGGTTCTGGGGGGTGCCGATCCCGATTGTCCACTGTGGGGAGTGCGGGGAGGTCGCCGTACCGGACGACCAGCTGCCGGTCACCCTGCCCGAGCTGAAGGGCGCCGACCTGAAGCCGAAGGGCGTCTCGCCGCTCGCCGCGGCCACCGACTGGGTCGAGGTCGAGTGCCCGTCTTGCGGGGGGCCCGCGCGGCGCGACTCCGACACGATGGACACGTTCGTCGACTCGTCGTGGTACTTCCTGCGCTACTGCTCGCCGCACGACCACACCCAGGCCTTCGACCCGGCGCTGGTGAAGCAGTGGATGCCGTGCGACATCTACATCGGCGGTGTCGAGCACGCCGTCCTGCACCTGCTGTACGCCCGGTTCTTCACCAAGGTGCTGCGGGACATGGGCCTGCTGGACTTCGGCGAGCCGTTCGCGGCCCAGCTGAACCAGGGCATCGTCATCAACCGCGGCAAGAAGATGAGCAAGTCGCTGGGCAACGGCGTCAATCTGGGGGAGCAGCTCGCGGAGTACGGCGTCGACGCGGTGCGGCTCACGATGGTGTTCGCGGGTCCGCCCGAGGACGACATCGACTGGGCCGACATGGCGCCCGGCGGCTCGCTGCGGTTCCTGCAGCGGGCCTGGCGGCTGTCCGGTGACGTCACCTCGCCGGCCGGCTCTCCTCCCGAGGACGGCGACGCCGCCCTGCGCGGGGCGACCCACCGGACCGTGCACGAGGCGGCCCAGCTGATCGAGTCCCAGCGGTTCAACGTGATGGTCGCGCGGACCATGGAGCTGGTGAACACCACCCGGAAGGCGATCGACTCCGGGTGCGGCCCGGCCGACCCGGCCGTCCGCGAGGCGGTCGAGGCCGTGGCGATCCTGCTGTCGCTGGTCGCGCCCTACACGGCCGAGGAGATGTGGTTCCGGTTGGGCCACGAGCCGTCGGTGGCACGAGCCGGCTGGCCGACGGTCGACCCCGCGCTGCTGGTCGAGGACACGGTCACCTGCGTCGTACAGGTGCAGGGCAAGGTCCGTGCCCGGCTGGAGGTGTCGCCCGAGGTCTCCGAGGCCGACCTGGAGGCCGCCGCCCTGGCCGACCCCGGCGTCGTACGCGCCCTGGACGGGAGGACCGTCCGCAAGGTGATCGTCCGCGCGCCGAAGCTGGTCAACCTCGTCGTCTGAGCGGGTCGTGTGCTGAAGTGGCCGCTGAGGCGACCACTTCAGCACACGACGCTATGGATCCGGGCTCAGCTCAG
>CAWEVA010000024.1:0-250034 GCA_963812345.1 uncultured Actinomycetota bacterium
CTGCTGCGCCAGGACCCGCGCCGGGGGGCCCGCGTCGTCCCCGGCCACGACCACGGTCCGCGGGCCGGCCTCCACCGGCCTGGACGCGGGGCTACGGTCCGCGGGTCTTTCGTCCAACTTGCGGGGCTGCAGCTCCCAGGCCGCGGGATGGCCGGGGACCAGGGGGTCGTCGAGCCGGACGTTCAGGTGGGTCGGACCCTGGCCGGCACTCAGCGCGGTCATGGCAGCCGCCCCGCGGCCGAACGACGCGTCGCCGTCGAGGTCGAGCGTCGGGACCAGCGGACCGAAGATGCCGAGCTGGTCGGTGGTCTGGTTGGCGCCTGTGCCCCGGAGCCGGGTCGGCCGGTCGGCGCTCACGACCACGAGCGGAAGCCCGGAGTGGGCGGCCTCGAGGACGGCCGGGTGCAGGTTCGCGACCGCGGTCCCCGACGTGCACACCACCGCCGCCCGGGCGCCGACGCGGGTGAGCCCCAGCGCGAGGAACCCGGCCGAGCGTTCGTCGACCCTGGCGTGCAGGCGGATCAGGCCCGCGGCGGCGACGTCGTACGCCGCGAAGGAGAGTGGCGCGTTGCGGGAGCCGGGAGCCAGGACCACCTCGGTGACCCCGGCCTCGACCAGCGCGGCCACGAGGGAGCGGGCGAGCTCGGTCGAGGGGTTGGTCACGAGGGTCGATCCTGCCCGACCGCGCGTACCTCGGCGAGCCTGGCCTCCCACCAGTCCGCGCGGTCCGGCGGCGCGGCGAGCCGGTCGAGCGCCGCGTCGTCGACGGTCGGGCGGGCGACCCGGAGCGCGCCGTCCACGGGGAGCAGGGACGACCCGACCACGTCGTCGGTGAGCAGCTGGACGGTCGCGAGCCCGCAGGCGTACGGCAGCTCCGGCAGCGCCGCGGCCAGGGCAAGGCCGGCCGCGATCCCGACCGACGTCTCGAGGGCCGAGGACACCACGACCGGGAGCCCGATGTCCTCGGCGATCCGCAGGCAGGCCGCCACCCCGCCGAGCGGCTGGACCTTCAGTACGGCGACGTCGGCGGCCGCGATGTCCCGGACCCGGTAGGGGTCCTCCGCGCGGCGGATCGACTCGTCGGCGGCGATCGGGACGTCGACGGCGCGGCGGACCGCGGCCAGCTCCTCGACGGTCGCGCACGGCTGCTCGACGTACTCCAGCCCGCCTGCCGCCAGCTCCAGCACCCTGACCGCCGCGACCGCCTCGTCGACGTCCCAGCCGCCGTTGACGTCCACCCGGATCCGCCCGCTCGGCCCGAGAGCGTCCCGGACGGCCTCGACCCGGGCCTGGTCGTCGCCGAGGGTCTGCCCGGGCTCGGCCACCTTGACCTTGGCGGTGGTGCACCCGCCGGCGGTCACGATCTCGTGGGCGCGCTCCGCGCCGACCGCCGGCACCGTCACGTTGACCGGCACCCAGTCCCGGAGCGGCTCGGGCCAGTCCCCCGCCGCAGCCTCCTCGGCGCAGCGGAGCCAGGGCTCGGCGACCTCGGGTGGGTACTCCGGGAACGGGCTCCACTCCCCCCATCCCGCCCGGCCTCGCAGCAGCAGGCCCTCGCGGACTGTGATCCCGCGGAAGCGGGTCCGCATCGGGATGGCAAACACGCTGACCCGCCCGAAAGTTTCGGGCGGGTCAGCGTGGTGGCTGGTCATGCGAGCTCCCTGAGGGCCATCCGGTCCACCTTGCCGTTGTCGAGCAACGGCAGCTCCTCCACGGGCACGACCTCACGCGGCGCCCACGACCGGGGATGCGCCTCGGACACCCAGTCGCGGACCTCGGCCAGAGACACGGGTTCGGTGGTGACGACGAACGCCACCACCCGCTGCCCCCACTCTTCGTCGGGTACGCCGACCACCTCGGCCTCGGCCACGTCCGGGTGAACGCGCAGTCGCGCCGCGACCGCGGACAGCGGCACGTTCACACCCCCGCTGACCACGACGTCGTCGAGCCGGCCGAGGACGTGCAGGCGGCCGTCGTCGTCGACGCGGCCGGCATCGGAGGTGAGGAACCAGCCGTCCACGAGGACCTGGCCGGTCAGCTCGGGGTCGCCGTCGTACCCGTCGAAGAGGGTGGGCCCGGAGATCCGGATCCGGCCATCGTCGTCCACCTCCACCCCGACACCATCGAGCGGGTAACCGTCGTAGACGCAGCCGCCCGCGGTCTCCGCCGAGCCGTAAGTCGCCACTACGCGAAGCCCCTCCTCCGCGGCCCGTCCGCGCAGGGTCGGGTCGATCGGGCCCCCGCCGAGCAGGATCGTGTGGAGCCGCCGCAGGGCGGCCACTGACGCAGGGTCGTCGAGCAGGCGGTGCAGCTGGGTGGGCACCAACGAGAGGAACGTGTCGGTCGTCGAGCGTGCCGCACCCAGGGCCGTGACCAGCGACGCATGCTCCACCAGCACCGGTTCGTGGCCGGCGACCAGGGACCGGCAGATCACCTGCAGGCCGGCGACGTACGTCGGAGGTACAGCGAGCACCCAGCGGCCGGACCCGCCCAACCGGTGCTCCGTCGCGGTGACCGATGCCAGAATCGCCCGGCGGGAGAGCCGCACCCGCTTGGGGGTCCCGGTCGAGCCCGACGTCTCGACGACGAGCGGCTCCGGCTCCGCCGGCGCGGCCAGCCAGGCCCGGAGGCCGTCGAGCACGAGCTGCGCAGGCGTGCCGGGTTCGAAATCCACGCGACGAACGCTATCCACCACTGGAAGAATCCGCGCCGATGCCCACGACCACGCCACGCTGGCTCTCCTCCCTGATCCCCGAGACGCCGCTGGCGCGCAAGCTCTCGATGCAGTCGATCCTGTATGCGATCGGCGAGGGCGTCTTCCTCACCGGAAGCGCGGTGTTCTTCACCCAGATCGTCGGCCTGACCGCGTTCCAGGTCGGCATCGGCATCACCGTCGGCCAGGGGGCGTCGTTCCTCTTCGCGGTCCCGCTCGGCAAGGTCGCCGACCGGATCGGACCGAAGCGGATGTGGTCCCTCGGAGCGTTTGGGGCTGCCGGCATCTACGCCGTGTGGCCGTTCGTCGACGGCTTCGCGCTGTTCCTCGCCATGATGGTGGTCCTCCAGATCGTGGAGACGGCCGGGCACTCCGGGCGCGGCGCCTACACGCTGGACGTGTTCCCTCGCGAGGAGCGGGTCCGATCGCTCGCCTACATGCGCGCGGCCCTCAACGTGGGCTTCACCGTGGGCGCGTTGATCGGCGGCGTGGCGCTGGCGTTCAACAACGACGACATCGTTCGGGCGGTCCCGTTGTTCACTGCGGCCGTGCTGGCGCTGAACGCCCTCTACATCACCCGCCTGCCCGATGCGGAGCACGACCGCACACCGCCGCCGAGCGGCGAGCTGTTGACCCCCGGCGCCCTGCGCAACCGCGGGTTCGTGTCACTGATGACCCTCGACGGGGTGCTCAACACCAACCAGGTGCTCCTGAACATCGTGATCCCGCTCTGGCTCGTGGAGGAGACCGACGCCCCGCGGGTCCTCCTGGCGTGGCTGTTCGGCACCAACACCCTGCTGGCAGTGCTGCTGCAGGTCGCCGCGGCGCGGGGTGTCGACTCGGTGGAACGGTCCCTGCGCGCCGCCCGGATCTCCGCATCGTTCTTCGTGCTGTCCTGCCTGATCGTGCTGGTCACCCACGACACCCTGGGCTGGGTGACCATCGCCCTGGTCTGGCTCGGACACGTGACGGTCACCGGAGCGGAGCTCTACCAGTCGGCCGCGAGCTGGGGCTACCAGTCGGAGCTCTCCGATCCCGATCGCCGAGGCGAGTACCAGGGCGCTGCCCACATCGGGCACACCCTCGGGTCGGTGTGGGCGCCGGCGCTCTACACCTACCTCGCCATGGAGTGGGGTACGCCGGGATGGCTGGTCATCGCCGGCATCGTCGTCGTGGCCGCGGTCGCGATGCGGCCGTCGGCACGAGCCGCCGAGCGCTTCCTGCAGCGGGACGCGACGCCGGGACGCGTCGCGGACCCTGCTTGAATCACCCGGTGGCCTCCCCCGCCGAATGGCTCGCCGGTGCGCGGCCGCGCACCCTGCCCGCCGCTCTCGCCCCCGTGCTCGCCGGCACCGGGGTCGCCGCGTACGTCGGCGGCGCGGTCTGGTGGAAGGCGGCGCTCGCGCTCCTGGTCAGCCTGGCCCTGCAGGTCGGCGTCAACTACGCCAACGACTACTCCGACGGCGTGCGCGGGACCGACGCCGACCGGGTCGGCCCCATGCGGCTGGTTGGCTCCGGGGCCGCAGTGCCCGGGGCGGTGAAGGCTGCGGCGTTCGTGGCCTTCGGCGTGGCTGCCGCCGCGGGACTGGTCCTGGCCGTCACGACCGCGTGGTGGCTGGTCGCCGTCGGCCTGGCGTGCATCGTGGCCGCCTGGTTCTACACCGGCGGCACCCGCCCCTACGGCTACGCGGGGCTCGGCGAGGTCATGGTCTTCGTGTTCTTCGGGCTGGTGGCGGTGGTCGGGACGACGTACGTCCAGACGGAGACGTTCGAGCTCGCAGCCCTGTGCGCGGCCGTCGGCATCGGGGCCCTGGCCTGCGCGATCCTGGTCGCCAACAACCTGCGCGACATCCCGACCGACCGGGAGGCGGGCAAGCGCACCCTCGCCGTACGCCTCGGTGACGGCGCCACCAGGCAGCTGTACGCCGGGCTGGTGATGGCCGCGATCGCGGCCGGCGTCGCCGTCGCGGCCCTGACCACGTGGTGGGCGGTGCTGGCCCTCGCGTACGCCGGCGCCGCGGCACCCGCGGCCCGGGCCGTCCTCGACGGTGCGGGCGGGCCGGAGCTGGTGCCGGTCCTGCAGCAGACCGGAGTGGCCGAGCTGGTGTTCGGCGCCGGCCTGTTCGTTGGCCTGCTCATCGGCCAGGCCTGACGGGTCCCCTGGCTGTCGCGCCAATCCGATGCGCCAAGGGCCTCTGGGATCGAAGGCTTCGTCTACGCGGCCGAGGTCTCGGCGGCCCTCTTGATCGAGTCGGCCTCCGTCTCGACGTACCGCCTGGTCAGCGACCGCGTCATCAGCCAGCCGATCCCGGACAGCGGACCGGACACGGTCAGGGCGAGGGTGAGCCGACTCCCGTCGGGGTGCGGCTCGACGACGTGCGTGGCGGTGATGTTGACGCCGGGTGAGCTCGACTCCCAGGTGTACGACGACCCGTCGGCCAGCTCGGTGACCGTCCACACCGCTGTGGGCAGCCGGGGCTGCTCCAACCGGGTTCGGGAGCCGACGGCCAGCGGTCCGGAGTCGAGACGCTCCACGGCGTCGACCGTCGGGATCCGCTCGGGCCAACGCTCGACGTCGACGATCACCTCCCAGACCCGCTCGGGCGGTACCGAGATGGTGACGGTGTGCTGCAGGCCGGGCACGCGCTGAGTTTACGGCGGCGCCCTGTGAGCGGAGGTCCCGCAGACTCATCTAGCCGATGAGCGGCCTGAGCAGATCGCCGCGACTCGGTAACGTGCGGCGCATGCCCATCAAGCTCGAGAACGTCGGAATCGCCGTCCGCGACCTTGAAGCGACGATCGCCTTCTTCACCGACCTCGGGCTGACCGTCCTGGGCCGGGACACGGTCAGTGGAGAGTGGACCGACACCGCCGTCGGCCTCGACGGCAACCACGCCAGGATCGCCATGCTCCAGACGCCAGATGGCAACGGTCGCCTCGAGCTCTTCGAGTACATCCACCCCGACGCGATCGAGACGGAGCCCACCCGGCCAAACGAGATCGGCATGCACCGCGTTGCCTTTTCGGTCGACGACATCGACGAGGCCCTCGAGATCGCCGCGAGGCACGGCTGCCACCCGCTGCGCGGCGTGGCGACCTATGGGGACGTCTACAAGCTCACCTATGTCCGCGGCCCCAGCGGCATCATCGTGATGCTCGCCGAGGAGCTGAACAGAGCTTGACCGGGACAGTCGCGGCGGAAGGACGCATGGTCACCGTTCGGGAGCGTCCGCCAGGCACGTCAGGTCGCCTGGCGGCGGCGCGCGTGGGCGCGTGCCTTTGAACGGTTGCCACACCACTCCATCCGACACCAGCGGCGACGGCCAGCTCGATCGATGAAGAGCCACCCGCAGTCCCGGCCGGGACATGCTCGTACCCGAGTTGCGTCGGCCGTACCGAGAAAGAGAAGGCAGTGCCAGCCGAGCTTGTCGAGAGGTCGTTGCACGCCCTCAGCGAACTCCAGCGTGACCGGTGGCTCCCACCGCAGGCGGACTGCAGTGATCGCTACGCTGGCGATCTCCTGTACGGTCCGGAGGGCCGTGGCGGTCGCCGTGGCATCTTGGTTCAGCAGGAGATCGTGAACCGAGGATCTCAGCTGCTTGGCCCGATGCAGGGTCTCGTCGCCGCCGCCGGATCGCGGCGCCCGGCGCGGCGCAGGGGGCTCACGTCGGCATCAGCCACCATCCCCACACTTGCCGACCAGAGCACCAGATGGTCATACGACTGGAGGTACTCGCGCGCTGATGCGGCTGATGGCCGGTCCCAGCCGGCGAAGGTGTTGACCAGGTCCACGGCAGCATCCCCGCCGATCGCACGAGGCATGACCAATCCGTCACGCTCATATCGAACGCTGAGGGCCATGTTGACCGTGCCTCCCGTCCACAGGATACTAACCACTAACAGCCAGATGTTCGGTTAGGTACGAGAGTGCGTTGTGAGATGACGACAGTCAAGGTCGCTGCTCCCATCCGCCTGCTGCTCCCTGGCCTGATGGTGTTGATCGTCGGATTGACCGGCTGCCGCAGCGACGAGGAGGCGCGCGGGCTCGAGCCGAAGCCGATGACGGCGGCACAGGCGCAGGAGGTGCTGGCCCATGAGGGTCCCTCCGGCCGTGGACGGTTCCCTGGCGGCACCTTCACCTTCGGGTCGCCGTTTGACAACTCCGACTCGCCATTTGGCAACTCCGGGATGCGGATCGGCGGGCGGCTGGCGTCGGCCTCGTGGGACGTCTACTGGTACCGCAACGACGGCGATCGTGGTGCATGGGGCGTCGGAATCGACGTCCTTCGCACGCCCGGGCGTGCGGCTCGTGCGCTCGACGAGGAGGCCGCGTTCTGGTGCCCCGGTCCGCGGCGCGGGGTCGAGGATCTCGGAAACGGCGGCTTGGCCGATGTCCGCGCGTCATCGTGCCGTCGGGCCGGAGGTGAGGGCTTCTACGCCACGCTCGACGCAGCGGACGGATCGGTCCTCACCAGCCTCACCGTTGGCGGCCCGACTCGGCCCGCGGCGGTGGCCGCCCTTCACGCCGTGTGGCCGGCGATCCGCGACGCTGTGGTCCGGGTGCGCGCGTCGCTAGGCTGATCCGACCCGGTACTCCTCAAACCGAAGACCGAACGAGTCAATCTGTGCGGCTGCGGACCCGGGCAATCAGGTCAGTCGTGGAGATGCTCCCCGTGCGTGGCACCAGGCGAAGCCGGCCGGTCTTCGCGGCGGGCCCGAACACCTCGGCACCGGCGTCCACGTCATCACCGTGTACGACGAGCGTCAGCTTGTGCTCGTCGAGGAACTCCTGGGTGAGTCGATCGGGAGCGTCCGGGATGACCTCGTCCACGTAGCGACAGGCCTCGATCACCGCCACTCGTTCGGCGAGGGTCATGATCGGGCGTCGCTTGTACGCCGCGGCTGTTTCGTCCGAGAGAACCCCGACCACCAGGTGATCACCCAGTTCCCGGGCGGCCCGCAGCAGGGCTACGTGGCCGGCGTGGAAGAGATCGCCGACCATGTCGACGTAGACGCGCGCAGGCTCGGTCACGAAAGGCCCCTGAGTGGTGAAGGTCGAGCCCACACCCTAGTTCCGCTGCAGCGCCCGGCGAGGAAGCCCGGGTCCTAGCGCCCGACGGCGTACCCCTGCGCTCCCCGGGCGTTCGCGGCCGCGCGCAGCCAGCCACCGTCCCGGGCAACGGCCGACAGGCGGCCGAGCGACCAGCCATCAACCGTGCGGAGGTCGTGGCCGCGCCGCGCCAGCTCGTCGCGCACGCGCGCCGGGACCCGGTCCTCGACGATCACCCGCCCCGGCTCGGCCCGACGGGGGTGGAACGACGACGGCGCGTGCTCGTGGTGGAACATCGGCGCGTCGATCGCCGCCTGCAGCCCGGTCCACGGGTCGTCCGGGTTTGCCCCGGCGGCGTGGGCGAGCCGGAGGAAGAACACCAGGCTCCACTGGTCCTGGTTGTCGCCCCCCGGGGTGCCGAAGGCGACCCAGGGCTTCCCGTCGCGAAGGGCCAGGGACGGCGACAGGGTGGTGCGCGGGCGGGCGCCCGGCCGGAGCGTGGAGGCCAGGCCGTCCTGGAGCCAGAACATCTGGGCCCTCGTCCCGAGCGGGAACCCGAGCCCCGGGACGACCGGGGAGGACTGCAGCCAGCCGCCGCTCGGCGTGGCGGAGACCAGGTTCCCCCACTGGTCGGCCACGTCCACGTGGCAGGTGTCGCCGGTCGTCCCGGTCCGTACCGTCGGCTCCCCCACGCCGGCGCCTCCGGGTGAGGCCGTTGCGGTCGGGGGCTCGGGGAGACGGGGAGTGCGCCCGTCCGGTGAGCCGGGGCGGAGCTCCAGGCTGGCCCGGCGCTCGTCGATCAGCCGCCGTCGGCCGGCGGCGTACTCCGGCGACAGCAACGAGGACAGCGGCACCTCGACATGGTGCGGGTCGCCGTACCACGCCTCCCGGTCGGCGAACGCGAGCTTGGACGCCTCCAGGACGAGGTGCTGCCACTCCGGGTCGTCGTCGCCCAACGCCCCGAGGTCGAGACCGTCGAGGATGGTGAGCGCCTGCAGCAGGACCGGGCCCTGGCCCCACGGGCCGGTCTTGAGGACCTCGATCCCGTGGTACGTCGCACTGGCCGGCTCCTCCAGTCCGGGCTCCCAGCGAGCGAGGTCGTCCCCGTCGAGCAACCCGCCGTGCCGCGCGCCCGAAGTGTCCAGCCAGGCGGTGTCGCGGCAGAACCGATCCACGTGGTCGGCGACGAAGCCGCGGTACCACGCTTCGCGCGCGGCCTCGAGCTGGCGCTCTCGGTCGGTGCCCGCGGCCTCCGCCTCGTCGAGCACCCGCTCGTAGGTGGCGGCGAGCTCCGGGAGCCGCAGCGCCGACCAGGCACCGGGAACGGCTCCCCCTGACAGGTACGTCGCAGCGGAGGTGCTCCACTCGCTCGTGAACAGGTCCTCGACGCGGGCCACGGTGTCTCGGAGGCCCGGGATGACCGGCACCCCGTGGCGGGCGTAGCCGATCGCCGGCTCGAGGACGTCGCGCAGCCGCCAGGTCCCCCATCGCTGCAGCATCAGCGTCCACGCGCCGAAGGCCCCGGGCACCGTGGCCGCCAGCAGTCCGGTGCCCGGTACGGCGTCGAGGCCGAGGTCGGCGAACGCGGCCGGGGCGGCCGCCCGGGGAGCCGGCCCCTGCCCGCAGACGACGTGCGGGCGGGCGTCGCGCTCGCTCCACAGCAGGATCGGAACATCACCGCCCGGACCGTTCAGGTGGGGCTCGACGACCTGCAGGACGAACCCGGCCGCCGCCGCGGCGTCGAAGGCGTTGCCACCGCGCTCCAGCACGCCCATGCCGGTCTGGGAGGCCAGCCAGTGGGTGGAGGCGACCATGCCGAAGGTCCCGGCGAGCTCGGGGCGGGTGGTGGGCAGAGGCATCTCGGGAGAGTCTGCCACCGCCGGCGGGAGACGTCGGTCAGAAGGAGGTCAGGCTGAACGGCACGCCCGGGAGGTCAGCCATCGCCGCCCAGGTCCGCACCGCGTCCTCCGATCCACCGATCCGGCCGGCCGCCGCCAGGGTGTCGACGGCGACCCCGCCGAGGTAGAGCGCGCCGAGGGTCTCCACGTCGACGGTCACGCTGGGTTCTTCCGCCACGGGCTCGACCGAGGCCTCGCCCTCCTTGACGGTCACCCGGAAGCTGCCGTCGGCGTGGCCGAGCGGGTCGCTCACGCCAAGCACGACCGAGCCGTCGGAGCCCCAGGGGCGCCCCTCGAGCGACGTCACCACGTCGAGTACCCGCACCCAGATGTGGTCGTCGACCTTGGAGACCCTGCGGCACGCCGCGTCGTTCAGCGCCCAGACGAGCGGGTCGTCGGACGAGGAGTTGCCCCACTCGACCTGGGCGCACAGGTCGATGTCGGCGAGGAACCGCCACAGCGCGAGGTACACACCGGGGTCGGCCGCCACCAGGTCCTGCACCTTGACCTTGCCGCCGGGGACGTCGTCGTACCCGCGGTGCTGGTAGACCACGTGGCCGTCCGGTTCACCCGAGGCATCGAGGTGGACGGCCGCCCGGAGCCTGGTGTTCGGCCCCTGCTCCTGGAAGTCGAAGGTGCCGGTCAGCCAGGGTCGGTAGAACGACGGCCGAGACACCGATCCGCGCGAGCGCTCGTGGAACGGCGCGAAGTTCCGCTGCATCACCGGCCACAGCTCGGTCGGGTCCGCTAGCTCCACCCGGCCGGGGTCGACGAAGTCACGCAGCGCGAACCGGCTGGTGGTGTCGACCTCGATCCGGTGCCGCCACGAGGAGAGACCGAACCCGAAGCGTCCGTAGATGGTGGTCTCCGAGACGGTCAGCGCGGCCAGCGGCAGCCCGCGGGCCACGGCGTCGGCGAGGTCGTCGGTGATCAGCCGGCGCAGCAAGCCCTTGCGCCGGTGCGCGGGACTGACCGTGACGTCGGTGATCATCCGGAGCGGGAGCTCGCGACGGCCGGTGTTGATCGAGCCGTTCAGGCTGGAGTACGTCGCCACCGGGACCGGGCCGGCGCCGAACTCGCCGTCGGGCAGCCAGGCGCCGCGGACCACCGCGCCGTCCTCGCGCATGCACGCGAGAAAGACGTCCCAGGACTCCGGCTTGGGCCGCGCGTCGTGGAACCCCCGCAGGAGCCCTTCCAGCCAGCCCTTGAGCAGCCGGGTCGTCTCGGGGGAGTCGTCGCGCGGGTCGAGGGTCCTGAACGTCAGCTCCACGCCTGCAAACCTAGCCATGGGCGACCGGCGCCGCACCCGGTTATCGCGGCGGCCGGGACGGACCGATGGACGTTGGCGTGGCGCCGTACTCTTGCCCCATGACGTTCCTGATCATCGTGGCCCTGGTCGTCGTCGGCTTCGTCGTCTGGAAGTTCCGGGTGCAGCTGATGGCGAAGGTGCTCGGTCAGTCCGAGAGCCGGGTCAGGCGGATCAACCGCCGCCGCGACTGAGCCTCAGCTCGACGGCTCGACCCACTCGCCGGTGTCGGCGAACTTCTCCAGGGTCGCCGTGTACGGCGCGATGTCGATGCCCTGGTCGGCCAGCCACGTGTCGTCGTAGTAGGTGTGGGCGTAGCGCTCCCCGCCGTCGCAGAGCAGGGTCACCACCGACCCGGTCTCGCGGCGCGATCGCATCCCGGCGACCAGTCGCAGGGCACCCCAGATCTCGGTGCCGGTCGAGCCGCCGACCAGGCGGCCGGTGACCGCCGAGCACCAGCGGGCGGCCGCGATCGAGGCGCCGTCGGGCACCGAGATCATGCAGTCGACGACGTTCGGCAGGAACGACGGCTCCACGCGTGGTCGGCCGATCCCCTCGATCCGGGAGCCCGATCCGGTCGCGGAGGGGTCGTTCTCGTTCCACCCCCGGAAGAACGCGGAGTTCTCCGGGTCGACCACGCAGAGCCGGGTGTCGTACCGTCGGTAGCGGATGAACCGGCCGATCGTCGCCGACGTACCGCCGGTGCCGGCGCCGACCACGACCCACGTCGGGATCGGGTGCCGCTCGTGGGCCAGCTGGCTGAAGATCGACTCCGCGATGTTGTTGTTGCCGCGCCAGTCGGTCGCGCGCTCGGCGTACGTGAACTGGTCGAGGTAGTGGCCGCCGGTCTCCTCCGCGAGGCGCCGCGACTCGTCGTAGATCGAGGACGGGTCGTCCACGAGGTGGCAGCGGCCGCCCTGGAACTCGATCAGCTCGATCTTCTCCGGCGAGGTGGACCGCGGCATGACCGCGACGAACGGCAGGTCGAGCAGCCGGGCGAAGTAGGCCTCCGAGACGGCGGTGGACCCCGACGACGCCTCGATGATCGTGTTGCCCTCGCTGATCCACCCGTTGCACAGGGCGTGCAGGAACAGGGACCGGGCCAGGCGGTGCTTCAGCGAGCCGGTGGGGTGGACCGACTCGTCCTTGAGGTAGAGGTCGATCCCCCACCGGGCCGGTAGCGGGAACACGTGCAGGTGGGTGTCGGCGGACCGGTTCGCGTCGGCCTCGACCCGGCGGATCGCCTCGTTCAGCCACGCCCGCGCGGTCGGGTCGGAGTGGTCGCCGACCGTGCAGCAACCGCCGTCGTCGGCCATGTCAGTCCACGTCCTCCTTGGACTTCGCCTGCTCGTACCGCTCCTGCATCCGCTCGGCTCGGCGCTCCACGCGCCGGGCGAACGCCTCACGCTGCCGGTTCAGCAGGAAGTACGACGCGACGCCGGACAGCACGAACGAGATCACGACCGCCCACAGGACCGGTACCTGGTCGGAGACGAGCATCCAGACCCCGAAGACCAGGAACAGACTGGCCACGAACAGGCCGATGCGCATCGCGGTGTAGACGACGAATTCCTTCACCCATCCAGCCTAGGCGACGGTTGCCAGTCACTCGTCCGACGGCGGGATGGTGGAAGGCCACACGGAGGAGAAGACATGGCGCTCTACCTGTCGAAGTTCAGCTACACCCCCGAGACGTGGTCCCGGCTCATCGGGAATCCGGAGGATCGCAGGGAGGCAGCCACGGCGTACGTCGAGTCCGTGGGCGGCCGGCTCCACGGGTTCTGGTACGCGTTCGGCGACCACGACGGCTACACCTTGTGGGAGGCGCCGGACAACGTGTCGATGGCCGCCGTGGCGGTCGCGCTCAGCGCCGGAGGTGCGATCAGCTCACTGGAGACGACCGTTCTGCTCACGGTCGAGGAGACGATCGAGGCGCTCGCGAAGGCCGGTCAGGTGCAGTACCGGCCGCCCGGCCAGTAGGCGGCGACCCTGGGGGATTCAGCCGACGGCGTACCCGTGGAGGTGCATTAGCCTCGACTTGGGTTCGCGGTAAGGAGGTGCTCATTGGACAGGCGGCGCATGGGGCTGATGCGCGGGCTTTGCCGGATGATTGGCCACAGATGGGTCTGGCGGCTCACCGACGACGGTTGGCCGTACCACGAGTGCACGCGCTGCTGCTCCCGGTGGGAGTTGGGCAGACCGATTGACCCCAGAGCCGAGCAGTCGTCGGCTGGCTAGCTTCTAGCCACCCGTCCCAGCCGCGTGCTCGGCCGTTGGGGTCCGGCGCGCTGTCCCACGGTTGAGCGCCAGGTGCCCGCCCAGGAACCCCGCACCGGCGACGACCGCGTTGCCTGCGAGGCCAAGCCTGGTGCCCGCGGCGTACCGGCCACGCATCCGTGCGACGAACGAGCCGAGGAGGAGGAACGTGGCGATGTCGGTGCCCAGCGCGTGCACCGCTCCGATCCGGCGCTCGGCGCCCGACATCTCCGCCCAGTCGCCGGTGCCCGCGATTGCGGTCGGTCCAGCCGCTGCCACCCCGGCTCCGACCAGGAGCGTCGCGGCGCGACGTGCCTGAGTCCCACCTGCCAGGTCGAGGATGGACGCACTCATCCAGCACCCGAGCGTCAGGTCCGTGAGGAGAGGATGCACCGAGTGGCCGAGGGCGTCGGTGTGCAGCGGGCTGCGCCGTGCCCAGTCGATCACCGGACCGTAGAGAAGCTCCTGCGCATGGGCCACCCGCTCGGAGACGGGGCTCTCGCCCACGGCCCGGGCCACCCGCTGCGGAAGTGGCAATATGCCCACGCCCGCAGCGTACGCCGCCGCCCGGGTGGCCGCCCCTGAACCCGGCCGCCTGGAGAGTCAGCGAGAGTGACCTGGTGCCGTCTGACCAGCGGGGATCTACGCTGTACGCGTGTTCAAGTTCCTGCTGCTCGTCATCCTCCTGGCGGCGGCGATCTACTTCACTACGCGCGTGATCCAGCGCCGCAGCCTGTTCCCGGAGCGGCGCCCCGAGCAACGGCCCCTCGGCCCGGACGACGACCCCGACTTCCTTCGCGACCTGGACCGGAAGCGGCGGCGGCGCCGCCACAAGCCCGAGGACCCGGACCCCAGCAGCTCCTGACGTCAGCCTCTCGGCTCGACCTGCACTGCCCCACTCGCGTAGGAGTGCTGGCTGGTCGAGGAGAAGAAGTTGATGCCGATGAAGTTGAACCACAGGGTCGCCAGCGCGACGAGGGCGACGATCGCGGCGTTGCGGCCCTTCCACCCCGCCGTCGAGCGGGCGTGCAGGTAGGCGGCGTACACCACCCAGGTGATGAACGCCCACACCTCCTTGGGATCCCAGTTCCAGTAGCTGCTCCAGGCCTGGTGGGCCCAGATCGGCCCGGTGATCAGCACCGCGAACGTCCAGATCGGGAAGCCGAAGGAGTGCAGGCGGTAGGCCACGCGGTCCAGGACCGCGGGTGACGGGACCCGGGCGAGGTAGCCGGTCTGGCGCGGCCGGGCACGGTCCTTCACCAGGTACAGCGCCGAACAGATCCCGGCCAGGGTGAACGCGCCGGTGGCCAGGATCGCCGAGACCACGTGGATGACCAGCCAGGGCGAGAAGAGGGCCTCGGTGAGGGGCGCGACCGGCTCGTGGAGCCAGATGACGTCGACCATCAGCAGCGAGAGCACCAGCGTGACCACGATCGGCGCCATCCACGCCAGCCCGAGGCGCCCGCGCAGCAGCAGGTACGCCGCGGCGACCACGAACGTGCCGCTGAGGGTGAACTCGTACATGTTGCCCCAGGGCACCCGGTTCGGGTCGGCGGCCATGCCGCGCCCGACGAGGGCGACCAGGTGGGCGAGGACGGCCATGCCGGTCAGGATCAGGCCGAGCCGGCCGAACATCGCGGTCCGGCCGGTGGTGACGACCTCCTCGGCGGGCAGCCTGCGGAGGGCCGCCCACTCGACCAGGTGCGAGAGCAGGGCGAGGAAGTAGAGCACGCCGGCCACGGCGACGAACTGGTTGCTCAGGATCTCCCACGACTGGTCGGTCACGACTCCTCCTCCCTGCGGTCCGCAGGTGTCCCCGCGCCGAGCGCCCCCACGATCTCACGCAGCTCGGCGGGCAGGTCACCGCCTCCGGAGCGGTCGAGACCGGCCACCTCGACGTGGGTCCGCCCGTCGCGCTGGCGAGCCCGCACCCAGATCCGGCGAGGTCGGATGTAGAGGGAGCCCAGCAGCCCGATCAGGGCGAGTACGACGCCTGCGAGCGCGACCAGCTTCCCGGGGGTCCGGCTGATCTGGATCTTGTTCCACTGCTGGACCCCGTCGAAGCTGACCGTACCCAGCCTGTCCGGCAGTTCGGTCTTCTGTCCCGGCGCGAGGTCCACCCGGAACATCGACCCGTCCTGCTTCCGGACGAGGTTCGCGCCGGCCTTGTCGAGCTGGTAGACCGACTGCGGCTGCCCGGAGTCCATGCCGAGATCGCCCGCGTAGACCAGCATCGAGATCGCCGGGTTGGCGGCCTGCCCGAACGCCGAGAACGGGCCGCTCTCCTCGGTGAACGCATAGGTCGGGTAGAACTCGCCCTCCAGCCCGATCTGCGTCGGCCGGGCGTCGGGTGCCTTGACCACGCCGAAGGACCGGAACGTCTGGTCCGTGGGCAGGAAGATCGTCGGCCCGCTGTAGGCGACCTCGCCCTGCCCGTCGCGGATCGTGATCACCGGGGCGTAGCCGTGGCCGATCAGGAACACCTCGGTGTCCCCGATCTTGAGCGGGTGGTTGACCTTGAGGTCGTAGTCCCTGGTCTCGGCCGTCGGCGTCTCGCGGTACTCCAGGTGCGAGACGAAGCCCCGGGCCTGTCCCTTGCTGGGTCCCTCGGTCAGCCAGTCGACGTCGAAGTCGGTGACGTCGAACGTGAAGGGCTCCATGTCGTCGGGGGCGAACAGGCTTCCGGGCACGAAGTCGTCGTACTGCGTGAGGTTGTTGGAGAACCCGTTGCCCACCACGAGGATCACGCCGCCGCGGTAGCCGAAGAGGCTGCCCAGCGCGAAGCCGACCAGCACCACGAGCACCGACACGTGGAAGAGCAGGTTGCCCGCCTCGCGCAGGTGCCCGCGCTCCGCGCGACACGGCCTCGTCGGTCCGCACGACCCGGAAGTGTCGCCGCTTGAGCTCGGACTCGGCGGGGGCAGCGGGGATCTACGCTGTACGCGTGTTCAAGTTCCTGCTGCTCGTCATCCTCCTGGCGGCGGCGATCTACTTCACCACGCGCGTGATCCAGCGCCGCAGCCTGTTCCCGGAGCGGCGCCCCGAGCAACGGCCCCTCGGCCCGGACGACGACCCCGACTTCCTCCGCGACCTGGATCGGAAGCGGCGCCGGCGCCGCAAGCCCGAGGACCCGGACCCCAGCAGCCCCTGACCTCAGCCTCGCGGCTCGACCTGCACGGCTCCACTCGCGTAGGAGTGCTGGCTGGTCGAGGAGAAGAAGTTGATGCCGATGAAGTTGAACCACAGGGTCGCCAGCGCGACCAGGGCGACGATCGCGGCGTTGCGGCCCTTCCACCCGGCCGTCGAGCGGGCGTGCAGGTAGGCGGCGTACACCACCCAGGTGATGAACGCCCACACCTCCTTGGGATCCCAGTTCCAGTAGCTGCTCCAGGCCTGGTGCGCCCAGATCGGCCCGGTGATCAGCACCGCGAACGTCCAGATCGGGAATCCGAAGGAGTGCAGGCGGTAGGCCACACGGTCCAGGACCGCGGGTGACGGGACCCGGGCGAGGTAGCCGGTCTGGCGCGGCCGGGCGCGGTCCTTCACCAGGTAGAGCGCCGAGCAGATCCCGGCCAGGGTGAACGCCGCCGTGGCCAGGATCGCCGAGACCACGTGGATGACCAGCCAGGGCGAGAAGAGGGCCTCGGTGAGGGGCGCGACCGGCTCGTGGAGCCAGATGACGTCGACCATCAGCAGCGACAGCACGAGCGTGACCACGATCGGCGCCATCCACGCCAGCCCGAGGCGCCCGCGCAGCAGCAGGTACGCCGCGGCGACCACGAACGTGCCGCTGAGGGTGAACTCGTACATGTTGCCCCAGGGCACGCGGTTCGGGTCGGCGGCCATGCCACGCCCGACGAGGGCGACCAGGTGGGCGAGGACGGCCACGCCGGTCAGGATCAGTCCGAGCCGGCCGAACATCGCCGTCCGGCCGGTGGTGACGACCTCCTCGGCGGGCAGCCTGCGGAGGGCCGCCCACTCGACCAGGTGCGAGAGCAGGGCGAGGAAGTAGAGCACGCCGGCCACGGCGACGAGCTGGTTGCTCAGGATCTCCCAAGACTGGTCGGTCACGACTCCTCCTCCCTGCGGTCCGCAGGTGTCCCCGCGCCGAGCGCCCCCACGATCTCACGCAGCTCGGCGGGCAGGTCACCGCCTCCGGAACGGTCGAGACCGGCCACCTCGACGTGGGTCCGCCCGTCGCGCAGGCTGGCCCGCACCCAGATCCGGCGAGGCCGGATGTAGAGGGAGCCCAGCAGCCCGATCAGGGCGAGTACGACGCCCGCGAGCGCCACCAGCTTCCCGGGGGTCCGGCTGATCTGGATCTTGTTCCACCGCTGGACGCCGTCGAAGCTGACCGTCCCGAGGCCGTCGGGCAGGTCGACCTGCTGACCCGGCGCAAGGTCCACCCGGAACATCGACCCGTCCCCCTTCCGCACCAGCTCGGCGCCGGACTTGTCGAGCTGGTAGACCGACTGCGGCTGCCCGGAGTCCATGCCCAGGTCGCCCGCGTAGACCAGCATCGAGATCGCCGGGTTGTCGGCCCGGCCGAACACCGAGAACGGGCCGGTCTCCTCGGTGAACGCGTAGGTGGGGTAGAACTCGCCCTCCAGCCCGATCTGGGTCGGCCGGGCGTCGGGTGCCTTGACCACGCCGAAGGACCGGAACGTCTGGTCGGTGGGCAGGAAGATCGTCGGCCCGCTGTAGGCGACGTCGCCCTCACCGTCGCGGATCGTGATCACCGGGGCATAGCCGTGCCCGATCAGGAACACCTCGGTGTCGCCGATCGTGAGCGGGTGGTTGACCTTGAGGTCGTAGTCCCGGGTTTCCGCGGCCGGCGTCTCGCGGTACTCCAGGTGGGAGACGAAGCCCCGGGCCTGCCCCTGGCTGGGCCCCTCGGTCAGCCAGTCGACCTCGAAGTCGGTGACGTCGAACGTGAACGGCTCCATGTCGTCGGGGGCGAACAGGCTGCCGGGCACGAAGTCGTCGTACTGCGTGAGGTTGTTGGAGAACCCGTTGCCCACCACGAGGATCACGCCGCCGCGGTAGCCGAAGAGGCTGCCCAGCGCGAAGCCGACCAGCACCACGAGCACCGACACGTGGAAGAGCAGGTTGCCTGCCTCGCGCAGGTGCCCGCGCTCTGCGCTGACACCGCCTCGTCGTATGTCGAGCTTGTCGAGACGACCCGGAAGTGTCGCCGCTTCAGCTCGGTCTCTGCCGCCGCAAGCGCCTCGTCCGGCGTCCCCGCGGCGTCGTACGACGCGTGGTCCGGCAACCGGGCGAGGTTGCGGGGTGCGGGTGGCGGGGCCGCCCGCATCGCCTTCCAGTAGACGAAGGTCCGCGGGACGAAGCAGCCGACGAGGGAGACCATCAGCAGGATGTAGATCGCCGAGAACCACGGGGAGTCGTAGACCGAGAACAGCCCGAGCTTCTCGTAGACCGGAGTCAGGTCCGGGTGTGCCTCCTGCCAGCGCGAGGTCTTCAGCGAGTCGACGCCGCTCTGCGGGATCACCGATCCCGGGATCGCAGCGAGGGCGAGCAGGAGCAGCAGGATCAGCGCGGTCCGCATCGAGGTGAGCTGGCGCCAGCCCCAGCGGAGCATCTCGGTGAGGGTCAGCTCACCGGGTCTGCGGTCGTGCACCTAGACCACCGTCTCCGTGGAGGAGACGAGGTTGATCTGGAGCCAGGTGACGGCCTCGGCCCACCAGCCGGTGACCAGCAGCACCCCGACGGCGACCAGCATGAACCCGCCGGCCCGCATCACCCACACCTGGTGGCGGCGTACCCAGCCGAAGGCGCCGAGCGCGCGCTGGTAGGCCACCCCGGCGGCGATGAACGGCAGACCGAGGCCGAGGGCGTAGACCCCGGAGAGCACGGCCCCGCGAGCCGCGGTGGCCTCGTTGATGGACAGGGTGGTGATCGCGGCCAGCGTGGGTCCGATGCAGGGCGTCCAGCCCACGCCGAACAGGAAGCCGAGGACCGGCGCCGCGGCCAGCCCGACGGCCGGCACGCTGTGGACCCGCCAGTCGCGCTGGAGCAGCGGGATCACCCCGGCGAAGACCAGCCCGAGCAGGATGGTGAACGACCCGAGGACGACCGTGAGCTCGCGGCGCCAGGTGACCAGCCAGGAGCCCAGCGCACCCGACAGCGTGCCCAGCGCGACGAAGACGACGGCGAAGCCCAGCACGAACAGGACGGCTCCGGCCATCATCCGTCCGCGGTGCGCGTGCTGGAGGTCGGCGCCCGACAGCCCGGTCGCGTAGGAGAGGTAGCCCGGCAGCAGCGGGATCACGCACGGGGAGAAGAAGGAGACCAGCCCGGCCACCAGCGCGACCGGGATGGCGAGGAGCAGCGAGCCCGAGGCCGCGGTGTCGTGGAACCACTCACCCATCGCGCTGCTCCGCCACCACGTCCTCGACGACCTCGACCAGCGTCGTCCTCGACGGCAGCTCGCCGATGATGCTGGCCGCCACCCGCCCGTCGGCGTCGAGCACCACGAAGCTGGGGATCGAGTTCGGCGTCAGGGTCCCGGAGAAGGCGAGCATCGCCTCCCCGTCGGGGGAGAAGTACGACGGGTAGGGCACGTCGAAGGTGCGCACGAAGCTGCGCGCCTGCTCGGGGGAGGCGTCGCGGATGTTGATGCCGACGAACTGCGCCCCGGTTGCCCACCTCGTCGCGCCGCGACGACGTCGGGGGCCTCGGCCCGGCACGGTGCGCACCACGACCCCCACACCACGGCCACCACCGGCTTGCCCCGGAGGTCGGCGGTCGACAGCGGGTCGCCCACGAGGTCGCGGCCCGTCAGCGAGACCGGTTCGTCGCGCTGTCCTGGCTCGACCTGGACGACCTCGCCCGACCCGCTGACGAACCCCTTGTCCCCGGTTCCCTGCAGGCTCGAGCAGCCCACGAGCAGCACGACGCACAGCAGGAGGGGAAGGACGACGGGCGGGAGTGCTCAGGGCCGGCGCTCCTCGGGGGCTCCGCCGGCCGAGAACGGCGCGCCCTTGTCGCGGGTGGGGATCAGGTCGGCCGCAGGCTCGGAGTAGGCCACCTGGGTCGAGGGTGCCGTCCCGGAAGTGCAGCGAGGTCAGCGAGCAGAGCGTGCACTGCCGCTTGCGCGGGTCGTGCAGGAACGACCGGTGTTCCACGTGCAGCCGGGTGATCCAGATCGGCAGCTGGTGGGAGACGATCACCGCCTCGTGGCCGCGGGCTGCGTCCCGCGCGTCCTCGACCGCGGCCATCATCCGGGCGACCAGCTCCTTGTAGGGCTCGCCCCACGAGGGCCGAAAGGGGTTCCAGAGGTGCCGCCACGCGGCGGGCCTGCGCAACGGCCGGACGGTCTTGCCGAACCGCTGGCCCACGAAGACGTTGGTGGACTCGATCACCCGGTCGTCGGTGACGATCTCCAGGCCGCGCGCATCGGCCAGGGGTCGAGCGGTCTCCTGCGCCCGCTCCAGCGGGGAGGCGACCAGATGGGTGATGTCGCGGTCCTTGATCGAGCCGGCGACCTTCTCGGCCATCTGCCGCCCCAGGTCGGAGAGGTGGTAGCCCTCGCTCCGGCCGTAGAGGACGCCGCCCGGGTTGTGGACCTCCCCGTGGCGCAACAGGTGGACGATCGTGTCTCCTCGGCCTCGCGTCATCGAGCGGTGCTCGTTCTCCTTCTCTCGCCGCGGCCCGCGCGGCCGCTGGCAGGGCGTCGAGCACGGCCTGCACCGCGCGGTCGTCGTGGGCGGCGGAGAGGAACCACGCTTCGTACGCCGACGGCGGCAGGTGGACTCCCGCGTCGAGCATGGCGTGGAAGAAGGCCGCGAACGCCGAGACGTCCTGGCGCCGACGCGTCGTCGAAGTCGCGCACCGGCTCCCCGGTGAAGAACACCGAGAACATGGTGCCGTTCGACTGGACCACGTGCGGCACCCCGGCTGCGGTCAGCGCTTCGGCGACGCCGGCCTTGACGGTGTCCCCGGTGGCCGTGAGGTGGGCGTAGACGTCGTTGGTGGCGAGCCGCAGGGTGGTCAGCCCCGCCGTGGTGGCCACCGGGTTCCCCGACAGGGTCCCCGCCTGGTAGACCGGCCCCTCCGGGGCGAGCCGCGACATCACGTCGGCCCGGCCGCCGAAGGCCGCTGCGGGGAAGCCGCCCCCGATCACCTTGCCGAAGGTGACCAGGTCGGGCTTCCATCCCTCGACCGCGCCGTCGAGCCCCCACTGGCCGCGTCGCGGACGCCCGGAAGCCGGTCATCACCTCGTCGCTGACGAAGAGGGCGCCGTGCCGCGCGCAGGTCTCGGCGAGGAACGCGTTGAAGCCGGGCTCCGGCGGGATCACCCCCATGTTCCCCGGCGCCGCCTCGGTGATCAGGCAGGCGATCCGGTCGCCGTGCTCGGCGAACACCTTCTCGACCGCGGCCCGGTCGTTGTAGGGCAGCACGAGGGTCAACGCCGTCGAGGCCTCCGGGACCCCGGGCGTGCCGGGCACGCCGAACGTGGCGAGGCCCGAGCCGGCCGAGGCCAGCAGCGCGTCGACGTGGCCGTGGTAGCAGCCGGCGAACTTCACCACCAGGTCCCGCCCGGTGAAGCCGCGGGCCAGCCGGATCGCGGACATGGTGGCCTCGGTGCCCGACGACACGAAGCGGACCCGGTCGACCGGGGTCCGGGCCACGATCTCCTCGGCGAGCTCGACCTCGGGCGTGGTGGGGGCGCCGTACGACGTGCCGCGGGCAACCGCCTCGGCGACGGCCGCGAGGACCTCGGGGTGGGCGTGCCCGAGCAGCATCGGGCCCCAGGAGCCGATCAGGTCGACGTAGTCGTTGCCGTCGACGTCGGTCAGCCAGGCGCCACGGGCGGACCGGATGAACCGGGGGGTTCCGCCCACGGCATCGAAGGCGCGGACCGGGGAGTTGACCCCGCCCGGCGTCACGGCGCGGGCGCGGTCGAACCAGGCGGTCGAGGAGGGGTGGTCGGGCGGCACCGGCTCATTCTCCCTGACCGCACCAGCCACGCGAGTGGCAGGTCCCGCCTCGGACCGGACGATGGTCCAGACAATTTTGCCAAGGCGGCGTTTTACGTTTATGACCTGCGGGAATGGTTGTCTACATGCCCTCTGGGATCACTGGGACCTCCGTCACACTCGAGAGCCTGACGTAACTACACGTGACAGCATTCGTTGGATCAGTGCCGGTGTCCGAGGGAAGCGCGCACCGGTAGAGTCAATCGAGGGAGAGAGCCTGCAAATGTCCGCACCGAAGTTCGGCCGATTGCAGAAGGCGTCCGCGCTGTTGCCGCTGGCGCTGCTGTCGACCGCCGTGACGGCGAGCCTCGCCGGCGCCGGTGCGAGCACTGCGGCAGCGCAGGACGACTCCCGGACACTCCCGGACGGCACCAGCATCCCGACCCAGGCGATCGAGGCCCCGGCCAGCGTCTCCAAGCCGGGCGTGACCGCCCCGGGCATCTCGGGCAACACCAAGAACATCGTCGACAACGCCTCGGCCATGGGCATCCCCGCCGCCGCCCTCGCCGCCTACCAGCGCGCCGAGACCGTGATCAACACCGCCGACAAGTCGTGCAACATCCCGTGGCAGCTGATCGCCGCCATCGGCCGGGTCGAGTCCGACCACGGCCGGGTCAACGGCAACAGCCTGAACTCCGACGGCCTGGCCACCCCCGGCATCTTCGGCATCGCGCTCGACGGCTCCAACAACACCGCGCGCATCGCCGACTCCGACGCCGGCCTCTACGACTCCGACGCGAAGTTCGACCGCGCGGTCGGTCCGATGCAGTTCATCCCGTCCACCTGGCGGGTCGTGGGCGTCGACGCCGACACCGACGGCGAGCGGAACCCGCAGGACATCGACGACGCGGCCCTGGCCAGCGCCGTCTACCTCTGCTCCGGTGACGACGACCTCTCCGCCGAGGCCGGCCAGCGTGACGCGGTCTTCCGCTACAACCACAGCCAGTCCTACGTCGACCTCGTGCTGTCGATCATGAACGCCTACATGTCCGGCGACTTCACCTCGGTGCCCAACGGCACCACCTCGGCCGGCTACTTCGTCCCCGACCCGACCCCGCCGGTCGCCCCGGCCAAGCAGGGCCCCAAGCAGTCCGGCCCCGCGGGCGGCGGCCCGGCCACGGCGCCGGTCAGCAACAACACCGGAGGCTCCACCGGCGGCAGCACCCCCACGGCGGCGGCACCGGTGGCGGCACCTCCGAGCCCGCCGAGACGCCGGCGAGCCCCCGAGTGGCGGCGACGGCCCGAACCTGCCGAACCCGACTCGCCGCTCCCGACCCGAGCCCGACGCCGGTGCCGGACGTGCTGACCCACGCCGAGGCGCTCGCAGAGGTGCATCGCCCAGGGCGTGGTCGACAACCCGCTGACGGCCGTCAACGAGCTCACGCAGTGCGTGAACAACCTGCTCAACTGATCTGACCAGTTGGACCTCACGCTGACCCGCCCGAAAGTTTCGGGCGGGTCAGCGCATTTCCGGGTCAGCGGGTGAGGAGGCGGGCGGCCTCGGTGGCCCAGTAGGTCAGGATCACGTCGGCACCGGCCCGACGGATCGAGGTGAGCGACTCGAGGATCGCCGGCTCCCGGTCGACCCAGCCCTGGGCCGCGGCCGCCTCGACCATGGCGTACTCGCCGGAGACGTTGTAGGCCGCGACCGGCACCTCGACCGCGTCGCGGACCTGGCGGACCACGTCGAGGTACCCGAGCGCCGGCTTCACCATCACGATGTCGGCGCCCTGCTCGATGTCGAGCAGCGCCTCCCGGACGCCCTCGCGGGCGTTGGCGGGGTCCTGCTGGTAGGTCCGACGGTCGCCCTGGAGCGAGGAGGCCACGGCTTCGCGGAAGGGGCCGTAGAACGCGGAGGCGTACTTCGCGGAGTAGGCGAGGATCGAGACGTCGGTGTGCCGGGCGCGGTCGAGGGCGGAGCGGATCACCGCGACCTGGCCGTCCATCATCCCGCTGGGGGCGACCATGTCGACGCCGGCGTCGGCCTGGGCGAGGGCCATCGCGGCGTACGCCTCGAGCGTCCGGTCGTTGTCGACCCGACCGTCGGGCGTGAGGACACCGCAGTGGCCGTGGTCGGTGAACTCGTCGAGGCACAGGTCGCTCATCACCGTGAGCGCATCACCGACCTCGGCGACGACGTCGTTCAGGCTGCGGTTGAGGATCCCGGAGGGGTCGCTCGCGCCGGACCCGGTGGCGTCCTTCTCGACGGGGATGCCGAACAGCATCACGCCGCCGAGACCGAGCTCGGCCGCCTCGTTCACCGCCTTCAGCAGCGTGGAGCGGGTGTGCTGGACGACGCCGGGCATCGAGGTGATCGGGACGGGTGCGTCGATGCCCTCGCGGACGAACACCGGCAGCACGAGCTGACCGGGCTTCACGACGGTCTCGGCCACCATCCGGCGCATGGCCGGCGTGGTCCGGAGACGACGAGGCCGGACCGTCGGCCCGGCGACCGCAGCGGCGCCCTCGTCCTTGCTCATCGCGGTGACTCTAGCGCGAGGACGTGGCCTTCCGGCGCCCGGAGGGCTTGCGCTCCGAGGGCCTGGTGACCGGCTGGCCGGCGTCGAGCAGGGCGATCCGCCGCGCTGCGCCGAAGTCGGCGAGCGCGTCGACGAGCACCTCGACGTCGGGCTTGGGCGACAGCACGTCGACCCGCAGGCCGTGCTCCTCGGCGGTCTTCGCGGTGGCCGGACCGATCACCGCGATCACGGTGGAGGGGTGCGGCTTCCCGGCGATGCCGACGAGGTTGCGGACGGTCGACGAGGACGTGAAGACCACGGCGTCGAACTTGCCGGTCTTGATCGCGTCGCGCGTCGGCGCCGGCGGCGGCGCGGCCCGCACGGTGCGGTAGGCCGTGACGTCGTCGCACTCCCAGCCCAGGTCGATCAGGCCGGCCACGAGGTTCTCGGTGGCGATGTCGGCCCGGGGCAGGAACACCCGGTTGATCGGGTCGAGCACGTCGTCGTACGGCGGCCAGTCGGCCAGCAGCCCGGCCGCGGACTGCTCCCCGGACGGGACCAGGTCGGCGCGCAGGCCCCAGGCCGCGATCGCCTGGGCGGTCTTGTCACCGACGGCGGCGATCTTGAGGCCGGAGAAGGCGCGGGCGTCGAGGCCGTACTCCTCGAACTTCTCGCGCACGGCCTTCACCGCGTTGACCGAGGTGAACGCGATCCACTCGTAGCGGCCCTCGACGAGGCCGCGCACGGCCTTGTCCATCTGCAGCGGGTTGCGCGGCGGCTCGACGGAGATCGTGGGGACCTCGTCGGGCACCGCGCCGTACTCGCGCAGCCGGGCGGTCAGGGAGCCGGCCTGCTCCTTGGTGCGCGGCACCAGGACCCGCCAGCCGAACAGCGGCTTGGTCTCGAACCACGAGAGCGCCTCGCGCAGGTTCACGACGTCGCCGACCACGGTGACCGCGGGCGGCGCCATCCGGGCGGCCCGGGCGTCCGCGGCGATGTTCTCGAGGGTCGAGGTGACCGTGCTCTGGGACGTGGTGGTGCCGACCCGGGTCATCGCGACCGGGGTCTCCGGGTCGCGGCCGGCCTCGATCAGGCCGCGCGCGTTCTCGGCGATCGAGCCGACGCCGGAGAGCAGGACCAGCGTGGGGGCGTCGGCGTACCGGCTCCAGTCGATCTTCTCGCCGCAGGTGATCACCGCGACCTCACGGCTGTGCTTGGTGGTCAGCGGGATGCCGGCGTAGGCCGGGACCGCGCTCACCGAGGAGACGCCGGGGACGATCTCGAAGCCGATGCCCGCCTTGACGCAGGCCTGGGCCTCCTCGGGCCCGGAGGCGTAGAGGAACGGGTCGCCGGCCATCAGCCGGACCACACGGTTGCCGGCCTTGCCGTGCCGGACGATCACCTTGGCCCGGGCAGCGTGCGTGAGCGGCTGGCCGTCCTCGCCGAAGCCGCCGTCCACGAACTTCGGTCCGGGCTGCTCGGTCGACGTCGTCGGCCGTTGCGGGGAGCCCGAGCAGGCGGCGGACGAGCTCCTCGTGCTCGGGGACCTCGGTGACGATGACGTCGGCCTTGCCGATCAGCTCGACGGCACGGACCGTCAGCAGATCGGGGTCGCCGGGGCCACTGCCGACAAAGGAGACCCAACCGCGATTGGTGGTCGCGGGGGGTGTGGTGGTGTTGCCTCGCGTCATGCGTTCTGCCTCTTCGCTGGTGCGTCCATCAGTTGTGTTGCCCCGTCGGCGAGCATCTCGCTCGCCAGGCGCTTCCCGACGCCGGCGGCGTCAGCGGGCCGTCCGGATGCGGACATCCGCACCGAGAGCGTCCCGTCGTGGGACAGGGCCACGGCCCTGATCCAGATCTCGTCTCCGTCTTCCCCCTCCGCGACCTCGGCCAGTGCGCCGACCGGTGCCGAGCACCCGCCCTCGAGCGTGGCGAGCACGGCCCGCTCAGCCTCGACGGCAGCCCGCGTCCGCGGGTCGTCCAGCTCGGCCAGCTGGCCCAGCAGATCGACGTCGGTGTCCCGGCACTCGATCGCCAGTGCCCCCTGGCCGGGGGCCGGGAGCATCTGCAGCGGGTCGAGCACCTCGGTCGCGTCGTCGAGCCGACCGATCCTGGCCAGTCCGGCGCGGGCGAGGATGACGGCGTCGTACTCACCCGACCGAACCTTGCCGATCCTGGTGTCGACGTTCCCACGGATGTCGGCGATCTCCAAGCCGAGACCGAGTGCCCGGAGCTGGGCCGCCCGCCGCGGGGAGCCGGTGCCGACCCGGCTGCCGTCCGGCAGCTCGCCGAGGGTGAGCCCGTCACGAGCCACGACCACGTCGCGGGGGTCCTCGCGCTCGGGGCAGGCCGCGAGGGCGACGCCCTCCTGGGGGCCGGTGGGGAGGTCCTTGAGCGAGTGCACGGCCACGTCGATCTCGCCCCGCAGCAGCGCGTCGCGCAGGGCGCTGACGAAGACTCCGGTGCCACCCAGGGTGGCCAGGGACGCCGTGTTGCGGTCGCCCTCGGTCGTGACCTCGACCAGCTCGACGTCGCGGCCCAGCCGGGCACGGATGAGCTCGGCCACGGTCTGCGACTGGGTCGTGGCGAGGAGGGAGGCGCGGGTGCCG
Source organism: uncultured Actinomycetota bacterium (assembly GCA_963812345.1). GTDB lineage: Bacteria > Actinomycetota > Actinomycetes > Propionibacteriales > Nocardioidaceae > Nocardioides. Next base: position 27,291 of record CAWEVA010000024.1, read on the forward strand.
AGCCGAAGCGCGGTCATGGGAGGTCCCCCAGGGTGCGGGAGCCGGCGGAGCGGTCCGGAGAGGCGGTCGCGATCCCCTCGGGGCGGGTGACGGCGTCGACCGCCTCCGGGTCCAGCGCGAACAGCTCGGCGAGGGCGGTGGCGTAGGACACCGCACCGGTCTCGTTGGCGAGCTCCTTGACCCGGACGGTCGGCTGGTGGAGCAGCTTGTCGGCGACCCGGCGCACCGACTGCAGCACCTCGGCGCGGGCGGCGTCGTCGAGCTCGGGCAGTCGGGAGCCCAGTCGCTCCATCTCGGCCTCGACCACGGCGGTGGCCATCGACCGCAGGGCCACGACCGTCGGGGTGACGCTGGCCTGCCGGCGGGCGTTCAGGAAGGCAGTGACCTCCTGCCCGACGATGTGGCGCACGCCGTCGATCTCGTTGCCGGCGACGCTGTCGCGCAGCTCGTCGGCGAGGTCCGCGAGCGTGACCAGGGTGACCTCCGGAAGGGCCCCGACCGCCGGGTCGACGTCGTGCGGGAGGGCGAGGTCGACGATCGCGAGTGGTGCGGTGTCCGGGCGGGCGGTCCGCACCATGTCGAGGTCGAGCAGGATCCCGTTGGCGCCGGTGCACGTGATGACGAGGTCCGCATCGGTCAACGCCGCCGGGAGGTCCGACAGCGGCGCCGGCCGTGCGTCGTACTCCGCGGCCAGCCGGTCGGCGTTGGCCTGGCTGCGGTTGACGACGGTGACCCCGGCCGCGCCCAGCCGCGAGACGGTCGCGGTGGCCAGGCCGGCCATCCCGCCGGCGCCCACGACCACGACCGACTTGTCCTTGACGCCGCCCAGCGGTCCGGAGACGCGGTCCAGGCCGGCGCTGACCAGGGACGGCGCGGCGAGATCGATGTCGGTCTCGGCGCGGGACCGCTTGCCGACGCGGAGGGCCTGCTGGAAGAGCACGTTCAGCGCGGGTCCGACGGTTCCCTGCGCCTGGCCCCGGCGCAGCGCCTCCCGGGTCTGGCCGAGGATCTGGCCCTCGCCGACGGCCATCGAGTCGAGGCCGGCGGCCACGTGGAACAGGTGGGAGACGGCTCCGTCGTCGTAGTGGACGTAGAGGTGCGGGAGGATCCCCGCGGTCGACTCGCCGGCGCGGTCGACCAGCAGCCGGGAGACCTCCTCGACGCTGCCGTGGAACCGGTCCACCTCGGTGTAGATCTCGAGCCGGTTGCAGGTCGCGACCACCACGGCCTCGCTGACGTGGTCGCAGGCCACCACGTCGCCGAGCAGCTTGTTGACGCCGTCGCGGTCCAGGGCGACCCGCTCGAGGATGGCCACCGGCGCCGACTTGTGGGAGATGCCCACCACGAGAATGCTCATGACGCCGTCTCCTGGCCCTTGCGCTGCTCGTGGTAGGCGAGGATCTGCAGCTCGATGGACAGGTCGACCTTGCGGACGTCGACGCCGGTCGGGACCGAGAGCACGGTCGGGGCGAAGTTCAGGATGCTGCGGATGCCGGAGGCGACCATCCGGTCGACGACGTCCTGGGCGGCGACGGCGGGCGTGGCGATGACGCCGATCGCGACGCCGTGCTCCTTGACGATCCGCTCGAGGTCGTCGAAGGGCCGGACCTGTACGCCGGCGACGACCTCGTTCTTGCGTTCGGGGTCGGCGTCCAGCAGGGCGACCACCCGGAACCCGCGGCTGCGGAAGCCGGAGTAGTTGGCGAGGGCATGGCCGAGGTTTCCGATGCCGACGATGACGACGGGCCAGTCCTGGGTCACGCCGATCTCACGGGCGATCTGGTACCGGAGGTAGTCGACGTCGTACCCGACGCCGCGGGTGCCGTAGCTGCCGAGGTAGGAGAGGTCCTTGCGGAGCTTCGCGCTGTTCACGCCGGCGGCCGCCGCCAGCTCCTCGCTGGAGCAGGTGCGGGTGCCGAGATCCACGAGCGTCGTCAGGGCGCGGAGGTAGACGGGGAGACGGGCGACCGTGGCCTCCGGGATGTCCCGGACGCTGTCGCTGGAAGTCCGTGCCGTCACTTTGGTTCTTCTCTCCAGCCGCCGGCTCCCGGGCTCGAGTCACCCGATGGAGGTCATGGCGGCCCGATCACTGTAGGAGTTTGTGAACGGGAGAACAAAACCGAGACGGATGACGGACTAGCACATGTGAGAAGGCACACCGCACTGGGTCGGGTTCAGGTGGTGAGGGCGGCCCGCAGCCGAGCGGGGTCGACCCGCCAGAAGTCGTGCTGGTTGCCATCGACGAAGGTCACCGGGACTTCCTCGCCGAACCGTGCGACGAGGCCGGGATCGGTGTCGATGTCGACCTCGGCGTACTCCTCCCCCAGCTCGGCGCAGACCCGCTCGATCACCAGGCGGGCCTCGTCGCACAGGTGGCAGCGGGTGCGGGTGTAGAAGGTGATCCGCGGGGTCACGAGCGCCTCACTCCTCGAGCAACCCCAGCGCCCGTCGCCGCTCGATGCCGCGCAGCCGACCCTTCTGGACCTTGCCGGTGACCGTGAGCGGGAGCTCGTCGACCACCTCGATGCGGGTGGGCCACTTGAACCGGGCCAGCCGCGTCTCGCAGTGGACCCGGCAGGCGTCCTGGATCGCGACGGGATCGGCCCCGGGTGCCCGCACGTAGGCAACCACGGCCTCACCCGTCCGGTCGTCCTGGACGCCGATCACCGCGGCGTCCTCGACCCCGGACACCTCCCGGAGGACGTCCTCGACCTCGCTGGGGTAGACGTTGAACCCGCTGACGATGACCAGCTCCTTGACCCGGTCGACGAGGAACAGGTCTCCCGAGGCGTCGAGGAAGCCGACGTCGCCGGTCGGCCACCAGCCGTCGTCGTCCGGCCCGTCGACGCCGTGGGGCCAGTAGCCGCTGAACAGGTTGGCACCGCGGATCTGGATCTCGCCCGGGTCCTCACCCTCGGGCTCGTGGCCGAGCTCGTCCACGAGCCGGATGTCGATCCCGGGCAGGGCCGCGCCCACGGACCCCGTCTGCAGTCGTTCGCTGCACAGCGTGCTGGTCACCACGGGTGCACCCTCGGTCAGGCCGTAGCCCTGGTGGATCGGGGTCGACGTCTTCGCCGTGAACTGCTCGATCAGGGCCGGTGACAGGGGTGCCGATCCGGAGAGCATCAGCCGGACCGGCCCCAGCCGGTCGGCGAGGTGCTCCTCGGGGAGCCAGTGGGCGAACACCGGCGGCGCCACCGGCACCACGCTGCAGGCCTCGTCGTCGATCAGGTCCAGGGTGTCCTGGGGGTCGAACCGCTCGACCAGGACGAGCTTGGCCCGGTGCCTGAGCACCCCACCGAGGACCGCGTTCAGGCCGTAGACGTGGAAGAGGGGGAGTACGCCGAGCACGACGTCGTCGCCCCGGATCATCGGCGGCTCGACGGCGGCGACCTGGTCGAGGTTGGCGAGGAGGGCCCGGTGGGTGAGCATGGCCGCCCGCGGGCGTCCCGACGTACCGCTGGTGTAGAGCAGAGCGGCGAGCTTCTCGGGATCCGGCAGTGGCGGCACGGGCTGGGCGGCCGTGGAGCGCAGCCCGTCGTAGGTCAGCTCACCCTCGTGGGCCGGTTCGCCGATCACGACGACCAGCGGAGGTGCCGCGCGCGAGACCAGGTCCGGGTCGAGCACGTCGCCGTCGCCCTCGAGAGCGCTCCGGACGACGGAGACCGCGTCGCGGACCGCCCCGACCGTCCGCGGGTCGGCGACCACGAGGCGCGATCCCGAGTCCGCGATCAGCCGGGCCAGCTCGTCGACCGTCGAACGCGGGTTGACGGGCACGGCAACCACCTGGGCGCGCAGCACGCCCAGGTAGGTGGTGACGAACTCGAGCCGGTTGCCGACCGCCAGCAGGACCCGCTGTCCGGCCACGACTCCCGCAGCTCCGAGGCCGGTGGCGATCCGGCCCACCTCGTCCTCGAGCTCGGCCCAGGTGAGACTGCGCCCGCCTGCCTCGACGATGGCGAGGCCCTCGGGGCGCTCGTCCGCCGCTTCCGCGACCAGGTTGGCCAGGTCGTGCTCCGCAGGCATGACCGCGATCCTTCCACACGCCTCACGCGCCCCGAGGGGGTGGCCGCAAGGGGTCTACGCTGCCGATGTGACCCCGCCTGCCGACCCGCGCCGCCGGCCTCCGAACCTGCGCCAACGGTCGGTCCTGGCCGGCGAGGCGGCGGCTGCTGCTGCGGAGGTCGAGACGGCCCTGGACACCCCGGCGGACCCGGTCTCGGCTGCGTTCTTCGACGTCGACAACACCGTCATGCAGGGCGCCAGCATCTTCCACCTGGCGCGGGGACTCCACCGCCGGAAGTTCTTCACCACCCGCGACATCCTGGGCGCCGCGTGGAAGCAGGTCTACTTCCGCGTCGTCGGGGTCGAGGATCCCGACCATGTCGCCGGCGCCCGCAGCTCCGCCCTCAGCTTCATCGCGGGCCGCACCGTCACCGAGCTCGAGGAGCTCGGGGAGGCGATCTTCGACGAGGCCATGGCGCACCGGATCTGGCCGGGCACCCGCGCGCTGGCGCAGCTCCACCTCGACCAGGGCCAGCGGGTCTGGCTGGTGACGGCCGCCCCGATCGAGATCGCCAGCATCATCGCCAGCCGGCTCGGCCTCACGGGAGCGATGGGGACCGTCGCCGAGCACGTGGACGGCGTCTACACCGGAAAGCTGGTCGGTGACCTGCTCCACGGGCCGGCCAAGGGGGAGGCGATCAAGGCACTCGCCGCCCGCGAGCACCTCGACCTGCAGAAGTGCTCGGCGTACTCCGACTCGTTCAACGACCTGCCCATGCTGATGCTGGTCGGCGACCCCTGTGCCATCAACCCGGACGCGAAGCTGCGGGCCAAGGCCAAGCAGATGGGATGGCGGGTCCGGGACTACCGGACCGGCCGGAAGGCGGCCCGCGCGGGGGTCGCGCTCGGCGCGGTCGTCGGGGCGGTGGGCGGAACGATCGCCGCCGGGGCTGCGTTGCGCGGCCGGCGACACTGACTGAAGGCACCCGACTCGGCCGAACTCTTTACCAAAGTGGTCCACACCACCTTTGGTGTACAACTGTTCCCTTCGACCCGCCCCCGCGTTTACGATGACCTGAGCTTCGGGGGAAGCGCGCGACCGGGAGGGTCATTTCACATGCAGAGGGACGGGTACGACGTCGCTCGCGGGCTCGAAGCCCTGCGCGCCGCGGTCGCCCAGATCCTCCTTGCCCCGCAGGTCGCCGTTGCCGGTGGCGCCACCATCCTGCTCACCGAGGCCTCGGTCACGCACGGGCCGGCCTCGACCACGGGCCGCGGAGCCTCGACCGCCAGCGGCGGTGACTTCGACGACGCCGACCAGGCCACGTCCTCGGAGGAGTCCGAGGCCGAGCGCACCCGGCTGATCGCCCTCGTCGAGCTGGCCCGCACCGGCGACGCCGACGCATTCGGGCTCCTCTACGACCACTACCAGTCCTCGGTCTACCGCTTCCTCTTCTACCGGACCCGCTCGGTGCAGCTGGCCGAGGACCTCACCTCGGAGACCTTCTTCCGGGCGCTGCGCAGCATGAACAACTTCCGCTGGCAGGGCAAGGACTTCGGCGCCTGGCTGATGACCATCGCCCGCAACCTGGCCACCGACCACTTCAAGGCAGGTCGCACGAGGCTCGAGCTCACAACCGAGGACATGAGCGCTCACGACGACGCGACGGAGGGTCCGGAGGCGACGGTGCTGGCCGGGCTCACCAACGAGATCCTCCTCGGCGCCCTGAAGTCACTGCCCGACGAGCAGCGCGACTGCCTGATCATGCGCTTCCTCCAGGGGATGAGCATCGCCGAGACCGCCGCCGTGCTCGGCCGCAGCGACGGGGCCATCAAGCAGCTCCAGCTGCGCGGTGTGCGCAACCTCGCGAAGCTCATGCCGGAAGGGATCCGGGACTGATGCAGACCGCGCGAAAGACGTCAATGACATGTGACGCAAACCCCGTAACCTCTCCCCTCCGCGGGTCGTTGGAGTTTGCGTCAGGGGTCGAGAAGACCGGCCCGCTGGACGACGAGCAGACAGGACACGATCGATGACCCCGGTTTTCGGAGCGCGACGGCGCGCCGAGGAGTTCCACTCCCTGGTCGAGGACCCCTCGACCGGTGGGCTCCACGACGCTCGTTACGCCGACTTCCTGGACATCGTGGCGTCCCTTCGTGACACTCCCGCCGCGCAGCCGCGGCCGGACTTCGTGGCCGACCTGCGCGAGCAGCTGATGACCGCGGCGGACACGGTGCTCGTCGCCGCCGAGGACGAGGCCCGCCTCACGCTGCCGTCCCGCCGTACGGTCCGCCGGCCCGCGCGCGAACGCCGGATCGCCGCCGCGGCCGCCGGGGTCGCGATCGTCGGCGCCACGACCTCGATGGCGATGGCCGCCCAGTCCGCCCTTCCGGGCGACGCCCTCTACCCGCTCAAGCGGCTCATCGAGGGCGCCGAGGCCGGGATCGCGGTCAACGAGGCCGACAAGGGCTCCACGCTCCTGGCGAACGCCTCAGGTCGGCTCGCCGAGATCACCGCCCTGAGCCGCGACGGGCGGCTCGAGGACGGCGAGGCGGTCGCCGACACCTTGAACACATTCACCCGGCAGGCCATCGAGGCCTCCGACCTGCTGCTCACCGACTACGCCGCCACCGGCGACGAGAGCTCGATCGCCGAGCTGCGCGACTTCACCGGCGAGAGCATGCAGACCCTCGCCGAGCTCGAGTCGGTCGTGCCCGAGCAGGCCCGCGACGAGCTGCTGCGGGCCGCGCGGATCCTGACCCAGATCGACGCCCAGGCACAGCAGGCCTGCCCCTCGTGCGGTGGGGACGGCATCGACGAGATCCCGGCGATCCTCACGTCCAGCTACGAGCTCTCGGGCGACGGGATCGTCGCCACCCCGGGCACCGTGCTCAAGGTGTCGCCGGAGAAGAAGAGAGGCTCGGGCGACCGCTCCACGTCGCTGCCCCCCAGACCAGCGACGACGCGCTTCCCCCCGGCAGCGTGCTGGCACCGACCGGCGAGGCCGGCGCCGACGCCTCCTCGGGCGGCGGCACGAAGCAGGACTCCTCCGACCCGATCAAGGACCTGACCAAGACCCTCACCGGTGACGGCGGCTCCGAGCCTGCCTCCGGTCCGAACCTCCCGGAGCTCCCGGACCCCGGTCAGGTCATCGAGGACGTCACCGACCCGCTGCTCAATCCGTAGCGGTCAGCGTTCGTCTCACCGGAAGACCGACTCGCGGTCCATCAGCAGCGTGTAGAGCGTCTGCTGGATCGTCTCCCGCACCTGGTCGGTCACGTTGAAGACCAGCATCGGGTCGTCGGCCGCGCCGTCGTCGTACTCGTCGGTCCGGATCGGCTCGCCGAACTCCAGGAGCCACTTCGACGGCAACGGCACCAGCCCCAGCGGCCCGAGCAGGGGGAAGAACGGTGTGATCGGGATGTACGGCACGCCGAGCAGCCGGGCCAGGGCCGGAACGTTGCCCACCAACGGGTAGATCTCCTCCGCGCCGACCACGGACAGCGGGATGATCGGAACCCCGGTGCGCAGCGCCGCCGAGACGAAGCCGCCCCGGCCGAACCGCTGCAGCTTGTACCGATCGCCGTAGGGCTTGCCGATCCCCTTGAAGCCCTCGGGCCACACGCCCACGAGCTCGCCGCCCGCGAGCATTCGCTCGGCGTCCTCGTTGCAGGCCAGCGTGGCGCCGCTCCGGCGGGCCATGCTGCTGACGACGGGGAGCCGGAAGACGAGGTCGGCGCCGAGCGGACGCAGGTGTCGCCCCGTGGCGTCGTGGATGGAGACCATCGTCATCAGGCCGTCCATGGGGATCGTGCCCGAGTGGTTGGACACGACCAGGGCGCCGCCGTCGGCCGGGATGTTGTCCGCGCCGCGCACCTCGACCCGGAACCACTTCTGGGCGATCGGGCGGAGGGCGGTCATGACGAATCGCTGGGTGACCTCGGAGTCGAAGCCGTACTCGTCGACGACGTAGTCGCCGGTCACGCGGCGACGCAGGAAGGCGAGGAACCTCGCCAGCTGCGGCTCCCACTGGTCCCCGAACAGCTCCTTGGCCGCGAACTGGAAGGCGGCCAGCCAGTCGCCGACCGGGATCCCGGCGAGTGGACCCCGGTCACGCGCCGTCGCCGGCGGTCGGGCGGGGGGACGGCTGTGCGTGGCCGGCTTGCTCGGCGGCAGGCGCCACGGCATCCGGCTCGGCGTCGGGGCGTGGCTCCTCGGGCGCCTGCGGCTGCGGCGCCTTCTGCCGGGGTGCGGTCGCCCGCGCCGCCCGGTCTCCGGCGAGGTTGCGGGCCGCCGCCGACGGCTTGTCGGTTCCGGCGGTGCCGCGCCCGGGCTTCCCGCGGGTCCCGATCGGGATGATGTCGGCGTCACCCACGGTGGGCTCCTTCAAGCTCTCGGGTCCGCTGCTCGCCGGCCCGCTCGAGCGCGTGGGCGAGGCCGTCGATCATCGCGGGTCGAGCGGCCTCCGGTCGGCGTCAGCGACGCCGCGAAGTCGGCGAAGGCCTCATCAGTGCGGTACTTGGGCGTGAAGCCGAGCACGTTCCGCATCCTCGATGGTGTCGACCCCTCGACCGTAGGTCAGGAAGCGGAGCTGCTCCGGCGAGAAGTCGGCGATCCGCGCCGAGCGCAGCACCGACCCGAGGCCGCCGACGGCGAAGGCCGGCAGTGCCACCGAGGGCCGCTGCAGGCGGCGGATCGCCTGGCTGAGCATGAGCACCCCGTCTCCGGCGACGTTGAACGTGCCCGAGACGTCGGAGATGGCGGTGTGGCGGAGCACGTCGATCAGGTCCTCGGCGTGGAGGAACTGCATTCGCGGGTCGAAGCCGAGGACGGTCGGGATCACCGGGAGCCGGAAGTACGACGTGATCGGGCTCTGGACGATTGGACCGAGCACGTTGGCCGCGCGCAGCATGGCCACCCGCACGTCGGGACGACGGCGCGCGAACCCGCGGACGTACCCCTCGACCTCGGCCGCGTCCTTGGAGTAGCCGGACTGGTGGGCCCGCCGGGGCTCCATGTCCTCGGTGAACATCGCCGGATCGCGGCTGCTCGCGCCGTAGACCGTGGTGGTCGACTTCACGACCAGGTGCCGGAGCCCGGGCGCCTTCTGGCACGCAGCGAGCAGCTGCATGGTGCCGATGACGTTGAGCTCCTTCATCGTGTGCCGGCCGCCGGCACTGCCGGGGGTCGCGATCACGCTCATGTGGACGACGGTGTCGACGTCCTCCTTGGCGATGACCTTCGCGATGATCGGGTTGCGGATGTCCGCTCGGACGAACGAGACGTCACCAAGGTCTCCCCGAGGGGGCACGACGTCGACGCCGATGACGCGGGCGACACCGGGGTGCTGCGCCATGGACACGGCGAACCGGCGACCGAGGTCTCGGGAGACTCCGGTCACCAGGACGACCCGGCCGCCGTTGCCCATGCGGGCTACTTGCCGAGCTTGCGGCGCTGGACGCGCGTCTTCTTCAGCAGCTTGCGGTGCTTCTTCTTCGCCATGCGCTTGCGCCGCTTCTTGATGACTGAACCCACGAAACACCTCTCGAACGCTTTGGGACCGCTCCGGTGAGCCTGCCCGGAGGGACCCCGACAGCCTAACCGGCCCGCGGGCAACGGGCAGAATCCGAGTCGCCCCGGCGAGATCGCCGGGGCGCCGCGGGAGGCAGCCGGTCAGCCGGCGTTGTAGAAGCTCTTGCGGAGGTACTCGTCCACGTCCTTCTCGAGGACCCGGAACGAGCGCCCCACCCGGACCGCGGGAAGCTCGCCGCTGTGGACGAGACGGTAGACAGTCATCTTGGAGACGCGCATCATCGCGGCAACTTCGGCGACGGTCAGGAAATGAGATTCGGAGATTTCTCCGGACGACGAGTTGTCAGCCATGGTGCACCGATCTTTCTGTAGCGGCACGGCACCGGCTTCCCCACCGGTGAAAGCACGACCGCTGTCCCGTGAGAATAGGGCCTGAAGTGACTCGTGGGGAAGGGAATCACTCAAGTAACCCGAGAGGTCTCGGCGTGGCTCCTTGCCTTGCGGTCCCGGAAGGGCCGCGACGGAGCTCAGTAGTGGGGGTCGAGACCGTGCAGCGGGAAGGCCTCGGTGCGGGTCGCATGGATCGCCCGATCCAGCCAGGTGCCGGGGTCGTAGCCCTCGGACCAGTCCCGGAAACCGGGGTTGCGTCCGTCGGTCATCCGGTACGGCGGAGTGCGCCCCAGCGCCTGCTCGACGTACTCCCGCCATCCTCCGGGGGTGTCGGTGGCGGGGTCGAGCGGGCGGCCGCCGACGATGGCCAGGAGGTGGGACCAGGCCCGCGGCACCACCTCGACCAGCGCGTACCCGCCGCCACCGGTCACCACCCACCGGCCGCCCGCGACCTCGTGGGCCAGCTCGTGCAACGCGAGGTACGCCGCCCGCTGGCCGTCGACGGTCAGCATCAGGTGGGCCAGCGGATCCTCGATGTGGGAGTCGCAGCCGTGCTGGGTGACGAGGACGTCGGGGCGGAACTCGCGCAGCAGCGGTGGCACGATCGCGTGGAACGCGCGCAGCCAGCCGGCGTCGGCGGTGCCCGGGGGTAGCGCCACGTTGACCGCGCTGCCCTTCGCGTCGGGGCCGCCCAGGTCGTTCGGGAAGCCGGTGCCGGGGAAGAGGATCTGCCCGGTCTCGTGCAGGGAGATCGTGAGGACGCGGGGGTCGTTCCAGAAGATCTGCTCGACACCGTCCCCGTGGTGGACGTCCACGTCGACGTAGGCGACCTTCTGCGCACCCTGGTCGAGGAGGTACTGGATGCCGACGGCGACGTCGTTGTAGATGCAGAAGCCGCTCGCCCGGTTGCGCATCGCATGGTGCAGGCCGCCGGTGATGTTGGCGCTGTGCAGCGACTCCCCGCTCCACACCTGCCGGGCGGCCTCCACGCTGGCTCCGACCACGTGGGCCGCCGCCCGGTGCATGGACCTGAAGCACGGGTTGTCGTCGGTGCCGAGCCCGTGGGCCAGGTCGAGCTCGCCGGGAGTCTTGCCGACCCGGGTGACGGCGTCGATCAGCTCCTCGCTGTGCACGGTCGCGATCACGTCGCGGTCGGCCATCGGCGCCGGGACCTGGGCCAGCCGGTCACCGATCACCCCGAGCTCCAGGGCCAGCCGCATCGTGAGGTCGACCCGGACCGGGGACATCGGGTGGCTGGGCCCGAAGCTGTAGTCGGTCAGGGTGGAGTCGAAGACCACCGTGGCCGGGCCGGAGCAGTCGGGCATGGGCCTGACGCTACTCCGTGACTCTGCGGACGTCGGCGGCTCAGGAGCCGGCGGCCAGCGCCCGGGACCGGTCGCGGGCGGCTTCCATGGCGGCGAGGAAGGCTGCCCGCACCTTGTGGATCTCGAGCTCGCGCAACGCGGCCGCGGTGGTGCCTCCCGGGGAGGTGACCTGCTCACGGAGCACGGCCGGGTGGGTCCCGGTCTCGCGCAGCATGTGGGCGGACCCGACGACGGTCTGGACGACGAGCTCGGTCGCGGTCGCCCGCGGGAGGCCGAGGTGTACGCCGGCCTCGATCATCGACTCGACCACGAAGAAGATGTAGGCCGGACCGGACCCGGAGATGGCGGTGACCGCGTCCATCTGCCGCTCGGGGATCCGCATCACCTTGCCGGTCGACGCCATCAGGGACTCGGCCTCGGCGAGGTGCACGTCGTCGCAGTGCGAGCCGGGCGAGATGGCGGCCATCCCCTCGTCGACCAGGGCGGGAGTGTTGGGCATGACCCGGACGACGGCCACCCCGTCGGGCACCCGCGCCTCGATGAAGGCCGTCGTGATGCCGGCGGCCAGGGAGACGAGCAGCTGCCCCGGCTTGAGCTCACCCGCGATCTCGGCGAGCAGGTCGTCCATGTCCTGGGGCTTCACGACCACGGCGATGGTCTCGGCCTTGCGGGTGGCCTCGACGTTGGAGCAGACGGCGACGCCGTACCGCTCCTCCAGCTCGCGGGCCCGCTCCGGTCGCTTCTCTCCGATCAGCAGGTTGTCGACGCGGCGTCCCGCGCGGACCAGGCCGGAGAGCAGGGTCTCGCCCATCACCCCGGCACCGAGAATGGCGGTCTGGCTCATCGGCCGGCTCCCTTCCTGGATTTCGACCCGCCCGTCGCGACCTCGTCCCTCGGTCGCGGGGCTTGCTCAATCTTCGCCCGCCACGCATCCCGCTCCTTCGTCGCGGGCTGCTGCGTGCTCACTTCTTCGAGATCAGCGACTTCGCGAAGAATGACAGGTTCTGCGGACGCTCGGCCAGACGTCTCATGAGATAGCCGTACCAATCCTGCCCGTAGGGCACGTACACGCGGACCGTCTCGCCCTCGCCCGCGAGCCGCTTCTGCTCCTCGGGCCGGATGCCGTAGAGCATCTGGAACTCGTAGGACCCCTTGGCCCGGCCGAACCTGCTGGCCAGGGTCGCGGCGATGTCGACCATCCGCGGGTCGTGGGTGGCGATCATCGGGTACCCCTGCCCGCCCAGCAGCACCTTGAGGCAACGGACGAAGGACTTGTCGACCTCCAGACGGTCCTGGAACGCCACCGACTCGGGCTCGTCGTAGGCGCCCTTGCACAGCCGGACCCGGGACCCCTCGTAGGCCAGCGCCCGGCAGTCGGACTCGGTGCGGTGCAGGTAGGCCTGGAGCACGGCACCGGTCTCGGGGAAGTCCTTGCGCAGCTCGCGGAGGATCGCCAGCGTCGAGTCGGTCGTCGTGTGGTCCTCCATGTCGAGGGTGACCGTGGTGCCGGCGTTGCGAGCCGCCCGGCAGATGGTCCGGGCGTTCTCGAGGGCGATCTTGTGGCCGCCCTCGAAACCGGCGTTGTCCGGGAGCGCCTGCCCGATGGCCGAGAGCTTCACGGAGACCTCGGCCGACCGGGTCAGTCCGCTGGCCGCCAGCTGCCGGAGGAGGTCGACGTACGCCGTCACGGTGGCCTCGGCCTGGTCAACGTCGAGCGTGTCCTCGCCGAGGAAGTCCAGCGTGGCCTTCAGCCCGTCGGCGGCCAGCCCGGACGTCGCGTCGACCGCGGTCTCGTTCGTCTCGCCGGGGACGTAGCTGGTGACGATCCCCGAGGAGACCGGCAGCGTGCTGACGAGTCTCTTGACCCGTTCGCTTCGGGCCAGGAAGAGGATCGGCTGGCGGAGCAGAGACATGCCACAGAGGTTACGCGAGCCGGGTCATACCACGGGCCGGGCTGTCGTCAGGGGGTACGCCGCCGAAGCGTCGCGGCGCCCAGGGCGAGCCCCGCGGCCGCGAAGGCGGCCACGATCCCGACATCGGGCCAGACCTCGGCGGTGTCGGCGGTCCGGGTGAGCGTCTGCATCGCGTCCACTGCGTACGACAGCGGCAGGACGCTGCTGATCGCCTCGAGGACGTCGGGGAGCAGCTCCCGTGGGACGAAGAGGCCGCACAGGAGGATCTGCGGGACGACCAGGGCCGGCATGAACTGGACGGCCTGGAACTCGGTCTGCGCGAACGCCGAGACGAACAGCCCGAGGGCGCTGCCCAGGACGGCATCGGCGACGGCGACCACGGTGAGCAGCCACACCGGACCGACGACGTTGAGGTCGAGCAGCCCGACGCTGATGCCCACCGCGAGCGCGGACTGGGCAGCGGCCATCAACCCGAAGGCCAGGGCGTAGCCGCCGAGGAAGTCGAGCTTGCCCATCGGCATGGCCAGCAGCCGCTCGAGCGTGCCGCTGCTGCGCTCGCGCAGGGTGGTGACCGAGGTGACCAGGAACATCACGATGAAGGGGAACAGCGCGAGCAGGGCTGGCCCGATCTGGTCGAAGATCCCCTCTGAGAACTCGGCGAACATCCACCACAGGAGCGTCATCAGCAGGCAGGGCAGCACCAGCAGCATGACCAGGGTGCGGTGGTCGCGACGGATCTGGGTCAGCACCCGGGTGGCGACGGCGAAGAGGATCCGGGGGCTCATGATGCGTCCTCCGTGACGATGGCGAGGAAGGCCGCCTCGATGTCGTCCGACCCGGACTTCTCCCTGATCTCCCGGGGCGTGCCGTCGGCGATGATCCGCCCCTCGCGCATCAGCATCAGCCGGTCGCAGCGCTCGGCCTCGTCCATGACGTGGCTGGACACGAAGACAGCCGCGCCGGCCTCGGCGATCCGGTGGAAGAGCGCCCACAGGTCCCGACGGAGCACCGGGTCGAGACCCACCGTCGGCTCGTCGAGGACAAGCAGGTCCGGATGTCCCGAGGAGGGCGACGGCCAGGCTGGCCCGGGAGCGCTGCCCCCCGCTGAGCCGGCCGACCACCTGGTCGGCGTGCGAGCGCAGGTCGACGGCGTCGATGCTCCGGTCGACCTCGTCCCGGCCGACCCCGAGCACCTTGGCGAAGAACCGAAGGTTCTCGGTGACGCTGAGGTCGTCGTAGACGCTGGGGTCCTGGGTGAGGTAGCCGATCCGGTGCCGCAGGGACTTGCTGCCGGCCTCCTCGCCGAACACCTCGACCGATCCCGAGGCCAGCTGCTGGACCCCCACCAGGGAGCGCATCAGCGTGGACTTCCCGCAGCCGGACGGCCCGAGCAGGCCGGTCACTCCCCCGCTCCCGATCGTGAACGTCAGGCTCTCCAGGACTTCCCGCCCGCCGCGAACCACGATCAGGTCCCGCACCTCAACCGCGTTATTCACCATGCGTTGAATTATGCTCCCGGACCCGCCGGGACGCAAGGGCCGCACCGGCCGGGATCAGGGCAGCGGGCCCGTGAGGTAGCGCTGGATCGTCGGCGCGTAGATCGCGACGACCTCGTCGGCGGGCATGGACGCGAGCGGCTCCACCTCGAGCAGGTAGCGCACGACGATCAGACCGAAGACCTGGCTCGCGACCAGGGGCATCCTGCGCTCGGGCTCCTCGATCCCGAGCGCGACTCCGATGGGGCCGATCACGACGTCGAGGAAGCCGTCGCGCACGAGCTTCTGGCCCGAGGGCTCGAGCAGTCCGCGGACCAGGCCGAGCAGGGGCAGCCGGTTGGCGGGGTCGTCCCACACCGAGACGAACACCCGCAGCATCCGCTCTCCCGCGCCGTCCGGGCCCTCCTCGATGGCCGGGGCCAGGACGACCCGGGGGTCGACCGGCAGCTCGAGCGCGGCGACGAACAGGTCGTCCTTGGTGCCGAAGTAGTGGTGCACCAGTGCGGCGTCCACGCCGGCCTCGGCCGCCACCGCGCGGATCGTCGTACCCGAGAACCCGGCAGTGGCGAACTGCTCGCGGGCCGCGGCGAGGATCGCCGCTCGCGTGTCCGGGGTTCCAGGGTCGCCGACCCCGGCGCGCGCGGGTGCTCACCTCGCCGACACCGCGAAGTGCTCGCGGGCGAACTCCAGAGACTCCTTCAGGTCGCGTTCGCGCTCCTCACGGTCCACGCACTTGCGGGTGTTGATCTCGACGACCACGTCACCGGAGAAGCCGGACCGTGGCGGCGTGGGCGAGAAAGGCGTCGGCCCCGACCGACCCGCGCCCCGGCACCAGGTGCTCGTCCTTGGCCGAGCCGCTGCCGTCGGTGAGGTGGATGTGCCGCAGGCGATCGCCAAGCCGGTCGGCCATCGCGACCGGGTCGGACCTCGCGATCGACGCGTGCGAGAGGTCGACGGTGGTGTTGGCGTAGGTCTCCTCGGAGGGGTCCCAGCCGGGCAGGTACATCTCCATCCCCCGTCGCGAGGACGCCCGCCACGGGTACATGTTCTCGACGGCGAACGCGATCTCCGTCGACTCCTCGAGCGCGGCGATGCCGTCGACGAAGTTGGCGGCGTACTCGCGCTGCCAGCGGAACGGCGGGTGCACCACGACGACCTCGGCCCCGACCGCGGAGGCCATCTCGGCCGAGCGCTGGAGCTTGCCCCAGGGCTCGGTGCCCCAGACCCGCTGGGTGAACAGCAGGCACGGCGCGTGGATCGCGCAGACCTCGACGCCGTGGTGCTCGGCGAGCTGACGGATCGCCGAGACCTGCTGGCTGAGGGCGTCGATCCCGACCATCACCTCGACGGCGTCGTAGCCCAGCCCGGCGGCGTACCCGAAGGCGTGCGCCGAGGACTCGGGGTAGACCGAGGCAGTCGAGAGGCCGATCCGTCCGGACATGGTCAACCGGACCGGCTGATCCGGTCGATGCGCTCGAGGATCACGCCCTCGCGCAGGGCCCACGGGCAGATCTCGAGCTCGGCGAGGTCGAAGATGTCGAGCACCGCCTCGGCGACCAGGGCGCCCGGGACGATCTGGTGGGTGCGGCTCGGCGAGACGCCGGGCAGGTCCGCCAGCGCCTCCCGGCTCATCGTCATCAGCTTGGGGACCCAGTCGGAGAGCTCCTCGCCGCGCAGCACCCGCTCCACGAGCGGCCCCTCCGCAGAGGGTGCCGCACCACAGATCCGGGCGAGGGAGCGGAACGTCTTCGACGTCGCGACCGCGTGGTCGGGGCGCCCCGGGCGGAGCACGCTGCCAGCGTGCTGGGCGATGTCGGCCCGGATCTGGCGGCGCAGCCGGCGCACGCCGTCCTCGTCGGGCGGGCCGTCGCGGAACCACCGCGCGGCGAGCCGCGCTGCCCCGAGCGGGAGGGACCGCGCGATGTCGGGGGCCTCGTCGCCCCCGGCGGCGATCTCGAGCGACCCTCCGCCGATGTCGAAGACCGCCAGCCGGCCGGACGACCACCCGAACCAGCGGCGTACGGCGAGGAAGGTCAGTCGTGCCTCGTCCTCACCGGTGAGGACCTCCAGCGCGACGCCCGTCCGCTGTCGCACGTGGTCGAGCACGTCACCGGCATTGTCCGACTCACGCACGGCCGACGTGGCGAACGCGAGCATCTCCTCGCACCCCTTGTCCTCCGCGACCCGCAGCGCCTGGTTGGTGAACGTGGTGAGCGCGTCGATCCCGGCGGGCGAGACCGCTCCGTCGTCGTCGAGGTGCTCGGCGAGGCGCAACGGCTCCTTGTAGGAGTACGCCGGGAGGGGTGCGGCGCCGTCGTGCGCGTCCACGACCAGCAGGTGCCCGGTGTTCGAGCCGATGTCGAGAACGCCCAACCGCATGGGGACACGTTACTGCCGCGAACGTAGGGTGGTGCCGTGCCCGAAGTCGATCTGGTCTTTCCCCGTGCCTGGGTGGAGTTCGTCGACCCGGACGACGAGTCACAGGTGATGCGGTGCGACCTCACCTGGCTGACGTCGAGCTACATGTGCATCTTCGGCCAGGGCTGTCCCGGGATCTACAAGGAGTCCCCCGACACCGGCTGCTGCACCCTGGGCGCGCACTTCGCCGACAAGGACGACGAGAAGCGGGTGGCTTCGTTCGTCGCCCAGCTCGACGCCGAGCACTGGCAGTTCCGGCCGGAGGGCAAGAAGGTCCGCAAGTCGGACTGGATCGAGACCGATGACGACGGTGAGCGCAAGACCCTCACCATCGAGGTCGACGGGCAGAGCGCCTGCATCTTCCACAACCGCGCCGACTTCCACTCCGGCGCCGGATGCGCGCTGCACGGGCTGGCGCTGACGCAGGGGCGCGACCCGCTCGAGACCAAGCCGGACGTCTGCTGGCAGCTGCCGATCCGTCGTACCTTCCGGAAGGTGAAGCGGCAGGACGGCACGTCGTACACCGAGGTCTCGATCGGCGAGTACGACCGCCGCGGCTGGGGCCCCGGCGGGCACGACCTCGACTGGTACTGCTCGGGCAACACCGAGGCCCATGTCGCCGCGGAGCCGGTCTTCCTGACCCACGCGGCGGAGCTGACCGAGCTGATGGGCAAGGCGGCGTACGCCGAGCTGGTGCGGCACTGCGAGGCGCACGTGAGGTCCCGGTCGGCGCTGGCGCTGCACCCGGCCGATCCTCACTGAGACCCGCGTCAATATTCTCGACATCAAGAGAGTTCGACCCCGATGTCGGCCGACCCCTCCGCGTTGTCGAGAATGCTGAGCATGCGCCTGGACCACCTCTCGTACGCAGCAGGACCGGATGGCCTGGCCAGCACCGCCCATCGCATCGGGGGACTGCTCGGCCAGGAGTTCACCTACGGTGGCGTCCACCCGCGCTTCGGCACCCGCAACATGATCCTGCCGCTCGCCGACCGCACCTACCTCGAGGTCGTCGAGGTGCTCGACCACCCCGCCTCCGACAAGGCGCCGTTCGGCCAGGCCGTCCGCGCCCGCTCCGCCCTCGGCGGCGGCTGGCTCGGCTGGGTCGTGGCCGTGTCGGACATCTCGGTGGTCGAGGAGCGCCTCGGCCGCGAGGCTGCGACCGGCAACCGGTACCGCCCCGACGGCACCGAGCTCACCTGGAAGCAGATCGGCATCAACGGGCTGATCGCCGACCCGCAGCTGCCCTTCTTCGTCGAGTGGCGCTGCCCCGAGGAGCTGCACCCGAGCGTCGGCGCCGACCCCGCCTACTCCCTGGCCTGCCTCGAGATCGCCGGCGACCCCCAGCGCGTCAGCAAGTGGCTCGGCGAGACGGTCGAGGCGCCACTGGAGGACGTGAAGGTCGACTGGGTGGCCCCGCACGGGACGCCCGGGATCATCGCCGCCCAGGTGCAGACCCCGGCCGGACTGGTGCGGATCTGAGCGGAGCAGAGGCACGCGCCGGAGGCGCGGACCCGTCGCGAGCCAGGTTGAGCAAGCCCCACGACCGAGGACGAGGTCGTGACGGGCGCGTCGAAACCCGGTGACCGGCGAGGAAACGTCGCTCCGGGGGCGATCCCGAGCCCGAACATCTGGCACCACACGTCGACGTACGAGCTCGAGAACCGCGCCGTCGACCCCGCCGGCCGCCTCGAGGCCGAGATGCGCGCGATCGCGGACTGGGCCGGCCGGCACGTCCTCGACATCGGCTGCGGCACCGGCTTCCACCTGCCGCGCTTCGCGGCCACGGCGGAGTCGGTCACGGGGGTCGAGCCGCACCCGGACCTGGTGGCGATCGCCCGGCGGCGCACCCGATCCCTGCCGTCGGTGGCGGTGCTGGAGGGCACCGCCCAGGCCCTTCCGGTGGCCGACGCCTCCGTGGACGTCGTGCACGCGCGGTGGGCCTACTTCTTCGGGCCCGGGTGCGAGCCCGGGCTGGCCGAGCTGGATCGCGTCGTACGCCGCGGGGGCACGGCGTTCGTGATCGACAACGACGCGACCCGGTCGACGTTCGGCGGGTGGTTCCGGCGCGGCTACCCGAGCGTGGACCCGCAGGCCGTCGAGCGGTTCTGGTCGACCCGCGGCTGGCGGCGTACGCCGGTGGACATCGAGTGGCGCTTCGACTCCCGCGCCGACCTGGAGAGCGTGGTCCGGATCGAGTTCACCCGTGAGCTGGCCGACGAGATCCTCGCCGAGCACGAGGGGACGACGGTCGACTACGCCGTGAACCTCTGGTCGAAACGCTTCTGAGACGGTGACCCGTCGTCGATTGACGACGGGTCAGCGGCAGTCAGCTGGTCCCGCGGACGATCAGCTCGGGGGCGAGCAGCACCCCGTGCGACTCCGCCGGCGGGTGGCCGAGGAGCCCCTCCAGGGCCTTCACCACCTCGACCGCGACCTCCTCGAGCGGCTGCGCGGACCGAGGTGAGACCTGGTGGCACGACCTGCGCCACCTGCGAGTCGTCGAAGCCGACGACCGCGACGTCGCGGCCCACGGCCAGGCCGCGGTCGGCCAGGGTGTGCATGACTCCCATCGCCAGCGTGTCCGACGCGCACACGAACGCGGTCGGCCTGGCCTCGTCGAGGAGGACGGCCGAGGCCTCCCGCCCACTGGCGACGGTCTCCTCGACCCGGGACGCCAGACCGGTCGTGGGCAGGCCGCGGGAGCGCATCGTCCGGCTCCAGCCGGCCCGACGGTCCTCGCCGATGAACGACTCCTTGCGCCAGCCGATCCAGGCGATCCGTTCGTGCCCGCCGTCGATCAGGTGGTTGGTGGCGAGCTCGGTGCCGGCCGCACCGTCCACGTCGACCCACGGATGCGCGGCGTCGGGGTTGTCCCAGGGGCGGCCGAACGCGACGAACGGCGCCCGCCGCGACTCCAGCCACGCCGCCTGCGGGTTGCCGAGGTAGGTGTCGGTCGCGACGAACGCGTCGACGGCGGTGGAGCGCAGCAGGTCGTCGTACCCCGCCGTCGGGTCGTCGAGGTCACCGGGGAAGAGCAGGACGTGGTAGCCGGCGGCGCTCGAGGTCTCGACCAGGGAGTGCACGAACCGCTCCACCATCGCGTTGGCGGTCCCCTCCTGGGCCGGGGTGAACCGGAGACCGATCAGCTGGGAGGTGCGGGTCCGGAGGTTGCGGGCCGCCCGGTTCGGGGAGTAGCCGAGCTCGTCGATGGCGTCCTGGACCCGGATGAGCGTGTCGGCGCGGAGCAGGTCGGGGTTGTTGACCGCGTTCGACACGGTCTGACGGGACACCCCCGCCAGCTCGGCGACGTCGGCGAGGGTCGGGGGCGCGGTCGGGACGCGCCCGGGAATCCGCGACATCCGCCCTCCTTGATCGTTCCAAACGCATCATACCGGCGCCTGTCGGACGCGTGCCTTAGCGTTCCGCCCATGGCCAAGACAGCGCCGACCCACGTTCGGTTGCACCGAGTGCGGCTGGGAGACCTCCAAGTGGGTGGGCCGGTGCGGCGAGTGCCAGGCCTGGGGGTCGGTCACCGAGACGGGCCGCTCCGACCACCCGGGCCGCGACCGCTCCGGTGAGTCGACCGGCCGTGCCGATCGGTCAGGTGTCGGTGGAGGAGTCGGCGTTCCGCTCCAGCGGGGTGCCCGAGCTCGACCGCGTCCTCGGCGGAGGGCTGGTGCCGGGCGCGGCGATCCTCCTCGCCGGGGAGCCGGGCGTCGGCAAGAGCACCCTCCTGCTGGAGGTGGCCGCCCAGACCGCCCGCTACCAGCGACGCACCCTCTACGTCACCGGGGAGGAGTCGGCCTCCCAGGTCCGGCTCCGGGCCGACCGCACCGGCGGTGTCCACGACGAGCTCTACCTCGCGGCCGAGACCGACCTCGGCGCCGTCCTGACCCACATCGACGAGGTGCGCCCGAGCCTGCTCGTCGTCGACTCGATCCAGACCATCGGCGCCGCCGACCTCGAGGGAGTGCCCGGTGGCGTCACCCAGGTCAAGGAGGTGGCGGCAGCCCTGATCCGGGTGGCCAAGACCCGCAACATCACCACCGTCCTCGTCGGCCACGTCACCAAGGACGGCTCGATCGCCGGTCCACGCGTTCTCGAGCACGTCGTCGACGTCGTACTGGCCTTCGAGGGCGACCGGAACTCGCGCTTCCGGATGGTCCGGGCCATGAAGAACCGGTTCGGCCCCATCGACGAGGTGGGCTGCTTCGACCTGTCCCACGACGGCATCTCCGCCGTCACCGACCCGACCGGGCTGTTCGTGGAGAACCACCAGCAGCAGGTCCCCGGCACCTGCGTCGCGGTCACCATGGAGGGCCGGCGGCCGTTGCTGGCCGAGGTGCAGGCGCTGGTGACGCGCACCGCCGCCGAGCGCCCGCGCCGTACCACCTCGGGGCTCGACTCCTCGCGCGTGGCCATGGTCCTGGCCGTCCTCCAGCAGCACTGCGCCATCCGCCTGCACGCCCACGACGTCTTCGTCTCCACTGTCGGCGGGGCGCGGCTGTCGGAGCCGGCGAGCGACCTCGCGGTCGCCGTGGCACTGGCCTCGGCCACCACCGGCGCTCCGGCACCGGCCGGGGTGGCCGCCATCGGCGAGATCGGGCTGGCCGGCGAGCTGCGCCGGGTCCGCGACCTGCCTCAGCGGGTCGCCGAGGCGGCCCGGCTGGGATTCCGCATGGCCCTGGTCCCCGGCAGGAACGGCGACCGCGGCCCCCGCGCCGTCGAGGGGATGGAGCTGGTCGAGGTCGCCGACATCGCCTCCGCGCTGCGGGCGCTGGAGTTCGCGAACTCCGCGACGCCGCGTCTGCGTCCCCTAGACTGACGCCGACACGGGATCGGGCACCGACAGGAGGAGACGGGCTGTGACGACGGACCGCTCCGACGAGGTCCTCCGCCTCCGCGCGACCCTCGCGTCGATCGCGCCCGGGACCGACGATGCGGGACGGGCTCGAGCGCGTGCTGCGCGGCCGCACCGGCGCCCTGATCGTGATGGGCCACGACCGCGTCGTCGAGTCCATCTCGACCGGCGGGTTCATGCTCGACGTCCCCTTCACCGCCACCGGGCTCCGCGAGCTGGCCAAGATGGACGGCGCGATCATCCTCGACAAGGACGTCACCCGGATCATCCGGGCGGCCGTCCACCTGATGCCCGACCACCACATCCACTCCGAGGAGACCGGCACCCGCCACCGCACCGCCGACCGGGTGGCGCGGCAGACCGGGTTCCCGGTGATCTCGGTGTCGCAGTCGATGCAGATCATCGCGGCGTACGTCGGCGAGATCCGCCACGTCCTGGAGGACTCCGGGCAGATCCTGTCCCGTGCCAACCAGGCGCTGGCCACCCTGGAGCGCTACAAGCTGCGGCTCGACGAGGTCGCCAGCACCCTCTCCGCGCTCGAGATCGAGGATCTCGTCACCGTCCGCGACGTCGCGGTGGTGGCGCAGCGGCTGGAGATGGTCACCCGGATCGCCCGCGAGATCGAGGACTACGTGCTCGAGCTCGGCACCGACGGCCGGCTGCTGTCCCTGCAGCTCGAGGAGCTCATCACCGGCGTGGACGCCGAGCGGGAGCTCGTGATCCGCGACTACCTCCCCGCCGGCCGCCGGGCCAAGAGTGCGGCGGCCGCGCTCGCCCGGCTCGAGGCACTGTCGCCGACCGAGCTGGTGGACCCGGCCGCGGCCGCAAAGTCGCTCGGCCTCAGCGGCTCCGAGCACCTCGACGGAGCCGTCGCCCCCCGCGGGTACCGCCTCCTGGCAAAGGTGCCGCGGCTGCCGAGCAGCGTGGTCGACCGGCTGGTCGAGCACTTCGGGACCCTCCAGAAGCTGCTGTCGGCCGGAGTCGACGACCTCCAGGCCGTCGAGGGCGTCGGTGAGCTCCGGGCGCGGAGCGTGCGTGAGGGGCTGTCGCGGCTGGCCGAGTCGACGATCCTCGAAAGGTATGTGTAGCGGAGCTACACATACCTTTCATCGGTGGTCGAGCGAGCGGCGCGGGTGAGCTTGCGAATCCGCGACCCGCGTGTCGAGACCCGGTGAGTCGAGAGCAAACCTCAGCGCCGGGAGTTGTGCCCGCCCTTCTTACCCTCGCCGTCGCGGCGCTTCTCCGGCTTCGGCTCCACGGTCTTCGTGACGTGCTCCCGCTCGGGGCGCTCGAGCTCGAACTGGAGGTCGGAGGGCTCGCCGGCCAGGGCCGCGGCGGCGACGTGGTACCAGCCGGGCAGCGCCCACTCGGTCAGCTTCGAGCACTCCTCGTCCGAGCGCCTGGCGTCCGCCCAGGTCACCTCGACCCGGGTGGTGTGGTCGCGCCGGAGGGTGACCTCCTCGTCGGGCATGGCGCGAGGGCAGTGCCGACTCGTCCAGATCTCGTCGTCGCCGGAGGTGATCTTGAGGGTCAGCGTCTCCGGCGAGACCTCCCAGGTGCAGGCCTCCGAGACGATGGTCCGCAGCTCCAGGACGATGCGCACGTCGCGGCCGGCGACCGGGTGGTCGACCGTCGGCGTCACGGCGACGTCCTCGTCCTCGCAGGTCCCCTCGGGCTCGGCCAGCGGGACGGCTTCCGCTTCTTCTTCTCCGACCGTCGGCTGCCGGACTCGGTGCGCCGTGGGAGAGGACTCTGGCTGCGCGAGGGTGGTCGTCGGCGCGGCGGCGACCTGCCTCGCCTGCTCCCGCGCCTGCGGCTGCGACGACGCGTCGCTGCCGGCCCCGAGGACCCGGGCGATCCCGAACACGAGGAGCACGGCGGTCCCCAGCACCATCACCCGCCGGGTCCAGTAGGTCCGTGCCGGCAGCGGTCCCCGCGTCAACCCGCTCATGGCGCCAACGCTAGTAACCGAGCGGCCGCGGATCGTGCTGCCACACCGGCTTCCTAGGATCGTCGCGATGAACCCTCCACCCGCCTCCGGCCTCCACGAGCCGCTCCTTCGGTGGTACGACGACCACGCGCGCGAGCTGCCCTGGCGCAGCGCCGCGGCCGACCCGTGGTCGGTGATGGTGTCGGAGTTCATGCTCCAGCAGACGCCGGTCGCGCGGGTGCTGCCCGTCCACGAGCAGTGGCTCCAGCGCTGGCCCACCCCGGGCGCCCTCGCTGCGGAGCGAGCCGGCGAGGCGGTCCGTGCCTGGGGCCGGCTGGGCTACCCCAGGCGCGCCCTGCGACTGCACGCCGCCGCGACCGCGATCGTGGATCGCCACGCCGGCCAGGTGCCGGACTCGTACGAGGACCTGATCGCGCTCCCCGGCGTCGGCGACTACACGGCTGCCGCGATCGCGGTGTTCGCCCACGGCAAGCGGCACGCCGTCCTGGACACCAACGTGCGCAGGGTGCTCGCCCGGGTCGCCTCCGGCGCAGGAGTTCCCCGGCCCGTCGGTGACCAGGGCGGAGCGATCCCTCGCAGAGAGCCTGCTGCCGCCCGACGACCCGACCGCGGCGACCTGGTCGGTGGCGCTGATGGAGCTCGGTGCCCTGGTCTGCACCGCCGCGGCCCCGCGGTGCAGCGACTGCCCGGTCAGCGACCGGTGCGCCTGGCGGGCGGCCGGCCACCCGGCGTACGACGGACCGCCGCGGCGCGGACAGGCCTGGGCCGGAACCGACCGCCAGTGCCGCGGACGACTGCTCGCCGTGGTCCGCGAACGCGAGGGGGCCGTGCACCGCAGTCGTCTCGACGCGGCCTGGCCCGAGGACGACCAGCGCGCCCGCTGCCTGGCCGCCCTGGTCGAGGACGGCCTCCTTGCCCAGGTGTCCGCGAACACCTACGCCCTCCCCTGAACGCGCTGACCCGCCCGAAACTTTCGGGCGGGTCAGCGTGATTCTCGGTCAGTTTCGGGCGGGTCAGCGTTGGGTCAGTCGCTGCCGGTGGACTTGGGGACGTCGGTGGGTCCGTCGGAGTCGTCGGGCCCCTCGGCCGGCGCGGCCTCGCCCGAACCCACCTCGGCCGTCTCGAACGGCGGCAGGTCCGGCAGGACGCCGACCTTCTGGCCGAGGAAGGTGAACTTCGCGCTCCGGGCCCTCGCCCTCGACGTCGACCAGCACGATCTGGCCCGGTCCGACCTCGCCGTAGAGCATCTTCTCGGCCAGGATGTCCTCGATCTCGCGCTGGACCGTCCGCCGCAGCGGTCGTGCGCCCAGCACCGGGTCGAAGCCTCGCTCGGCGAGGAGGTTCTTCGCCGCCTGGGTGAGCTCCAGCGACATGTCGCGGTCCTTGAGCCGGGTCTCGACGAAGGCGATCATGTTGTCGACCATCGAGACGATCTGCTCCGGCGAGAGCGGCGGGAAGACCACGATCTCGTCGACGCGGTTGAGGAACTCCGGCTGGAAGTGCTGCTTGAGCTCGTCGGAGACCTTGGCCTTCATCCGCTCGTACGAACCCTCCTTGTCACTCCCCTGCTGGAAGCCGAGGTTGACGCCCTTGGAGATGTCGCGGGTGCCGAGGTTGGTGGTCATGATGATGACGGTGTTCTTGAAGTCCACGACCCGGCCCTGGCTGTCGGTCATGCGACCTTCCTCCAGGATCTGCAGCAGGCTGTTGAAGATGTCGGGGTGGGCCTTCTCGATCTCGTCGAACAGCACGACCGAGAACGGCTTGCGCCGCACCTTCTCGGTGAGCTGGCCGCCCTCCTCGTAGCCGACGTAGCCCGGGGGTGAGCCGAACAGTCGCGAGACGGTGTGCTTCTCGCCGAACTCGCTCATGTCGAGCTGGATCAGGGCGTCCTCGTCGCCGAAGAGGAACTCCGCGAGCGTCTTGGACAGCCAGGTCTTCCCGACGCCGGAGGGTCCGGCGAAGATGAACGAGCCACCGGGCCGCTTGGGGTCCTTGAGTCCGGCGCGGGTACGACGGATCGCGCGCGAGAGGGCCTTCACGGCCTCTTCCTGGCCGATCACCCGCTTGTGGAGCTCGTCCTCCATCTTGAGCAGTCGGGTCGACTCCTCCTCGGACAGCTTCACGATCGGGATGCCGGTCGCGACGGCGAGGACCTCGGCGATGAGCTCCTCGTCGACCTCGGCCACCTCGTCCATGTCGCCGGCGCGCCACTGCTTCTCGCGCTCGGACTTCCGGGCGATCAGCTGCTTCTCCTCGTCGCGCAGGCGGGCCGCGGCCTCGAAGTCCTGGCCGTCGATGGCCGCCTCCTTGCGCTGGCGGACGTCGCCGATCTTGTCGTCGTACTCGCGCAGGTCGGCCGGCGCCGTCATCCGGCGGATCCGCAGCCGGGAGCCGGCCTCGTCGATGAGGTCGATGGCCTTGTCGGGCAGGAACCGGTCGGAGATGTAGCGGTCGGCCAGCGTCGCCGCCGAGACCAGCGCCTCGTCGGTGATGGTGACGCGGTGGTGGGCTTCGTAGCGGTCACGGAGGCCCTTGAGCATCTCGATCGTGTGCGCGATCGAGGGCTCGGCGACCTGGATCGGCTGGAACCGGCGCTCGAGCGCGGCGTCCTTCTCGAGGTACTTGCGGTACTCGTCGAGGGTGGTGGCGCCGATCGTCTGGAGCTCGCCGCGGGCCAGCATCGGCTTGAGGATCGACGCCGCGTCGATGGCGCCCTCGGCCGCACCTGCTCCGACGAGGGTGTGGATCTCGTCGATGAACAGCACGATGTCACCGCGGGTGCGGATCTCCTTGAGGACCTTCTTGAGCCGCTCCTCGAAGTCGCCGCGGTAGCGCGATCCGGCCACCAGGGCGCCGAGGTCGAGGGTGTAGATCTGCTTGTCCTTGAGCGTCTCGGGGACGTTGCCCTTGACGATGTCCTGGGCGAGGCCCTCGACGATGGTGGTCTTGCCGACGCCGGGCTCGCCGATCAGGACCGGATTGTTCTTGGTACGGCGGGACAGGATCTGCATGACCCGCTCGATCTCCTGCTCCCGGCCGATGACCGGGTCGAGCTTGCCCTCGCGGGCGTCCTGGGTGAGGTTTCGTCCGAACTGGTCGAGCACCAGCGAGGAGCTGGGCGCGTCGCCACCGGAGGCACCGGTCGTCGCGCCGGCGCCCGCGGACTCCTTGCCCTGGAACCCCGACAGCAGCTGGATGACCTGCTGGCGGACCCGGTTGAGGTCGGCGCCGAGCTTCTGCAGGACCTGCGCGGCGACTCCCTCGCCCTCCCGGATCAGGCCGAGCAGGATGTGCTCGGTCCCGATGTAGGAGTGGCCGAGCTGGAGCGCCTCGCGCAGGGAGAGCTCGAGGACCTTCTTGGCGCGCGGGGTGAACGGAATGTGGCCGCTGGGGGCCTGCTGGCCCTGCCCGATGATCTCCTCGACCTGGGCGCGCACCGCCTCGAGGGAGATGTCGAGGCTCTCCAGTGCCTTGGCCGCGACGCCTTCGCCCTCGTGGATCAGGCCCAGCAGGATGTGCTCGGTCCCGATGTAGTTGTGGGAGAGCATGCGGGCCTCTTCCTGGGCCAGCACGACCACCCGGCGGGCTCGGTCGGTGAACCGCTCGAACATTGCATCTCTCCTGCCAGCTTCGGGGCCGCCCGCCGGCGTTGCCAGCGGGAGGGGACATGTTGTTCAACCCTAAGAACAGCCTACGCGTTCCCCGGAGGGGCCCGTCCTCGTCTGCTCTGAGCGAACGCACCGTCCGAGGAACGAGGGCGGTGTGGTTCCTGTCACTCCAAAACTCACCGGTGTCTCGACACGCCGGTCGCGCCCGCGCAAGCGCGGTCGCGCGGCTTGCTCGACCCGCATTGACTTGAGATCGTCCTCGTTCCTCGGACTATCTCGTCAATGCGCCGCGTCGTACGCCTGGCGGACCTCCGCGGACACCCGGCCGCGGTCGGAGACCTTCATCTTGTTGGCCTTGGCCCACTCGCGGATCTCGGAGGCGCCGGGGCCGGACTGGTGGCAGCCCCCTTGCGCCGCCGCGACGACGAGCTGACCTTGCGGGCGTGGCCGACGTAACCGCTCAGGGCGTCCCGGAGCGCGGCGGCATTCTTGTCGTTGAGGTCGATCTCGTACGACGTGCCGTCGAGGCCGAAGGACACCGTCTGGCTGGCGTCGGAGCCGTCGAGGTCATCGACGAGGACGATGTGGACCTTTTGCGCCATTTCTTTTCACCCGTCTTTTAGAGGGAAAATGTCGAACGCAGCATGCCATGGAATTCAATGACTTTGCGAATTGCGGATTGAACCACCGGGAAACAATGCCGCGGAATTCCGATGTCGAGATCAGGTGTTTCGAACGAAGACCAGCTCCAGGCCGCGCAGGGTGAGCCACGGCGCGTGATCGGTGAAGCAGCGGCACTCGCCCATCACCAGCGGGGCCAGGTGCCCCGTGGCGATGACCCGGACGTCGTCCTGGGCGAGCGCCGAGCTCGGCCGTCAGCCGCGCGACGAGCCCCTCGACCTGGCTCGCGACTCCGAAGACCATTCCGGACTGCAGCGCCTCGACGGTGTTCTTGGCAATGACCGAGCGCGGCCGTTGCAATTCCACTTTCCGCAGCTGGGCACCTCGCCGGCCGAGCGCCTCGAGCGAGATCTCGATTCCGGGGGCGATGGCCCCGCCGACGTACTGCCCCTTTTCGCTCACCACGTCGAAAGTCGTGGCCGTTCCGCCGAAGTCGACCACGATCGCAGGGCCGCCGTAGTCCGTGGCGGCGGACAGGGCGTTGACGATGCGATCCGACCCGACCTCCCGCGGATTGTCGACGAGGACCGGGATGCCGGTGCGGACCCCGGGCTCGACCACCACGTGGGGCACCTCGCCGAAGTGCTCGGACAGCATCGCGCGCCACTCGTGGAGGACGGCCGGGACGGTCGAGCAGACCGCTATACCGGACACCGTGTCCTGCTCGGCGATGAGCCCCCGCAGCAGGACCGCCCACTCGTCGGAGGTGCTGTTGGCCCGGGTCGAGACCCGCCAGTGCGCCACGACCTTCCCGTCCGTGATCAGGCCGAGCGTGGTGTCGCTGTTGCCGATGTCCGCCGCCAGGAGGGGCATGTCAGACCTCCCGAAGGTCCATGCCGATGTCGAAGACGTCGACCGAGTGGGTGAGGGCGCCGACGGAGATGAAGTCCACCCCGGTCAGCGCGACCTCGCGGGCGCGTTCGAGGGTGAGGCCGCCTGATGCCTCGAGGGTTGCCCGTCCGTCCGCCCCCACCCGTTCGACCAGCTTTACCGCCTCGGCCATCGTGGCGTCGTCCATGTTGTCGAGCAGGATGCGCTCGCAGCCGGCGTCGATCAGCTCCTTCAGCTGGCCGAGGTCGGTCACCTCGACCTCGACCGGGACGTCGGGGTGGGCGGCGCGGACCGCCTCGAGAGCCGGCACCACACCCCCGGCGGCGATCACGTGGTTGTCCTTGACCATCGCCATGTCGGACAAGCTGAACCGGTGGTTGACCCCACCGCCGCAGCGCACGGCGTACTTCTGGAGGGCGCGGAGCCCCGGAAGGGTCTTGCGCGTGTCCAGCACCCGGGCCCGGGTGCCGGCCAGGGCGTCGACCCAGGCGGCGGTGGCGGTGGCGATCCCGGAAAGGTGGCAGGCGAAGTTGAGGGCGGTCCGCTCGGCGGTCAACAGTCCCCGGACCGGACCGGAGACCCGCATGACAATGTCTCCCGAGCCGACGCGAGTGCCGTCGGCGACCCGGTCGGCGATCTCCACCTCGTCGCCCATGACGTAGCGGAAGACGACGGCGGCGACCACAAGGCCGGCCACGGTGCCGGGTTCGCGGGCGGCGAAGTCGGCCGTCCCACGGGCGTCGGCGGCGATGGTCGAGTCGCTGGTGACGTCGTCACCCCCGCCGGGAAGGTCCTCCTCGAGCGCCGCGGCCACGGCTGCGTGCACCGACTCCGGGTCGAGGCCGGCCTCGCGCAGCTCGGCGGTCAGGTCGCCGGGCAGCGCGGAGTACGGCGTCCTGGCGATCACGGGGCCTCCCGGTCGGTCGGGGTCGCGGGTCGGAATGTCACTCGGGCCGTCCCGTCGACGAGCACCGAGTCGAAGTGCCCCGCCCACCGGGTGTCGTCACGGTCGGGGAAGTCCTCGCGCCAGTGCGAGCCCCTGGTCTCCTCCCGAAGCGCGGCCGCGGCGGCCAGCGCGGTGCTCACGGTGAGCAGGTTCGTCGTCTCCCAGGACTCCTGGTCGACGAGCTCGGTGGTGTCACCGGCCAGCTTGTCCAGCAGGATCGCTGCCTCGGCGAGCCCGGCCGCGGAGCGGAGGACGCCGACCCACGAGGTCATCGCCTCCTGCAGCTCGCGGCGCGCGCTGCCGCTGACCAGGCCAGGTGTGCGCGGATCGGGCGCCGGTCGGGACCGCGGGCGCAGCTCGGTGGGGAGGACAGCGGCGATCCTCCTGGAGAAGACGAGTCCCTCCAGCAGTGAGTTGGAGGCCAGCCGGTTCGCGCCGTGCACCCCGGAGCACGCGACCTCGCCCGTGGCGTACAGGCCGGGGACGCTGGTGCGGCCCCACAGGTCGGTTGCGACCCCGCCGGAGGCGTAGTGGCAGGCAGGGGCGACGGGGATCAGCTCGGTGACGGGGTCGACTCCGTGCCGGCGCGCGGTCGCGAGGATGGTGGGGAACCGGCGCTCCCAGAATCTCGATACGCTCGCTTCGCTCGCTACTCGATCACCTAAAGCGTGAGAGTGGAGGTGGCGGGCGTCCAGCCACATGTGGGGTCGTCCGGCCTCGTTCATCTCGCGGGTGATCGCCTTCGCGACCACGTCGCGTGGCGCGAGGTCGGCCAGCTCGTGCTGTCCCTGCATGAACCGGTGGCCCTCGAAGTCGACGAGGAACGCCCCCTCGCCACGGACAGCCTCGGAGATCAGCGGTTGCTGGCCCCGAGACTCGGGGCCCAGGTACATCACGGTCGGGTGGAACTGCACGAACTCGAGGTCGCGGAGGACCGCACCGGCGCGCGCGGCGATCGCCATCCCGTCGCCCGTCGCCACGGCGGGGTTCGTGGTCTGGGAGAAGACCTGCCCCAGACCACCTGAGGCGAGTACGACGGCGCGGCAGTGCACCGCCCCGACGCCGTCGCGCTGGCCTTCGCCCATCACGTGGAGGGTGACGCCCGCGACGCCGTCCGCGTCGTCGAGCAGCAGGTCCACGGCGAGGGCGTGCGGGATGACCTCGATCTCGGGGGCCCGCTCGATCGCGGCGATCAACGCGCGCTGGATCTCCGCGCCCGTGGCGTCCCCGCCGGCGTGGGCGATCCGGTCGCGAAGGTGCCCTCCCTCGCGGGTCAGGGACAGCTCCCCGTCGGGGTCGTGGTCGAACTTCGTGCCGAGTGCGATGAGCTCACGGACGGCCTCGGGCCCCTCGGTGACCAGCGCCCGCACGGCTGCGGGGTCGCAGGCACCCGCTCCGGCGACCAGGGTGTCGCGCTCGTGCTGCTCGGGCGTGTCACCCGGCCCGAGGGCCGCGGCGATGCCGCCCTGGGCCCACTGGGTCGAGCCGGCATCGAGAACGTCCTTGGTGACGACGAGGACCTTGCCGACCTGTCCCCGCAACCGCAGCGCGACGGTCAGCCCGGCGATACCGGACCCGATGACGACGACGTCGGCGTCGGTCGTCCACCCGGGCGGGGGCGCCGCGAGTCGCGCCGGCGGGAGGTACGCCGACGCATGGGTCGGATCGGTCCGCATTCGCGAAGGCTAGCGCTCCCGCGATGGCGCGTGCTGTCCGCCGGACGGCGTGCAGCGCTCAGAACGTGTAGCCGAAGGCCTCGATGTCGGGGGCGTACACCTCGGCGACCCGCCGCCGGGTCGCGTCGTCGTAGTACTCGCTGTAGTGCCCGTGAGAGGTGGGGTTCCTGCGCGGTAGCTCGTCGACCGGCTCCAGTCCGAGCTTCTCGCGGAGCACGTTGGCGTCGGCGACGAGGTTCTCGGTGCGGCCGACGAAGTCGACACGGCGCTCGCCCGCGGCGAGCAGGCTGATCTGGGGCGTGCTGAGGCGGGGGACCTCCTGCGTGCCCTCGAGGACGAACCGGTTGAAGTCCTCGCGGTAGCGCACCAACGGCTCCCATGTCTCGGGATGCCGACGCATCTTCCTCTTCGCCACTCGACCACCGGCGTCGAGCCGCTCGCCGAACCTCACGGCCATCGACCACCACGAGACCATGCGCGCAAACGGGTTACGGACGAAGCCGCAGGACCAGTAACCGGCCAGCTCGGGCTCGACCTCGATCAGCCGGGCGAACCCGGTGTGACGGGTGCAGCCGCCCTTGACCTTGCGAGCGTCTCCGACCTCCGCGTCGATCATGCGGTCGAGGGTCGAGCCACCGGTCTTCTGCACGTGGACAAAGAGCACCCGATGGGTATCCGACACGCGCATGGCGCGACTCTATCCGGCGTCCTCCGCGCTGCGCCTGACCGGTCGCAGCCGGCGTCGCTGCCGCCGGAGCACCTCGGCCAGAAGTCGCTTGCTGGACGTGTCGGCCACCGCGGGCTTCGCGGGCCTGGTCACCGGGGCAGGTCGGGGCTTCGTCCGATTCTCGGCAGCATTCGCGTGCCGAACCGCCTCGGCCAGCGTGGCCAGGGTGACGGAGATCGGGACGCTTTCCGGGGCCGGTGGCAGGTCCTCGGGCTGGTCGCCGGGGTCGAAGAGCAGCGCCTCGGGGTCACCGATGACCCGCACCCCGGAGTTGTGAACGGACTCAGCACGATCCTTGCTCAACGTGGACACCCGCTCGGCCGCCCAGCCGGGCAAAGGCGGGATCCGCACCTCCCACGGCTCGCGCGGGGCCCTGTAGACACCACGCCGCAGCGCCTGGTCCACCCGGCGGGTGGCCCGGCCACCCTCGATTCCGGACACCATGGCGTTGAACCGCCGCAGCAGCTCGGTCCGGTCGTAGCTCAGCGAGGTGTTGCTCGATCGCCCGCCGAGGTGATCATCGGCATCCAGTATCCCGGTGGGCAGGGCCAGCAGCTCCTCGAAGATCCGCAGTTGCTGCGTCCGGTCGGACTCGTCCGCGACGATCACCGTGATGCGGTCGGCGGGCAGGAACTCCCGCCAGTCAGCGATCAAGCCCTCGAGCGCGTGGTGCTTCCAGAAGACCCGGCTTCGTGCGTTGTCACCATCCGGATCGAGGACCTTCGCCAGCCAGGGTCCGTACGCGAGTGTCTCCTTCACCTTGACTCGCTGTTGCCAGGCCGAAGGCAACAGGCGGTCCAGCCGTCGGGCCGTGAAGATCATGTGGACTCGCTCCTCGCCGAGGTCACTCACCAGCTTGGCGATGTGGCTGCGCTGCGCGCGAGCGAGGCTCTCGGTGCTGATGCACACGCGCTGGTCCGCGCTGTTGCGTACGGAGCCCGCGAGTGTGTCCCAGACCGACGTCGGGATTGTCTTGCCGTGATACTTCTGGCCGGTCAGGGCGAAGCCTGGACGTTTCTGTCGGTGCGTGGGCCCGGGATAGAGCACGCCGTGCTTGGCCAGGTCGCGCCGCCGCTCGTGCAGCGCCATCTGCAACGCTGTCGTTCCCGTCTTCGGCGGCCCGATGTGCACCAGGACGGCGCCCTCCGGAAGTGCCGCGCCACGTCCACTCATGGCGCACACCCTAACCGCGGCCCTGCCGACCGGCCGGTCGTGGGAGCCGGCGGCGCTGCCGCCGAAGCACCTCCTTGAGCAAGGCCCGGCTCGAGGTGTCCGCGACACGTTCGCCCCGGTGGGCGCGACGGCGCGCCCGGGCCAGCTTGGCCTCGAGGTCCTGCTCCCGGCGCAGCGCTGCGTCCAGCACGCCGACCACTGCGGTGACGGCGCTGTAAGTGGAGAGGGCGTCGACGTCCGGCACCCCGGGAGGCGCATCGGCTTCCTCGGGCGGCAGCAGGAGCTCGAGGTCACCGACCACGTTGACGCCCGAGTCGCGGATCGCCTGGATCCGCTCCTCGCTGCGCTTGAGCACGGCATCCCTCGCCCAGGCGGGGAGTGGCGGGATCGACGTCTCGAGCGGGGAGCGGGCACCCGTTTGAAGCGCCGGGACGAGGCCACGCTGCAGGTAGCGCGTGTAGGCCTGGGCGGACCACCCCTGCCGCTCGAAGACCTCGTTGACTCCGCGGAGCATCTCGGTTGCCTCGAAGCTGAGCGACGCGTTGGAATTGTCGTCCAGTGTCAAGAAGCCGTCCGGCAGTCCCAGCATCTGCTCGAACGTCCGGGGCAACAGCCCGCGGTCTGAGTCGTCCGTGACCACGATTGTGAACCGCTCCGGCGGCAGGTGCGGCAACCACATCGACGTCATCCAGGCGACGTCGTGCGAGGTCCGGAAGCTGCGATGGGCCTCCGCCTCCTCGTCGTCGCCGAGCACCAACCGAAGCCATTCGTCGTATCCGTCGACCCCGTGACTCTTCACCCGCTCCTGCCACTGCGAGGGGAGCAGCCGGTGGTAGGCCCGGGCAACCGCGATCACGTGGAGGCGGTCCGCACCGAGGTCCTGGACGATCTTTCGGGTCCGCTCGGGCTCCCGGATACGGCCGAAGTCCTCGGTGCTGATGCACACCCGCCGATCGGTGGTTGCGCGAACGTCGGCGGCGAAGTCGTCCCAGCGCGACACGTCCGGGACCTGGAAGGCGCGCGGCGCCCAGCGCAGCAGCGCGTGCCCAATGTGGAAGAGCCGCCGCCAGTTGCCTGGGTACGAGACGCCGTACTGGTCCATCTCGTCGCGGCGCGCGAACATCGCTGACTGGATCGCCGTCGAGCCCGTCTTGTAGGGGCCGATGTGGAGCAGCACTGCGCCCGAGGGCAGTAACAACTCGTCGTCGGTCATCGTCTCGCTCTCCCCGGCGGCTCGGGCCGTTCCGCAGTCTAGGACACGGCGGGAGAGGCTCCCGGAGGCAATGCGCCAGCTCCAACGGCCCTGCACCGGTGTGAGACGGTTTGCGCATGCATCGCGAGCCGTCAGCGGAGACGCGGCCGGCGGTGCCCTCCCAGCCCGAACGCCAGATCCTCGTGGTCGCGGGCCCCGGCCGCAGCGGAACCAGCCTCTTCACGGGACTGACCGGCCACCTCGGTCTCCACATCCCGAAGCCCGAGGTCAAGGCCGACGAGTCGAATCCCCGCGGATTCGGCGAACCACGCTGGGCCGTGGACTTCCACGACGAGCTCCTGTCCGGCGCCGACGTCCTCGTCGACGACGGCCGTCCCGAGGCCTGGGACCTGACCGACGCCCTCGCCGAGCGCAAGGAGCCCCTGGGCCGGCTCACCGTGTGGCTCGAGGAGCAGCTCGATGAGTCCCCACGGATCGCGGTCAAGGATCCCCGGCTGGCGTGGTTCATCGAGCTCTACCGGGTGGCCGCCCGCAGGCTCGACGCCGACCTCCGCGTCGCGACCATGCTGCGCCACCCCGCCGAGGTGCTGCGCTCACGCGAGCTCGCCTACGGAACGAGGACCACGAACACCACCCGCGCCATCGGCTGGGTCAACATGATGCTGGGCGCCGAGGCGCACACCCGCGACCTGCCCCGCGCCACCGTCCGCTACGACGACCTGCTCTCCGACTGGCGCGCGGCCATGGAGCAGGCCGACGCGTCCCTCGAGCTCGACCTTCTCTCCGACGCCGTCGCGATCGACGCGGCCGCCTCGCTCATCGATCCGACGCTGCGACGCTCGGCCGCCGCGTGGTCAGAGCTCGACCTGCCGCCGACCGTGCTCGACCTGGCCTCGCGGGTCTATGACACCTACGGCCAACTCGTCGGAGTGCCCGCGGACGAGCAGGAGCAGGTGCGGGCGGCGCTCGACGACCTGCGGGCCGAGTTCGTCGCCTACTACGACGAGTGCTTCGACGTCAGCCGCTCCCGCACCGGTGCCCAAACCCGTCGCGAGCGCCGCAAGGCGGTCCGCCGGGTCCGCGAGGAGCTCTCGGTCGATGCGGCTCGGGGTCAGCATGACCGCCCTCTCGACGGTATGCGCAAGCGGCTGGGCGCGGTGCTGCGCCGGCGAGGGCGCGCGTGACCGACCCCCACGGCCGCCTGCGGCACCGGATCACGGCAGCACGAGCGTCGCGACCTGTCGCGCTCGCCCGCTCCGTCGCCAGTCGTGGCCTGCGCCTGGCCTCCGGGGCCCGCGTCCGCGCCCAGGTGGCGCTGCCCCGCCGGGGATACGTGCCGGGTCTGCTCAGCGTGGTCGTCCCGTGTTACGACGTGGAGGACTACCTGGACGAGTGCCTCGTGTCCTTGCGGTTTCAGCGGTACCGCAACGTCGAGATCATCGTCGTCGACGACGGCAGCCCCGACTCGAGCGCCGAGATCGCCCTTGGCCACGCTCGCCGCGACCTTCGGGTGCGTCTGATCCGGCAGGAGAATGGCGGACTGAGCGCGGCCCGCAATTCGGGCGTGCAGCGGGCGCATGGCGAGTTCCTCACCTTCGTCGACTCCGACGACGTCGTGCAGCCGGACGCCTACACATCCGCGATCGGGGCCCTGCGGGAGTCCGGCTCCGATTTCGCGGTCAACCACTACGACCGGCTCGACAAGGGGCGCCGGCGCCCGGCCGCGCGCTGGATTCGCCGAGCACACAGCGAGCGCAGGCTCGGCGTCACCGTCGAGGAGTACCCCGAAGCCATGGTCAACGCCGTGGCGTGGAGCAAGACCTACCGGCGCCGCTTCTGGGACGAGGCGGGTCTGAGCTTCCCGGTCGGCCAGCTCTACGAGGACCAGCCCGTGTCGATGTCCGCGTTCGCCAAGGCTCGGGGCTTCGATGTTCTCCCCGAGGTCGGCGTCTCGTGGCGGGTCCGGCACGACCGCTCATCCATCTCGCAGAGGAAGTGGTCGTCCACCAACCTCGCGGCACACAACGAGGCGGTGAGCACATCCCTCGAGGCGCTGCGGGCGGAGGGCAAGGAGCACGTCGCCGGCCTCCGTGGCCTCCAGGTGCTGGCCAACAACATGCCTTTCTTCACCCGGCACCTGATCACGGCCGACGACGAGTACTGGCAGCTCCTGCGGACCGCCATCAACGACCTTGTCGGAAATATCGCGCCCGACCTCTACGACCACCAAGTGGCCGCCCAGGACAAGCTGCTCTACGAGCTGATCGTCCGGGACCGACACGCCGAGGCGAGCTCCTTCCTCGATGGCTTCGGGCACGACGTCCGGCGGTTCCCCACGATCGCCAGAGACGGCCGGGTGTACGCCGAACTGCCGCTCGCCGAGTCCCTGCCCGAGGACCTCACGTCACTCTCCGACGCGCAGCTCGAACTGGTCACCCGCGCACTCCGGATCCGGTGGACCGACGCCGGCGACCTGGTGGTCGCGGGATGGGCCTTTCTGCGAAACCTCGACCTGGCCACCTACCCGCCGGAGCTCGCGGTGCACCTCGTGGCCCAGGACGGCAGGCGCGTGCCGCTCAGCGTCGATCAGCATCCTGAACCACGCCTGGGCAGCATCGGTGACCACTGGTTCTGCGACTACCGTCCCGGCGGGTTCACCGCCACCCTTGCCGCCGACGAGGTCCCGACCGAGGACGGAACCTGGGACGTCCACGCCCGCCTCACCGTCGCCGGGATCACCCGGGACGGGCCGATCTCCGAGGTTTCGTTGGCCGGCTCGGCCGCCGTGCCGCACACGCACGTCTTCCCGGGAGGGGTCTCGGCCCTGACCGGCCGGGAGCGCGGTCGCCTGCGGCTGTCGGTGCGGCGGTGGTCGACGTACGCCACCGCAGCCAGCGTGGATGCCGATGGGTTCGTCACGGTGAAGCTTGCGGGTGAGGAGCCGCGGCGCATGCAGATCACGCGCGCCGAGGAGCCGGAGAATCTGGTCTCGGTCACGCCGGCCTCCGTGGGGGCGGGCGGCTGGACCGCGCGTCTTGACCTCTCCTCGCTTTCCCGCGACCTCGAGCCAGCAGCCACGTCGCCGGCACACCAGATGCTGGTCCGGGTCTCGGCCGATGGCTCGTCAGCGCCCCTCCTGGCGCCACCAGGGCTGCCCGCCACGCCAGGTCACCCGCGACGGACCGGGGAGTGGGTCCTGACGCGGGGTCCGCGCGGTGAGCTGGAGCTGACGGACCAGCTCCCGGTCGCCACCGCGTACGACCTGAGCGACGACCGCTTCTGCGTGACGGTCGCCAACTACCCGACACAGCCGGGCTGGGTGCCGGTCCTGCACACCGCCGACGACCGGATCCCGGGCACCGCCTCCCGGGTGGGCGACGGCTCGTCGCGCCTGACCTTCCCGCTGACCATCAGCCGGTGGGGCCGCGAGGGACTCGCGCTGCGCTCCGGCAAGTACGCCGTGGGTCTGGTGTCGGGGTCGTCCATCGTCGCCGTCCGGCCCGACCCGGATCTGCTCGACGCGTTGCCCATCGACGACCAGCTCACCCGTTACAGCGCGATCATCGAGGTCTTCGCAGGCCCTCCGTCCTGCCTCGCGCTCAACCTCCGCGAGCCGCAGGCCGAGGACGAACGCGGGCCCCGCAACCAGCGTCGGCTTCGGGAGGAGTCCCGGGTGGCCGTCGCCGACCGGGACAGCGTCTTCTTCCGGGCGCTCCACGGCGAGGTGGCGAACTGCAACTGTCTCGGTGTGCACGAGGAGCTGATGGCCCGAGGCTGCGACCTCACTCTCTACTGGTCGATCAGCGACCACAGCGTGCCCGTGCCAGCAGGTGGTGTTGGCCTCATCGAAGGGACCCGGGCGTGGCACGACGCGATTGCCCGGTCCCGCTACCACATGGTCAACGTGCACCACCCCGACTGGTTCGTGAAGGCCGAGGGCCAGGTCATCATCGAGGCGATGCAGGGCTACCCCTACGAGTTGATGGGCCACGAGTGGTGGGGGAAGGGCGGCGCCTCACGAAGCCAGCTCCGCAGCTACGACCGGCGCGCCCGGGAGTGGGACTACTTCGTCAGCCCCGCGTCGTACGCCACACCCCTGCTGCAGCGCGCGTTCCTCGACCCAGCCGGGTCGGCGGCGGAAGTGCTTGAGATCGGGTACCCCCGCAACGACGTCCTGCTCTCCGACCAGGCGGAGGAACTGCGCCGTCGGAGCCGTGAGCAGCTCGGGGCGCGCGACGGCCAGACAGTCGTCATGTACGCGCCGACGTTCCGCGACTACCTCTCGGCCGACGACATGACGGCCAAGGCCGTCGACTTCTTCGACGTCCATGCTGCGTCCGGGGCGCTCGGCGACGGCTACCTCATCCTCGTGCGTGGCCATGCCTTCAACGCGGGCGCCAGGTCCCGGACCACCAGCCGGGGCACCGTGGTCGACGTCACGGACCATCCCGACATCAACGACCTGATCCTCGCCTCCGACGCCGCCGTCCTCGACTACTCGTCGCTGCGGTTCGACTACGCCCTCACCGGCAAGCCGATGATCTTCCTCGTCCCGGACCTCGAGGAGTACGACCACGCGCGCGGCGGCGTCATCGACTACGCACCGACCGCCCCCGGCCCGCACGTGACGACCACGCGGGAGGTCGTCCGCCATTTGCGGGACCTGCCGGCGCTGCGCGCGACCACCGAGCCGCAGATCGCCGAGTTCCGGAAGACGTACGTCGACCTCGCCGACGGTCGTGCGGCGGCACGACTGGTGGACGCCGTGTTCGTCCCGCGCGGAGACGTGCGCCCGCGCTGACCAGCGCGCCCTGCGTTCAGCCGGCGGCAGTCACGTCTCCGCGGACCAGGCCCGGGCCCTCGAACGTCTCGGCCGGGTCATGGCCGCTGGCGAGCATCCGGTTGGCCTCGTCGACGAAGACGACGTGGGGCCTGTGCTCCCTGGCCTCCGCGGTCTCCATCTGGGCGTAGCCGATCAGGATCACGATGTCGCCCGGTTGCACCAGCCGGGCGGCCGCGCCGTTGATCCCGATCACTCCGCTGCCACGCTCCCCGGCGATCGTGTAGGTCTCGAGCCGGGCCCCGTTCGTGACGTCGACGATGTGCACGAGCTCGCCGGGCAGCAGATCGGCGGCGTCGAGGAGGTCCTCGTCGACGGTCACGGACCCGACGTAGTGCAGGTCGGCCTGGGTCACGGTGGCGCGGTGGATCTTGCTCTTCATCATCGTGCGCAGCATCAGGGGCCTCCAGGGGTTCCGAGCGTGAGCTCCAGGTTGTCGATCAGGCGGGTCGTCCCGATCCGGGCGGCGACGAGGATGCGGGCCGGGGTTCCGTCCGGCACATGGTCCGGCAGGTCACCGAGGTGAGGGTCGGTGACCACGAGGTAGTCGAGGGCGACCCGCTCGGCCATCTGCATCTGGGCCCGGGCGGCGTCGATCGCGGCGGCGTACCCCTCTTCCGCGGCGTCCTGGGCGGCCCGCAGACTCCGGTAAAGGGTTACGGCAGCGAGGCGCTCCTCCGTGTCGAGGTAGCGGTTGCGGCTGGACAGCGCGAGCCCGTCCGGCTCGCGCTGGGTCGGCGCGCCCACGACGTCGACGCCCAGGCAGAGGTCGGACACCATCCGGCGGACCAGCACGAGCTGCTGGTAGTCCTTCTCGCCGAACACCGCAACGTCCGGCTGCACCAGCCCGAGGAGCTTGGCGACCACCGTCAGCACACCCCGGAAGTGGCCGGGACGGGTCCGGCCCTCGAGGACGTCGCCCAGCGGCCCCGGCTCGACGACGACGGTCGGCTCCCCGTGGGGGTAGAGCTCCTCGACCGCCGGGACGAAGACCACGTCCACACCCTCTCGCTCGCAGACCTTGAGGTCCTCCTCGAGCGTGCGTGGGTAGCGGTCGAAGTCCTCTCCGGGCGCGAACTGGAGCGGGTTGACGAAGATGGACGCGACGACGGGTCCTCCGTCGGCGCGCTCGCGGGCGACCCGCAGCAGGCTGGCGTGGCCCTCGTGCAGGGCGCCCATGGTGGGCACGAACGCGATTGTCCGCGCGGACGTGCGCGCAGGTGCCAGAAGCGCCGCCAGTTCCTCACGCGTGGCGGCACGTATCGGCGCGGTCATCGCGAGCGTGGCTCAGGGCGGCGCTCGCTCGCGGGCGGCACCCGGCCCTCACGGTGGACGGACGGTTGCGTGCTCCCGTCGGCGGCGTCCAGGATCTGGCGCATCTTCGCCGCCCGGATCGGCAGCACCCTGCCGTCGGTGACCACTCGATCGAGGGTGGCCCGGGCGAGGGCGAGGTAGGACGGCAGCGTCTGCGGGGCGTCGCGGGCCACGTCGGCGAGGTGGCGGCGTACCGTCTCCACGTCTCCCCGGACGATCGGACCGGTGAGCGCGGCGTCACCCCGGTCGAGGGCGTTGTCGAGGGCCGCGCCGAGCAGAGGACGCAGCGTGCCGGCGGGATCCTCGGCGCCGGCGGCGGCCAGCATCTCGGCCGCCTCGGCGACCAGCGTGACCAGATGGTTCGCTCCGTGGGCGAGCGCCGCGTGGTAGAGCGTCCGCTTCTCCTCGGGAACCCACATGATCCGGCCACCGAGGACGGCGACCAGGTCGTCGGCGACGGGCCGCTCGGCCGGGCCGGCGGTGACCCCGAAGACGCAGCCGGCGAGGCGGGGCAGGTCCACGTCCGTGCCGGTGAAGGTCATGGCGGGATGGACGGCCAGGACCCGGGCGCCGCGCTCGGCTGCGGGATCGAGAACCTCCAGCCCATGACGTCCGGAGGTGTGCAGGACGACCTGGTCCGCCCGGATCGCGCCGCTCGCACTGAGCATGGCCACGACGTTGGCGAGCATGTCGTCCGGGACCGTCAGCAGCAGCAGGTCGCATGCGCGGGCGACCGCGCTCGGCTTGAGGACGGGTACGCCGGGCAGGAGTGTCGCGATCCGCTGGCGGGAGGCGTCGGACTCGCCGGCGGCGGCCACGACCTCGTCACCCGCAGCTCGCAACCCGGCGGCGAGAACGGCGCCGACGCGGCCGGCGCCGATGACGCCGATGCGCCACGGCGCGTGGGACCTGAGAGTCATCTCGAACCTTTCGTTCCAGTCCCGGGATCCCGCCCATGGGCGGAGGTCCGTGCGGGTACCGGACGGTGGGTCGTACGAATCAACGATGCCAAAACTACGCGCCCCGGTCGCGGGGCGAAACAGCATGCGGGTGTGACGTGGGTGACGCCGGGCCCGGATCGCACCCGGCCACGGCCCTTGACGGATGCGGGACGGCCGGTTTGAGAGGATGCCCGCCATGGAACCCAGCGTCGCCTCCGGTCGCCCGCGGAACGTCGCCGTCCTGCTTGCGGGTGGCGTGGGCGTGCGGGTCGGGCTCGACATTCCCAAGCAGCTGCTCAAGGTCGCCGGCAAGACGATCCTGGAGCACTCGCTGATCGCACTGCACTCGCACCCGCTCGTGGACGAGGTCAAGGTCATGATGGCGCCCGGGCACCTCGACGCCGTGCGCGCGATTGTCACCGACGGCGGCTACACGAAGGTGGCCGCGATCCTCGAGGGCGGCGCTACGCGAAACCAGACGACCTGGCGCGCGCTGGAGAGCCTCGGCGAGGAGGAGTGCCACGTGCTCTTCCACGACGCCGTCAGGCCCCTGGTCACCGAGCGGATCATCACCGAGTGCTTCGAAGCGCTGGAGACCCACGCTGCGGTCGACGTCGCCATCCCCTCGGCCGACACGATCATCGAGGTGTCCCCGGACAACACCATTCGCGAGATCCCACCCCGGGCTGCGCTCCGACGGGGACAGACGCCGCAGGCCTTCAGGTCCTGCGTCATCCGACGCGCCTACGAGCTGGCGGACAAGGATCCCGACTTCGTGGCCACCGACGACTGCACGGTCGTCCTCCGCTACCTGCCGGACGAGCCGATCTGGGTGGTCCACGGCGACGAGCGGAACATGAAGGTCACCGATCCGATCGACGTCTACCTCGCCGACAAGCTCTTCCAGCTCACCAGCAGCGACGTGCCCGCGCCCATGACCGAAGCGGACTACCGCGCGGCCCTCGAGGGGAAGACGATGGTGGTCTTCGGTGGCAGCTACGGGATCGGCGCCGACGTCGCCGAGCTCGCGCGCGACCTGGGCGCGACGGTGTTCACGTTCAGCCGTTCCAGCACCGGCACGCACGTCGAGCGCCGCGAGGACGTCGTCGCGGCTGCTCGGCAGGTGATCGAGAAGACCGGCCGGGTCGACTTCGTCGTGAACACCGCGGGCGTGCTCCCGCGTGGCACGCTGCTGGAGACCAGCGAGGAGACGATCTACGCGGCGACCGAGATCAACTACCTCGCGCCGGTGTTCATCGCACAGGTGTTCCACCCACACCTGAAGGCCACCCAGGGAGCGCTGACGCTCTACACATCGAGCTCCTACACCCGGGGCCGCAGCGGCTACAGCCTCTACTCCTCGGCGAAGGCCGCGACGGTCAACCTGACCCAGGCGCTCGCCGACGAATGGGCAACCGACCGGGTGCGGGTCAACTGCATCAACCCCGAACGGACCGCCACGCCGATGAGGACCGGGGCGTTCGGCCAGGAGCCGGCCGGCTCCCTGCTGGAGTCCGAGCTCGTCGCACGAACGTCGATCGACGTCATGGTGTCCGACCAGACCGGACACGTGATCGACGTTCGCAAGGTCGACCCGTTCTCGCCGGGCCCCGAGCAGACCGGCTGACCCGGGCGCTAAGCCTGGTCCATCAGCCGAAGCAGTGCGTCCACCGCCCGCTCGGCCGACCTGCCGTCCTGCCACTTCTGGTAGGTGCTGAGGAAGCGCTCGATCTCCGGAGCCCACCGGTCCCGCAGGGCTCGTACGTCCCGAACCTGCTCGACGACCCCGGCGGTGTCCTGCACGAACGGGCCGGGAGCGGAGTCCTCGAACGGGAACAGGAAGCTGCGGGTGCCCACGGCGTAGTCCGAGAGGTCCGGGACCAGGAACACCATCGGACTGCCGGTCAACGCGGCGTCGAAGCGCAGCGACGAGTAGTCGAGCACCACTACGTCGGCCGCCAGCAGCAGGTCGTTGACCTCGGGGTACTCGGTGACGTCGACCACGCCTGGTGACGCGTGGGCCGGCCGGTGGAACCGGTGACCTCGTACGAGGATCACGTGGCCGTCGCCCAGCGCCCGGGCCGCCCCCGCGGCGTCCAGGAGCTCGGTCATCTCGGCGCGGCGTGGTCGCACCGCGAGGTTCTCGCGCCAGGTCGG
This sequence comes from uncultured Actinomycetota bacterium, assembly GCA_963812345.1. GTDB lineage: Bacteria > Actinomycetota > Actinomycetes > Propionibacteriales > Nocardioidaceae > Nocardioides. Next base: position 71,296 of record CAWEVA010000024.1, read on the forward strand.
TGCGTACAGCACCGCCGTCTGGTCGTCGCGGAGCCCCAGCAACGACCGGGTCTGCTGCCGCCGTCCCGCCGCGTCCTGGCTCACCAACGCATCGTTGCGGGGATAGCCGTGCTCGACGGCCGGTCCGGCGTAGGCGTACTGCTCCCGGTAGTGGCGCGTCATCTCGGGAGCGGGGGTGAGGATGATGCTCCAGGTGTCGACCCCCCTGGCGCGGTGCTCGGCGATCCGGCTGGGTGGCAGCTCAGAGGCCTGCCACTGGCCCAGGCCCATCCCCTTGGACGGATAACCGTGGAACGTCTGCATCAGCACCTGTCCCGGTCTCCGCCGGAACCACGGCTCCATGTCGGTGTTGACGACCAGTGCACCGGTGCGGGCCAGGAGCTGGTACCACTCGCGACTGCGCAGCAGCACCGGCGTCGCGCCCTCCGGCACCTCCTGCGCGTGGTCGAGCACTCCCCAAAACGTCGTCAGGTCCGGTCGCCGGGCCACGAGCTCGTCGTGGATCGCACGCGGGCTGTCGGTGGCCGTGCGCCCGGTGTATGACTCGAAGTACACGAGGCGCCGGTCGAGGGGGGTGTCGTCGTCGCGATAGGCAGAGACCAGGTGGTGCTGGGCGTACGCTCCCTGCTCGTCGTCGGCCAGCGGCGCCCCGAGGTGGAGGAGCAGCCCTCCGGACGGACCCAGGGTGGCGTGCAGACGGTGCCGCGGTCCGACCTGCTCGAGTGGCAGCCGGGCGATCAGGCCGTCGGTCACGGTCGCCGGACCGTGCGGGGTCACGAGGCGGTAGTGCCCGGTCGGCAACCAGCGCTCGCGGCCGAAGAGCTCGTCTCGCAACGGGATGCGGGTGCTGGAGGCGTCGGCGGTGCCGACCTCCCGGCCGCGCTCATCCAGCAGTCGCAGCCGTCCAGAGCCCTCGACGGTGACCACCAGGTCGGTTTCGTCGAGGACCAGGTCATGGACGACGACCCGAGGGTCGGGGTCGGTGGGTCGCCGGTGTGGCTCCGCCACCTCGACCTGGGCCTCGCGGTGTACGTCGCCGAGGCGCAGGCGGAGCCGAATCGGCCCGGCGTGGACAGGGACGTCCACGCGGACCGCGATGGCCCGGTGGAGCGTGCTCCCTGACCACCGCGTGGCGGCGGCGGGCTCCGACACCTCCGCCCGCATCGGCGACCCGGCCGCGTCGAGCACCGTGACGTCGTACGCACCGGCCGGCAGGTCGGCCTGCACCACGCGGCAGAAGAGCTCGACCGGTCGGCTCGGGCCGTCGGCCTCACCGAGCCGGCGGACAGCGACGACGAGCGGCGTCTCGGCTTCGCTGAGCCGCCGGACGTGGTCGGGGACGTCGGCGGGAAGGCTCGCCCACCTCGCGGAGAGGTGGTCGCCCGCCAACTGCGGTGGGTACGTCGTCACCGAGCAGGTGCAGCTCCTCGCAGAGCCTCTCGACCTCCTCGCGTGATCCCCGACGGGTGAGCCAGAGCAAGGTCCGCGACTCGGCCCGGACCAGCGCGGGGTCGGGGTCCTCCTCCCCGGTCCAGCGCCGGACAAGCGCATGCAGGTCCGCCCATTGGGTGTCGTCAGCCCGCTCGGTGTCGCGGAGGAAGCCGGGCAGCGCGACATCGAGGACGTGGCCGCGCCAGCCGCGGTGGAGCTGCGTCCCGTGCAGCAGCCGATCGACCTCTTCGGCGGCCGCGGACCAGGCCGGGAGGTCGCGCAGCCGGTTGGGCGTGGCGCCGAAGGCGCGGACGCCATGGCCACCGACGTGCTCCACGACCGCCCGGTCGAGCACATCGATGGTGTGGGCCGCCCGCAGGTAGCGGGCCACGGCGGGGGCCAGCAGCCACTGGTCGAGCGGGCCGAGGCGGCAGCCGGCCGCCCGCCAGGCCTCGGTCCGGAACAGCTTGTTGCCCAGGCCCAGGTCGCCGGCGACCGTCGGTGTCCGCGCCACCGGTCGCGCCGCGCCTGCGGACGCGCGCAAGGCCTGGCTCGCCCGCTCGAGCCACACGGCCGGGCGCCCCCGCTGGGCGACGCCTCCGGCCCCGAGGTCGGAGCCGGAAGCGGCGACTGCGCCGACGAGGTCCGCCAGAGCGTCGGGCGGGTGGACGTCGCAGGCCCGGGCGAACCGCAGGAACCGGCCCGCTGCCTGGTCTGCCCCAGTGTTGGCGGCGTCCTGCCAGGTCGGCTGCGCCCGCAGCACCCGGACCCGGGGATCGGCAGTGTCGGCCACTGCGGCCCGGACACCGGGGGTGGCGTCGCCGACCGGTACCAGCAGGACCTCGCGGAAGAGGTGACGGTCCTGTCGAAGCGAGCCGAGGGCAGAGGTCAGCCGCGGCAGGTCAACGGACTCGCAGACGACGACCACGCTGGCGAGTCCCTGCTCGGTCCCGGCCGGGCGGAGCAGGGGTGCGCCCATGCGGAAGAGACGACCGCGCAGGCGCGCGGGGAACCAGGCGTGCACCGGTCCGTGCTGCCCGACGAACGAGAGGGCGGCCGGGCATGTCGGCCAGCGTAGCGGCCGAGGTAGGGCAGACGGCCCGGTCAGGGTCGCCGCGTCAGAGCAGGCCTTCCTGCTCCAGGAAGTCCTGGGCGACGTCCTCGGGCTTCTCCCGGTCGACCGCGACCCGACCGTTGAGCTCGGTGAGCTTCTCGGTGGTCAGCGCGGCCATCAGGGGGTTCAGGATCTCCTCGAGGTCCGGGTGCTCGGAGAGGAAGTCGGAGCCGATTGCCGGGACGAGGTTCTGCGCCGGCTGGATCGACTTGTCGTCCTCGAGCAGCACCAGGCCCTGCGCCTCGAGCGTGCCGTCGGTGGTGCTGGTCAGGCCCAGCTCCGACTCGCCGTCGAGCACCGACTGGTAGGTCTGGTCGCTCGCGAACCCCAGGGGCAGGATCTCCTCGATCTCGATCCCGTAGACGTCGGTCAACCCGCCCTCGCAGTCGGGCCGGCCCTTGCAGTCCGGGGCCGCCGCCAGGGTCACGTCCTCGCCCTCCAGGTCCGACAGCTTGGTGACCCCCTCGGCCTCGGAGTACTCCTCGGTGACGAAGAAGGCGTTGGTGTCGGTGGCCGACGACGGCTCCAGGAGGGTGACGCCCTTCTCGTCGAGCAGGTCCTGGGCGTTGTCGATCGACTCGGCCGCGTCCGGCGTGGTCAGCGGCTCGGCATCGGGACCGTTCTCCGTGGTGTTGAGGAAGTCGACGATGCCGCCGACGTACTCGGGCACCACGTCGATGGTCTCGGGGAACTGCCCCGAACCCATGTAGATGTCGCGGGTGTCGACCAGCTTGACCGTCGTGTCGTACCCGCCGTCGGTGAGCAGGGCGTCGTACATCGCGGTGACGAGCGCGGCCTCGGGGAAGCTCTGGCCGGAGATCCGGACCTCTCCCCCGCCGGACGCCTGCGGTGACTCGTCGCCGGAGCTGGAGTCGGAGAGGTCGTCGCCGGCGCAGCCCGCGAGGAGGAGGAGCCCGGCTGAGATCGCTGCGACCAGGGAACGTCGTGCCTTCACGTGCATCACCTTCTGTGTCCCGCGGAGTCGGCCGCGCGTGTCCGGATCCAGCCTTGGAGGCCCAATCATGACCCGATCGGCAGCGCGGTGCGAGCGTCTGCCCGTCTGGCGGTCCCCCGGCGTGTCGGATCGACGCCGCGCTGGAGGCCCGCCGTGAGCAGCTCGAGCGCCAGCGCGACCACCGCCACTACGACGGCACCGGCGATGCCCTTGGCGTAGTCGGAGCGGAAGAACCCGTCGGTGATGACGCGTCCGAGCCCCGGCCCGGCAACCATGGCCGCGATCGTGGCAGTGGCCCACACCTGCACCAGGGCGAGCCGGACGCCCGACATCACGAGCGGGAGGCCCAGGGGGAGCTCGACGCGGAAGAAGCGCTGCGCACCGGTCATCCCCATGCCGACCGCGGCCTGCTTGACGTCGTCCGGCACCTCGCGGATGGCGACGTACCCGTTGGTGATGATCGGTGGCAGGGCGAAGAGCGTGAGCGCGATCAGCGTCGCGAGGCCGGCCCGGCCGTAGGGTCCGAACTCCTGGGTGCCGGGGAAGTCCGCCGTCACCAGGATGGCCAGCAGCGCGAACGTCGGGATGGCGCGGCCGACGTTCGAGATGTTGATCGCGAGGAACCCGCCCCGCCCCAGGTGGCCCAGCCACAGGGCCACCGGCAGGCCGACCAGGACCGCCAGTGCGAGCGCGGTGATGCTGAGCAGGAGCTGCTCGACGAGGAGCTCCACCATGCCGCCGGGGCCCTGCCAGTTCGCCGGGTCCGAGAGGTAGCTCCAGGTGTCACCGAAGAGGGTCATGTCGTGGCTCCCCTGGTCCAGGGCGTCATCGCCCTCTGGGTGATCACGATGACCACGTCGAGCACCACGGCGAGCACGACGCAGAGGACGGCCGCGGTGAACAGCTCGGCCCGGAAGTTCGTCTCCACCCCCTCCTTGATCAGGTTGCCGAGCCCGCCGTACGACACCAGGGAGCCGACCGTGGTCAGCGCCACCGTCGAGACGGTGGCGACCCGCAGGCCGGCCATGATCACCGGCAGCGCCAGCGGCAGCTCGACCCGGAAGAGCATCCGGCTGGCGCCGTACCCGAGACCGGCCGCCGACTCACGGACCTCGTCCGGAACCGCGCGCAGGCCCTCGAGCATGCTGCGGACCAGGATGGTGAGCGCGTAGAGCGCCAGGCCGGCCACGACCGTTGTCGGGGAGAGGCCGGTGAAGGGCAGGAGCAGGGGGAACAGGGCGAGCGAGGGGATCGTGTAGATGCCCGTGCTGATGCCCAGGATCGTCGCCTCGAGCCTCGGGATGCGTCGCGCCAGCAGCGCCAGCGGGAACGCGATGACGACCCCGAGGGCCACCGCGGCGACCGTGATCAGGAGGTGCTCGACGGTGGCGTCGACGATCTCGTCCTGGCGGTCCGCGACGTACTGACCGCAGATCCACTCGTTGGTCAGGCGGCTGTAACAGCTCGGCTCGCCAGCCGCCTGCACGAGTAGGGTCACGCGCATGGACGTTACCGCCCAGCGCCCCGGACGTGCGGACCATGATCCGGCTCAGCGGCGTGGGCAAGACCTACCCCGATGGCACGGTCGCCGTCCATGAGCTCGACCTCGACGTCGCCGAAGGCGAGCTCGTCGTCCTCGTCGGCCCGTCCGGGTGCGGCAAGTCGACGACGCTGAAGATGATCAACCGGTTGATCGAGCCCACCACCGGCACGATCGAGATCGACGGCCAGGACGTCACCGGTCAGGACCCGGTCCGGCTGCGGCGCGGCATCGGCTACGTCATCCAGCAGATCGGCCTCTTCCCGCACCAGAAGGTCGAGACCAACGTGATGACGGTCCCGCTGCTGTACGGCGAGTCGAAGGCGCGGGCGCGCCAGCGGGCCCACGAGCTGATGGAGATGGTCGGCCTGGACGTGGCCACGTTCGCCGACCGGTACCCCCACCAGCTGTCCGGCGGCCAGCGACAGCGGGTCGGCGTCGCCCGCGCGCTCGCGGCGGACCCGCCCGTCCTGCTCATGGACGAGCCGTTCGGTGCGGTCGACCCGGTGGTCCGCGTCCGGCTGCAGGACGAGTTCCTGCGGCTGCAGCGCGAGCTCGGCAAGACCGTCGTCCTGGTCACCCACGACATCGACGAGGCCGTCCGGATGGGAGACCGGGTGGCGGTGTTCGCCGAGGGCGGGCGTCTGGCGCAGTTCTCCACCCCCGCGGAGCTCCTCGGCCGGCCCGCCGACGACTTCGTCTCCGACTTCGTGGGCTCGACCCGCGGTCTGCGGCGACTGACCGTCACCCCCATCGATCCGGCCCACCTGGAGTCGCTGGACGGGGTGAGCACCGGCGACCTGGCGGCCGCGATCGACGTCGACTCCACCCTCGAGGAGGCCCTGGCCGTGATGCTGCGCGACGACCGGCCGATGGTGGGGGTCAAGGACGGCTCGCGCTTCGTCGGCGTACTCACCCCGAACGGCGTCCACCGCGCCCTGCGCGCCTCCCTCGCGCGACCCGGCGCCAGTTACCCCAGAATGACCGTCGAGCCGGCGCCAGTTGCGGCATATGCCGGTAACTCACGACGGCTCGCGGCGGGTTCAGCGGTAATTCACGCCGGCTCGACGGGGACGTCCCGGTGCCAGGACTCGGTGACGTACTTGGTCTTCCAGCCCATCGACGTGTAGAGCCCGGCGGCACCGGTCGGCGAGTCGGCGTCGACCTCGAGCCCGACGCGGTCCCGGCCACGCGCTGCGGCGTCGGCGATGATCGTGCGCAGCAGCCCCTTGGCGACGCCGCGGCCTCGGGCCGCCTCGAGCACCCCGAGGTAGGAGACGTAGGAGCCGTCCGGTCCGTTCGCGCTCTCCGAGACGGTCCCGATCAGGGCGCCCACGGGTTGCGGGGTCTCGTCGTCGGTGAGCTCGGCCAGCCACCAGTGGTCCCAGCGGTGGCCGGGGTCCTCCCGCAGCCGGAACAGGAACTCCTCGAAGGTCTCCTCGCTGGAGTTGAAGTGGTCGACGAAGGCGCCCTCGAGCACCTCGTGGACCTCACGCAGGTCGGTCTCCTCCGGCATCCCGGTGCCGCTGCGGCGGACCAGGCGGAAGACGACGCCCTCCTGCTCCCAGTGGTCGGGCGACTCCACCAGGTCGGCTTCGTCGTCGGTGACCGGACGGGTCATCTGCCACCAGGTCCGCACCCGCTCGAAGCCACACCGGGCCAGCCACGCGTGCTGGCGCTCGTCGTCGGCGAAGGCGCCGGTGTCGATCTGCTGGACGTCGAGCCCGCGGGCCCGGCCGACCTCCTGCGCCTGGCCGGCCGCCCACTCGATCAGTACGTCGGAGCAGGTGTCCGCCAGCTCGTCGGGCAGGTCCCGCTCGACGATGTGGACGAAGAGCATCCGGCCCACGGACCGGTCGTGGACGCTGCCCCAGGCCCGGATCTCGCCACTCGCCGTCACGCAGGACGACGTTCTCCCGCATCCGCAGCCCGTGCTCGGACACCTCGACCAGCACGTCGTCGACCGAGGCGCCCGCCCAGCCGCGGCCGTGCCGCTCGTGGGCGCGCAGCAGGTGGGTCAGTCGGTCGACGTCGGCCTGGTCGGCAGGGTCGGGCTGCCCGACCGTCCAGTCGTCGGGCAACGGGACCCGCGGCAGTACTTCTTCCGGGTCGCTCTCGAAGCGGCTGCCTTCGGGGATCACAGGAGGATTCTGCCAGCGATCCACCCCTCGGCCGCTCGTCAGGCGTGCCGGCGCACCTCGGGCATCGCCTCCCAGGCGGTGAGCTCCGCCTGCAGCGTGTCGATCTTCACCTCGAGCTCGGAGACTCGCAGGGCCGCCTCGGACGCACGGCGCTCCGCCTCCTCGAGCCGGGTCGCGACGTCCTCGCCCTCACGCTCGGCCAGCTCGGCCCGCCGGGCCTCGGCGTTGAGTCGGCGGGTGGCGTCGGCCGCCCGCTTCTGGGCCGAGCCCAGGGCTACCTCCAGCTCCGCGAGCGCGGTGCCCTGTCCGTCCAGGCGAGCCTGCATGGTGGCGGCGAACTCCGCGTGCTCGGCGCTCCGGGCGGCGGTGAGCGCGTGGTAGGCCGCGGCCTGCTCGGCACGGTCGCGAGCGGCGTCGCGCCGGGCCTGCATGAGTTCGGAGTGGGTGATGCGGGTGGCAGCGGCGCCGAGCACCACCCCGAGGACGGCAGCGATCGCGGTCAGGGACCACGAGCGGCTGAGGACGGCGCCGGCAACTGCCAGCGCCGCGAGAACGATCAGTACGACAGCGACGGTGAGCCTGGTGCTCCGCTGTCGTCGACGAGCCTGTGGGGAAGACATGGGTCAAGGCTAGGCGTGCTCGTCCTCCGATGGGGTCGCGACACGCTCGCTCGAGGAGCAGCGCTGCGACGACGATCAGGGCGCCCGCGACGCCGCCCGCGAGCGATCTCCAGCCCCGCTCGCCGGCCAGCGCCGAGTCGCTACCCACCCAGCTGACGGCGTAGCCGAGGTAGCCGCCGGCCACCAGAGCGCCGACCAGGGCGCAGGATCGAGCGAGCAGCAACCGGTTGACCGCCCGCTGCGGCTCGAGCCACTCCCGGCGCACCTGGACGGCACGCCAGGTCGCCCAGGCCGCCGCGCCGAGGATGGCCGCGACCAGGAAGAGGGCGATCGGTTGCAGCCACGTCACCACGGGCGCGGTGCCGTTGATCCGCTCGGCCACCGGGTGCAGGAGCCAGCCGCCGACGAGCCCGGCCACGGCCCAGGCGGTCACGAGGCCGGCCGACGTGGGCTGCAGGTGCCCGCCCGACGGTTCGTCGTCGGACGGGTCGGTGCTCACTGGCCGGACTCACTGGACGTCGAAGGCCAGGTCCTCCCGCAGCGTCAGGCCGCTGACGTCGACCTGCTGCAGGAGGTCGGCCACGGGGCCGGCGTCGGGCAGGACCGCCTCGGGGTCGACGTCGTACCACGGCTGCAGCACGAAGGCGCGCTGCGCGGCGCGCGGGTGCGGCAGCTGCAGCGACTCCTCGTCGCTGCGCCGGTCGCCCACCACGACGAGGTCGACATCGAGCGTGCGCGGGGCGTTGCGGACCTCGCTCCGCATCCGGTCGAAGGCGTCCTCGATGGCGAGGGCGCGCTCCATCAGGCGGGACGGGGACAGCGCGGTGTCGATGAGCACCACGGCGTTGAGGAAGTTCTGCGAGCCTTCGGGGCAGTCGACCGGCTCGGCCTCGTAGACGGGGGAGAGGCCGGTGATCCACACGTCGGGGGTGTCCGCGATCGCGTCGACGGCCCCCTGGAGGCTGGCCATCCGCTCGCCGAGGTTCGAGCCCAGCGCGAGGACCGCTCGCCGGATCGGGCGCATCTCGCCGGTGAGCGTGTCGGTGTCGACGATGTGCGGGTTCGGAGTCTCAGTCACGGTCGGCCCTCGCGTTTCCGGGTGATCGTCAGGGCGACGTCCGCGAACGTCGCTTGGATGGGGGCGGTCGGTTTGTGGATCGTCACCTTCGCATAGCCCACGCGGTCGTCCAACAGGCACACGTCCGCGACGCGCTGCGCCAAGGTCTCGATCAGGTCGACCGGATCCGTCTCCACGGCAGCTTTCACTTGCATGACGAGACTCCCGTAGTCGACGGTGTCGCGCAAGTCGTCCGAGGTCGCCGCCGATGGCGGTGTCCAGACCGAGCGTCAGGTCGACCACGAACACCTGTCCCTCGGTGCGCTCGAACTCGAAGACCCCGTGGTGTCCGAGGCACTCGATGCCCCGCACGGTCAGCTCGTCCGGAGGCCCCGGAGCGGGGTGTCGCTCACTCATGGCTGCCTGCCATGCAGGCCAGGACCCGCAGCGTGTCGTGGCTGGCGCGGACGTCGTGGACCCGCAGCCCCCACACCCCCCGCTGGGCCAGCAGCAGGGTGAGGGCGGAGCCGGCGTACTCTCGCTCGTCGACCGGCCGCGGGGTGCCGTCCGCGGCCGCGAGGAGCGCGCCCAGGAACTGCTTCCGGCTGGCTCCGACGAGGAGCGGGAAGCCCAGCTCGTGCAGTGCGTCGAGGCCGCGCAGCAGCTCCCAGTTGTGCTCGCCGCGCTTGGCGAAGCCCAGGCCCGGGTCGAGGACGATCCGCTCCCGCTCGATCCCGGCGGTGAGCATCGCCTCGACCCTCTCGGAGAGCTCCTCCCGAACGGCGCCCACCACGCCGCCGGGGCCGTCGTACGCCGCGAACTCCTGCATGTGGTCGCTGTGCGCCCGCCAGTGCATCGCGATGTACGTCGCCTGCGAGGCGGCGACCACCTCCAGCATCGCGGGATCGGCCAGACCACCGGACACGTCGTTGACGATCGACGCGCCCGCGTCGAGCGCGGCCCGCGCGACCTCGGACCGCATGGTGTCGACCGACACCGTGGCGCCCGTGGCCGCCAGCGCGGAGATCACCGGCACCACGCGGCCGAGCTCCTCCTCGACGAGGGGGCGGGTGGCGCCGGGCCGGGTGGACTCCCCGCCGATGTCGAGGATGTCGGCGCCGTCGGCCAGCAGGCGACGGCCGTGCTCGATCGCGGCCTCCGGGTCGGCCCAGCGACCACCGTCGGAGAAGGAGTCGGGCGTGACGTTGACGATCCCCATCAGTCGCGGCAGCCGAGGGAGCATGGCCTGGGTCAGCTGTTCCGGTGGATGAGCGCCATCGCCTCCGACCGGGTGGCGGCGTTGTGCATCACGCCGCGCACCGCGGAGGTGATGGTCCGGGCCCCCGCCTTGCGCACGCCCCGCATGGTCATGCAGAGGTGCTCGGCCTCGATGACCACGATCACGCCGCGCGCCTCGAGGAGCTCCATCATCGAGTCCGCGATCTGGGTGGTCAGCCGCTCCTGGACCTGCGGTCGCTTGGCGTAGAGGTCGACCAGGCGGGCCAGCTTGGACAGGCCGGTGATCTTTCCGCTCTCGGCCGGGATGTAGCCGACGTGCGCGACGCCGGTGAACGGCACCAGGTGGTGCTCGCACATCGACCACAGCTCGATGTCACGGACCAGGACCATCTCGTCGTGGCCGATGTCGAAGGTGGTGGTGAGGACGTCCTCGGGCTCCAGCCGGAGGCCGGAGGTGAGCTCGGCGTAGGCCCGAGCGACCCGGGCAGGGGTGTCCTTCAGCCCCTCGCGCTCGGGGTTCTCCCCGATCGCGATCAACAGCTCGCGGATCGCGCGCTCGGCCCGGGCGTGGTCGAACCTGGGAACGGCCCCGGTGCTCTCCGGCAGCCTGATCGGATCGGTCATCGGCTCAGCTGTCGGGGCCGGGAGGAGCCGGGGGGTCGCTGGGCGGTACGCCGACTCCGGGGTCGCCGTGCACGTCGCCACCGGCGCCGGGCGGGGTGATCACGACTCCACCCTCGGCTCTCCTCGGCGCCGGGCGCGCCGTTGATCCGGACCCGGTCGCGGATCTCCTGCGGGATCTCGATCGGCGGGATCGCCGACGGGCTGCGGTCGGGGGAGCCGGTCCAGGCGGGGCGGGCCGCGCGGCGCCGGAGCGGCTCGAAGATCCGCGCGATCTCCGCCTTGTCCAGCGTCTCCTGGTCCAGCAGCTCCAGGACCAGGTTGTCGAGGACGTCGCGGTTCTCCTCGAGGATGTCGAAGGCCTCCTGGTGGGCGGCGGCGAGGAGCTTCTTGGTCTCCTGGTCGACGACGGCCGCCACGTCCTCGGAGTAGTTGCGGGCGTGGCCGATGTCGCGGCCCAGGAACGGCTCGGAGTTGGCCTCCCCGAGCCGGATCGCGCCGAGACGCTCGGTCATGCCGTACTGGGTGACCATGGCCCGGGCCAGGTTGGTGGCCTTCTCGATGTCGTTGCCGGCGCCGGTGGTCGGGTCGTGGAAGACCATCTCCTCGGCGGCCCGGCCGCCCATCATGTAGGCGAGCTTGTCCAGCAGCTCGCCCCGCGTCTGGGAGTACTTGTCCTCGTCGGGGAGGACCATGGTGTAGCCGAGCGCACGGCCGCGCGGCAGGATCGTCACCTTGTGCACCGGGTCGCTGCCCGGCAGGGCCGCAGCCACGAGCGCGTGGCCGCCCTCGTGGTAGGCCGTGACCAGCTTCTCCTTCTCGCTCATCAGGCGGCTGTTGCGCTGCGGCCCGGCGATCACCCGGTCGATGGCCTCGTCGAGCGCCTCGTTGCCGATCAGCTTCTGGTTCTGCCGCGCGGTGAGCAGCGCAGCCTCGTTGAGGACGTTGGCGAGGTCGGCCCCGGTGAAGCCGGGGGTACGGCGGGCGACGCTCAGCAGGTCGATGTCGGAGGCCATCGGCTTGCCGCGCGAGTGGACCTTGAGGATCATGTGGCGACCGTTGAGGTCGGGGGCGTCGACCTGGATCTGCCGGTCGAAGCGGCCGGGCCGGAGCAGGGCCGGGTCGAGGACGTCGGGCCGGTTGGTCGCGGCGATCAGGATCACGCCGCCGCGTACGTCGAAGCCGTCCATCTCGACCAGCAGCTGGTTGAGGGTCTGCTCCCGCTCGTCGTGCCCGCCGCCCATGCCGGCGCCGCGGTGCCGCCCGACGGCGTCGATCTCGTCGATGAACACGATGGCCGGGGCGTTCTCCTTGGCCTGCTCGAACAGGTCGCGAACGCGGGACGCGCCCACGCCGACGAACATCTCGACGAAGTCGGAGCCGGAGATGGAGTAGAACGGGACGCCTGCCTCGCCGGCGACGGCGCGCGCGAGCAGGGTCTTGCCGGTGCCCGGCGGGCCGTAGAGGAGCACGCCCTTGGGGATCTTCGCGCCCACCGCCTGGAACTTGGCCGGCTCCTGCAGGAACTCCTTGATCTCACCGAGCTCCTCGATCGCCTCCTCGCACCCGGCGACGTCGGTGAACGTGGTCTTGGGCATGTCCTTGGTGATCAGCTTCGCCTTGGACTTGGCGAACTGCATGATGCCGCGGCCGCCGCCTCCCTGCATGCTGTTCATCAGCCAGAGGAAGACCACGATGATGATCAGCAGCGGCAGCAGCATGCTGAGGATGGAGCCGAGGACGCTGGGCTGCGCCACCTCGGTCGTGTAGCTCTCGATCTCGCCGTTGTCGACCTGCTGCGCGACCGCCTGCTCGATCTCGTCCTGGGTCTCGCTGAGCCAGTAGGTCATCACCTTCGAGCCGCCCTCGCGCTCGACGCCGTCGTCGAGGGTCGCCTCGATCTTCTGGTCGCCGTCGATGAACTTGATCTCCGAGATCTCGCCCGAGGCGATGTAGTCGTTCATCCTCGACGTGGAGATCTCGTCGTACTCGTCGGTGGCGACGAAGAACTGCAGGGCGAGGAGCACGCCGACGACGGCGAGGAGGCTCCACAGCCACGGACCCTTGAATATGCGCTTCACAGGCTTCTCTCGAGCGTGTTCGCCGTCCGTGCGGACCTGCCGCCCGGACGATCATCTGAACTCACGACGGTACACGTCGCCAGCAATTCCCATTGTCGCAGGCGAGAAGCGGTGAATACAGGTCAGGAGTAGATGTGTGGTGCGAGGGTGCCGATGTCACGCAGGTTGCGGTACCGCCGCATCGAGTCGCCGACACGCTCGTCCAGGCAGAGCGCTGTCCAGCCGACGTCGGCTGGAGAGATGTGTGCGGTGCCGATGTCCGCAGGTTGCGGTACCGCTCGCGGTAGTCGAGGCCGTAGCCACACGAACGTTCGCGCAGCGTCCCAGCCGACGTCGGCTGGGCTCAGGAGTAGATGTGTGGTGCAAGGGTGCCGATGTCACGCAGGTTGCGGTACCGCTCGCGGTAGTCGAGGCCGTAGCCGACCACGAACTCGTTCGGGATGTCCCAGCCGACGTACTTCACCTCGACCGGCATCTGGAGTGCCTCCGGCTTGCGGAGCAGGGTGCAGATCTCGACGCTGGCCGGCGCGCGGGAGGTCAGGTTCGAGGTCAGCCACGAGAGGGTGAGACCGGTGTCGATGATCTCGTCGACGATCAGCACGTGGCGGTCCGGTGATGTCGGTGTCGAGGTCCTTGAGGATCCGGACCACGCCGCTGGACTTGGTGCCCGAGCCGTAGGAGGAGATGGCCATCCAGTCCATCTCGAGGTGCCGGCTGAAGCTGCGCGCGAGGTCGGCCATCACCATGACCGCACCGCGCAGGATGCCCACGATCAGCAGGTCGTGGCCCTCGTAGTCGGCCTCGATCTCGCGGGCCAGCTCTCCGAGCCGGTCCTGGATCTGCTTCTCGGTGTAGAGCACGTTGACGAGGTCGGACTCGACGTGGGCGGCATCCATGGTCGCTCAGGATTCCACAGTGGTCCGCCGGAACCGGAGGTGGTCCTCGGTGCGGTAGGCGGTCAGGTGGCCCGGCAGCTGGACGTCGCCGCGAAGGGACCCGCGCAGCAGGCTGCCCAGCGCCTGGACGTGGACGTGGAACAGCTCCGAGCCCGGTGATCCCGCGTCCAGCGCGGCCAGTCTCAGCACCCGCCCGACGAGGGCGTCGGGACGACCCTCCAGTCGAGCGAGGACGAGGCCCTCGGAGTCCCTCGCCGCGACCAGCAGCTCCTCGGCCAGGCGATCCAGCGCCTCCACGTCGGGACGCAGCTGCTCGGCCGTCCTGGCGAGCGCGGCCGCGACTCCCGGCCCCAGCTCCTGCTCGAGCACCGGCATCACCCGGTGCCGGATCCGGGTCCGGGTGAAGCGTGGGTCGGCGTTGTGCGGGTCGTTCCAGAACTCGACGCCCTCGGCCCGGCAGGCGTCCTCGGTCTGCTGCCGGGTGAGACCGAGCAACGGCCGGTGGAAGCAGTCGAACGCCGGGCGCATGCCGGCGATCGAACGGCCGCCCGAGCCGCGGGTGAGCCCGAGCAGGACCGTCTCCGCCTGGTCGTCCAGCGTGTGACCGAGCAGCACCGCCCGGGAGTCCATCCGGGACGCGACCTCCTCGAGGACGGCGTACCTCGCCTCCCGGGCCGCGGCCTCCAGCCCTCTGCCGCCGGGGTCGACGGTGACCCGGACGGCCGCCGTCTCGTCGGCGCCCATCCGCGCCATCTGCGCCACCACCCGGTCCGCGTGCTCCGCCGAGCCTTCCTGGAGGCCGTGGTCGACGGTCACGCCCACCACCTGGCCGGGCCGGCTCCGGGTCTCGAAGACCGTCGCCGAGAGCAGGGCGAGGGAGTCGGCGCCGCCGCTGCACGCGACGAGCACCACGGGGTCCCCGGTGAGCGTGACGAGCGTTCGGCGGACGGCGAGGCGCACGGCCGCGACGGCCGGGTGCGGGCCCATCGGGCTAGAGGACCCGGCCGACCCACGCGGAGGGATCGGCGATCTCGGCCTTGGTCGGGAGGTTGGCGGGCGACTCCCAGACCGCGTTGAACTCGTGCATCCCGACCTTGTCCACCACGCCGCGGACGAACCGGGCGCCGTTGCGGTACTGCGCCATCTTCGCGTCCAGCCCGAGCAGGCGGCGCAGCAGCCGGTCCAGCGTGCCCACGCCCTTGCGGCGCCGGTCGAACTTCCGCCGGATCTCGGCGACGGAGGGGATCACGGAGGGTCCGACCCCGTCCATGACGACGTCCGCGTGCCCCTCGAGGAGGGACATGACGCCGGTGACCCGGTCGACGATCTCCTTCTGCTCGGGGGAGCCGATGACGTCGAGCAGGCTGCCGTCACCGCGGAAGGCCTCGGACAGCCGGCCGAAGGCGTCGTCGAAGAGCTTGCCCGGCTCCACCGTGTCGGCGATGGCGTTGATCTCGGAGAAGAGGTGGTCGCGCATCCACGGGACGGCAGTGAACTGCACCCGGTGCGTCTCCTCGTGCAGGCAGACCCAGAGCCGGAAGTCGGTGGGGTCGCAGCCGAGCTCGCGCTCCACGTGCACGATGTTGGGGGCCACGAGCAGCAGTCGCCCTGCCGGCGCGAAGAACGGGTCGAACTGCCCGAGCACCTTGCTCGCCAGGAAGCCCAGGAGCAGGCCCACCTCGGTACCGGTCACGCGGGATCCGACGGCGAGGGACAGCCCGGTCGGCGCCCCCTTCTTCTCGGAGAGCTTGTCGACGAGCGGGCCGAGCACGGTCGCGAAGCCGTCGGCGTTCGCCCGGATCCAGCCCGGACGGTCCACTGCGAGGACCGGTGCGGTGCGCTCCTCGGCGACCAGGCCGGTGAACTCGCGGACCAGGCCGGTCGACCGGTCCGCGTCGTCCCGGAGCTCCTCGACCACCTGGTCGGCGACCTCGCGGGTGACCTGGGGGCCCTCCCCGGCGACCCGGGACCCGATCGTGACCGCCAGGTCCCAGTCCACCATCTGCGCGTTCATGCTGTGACCCTACGTGGGCATCCCCCACCGGGGGTCGCTTCAGGCGGCGCAGTGGCAGGCGCCGAGGGCTGCCGCCAGGTCGTCCAGGGCCTCCTGCGCGTCGAGGGTGTCGCGCAGCCTGACCCGGTCCGCGACCAGCGCGAACACCATCGGTACGCCGTCCAGGTCGGTGGCCACCCCGGCGAGCGCGCTGACCCCGGTCAGGGTGCCGGTCTTGGCCCGGACCCGGCCACGGCCGGGAACCGGGGCCTCGGAGAACCGGAAGGCCAGCGATCCCGTGAAGCCCGCGACCGGCAGTCCGGTGACGGTCGACCGCAGGTCGGGGTGGTCCTCGGACGCGGCCAGTCGCAGGACGTCGACCAGGGTGTCGGGGTCGATCCGGTTCTTGCGTGACAGCCCGCTGCCGTCGTACACCTCGGCTCCGGCGGTGCGGACTCCGAGCCGGCGCAGGGTGCTGATGACCGCGTCGGTGCCCGCTGCCGACGAGCCCTTCCCGGCGACCGCCAGACCGACGTGCCGGGCCAGCACCTCGGCGCCTTCGTTGTCGCTGACCTCCAGCACGCGTTCCACGACCTGGGCCAGGGGTGCCCCGGTGGCCCGGGCGAGCACCGGGGCGCCGCGCTCGGCGCGCTCGCGTGCCGGCTCTGCCCACGACCCGGATCCCGGCCCGCTCGAGCGCCCGGGCGAACTCGGCCGCCGCCTCCGCCGAGGGGTCCGCGACCCGCCCGAAGCCCGAGGCGTCCCGGCCCTCGTCCACCCAGAGGGCGGTGATCGGGGACACGACGCCGTCCGGCACGTAGTCCTTGCGCCAGTTCGGGTTCTCGGCCGGCCCGCTGAACAGCGAGTCGTCGTAGCTGACCCGCACCTTGCCGCGTCCACGCTCGTCGAGGGCCTTGGCGGTCTTGCGGGCCAGACTCGCGACGTCGGCGCCGCGCGGCCAGCCCGGCCTCGGGCCGGCGTTCGAGGAACGGGTCGCCTCCGCCGACGAGCACGATGCGGCCGGCACCGTCGCCCACGACGGTGGTCTCGAACTCGTGGTCGGGGCCGAGCGCCTCCAGCGCCGCGGTCGCCGTGAGCAGCTTGGTGGTCGAGGCCGGCTTGGCCGGGTCGGCGCCGACCGACAGCGCGGGCCGCCCCGACATCCCCGCCACCACGGCGTGCACGGACTTGCCGAGGTCGCGGTCCCGGAGGAACCGGCCGACGGCGCGGCGCACCTTCGCGGGGGAGAGGGTGCCGGCTCCGGGCAGCGGGCTCGCCACCGCGGCGGGCCGGGTCAGGGCCGGCAGCTCCAACCCCGAGGGCGGCTCGACAGCGGCCGGCGCCGTGTGCCGGGTCCGGCTCTCCGGTGCCGAACCAGCGGTGGCCGAGGTCGAAGCGGTACGCCGCCCCGGCACAGGCGAGGATCGCGAGGACGAGGACGACGGGGAACCAGCGCCCGAAGGCACCGGTGCCGTGGCGTCGGTCACCTCTGACCACCTGCTGCCCCTTTCGGCTGCGCGTTCCGGCCCATTGTGCGCGAGACTGGTGCGCGGGCCCGGGCCGGGCCCGCACGAGAGACTCGTGACGACGAGGGTGGTGGAGGAAGACGTGCTGGAGTTCGACGTACTCGTGGAGATCCCCAAGGGTGAGCGCAACAAGTACGAGGTCGACCACGCCACCGGCCGGATCCGCCTGGACCGGATGCTCTTCACCTCGACGGCGTACCCGGCCGACTACGGCTACATCGAGGACACCCTCGGCCAGGACGGCGACCCGCTCGACGCGCTCGTGCTGCTCCAGCAGCCGACCTTCCCGGGCTGCCTGATCGCCTGCCGCGCGATCGGCATGTTCCGGATGACCGACGAGGCTGGTGGCGACGACAAGGTGCTGTGCGTCCCGTCGCACGACCCCCGCCTGGAGCACCTGCGCGACATCAACCACGTCTCCAAGTTCGACCGCCTCGAGATCCAGCACTTCTTCGAGGTCTACAAGGACCTCGAGCCCGGCAAGTCCGTCGAGGGTGCCGAGTGGGTCGGCCGCCACGAGGCCGAGGCCGAGGTGCGGGCCTCCTTCGAGCGCGCCAAGGACGGCCACGCCTGAGTAGCGTGGTCCCATGCTGGAGACCGCCGAGGAGCTGACCGCCCTCCAGGAGCTGCTCGACCGCTCCCACGCCCGGTCGACCGACCACCTGCGCGGGATCATCACCGACGAGCGCAGGCTGACCGCCACAGGACCTGGTCGCGCTGCTCACCGGGATGAAGGTGATCAGCGTGGCCACCGTGACGGCGCAGGGTCACCCCCGGATCAGCGCCATGGACGGACACTTCCTGCACGGCAGCTGGTCGTTCTCGACGAGCGGTACGGCGGCCAAGGCTCGCCACATGCACGTGCGTCCCGATGTCAGCGTGGCCCACGTCGACCACGAGGAGCTGGCCGTGTTCAGCCACGGCCGGGTCGAGGAGATGGCCGAGTCCGACCCCGACTGGGCCGAGACCCTGGACCACTGGACGAACCACTACGGGAGCTCCCCGCTCACCTGGGGTGACCGGATCGTGCTCTACCGCTACCGGCCGCACTGGATGGTCGGCTACGCGTGGAAGCGTGAGGCGCTGCTCCGCAAGCGCGGGATCAGCCCCTGACCCCGCGGAAGTAGCAGATCGCCCCGCTGTTCCGCAGCGTCAGGTCGGTCGACCCCGAGGCTCGTCCAGCCAGGTCCGGAGCTCCGGCCCGGTGCAGCTCGGGCCGAGCAGGTTGGCGGCCCGCCCGATCCGGCGCATGGGCTCGAAGCGGAGCCCGGTGTCGTTCAGCACGGCGCTGCCGGTGAGCACACCGCCGGGTCGGAGCACCCGAACCATCTCGGTCACCGCGCGGTGCGGGTCGGGGAAGCAGTGCAGGCCGGTGAAGGAGACCACGAGGTCGAAGTCACCGTCGGGGAACGGCAGGGTGGCGACATCGGCGACCCGCACCTCCAGCTGGTCCTCCACGCCTGCATCGCGGGCGGCGTCCATGGTCCGCTCGAGCATCTCCCGGGCGATGTCGGCCGCGACGTACGAGACCTGCTGGCCCGGTTGCAGCCCCCGCAGCGCGACCCCGCCTCCGCACGGCACGTCGAGGATCCGGGCGCCTGCGGGCTGGCGGCCGATCTCGTCGGCGGCGTCGTACAGCAGGCTCAGGTCGCTGCCGATCCCGACCCGCCACAGCGCGCCACCGATGCGGGGGTGCTCCACGGTCCAGTCGTAGAACGACGCCCAGAGCGGGTCCTCGTGCCAGCCGCCGAAGCCCGGGAGCTGCATGCTCAGGAACCGACCAGGTCCGGCGAGCGGAGCATCTCCGGGGGGACGCCGAAGGCGTCGACGAGGTCGACGGCCAGCGGGCGGATCTTGCGCAGCAGCCCGTTGATCTCCCGGGTGATCGCCTTGGACCGCTGGGTCGTGAGCCGGCCGTGCTCCATGAACCATGCCCGGTCGTTCTCGATCGTGCACAGGGCGTGCAGGTCGCAGAGCAGGCTCAGCGCGACCTTCTGGTCGCCGTCGGGCAGGTCGCTGACCTTGTCGACGAACGCCTCCACGACCAGCCGTTCGACGTGGGCGCGGGCGGCGCCGATGACGTGGTCCTGGACCCGGGAGAAGACCTCGCCGGGGTTCATGTCGTTGTCGATGCCGCGCTTGAGCCGCCGGGCCACCCCGCCGAGCATGTGCTCCTCCCGGAAGCGGAGCATCATCAGCTGGTAGTGGGGATCGAGCAGCCCGGCCTCCTGGTCCCACTCGTCGCCGCCGGGCATGACGTCCCGGATCCGCTCGATCAGCTTGTGCACGTTGGTCTTCTCGAGCACGGTGTCGACCGCGAGCCCGGCCACGAACCGGACCATCCCGAACTGGTCCATGTCCTCGAAGTCGCTGGCGTAGTCGGTCAGCAGGCCCTTCGCCACCAGCTGGAGGAGGACGTGGTTGTCGCCCTCGAAGGTGGTGAACACGTCGGTGTCGGCCTTGAGCGCGTCGAACCGGTTGACCGAGAGGTAGCCGGCGCCGCCGCAGGCCTCCCGGCACTCCTGGATCGTCTCGGTGGCGTGCCAGGTCCCGATCACCTTGGTGCCGGCGGCGCGGGACTCCAGCTCGCGGCGACGGTGCTCGTTCTCACCCTCCTCCGGCGCCTCGGTCTGCGACGACACCTCGTGCAGCTGCTCCGCCACGATCTCCTGCGCGAAGTGGAGGGCGTAGGTCCTGGCGATCAGCGGGAAGAGCCGGCGCTGGTGGATCCCGTAGTCGAGGAGCAGCTCCTCCTGGTCCTCGGAGGTCGCGTTGAACTGGCGCCGCCGGTCGGCGTACTTGGTGGCGATCGCCAGGGCGACCTTGGAGGCGTTGATGCCGCCGCCGCCGACACACACCCGGCCCTGGATGAGGGTGCCGAGCATGGTGAAGAACCGGCGGTTGGGGTTCTCGATCGGCGACTCGTAGACGCCGTCGCTGGTCACGTCCGCGAACTGGTTGAGCAGCGCCGAGCGCGGCACCCGCACTTCGTCGAACCAGATCCGGCCGTTGTCGACGCCGTTCAGCCCGAGCTTGCGGCCGCAGTCCTCGATCCGGATGCCGGGGAGGACCGCGCCGTCCTCGCGGAGGGGTACGACGAACGCGTGCACCCCCTCGGACTTCCCCTCGATCTCGAGCTGGGCGAAGACCACGGCCGTGTCGGCGTGCCGGGCGGCGTTGCCGATGTAGTCCTTGCGCGACGGCTCGTCGGGCGTGGTGATCACGAACTCCTCGGTCGTCGCGTCGTAGGTCGCGACCGTGCCGAGGGCCTGGACGTTGGACCCGTGGCCGGTCTCGGTCATGGCGAAGCAGCCCATGACCTTCCCGGTGATCAGGTCGGGGAGGTAGGCGTCGTGGTGCGCCTTCGTGCCCAGCTGCAGGATCGCCCCGCCGAAGAGCCCGAACTGGACACCGACCTTGACCAGGACCGACAGGTCACCGAAGGCGAGGGTCTCGAAGGCCGCGATCGAGGCCCCGATGTCACCGCCGCCGCCGTACTGCTCGGGAAAGCCCATCCCGGTCTGTCCGGTGGACGCCATCTCCACCACGAGGTCGCGGACCCGGTCCCGGAACTCGTCGGTCGACATGGTCTCCGCGTCCTCCAGCACGGAGGAGTACTCGGCAAGGTTGGTGCGGACGAGGTTGCGGACCTCGGCGTGCCGGCCGTCCAGCAGCCGGGTGAGGGCGGCGACGTCGACCTTCGGCTGGACGTACTCCGAAGCCTCGGTCTCGTCGGGCGGCGGCGGTGTCGGTGGCCATGGCAGGACGCTACCGAACGGAATGTGCCGGAAAGACCTTCGAGGTGGGACTTGGAGCCCCCGAGAAGGGCCACAACTCCCACCTCGAAGGGTGGTTCCTCCACGCCGGAGGGTCAGGGACGGGCGTGGAAGTTGGGGGGAATCCAGTAGTACATGGACTCCTGGGTCACCGGCCGGCCGGTGCGCGGCGCATGGATGATCTGGCCGCCGCCGACGTAGAGCGCGACGTGGTAGATCGACGACGGGGAGCTCGACGAGCCCCAGAAGACCAGGTCTCCCGGCCTCAGCGACCCGGCGGAGATGGGCGTCGACTGCTCGTACTGCGCGACCGAGTAGTGCGGCAGGTACTTTCCGCCGGCCCGCCAGGCGCCCATCGTCAGCCCCGAGCAGTCCCAGGCACCGGGACCCGCGGCTCCCCACTGGTAGGGCTCTCCGAGCTGGGCCCGGGCGAAGCTGATCGCGGCCGGGGCGCCGGAGGAGGGCGCCGGCGGCTGGGGCGGTGCCGGCGGCTGCGGCTGCGGTTGCGGCTGGGGCTGGGGCTGGGGTTGCGGCTGCGGCTGCGGGTTGTCGTTGCCCTGGTCCGGCGACTGGGGGGCCTTGGGTTCCGGGGCAGCCTCCTCCGCCGCCTCCTGGGCCGCCTCGGCCTGGGCCTGCGCCTGGCGCCGCTCGCGCCGCTCCTGCGCTCGCTGCTCCCGCAGCGCCGCGGCGGCGGCCGCTTCCGCTGCCGCCTGCTCCAGCGCCGTCTGTCGGCGCTCGGCCAGGTTCACGCTGACGTCCTGGAGGCGCGCGAGCTCACGGATCAAGGCGCTCTTCTCGCTGGCGATCGCCTCCGCCGCCGCGGCCGCGGAGTCGGCGGCGGCCTGGGCCCGGTCCCGGGCCTCGCTCGCCTCGACCTCGAGGGCTGCTGCATCGGACCGGGCCTCCTGCGCCTGCTGCGTGGCGACGTCGGCCAGGGTCGAGGCGGCGCGGAAGGAGTCGTAGTTGGCGTCGAGCGCGGTCTCCGCGTTCCGCATCGTGCTCACCTGGTCGATCACGGCGTCGATGCCGTCGGACCCGGCGATCGCGTTCAGGGCGGTGAGCTCCGGGGCCCGCTGGTACGACGAGGCGACCGTGTCGCCGTACGCCTCCCGCTGTCGCTCCACGTCGGCCATGGCGACCGCAGAGCGCTGCTCGGCCGCGGCCGCGGCCTCCTGGGCCTGCTCGAGCCGGTAGCGCGCACCGTTCCAGGCCTCGGCGGCCTGGGCGGCCTCCACCGCGGAGGCCTGCAGCCGCTGGTTGGCCAGGACCAGGTCGGCCTGGACCGCGGCCACGTCGCGCTCCTTGGCCTGCGCCGCGGCCTCGGCCTGGTGGACCTCGCGCTTGGTCGGCACGGTGTCGTCGGCAGCGGCCGACCCGGCAACCAGGGTCAGCGCGGTGGCGATCGCCAGTCCGAGTGCACGCACGGGGGCTCCTTGTTCGTTGGTGGTGCCGGGTGACTTGAGTGGCAAACCACCCGACACTCGGAGCACGCTAGTGCTCACCAGTCACAAAAGGAACAGTTTTCCCAATTTTCCCACCAGCCACCGGCGTGTCGACTTGACGAACTACAAGGTTGTAATTCTTCGAATGACGGTTCGGCGGAGCGTCAGTGCTGCTCGACCGGCACCGAGGAGGTGGTGGTGGTCGGGTGCGACGCGAGCCCGTGCCGCTCGAACACCTGGCCGCTGGCGATCCCGCCGAGGTAGAACGCGATCAGCGCGATCAGGATGCCGGCGACGTCATCGGCGACGTAGTGCCAGCCGAAGTAGATCGTGGCCACGACCGTGACGCCGAAGTTGGCCCAGAAGATGTAGTGCAGCACCCGCGTTCTTCAGGGTGTACTGCACCATCAGCGCGACCAGGAGCGTGACCGCGCAGTGCAGGCTGGCGAAGCCGGCCACCGACTGCACGACGTCCTGCGAGCCCACCTTCGATCACGCCTTGTCGGGTCCGGACGAGGGAGTCCATCAGGCTCGCGGTGGGCGTGTTGGCCAGGTCGTCGTACAGCCAGGGGTACTCCAGCCCCGGGCCGAGCGTGGGCAGCGCGTAGTACGACGCCGTCCCGAGCGCCCAGGCGACGCACTGGGAGGTGGCGAACCAGTAGCCGTAGGAGATGTTGGGCGACCAGATCAGCCAGGCGGTGAGCGCCAGCGGCACCAGGGGCAGGAACCAGAGGTAGATCGCCGACAGCGGGTGGGCGAGCACGTCGGTCCCGAGCAACGTGTGCAGGAAGTTCGACGGGTCGTGGCCCAGGAACAGCGCCGTGTCGACGATGTGCAGCTCCCGGTCGTACTTCTCCTCGCCCATGACGAAGGGCAGGAACGACTTGAGGTTCCGGTAGCTGACGTAGGTGATGTAGAAGCAGACCAGCCCCATCACCACCAGCGTCATGCGCTCCCGGGTCCAGTGGCTGCGCACCCTCTCGCGCACGATCCCCCGCATCTGCCGGGGGTCCAGCCGGGACTGCCACAGCGTCCGGGGAAGGACGTCGAGCAGGAACGCCCCGAGGAGCAGCAGCGGCAGCCGCAGCCAGGACGGACCGAGGAACCCCTCGGGATCGGCCAGCTGCTTGTCGAGGACGATCGCCGTGATCACCGCGAGCGCACCCATGACGGAAGCGGTCCCCACCAGGAGGACGTAGGCGCGGCGGTACACGCAGGCCAGTCTAGGAGGCGGCTCCCGCGACCGAGGACGGCCAGCCGGGTCTGGTCCACCGCCAGCTCGACCCGCTCTCCCGGGCCCGGATGCCGGTCGAGCGGCGAGACGGCGTTCACCACGCCCACCCGGTCCACGTCGACCTCGAGCCGGACCTGCTCCGGGGTGATCCGCGACGAGCGGACGGTGCCGGCGAGCGGTCCCGCCTCGACCACCCTCAGGGCCGAGCGGCGGATCGCGACCGCCGGCGCCCGGTCGCGGCCGGCGGCGGCCAGGACCGCAGCCGCCGCTTCGTCGACCAGGACGTGGGCGTAGCCCAGGAAGAGCGCGGTCTCGGGGTCCGCCGGGGCGCGCCAGACCTGGTCGATGGGCCCCTGCTGGACCACCTCGCCCGGCTCGCATGACGGCGAGACGGTCCGCGACCGTGAACGCCTCGTCGTGGTCGTGGGTGACCATCAGGGTGGTGGTCCCGGCGGTCCGCAGGATCTCGCGCAGCTCCCCGGCCAGCCGCTCGCGGAGCCCGGCGTCGAGGGCGGAGAGCGGCTCGTCGAGCAGCAGCAGCCGCGGCTCGACCGCCAGCGACCGGGCCAGGGCGACCCGCTGCCGCTCGCCGCCGGACAGGGTCGCGGGCAACCGGTCGGCGTACCCCGCGAGGCCCACCATCTCCAGCAGCTCCTCGACCCGCGCCGCGCTGTCCGGCGCCCGGCGCAGGCGCAGGGCGTACCCCACGTTGCGGCCCACCGTGAGGTGTGGAAACAGCTGGCCGTCCTGGAACATCAGGGCGAAGCCGCGCCGGTGGGTGGGTACGTCGGCCTGGTCGGCCCCGTCCCACGCGACGCTCCCGGCGGCGAGCACCTCGAGCCCGGCGATCGCGCGGAGCAGCGTGGACTTGCCGCAGCCGGACGGCCCGAGAACGGCGAGCACCTCGCCGTCGGGCAGGTCGAGGGAGACCTCGTCGACCACCCGGAGGCCGTCGTAGGAGACGGAGACGTCGCGCAGGCTCAGCATGTCGTCAGAAGGCTCCCACGGAGGGCACGCGCAGGCGGTCGACGGCGAGCACCACGAGGGCCGTGGTCGCGGCGAGGACCACCGAGCCCGCCAGGGCCATCCCGTAGTTGAGCTCGCCGGGATGACCCAGCAGCCGGTAGATCACGACAGGGAGGGTCGGGTGCTCGTCCCTGGCCAGGAACGAGGTGGCGCCGAACTCGCCCAGCGACACCGCGAACGCGAACCCGCCGGCGGCGAGCAGCGGCTTCCAGACCACCGGCAGGTCGACGGTGAGTACGGCGCGCAGCGGCGTCGCTCCGAGGGAAGCAGCCGCCTGCCGCTGGCGGTCGTCGACGCCGGCCAGCACCGGGACGATCGTGCGCACCACCAGCGGGAGCGCGACCAGCGCCTGCGCGATCGGCACCAGCAGGGGCGAGTCGCGCAGGTCGAGGGGCGGCTGGTCGAGGGTGATCAGGAAGCCGAAGCCGAGGGTCACCGCCGAGACGCCGAGCGGCAGCATGAAGAACCCGTCGAGCGTTCCGCGGAGGCGCCGCTCGGCGCGGGTCAGGGACCGCCGGGTCACGATCAGGGCCACCAGCAGCCCCATCGACAGGGAGATCCAGGTGGCGTCGACCGCCGTGCGCAGCGAGGTGACCAGCGCGTCGGTGACCGGCGCGAGGAGCGCCTGCTGCTCGCCGCTGGTGCCCAGCGCCCGGTAGTTGGCCAGGCTCCACGCCCCGTCCGCGCGCAGCGACCCGGCGACCAGCGTCAGGATCGGTGCTGCCACGAACGCCGAGCAGGAGCACGGTCACGAGGACCGAGGGCAGGTCGGCGCGGGTGGGCCGGTGGGCGGTGGGGCGTGGGCGCTCGACGGTGGGGTCGGGGACGGCCCGCAGTCGTTGCGTGAGCGCCAGCAGCACGACCACCACGGCCAGCTGCAGGACGGACAGCGCGGCGGCACCCTGCAGGTCGAACACGGTCGTGGTGAGCAGGTAGATCTCGGTCTCGACCGTGGCGTAGCGGACCCCGCCCAGGGTGAGCACGATGCCGAACGCGGTCGCGCAGAAGAGGAACACCACGCTCGCGGCCGAGACGATCGCCGGCCGCAGCGCGGGCAGGGTGACCGATCGGAACACCTGCCACGGGGTGGCGCCGAGGGTGGCCGCCGCCTGGCCCGGCCGCGGGTCGAGGGACTCCCAGGCGGCACCGACCACCCGGATCACCACGGCCACGTTGAAGAACACCAGCCCGGCGACGATGGCGACCGCGGTCTGGTCGAGGCCGAGGAACCCGAGCGGTCCTGCCTCCCCGAGCAGCTGCCGGAAGGCCACGCCGACCACCACGGTCGGCAGCACGAACGGCACCAGCAGGACCGCCCGCACGGCCCGGCGGCCGGGGAGGTCGAGGCGGTACAACACGTGCGCCGCCGGGAGACCCAGCAGCACCGCGATCGCCGTACCGGCTGCGGCCGACCAGACGGTGAACCAGAGCACCCGGTGCACCCGCGGCCGCGCGAGCACCTCGAGGACGCCGCCGGGGTCGAACTCCCCCTCCGGCCAGAAGCCCTGGGCGATCATCCCGACGACCGGAAGCACGAAGAACACCCCGAGTGCCGCGACGGGCACCAGGGAGAGGGCGGCGAGACCGGAGAGTCGGCGCATCACCGAGTGACGATGTCCCGCCACTCCTCGAGCCAGGCCTCGCGGTTCGCGGCGATCTCGGCCGGGTCGAGCCGGTACGGCGACTCGGGCTGCTCGGCGTGCTTCTCCCACGCGGGGGGCAGCCCGACCCCGTCGACGACCGGGAAGACGAACATGCTCTCCGGCAGCTCGCGCTGCACGGAGGCGCTGAGCAGGAACTCGATCAGGGCGCGGGCACCCTCGGGGTTCTCGGCGCCCTCGAGCACGCCGGCGTACTCGACCTGGCGGAAGCAGGTGTCCAGCAGCGCGCTCGTCGTGGAGGACCCGTCGTCGGCGATGGTGAACGCCGGCGAGGAGTCGTAGGACAGCACGATCGGGCGGGTGCCCTGCTCGCTGCCCTGGGTGAAGTCCCCGAAGTACGCGTCCTCCCAGCCGTCGACGACGAGGGTGTCGTTGGCGATCAGCCGCTCCCAGTAGTCGGGCCAGGCGTCGCCGTACTCGGCGATGGTGGCGAGCAGGAACGCCAGCCCGGGAGAGCTGGACAGGGCCGACGGGGTGACGAAGAGGCCCTCGTAGGCAGGGTCGGCGAGGTCCTCGAACGACGTGGGCGGCTCGAGGTCGTGGTCGGCGAACCAGGTCTTGTCGACGTTGACGCAGACGTTGCCGTTGTCGATGGGCGCGAGCACGTCGGCGGCGTCGCCCTCGAGGGCGTACTCCTCCGCGCCCGGCGGGAGCTCGACGCCGTGCTCGGCGAAGACTCCCTCGTCGATCGCCCGCGAGGCGAAGGTGTTGTCGACCCCGAACGCCGCGTCGCCGGTGGGGTTGTCCTTGGTGAGCACCAGCTTCGTGGTCAAGGTCCCGGCGTCGCCGGCCGCGCGGGTCTGCAGGTCGTAGCCGGACTCGTCCTCGAACTTGCGCACGACGTTCTTCGGCAGCTGGAACGACTCGTGGGTGACCAGTACGACGGTGCCGCCGTCGGCCCCGTCCTGGCCGGCCTCGTCGGACTTCTCGCCCACCACGCTGCAGGCCGCCAGCGGCACGGTGAGGGCGACGATGGATACGAGCAGGGCCTTCATCGGACTCCCTATCGCCGGTGCTAACCGGATCAGGTTCGGAGGGTCTGCGGTGGATCCGCACTCTCAGCACGCCCTCGCGTGCTCCCCTGTCTTCTGTTGTCCACAGCCTACGCCGCGGCGCTCACCGGTAACCCGGGTCTCACCGGGTCAGCGCGGTCACCTCGTCCAGCCGGCGCAGCTTCTCCGGGTTCCGCACGATGTAGAGGCCGGTGACCAGTCCGTCCTCGACCAGCATCGTGCCGATGCCGTCGACCTCGCCGTCGATGAGGAGCCGCAGCGCAGGGGCCCCGTTGACGACCACGACGTCGGCGTGCACGCCCTCCGGCGCGACCGCGTCGAGGAACCGGACGACCTTCTCCCGGCCCAGGATCGGACGCAGCGCGGCCTTCTTGAGGCCGCCACCGTCGGTCAGCAGCACCACGTCCGGAGCCAGCACATCCATCAGGCTCTGCAGGTCACCCGACGCCGTCGCCCCGAGGAACCGGGCGATCACCTCGTCCCGCTGGGACGGGGTGACGTCGCCCCGCGGACGGCGCTCCGCCACGTGGCCGCGGGCCCGGCTCGCGATCTGGCGAACCGCAGCCGGCGACTTGTCCACGGCGGCCGCGATCTCGTCGTAGCCCAGGTCGAAGACCTCGCGCAGCACGAACACCGCCCGCTCCGTCGGTGTCAGGGTCTCCAGCACCACCAGCATCGCCATCGAGACGCTGTCGGCGAGCTCGACGTCCTCGGCCACGTCGGGCGAGGTGAGCAGCGGCTCGGGCAGCCACGGGCCGACGTACGACTCGCGGCGCCGGGCCAGGGTGCGCATCCGGTTGAGGGACAGCCGGGTGGTGATCCGCACCAGGTAGGCGCGCTCGTCGCGCACCTCCGCCCGGTCGACCTCCGACCATCGCAGCCAGGTCTCCTGCAGCACGTCCTCGGCGTCGGCCGCCGAGCCGAGCATCTCGTAGGCGACGGTGAACAGCAGGTTCCGGTGCTCGACGAAGGAGTCGGTTGCCGTCACGTCGCCGAGGGTACGGCGAGCGGCAGCTCGCAGACGTCGGAGTACCCCTGGCTCTGCAGCCCGGCGGCGCAGTTGAACCGCGAGCGCATGTTCTCCAGCGCCACCATCTGGGTCAGCTCGACGACGGCCTCGACACCGAGCCGTTCGATCAGGCCGGCCACCATCTCGTCGGTCACGCCGAGCGGCGTGGTGCTCATCGCCTCGGCGTACTCCAGCACCGCGCGCTCGGTCTCGGTGAAGACGTCGGACTCGCGCCAGCGCGGCACCTCGCGCACCTTCGCCAGGTCGAGCCCGTCGTTGTGGGCCATGAAGTAGCCGAAGTCGAGGCACCAGGAGCAGCCGATCACGCCCGCGCTGGCCAGCTGGGCGTAGGACTTGAGGTTCTCGTCGAGCCGGTCCCACTTCGCGACCTTCTGCTCGAAGCCGAGCACCGCCTTGAGCACCTTGCGGTTGTGCCAGTAGACGTAGGCGTTGTCGGGAATCTCGCCGTAGGTCCGCCGCGCATAGACGGAGAGGACCTTCCCGTACAGACCGGTGATGGTCGCCTTGGGGATCCGGAACGTGCTGGGCATCGCTTCTCTCCTCCTGGAGGTTCGGTTGCCCACGAGACACCGGACAACCCCGGTTTGTGACAGCACTAGCGTGACCCCATGCCGAGCCGACGTCACGATCTCCTCGCCTGGGCCGTGCCGAGGCTGCGCAAGTCGCGTGACCTCGACGACGCCGACCTGGAGCGAGCCCGGATCGAGCGCTGGCACGCCGGGCTGGACCGGTCGCTGCCCACGCGGCTGGTCCCCGGTTCGCCCATCACTTCTCGGTCGTCGAGGAGGACGTCGGCTTCCCGGCGTACGTGATCAGCCCTCGTCACGTCGACCCGGTCCGGACCGTCCTCTACGTGCACGGCGGCGGGTACGTGGCGCCGATCGACCCCTTCCACGTCCGGTACGTCGCGCGGCTCGCGCGGACTCTGCAAGCCAGGGTTGTTGTGCCGGACTACCCACTCGCGCCGGAGCACACGTGGCGGGACTCGTTCGGCGCGATGACCGACCTGGCGGGGCGCTGGTCCGCCGAGCCAGGCGGGATGGTGCTCGGAGGCGACTCCGCCGGCGGCGGCTACGCCCTGGCGCTGGCGCAGGCGCTGCGGGACCGGGGCTCGCCCCAGCCGACCCACCTGCTGCTGCACGCGCCCTGGGTCGACCTGACCACGAGCACGCCCGAGACCGCCGAGGTGTCGGCGGGTGACCCGTGGCTGTTCCTGGGCAAGCTGCATGCCTACGCCGAGTGGTGGGCCGGCTCGGTCGACGACCTGGCGCGGCCCGAGGTCAGCCCGGCACTGGGCGACCTCTCCGGTCTGCCGCCCGCGCTGATGTTCTGCGGCACCCGGGACACGCTCATGCCGGGCTGCCGGCTGCTCACCCGCCTCGCCACCGAGGCTGGTTGGGAGCTGACCTACGTCGAGGTGCCCGACCTGATCCACGTCTTCCCGATGCTGCCGTTCATCCCGGAGGCTCGCCGCGCGTGGCGGCAGACGCTGGAGTTCCTCGCGATGAGGATCGTCGCCTTGCCCTTCTCCGCCCTCGACGCCCGCACGGCGTACGACGTCTGGCGCTTGCGACAGGACGTGTTCGTGGTGGAGCAGTCGTGTCCCTACCCGGACCTCGACGGCCGCGACCAGGAGGAGGGCACCCGGCACGTGGTCATGCAGGACGAGGGCGCGGTTGTCGGCTACGCCCGGGTCCTCGACGACGGGCAGCGAGTGGCGGATCGGTCGAGTCGTGCTGGCCCGTGGGGCCCGCGGCCGCGGCCTCGCCGACCCGTTGCTGGAGACCGCGCTGACGGCGTGCCCGGACCGGCCGGTCGTGATGAACGCCCAGACACCCCTGCGCGCCTGGTACGAGCGCTTCGGCTTCGAGGTGGACGGGCCGGAGTTCCTCGACGACGGCATCCCGCACCTGCCGATGCGACTCAGGCGGGGCTGAACACCACGCCCTCAGGAGTGACCTCGCGGGTGGCCTGGCCGCGCGCGACCAGCAGCTCGAGGTGGGCCTTGGTCTCCATGCTGGCCAGCGCCGCGTTGAAGACGTCGAGGTCGGCGAGGGAGTGCTCGTGCCGGGTCCAGGGCAGCTCGCCGGCGACGTCGTACCCCGTGCCCGGCCGCCTCCGGATCGCCTCGAGGCACCGGTCGAGCCGGACCTCGTGGAAGGCCAGCAGCTGGTCGATCCGGTCGTACGACGACGGCGCCACCGGACCGTGGGCGGGCAGCAGCCGCAGGTCGGGCAGACCACGCACCTTGGTGAGGGATCCGAGGAAGTCGCGCAGGGGCTGGGCGACGGGCACGGGCTCGAACCCGATCGACGGCGTGATGGTGGGCAGCACGTGGTCACCGGCGAAGAGCAGCCCGGCCGGGCGGTCGGCGAACACGAAGTGACCCTGGGTGTGGCCGGGGGTGTGGACCGCGTCCAGGGTCCGGGTGCCGACCTCGACCGCGTGGTCGCCGTCGAGCCAGGTGTCGGGGTAGCCCCACATGGCCAGGTCGGGCCGCTTGCCGTCGGAGAACTTCAGCCACTGCCGCGCGATCTCGAGGGCTCCGGCCGAGCGGAGCACGCCGGCGGTCGGGTCCTCGTCGACGTCGTCGGCGTTGTGCATGAGGTCGAGCGTCGGCTTGTCGCCGAGGCCGAGGCTGACGTGGGCGCCGTACTCCCGGCCGATGACGGCGGCCTGCGTGTAGTGGTCACGGTGCACGTGGGTGACCAGGAACCGGGTGATGTCGGAGAGGGCGAAGCCGAGGTCGCGCAGCGACTTCTCCAGCAGTGTGCGGCTCTCCTCGATCGCCCAGCCGCCGTCGACCAGCGTGAGGCCGTGCTCGGTCTCGATGGCATAGACGTTGACCGCCTTGAGGCCGTCCATCGGCAGCGGCAGCGGGATCCGGTGGACGCCGTCGGCGACCGGCCACGCGCCGGGCTCCGTCCAGTGCTGGCCGGAGTCCGGTGAGATCGAGTGCGCGGTGTCGGCCGGGCGTTCAGCTTGCGTCATGGCGTTTCGGGGTCCCCGTTCGCCGGGGTCCCCGCGGAGTCGTGAGCGAAGCGAGCGACTTCGTGGGGTGGTCTGGCGAGGACGAAGTGAGCATTCGAAGGGGGTGATCACGTGCCCGACTGTAGATCCGGCAGGCCCAGGTCCAGGTTGGGCTCCTGGATCCCGCCGTCGACCTCGAGCATCTTGCCGGTGACGTACTGACCGGCCCGCGATGACAGGTAGAGCGCAGCGGCCGCGATGTCCTCGGCCTCGCCGACCCGGCCGAGCGGAGTCTTCTCCTCCATCTGGCGCCGCATGCCGGCGTCGCTGGTCACGAAGTCCAGCGCGCTGGTGGAGACCGACCCCACGAAGATGCCGTTGACCCGGATCCGCGGTGCCAGGTCGCGGGCCGCCAGCCGTGCCCAGTGGGCGAGGGCGGCCTTGGCGGTGCCGTAGGCGAGGTAGCCGCGACCCGAGGCGCGACCCATCATCGAGCTGATCGTGACGATCGACCTCTGTGCGTCGGCGTCCCCGTTGAGCATGAACGGCACGGCGGCCCGGCTCAGGGCGTGGGCGGTGCTGACGTTGAAGCGGAACGCCTCCTCGAGGTAGTCGACGTCGGTGTCGAGGAAGGCGTTCGGGATGGTGCCGCCGACGTTGTTGACCACGGTGTCGATCCGGCCGAACTCGTCGTACGCCGCTTTGGCCAGGCCGGCGACCGCGTCGAGGTCGCTCAGGTCCGCCGCGACGACTAGCGCCCGGCGCCCGGCATCGCGCACCTTGGTGGCGACAGCCTCGAGCTGATCGGCCGTGCGCGAGGAGATCACCACGTCGGCCCCGGCCTCGGCGAGCGCGACGGCAGTGGCGGCGCCGATCCCCCGGCCGGCACCGGTGACGATGGCGACGTGGTCGGTGAGGGTGAACCGGTCGAGGATGCTCATGAGACCTCGCCGGTGGAGACGAGGCCGCGACCCGTCACCAGCGGCAGGTCGAGGGCCGCGACCAGGCCGGGGGCGGCGTCGACCACGGCCGGCACGGCGTTGACCAGCCGCTGGGCGGTGACGATCATCCCGGACACGTTGTGGTCGCCGTGCTCGCCGCGGTGGGTGAGCTCCAGCTCCATCACCGGCTCGCCCGTGACGACAACGCGGTAGCAGCCGCCACCCTCCTTCGGCGTCGGCCACTCGGGCACCTGGTCCTCGGCGGTCCGGGTGACGTGCTCGAGCACGACCCGGGGCACGCCGTCGACCTTGCCGACCACCTCGAACCGGACCGCGCCCATGGTCCCGGCCCCGATGTCGACGGACGCGGTCTCGACGTCCCGCTCGGCGGGCCGCCGGTCGACGTTCTCGGTGAGTGGCTCGTCGAGGGTGATGCCGAGGCCGGCCGCGATCTGCCGTACGACGCTGCCCCACGCCATCGACAGGACGCCGGGCTCCCAGAGCATCGGCTTCTCCTCCAGCGGCTGGCCGAAGCCGAAGATGTCGCGCATGACGACCGGCTGGTAGTACGTCGAGTAGTCGGCGATCTCCTGCACCCGGACCTCGTCGATGCGCTGGGAGAGCGAGGTGAGCGACAGCGGCAGCACGTCGTTGGCGAAGCCGGGGTCGATGCCGTTGACGTGGAGGCTCGCGTTGCCGGTCTCCCCGGCCTTGGCGATCCGCTCGAGCATCTCGGGTGGCAGGATCCCCGCGGGCCACTGGAGCAGCACCGGTCCGCTCGACACCACGTTCACCCCGGCCTCCAGGAACCCGACCAGGTCCTCGATCGACTCGAACACGCGGTCGTCGGTCATCGCGGTGTGCACGATCGCGTCCGGCTCCAGGGCGAGCAACGCGTCCCGGTCGGTGGTGGCCCTCACCTGCAGGTCGCGGCCGAGCCCGGCGAGCTCGCCTGCGTCCTTGCCGTCCTTGGCGGGGTCGGACACCCAGACCCCGACCAGCTCGAGGTCGGGATGGCGGTCGATCCCGGCGATCGCGTGCCGGCCAACGGTGCCGGTGGACCACGCGACCACCCGCAGGGGGTGCCCATGGTCGGTTGGATCTGTGTCGGTCGAACCTGTGGAGACCATTCCCCAAACCTAGAACACGTTCTAGGATCGGAGCCAGTCCTACTTCCGACTGGGGCTCCAATTACGGTGGTGACAGAGGGCGTGCCAGCGGAGGAGCCCCCCGTCCTCGCCGACCGCTACCGGCTCGAGGAGATCCTCGGTCGCGGCGGGATGGCGGAGGTCTGGCGCGCGACCGATCCCGTGCTGCACCGGTCGGTCGCGGTGAAGCTGCTGCGGGACACGGCCGACGACGAGAGCGATCGGCTCCGGTTCACCGCCGAGGCGCGCACCCTGGCACGGCTCAGCCATCCCGGCCTGGTCATGCTGCTGGACGCGGGCATCAACGCGGAGCGGCCCTACCTGGTCCTCGAGCTGGTCGAGGGCCGGACCCTCGACCAGGAGTGCGGCGGACGGCCCGCCGCCCCCGCGAGGGTCGCCGAGATCGGCCGCGAGCTGGCAGCGGCGCTCGCCTATGCCCATGGGGCCGGGGTGATCCACCGCGACGTGAAGCCGGGGAACGTGCTGCTCGGCCACGACGGCCGGATCAAGCTCGCCGACTTCGGCATCGCCCGGTTGATCGGCGAGACGGTGCGGCACACCCGCACCGGGCAGGCGATCGGTACGGCGGCGTACCTCTCCCCCGAGCAGGTACGGGGCGAGGAGGTGTCGGTGGCCACCGACGTCTACTCCCTCGGGCTGCTGCTGCTCGAGGCGCTCACCGGCGAGCGGGCCTACCCCGGCACGCCCACGGAAGCGGCGCTCGCGAGACTGAGCCGCCAGCCAGAGATCCCGGACTCGCTACCCGCGGACTGGGCGCGCGTGCTCACCGAGATGACGGCCCTCGACCCGGCCGACCGGCCGACTGCGGACGCCGTGGTCACGCAGCTGCGGGAGATCGACCTCATCGCCACAGCACCCGAGGACACCCGAGTCATGACCGCCCCGGTCGCTGCCCCTCCGCCCGAGCCGGCGGGCTCCCGACCGGCCGAGCTGGTGGAAGGACTCCGCGAGCGGGCCGCCGACACTCCCCCTCACCTCCGCGTCGTGCTCGCGGTGTGCGCCCTGATCGTGCTCGTGGTGGTGATCGCGGGCCTCGCCTCCGGAGGCGATGACGACCCCGGGAACAGCGGGATTCCACCGGAGACGCCAGCCGAGCTGGAGCAACCCCTCGAGGACCTGCACGACGCGGTGCTGGAGGGCCAGTGAGGATGCTCCCCGGCAACCCTGCCCGCCGACTGGCGGCCCTGGCACTCACCGCGGTGCTGGCCGCCGGCTGCGGCGGCGACTCCACCCCCGCCGACGCCGCACCCGAGCTGGCCGAGCAGCTGACCCGGGTCGACCGGGCCGTGACCACCGGCGACGAGGCGCGGATCCGGGAGCGGGTCGAGTCACTGGTCGCGGCCACGGAGGCGGCCCGCGATGCCGGCCGGATCGACGACGAGCAGGCCGACCGGATCCTGACCGCTGCCGAGGCGCTGCTGGGCCGGCTTCCGGCCGAGGAGCCGGCCCCGAAGCCTTCTCCATCACCTCCGTCCACCTCGTCCATCCCCCCGTCCCCTGACACCGAGGACGAGGACGAGGGCGAGGAGGAAGACGAGGAGGAGGAAGAAGGACGAGAAGCGGCGAGCCCAAGCCCCCGCAAGGACGAGGACAAGCACGGCAAGGGAAAGGGCCACAAGGACGACTGACGGCTGACGTACCGCGCGGACGTCAGGCCGGCGTGGTGGCGACCGGGCAGCGGGTCCGGTCGTAGATCGTCGGCATGCAGAGGTTGCAGTGGATGCAGGCTCCGGCATCCTGTCGTCCCGACCGGAGCCGGTCGACGAGGTCCGGCTCCCGGAGCAGCGCGCGGGCCAGGGCGACGTACTCGAAGCCCTCGGCCATCGCCCGCTCCATCGTCTGCAGTCGGTTGATGCCACCGAGCAGCATCAGCGGCATCGTCAGCGCCTTCCGGAACCGGAGGGCGGGCTCGAGGAAGTAGGCCTCCCGGAATTCGATACTCCTTGAGGAACCGCTTGCCCAGGACTCGCATCCCCAGCCGGACCGGCTGCGGCATCGCGGCCGCGAACTCGCGGTGGGGTGCGTCACCGCGGAAGAGGTACATCGGGTTCATCAGCGAGCTGCCGCCGCTGAGCTGGAGCGCGTCGAGGGTGCCGTCGGCCTCGAGCATCCTGGCGAAGTCGAGTGCCTCCTCCCCGCGCAGCCCGCCCCGGAACCCGTCGTCCAGGCTGACCTTGGCGGTGACCGCGACGTCGTCGCCGATCTCGTCGCGGACGGCGCGGGCGACCTGGCGGGCCAGCCGGGCCCGGTTCTCCAGCGGCCCTCCCCAACGGTCGGTACGCCGGTTCAGGCCGGGGGCGAGGAACGACGAGAGCAGGTAGCTGTGCGCCATGTGCAGCTCGAGCACGTCGAACCCGGCGCGGACCAGGGTGCGGGCCGCGGCGACGTACCGCTCGGTGACCCGGGCCAGGTCGGCCTCCGTGGCGGCGTGGACCATCTGCATCGACAACGGGCTCGGCATCCTGCTCGCACTGATCGCCCTGGCGCGGTTGGAGCGTCCGTTGGCGACCGGGCCGGCATGGCCCACCTGGCCGGAGACCTTCGCCCCGGTCTCGTGGATCGCCTCGGCCATCCGGCTCAGGCCGGCGAGGCTGTGCTCGCCCACGACGATCTGCTCGGCGTGCGTCCGCCCTTCCGGCGCGACCGCCAGGTAGGCCACCGTGGTCAGCCCGACGCCACCGCGAGCCACGGCCAGGTGGTAGTCGACCAGGTCGTCGGTGACCTGCCCGGCCGGCGTACGTCCCTCGAACGTCGCCGCCTTGACCACCCGGTTGCGGAGGTCGACCGGGCCGAGCCGGGCCGGGCCGAAGACGTCGGGGGTCACCGGAAAACTATAACGTGTTTCAGTTTGGCCTCACGGGACCACGTAGGCGCTGTCCCGGGCGTCGGTGAGCACCATGTGCCCTGGCGCGTGCGAGATGGCGAACGGCGGTCGCGACGCGGTGACCGCGGCCTGCGGGGTCACCCCGCAGGCCCAGAACACCGGCACCTCACCGGGCCGCACCTCCACGGCCTCGCCGAAGTCCGGCTGGTCCAGGTCGGTGATGCCGATCGCTGCGGGATCGCCGACGTGCACCGGGGCGCCGTGGACGTCCGGGTAGCGGGCGGTGACCCGGACCGCCGTGGCGATGGCGGCGGCGGGCACCGGTCGCATCGACACCACCAGGGGTCCGCGGAGCCGGCCGGCCGGCCGGGTCGGGACGCTGGTGGCGTACATCGGCACGTTGACGTCCTGCTCGATGTGCCGAACGGGGACGCCTGCGTCGAGCAGGGCGGCCTCGAACGTGAAGCTGCAGCCGATCAGGAACGCGACCAGGTCATCCCGCCAGGCCGAGACGACGTCGTCGGGCTCATCGACCAGCTCGCCGTCCCGGAAGACGCGGTACGCCGGGACGTCGGTCCGCAGGTCGCCGCTCATCAGCGGCGTGGACACCGCACCGGCGTCGCCGACGTCGAGGAGGGGGCAGGCCTTGGGGTTCCGGTGCGCGAACAGGAGCATGTCGTAGGCGAGGTCGCTCGGGACCGCGATCAGGTTGGCCTGGGTCCAGCCGCCGCACCAGCCTGCGGTCGGCGTTCGCAGCCCGGCGCGGAACAGGGCTCGCGCCTCGGCCGGCGACAGGTCGTGCCGCCGCTCGGGGTCAGGCAGGGTGGGCGACTTCATCGCGAGCCCTCCGCCCGCTCGTCGCGGTCCGGCTGCCCGGCGAGACGCGGCGGGCTGATCTCACGGAACCGGATCAGCTGGCCGGGTCGGGCCTGGGCCAGCTGAGGCAGGTCCGCGGTGTGCACCACCGCGATGACGGGGTAGCCACCCGTGATCGGGTGATCCGCCAGGAAGATCGTGGGCTGGCCGTTGTGGGGCACCTGCAGCGAGCCGGCGATGGTCCCCTCGCTCGGGAGCTCACGCTTCTGGCGCTGCTGGAGCGTCGGCCCGGTGAGCCGGATCCCGATCCGGTTGCTCCTCGACTCGACCGTCCACTCCGAGCCGAGCAACAGGTCCAACGCCTCGTCGGTGAACCAGTCGTGCCGCGGGCCGAGCACCACCCGCAGCACGAGCTCCTCCCCGGTGGGCGTGGACAGTGGCACCCCGTCGACAACGGGAACGCCGGAGTCAGGCGGCGCACCCACGTCGAGGTCGTCCCCGTCCGACAACGGGGCACCGATGCCCGCCAACAGGTCGGTACTGGCCGAGCCGAGGACCAGGTCTGCCTGCACGCCACCGCGCAGGGCGAGATAGCTGCGTACGCCGTACCGCGGCGAGCCCAGCCGGATGCTCGACCCGGCGTGGACCGACACCGCGCAGCCCAGCCCCACGGCGGCGCCGTCCACCGTCAGGGAGACCGGGGCACCGGTGACCGCCAGGACCACCGGACGGCGCGCCTCCAGGCGCAGCCCGCCGAAGGTGACCTCGAGACCTGGTGCGTCCTCGGGGTTTCCGACCAGCCGGTTGGCCAGCTTCAGGGCCCGGGGGTCCAGGGCACCGGACTCTGGGACACCCAGGGAGGCGAGCCCCGGCCGACCGAGGTCCTGGACGGTCGTGAGCGGGCCGGCTTCCTCCACGAGGAGCGCCGGCGCGGTCAAGGTTCGACCCGGACGAACGTGACCCGGGTGCCGGGCGCCAGCAGGGCGGGCGGTTCGCGGTCCGGGTCCCACAGACGCGCCTCGGTGCGGCCGATCAGCTGCCAGCCTCCGGGGGACTCCCTGGGATAGGCGCCGGTGAACTCGCCGGCCAGCCCGACCGACCCGGCCGGGACGCTGGTGCGCGACTCGTCGCGACGAGGGACGACCAGCCTCTCGTCGCCGCCGACCAGGTAGCCGAAACCGGGCAGGAACCCGGTGAAGGCCACCGTCCAGTCGGCGCCGGTGTGCAACCGCACGATCTCGTCCTCCGAGAGTCCGGTGAGGCGGGCGACGTCCGCGAGGTCTGGCCCGTCGTAGCGCACCTCGATCTCCACGTGCGGGCCCTCGCCGCTCGCGTGGTCGGTCACGTCGAGCTCGGTCAGCCGCTCGGCGATCCGGCTCAGCACCCCCTCCCGCGGACGGCACCGCACCAGCACGGTGCGCGACGCCGGGACGACGTCGAGCACCTCGGCCAGCCCACCGCCGTCACGCTCGGCGTCGATCGCGGCCGTGAGGGCGAGGACGGCGGAGAGGTCGTCGAGCTCGGCCAGCAGGGCGGCGTCCCCGCATGGCAGCAGCTTCATGCGCGGTCGTCGGCCACGAACGGGCGCAGCGTCACGTCCGCATCGGTGAGCGCGCGGCGCACCGCCGACGCGAGGGCGGTGGCCCCGGGGGTGTCCCCGTGCACGCAGATCGAGTCCGCGTCCACCTCGACAACGCTCCCATCGATGGCCTCCACCCGGCCTTCCTTCACCATGGCCACACAACGCTCCGCGACCCGGTCCGCGTCGGTGAGCACCGCCCCGGCCTCACGGCGCGACACGAGAGTGCCGTCCGCGGTGTAGGCCCGATCGGCGAACGCCTCGGTGAACACGGGTAGCCCTGCTTCCTCGGCCAGGGCGAGGAACCGCGACCCGGACAGGCAGAGGACGGCGAGCGAGGGGTCGAAGGCGACCACGGCGTCGACGACGGCGGCGGCCTGCTGCTCGTGGCGGACGATCGTGTTGTACAGCGCGCCGTGTGGCTTGACGTAGCGGATCCGGTCACCGGCCGCCCGGGCGAACCCTGCGAGGGCCCCGAGCTGGTAGAGGACATCCGCGGTCAGCTCGTCCGGAGCCACGTCGATGAACCGCCTGCCGAAGCCCGGCAGGTCCCGGTAGCCGACGTGGGCGCCGATCGCGATCCCCCGTTGCGCCGCCCAGCCGCACATGTTCCGCATCTGGCTGGGATCGCCGGCGTGGAACCCGCACGCGACGTTGGCGCTGGTGACGACATCGAGCATCGTCTCGTCGTCCCCCATCGGCCAGGGTCCGAAGCCCTCGCCGAGGTCGCTGTTCAGGTCGACAGCGGCTGCCATCAGAACAGCTGCCCGAGCTCGGTCAACGACATGTAGCCGAGGTAGACCGTCGTCACCCACGCCAGTGCGCCGATGGCGACCAACCAGCGGGGGTACTTGTAGCCGTGCAACAGGTCGGTTCGCCGGGCGGCGACCCACAGCAGCAGGCCCAACCCGACCGGGAGGATCAGGCCGTTGAACGCGCCCGCGAAGATCAGCAGGTTGACCGGCGTCGTCTCGACCGCGACGAAGATCGTCGTCGAGACCACGATGAAGCCGACCACGACCCAGCGTTCCCAGTGGGTGACCCACGCGCCGAACACCTTGAGGAAGGAGGTCGAGGTGTAGGAGGCACCGATCACCGACGTGATCGCGGCGCACCAGATCACGGCCCCGAAGATGACCTGGCCGGCGGTCCCCAGCGCGAACTCGAACGCCGACGCGGTGGGGTTGTCGGGGTCCAGGGAGGCGCCCTGGGTGACGACGCCGAGGACCGCGAGGAACAGCACGATCCGCATCACGGCGGTGATCCCGATGCCGGAGATCGAGGAGCGGGTGATCGCGGGGACGTTCTCGGGCCCGCGAATGCCGTTGTCGACGAGGCGGTGCGCGCCGGCGTACACGATGTAGCCACCGACGGTGCCTCCCACGAGGGTCGTGATCACGAGGAAGTCGACGGACTCGGGAGCGACGGTCTGGATCAGCGCATCACCGACCGGTGGAGAGCTGGTGATCGCGACGTACGTCGTCAGCGCCAGCATCACGACGCCGAGCACGACCACGACCCGGTCCATCGCGACCCCGGCCTTCCGGACCAGGAAGACGGCGATCGCGAAAACCGCCGAGATGGCCGCGCCGACCCGGATGTCGAGGCCGAACATCGCATCGAGGCCGAGCGCGCAACCGGCGATGTTGCCGATGTTGAACACCAGTCCGCCGAAGACGTCCAGGCCCGCGAGCAGGAAGCCGGATCCCGGCAACGCGCGGTTGGCGAGGTCCTGAGCGCGGCGGCCGGACACCCCGACCACCCGCCAGACGTTCATCTGGATCGCGATGTCGAGGAGGACGCAGGCGAGGATCGCGAACGCGAACGCCGCGCCGAGCTGTGCGGTGAACGCGGTGGTCTGGGTGAGGAAGCCGGGTCCGATGGCTGAGGTCGCCATCAGGAACATGGCGCCCACAAAGGCAGCCCGGCCAGTCGAGGAACGCAGGGCCGAGGACTCGGTGGCCTGGTCCCCGGGTCTGGACGGAGTCGTGCTGACGGGGCGCTCTGGTGTGGGAGCCATCACAGCACCCTAAGGGTTGTTCAACAATTTGTCGACGGATTGTTCAACGATCTAGGCGGTGCAGCATCCCGAGGATCTGGCGCTCCGCCTTCTCGAGGTAGCTGGTCAGCTCCTTCCGCGCCGCTGGGACGTCCCCGGCACGGAGCAGGTCCACGAGATCCCGGTTGCGGCGGAGGTAGGGCTCGTGGAACTCGCGCAGGTCCGGCATGTCGGCGAAGGCCAGGCGGAGCTCGGCGAGCAGCCGCTGGAACATGGCATCCAGCCGCGGGCTCCCCAGGGCGGCCACGATCGTCTGATGGAATCGAAGGTCCGCGGTCGAGACGGCGAGCCAGTCGCCCGCCTCAGCGGCCTCCTCGGCAGAAGCAACCACGTCCGAGAGCGCGGAGGGATCGGCCGCCACGTCCTCCAGCCCGAGCAGCTCGACGGCCCTGCGGATCCGGTAGATGTCCTCGATGTCGGCGGCGGCCAGCCCACGGACGGTGACGCCGCGGTTCGGCGCGTGCTCGACGAGACCGTCCTCGGCCAGCATCCGGAAGGACTCGCGGACGGTGTTCCGCGAGACGCCGAGCGAGCGGGCGAGACTGGTCTCGCGCAGGGGCTCGCCGGACCGGTAGCGACCCTCGATGATGTGCTCGCGCAGCGTGTCCGCCGCCCGGGCCGCCGCCGAGATGCTGATCGGGAAAGCCGGTTCGGACACGCGTCGATCATGGCACGCGGGCTCGCCTCGAAACGACAACGCGTTCTAGTTCTGGGCCGGGCTTCGGACGTGTCCCGTGCCGCGGAGGAGCATTGATTGAACCGCTTCACATATTCACATCGTCTATTTGTGCAAGCCGTCTTCATCGGGGGACGGATCCTCTAGGACAGGAGAGCCATCATGAAGGCTGTCGGCGCATCCGCCTTGGGCCACCTTGCGGATCTGGGTCCGCTCTGCATGCGAGTGGGGGTCGGTGCGGTCTTCGCGGTCCATGGCTGGCAGAAGTTCGACAACGGGCCCGAGAACTTCGCCTTGTTCCTCGAGTCCCTCAACGTCCCGGCGCCCGAGACGGTGGCGTGGCTGCAGACCATTGCCGAGGGCATCGGCGGCCTGATGATCATCGCCGGGCTGATGACCCGCCTGGTCACCATCCCGCTGATCGGCATCCTGATCGGCGCGATCCTCCTGGTGAAGGTC
The DNA here is from genome assembly GCA_963812345.1 of uncultured Actinomycetota bacterium. Taxonomy (GTDB): domain Bacteria; phylum Actinomycetota; class Actinomycetes; order Propionibacteriales; family Nocardioidaceae; genus Nocardioides. Next base: position 113,185 of record CAWEVA010000024.1, read on the forward strand.
GACCTGCCCGGTGTGGGCTTCGTCGTGGGAGACGCGACCGGATTCGAGCTGGAGACCGCGCTGCTTGCCGGTCTCCTGGGCCTGCTCTTCATCGGCCCCGGCCGGATCTCGATCGACGGCGCGCTCGGCATGGAGACAGCGGTCGCCCCCGTCGGTGGCCGCGCCGCAGTGCATCGGGAGCCCGAACGGACCTGACGTGTCCACCGTTCACGAGTCGCGACGGACCTGGATGATCGTCGCGGCCATCGCACTGCTGGTCGCCCTGATCGTGCTGGTCGTCGCCCTGTACGGCGGCGGCACCGCCGGTGGCGGCGGTGGCACCGGTGGGGGTGGGAACGGCGGCGGCTTCGGCTACTGAGCCCCTCGCGCGCTGAGGGATCGGCTCACGCGTCCGGGTAGAGGTTCTGCAGCCTCACCTGTCCGCGGGCCACCAGCCGATCCTCGGCGTCCCGGGTCTCGACGACCCACAGCTGCTGAGACCGGCCGCGGTGCAGTGGCGTGGCCGTGGACTTCAGTTCGCCCTCGGCCACAGCACGGAAGAAGTCGGTGTTGTTGTTGACGCCGACCACCTTGCCCTTGTCACCCAGCCACACGGCGGCAGCGACGCTGGCGAGCGTCTCGACCACGCTGCAGTGTGCGCCTCCGTGCAGGATCCCGAACGGCTGGTGCAGGTGCTCGCCGGCCTTCCACCGGGCCACCACGACATCCCCGCTGACCTCGGTCAGCTCGACACCCAGGTGCCGGATGAAGGGGCTGGTCATCTCGTCGGTGACGACTGGGTCGCCCGAATGGTCCTCGCCTCGCACAGTCATGTCGTCATCATCCCCGATGCCTCACGGCGCATTCCGGACGGTGATCGTCCGGTACTGGCCGTAGTCTCTGCGCCATGGCTGAGATCTTGTTGTTCCACCACGCCCTGGGCCTGACCCCCGGCGTCACCGAGTTCGCCGACCAGCTGAGGGAGGCCGGACACACAGTCCACACTCCCGATCTCTACGAGGGACACACGTTCCGGACCGTGGAGGACGGGGTCGGGTACGCCCGGGAAACGGGCTTCGGCACGATCCTGGAGCGTGGCGTCGGTGCCGCCGACGAGCTTCCGACCGAGCTCACCTACGCGGGCTTCTCACTCGGGGTGATGCCGGCCCAGAAGCTGGCACAGACCCGACCCGGGGCCCGGGGAGCGCTCCTGCTCGAGGCCTGCCTGCCTCCGGCCGAGTTCGGGTCGTCGTGGCCCGACGGGGTTCCCGTGCAGGTCCACGGCATGGAGGCCGATCCGTCCTTCGCCGGGGAGGGCGACCTCGACGCCGCCCGCGCGCTGGTCCAGGAGGCCGACGACGCCGAGCTCTTCCTCTACCCCGGCGACCAGCATCTGTTCGCCGACAGCTCGCTGACGTCGTACGACGCGGAGGCTGCGGCATTGCTGACCCAACGGGTGCTCGACTTCCTAGAGAAAAGCGTCTAGCACCTCGCTGACCGCGGCACCCGGGAGCTCTCATGTCCACCGACGCCATCGTGCTGCTCAAGAAGGACCACCAGGAGATCAAGCGCGCCTTCGACGCCTTCGAGAAGGCAGGGGAGAACGCCCACGCGAGGAAGGGCAGCTCGTCGACCGCATCATCGAGCTGCTGACGGTGCACACCTACATCGAGAACGAGCTCATGTATCCCCGCGTCCGGGAGGCGCTCCCCGAGGTCGAGGACGACGTGCTGGAGTCTACGAGGAGCACCACGTGGCCGACCTGCTCGTCGTGGAGCTCTCCGCAATGAAGCCTGACGACGAGAGGTTCACCGCCAAGACCACGGTGCTCATCGAGAACGTGCGGCACCACATCGAGGAGGAGGAGCAGGAGTGGTTCCCCCAGGTGCGCGAGGGCCTCGGCCGCAAGTTTCTCCAGGAGCTCGGGGCAGACATGCTCGAGGCGAAGAAGAGCGCCCCCCGACGTCCCTCGCAGCCCAGCGCCCTGAAGAAGACATCGACGCCGTCATAAGTGAGAACGGATGCGGCGGCCCCCGCCCCGACGGGGGGCGCCGCTCCGAACTATCCCCTCGCGTTGACGCCGAGTGGCTCGAAGTCGTAGACCCTGCCCCTGACCATCAAGGCGTCGACGGCCCCGGAGAACGCGTGTCCGCGGTTCTTGGTGACCAGGATCGTACGGATCGTGGCGGGGCTTCCGTCGTCGTCGGCCAGCGCACCCTGGATCTCATCCCAGGTGCACAGCCGTCCGCTGAACTCACAGCCGGTTGCGGTCCCGGCCGCACCGGTCAGGCCCCATACCCTGCCCTGGGTGCTGTCCGTGGCATCGAAGGTCGTCCACCTGTCGGCCGCGCCGTTGGCGGGCGTGTAGATCATCGATGACCGCTCCACACCGGGGGCGGCTGCCAGGTTGGGGTCGATCTCGATCACGATGCTTGGCATGTTGCGCGGGCCTCGGTCATTGTTCTCAGACGTGGTGAAGACCGAGAAGCCCAGGGAAGTCAGGCTGCTGACCAGGTCGTTGAAGAAGGCCAGCTGGTTGCCGAACGCCGCCTGGTCGGTGGTCGAACCGGTTCGTAGTCCGAGGCTTCCCTCACCGAGCGGAGGTTCCACCACCAGCCCGCTGGACGTGACGAAGGTGGGTCCGGTGCGCAGGTAGGCGTCGCCGTTGCCGATGACCTCACGATCAACGATGCCCCAGTTCGTGCCAGCGCTGCCGCTGGCGCTGTTGAGCTGGGCGACGACCCCATCGCTCAGGTCCGCTCCTGCCACGGACCCGTCTCGAATGTCCACACCGCGGATCGAGCCGTTGATGATGTCCGCCGACGAGATCAGGCCCGCCGCGACGGCACCTGTACCACCGAGGCCGACGACCACTGCAGCGCTCAGCGCAACTACCGCAGCCCGACTCCCGAAGACCTTCCGCAGCATCCCGCTGGCCCCGGCCGAAGCCCGTGGCCGATTCTCATGGTTCATCACTACATCCCCCTATTGGTAACCCCATGAGTGACAGGTTCGATCCCGAGATTTACCGAACGTTAAATGGCTAGACCGCCGGGGGGACATAGTTAAGAAGGTAGGCAATCGGGGTCATTCCGTGCCTACTCACGCCGTCAGGTCTGGCCTGGGGTGACCGACCGGACTGGGCGCGTATGGTCACTGAGCTTGTCACGGTCAACCCGCCCGGCTGGGTCATGCCCGCCGTGGCCGTTCGGGTCATTTTCGGCGATCGGCCTTTTCATGCCCGCCGCCCACTCGTAGGTTGGTGCGGGTGCTCGGGCTGAGAGGGGTTTCGTTGGGGAGCAAGGCGGCGAACCGTCCTGCGCCCTGGCGGACACGCTGCTGCCTTCTGGTGACGGTACTGGTACTTCCCCTGACACTGAACGCCTCCGAGGGCTTCATCGCGACGGTGTCTCACACGACCTCCGCACCGGCTGCAGCGGCCCCTGCGAGCCTGCGGCTGACCCCGGAGGCAATCCGCGCCTCGCAGTACGGCGGCCCTTCGCGGAAGTTTCGAGGTCGAACGACGAGGCGCGGACCGTCGAGGTGAGCAGCCCGAAAGGCACCCGCACCTGGTCCGCCAGCTCGCTCGCCGACAACGGGCTGCCGTCCGCAGCCCGTCGCGCGTACGAGAGGGCGGCCCAGGCCATGGGCAGCATCGACCCGGCCTGCCAGCTTCCGTGGACGCTGCTGGCCGGTGTCGGCCGGGTCGAGTCCGACCACGGTCGGTACGGCGGTTCGGTGCTCGGCGAGAACGGGGTCTCGCACCCGCTCATCATCGGGGTGGCGCTGAACGGGGTAGGCCCGGTCGCGGCGATCCGCGACACCGACGACGGGCTGCTCGACAAGGACAAGGTCTGGGACCGCGCCGTCGGCCCGATGCAGTTCATCCCGTCGACGTGGGCAGGCGCCGCGCGCGACGGTGACGGTGACGGCGTCGAGTCGCCGAACGACATCGACGACGCGGCACTCGCGGCGGCGGCGTACCTCTGCTCAGGCAGCGGCTCAGTGCTGGGCGAGAGCGCGATGAGCGCGGCGATCTTCCGCTACAACGCCTCCGAGGAGTACGTCGCGCTGGTGATGGCGATGGAAGAGGGATACCGGACCGGTGTGTTCATCATGCCTCCCTCCGTCGTGCCGCGAGCCGGCCGACCGACCGAAGCGCAAGAGTCGCGACGGGCACGGGAAGCGCGGGGACGGACGGCCACCTGGTTCAGCGGGAACCTCATCCTCGCCGACGTCCGGCGGCAAGCCGTCCGGCGGGACGGCGCCGGGCCAGAACCCGCCGGGCGGCTCATCGCCGTCCGGTGGTGGGGGTGGCGGTCAGGGCGGTGGGACGAGCCCGTCGCCGTCACCGAACCCCACGCCGACGCCCGAGCCCAAGCCGCCGCCCCAGCCCAAGACCGAGACGAAGACCGGAACCCTCGCACCCTGCGGGACCGAATGGTGTCTCGCCGGATCGGCCCTCGACCTCGGAGGCGCCGCCAAGCTCGACCAACCTGCCATCAATGACTACGACAACGACGGCGCCAAGAAGACGAACCGAGAGGAATTCGAGGGGTTGTCCGGCGGCAGTGTGACCGTCGTGGTGAAGTTCGGCACCGCAACCGTGATCAAGGTCCAGGGCCTGCTGTACTCGTAACCGCCGAAGGAGCAGCCGCGGGGGCTGCGATCCCCTGCCCGGCGATACGAGGAACGCCCGCGGAACGAATCAGGCGCGGTAGGCGGCCCACATCTCGTCGGCACGTGCGTCCTGGCCCGGGGTGAACTCGGTGTAGCAGCTGTCGAAGCTGTAGTCCATGTAGTTGTGGATCGGGTCCAGGCCGGGCAGCGGGCAGGAGTCCCTGCCCTCGGGGCAACCGCTCGTGGGGCTGGCCTGGGCCGGGGTGTCGTCGACCTCGTCGTTGAGCTCGGTGCAGCCGCCCTGGAAGGTGTGGTAGAGACCGAGCCAGTGACCCGCCTCGTGCGTCGCCGTGCCGCCCAGGTTGAAGTTGGTGATGCTGCCGCCGGGCAGCGAGTCGTAGTGGACGCGGATGCCGTCGATCTCACCCTTCCTGGCGTAGTCCCAGGGGAACGTCGCGATCCCGAGGTACTTGAAGTCGACCAGCCAGATGTTGAGGGCGTTCGCGCCACCCTCGCGCGTCTGGGCTCGATAGGACGCGGACTGGCGGTCCTTGTGCCAGGTGGAGTTGTTGTACCGCGTGGTGCTGACCAGGTCGAAGGAGTAGCCGGTGCCGGAGAAGTCGCTGTTGAGCACCGAGATCTGCCGGGTGATCTGGCTGTTGGTGACGTCACCGCGGCCCGCGGCGTCGCGCATGACGTGGACGTAGACGGGGACCGACGCCGCGAGCGCGGTGCTCCCGCTCACGCTGGGCGCACCCTTGGCCGCGAGGCGACTGTTGTACGACGCGCGATCGCGCGCTGCTCGGCGGCCGAGATGCCCCGGTGGTCGAGGCCCGTGGCTCCCCCACGGGCGCCGGAGGCCTCGGCATTCGGCGTGGGGGTGAGGCATTCAGCCCCGGGGTCGGCGACCCGGGCCTGGGCGGGAGCGGCAATGCCGACGACGGTCAGCGCAGTTGCCCCGAGACCTGCTGCGGCGGCCAGGCGAAGGGTTCGCGGGAAACGCATGTGGGGGGTCCTTCCTCGATGACCCCGCCCAGGATGAGCGGTCAGACGGGAACGTACCCGCGCTGAGCTCTCGCTAACCATCGACCCGCCGTCGCAGACCCCGCGCCGGTCAGTGCCATCGGATGGAGCCGCCTGTCGGAATCGAACCGACGACCTATTCATTACGAGTGAATCGCTCTACCGACTGAGCTAAGGCGGCCTGCTGCCCGGGCCGGAGTCGAGCGGGCCCGGGCAACCCGACGGAGTATACGGACAGGCGAGTCGCTCGCCGAAACCGGCGGATCAGGCCGCGACGGTGGGCCGCGGCCGGCTCGCGGACCGTCCGGTGTCGAGCGTCTGCTCGGCGCCGCACCAGCAGGTGAAGCGGACGTGGACGCCCCGCTCGTCGTTGAGGATCGACGTGACCTGGGTCGGGAAGACCAGCCGGCGCTGGCGGCAGGCGGTGCAGAAGTGGTCGAACATTGCGGGACCTCCCTCGAGGACATCTGGATGGTGGAGCCACCATCATCCGAGAAATGTGGTCATAGGGGTAGCCTCTCTTTCCAGCATCTTCCCTAGGAGATCCCTATGCTCTCCCTCCACCAGCTGCGGTGCTTCCTGGCGACGTACGAGCTCGGGTCGCTGACCGCGGCTGCCGAACGGCTCGGCTACGCGCAGCCGTCGGTCTCCGAGCAGATCCGGGCGCTGGAGCGCTCGCTGGACGCGACGTTGTTCCGTCGGGTCGGGCGGGGGGTGGTGCCCACCACCGTCGCCGACTCGTTGCGTCCCCACGCCGAGCGCACGATCGCCGCGGCGGAGGAGGCCCGCCGCGCCGTGCAGAGCGTGACCGCGCTGGAGACGGGCACGATCCGGTTCGGGATGTTCGGCACGGCCCGCCTGTACGCCGGCGCTGCGCTGATCGCGGACGTGCTCGAGCGCCACCCGGGGGTGCGGGTCGAGCTGATCGGCCAGAACTCCAGCGACGTCCAGGACGACCTGCGCCGGGGTCGGATCGAGGCGGCCATGATCGCGGTGCCGACCGTCCGCAGCGAGGGTATGGAAGTGACGCCGGTGGCGCGCGACGAGCTTGTCTACGTGAGCGCCGAGCCGGAGCGGATCGCCTCCCCGGTCACCGCACAGCGCCTGGCCACGGCCTCACTGGTGATGCCCGAGACGACCTGGCGCGAGCAGGACTCCACCAGGACCGTGCTGCGGCAGATGCTGCACGAGACCGGACGCAACCCGCAGACCCGGATCGAGGTCGAGGACGTCGAGACGGCGGTCGAGCTCGTGGGCCTGGGCCTCGCCGACTCGGTGATCCCGCGCGGAGCTGCCGAGCAGCTCCTCCCCCGGCTCGCGCCGAACGCCGGCTGGGTGCGGCTTCGCCCGCGGCAGTACGACACGCTCGCCATCGTCCACCGGTCCGGCGCCTCCCTGTCGGCCGCCGCGGCAGCTGATGATCGAGCTCGCGACCCGACGGATCCGGGCCATCGCGGAGCCGATCCACCTCGCTGAAGCGCGTGGCGCCGGGTCGGCGGTCAGCAGGAGAGCCCGTCGTCGGGCACCGTGCCGTCGAGGAGGTAGGCGTGGACGGCGTCGTCGACGCAGTCGTTGCCCTTGTTGTAGCCGGTGTGGCCGTCGCCGTCGCGACTCACCAGGACGCCCGAGTCGAGCTGGTCGGCCAGGCTCTCGGCCCATTCGTACGGCGTCGCGGGGTCACGGGTGGTTCCGATCACGACGATCGGCGCGGCCCCGGAACCGTCCACCTCGAGCGGCGCCTCGGTCGACTCGACCTCGGTGCCGCGGCAGCCGACGAGCCCCCAGGCGAAGACGTCGCCGAAGGTGGGCGAGGCCTTCTCGAACGCTGGGGTCGCCGCCGGCACCTGGCCCGGCCGGATCGACGACGGGTCGTCGAGGCAGCTGATCGCCACGAAGGCCTCCCGGCTGTTGTCGGTGTAGCCAGTGGGGCCGCGCGAGTTGTAGAGGTCGGAGAGCTGGAGCAGCGCCGAGCCGTCGCCGTCGAACGCGGCGCCGAGCGCGGAGCTCAACAGGAACCAGTAGTCGCGGACGTAGAGCGGCAGCACGATGCCGTAGATGGCGTTCCCGACCCGCAGGTGCCTCGTCGTGGATGTCGGCAGGGGCTCCGCGTCGACGCTGTCGATGAAGTTGCTGATCCGGGTCGAGGCCCTCCTCCACCGAGTCTCCCAGGAAGCACGAGTCCACGGTCTCGACGCAGTTCTCGACGTAGGCGCGCAGCGCGGTCTCGAAGCCGGCAGCCTGCCCCAGGGCGAGCTCCCGGAAGTCGAGGGACAGATCGACCGCTCCGTCCAGCACGAACCGGCCGACCCGCTCCGGGAACAGCTCTGCGTAGGTGGCGCCGAGCTCGGTGCCGTAGGACGCCCCGAAGTAGCTGAGCGTCGACTCTCCGAGGACGGCGCGCAGGACGTCCATGTCGCGCGCCGCCTCGATGGTGCTCACGTGGGCGGCCAGCGGGCCCGACCGCTCCGCGCAGCCGCTCAGCATCGCCTGGGAGAGGCGGACGAACCCGCGACGCTCGGGTGCCGTGTCGGGGTCGGGGTCGGAGGCGACGTACTGGTCGAGCGCCCGGTCACCCAGGCAGTCCACCTGGGTGCTCTCGCCCGTCCCGCGGGGATCGAAGCCGACGATGTCGAAGCTGTCGAGGAGGGGGTCCCCGAAGACCAGGCCGGACTGGGCGGCGTAGTCGGTGCCGGGCTGCCCGGGCCCGCCGGGGTTGACCACGAGTGAGCCGACGCGCTGCTCCGGGTCGGCGGCCGGCGCCCTGAGCAGCGCCAGGTCGATGGTGGGACCGTTCGGGTCGTCGTAGTCCAGGGGGACCTCGAGGGTCGCGCACTCGAACTCGCCCTCGCAGGGAGCCCACTCCACTCTCTGGGAGTAGAAGCGGGAGAGCTCCGGCGAGGGTGGCTCGTCGGCCCCGGCCGACGACGGGGTGTCGGTGACGGGCTGGTCGTCGGGTCGGACCCGGCTCGAGGCTCCTCGCTGTCGCCGAGGGAGGCGACGACCGCGACTCCGCCGGCGACCATCAGCAGCGCCACCACGACGACGGTGACGAAGAGCCGTCTCATCTCCCGGCACCGCCGGGCGCCTTGAGCGCCAGCATCATCGACTCCAGCGCGAGCGCGACCGGGACGTTGTACTCGAGCATCTGCTCGCGGGCATCGAAGATCCACCCGATCCGGCGCAGGTTGAGCTCGGGCGAGGAGGTCCGGGCGACGAGCTCCACGTCGGGCCGGATCTCCTCGTTGACCAGCGCGACCGGGGCACCGACCGCGACCGAGATCGCGTCGCGGTAGACCGACACCAGGTCCATCAGGCCCCGGTCGACGACGTCGAGGTGGCGTCGTTTGGCGCGGGTCTTCTGTGCCCTCTCCAGCGCGGCCAGGGCCGGGGCGTACTCGCGGGGCCGGCGGCCCCGCTCGACGACGCCGTACGACGCGTCGAGGTCACGCTTCTCGCGCTCGTCGAGGGCGCTGGTGATCGCGGCGGCCTCTTCCTTGGTCACCTCGTTGAGGTTGGCGGCGGCGTTCATGCAGTCGCCCAGGGAGGTGAGCTTGGCGGGGAGGGCGACGACCTCGCGCCTCCGGTTGCGGGTGGCCTCGTCGCGCGCCAGGGCACGGGCGCGTCCGATGTGCCCCTGGCTGGCCCGAGCCGCGGAGGCCGCCAGCGCCTCGTCGACCCCCTCGGTCCGGACCAGGAACGCGGTCACGTCTGCGGCCGTGGGTGTGGTGAGGGTGACCAGCCGGCAGCGGGAGCGGATCGTCTGCAGGACGTCCTCGACCGTCGGCGCGCAGAGCATCCAGACCGTCCGGTCGGTGGGCTCCTCGATCGCCTTCAGCAGGGCGTTGCAGGCCTGGTCGGTGAGCCGGTCGGCGTCCTCGACCACGAGGACCTGCCACCGCCGCCCCACGGGCGCGAGGGCCGCCCGCCGCACCAGGTCGCGCACCTCGTCGACACCGATCGAGAGCTTCTCGGTGCGGATCACCGACACGTCCGCGTGGGTCCCGGCCAGCACCGTGTGGCAGGCGTGGCACTCCCCGCAGCCGGCCTGCTCGCACTGCAGGGCGGCGGCGAAGGCGACCGCGGCGTTGGAGCGGCCCGACCCCGGTGGCCCGGTGAACAGCCAGGCGTGGGTCATCCCGTGGCCGCCGGCCGCCGACGCCAGCACCGCAGCGGTGCGGGGCTGGCCGACCAGGTGCTCCCAGACGCCTCCCGCCGCGCGGGTCTCGCCCACGGCGGTCATGGTGTGGATTCCTTCTTCGCCTGCCCGAGCAGCGGCTCGACGCGGCCACGGACGTCGGCGGCGATGTCGTCGACCGGCCGGCGGGCGTCGACCACGAGGTAGTGGTCGGGGTCGGCCGTCGCCATCTCGACGAACGCCCTCCGCACCCGCTCGTGGAACTCGACCGACTCGCCCTCGATCCGGTCGCGCTCCGCGAACCGGCCCAGTCCGTGCTCCGGTGCGAGGTCGAGCACGACGGTCAGGTGCGGCCGCAGGTCGTGGGTGGCCCAGCGCTGCACCTGCTCGACCTCGGCGGGGTCGAGCACACGTCCGGCGCCCTGGTAGGCCAGCGACGAGTCGACGTACCGGTCGGTGATCACCACCTCGCCCCGCTCCAGGGCGGGGAGGACGACGGTGTCGACGTGCTCGGCCTTGTCGGCGGCGTACAGCAGCGTCTCGGTGCGGTCGGCCAGCTCTCCGGTGGCCGGGTCGAGGACGATCTCGCGCACTCGCCGCCCAACCACTGTGTCACCGGGCTCGAAGGTCAGCCGGACGGAGTATCCCTCGGCGCGGAGCCATGCCTCGAGCGCCCGGGTCTGCGTCGACTTGCCGGCACCCTCGCCCCCCTCGAAGCAGACGAAGACGCCGATGTTCGTGCGGAGACCGTAGTGCTGTGGCACGAGCCGAACCTACGAGGTGGTACCGACGCTCGCCACCGCGGGGTGGGACACGCCCTAACCGCCGGCAAAGTGGGTCGCGCAGGCGCGGGAGCCCTCGGTCGCCTCGGCGGACTCCGAGCACTCGTCGGGCGGGAGCGTCAACAGCGCCCAGGCCAGGGCCATCACGGGGATCGGCACCAGCCAGGCGCCCAGCTTGCCCACCCAGTTCCGCGCCCCTCGCCGCACGCTCACGAGCCCGATGACGGCGACGACGGCGGCGGCCTCGAAGCCGAGGAGGACCAGCGAGATCGGGCTGGACGCATCTCCGCAGAACTTCCCCTGCACGGACGCGAGGGCGGGCATCCTGCCCGGCCCACCGGCGTAGCAGTTCTCGACGAGGAAGAGCAGGTGCAGGAAGAACCCGCCCGCGAGGAACAGGCCGGTCAGTACGACCAGCCCCACCTTCCCCGCGAAGTTGCTCCTCATGGGGGAGAGTATGAGTGGTTCCCGGCGGCCCCGTGGGAGATTTCGCCAATCCGGTGCGGCGTCGTCAGGACTTCTTCGCGGCGGTCTTCCTGGTCGTCTTCTTCGCGGCTGTCGTCTTCTTGGAAGTCGACTTCTTCGCGGCCGACTTCTTCGCCCCGCGCTTGGCCGCCTTCTTGGCCGGCCCCTTGGCCCGGCGCTCGGCCAGCAGCTCGGCAGCCCGCTCGAGGGTGAGGTCCTCCACCGAGTCGTCCTTGCGAAGGGTGGCGTTGTACTCGCCGTCGGTGACGTACTCGCCGAAGCGGCCTGCCTTGACGACCAGCGGGGCGCCGGAGACCGGGTCGTTGCCGAGCTCCTTCAGCGGCGCGGAGGCCGCGGCGCGACCACGCTGCTTGGGTTGGGCGTAGATCGCCAGCGCCTCGTCGATGGTGATCGTGAGCAGCTTCTCCTCGGAGTCGATCGACCGGGAGTCGGTGCCCTTCTTCAGGTAGGGGCCGTACCGACCGTTCTGGGCGGTGATCTCGACCCCCTCAGCGTCGGTGCCGACGACCCGTGGCAGCGAGAGCAGCTTGACCGCGTCGTCCAGGGTGATGGTCTCCAGCGTCATCGACTTGAACAGCGAGCCGGTGCGGGGCTTGGCAGACTTGGGAGCGTCGTCGGGAAGCGCCTCGGTCACGAACGGGCCGAACCGGCCGTTCTTCGCCACGACCCGGAGCCCGGTCTCCGGATGGGTCCCGAGGTCGATCTCCTCACCGGCGGGGTTCTCGAAGAGTTCGCGGGCCTTGGCGAGCGTGAGCTCGTCGGGCGGCAGGTCCTCGGGCACGTTGGCCCGCTTGCCGGCCGGGTTCCCTTCGTCGTCGGGGCCCTCGAGGTAGGGGCCGTAGCGCCCGACCCGGAGCACGATCCCGCTGTCGGCATCGCCGACCGGGAACGTCGCCATCTCCTTGGCATCGATCTCGCCGAGCCCGGTGACCAGCGGGTGCAGGCCCTTGACCCGTTCGGAGCCGTAGTAGAACTCCCCGAGCTCGGTCGCGCGGTCGGCCCTGCCGGAGGCGATCTCGTCGAGCACGTCCTCCATGCCGGCGGTGAACTCGTAGGAGACCAGCCGCTCGAAGTGCTCCTCGAGCAGCCGGGTCACCGAGAACGCCAGCCACGCCGGCACCAGCGCGGTGCCCTTCTTGTAGACGTAGCCGCGGTTGAGGATCGTGCCGATGATCGACGCGTAGGTCGAGGGGCGTCCGATCTCGCGGTCCTCGAGCTCCTTGATCAGGGTCGCCTCGGTGTAGCGGGACGGTGGCTTCGTCTCGTGCCCGGAGGCCGACACCGAGGCCGCCGACACCGCGTCGCCCTCCTCCAGCTTCGGCAGCCGGGTCTCCGCGTCGTCTCGCGCTGCGGACACGTCGTCGGTGCCCTCGACGTACGCCTTGAGGAACCCGTGGAACGTGATCACCCGGCCGGTCGCCGAGAACACCACGTCCTCACCCGACGAGGCCTCCCCGCCGAGCCGGATCGAGACCGACTGGCCGACCGCGTCCTTCATCTGGGAGGCGACCGTGCGCATCCAGATCAGCTCGTAGAGCCGGAACTGGTCGCCGGTCAGGCCGGTCTGCGCCGGGGTCCGGAAGGAGTCCCCGGCCGGACGGATCGCCTCGTGCGCCTCCTGGGCGTTCTTCACCTTCGAGGCGTAGGTCCGGGGGCTGTCGGGGAGGTACTCGGCGCCGTACAGCTCCCGCACCTGCGACCTCGCGGCCTGGACGGCACCGCCCGACATCGTGGTCGAGTCGGTCCTCATGTAGGTGATGAAGCCGTTCTCGTAGAGCCGCTGCGCCACCGACATCGTGATCGACGCCGAGAACCCCAGCTTCCGCGAGGCCTCCTGCTGCATGGTCGTGGTGCGGAACGGCGCGTACGGCGAGCGGCGGTAGGGCTTGGACTCGACCGACCGGACGGCGTACGTCGTGTCGCGCAGCGCATCGGCCAGCGCCTCGGCCCGGGCGCGGTCGAGGTGGACGACCTTGTCGGACTTCAGCTGCCCGAGCGTGTCGAAGTCCGAGCCCCGGGCGACCCGGCCGCCGTCGACCGAGTGCAGCCGCGCGGGGAACATCCGCTGGCTCGTGCTGCGCGCCCGCGTCGAAGGTGCCTTCGAGGTCCCAGTACGACGCGATCCGGAACTTCATCCGGTCCCGCTCGCGGTCCACCACGAGCCGGGTCGCGACCGACTGGACCCGGCCGGCGGAGAGGCCGGACATGACCTTCTTCCAGAGCACCGGCGAGACCTCGTAGCCGTACAGCCGGTCCAGGATCCGGCGCGCCTCCTGCGCCTCCACCAGGTCCATGTCGAGGTCACGCGGGTTCTCCGCGGCCGCCTGGATCGCCGGCTTGGTGATCTCGTGGAAGACCATCCGCTTGACCGGGATGCCCTTCGGCTTCAGCTCGTCGAGGAGGTGCCAGGCGATCGCCTCGCCCTCGCGGTCCTCGTCGGTGGCGAGGTAGAGCTCGTCGGCGTCCTTGACCAGTCCCCGGAGCTTGGTGATGTGGCTCTTCTTGTCACGCGGCACGACGTAGTAGGGCTCGAAGTCGTTCTCGACGTCGACCGCCAGACCGCCCCCACGGCTTGTCCTTGATCTTCGACGGGGTGTCGGCGGCGTTGTTCGGCAGGTCGCGGATGTGGCCGATGGAGGACTCGACGACGTACCCCGCGCCGAGGTACTCCGCGATCTTGCGGGCCTTGGCCGGGGACTCGACGATCACCAACTTGTGTGCCACGTGGGTGGGTGCTCCGTTTCGCTGGTTCCGGGTGGGCCCGATCGGGCTCACGGCCGATTACGGTAGCGCGAACCCGGCAAACGCCAATTCGCGGCGGTCGGGGCCGCCCCGACAAGCCGCCCCAAATGCCGGCGACCCGGCCCGGCCGACACGCGAGGTGTCGGAGCCGGGCCGGGTCGACCAGTTGTCTCCCGAGGTCAGCGCCCGGGCGGCTCGAACTGCTGCGTCGGAGCCGGGTCGGTCTGTGCCGGCGCCGAGGCCGGCGTCGAGGGATGCGCAGCCGGGTTCCCGGTCGGGGTTCCGGCCGGGACCGGGTCGTTGTCCTCCACCGGAGGCGTCGTCGCCGGGGTGTCCGCGTCGTCGTCGCCGATGTGGATGGAGCGGCGCTTCGACACGTAGATGGCACCCGCGATCAGCGGCCACCGCCGCGAGCGCGATGACGATGCGCAGCGCGTCGTTCTGGTCCTGCCCGACGCCCATCGACACCACGGCGCTGGCGATCAGCAGCGAGACCAGGTTCATCACCTTGATCAGCGGGTTGATGGCCGGGCCGGCGGTGTCCTTGAACGGGTCGCCGACGGTGTCGCCGATGATCGTGGCCTCGTGGGCCAGCGAGCCCTTGCCGCCGTGGTGGCCGTCCTCGACCAGCTTCTTGGCGTTGTCCCACGCGCCACCGGAGTTGGCGAGGAACACCGCCATCAGGGTGCCGGCGCCGATCGCACCGGCCAGGAAGCCGGCCAGGGCGGTCACGCCGAGGCCGAAGCCGACCGCAACCGGTGCGAGGACCGCGAGCAGGCCGGGCGTCACCAGCTCGCGCAGCGAGTCCTTGGTGACGATGTCGACGACCTTGCCGTACTCCGGCCGGCCGGTGCCCTGCATGATCCCGGGGATGTCGCGGAACTGGCGACGCACCTCGAACACGACGGCACCTGCCGCGCGCCCGACCGCGTTGATCGCGAGCCCGGAGAACAGGAACACGACGGCTGCGCCGAGCAGGATGCCGACCAGCACCAGCGGGTTGAACACGTTGAAGTCGAGCAGGGCGAACTCGTCGCTGCTCGGCTGCGCCTCGTTCAGCGCCTCGGCGACCGAGGTGGCGTAGGAGCCGAACAGGGCGGTGGCGGCCAGCACGGCGGTCGCGATCGCGATGCCCTTGGTGATCGCCTTGGTGGTGTTGCCGACGGCGTCGAGCTCGGTGAGGATCTGCGCGCCCGCGGGGCTGACGTCGCCGGACATCTCGGCGATGCCCTGGGCGTTGTCGGAGACCGGACCGAAGGTGTCCATGGCGACGATCACGCCGACGGTGGTCAGCAGGCCGCAGCCGGCGAGCGCGACCGCGAACAGCGAGACCGTCAGGGTCGCGCCGCCGAGCAGGAACGCACCGAAGACAGCGGCGCCGATCACCAGCGTGGTGTAGACCGCGGACTCGAAGCCCACCGCGAGCCCGGACAGGATCACCGTGGCCGGGCCGGTCAGCGAGGTCTTGCCGACGTCCTTGACCGGACGGCGCTCGGTGCCGGTGAAGTAGCCGGTCAGCGCGAGGATGCCGGCGGCCATCACGATGCCGATCACGACCGCGAGCGAGGCGATGATCCGCGGGTCGCCCTCGGCGCCGGCCATGTCACGGCCGGCCACGTTGGCCAGGTCGGCGAAGTCGCCGGGCAGGTAGATGAAGGAGAGCGCGACGCAGGCGACCGCGGCGATCCCGGCCGAGAGGTAGAACGCGCGGTTGATGGTGACCAGGCCGTTCTCGCCCGCCCGCGGCTTGCAGAGGTAGACGCCGGCCACGGCGGTCAGCGCGCCGATCGCGGGGATCAGGAGCGGGTAGACCAGGCCCTTGTCGCCGAAGGCCTGGGCGCCCAGGATCAGCGCGGCGACCAGGGTGACGGCGTACGACTCGAACAGGTCGGCGGCCATGCCGGCGCAGTCGCCCACGTTGTCGCCGACGTTGTCGGCGATGGTGGCGGCGTTGCGCGGGTCGTCCTCGGGGATGTTCTGCTCGACCTTGCCGACCAGGTCGGCGCCGACGTCGGCGGCCTTGGTGAAGATTCCGCCGCCGACTCGCATGAACATGGCCAGCAGGGCCGCGCCGAAGCCGAAGCCCTCCAGCACGTGGGCCGCCGTCGTCCTTGAACAACAGGACCACGAGGCTGGCGCCGAGGAGGCCCAGGCCGACGGTGAGCATGCCGACCATGGCGCCGGTGCGGAAGCCGATGTGCATGGCCCGGTCGCGCCCGGTCTCGTTCGCGGCGGCAGCCACCCGGAGGTTGGCCCGCACCGCCAGCGACATGCCGAGGTAGCCGACGGCCGCCGAGAAGCCGGCACCCAGGAGGAAGAAGATCGAACGCCCGATCCGCACGGCGGTGTCGTCGGCGGGCAGTGCCAGCAGCAGGAAGAAGGCCACCGCGGCGAACACGCCGAGCGTCCGGAACTGCCGCGTCAGGTAGGCGTTGGCGCCCTCCTGCACCGCCTGGGCGATGTTCTTCATGTTGTCGGTGCCTTCACCGGCGGCAAGGACCTCCTGGCGGAACATCCACGCCATCCCGAGCGCGCCGAGCGCGATCAGGGCGACGACGATGACCAGGACGAGGTTGCCTCCGGAGACGTCCACGACGGCGGGAAGGATCCCGGTCATGTGCTTCCTCCTGGGAGTGGTTCAGATCTCACGAACGACGCGGAGTCTACGCAGGAGTCAGGACAGGCCCGACACGCAGGTGTGACGGTGGACACGGACGGGGCTCGGTGGGGCCCGGGGACGGGGCGCGTCTGGAGCCCGATCAGCCGGCGGCGAGCGCCTGGTCGGCCGACTCGTGGATGACGAAGACCTTCGCCAGCCCGGTGATCCGGAAGATCTTCAGCAGCCGCTCCTGGCTGCAGACGAGCTGCAGCGACCCGTCATGGGCGCGGACCTTCTTGAGCCCTCCGACGAGGACGCCGAGACCGGTCGAGTCGAGGAACTCGACTGCTCCCATGTCGACGACGATGTCGTAGACACCCGCTGCCACGAGCTCGGTGATCTTGTCGCGCAGCTTGGGTGCCGTGTAGACGTCGATCTCGCCCCCGACAGCCACGACGGTCCGTCCATCGACCTCGTGCGTCGCAAGAGTCAGGTCCACGGTCTCTCCCAAACGTTCACGGGCGGCGATGGCGCTCGATGTCATCCCGCTCGCCGGATGATGTTATCTGACAATAAAACCACGCGGACCGGCTCCGCGCCTTAACTTGTATCAACCTGTTGAAGACCGGTGGTTCCTCGTAAAGGCGAGCCTCACGGTCACGGTCCTGCGCTGTGCGATGTCCGTGCCGTTTGCCAGACTGCGAGCGTGGGTGCGGCGGACCCGACGGCAACGGCCGTGGCCGGGTTGATCGACAGGCTCGCGGCCGGACCCGGCCGCGCCGACCGGCTCACCCACCTGGAGGTGCTGCCTCCACGCTCGGCCGTCGTCGCGGACTGGCCGGCCTGGGTGCCCGGCGACGTGCGCGCGGCGTACGAACGGAGCGGGATCGTGCTGCCCTGGCGACACCAGGCCGCCGCGGCCGACGCCGCCCATGCCGGCACCCACGTCGTGGTGGCCACCGGCACCGCCTCGGGCAAGTCCCTCGCCTACCAGCTCCCGACCCTGAGCGCCATCCGGGCCGCGCGCGGGCCTCGCGGCGAACGGGGCGCCACCGTCCTCTACCTCGCGCCCACCAAGGCCCTCGCCCACGACCAGCTGGCCGGGCTCGCCTCGCTGGGCCTCGACGTGCGCCTGAGCACCCACGACGGCGACAGTCCGCGCGACCAACGGGAATGGACCCGCGACCACGCGGAGTACGTCCTGACCAATCCGGACATGCTCCACCGGTCCCTGCTGCCCGTCCATGGCCGGTGGTCGTCGTTCCTCGGGTCGCTGCGCTACGTCGTCGTCGACGAGTGCCACCACTACCGCGGCGTGTTCGGCGCCCACGTCTCCCACGTGCTCCGCAGGCTGCGCCGCATCTGCGCCCTCCACGGCGCCGATCCCACGTTCGTCCTCGCCTCGGCGACGATGGCCGAACCGGCGACCACCGCCGGCCGGCTGACTGGTCTGGACGTCCTGCCGATCACCGGGGACGCCTCGCCGCGCGGCCAGGTGGCGCTGGCGCTGTGGGAGCCGCCCTTCACCTCCTGGACCGGCGAGAACGGCGCACCGGTCCGCCGCGCCGCCTCGTCCGAGACCGCCGACCTGCTCGCCGACCTGGTGGCCGAGGACGTGCGGACGCTGGCGTTCGTCCGGTCCCGCCGCGGCGCCGAGCAGGTGGCCATGACCGCTGCCCGGCTCCTGGCCGAGGTCGACGCGTCGCTCCCGGGGCGGGTGGCCGCCTACCGCGGTGGCTACCTCCCGGAGGAACGCCGGGCGCTGGAGGCGGACCTGCGCGCCGGGGAGCTCGTCGGACTGGCCGCGACCAACGCTCTCGAGCTCGGCATCGACATCAGCGGCCTCGACGCCGTACTGATGGCGGGGTTCCCCGGGACCCGCGCGGCCTTCTGGCAACAGGTCGGCCGGGCCGGGCGGGGAGCCCAGGACGCGCTGGCCATCCTCGTGGCGCGCGACGACCCCCTCGACACCTATCTCGTGAACCATCCCGAGGCCCTGCTGGGACGGCCGGTCGAGGCGACGGTCTTCGACCCGGACAACCCGGTCGTCCTCGGGCCCACACCTGTGCGCGGCCGCCCACGAGTCCCCGCTCGTGGAGGCCGACCTGCCGCTGTTCGGCGCCGGCGCGCGGGCGGTGCTCGACGAGCTGACCGAGTCGGGGCTGTTGCGGCGCCGTCCCCGTGGCTGGTTCTGGACCGATCGCAGCCGAGCCGCCGACCTGGCCGACCTCCGGTCCACCGGCGGCGGCGCCTTCCAGCTCGTGGAGGAGTCGACCGGCCGGGTGATCGGCACCGTGGACGCGGCCGGCGCCCACCACACCGCGCACCCCGGTGCGGTCTACGTCCACCGCGGGGAGACCTGGCTGGTGAGGTCGCTGGACCTCGACGAGCGCGTGGCGGTGATCGTCGCAGCCGACCCTGACTACTCCACGTCGGCCCGCGAGATCACCGACATCACGATCGTCTCCGAGCTCGAGCACCGGGCCTGGCCCGGCGGCCGCCTGGCGTTCGGGGACGTCGACGTCTCGCACCAGGTGGTGTCCTTCCTGAAGCGACGGCAGCCCTCCGGAGAGGTGATCGCCGAGGAGCCGCTCGACCTGCCCGAGCGCAACCTGCGGACCCGCGCCGTGTGGTGGACCGTCCCGGACGACGTGCTCGACGAGTCCGGACCGGCTCGGCGAGACCTGCCGGGGGCCGCCCACGCCGCGGAGCACTGCTCGATCGGGCTGCTGCCGCTGTTCGCCACCTGCGACCGCTGGGACATCGGTGGCGTGTCGACCGCGGTGCACCCCGACACCGGCCAGCTCACCGTGTTCGTCTACGACGGCCATCCCGGGGGCGCGGGGTTCGCCCGGCGTGGGTTCGAGGCGGCCGGGCCGTGGCTGACCGCGACCCGGGAGACGATCTCGGCCTGCGAGTGCACGGAGGGCTGCCCGTCGTGCATCCAGTCGCCGAAGTGCGGCAACCAGAACCAGCCGCTGGACAAGGTCGGCGCCGTCGAGCTCCTCGACGCCCTGCTCGGCCCGGCATCGGACCGGTCGGCCGACCCCGCCGACGACCATCGTGCGGCGTCAGCCGGGTCCGGCCCGGGCCCGGGCTGACAGGTCCGCGTGCTGGCCCAGCCATCGGGGACCCGCGACCGTCACCTCCACCACCACCTCCTCCCCCCGGACGAGACAGGAGGCCAGGCTGGCGTCGTTCGCGCCTGCGATCCGCGAGGCCGCGGCGCAGGCATCCTCGCCCTCCTGGAGATCGGTCGCGCCGGCCAGGGCCGAGAGGTCGGCCGCCGACTGGGCGATCCGGTGCGCCCGCACCATCGCCGCCACCACCCCGAGCGCGGCGCCCAGGAGCAGCAGGACCGCCAGGAGGGCGACGACCAGCAGGCTGGCCGCCCCGCGCTGGTCGCGGCTCATGTCGGGCCCTCCTCCAGGACCGCGACCGCCTCCGCGTGCAGCCGCGCGGGCGGCAGCGCGTCGAAGATCCCACCCGGCCCGGCCATCTCGCCGGTCACCGTCACGTGCACCCGCCCGTCGCTGGTGGCGACGCGCACGGTGGCTCCGTCGGGTGCCACCTGCTCCCCCACGGCCACCGCAGCTGCGGGTGTGTCGCCGCGAGCCAGCGCGCGGGCCGTCTCGCGGGCTGCGTCGACGGCGCGCAGCTGGGCGGCACCGACCGCGAGGAGCCACACCAGGCCCGTCGTGACCGCCACGAGCAGCGGCAGGACGAGCGCGAGCTCGGCCGTGACCGCGCCGCGCGCGTCGCGGCGACGCCTGGCTGTCATCCCGGAGCGGTTCACCCAATGCCCAGCAGCCCGAGCACGTGGTCGAACAGCGTGCGGAGCAGCTGGTCGCCGAAGCCCCCGGTCAGCAGCTTGTAGAGCAGACCGGCCAGCCCGGCGCCGGCCGCCGTGCCGACGGCGTACTCCGCGGTGGTGATGCCCTGCTCGCCCCGCGTCCGTGCGTTCCTCATGTGCATTCCTTTACGTTCGACGCTCGCCCGGTGCGAGCACCCGACACGACCCTCGCCCAACCGGGCGACGGTTCGCTCTGCCTGGACGACGTGCTGTGGAAGGACCCGACCGGGCCGGAGAAGTGGACTGGTGGCCCACCGCCGAGGCTCGGCCGGCCCGGACCGTGCCGACGGGTCAGAGGTCCAGCTCGGAGAGCATGCTGACGACGAGCGGGACGATGCCGAGCAGGAGGAACGACGGCAGGAGGCACAGGCCCAGGGGCAGGGCGGCCCTGACCCCCACGGCCCGGGCTCGCTCCTCGACGTGTGCCCTGGCGGACCGGCCGAGCTCGTCGGCGAGCTGCTCGATCGTGGGGACCAC
The DNA here is from genome assembly GCA_963812345.1 of uncultured Actinomycetota bacterium. Classification (GTDB taxonomy): domain Bacteria; phylum Actinomycetota; class Actinomycetes; order Propionibacteriales; family Nocardioidaceae; genus Nocardioides. The sequence goes on from CAWEVA010000024.1 coordinate 133,881, forward strand.
GCCCGCTCCGGTGCGGTGCGACCTGGCGAGGGCTCGCCCCAGTGGCGCGAGATCCGGGTCATCGGACAGGGAGGCCCAGACCCGCTCGGGATCGACGCCCAGCTCGAGGCGCTCGGTGACGCCCGCGAGTCGATCGGCGGCGGGTCCGGGCAGGGCTCCGCAGGCCATCCGGACTCCGGCGCCCGGCGTGGCACCGCCGCGCAGCGCGGCGGCGAGCAGGTCGACGAGGTGGGGAAGGTCGCTGCGCACCTGGCGGCGGATCCGGCGCTCGGCGGGGGACTCGGTCCGTCCGATGAACCACCAGGCGGCGATCGCCACGGCCGCGGCAGCCACGGGAGCGGCCCGGCCGCCGACGAACAGGAACCCGCCGACCCCAGCCATGCCCGCCAGCAACCACCGCCACCGATGCATCCAGTCACCCCTGGGCGGCCCTGGCCTGTGCCCCGGCTGAGCCGACGCCCGCAGCCGTGGCCGGGCAGGGACCACCAGCAGGGTGACGACGACAGCGGCCAGGCCCGCCAGGACGCAGGGGTCCCGGCCTGGGGTCGGGAATGGGAGCGAGCGAGCGATTTGTGGGGTGAGCTTGGGAGGTGAGAGGGTGGTTAAAATTGGAGATGGTGGGGTGCTCACGCCCCGCCCTCCACGTCGCCCGCGATCACCTCGATCCACCACAGCCCGGCGAAGCCGAACAGCAGTCCTCCGGCAAGGCAGGCCAGCCCCAAGGGGTGGCCCAGGAGGAAGGCCAGCGGGCTCCCACCGGCTCCGGACCCCATCAGGAGCGCGAGTGCCGGAAGCGCCGCCACCAGCCGGGCGGTCGCCCGCGCCGAGGCCAGCTCGCCCTCCACGATCCGCTGCGCGCGGTGTGCGCCACGCAGGCCCTCGGCGCACCGGCGGACGCTGTCGGCGAGCCCCTGCCCTGACCGGCTGGACACCGCCCAGGCGGCCGCGACGAGGCGGAGGTCGGCCGGCCCCCGGGAGGGTCGCGAGCCGGCGCAGGGCTTCCGGAACGTCACCGCCGAGCTCGTCTGCCTCGGCGGCCGGGCGCAGGGGAGGCCAGCTCAGCGCGGCGCGGCCCAGCGACCGCCCGGGGGGCTGGCCGGAGGCGAGCTCGGCGGCGAGCAACTCGCAGGTCTCGAGCACCCGCCCGGCCACCTGCCGCGCGGCTCGACGGGCTCGGCGACGGCGGACGAGGAGCCCGACCGCCGCCAGCAGTCCCAGCGCCACCAGGGCCAGCGCCGCCACCCGCGGCGTGGAGAACGCCAGCACCGCCACGACCCCCACGGCCCCGACGACCACGCCTCGCAGCGGCGCCGTCCGGGAGGCACCGGCCAGGGCCGGTGACAGCGGCATCGCCAGCGCGGCCGCGACCGAGGCCGCCAGCCACCGCGACCAGCATCACCCCTCCAGCCGGCCGGCCAGCAGGTCGGCTCCGGGGCCGGGCAGGGCGCGTCCACCCTCGAACTCCACCGCCGAGAGCATGGTCACCAGGCCCGCCGGATCCCGCCGGGGCACGGCCACCTGGGCCAGCCGGCGGGTGCCGTCGCGTCGCCGTGCGAGATGGAGCACGACGTCGACGGCCGAGGCGAGCTGGCTGTGGGCGGCCTCGCGGCCCAGCCCGGCCGCCAGGGCCAGCGCCTCGACGCGGGCCGGCACGTCGATGGCGGAGTTCGCGTGGATGGTGCCGCACCCGCCCTCGTGGCCGGTGTTGAGCGCCGCGAGGAGCTCGACGACCTCGCCGCCCCGCACCTCTCCGACGACGAGGCGGTCAGGGCGCATCCGCAGGGCCTGGCGGACGAGGTCACGGACCGTGATCACACCGGCGCCCTCGACATTGGCGGGCCGCGCCTCGAGGGCGACGACATGGGGATGCACGGGCCGGAGCTCGCTCGCGTCCTCCACGAGGACGATCCGCTCGTCGCGGGAAACCAGGGACAGCAGCGACGCGAGCAAGGTCGTCTTGCCGGAGCCGGTGCCGCCACAGACGAGGAACGCGAGCCGGCGCGACACCACCCGGCGCAGCAGCCGCGCGCCCTCGTCGGTGACGGTCCCGCACTCGACGAGCTCGCCGAGGGAGAATCCACGCGCCCGCGGGACCCGGAGCGAGACGACGGTGCCGGGCCTGGCGACCGGGGCGAGCACGGCGTGGAAGCGGGTGCCGTCGGGGAGCCGACTGTCGGCGTACGGCGAGGCATCGTCGAGTCGTCGACCTCCCAGCGCCGCCAGCCGCTGCGCCAGCCGCCGCACCGACTCGTCGTCCCTGAAGCGCACCTCGGTGGACTCGAGCCCGTCGCCCCGGTCGAGGTAGACCTCGTCGGGTCCGTTGACCAGGACGTCGGTCACGCCATCCGTGCGCAGCAGGGGCTCGAGCGGGCCGGCGCCGACCACGTCGCGGCGCAGCGCCTCGTGGACGGCGAGGACGGTGGCATCGCCCACCGGTCGCCCGGTCTCCCGGAGCGCCTCCGCCACCCGGTGCGGGGTCAGGGCGCCCGGCCGGCGCGCGAGCCGGTCGCGGACGGCGTCGACGACGTCGGTGGCCACCTCCACGTTCATGCCGCCGACTCCAGCCGATGGAAGGTGTCGAGCACCCGGAGGCTGGTCCGCCCGAGCGGACCTCGCCGGGAGCGAACCGGCCCGAGCCCGAGGTCGATGCTCTCGGCCAACCCTCGCTGGTCCGGCATCTCCGCGATCACCGGCGCCCCGACGACGCGCTCGACGTCCCGAGGATCCGCACCGGAACCGCGGACCACCAGACCGAGCAGCCCGGGGTCGGGGAACCCGGCGCACAACCGCGCCGCCGAAGCGACCCCCGCGACCGTCGGGGCGGTCACGACCAGCACCTTGTCGCAGCGCGCGACCACTTCCTCCAGCAGGTCGTCACGAAAGCGCGGCAGGTCGAGCACCACCGTGTCGTGGCCCCGCTGGGCCGCCGAGAGCGCCTCCCGCACGGCGAAGGCCTGCAGAGTGCCGTGCGGGCCGGCGTTCCAGGTCAGGACGCCGAGGCCGGCATGGCGCGGCAGCGCCTGACGCAGGGAGCGCGCGCTCAGCCGACCGGTCGGCTGGCCGAGCTCGTCCCAGCGCACGCCCTCGCGCGCCTCCAGGCCCAGCACCCGGTCGATCCCGGGACCCAACTGATCGAGGTCGATCACCACGGCCTGACCCGAGCGGGCCGCCATCTGGCCCAGCGCGCAGGCGAAGGTCGTGGCGCCGACACCTCCCGAGCCGCCCACGACACCGAGCGTCAGGCCGCGCTCGATGCGCTGGTCGCCGAGATCCGTCAGCTCCTCGACCAGCCACGCCGAAGGTGGTGGCGCCGACGCCTCCCGAGCCGCCGACGACACCGAGGGTGAGGGCGCGCTCGGTGCGCTGGTCGCCGAGGTCGGTCAGCTCCTCCACCAGCCACGTCTCCGAGCCCGGGAATCCCGCCACGCTCTCGGCGCCGACCGCGAGGGCCACCTGGAACAGGTCGTTGGGCACATCGCCCTGGACCGCCACGTGCACCTTCGCCCGCCGGGGCGGAGACGTGCGGGCCATGGCGACGGACCTGGTCGGCGCCGACGAGGACCAGTGAGGCAGCGGACCAGCCGCGAAGGCCACCGACCGCGTCGCGGGCGACCTCCGGTGTGACGCCGGCCGCGGCCGCGAGTCGCAGCAGCTCGTCGAGCAGGGCTTCGTCAGCGGTGACGAACATCGGGTTGCTCATGGCCGGGATGCTGCCCGCGGGACCCTGCGGAGACACCGCCGCGAGGGACGGACCTGTGGACAGCGGTGTCGGACGGCGCGCGGTGGACGGTTGATGGGCCGGGCCGCGGCGGGTTCCCTCCTACGATGGCGACATGTCGCACCGGCCGACCGCGGCCTTCTTCGACCTCGACAAGACGATCATCGCCAAGTCGAGCACCTTGGCGTTCAGCAAGTCCTTCCAGGCCGGGGGGCTGATCTCCCGCCGGGCGATGCTGCGGTCGGCGTACGCCCAGTTCGTCTACCTCGTCGGCGGTGCCGACCACGACCAGATGGAGAAGATGCGGCAGTTCATGTCGCAGCTGTGCGCAGGCTGGGACGTCGCGACCGTCCGCGAGATCGTCGCCGACACCCTCCACAACATCGTCGACCCCCTCGTGTACGACGAGGCCGTGTCGCTGATCGAGGAGCACCGGCTGGCCGGTCGCGACATCGTGATCGTCTCGACCTCCGGTGCGGAGGTGGTCGAACCGATCGGCGAGATGCTCGGCGCGGACCGGGTGATCGCGACCCGGATGGAGATCGAGGACGGCAAGTACACCGGCGGCATCGAGTACTACGCCTACGCCGAGGAGAAGGCCCGGGCGATCGAGGAGCTCGCCCGCACGGTCGACTACGACCTCGACCGCAGCTTCGCCTACAGCGACTCCGTCACCGACGTACACATGCTCGAGGTGGTGGGTCACGCCGCATGCGGTGAACCCGGACCGCGAGCTGCGCCGGATTGCCGCTGCCAAGGGCTGGCCGGTGCTGGTCTTCACCAAGCCGGTCACCCTGCGCTCGCGGGTTCCGCTACCGCCGGCGAAGCCCACGCTGGCGGCCTTCGCGTTCGGCGGGGTCGTGGCGCTCGGCGGCATGTGGTGGGCCGGCCGCAAGCGCCGACACAGCGCCTGACCCCCGCCGCCCGCCGGCCCAAAGTCAAGCCTTGAAGTCGGAACCGATGCAGCGTAGAACGGACAACAACAAGTCAAGACCCGCACGTGAGCCGGGTACCCACGCGGCGATCCACCCTTCCTACAGGGCGCCTGCCGTTCGGGAAACTCCCGTGGCAGCAACTAAAAGATGCACGCTTGGTAGCCAGCGGTCTCACGTGTCAGCGGCGGCATCCGAACTCGTTTCGGGTGCCGCTCGCATTCGCGGGTCAGCCGTCCCGCAGCGGGCTGGCCTCCGCGCCCGCGGCGTACGCCTCGGCGGCGTACAGCAGCCAGGCGTGGACCCCGGCCCTGCCCCCGTCGCGGTAGCCCTTCAGGTTCGACTCGTACGCCGCCCGGTTGGCCAGGTGCCCTGCCTCCGGGACCACGAGCGACTTCTCGTCGACCCCGCGGGCCACCAGCACGAGACGCTCGGCGGCGCGCGCGACGATCCCGTTGTGCGATGCGAAGGGTGCGGCCACGGCCAGGTCGGCGTGCACGACCGCGGCCACGACCAGCGCCGGGACCGACGTGGGCGTCGTCAGCAGCGTCGCCACCCCCTGGAGCCGGTCGGCGGCCGTGGCGTCCCGGGGGCGGCCGAGGTCCTCGCGGGGCAGCGACCCTGCACCGGCGAGGGCGTGGAGCCGGGCCAGCGCCTGCCCCGGTGACCGGCCGAGCACCTGCGCCTGTCCCAGCAGCTCGGTCGACACCCGCAGCGCCGCCTGCGCGACCTCGTCCCCGCGGCCGTCGCGGACCTCCGCCAGGGAGGACTCGGAACCTTCGAGCACGGCGCTGGCGTGCGCGCCCCGCAGCAACGACTCGGCGGTGGTCTCCGGCGACGTACGCCGCAGGCCGCGGTCCCGCAGCATCGCGTCGATCCCGTCGCGGACCGCGGCGAAGGCCGACGGGACTCCTTCGAAGGACAGCAGCCCGGCCAGGGGGTCGTCGGTCATGGCGGAAGGCTAGACAGATAGTCCGTCACGATCCGCACCGGTGTACCGGGGCAAAGGTGCGTTGCGTGACGGACTATCGGGTTAGCCTGCAGCCAATGGATGAAGAGCACCAGCGACTCGCGCGTTCGTTCGGCTCGGTGGCCGAGGCCTACGACCGCGGCCGCCCGTCGTTCCCGCGCGAAGCGGTGCAGTGGATGGTCGGCCAGGACGCCGCGACCGTCCTCGAGGTGGGCGCCGGCACCGGCAAGCTCACCGAGCAGCTGGTCGCCCTCGGCCACGACGTCCACGCCACGGAGCCCGCCCAGGAGATGCTCGACATCCTGCGGCGCAACCTCCCGGACACACGGACGACGCAGGCCTCGGCGGAGGAGCTGCCGGTGCCCGACCGTTCGGTCGACGTCGTCGTCGCCGCCCAGTCCTTCCACTGGTTCGACCTCGAGCGCGCGCTGCCCGAGATCGCGCGAGTGCTCCGGCCGGGGGGCCACCTCGCCCTCGTCTGGAACCTGCGCAACGAGAAGATCCCGTGGGTGCGCAAGCTCAGCGCCCTGATCGGCAACCAGGAGCTGCTGGCCAAGGACATCGCCGAGCCGCTCGTGCACTCGGGCCTCTTCGGCTTCGTCGAGGACGCGACGTTCCCGTTCTGGCAGGACATCAACCGCGAGACGATCAAGGACATGGTGCTCTCCCGCTCCAACATCGCCATGCTCGACGACGACGCCCGGGAGGCCAAGCTGGCCGAGGTGGTGGCGTTCTACGACGACTACGGACGCGGCATGGACGGCATGCGGCTGCCCTACGACAGCCACTGCTTCCGGGCCGCGGTCGTCGAGCGACCGGGGCAACCGTCGACCGACGAGGACGACGATCCGCAGGGTCCGCGCGACCCCGAGCCGCCCACCGACGGGCCCGACGACGGCATGCTCCTCATCGACTTCCGCTAGCGAAGCCGCGCCACTGGATTCGTGATGGTGGTCGAGCGAGGCGTCGCCGACCGAGCGTGCGAGGGCGGCGAACAGGCGTGTCGAGACCTTGCCGGCGCTCCCCCCTCGACAACCACCCCCGCCACTCCTACGGTGACGGGGACCACACCTGTTGAGGAGGAGCCCCCCGTGTCCCAGCAGTCAGAAGGCAGCGGCGTTCATCAGACGTCTGCCCATCCGCTCTATCTCGAGCTTCACAAACCGCAGAGTTCGTCGAGCTGCGCAAGAAGTTCCGCGGCTTCGTCATCCCCGCGACGATCGCGTTCATGTCGTGGTACCTGCTCTACGTCGTCATGTCGAACTGGGCGCACGACTTCATGTCCACCACGGTCGTCGGCAACATCAACGTGGCCCTGGTGTTCGGCCTCCTGCAGTTCGTCACCACGTTCCTCATCGCCTGGCTCTACGGGCGGTACATGGCCCGCAACGTCGACCCGCTCGCCCGCGGGCTCGAGCAGCGGTACGTCGACGAGGCCGAAGGTCACGGAGGTGTTCGCCGATGAGCTCGGAGACCCTCGCCAGCATCCTGTTCGTGGTGATCGTCGCGATCACCATCGGGATCACCTTCTGGGCCAGCCGCCAGACCAAGGGCGCGGCCGACTACTACGCCGGCGGACGCAACTTCAGCGGCTTCCAGAACGGCCTCGCCATCTCCGGCGACTACATGAGCGCCGCGTCGTTCCTGGGCATCTCCGGGCTGATCGCCCTCACCGGGTACGACGGCTTCCTCTACTCGATCGGGTTCCTCGTGGCGTGGCTGGTGGCCCTGCTGCTGGTGGCCGAGCTGCTGCGGAACTCCGGCCGCTACACGATGGCCGACCAGCTCGCCTTCCGGATGCGGCAGCGTCCGGTGCGCACCGCCGCGGCGACCTCGACCGTGGTCGTGTCGATCTTCTACCTGCTTGGCCCAGATGGTCGGGGCCGGCGCGCTGGTGACCCTGCTGCTCGGCGTGGACGGGCGAGCTGTACATCAACCTCACGATCGTCGCGGTCGGGCTGCTGATGATCTTCTACGTGGTCGTCGGCGGGATGAAGGGCACCACCTGGGTGCAGATCGTCAAGGCCGTGCTGCTGATGACCGGCACGATCCTGATCACGGTGCTGGTGCTGGCCGAGTTCAACTTCAACCTGTCCGAGCTGCTCGGCGCTGCGGCCGACAACTCCGGCAAGGGCGCCGCGTTCCTGGAGCCCGGGCTGACCTACAACACCACGACGCTGAGGATCGACTTCGTCAGCCTGGCCCTGGCCCTGGTCCTCGGCACCGCCGGTCTGCCGCACATCCTGATCCGCTTCTACACCGTCCCCACCGCCAAGGACGCGCGGACCTCGGTGAACTGGGCGATCGGGCTGATCGGCTCGTTCTACCTGATGTCCCTGGTGCTGGGCTTCGGAGCGGCCGCCCTGCTCGCCACCGGCGAGGGCAGTGCGGTCTTCGACTCCGGAGGCAACCTGGCCTCGCCGCTGCTCGCCGAGGCGGTCGGCGGTGGGGAAGGCACGGCCGGAGGTGCGATCCTGCTGGCCTTCATCGCGGCCGTCGCCTTCGCAACGATCCTGGCCGTGGTCGCCGGCCTGACCCTGACCTCGGCGTCGTCGGTGGCCCACGACCTCTACGCGAACGTGTGGAAGAAGGGGAACGTGACCGAGAAGCAGGAGGTCAGGGTGGCCCGGATCGCCGCGTTCGGCGTCGGCGGCGTCGCGATCGTGCTCTCGATCTTCGCGAAGGACCAGAACATCGCGTTCCTGGTGGCGCTGGCGTTCGCGGTGGCGGCCTCGGCCAACCTGCCGTCGCTGCTGTACAACCTGTTCTGGAGCAGGTTCAACACCCGCGGCGCGACCTGGGCGATCTACGGCGGCCTGATCACCTGCGTGGTGCTGGTCATCTCCTCGCCGGCGGTCTCGGGAGACCCGATGGCGATGTTCCCCGACAGCGACTGGTCGTGGTTCCCGCTGAAGAACCCGGGCATCATCTCGATCCCGGCCGGCTTCATCTTCGGCTGGCTCGGCACGATCACCTCGCGCGAGCCGGAGGCCGAGGAGGCCTACCCGGAGCTCGAGGTCCGCTCCCTCACCGGTGCGGGCGCCGAGGTGGCCGTCCACCACTGACCGAGCCCCCGACCGTCCGGGCGGCCCTCTCGCCGAGGGTCGTCCGGACGGCCATCCGGGGGTAGGTTCGCAACCGGAACGCCACTGGCCCGGACAGCGCCGACGAGACCCAGGAGCATTCGCATGACCGACGAGACCCTCTCCAACCTCCTCCGCGAGGACCGCCGCTTCGAGCCGCCGGCCGACCTGGCCAGGGACGCCAACGTCAAGGAGGAGGCCTACGAACGCGCCGCCTCCGACCGGGAGGCGTTCTGGGCGGAGGCCGCCGAGCGGCTCGACTGGGACACGAAGTGGGACCGGGTCGTCGACTGGGACAACCCCCCGTTCGCCAAGTGGTACGTCGGCGGCAAGCTCAACGCGGCGTACAACTGCGTGGACCGCCACGTCGAGGCCGGCAAGGGCGACAAGGTGGCCTTCCACTGGGTGGGCGAGCCCGCCGACGACACCCGCGAGATCACCTACTCCGAGCTGAAGGACCAGGTCTGCCAGGCCGCCAACGCGCTGACCGACCTCGGGGTGCAGACCGGCGACCGGGTGGCGATCTACATGCCGATGATCCCGGAGACCGTCGTGGCGATGCTGGCGTGCGCGCGGATCGGTGCCCCGCACACGGTGGTGTTCGGCGGCTTCTCGTCGACGGCGCTCCGCGACCGGATCCAGGACTGCGACGCCCGGGTCGTGATCACCTCCGACGGCGGCTACCGGCGAGGGGAGCCGTCGGCCCTCAAGCCGGCCGTCGACGAGGCCCTGGAGCAGTGCCCCGACGTCCGCAACGTGCTCGTGGTCAGGCGTACCGGACAGGAGATCGACTGGGACGACGACCGCGACAAGTGGTGGGACGACACCGTCGGCAAGGCGTCGACCGACCACACCCCCGAGGCGTTCGACGCCGAGCACCCGCTCTACGTGATGTACACGTCGGGCACGACGGGCAAGCCGAAGGGGATCCTGCACACGACGGGCGGCTACCTGGTCGGGACGTCGTACACGCACTGGGCGGTGTTCGACCTCAAGCCCGAGCAGGACATCTTCTGGACCGCGGCCGACATCGGCTGGGTCACCGGGCACTCCTACATCGTCTACGGCCCGCTCGCCAACGGCGCGACGTCGGTGATGTACGAAGGCACGCCCGACACCCCCCACAAGGGACGCTGGTGGGACATCGTCGAGCAGTACAAGGTCACGATCCTCTACTGCGCCCCCACGGCCATCCGCACCTTCATGAAGTGGGGGTCGGAGGTCCCGGAGAAGGCCGACCTGTCCTCGCTGCGGCTGCTCGGCTCGGTGGGCGAGCCGATCAACCCCGAGGCCTACGTGTGGTACCGCGAGGTCATCGGCGGCGGCAACTGCCCGGTCGTCGACACCTGGTGGCAGACCGAGACCGGCCAGATCATGATCTCCCCGCTGCCCGGGGTCACCCACGGCAAGCCCGGATCGGCGATGACCCCGCTGCCCGGGATCAGCGCCGACGTGGTGACCGAGGAGGGCGAGTCGGTGCCGAACGGCTCGGGCGGCTACCTCGTCCTCAAGGAGCCGTGGCCGGGGATGCTGCGCACCATCTGGGGCGACGACGACCGCTTCCGTGACACCTACTGGTCGCGCTACGAGGAGCAGGGCTACTACTTCGCCGGCGACGGCGCCAAGAAGGACGAGGACGGCGACCTGTGGCTGCTCGGCCGGGTCGACGACGTGATGAACGTGTCCGGGCACCGGCTCTCCACCACCGAGATCGAGTCCGCGCTGGTCTCCCACCCCAAGGTCGCCGAAGCCGCGGTCGTGGGCGCGAACGACCCCGACACCGGGCAGGCCGTGTGTGCCTTCGTGATCCTGCGCGAGTCGGCGCTCGAGGAGGGCGAGACCGCCTCCGACGAGCTGATCGACCGAGCTGCGCGAGCACGTCGCCAAGGAGATCGGCAAGCTCGCCCGGCCGCGTCAGATCATGGTCGTCCCCGAGCTCCCGAAGACCCGGTCGGGCAAGATCATGCGCCGCCTGCTGCGGGACGTGGCCGAGCACCGCGAGATCGGCGACGTCACCACCCTCGCCGACTCCAAGGTGATGGACCTGATCGAGAAGAACCTCTCGAAGGGCTCCGACGAGGACTGGCGAGCCGTCGCGAGTTCCCGTCCTGACCCCGCGAGCCGTCGTGAGTTACCGCCGCGAGGGTAATTCGCGACGGGTCAGCGTCAGGGGGTGACGTGGAAGCGGTCGCGGTGCCCGAGGACGAGGGCGCCGAGGATCGCCGAGACCACGGACCCGGCGAGTACGGCGGCCTTCGCGGCGTCCCGGCTCTCGCCCGTGAACGAGAGGTCGGAGACCAGCAGCGACACGGTGAAGCCGATCCCCGCGAGGATGGCCACCCCGACGACGTCCCGCCAGGCGAGCTCCGGGCTGAGCCGGGCGTGGGTCAGCCGGGTCACGAGGTACGCCCCGCCGAGGACCCCGACGGGCTTGCCGACCACGAGGCCGAGCACGACGCCGACCACGACCGGCTCCGTCAGCAGGCCGGTCGCCGGCCTCGAAGACGACGCCGGCCGACAGCAGGGCGAAGAACGGCACGGCCACCCCGGACGACACGGGGTCCAGCAGGTGCTCGAGCCGCTCGGCCGGGCTGCGCGTCTCCGTCGGGTCCGGCCGGACCCGGGTGAGCAGGGCGAGCACCATGCCGGCGATCGTCGCGTGGACCCCGCTCTCGTGCACCAGCCACCAGGCGCGACGGCGAGCGGCAGGTAGACCAGCGGCGTGCGGACCCGGAAGTGCTGGAGCACCGCCCACACGGCACACGCCACGGCCGCGAGCGCCAGCGCCGGCGAGGTGCAGCGTGGAGGTGTAGAACACCGCGATGATCGCCACCACGACCAGGTCGTCGACCACCGCCAGGGTCAGCAGGAAGACCCGCAGCGAGGTCGGCAGGTTGGAGCCGACGACGGCCAGGACGGCCAGCGCGAAGGCGATGTCGGTCGCGGCCGGGATCGCCCAGCCGCCCGGGCTGCCCGTCTGGACCGCTGTTGACGGCCAGGTAGATCCCCGCCGGGACGGCCACCCCGCACAGGGCCGCCACGACCGGCACGGCCGCGTCCGCCGGTCGCCGCAGGGAGCCGACCACGAACTCGCGCTTGAGCTCGAGACCGGCGACGAAGAAGAAGATCGCCAGCGCCCCGTCGGCCGCCCAGTGCTCGAGGTCGAGCGGCCCGACCTGCAGGTGGCGCAGGGCGTCGTACGACGCGCTCCACGGCGAGTTGGCCCACACCACCGCGACCACGGCGGCGACCAGGGCGATGGAACCGCCCACCACCTCGCGACGCAGCAGGTCGCCGACGAAGGTGCTCTCGTCGGCGCCGGGGGCACTGAAGAGCAGAGGGCGGCTGGCCACGGGCGATGCTACCAACGCAGCGAGCCCGACCGCCCGTTGTAGGGTCGGTCGCGACCCCGACCCACGGAGGACATCGCGCATGGCAACCGAACCGGTCAAGGCCGCCTCGCCCTTCGAGGGCGACCCCACCATCGGCCGTCTGGTCACCGATGCCAGCCGTGACATCTCCTCGCTGATCAGCAAGGAGATCCAGCTCGCCAAGTCCGAGCTGAAGGTGAGTGTCCAGGCGGGCGGCATCGGCATCGGGCTGTTCGCCGCGGCGGCCTTCGTGGCCATGCTCGCGATCATCATGCTGTCGGTGGCGTTCGCCTACCTGATCAACTGGAACGGCGAGGGCCTGGACCTGCACTGGGCGTTCCTGATCGTCTTCGCGTGCCTACCTCCTCATCGCGGCGCTGCTGGCCTTCGTGGGCTATCGGAAGGTCAAGCAGGTCCGGCCGCCCGACAAGGCGATCCACCAGGGCAAGGAGATCCCCCGCGCCCTCAAGGGTCAGTCCTGACGGGTTCTTCCTCCTCGCGCCGGCTCAGGACGGAGACCGACCCGGCCGAGAGGCACACGAACGCGGCGAGCCCCGCGAGCACTGACCACTGACGCTGCTTCTCGTCGCACGGGCCTTCCCGCCGGTGGCGGCCCGGCTCCGGGTCGCCGGACTCGGCGCTGGCGATGATGCCCGCGCACGTGTGGGTGTGGCCCTGGACGTGCACCGTCGGTCCCCACGCCAGCAGCACCGCGGCACAGACGCCGGAGGCGACGGCGAGAACCAGGCTCACGATGCGGGTCACAGCATGAGTGTCCTCCGTCGGTCGCCGCCCTGCCCACAGTTGTTGGGTTTCGACACGCTCCCTTCTCACCTGGCTGACTCTCAGACCCCCGCTCGTTCCTCACGGGGCTCTGGTCAGCCGGCGCAGTCGCCGGTGGCGACCGGGTCGTCGTTCGGCGATCCCGATCGTGGCGCTTCTCCCGACCTGGTCGGCGGTGATGCGCGTAGCCGGTGTCGCGGTCCGTGACCGAGGCGGCGAACACCACCCCGACCACGTCGCCGGCCGACGACACGATCGGGCCGCCGGAGTTGCCGGGACGTACCAGGCCCCGGAGCGAGAACACCTCGCGGATGACCGTCCCCTCGCCGTAGATGTTCGGCGACCGCAACCGCTGCGCGGCCCGGATCCGGCCGGGCTGCACGTTGTAGGGGCCGTCCTGCGGGTAGCCCAGGATCGCGACGCCGTCCCGCGGCTGCGCCTCGCGGTCGAAGCGCGAGCGCCGGAACCCCGGAGGTGTCGAGCTCCAGCACGGCGATGTCGAGGTCGGGGTTGTAGTAGACGACCTCCGCCGACACCGAGCTGCCGTCGACGATCACCTCGGGCTCGTCGACGCCGGCCACCACGTGGGCGTTGGTCATCAGTCGGCCCGAGGAGTAGACGAAGCCGGTGCCCTCGACGCCCCGGCCGCAGTCGTTGGTGCCCCGGACCTTGAGGACGGACGGACCGGCGGCCTCGACGTCGGGGTCGGTGAGCAGGCGCCGCGGTCCCGGGCCCACCTCGACGATGCGTTCGGGGGCGAACGGCTCGAGGTAGCGGGGGAAGAAGGTGGTCCCGACGACGTTGTTGAAGGCGTTCAGCACCCCGTCGGCCGAGTCGGGGAGGGCACCGTCGACCCAGGCCAGCACGGCGGAGTTCCGGACCATCGGGGAGACGCCGCCGAGGCCGGCGCCGGCGATCGCGACGCCGAGCGCCCACGAGACGAGGAGTACGGCGACCGCGCTCAGCGCCGCGCCCCCGACGGCGTCCAGCGCGCGCACCGGCTGCCACGTGATCCGGTCACGGACCCGGGCGCCGGAGAACTGCAGGATCGCCTGCCCGAGCGAGGCCGCCAGGATCACGATGAACAGCGCGCCGAGCGAGACGAAGAGGGAGGGGTTGGCGTCGCCGAGCACGATCGGGGCGAGCCAGACACCCAGCAGGCCGCCGAGGACCAGTCCGGTGGTGGCGAAGGCGCCGGTGACGAAACCCTGCCAGTAGCCCGACAGGGCGTAGGCGAGCACGAGCACGAGCAGCAGCCAGTCCAGGACGTTCACCGGCGCTCCTCGCGGGGGTCGGGGAATCGCGTGTTGGGCTGCACGTCGATCCGGGCGGGGTTCACCCTGCAGCATGTACGACGGCAGGTCGCGCACCCGCGTCTCGTCCCACTCGATGGACCAGCCCACGAAGTCGAACAGCCGGGCGATGATCCCGGCCGTGAAGCCCCACAGGATGACGTCGCGCTCCGGGCCGATCAGGAACCCCGGACTCACCCAGCCGTTGGGGTGGCGGACCGAGATCCGGTGCTCGGGGTCGAGAAGGTCCTTGATCGCCACGTGGTAGATGTCGTGGACCTCGTCGGGGTCGACCACGTCGACCCGGGTCGGCTCGTGCCACCACCCGAGGATCGGCGTCACCGCGAAGTTGCTCGGCGGCAGCCACAGCTCGGGGAGCTCCCCGAACACCTCGACCCCGGCCGGGTCGAGCCCGGTCTCCTCCTCGGCCTCGCGCAACGCCGCCTGCACGGGGGTCTCCCCCTCGTCGATGGACCCACCCGGGAAGGACACCTGGCCGGGATGGGAGCGCATGTGGTGGGCGCGTTCGGTGAGCAGCAGCTCGCCGCCGGACGCGCCCTCCCCGAACAGCACGAGGACGGCGCCCGGGCGGGTGTCGGCGTCCTCGGGGGGCATGAACCTGGTCAGCTCGTGGACGGTGATGGACTCGGCGCCCTCCTTCACCGGGCGCAGCCACTCGGGGATCACAGGCTCGTCCCGAGGTGCCGGTTGACCAGCCCGACGAGCTGCTGACGGCTCTCGATGATCGTGAACTCCTGGTGGGCGACCCGGCCCTCGGCGTCGACCAGGGCCAGGAACGGCAGCCCGCGGAGCACCGGGAACGGCGCCGCCCCGCTCAGGTCGGACTGCGGGTCGGCCAGCAGCGGGTAGGTCGCGCCGGTCTGCCGCACGAGGTCCATCGCCGCCTCGGTCTGCACGTCCTGGTAGTCGATGCCGACCACCTGGACCCGGTCGCCGTACTCCTCGTGGAAGTCCTGGAGGATCGGCATCTCCCGGCGGCACGGGCCGCAGGTGGAGGCCCACAGGTTGACCACCATCGGCCCGCGCAGGGCGCCGAGGTCGACGTCGGGCCCGCCTCCGAAGCAGGGCAGCGTGACCTGGGGGAGGCCACCGTCGACGTGCTCGCCGCGTGAAGGCTCGCAGTCCTCGACTCCCGCGTCAGCCTTCATCTGTCGCAGCTCGGGCGGTGTCCACGTCGATCTTCGCCGGACCCGGCAGGGCGACGTCCCCACCGCCGCCGCAGCCGGTGAGGAGGAGCGCGGCCGCCAGTGGCGACGACGGCCCGCCTCATGCCCGGCCCTCGGTGCGCACCAGCCGGGCCGCGGCCTCGGGGTCGACCGGACCCTCGCCGTACGACGGGCACCAGTGTGCGACCGGACAGGCACCGCAGGCGGGCTGCCGGGAGTGGCAGACCCGCCGGCCGTGCCAGATCAGGTGGTGGCTGAGCATGGTCCAGTCGCGCTTGGGGAACAGCTCGCCGACGGCGTGCTCGACCTTGACGGCGTCGGTCAGGTCGGTCCAGCCGAACCGCCGGGCCAGCCGGCCGAAGTGGGTGTCGACGGTGATCCCGGGGATGCCGAAGGCGTTGCCGAGGACGACGTTCGCCGTCTTGCGGCCGACGCCGGGCAGCGTCACCAGGTCCTCGAGGCGGGGCGGCACCTCGCCGTCGTACCGCTCCACGAGGGCCTGGCTCAGCTTGAGCAGCGACTCGGTCTTGGCGCGGAAGAAGCCCAGGGGCCCGATGATCTGCTCGAGGTCGGCCCGCTCGGCGGCCGCCATCGCCTGCGGGTCGGGGTAGGCGGCGAACAGGGTCGGCCGGACGGCGTTGACGCGCTTGTCGGTGGTCTGGGCGCTGAGCACCGTGACCACGAGCAGCTGGAACGGGTTGTCGAAGTCGAGCTCGCACCGGGCGTCGGGGTAGGTCTCGGCGAGGACGCGGTCGATCTTCCGGGCGCGGCGCACCAGCGCCGTCCGGGACGGCGCGCCCCGCTCCGGCTGCGTGCTCACCATGTGCGCAAGCGTAGATGCCGGTCCCGACCCCGCCGAATGCTCAGGCGTCGGGCAGGACCCGGCCGAGGAGCTGGCTGGCGCTGATGGCACCGATCAGGGGCGCGGTCCTGCTGCGCTCCTCGACGACCGCGACCAGTGGGCTCCGGTTGGCCGCCATGATCGCCGCGATCTCCAGGACCGTGTCGTCGGGAGCGACCACCGGCAGAGGGACCTTGTCCTTCGGCATCAGGTCGTGCACCGTCTTGTCGGCCAGGGCCTCGTAGATCTTGTCGGCGAAGGCCTCGTCGAGGACCCGGGCCAGGGCCGGGTCGTCCTGGACGTAGCGCGGGATCAGCATCCGGAGGACCTGGGAAGCCGGCAGGATCGCGAGCGGGTGCTCGTTGGCGTCGACGACGATGAGGCCGGGCCGGTCATGCTCGGTGAGCACCCGCACGGCGTCGGCCGCCGGGGTGTCCATGCGGACGGTGGGGTACGGCGACGCGAGCTCGTGTGCCTGCACCCGGTCACCCTAGCCGCGCGGATCCGGCCCGCGCGGCGCGACGGAGATGCCGGAAACGCGTAGGGTGGGCCCCGGTGTGCCGGGAAGTCTGGTCGGCGTCGTACTGACCGATCCCTGACGAGGAGCCGCCCGTGGACCGCCACCCTCGCCGTCGTCATCTTCATCGGTGCCTACGTCCTGTTCGCCACCGAGTGGGTGCACCGCACCAAGGTCGCGCTCGCCGGCGCCGGACTGATGCTGCTCCTGCGCATCACCGACCCCGAGCAGGCGTTCTTCGACGAGTCCACCGGCATCGAGTGGAACGTCATCTTCCTGCTGCTGGGCATGATGATCATCGTCTCGGTGCTGCGGCGTACCGGCGTCTTCGAGTACATCGCGATCTGGTGCGCCAAGCGGTCCCGCGGCCGGCCCTACCGGCTGATGGTGATGCTCACCGTGCTCACCGCGCTGGCATCCGCTTTCCTCGACAACGTCACCACGGTCCTGCTGTTCGCACCGGTGACGTTCCTGGTCTGCGAACGGCTCGGCCTGCCGCCGGTGCCGTACCTCATCGCCGAGGTCCTCGCCTCCAACATCGGCGGCGCGGCCACGCTGGTCGGCGATCCGCCCAACATCATCATCGCCAGCCGCGGGAACCTCAGCTTCAACGACTTCCTGATCCACATGGCGCCCTGGGTCGTCGTCCTGATGGTGATCTTCTGCCTCATGTGCCGCTGGCTGTTCCGCTCGGCCTTCCACTTCGACCCCGAGCGCGTGGAGTCGGTGATGTCGCTGAACGAGCGGGAGGCGATCAAGGACAAGCCGCTCCTCGTCAAGTCGCTGGTCGTGCTGGCCGGTGTGGTGCTCGCGTTCGTGCTGCACCCGGTGCTGCACTACGAACCGTCGGTCGTCGCGCTGCTCGGGGCCGGGATCCTGGTCCTGGTCACCAGCGTGACGACCAACGAGGCGCTGGCCGACGTCGAGTGGCCGACCCTCGCCTTCTTCGCCGGCCTGTTCATCATGGTCGGCAGCCTGGTCGAGACCGGCGTCATCGGGAACATCTCCGAGGCGATGGCGGACGCCACCGACGGGCGGCTCGGACTGGCCACGATGCTCCTGCTGTTCGGGTCGGCCGGGCTGTCGGCGATCATCGACAACATCCCGTACGTCGCGACGATGAGCCCCGTCGTCTCCGACCTGGTGGCGGGGGTCGGTGCCGACGACGGGCAGGTGCTGTGGTGGGCCCTCGCGTTCGGGGCGGACCTGGGCGGCAACGCCACCGCGATCGGTGCCTCGGCGAACGTGGTGATGCTGGGCCTCGCCGAGCGCGCCGGGCACCGGATCGGGTTCTGGGAGTTCACGAAGTACGGCCTCGTGGTCACCGTGGTCACGGTCGCCGCGACGGCGCCGTACCTGTGGTTGCGCTACCTCTGAAACGCCGTACCTGCCCGGCGTAACCGGCCAATGGCCCATCGCGCATTCGACCCGTCGGCGTCCGTCGGCGAGACTGTTTTTACATGTGACCTGCGCCACTCGCTAGGATCGGCCCGATCCGTCGAGAGGCAGGCGGGCGAGACGACCCCGGGAGGCACCGTGGACAACGACGTACTCCGTCAGGCTCCGCTGTTCAGCGCACTCGACGACGAGGCGGCCACGGCCCTGCGGACGTCGATGTCCGAGAGCCGCCTGCAGCGCGGCGACGTGCTCTTCCACGAGGGCGACGCCGGCGACAAGCTCTACATCGTGCTCGACGGCAAGGTGAAGCTCGGCCGCACCTCGAGCGACGGCCGCGAGAACCTCCTCGCCATCCTCGGCCCCGGCCAGATGTTCGGCGAGCTCTCCCTCTTCGACCCCGGGCCCCGCTCGGCGACGGTCACCGCGGTGACCGACGCGGCGTTCGCCTCGCTGTCGCACGACGACCTGCTG
The DNA here is from genome assembly GCA_963812345.1 of uncultured Actinomycetota bacterium. GTDB lineage: Bacteria > Actinomycetota > Actinomycetes > Propionibacteriales > Nocardioidaceae > Nocardioides. The sequence continues at coordinate 152,444 of CAWEVA010000024.1, forward strand.
CGCTGGCTCGAAGGGCGTCCCGTGGTCGCCCGAGGGCTGCTGTCCCAGATCGCGAGCCGGCTGCGCAAGGCCAACGACGTCAACGCCGACCTGGTCTTCTCCGACGTCCCCGGGCGGGTGGCCAAGGCCCTGCTCGACCTCGCCGACCGCTTCGGCCGCACCGCCGACGACGGCGTCCACGTCCACCACGACCTCACCCAGGAGGAGCTCGCCCAGCTCGTCGGCGCCTCCCGCGAGACGGTCAACAAGGCGCTGGCCGACTTCGCCTCCCGCGGCTGGCTCCGTCTCGAGCCCCGCTCCGTCGTGATCATGGACATCGAGCGGCTCGCCCGCCGCGCCCGCTGAAACCTGTTGAGTTGGGCATGATGGCCCCTCGAACTGGGCGCAATGGCCCCTCGATTGGGCCCGTGGACGGCTCATCCGCGCAGCCTCGAGCTCGCTGATCCAGCTCGGGGTCGGGCCGTCGTCGAAGTTGTCCTTGGTCACGACGACGACGCGCCAGCCGTGGCGCCCGTAGCCAGTCCCGACGCTCGTGGTCCGCAGCCTTCTGCTCGGGACTGGAGTGGAACTCTTCGCCGTCGTACTCGACGACGACCCGTGCGTGCGGGTAGGCGAGGTCGAGTCGGTACGTCGGGACGCCGGCGATCACGATCCAGTACTGCGGCTCGGGCTGCGGCAGCGCGTGATCGTGGATCGCGAGCTTGACCCAGGACTCGCGTGCCGACTCGATCCGGCCGTCGGTGAGTGGGACGAGTTCCCGCGCCTGCACCACCCCACGCCGCCGGAAGTAGCGCACAAGGAGCCGCCTCAGTTGGGCGACGTTGACTTGGTGTTCCCGGGCGAAGGCATCGAGTGCCGCGGTCGCCTGCCGACGTGGCAGCTTGCACGCCGAGATCGAGGGCGGTGCGCAGCGGCGTGGTCACGCGGATCCCGCCGATCACCTGCCAGTCCTCGGGCAAGAGGTCCCTGGAGCCGCCGTGGCAGTTGTGGCGGTCGGTGGGGTCGTGTCCGCGCAGGACGTAGGTCTCCAGCGGGGGGATCACGTCGAGCTCGGCGTAGCGCAGGACGTCGATCCCGTGGATCCAGGCTGCCGTACGGTCGCACAGCACGGAGTGCTTGCTCATCACCAGCGCTGCAGCCTCGGCCCGAAGCTCGGTGGAGTCCGGGACATCGGCACGCGCGTAGACGCCTGTGAACACGCGTCGGACGAGACCCTGGTCGACCGCAAGACGGAGTCTCTTGCGCGAGATGCCCAGGGCCACGGCGTCACCAGCTGTGAAGGGCCGGTCCGGGAACGGGTCGGCAGTCATGCATGCCTCCGTCGTCCCCGTTACGCCGGTTGTCCGACGCCGTGGCATCATGCGAGCTGTGGACAAGCCCCACCGATTGGGGCCATCACGCCCAACTCAAGGGGCCATAGGCCCAACTCAACGAGTCTGGAGGTAGGCGAGCTGGGCGCGGACGGAGAGCTCGGCGGCACCCCAGAGGACCGGGTCGACGTCGGCGTACACGATCTCGACGACCCGGCGGGGCAGCTCGTCGACGGCGATCCCCTCGGGGTGGGGGGCGTCGCGGAGCTCGGCGAGGGCCGCTTCGACCTGCTCGAGGCGCTCCTGGCGGTGAGCGCGGTAGTAGTCCAGGACGGCGAGGGCGTCGTCGATGACCGGGCCGTGGCCGGGCCAGATGGTCGTGATCTCGTGCTCGGACGCCAGCGCGTGCAGCCGGTCGAGCGAGTCGAGGTAGGCGCCGAGCTGCCCGTCGGGATGGGCGACCACGGTCGTGCCGCGCCCGAGCACCGTGTCGCCGGTGAGGCAGGCCCCCTCCGCGGGCAGCACGAACGACAGCGAGTCCGAGGAGTGGCCCGGGCGTGGCGACCACCCGGATCTCGAGCCCGTCGACCGAGACCACGTCACCGCCGGTCAGTCCCTCGGACCCCAGCCGGTACGCCGGGTCCAGCGCCCGCACGCCACACCCGACCCGCTCGGCGAACTCCCGCGCCGCCTCGGCAGTGGTCGGCGTGGTGATGGGTGAGCAGCACGGCCGCGACCTCGCCCGCAGCCGCCTGCGACCGCGTCGAGGTGGGACAGGATCGACGGCCCGGGGTCGACCACCACCGACCGCGAGGAGTCCGGCTCGCGCAACACCCAGGTGTTGGTGCCGTCGAGGGTCATCACGCTGGCGTTCGGAGCGAGCACGCACTCCCCGCGCGCGCCGAACGACCCGCCCTCCCACGTCATCGCCCGAGCCGCTCCTCGACGAGGGGGCGGAGCCGATCCGGCATGGACAGGGTCGCCTCGTCCGCCTCACCGGTGACCTCGGGGGTGAACATGTCGATGCTGCGGTCGGCTGCCGCGGCGAGCACGGCGGCCGGGTCGGCGTGCTGCCCGACCTCCAGGCAGGTGAGGTACGTCGGCGGCATCATCATCAGCTCGCCGTCGTCGACGGCCTGCACCGCCTCCAGCGCCGGCATCCACGCGACGGACGACGACTCCGAGGACACGTCGCGCGTCCGCTGCCCTTCCGGGAGCGAGGCGACGAAGAACCAGGTGCGGTAGCGGCGCGGCTCGAACACCGGCGTCTGCCACCCGGCCCAGACACCGAGCAGGTCGCTGCGGAGCACCAGCCCGCGGCGGCGAGCAGAAGTCCGACATCGCGAGCTCGCGGGACTCCAGGGCGACCCGGTCGGCCTCCCAGTCGTCGCCGGTGGTGTCGGCGACCACGTCGGTCGGTGAGGTGCCGGCCAGCAGGACGCCGGACTCCTCGAACGTCTCCCGCACCGCGGCGCACACCAGCGCCCGCGCCTCCGCCTCGTCGACCCCGAGCCGCGCCGCCCAGTCGGCGGGGGGCGGCCCGGCCCAGGCGACCGTCGCGTCGAAGTCGCGCGCGGTCGACCCCGCCGCCGGGGAAGACGCACATGCCGCCCGCGAAGGCCATCGACGACTGCGCGGCGCAGCAGGTAGACCGCAGGCCCCGACGCCGACCCCCGCAGGAGTACGACGGTCGCGGCGTCACGCGGCTCGGCGGGCTGCCGCGTGCCGTCGGCGTACTCCTTGGCCTGCTCGACCAGGTGTGGCGGCAGCGGGATCCGCAGCACGGCTCAGAACTCCACGACCAGCTCGACCTCGACCGGCGCGTCGAGCGGCAGTACCGGCACTCCGACCGCCGACCGGGCGTGCACGCCGGCGTCGGCGAAGGCCGACCCGAACAGCTCGGAGGCGCCGTTGGCGACCTGCGGCTGGCCGGTGAAGTCGGGCGTGGACGCGACGAAGCACGACCACCTTGACGACCCGCTTGACCAGGTCGAGGTCTCCGAGCTCGGCCTTGACCGCGGCGATCGCGTTGAGGGCGCACTGCTGGGCGCACTCGACGGCCTCGTCCGGGCTGACGTCGCCCCCGACCTTGCCGGTCTGCATCAGCTCACCGGACCGCATCGGGAGCTGTCCGGAGGTGAAGACGAGGTTGCCGGAGCGCACCGCGGGGACGTACACCGCCACCGGCTTCGGGACCTCGGGGACCGCCAGGCCCAGGTCGGCGAGCCGCTCCTCAGGCCGGGCCACGCTCAGCCCTCCACGGGGCGCTTGAAGTAGCCCACGAGGTTCTCCGGGTTCATCCCCGGTGCGATCTGGACCAGCTCCCAGCCCTCGGAGCCGAAGTTGTCGAGGATCTGCTTGGCGGTGTGCGTCAGGATCGGCGCGGTCAGGTACTCCCACTTGGTCATGCCGGGGACTCTACCCATGGCCGTCGGGGCACTACGGTGGCGGAGTGGACAGGACCGACGCGGCCGAGGATCGCAAGAAGGACGACGGGCGCGACCCGTTCGAGAGATTCGTGGAGGCGGCCAACCAGCTCGTGAGCCGCGGGCCGTTCTTCATGGTCATCATGGTCGCCCTCGTCGCTGTGGGCGGTCAGCTACCCGCTCTGGTCGAGCGCCACCAAGTGGGAGCTCGCGCTGCACACCGGGTCGGCGATCCTGTCGCTGCTGCTGCTGGTGCTGCTCGAGAACGCCGGCCGTCGCAGCCAGGAGGCGATCCAGGAGAAGCTCAACGTGCTGGCCGAAGGGCTCTCGGACCTGATGGAGTCACACGCCCGGCAGGACCCCGAGCTCGAGGATGCCGTACGCCGCCTCCGCGAGGCCGTCGGCCTGGAGGAGCGTCACTAGCGCACGACGCGATACCTCACGTGGGTGGCGTACGTCGAGCTCCAGACGCCGAGCACCTCGAGATCGAGGTCCTGCTCGAATCCCTCGAACAGCCGCTTGCCGCCGCCGAGCACCACCGGCGCGGTGGAGATGGCCAGCTCGTCGACGACCCCGGCGACGAGGCCCTGACGGATCACGTCGGCGCCGCCGCCGAGCGCCACGGCGCCGTCACCGGCGAGCTCGCGCGCCTTGGCCAGCGCCGCGTCGAAGCCGTCGACGAACAGGAAGCCGGTCGCTCGGGTCGGGCTGGTCCTCGGTCCGGTGGGTGAGCACGATCAGCGTCCCGGGGAAGGGGTTGGTCCCGCCCCAGGCGCCGGCGGCCTCGTACATGTTGCGGCCGACGATCGAGCAGCCCAGACCGTCGGTGACGCTGTCGAAGTACTCCTTGTCGGCGCCGTGCATGCCGTCGGTGTCGGCGCCGTCGTCGGCGTAGGTCCACGGCCCGCCCATGACCCAGTAGTGGAGGCGTTCGCCCCCGATGCCGAGGCCGTGCTCGGGGCCGTCGTCCGGTCCGACGACGTAGCCGTCGAGCGACTGCGTGATCGAAGCAATGACCTTGTTCATGTCAGGACCGACCCAGCCGTCGCTAGAACTCATCGGTCAGACGAGCTCCGGCTCGGTCTTCTCGCGGACCTCGTCCTCGGTGACGCCCGGCGCCAGCTCGACCAGCCGCAGCCCGTCGGGGGTGACGTCGAGGACGGCGAGGTCGGTGATGATCCGCTGCACGACCGCCCGCCCGGTGTAGGGCAGCGAGCACTCGTTGACGATCTTGTACGAGCCGTCGCGCGCGACGTGCTCCATCAGCACGATCACCCGCTTGGCGCCGTGGACCAGGTCCATCGCGCCGCCCATGCCCTTGACCATCTTGCCGGGGATCATCCAGTTGGCGATGTCGCCCGCGGCCGAGACCTGCATGGCGCCCAGGATGGCCGCGTCGATCTTGCCGCCGCGGATCATCCCGAAGGACGTGGCCGAGTCGAAGAACGACGCGCCCTTGCGCAGGGTGACCGTCTCCTTGCCGGCGTTGATCAGGTCCGGGTCCTCCTCGCCCTCGATCGGGTAGGCGCCCACGCCGAGGATGCCGTTCTCCGACTGCAGGACCAGCTCGACGTCGTCGGCGACGTAGTTGGGCACCAGCGTGGGCAGCCCGATGCCGAGGTTGACGTAGGAGCCGTCGGTCAGCTCCGATGCCGCTCGCGCCGCCATCTCCTCACGCGTCCAGCCCATCAGGACTCCCCCCTCGGGCGCACGGTGCGGCGCTCGATCCGCTTGTCTGCGGCCTGCTCCGGAGTCAGCGCGACCACCCGCTGCACGAACACCCCGGGCGTGTGGACGTCGTTCGGCTCGAGCTCGCCGGGCTCCACGAGGTGCTCGACCTCCGCGATGGTCACCTTCCCGCACATCGCTGCCAGCGGGTTGAAGTTGCGGGCCGAGTCGCGGTAGATCAGGTTGCCGTGGCGGTCGCCCTTCCAGGCCCGCACCAGCCCGAAGTCGGCGACGATCGCCTCCTCGAGGACGTACTCCCGGCCGTCGCCATTTCGATCAAGAAGTCACGGGTCTCCTTCGGTGGTGACGACACCACGACGTTCCCGTCGGTGTCGTACCTCCACGGCAGCCCGCCCTCGGCGACCTGGGTGCCGCCGCCGGTCGCCGTGAAGAAGGCCGGGATCCCGCAGCCGCCCGCCCGCATCCGCTCGGCCAGGGTGCCCTGGGGGGTGAGCTCGACCTCGAGCTCACCGTGGAGGTACTGCCGGGCGAACTCCTTGTTCTCGCCGACGTACGACGAGACCATCCGGCGCAGCCGCTTCGCCAAGAGCAGCCGGCCCAGCCCCCAGTCGTCGACCCCACAGTTGTTGGACACCGCCTCCAGGTCGGTGGCGCCACTCTCGAGGACCGCCTCGATCAGGACCGACGGGATCCCGCAGAGGCCGAAGCCGCCGACCGAGAGCGTCGCTCCGTCCCCGATGTCTGCCACCGCCTCGGCCGCACTGGCCACGACCTTGTCCACGAACGTCCTCCCGCACTCCTCGGTTGCCCGCCATCCTTCGTCGAACGGGGCCTTCGTTGCACCGTGCCCCACCCTAGCCACGCGAGCGCCGCCCGCCGTATGGGCTGGGCCCACACACTGGGCGCACACAGGAGGGGCTCCCCCACTAGGCTCCAACCGTGAGCGAACCCCAGCCCCGCTCTGACTGGCCGCGCGTGAAGCTGCACGTCGTCACCGGCAAGGGCGGCACCGGCAAGTCCACCGTCGCGGCCGCGCTCTCGCTGGCACTCGCCTCCCACGGCAAGAACGTCCTCCTGTGCGAGGTCGAGGGGCGGCAGGGGATCGCGCGGATGTTCGACGTCGACCAGCTCCCCTACGAGGAGCGCCGGATCGCCGCGGGCCTCACCGGTGAACACGGGACACCCGGAAACGTCTACGCGCTGCACATCGACGCGGAGTCCGCGCTCCTGGAGTACCTCGCGATGTACTACCGGCTCGGCCGCGCAGGTCGCGCCCTCGACCGCTTCGGCGTGATCGAGTTCGCCACCACGATCGCTCCCGGTGTCCGCGACGTGCTCCTCACCGGGAAGGTCTTCGAGGCCGCCAAGGAGGGTCGGCGCGGCAAGAACACCCGGCAGTACGACGCGGTCGTGCTCGACGCGCCGCCGACCGGGAGGATCACCCGGTTCCTCGGGGTCAACAGCGAGCTGGCCGGCCTGGCGAAGATGGGGCCGGTGAAGACCCAGGCCGACACGGTGATGACGCTGTTCCGGTCGAAGCGCACCGCCGTCCACCTGGTCACCGTGCTGGAGGAGATGCCGGTCCAGGAGACCGCGGACGCCATCGCCGAGCTGAGGTGCGCCCGACTGCCCGTCGGCGGCGTGATCGTCAACCAGGTCCGTCCCCAGGACCTCGACACCGCCGCACTCGAGGCGATCCGGTCGGAATCCATCGAGGTCGAGGGCCTGGCGGCGGACCTGAAGTCGGCGGGCATCGAGGCCGGCGACGGGGTCGTGACCGGTCTGCTCGCGGAGGCCCGGGACCACGCCGAGCGGCGCGCGCTCGAGGACGCCCAGCGTGGGCTGGTCCGCGGGTTCGACGTACCGACCTACGAGCTGCCGCGCCTGCCCGGCGGCGCCGACCTCGGTGGCCTGTACGAGCTGGCCGCGGAGCTGAAGAACCAGGGCATGGCATGAGCACCTCACGAAGCCGCTCGCAGATCCGGTTCGGCCCGCTGGCCGCCCCCGCGTCGTCGGCGCCGGACCTGGACGTCGACGCCCTGCTCGACGACCCGGCGACCGGCATCATCGTGTGCTGCGGCTCGGGCGGGGTCGGCAAGACCACCACCTCCGCGGCCCTGGGCCTGCGGGCGGCCGAGCGTGGTCGCAAGGTCGTGGTCCTGACCATCGACCCGGCCCGGCGGCTGGCGCAGTCGATGGGGATCGAGGCGCTGGACAACACTCCTCGTCCGGTCGAGGGACTGTCGTGGGCCGACGGGGCAGCGGCCGAGCGCGACGGTGCACCGCGGATGGACGCGATGATGCTGGACATGAAGCGCACCTTCGACGAGGTGGTGGAGAGCCAGGCCACCCCGGAGAAGGCAAAGCAGATCCTGGAGAACCCCTTCTACATCGCCCTCTCCAGCTCCTTCGCCGGGACGCAGGAGTACATGGCGATGGAGAAGCTCGGCCAGATCCACCAGCAGTCGCGGAGCGACGGGAGCTACGACCTGATCGTCGTGGACACACCACCGTCCCGCTCCGCGCTCGACTTCCTCGACGCCCCGGAGCGGCTCTCGAGCTTCCTCGACGGCCGGTTCATCAGGCTGCTGCTGGCGCCGGCGCGCGGACCGGCGCGGATGATGACCGCCGGGGTCGGGCTGATCACCAACGCCATGACGAAGATCCTGGGTGCCCAGGTGCTGCGGGACATGCAGACGTTCGTCCAGGCGTTCGACACCCTCTTCGGGGGGTTCCGGCAGCGCGCACAGAAGACCTTCGAGCTGCTCCAGGCAGACGGAACGGCGTTCCTGGTCGTGGCGGCACCGGAGCGCGATGCGCTGCGGGAGGCGGCGTACTTCGTCGAGCGGCTCAGCGAGGACCGGATGCCGCTGGCGGGCCTCGTGGTCAACCGCGCCAGTCCCGCACCGGTCGGTGACCTCTCGGCCGACGAGGCGATGGCTGCCGCCGCCCGGCTACGCAAGAAGGACGACACGGCCGTGTCCGCGGGTCTGTTGCGGCTGCACGCCGACCGCACGCGGCTCGTCGAGCGCGAGGCGCGGCTGCGCGAGCGGTTCGCGGCGGCGCACCCGAAGGTCCCGACCGCGGTGGTGCCCGCCCTGGCCGGCGACGTGCACGACCTGACCGGCCTGCGCCGGGTGGGAGAGCTGCTGGCGGAGGGGTGAACCTCAGACGGTCGCGGTGACCGGCTTCGCGCCCTTGGTCTCCTGCTCGCGGGCGGCCTCGAGCACGGCCCGCCAGGACGCGGTCGGCCGGCGGCGGAGGAGGGCCCGACGCTCACGCTCGGTCATGCCGCCCCACACCCCCCACTCGATCTGGTTGTCGAGGGCCTCGGCCAGGCACTCGGTGCGCACGGGGCAACCCGTGCACAGCTGCTTGGCCTTGTTCTGCTCTGCGCCTCGAACGAAGAGCTGGTCCGGCGATGCCTGGCGGCAAGCCGCCGAAGGCGCCCAATTCTCTACCCACATGATGACGTCCCCATCCGTCCGATTTTCGGTGACGCCTGCTGGCGCCTTTCCGTTCCCCGAGAAGAAGGTAGATGAATCAACTACTTCGCCGTAAGACTCGATCAGCCCAGATCGCATGGCCCGGTATGACTAGTCACCAGGTGTCACGAATCGGCCGGGAACCACCCGCTCACGTACATTAGGGGGCATGTCCGTGCCCCCCGACGAGCGCCTGCCGACCGATCGCGTGCTCTCCCACCTCGGCGTCATGGCCGCCGTGGCAGCCGTCCTCGGCGTGGTCGTGGCCGGTCTGGCGATCCCCTTCGCGGGCGTGGTCGGGCTCGCGGCCCGCGACGTGGCCCGCGGCATGGACAACCTCCCGACCGAGCTCGAGACCGAGGCGCTGCCCCAGAAGACCCGGATCATCGACGCCAACGGTAACGTGATCGCGGCGATCTATGACGAGAACCGCATCAACGTGCCGCTGAGCCAGATCTCCCGGACCATGGTCAAGGCGATCGTCTCCATCGAGGACTCCCGCTTCTACCAGCACGGCGCCCTCGACCTCAAGGGCACCCTGCGGGCGCTGATCACCAACCAGGCCAGCGAGGCCACGGTCCAGGGTGGTTCGTCGATCACGCAGCAGATGGTGAAGCTGACCCTGGTCAGCCAGGCCAACACCCGGGCCGAGCGCGAGGCCGCCACCGACGACACCTACGCCCGCAAGATCCGCGAGCTGCGCTACGCCATCGCGTTCGAGGAGAAGTACTCCAAGGACTGGATCCTCGAGCAATACCTCAACCTCGCCTACTTCGGCGACGGCGCCTTCGGCGTGCAGGCGGCTGCTCGCCACTACTTCAACAAGAACGCCAAGGACCTCGACCTGCGGGAGTCGGCGCTCCTCGCCGGCCTGGTGAAGAACCCCACCGGCTACGACCCGACCAACTCCCCGCTCGAGGCGAAGCGTCGCCGCAACCTGGTCCTCGACCGGATGGCCGAGCTCAACGTCGTCAGCCCACGCGCGGGCGGCGAAGGTCAAGGAGCAGAGGCTGGGGCTCGACGTCCAGCCCGCACAGAACGGCTGCGTGCTCTCCCGCGCACCCTTCTTCTGCGACTACGTCCTCAACGTCCTGATGGCAGGACGAGTCCCTCGGCAAGACCCCCGAGGAGCGCAAGAAGCTCATCCGGTCCGGTGGCCTCACCATCCGCACCACGATCGACCTGCGCTACCAGGCAGCGGCCGACAAGTCGGTCCGCGCGCACGTCTACCCGACCGACCAGGCGCTGGGCGGCCTCGCGATGGTCGAGCCCGGGACCGGCAACGTGAGGGCCATCGCCCAGTCGCGGCCGATGGGTCGCGACAAGCCGAAGGGACAGACCTACCTCAACTACGTCGTGCCCACGAGGTACGGCGACTCCAACGGCTTCCAGGCCGGCTCGACGTTCAAGGCATTCGTCCTGGCCACCGCTCTGGCCAAGGGCATCGACCCGCGCACGACTCTGAGCGTGCCGTCGCAGGAGTTCATCCCGATGAACGACTACCGCGACCTGCGACGGGCCGTACACCAGCACCGCTGTATGGGACCCGCAGAACTACGACGGGCGCGGCGGCACCTTCGACCTGTACTCCGGCACCCAGCTGTCGGTGAACACCTTCTTCGCGAACCTCGAGCTGCTGACCGGGCTGTGCCAGCCCTACGAGCTGGCCAAGAGCATGGGCATCGACCTGACCGACCCGGACCGTGAACGGGTCCCGTCGTTCACGCTGGGCGTCGTCAACACCAGCCCGCTGGAGATGGCCGAGGCCTACGCCACGTTCGCCGCCCAGGGCAAGCACTGCGCCTCACGCGCGGTGACCGCGATCGAGGACGCCAACGGGAACCTGCTCAAGGAGTACCCCTCCCGGTGCACCCAGGTGCTGGAGGCGAATGTCGCCAACACCGTCAACGACATCCTGAAGGGCGTCATGGCGCCCGGCGGGTTCGGCTCCGCGATCTCGACCGTCCAGCCGGACGCCGGCAAGACCGGCACCACCCAGGACGGCAAGTCGGTGTGGTTCGTGGGCTACACCCCGAACCTGGCGACGGCGGCGATGATCGCCGGCGCCAACCAGGATGGCCAGCCGATCCCGCTGGCGGGCCAGACCGTGGGCGGCTCGTTCATCGCCAGCGCCTCCGGGTCCGGCATCGCCGGCCCGATGTGGGGCGACGCGATGAGCGTGATCGAGCAGTGGCTCGACGACGCGACGTTCGTCCCGCCTTCCTTCGACCAGCTCGAGGGCGAGTCCACCTCCGTGCCCGACACCTACGGCATGAGCGTCTCCGCCGCGACGCAGCAGCTCGAGGACGCGGGCTTCGTCGTCCTGGTCGCCAGCGACGAGGTGTTCTCCAACTACCCCGCCGGGACGGTCGCCTACACCAGCCCCGGAGCCGACGACGTCGCCTCCAAGGGCGACGTGGTCACGATCTACCCCTCGATCGGCTACGTGCCCGCGCCACCGCCGCCCGAGTCAACGGCGGAGGCGGCGGAGGCGGCAACGACGGCGGCGGTGACGGCGGCGGCGGAGGCGGCGGCGGCGACAACGGCGGCCCCGGGAACGGCAACGGCAACGGCAACGGCCGGGGCAACGGCAACGGCTGAGCGACGCCGGCCCTGCGAGACGGCCAGGCGGCCCTCAGGCATCGCCTCGGACCTCGACACCTCGCTCGCTCGCCTCAGGAACCACCGCAGCCGGCTTCGCACCACCGCGGCGACGGCGCCGCCGTCGGCCCGCCCCTTCACCTGGGGCTGGACCACGCCCATCACCTTGCCCATGGCGCGCATGCCTTCGCCCTCGGCGCCGGTCTGCGCGATCGCCTCGGTGACGATCGCCTCGATCTCCGCCTCCGACAGCGGCTCGGGCAGGTAGTCGGCGATCACCGCGGCCTCAGCACGCTCGCGCTCCGCCATCTCCGGCCGCCCACCGTCGTCGAAGGCGCCCGCCGCCTCCCGGCGCTTCTTGGCCTCGGTGGACAGCACGCCCACGATGTCGTCGTCGCTGAGCTCCCGGGCCTGCTTGCCCGCCACCTCCGCGTTGGTGATCGCCGAGAGCACCATCCGCAGGGTCGATGACCGGATCTCCTCACGCGACTTGATGGCCGCGGTGAGGTCGGCGCGGAGACGGTCCTTGAGAGCACTCATGGCCGCCATTGTGGCAGCCTTGCGGCATGGGCCTCCCCCGGATTGCTCGTGCCCTGGCGACGGGTGGGCTGGCCGCCGGCGCCGGGCTCACGGCGTACGCCGTGTGGGAGACGCGGGCGTTCCGCCTCCGCGACGTGACGCTGCCGCTGCTGCCGCCCGGACAGCCGAGCCTGCGCGTGCTGCACCTCAGCGACATCCACCTGACGCCGGGCCAGAAGCGAAAGCAGGACTGGCTCGCCGGTCTGTCCGCCCTCGACCCGGACCTCGTGGTCAACACCGGTGACAACATCGCCCACCGCGACTCCGTCCCGCGGCTGCGCGACGCCCTGGGGCCGTTGCTCGACGTCCCCGGCGTCTTCGTGCTCGGCTCCAACGACTACTACTCGCCCACGCTGCGCAACCCCCTGCGCTACCTCCTTCCCGACAACGGCAAGCGGCACACCGACAGCGCCCTCCTGCCCTGGCGGGAGCTCAAGGAGCTGTTCACCGGCTCCGGCTGGCTCGATCTGACCAACCAGCGCGCCTCCGCTGAAGGTCGGAGCGACGACGTTCTCGTTCGCCGGGGTCGACGACCCGCACCTGCGCTACGACCGGCTCGACGAGGTGGCCGGGCCGGCCGACGCGGACGCCGACGTGCGGCTGGGCGTCGCCCACGCGCCGTACCTCCGGGTGCTGGACCAGTTCGCGGCGGACGGGTACGACGCGATCCTGGCCGGCCACACCCACGGCGGCCAGGTGTGCGTGCCCGGCCTCGGCGCGCTGACCACCAACTGCGACCTCGAGCCGGCCCGGGCCAAGGGACTGCACCGCCATCCTGCGCAGTCGGTGCCCGGCGACCCCGGCTCCGCCTGGCTGCACGTCTCGGCCGGGCTCGGCACCAGTCCCTACGCCCAGATACGGGTCGCCTGCCGCCCCGAGGCGACGCTGCTGACTCTCACCTCGCACGACTGATTCGCCGGTCCCGACGCGATTGGAGCGGGCCGCGACCGCTCCGGTATGCTCGCCGTGCCCTGGCGGTGGTGCCCGGCCTTCATCGGTCGGGGTCGAGACCAGGGCACTTTCGGGCTGTGGCGCAGCTTGGTAGCGCGCCTCGTTCGGGACGAGGAGGCCGCAGGTTCAAATCCTGTCAGCCCGACCCGGTGATCTCCGAGGAGATCATGAGCGCGTCGATCCACGGATCGGCGCGCTCGGTCGTTCCCGGCGCTCACCGCCGGCGTTCTGGCAGACTTCGAGCCATGGCTGACCAGGATCGTGACGGGCCGTCGCTGGAGCTCCCGTCGTTCGGTTTCCGGCGCAAGCGGGCAAGAAGGCGCGCGCTGCCGCCGAGGCCGAGTCCGTGCCCCAGCCCGAGCCCCAGCCCGAGCCCCAGCGGGAGCCCGAGCCGGTGGCGGAGCCCGAGCCAGCGCCCCAACCCGAGCCGGTGCGAGCCCGACCAGCGCCCGACCCGAGCCGCCCCAAGCCCGGCTGCGGCCGAACCACCGCCGGAACCGACCCCGGAGCCCGAGACCGAGCCGATGCCGGTGGCGCGCGAGAGCTCGCCCGAGCAGCCGGCGGCATCCGCGGAGCCGTCCGGTCAGCCGCTGTTCGCCGACGAGACGGCGACCGCCACCACCGTCGCCGCCACCGACGACCGGGTGGAGCCCGAGCCGGAGGTGGCGACCCCGAAGAAACCGCGAAGGTCGTTCCGGCTGCCGATCGGCGCGATCCCGGGCGCCGTCCTCACCGGGATCCTGGTCGGGGCCGCGACCGTCGGGCTCACGTGGGGATCGCTGCAGATCTGCGAGGTCGTCAGGGGGGCGTCCTCCTGCGGAGGCACCGGCCTCTTCCTGCTGCTGCTGATCCTGGTGGCGATGGTCTTCCTCGGCGCCGGCGCTGCTTCGCTTCTTCGGTGTCGCCGAAGCGGGCAGCACGAGCTTCCTCGCCGTCGGGCTGCTCACGGTGGTGGTCCTGCTGTTCCTCGTGGACCTGCTGTTCAACTGGTGGATGATCATCGTCATCCCGTGCGTGACCCTGCTGACCTACACCCTGTCGGCATGGGTCACGACGTCGTTCGTCGACACCGGCAGGGACTAGGTCCGGGCGGGCCCTGCTCCCGGCGGGTTGATTCAGCGCAGGCCGGCGGCCACCAGCTCGGCGATCTGCACGGTGTTGAGGGCCGCGCCCTTGCGCAGGTTGTCGTTGCTCACGAACAGCGCGAGGCCCCGGTCGTCGGCGACCCCGGGATCCTGGCGCAACCGGCCGACGTACGACGGGTCCTTGCCCGCGGCCTGGAGCGGGGTCGGGATGTCGGACAGCTCGACGCCCGGCGCGCTCGACAGCAGCTCGCGCGCCCGCGCGACCGGCATGGGCGCCGCGAACTCGGCGTTGATCGCCAGCGAGTGACCGGTGAAGACCGGCACCCGGACGCAGATGCCGGACACCTTCAGCTCGGGGATGCCGAGGATCTTCCGCGACTCGTTGCGGAGCTTCTGCTCCTCGTCGGTCTCCTCGAGCCCGTCGTCGACGATCGATCCGGCCATCGGCAAGACGTTGTGGGCGATCGTCCGGGCGTACTTGACCGGCTCGGGGAAGGCCACCGCCTCGCCGTCGTAGGCCAGCTCACGCGCCTTGTCGCCCGCGGCCGCGAGCTGGGCGGCCAGCTCGTCGACGCCGGCGACACCGCGACCCGGACACCGCCTGGTACGTCGACGCGATCAGCCGCACCAGCCGGGCCTCGTCGTGCAGCGGCTTGAGGACCGGCATCGCGGCCATGGTGGTGCAGTTCGGGTTCGCGATGATCCCCTTGCGGGCCTCCCGGATCGCGTCGGGGTTGACCTCGGAGACCACGAGCGGGACGTCGGGATCCATCCGGAACGCCGAGGAGTTGTCGACCACCACGGCACCGGCCTCGGCGTACCGCGGGGCGAGCGCGCGCGAGGTGGAGGCGCCCGGCGGAGAAGAGTGCGATGTCGAGCCCGGTCGGGTCGGCGGTCGCGGCGTCCTCCACGGTGATCTCGCGGCCGGCGAAGGGCAGGGTGGTGCCGGCCGAGCGGGCGGAGGCGAAGAAGCGGACCTCGTCGGCGGGGAACGACCGCTCGGCGAGGATCTGGCGCATGGCGACGCCCACCTGCCCGGTGGCGCCGACGATCCCGATGCGAAGCCATGTCATCGTCCGGTTCCGCCGTAGACGACGGCCTCCACCTCGGAGGCGTCGAGGTCGAACGCGGTGTGCGTGGCCTGGACGGCCGCGTTGATCTGGGCCTCGTCGACGATCACCGAGATCCGGATCTCGGAGGTGGAGATCATCTCGATGTTGACGCCCGCGGAGGCGAGCGCGGCGAAGAACTTGGCGGTGATGCCCGGGTGCGAGCGCATGCCGGCGCCGATCAGCGACACCTTGCCGATCTGGTCGTCGTAGAGCAGCTTGTCGTAGCCGACCTCGTCCTGGATCCGGGCCAGCGCGCCCATGGCCGTCTGGCCGTCCTCGCGCGGCAGCGTGAACGAGATGTCGGTGAGCCCCGTCGCGGCGGCGGAGACGTTCTGGACGACCATGTCGATGTTGACCTCGGTCGCGGCCAGCGCCTCGAAGATCCGGGCCGCCTCGCCCACCTTGTCGGGCACGCCGACGACGGTGATCTTGGCTTCGCTCCGGTCGTGGGCGACTCCGGCGATGATGGCCTGTTCCATCTCTTCTCCCTCAGCGGTGGGAATGATCCAGGTGCCTTCCTTCTGGCTGAAGGAGGAGCGCACGTGGACGGGCATGTCGTAGCGGCGGGCGTACTCGACGCAGCGGAGATGGAGGATCTTGGCCCCGGAGGCCGCCATCTCGAGCATCTCCTCGGTGGAGACGCGGTGCAGCTTGCGGGCGGTCGGGACGATCCGCGGGTCGGCGGTGAACACGCCGTCGACGTCGGAGTAGATCTCGCACACCTCGGCCCCGAGCGCCGCCGCGAGGGCAACGGCGGTGGTGTCGGAGGCGCCGCGGCCGAGGGTGGTGATGTCCTTGGTGTCCTGGGAGACGCCCTGGAAGCCGGCGACGATCGCGATCGCGTCGTCGCTGAGGGCGTTCTCGATCCGGCCCGGCGTGATGTCGATGATCTTCGCCTTGCCGTGGGCGGAGTCGGTGATGACGCCGGCCTGGGAGCCGGTGAACGACTGGGCCTTGTGGCCGAGCTGCGCGATCGCCATCGCCAGCAGCGCCATCGAGATCCGCTCCCCGGCGGTGAGCAGCATGTCGAGCTCGCGGGGCGGTGGCAGCGGCGTCACCTGCTCGGCGAGGTCGCGGAGCTCGTCGGTGGTGTCGCCCATCGCGGACACGACGACGACCACGTCGTGTCCCGCCTTGCGGGTCGCCACGATGCGTTGTGCGACCCGCTTGATGCCGGTCGCGTCGGCGACCGACGAGCCGCCGTACTTCTGCACGACAATGCCCACTGGTCAGTTACCTCTGCTGATCGGCGGCAAGGGCCCCGAGTTTACCGGGGCGCTGACGGGTCAGCCTCCAGCATCTCAATCGCCGCGGCCACCTGCTCGTCCTCGCCCTCGATGTCGGCGTCGAGGCGGTCGTGGGCGACGACCGACAGCAGCGCGTTGAGGGCCGCCCCGGCGAGGTTGCCCCAGGACGAGACGTAGGAGAACTGCCACCACCACAGCGCCTCGTCGACGTTGCCGAGCCGGTAGTGGCGCAGGCCGTTCTCGAGGTCGGTGGCGATGCTGGTCAGGTCGTCGGAGAGCTGGCTCTCGACCAGCTCCGGCACGTAGGGGTCGAACACGAGGCTGTAGGTGTCGATGCTGTCGAGCATCTCGGCCAGGCGCAGCCGCATCTCGTCGATGTCGGGCTCGGGGCCGACGTCGGGTTGGTACTCGGCTCGCGGCGCGAAGTCACGCTGGGCGCCCAGTCGGGCGCCCGCGAGCAGCACCTGGCTGATCTCCAGCAGCAGCAGCGAGATGGCGCGGCCGACGTCGCCCTCGCGGGCGATGGCCTGGAGCGCGATCAGGAAGCTCTCGACCTGGTCGGCGATCTGCTGGGCGAACTCCCGGGTCTCCCCGTCGACCTTCTGCGGTTCATTCATTCTGCGGATCGCCTCCCTGCGAACGCACGCCCCAAGGTGACCTCGTCGGCGTACTCGAGGTCACCGCCTACCGGCAGTCCACTCGCCAACCGCGTCACGCGCAACCCGATTGGCTTGAGCAACCTGGTGAGGTAGGTCGCCGTGGCCTCCCCCTCGAGGTTCGGATCGGTGGCGAGGATGACCTCGGTGACCGTGCCGTCGGCCAGCCGGGTCATCAGCTCGCGCATCCGGAGCTGGTCGGGGCCGATGCCGTCGATCGGCGAGATCGCCCCGCCCAGGACGTGGTAGCGCCCCCGGAACTCACGGGTCCGCTCGATGGCCACGACGTCCTTGTACTCCTCGACGACGCACAGCACCGTGGCGTCGCGGCGCGGGTCGCGACAGATCCGGCACTGGTCGTCCTCGGAGACGTTGAAGCAGACGTTGCAGAACTTCACCTTCGCCTTGACCTCGACCAGGATGTCGGCGAGGCGGCGTACGTCGGCGGGCTCGGCCTGGAGCAGGTGGAACGCGATCCGTTGCGCGCTCTTGGGACCGACGCCGGGCAGCCGCCCCAGCTCGTCGATCAGGTCCTGGACGATCCCTTCGTACACGCCGACCTCGCGATCTAGCCGAGCCCGGGCAGACCGCCACCCCCGAGGGGACCGAGCGCCTCCTGGGCCAGCGCGTCGGCCTGGGCCTTGGCGTCACGGTAGGCGGCGACGATCATGTCGCCGAGGTCGGAGAGGTCGTCGACGTCGCTGCCGTCGAACCCGCCGGCCTTGATCTGGACCCCCGTCAGGTCGCCGACGCCGTTGACGGTGACGGTGACGGCACCGCCGGCCACGGTGCCGTCGACGGTGGTCTCGGCCAGCCGGGCCTGGGCGTCCTGGAGCTGCTGCTGCATCTGCTGGGCCTGCTGCATGAGGGCGTTCATGTCGAAGCCCCCTCCGCCGGCTCCGGCTCCGCCCAGCGCGTCGAACGGGTTCTGGGTCATGGTTGCCTCACTTGGTCGTCGTGGGTGGTCATTTGTTTGGGGTCTCCTCGATCACCTGGGCGCCCAGCTCGCGCTGGAGCAGCTCGGTGGTGTCGAGACCCCCGGCGTCGGCGTCCGGGTCGTCGGGATGGGCGTCGGCGTCGGCCCGGGCGCGGGGGTCCTCGGCCGGCTCGCCCGTGCGGGTCCGGGAGATGGCGCCGCGCGCGGCGGCTACGGCGTTGGGGTCGGCCGGTCGGGAGGCCTGCTGCGGGGCGCGGGCGGCGTCGCCTCGGATGGGGGGCTCGTCCGGGGTCGCGTCCGGCGCGGCAGTCTGCTCGGTCAGCCGATGGCGAGGGCGCGGGGTTGGGGGCCGCGGCGTCGGCAGCCGGTGGCCCCGCGGACCCGGTGGTGGGCGATGGCGCGGGCGCGTCGGGCCTGGCACCGGGGTCGACGATCGCGTCGACCTTCCAGTCCATCGCCGACCACGTCGATCGCGGCCTGGCGCAGGATCTCGTCGCAGCCGCCGTTGACGAAGGAGTCGCGGGCGCCGGCGTTGTTGAAGCCGAGGACCAGGGTGTTGCCCTCGACCCCGATGACCTGGGAGTTCTGGGTGAGGTGCATCCAGGCCACCCGGCGTCGGAGCTTGGTCGCCTCGACGATGTCGGGCCACAGGCGGCGTACCTCGACCAGCGTCAGCCCGCCCTCCGGAGCGGCCTCGGCCGGCTGCGCCGGGGCCGACGGTTCGACGGGAGCTGCCTCCTCGCGGGGAGGCGGTGCGGGCGTCGGTGGCTCCTGCGCGGACGCCTCGGGGGCCGCTGGAGTCGGGTCCGGCCCCGGGACCGGCGGCGCACTTGCCTCGGCGACGGGCTCCACGGGGTGCTCCACCGGCGGCGAAGGCGCCGGGCTCGTCACCGCGTGGCTGGGCGCTCCCCCGCTGATGGCGGCACGCTTCTCCAGCCGGTCGATCCTCGCCATCAGCCCGTCGGTGCCGTGATCGGCTCCGGGCAGCAGCACCCGGGCGCAGATCAGCTCGAGCAGCAGCCGGGGGGCGGTCGCGCCGCGCATCTCGGTCAGGCCGGCGGCCACGAGGTCGGCGGCGCGGCTGAGCTCGGAGGGGCCGAACCGGGCGGACTGCGCCACCAGCCGCTCGCCCTGGTCGACGGAGACGTCGATCAGACCGGTGGCGGGGGCGTCGGGGACGGCCGCCACGATGACGAGGTCGCGCAGTCGGCGCAGCAGGTCCTCCGCGAAGCGGCGGGGGTCCTGACCGGTCTCGATCACCCGGTCGACCACCTCGAACACGGCGGCGCCGTCGCCGGCCGCGAAGGCGTCGACCACGTCGTCGAGCAGGGAGTCGGGGGTGTAGCCGAGCAAACCGGTCGCCAGCACGTGGGTCACGCCCTCTGGTCCCGCGCCGCCGAGGAGCTGGTCGAGCACGGACAGGCTGTCTCGCGCGGAGCCGCCTCCGGCCCGCACGATCAGCGGCAGGGCGGCCGGCTCGATCGCGACGCCTTCCTTCTCGCACAGCTCGGAGAGGTACGCCGACAGCAGCCGCGGCGGGATCAGCCGGAACGGGTAGTGGTGGGTGCGGGACCGGATCGTCGGCAGCACCTTGTCGGGCTCGGTGGTGGCGAAGATGAAGCGCAGGTGCGGCGGCGGCTCCTCGACGAGCTTGAGCAGGGCGTTGAAGCCCTGCGTGGTCACCATGTGGGCCTCGTCGATGATGTAGACCTTGTACCGGCTCTTCACCGGCGAGAAGAACGCCTTCTCGCGCAGGTCGCGGGCGTCGTCGACACCGCCGTGGGAGGCCGCGTCGATCTCGATCACGTCGATCGAGCCGGCGCCGTCGCGGGCCAGGTCGCGGCAGCTGTCGCACTCACCGCACGGGTCAGCGACCGGCGCCTGCTCGCAGTTGAGAGCGCGCGCGAGGATCCGCGCGGAGGTGGTCTTGCCGCAGCCGCGGGGACCGGAGAAGAGGTAGGCGTGGTTGACCCGGTTGTTCGCGAGCGCGGCTCGCAGCGGCGCCGTCACGTGCTCCTGCCCGATGACGTCGGCGAACGTCTCGGGCCGGTGGCGCCGGTACAACGCGAGGGGTGACTCCACGCCTGAACCCTAACCATCCGCTCCGACACCTGGTAACCGGTCTTCCCGGCCGCTTTGCCCCGCTCCCGACTCCTGCTCCCGGGGCGGTGGGCGCGGGGTGACCAGCCGGTCGCGGGTGGCTCCGCGCGGCGGGACGAATACCGTCTCACCGCTCGGCTCCCGCTCGACCCGCCAGGGTCCGGCATGGACGAGGCGGTGGTGGTGGCCACAGAGCAGGATGAGGTTGTCGAGGCAGGTTGGCCCGCCGTCGATCCAGTGCCAGACGTGGTGGGCGTGGCACATCAGGGGCGGGCGACGGCAGCCCGGGAAGCGGCAGTGGCGGTCGCGCGCGACCAATGCCTTCCAGATGGCGGGCGTCACCAGCCGGCTGCTGCGGCCGACGTCGAGGACCTCACCGGTCGAGCCGAGGACGGCCGGGATGACCTCGGCGTCGCAGCACAGGCGTCGTACGGCGCTCGCGGGGATCTGGGTGCCGTCCTCGGCGGCGCAGCGGCCCCGGATCCAGTCACCGCCAGCGTGGTCGTCGGTGATGGACAGGAAGCGGTGCAGGTGCGCCGCCCGGTCCTCGCGGTCCAGCTCGCGTTCCTGTCGGCGGTCGTCGCGGTCGGGGTCGATCACCGCGAGCAGGTGCCGGCCGGCCTTGGTCAGCTCGCTGGCGTTGAGCCGCTTGGCCTCCTCCAGCATCACGTTCACTGCTCGGGCCCGGTCACACGTCGAGGGCAGCGCATCGATGGCCCGGGAGATGGCGACCGCCTTGGCCGAGGAGAGCCAGCCGTCGCGCAACCCGGCCGCGACCGGGGCGAAGAGGTCGGTGGCGAGGTCCTCGGCCAGCCGGACCATCCTCGGGCCGGTTCCGTGGTGGCCACCGGCGACCGCCGTGCCGAAGTCGCGGGTAGACGCCCAGCCTTCCTCACGGACTCCTCCGGTGGACTCGAGCTCGGCGATCACGTCGAGCTCCAGCAGCTCCAGCGTCGACTTCAGGGCCTCGATCGAGGCCACGGTGTTGGTCAGCTCCTGCGCCGGCCGGGCCGCCCACAGCGTCTCGGTGCGCTCGCGGACCTGCCCCCGCATGGCCTCCAGAACCCCGGGCACGCCCGGCTCCAGCGGCTCTGGAGGAACCTCGAGTGTGCCCGTCATGAGGAGACTCAACCAGCCCCCACCGACACTTTTCGGTGCCAGCTCGTCGGCTGTGGAAACGCCGTACCGAAACCTCTCCTGTGGGCAGAAAAAGGCCCCCCGCGTACCCGGCAGAGCTCGCTTACCCTTGCTGCCTTCCGGCCCTGGGGGAGTTCGGCAAGATGCCGCCACGCGGGGGGTTGCGGACGAGTGTAGGTGAGCAGCTCGGGAGGGCCAACGCGGGGCGAGGCCGGATTTCACCCGCCCGTCGGCCGACCGGTACTCTCCTCCGCGGAGGATTCGCCTAGTGGCCTATGGCGCTCGCTTGGAAAGCGGGTTGGGTTAACAGCCCTCGCGGGTTCGAATCCCGCATCCTCCGCCACACCGGCCGTCTCACGGTCTCCCTTGTGCCGTCGAAGTGCTGGACGCCACCCCGGGTCCTTCCGGGCCACGCCCTTTTCGCTATGGACTTCCGCCATGGGTCGGACGAGCGTGGAACGTGGGTCATTTCTGGCATCGACCCCGCCGGAATCAGCACGAGAGGAGCCGAGACGTGGACATGAAGCTCGAGGTTGTGGTGGTACCGGTCTCGAATGTGGACCGGGCCAAGGAGTTCTACAAGGCGCTCGGGTGGCGCGAGGATGCCGATTTCGCACCCACGCCGGACTACCGGGTGGTGCAGGTGACACCTCCGGGTTCGGACTGCTCAGTGATCCTCGGCAGCGGAATCACCTCGGCCGCACCGGGCTCGGCGGAAGGTCTGATCCTGGCTGTCTCCGACATCGAGGCCGCCCGGCAGGACCTCGCGGACCACGGTGCAGACGTCAGTGAGGTGTTCCATCCCGCCGACGGGGTGTTCATCCACGCCAACGGCGCCGTACGGGCATCCGGTCCCGCCCCGGACCGCTCGAGCTACGGCTCGTACCTGTCGTTCACCGACCCCGACGGCAACGGCTGGTTCGTGCAGGAGGTCACCACCCGACGGCCCGGACGCGTGACCCCCGGCCGGGCGACCTACGACTCGACCGCGGACCTGGCCGAGGCCATGCGTCGAGCAGAGGCCGCGCACGGAAAGCACGAGGCCGAGCTCGGGCAGCGCGACGAGAACTGGCCGGACTGGTACGCCCAGTACATGGTGGACGAGCGGCAGCCGCAGTAAGGCGCATGAACGGCTACGACTACGACGTGATCGTCGTGGGCGGCGGCTCGCCCGGCGAGCACTGCGCGGGCGCACTGGCCGAGGGCGGCCTGCGCGTAGCGGTCGTCGAGCGCGAGCTGGTGGGCGGAGAGTGCTCGTACTGGGCGTGCATCCCGTCGAAGACGCTGCTGCGTCCGGGCGAGGCAGCCCAGGCGGCGCGCGAAGCGGCCGGGAGCGCCGAGGTCGACGTCGAGGCGGCCCTTGCCTGGCGTGACTTCATGGTCTCGGACTACTCCGATGCCGGGCAGCAGCGCTGGCTGGCTGACACCGGCATCGACCTGCTGCGCGGCAGCGGACGGCTCGCCGGCCCGGGCGTCGTCGAGGTCGACGGCAGGCGCCACACCGCTGACCATGTGGTGCTCGCGAACGGCGCCGATCCGTTCATGCCACCGGTGCCGGGCCTGCACGAGCTGGAAGGCGTCTGGACGAGCCGGGAGGCCACGTCCATGAAGGCCGTCCCGCGGCGCCTGCTGATCCTGGGTGGCGGGCCGGTCGGGGTGGAGATGGCACAGGCCGTACGACGACTCGGCGGCGAAGTGGCACTGGTCGACAGGGGCGAGCACGTGCTCGCCCGTGAGCCGGCGCCGCTCGGTGCGGCGCTCGGCGAGGTGCTGCGCCGCGAGGGCATCGAGCTGGTGCTGTCCGCGAGCACGTCCGCGGCGCGGCGCGACGGCGATGACTACGTCCTGGAGATGGACGACGGACGCGAGCTGCGCGGTGACCGGCTGCTCGTCGCCACCGGCCGGCGCCCGCGGGTCCGTGGGCTCGGTCTGGAGACCGTCGGCATCGAGCCGGACAGCCACGGAGTTCCGGTCGACGAGCACCTACGCGCGGGCGAGCACCTGTGGGCGATCGGCGATGTCACCGGTCTGTGGCCGCTGACCCACGTCGGCAAGTACCAGGGCGACGTGGTCGCCGCGAACATCCTCGGGGAGCCGCGAGCGGCGAACTACGAGGCCGTGCCACGAGTCGTCTACACCGACCCGCAGGCCGCGGCAGTGGGCGCCGCCGAAGGCCGCTTCAGCGCCACGGTTCCGGTGTCGGCGGTGGCGAAGACCGCCACCTACACGCGCGCGTACGCCGACAGCAACGGCTTCCTGACTCTCGTCAGTGATGGCGAGCGGCTGACGGGCGCGTATGCGCTCGGCCCCGAGGCCGGCGAGTGGCTGCAGCAGGCGACGCTGGCGATTCGCGCCCGCGTCCCCCTCGCCGTCCTGGGCGACACGATCCAGCCGTTCCCCACGTTCTCGGAGATCTACGTTGCCGCGCTCAAGGCGCTGCACGGCGAGATCAGCTCGGCGCTCCGGCCGCTGGCGCACACGAGCGCCACCGGAGGAACGGAGTCGAAGGAGTGAACGAGGACACGGTGCGGGCCATGATCAAGGACCACTTCGAAGCGTCCACCATCAGCGCCGCCGGCGGTGGCCCCCGTGACGACATCGCCCGCGCGTCGGAGATCTACGCCGACGACGCCGTACTGGAATGGCCGCAAGGCCGCGAGCGAGTCCGCGGCAGGGCCAACATCATCGCCGTCAGGTCCGTCTACCCCGCACGCCTGGACTTCCACATGCACCGGACCATCGGCTGCCACGACCTCTGGGTCAACGAGTACACGATCCGCTACGACGATCAGCCAGTGAACGTCGTGGGCATCATGGAGTTCCACGAAGGGAAGGTGGTGCGCGAGCGCATCTACTTCGGGGAGCCCTGGGAGCCTCCGGCCTGGCGCGCTCAATGGGTGGAGCGCATGGAGGTTGACGCGCCCGGCCGTTGACAGAGTTTCGAGGCGTGCGGGAGCCGAGTGTCGGGAGCTGGTGCGATGAGCCGAGAGGTCGAGCGACAAGTGCGGGTCCCGCCGCGCTGGTTCGTCACCGCCGCCTGGAAAGCCCACCGCGCTCTGTACCGGGTGACCAACGGCAGGAAGGGCCTGTGGAGCCCAGCGGGCAAGCGTGGGTGGGGTGCGCTGCGGCTGAGCACCGTCGGACGGCGCTCCGGCCAGGACCGTGCGGTCATCGTCGGCTACCTCGAGGACGGCACGAACCTGGTGCTGCTGGCGATGAACGGCTGGGGCGAGGGCGAGCCGGCCTGGTGGCTGAACCTCAAGGCTGACCCCAGCGCTCACGTGCGGCTGGCCGGAGGTCCAGCCCGGCGAGTGTCGGCACACGAGGCCCAGGGCCCGGAACGAGCTCGGTTGTGGGCCTTGTGGCGATCCATCGAGCCGAGGCTGGACCAGTACGCCGCACTCCGCTCGACGCCCACGCCGGTCATCGTCCTGGAACAGGAGCTCTGAACGGACGCGAGGGTTCATGCGACTCTGTGGTGTGAGCATGATCGTCTGGAACAGGGGAACGGTGGGGACGTGAACGGCGCCCCTGACCGTCCTCTGCCCACAGTTGTCGTGGTCGACGACTCCAAGGAAGTCCGGGCGCTGGTCGGCCGGCGGCTCCAGTCTTCTGGGATGTTCGAGGTCGTCGGTGAAGGTGGGGACGGCGAAGAGGCGATCGGTCTGGTCTATCGCCACGAACCTGCGCTGCTGCTGCTCGACACGTCGATGCCGACGATGGACGGCATCGAGGCGCTGCCGGCGATCCTTGCCCTGTGCCCTGAGACGAGGGTGGTGATGTTCACCGGGTTCGAGGAGGACGGCCTTGCCGCGCGGGCACGTGAGCTCGGGGCAGCCGACTTCATCGAGAAGTCGATCCCGCTGGAAGAGCTCCCAGGGCGACTCATGCGGACTATGAACAAGGCCCCGCCCTGGTCCGTGCCCAGCGCTCGCCACGGACTGAAGGTCGTGGGCGGTGACTCCGGGGATGAGCAGAGTGCATTCGCCCAGGAGCAGCTGGTCCTCAACGAGCACATCGAGCAATTCCGGGAGCTGTTCGACCAAGCGGCGATCGGGATGGCCACGCTGACCGTGAACGGCACCATCGTCCGGGCCAACGGGGCACTGGCCGAGCTCATGTCCTGCAGCCTCTACGACCTCGTAGGGGTCGACTACGGCCGGCTGACCCTTGGAGGGGGTGAGAAGCTGGACCGCGGGCTCGAGGCCATCCGCTCGTTGGGCGAGGACCTCGCCACGTTTGAGCATCCTCTGCCCACCTTCCCAGGGGAGAACCCCTCCCGAACTGTCCGAGTCACGCTCGCACCCATACGGGACTCGCAGCGGCAGGTGCTCTACGTGTTCGCTCAGGTCCAGGACATCAGTGCCCAGCGCGAGGCCGAGGCGGATCTACGACGCAGCGAAGAGACCTTCCGACGGTTGGTCACGGCCGTCGGGGAGTACGCAATCTTCATGCTCGACATCGAGGGCAACGTGATCAGCTGGAACGCCGGGGCGCAGCGCATCAAGGGATACGCCGCGAACGAGATAGTCGGCCGATCCTTCCGGGTCTTCTACCCGCCTCAGGAGCAGGCGACCGGGCACCCCGAACACAACCTCGAGGTTGCCCTTCGCGAGGGCAAGTTCGCCGAGGACGGGTGGCGGGTGCGCAAGGACGGGAGCCGCTTCTGGGCGAGCGTGGTGATCAGCCCTGTGTACGACGACGCGGGAGATCACGTCGGGTTCGCCAAGGTCACACGCGATCAGACCGAGCCGCGCGAGCACGAGGAGGAACGCAAGAAGTCGATCGCCCAGCAGGCCCACCTACTGGCCGTGACCGCCCACGAGCTTCGCACCCCCACCGCTGTCATTGACGGCTCGGCCGGCGCTCTTCGCGCGTCGTGGGACCAGATGTCGGTCGCCGCGCGCGACGAGTTGCTGGCCGGCATACGAAGCAGCGCGCACCGACTGCGCCGGCTTGGGTCCGATCTCGCCACGGCCTCCCGGTTGCAGGGGGAGACGCTCCAGTTCCGGCCCGACGACGTGTCGCTCACCGAGACCCTGCGCAGTGCGGCGGCGCGCACCCAGGCCGCGGTGCCCGGTGTCGAGATCGAGGTCGATGTCCCGTACGAGGTCACGCTCCACGCTGATCCGGGACGGCTGGGCCAGGCCCTCGACAACCTTCTCGACAACGCCATCCGCCACGGGGCTCCGCCGATCAACCTCCTCGGCTCTTCTGATCATGACGAGGTCCACATCCGGGTCAGCGACGCCGGCCCCGGCGTCCCGACCGGGCTGGTTCCGAGCCTGTTCGAGCAGTTCTCCGTCGCCGGCCGATCCGGAGGTACGGGCCTCGGGCTCTACCTCGTGCGCGAGATCGCGCGCGGACACGGTGGCGAGGCTAGCTACTATCCGCCCAGTCCTGGGCAGGAGGCGGCGTTCGAGATGACGCTCCGCGGCCGCGCCTGAGTCGGTCTTGCTCAGCGGCGCTCCTCCCTTGCAGCAACGGGAGACTTCCTAGGCCTCGAGGCACCCGCGCAGTAGTTCGAGATTCCGCGGGAGGCCTTTGCGGGATTCGGGTCGAACCAGAAGCGGCACCAGCACCTTCCCGACTCCGTGCCCCTTGAAGTCGAGCTCGATGATGACCCGGCTCCGGGCACCGTCATCCACCGGCTCGATCCGGGTCTCCACCAGCGGCCGCACCGGTCCGTCGACGCCTCTCAGGGACCAGCCGTTCGGAGCGTCGTACCGAGTCATCTCCATCGTCATTGCCTGCTCCCGCTTGCCCAGCCGGCGAACAGTCACCACCCGCGCACCCTGTCCCAGGGCGCCTTCGTGACTCGCAGAGACCACGTTCTCCTGCCACTTCGGGAGGTTGGCCGGGTCAACGGCAAAGGCGAACACCTCGCCGGGGGAACGGCCGATGACGGTGCTGGCGACGATCGCTGCCACGTTGAACTCCTGGGTGGTGGACGGCCTCCCAACATGCCGGAGCTGCGGACGCATCAAGCATCCGCAGGTCCGGTACGCACGCCGCTCAGGCCGGCTTGCAGGGGAACTGCTGCACGATCTCGCGGATCGCCTGCGCAAGCTGCTCGCCTTCGGCCGCGCTGTCAGCGCGATTCACGATGGCACGCTTCAGGCCGGCGATGGCGCCGCGGAGCTCCTGCCGCTCCTCGGCATTGAAGCTCGCACCGCCACGGCGCTGCTCGGTGAGCGCCAGGATGGCCGCGGCCAGCGCATGACCCTCCACGCGGTTCTCCGTCTCGCTCTGCCGCCGGGCGAGCGCCGAGATCTGCTCACCGAGGCCTCGACGCTCTTCTGCAGTGTCCGCGCGTTCTCCACGGAAGGTGCGCACGCTCTCCACCAGCGCGAGCCTGGTGGCGGCGCGAGCGCGGTCGGACCGGACGTCGTCCTTGATGTCAGCCACGAACGCGGCAACCATCTCGCGGACCTCGGCTCCGGGGCGGCACGTCTCGTCGGCGGCCGCAGGCGCGGCGATGAGGCCGGGGGCCAGGAGCGCCGCTGAAAATGCGGCGGCCGTGATTCGGGTCTTCATCTGGTTCTCCTCTGTCTCGTTTCCTCAACTGGTGGATCGCGATCGGGCTGGGACGCCGGGGGCGACTCCGGGGACGACGCTCCGGTCGGTGCCGGCGTAGCGGGCTTCGACGGGTGGCGAAGCCGGTCCTGAGAGTTCGCCCGCGGCTGGTCGACGGGGTTAGCGGGCGGGGTTGCCTCCGGGTCACCGGGCGGAGTCTCGGGGGCAGCGCCCGGGGAGGTCGGTGCGCCAGGGGTGACCGAGTGGATGCCGCCGTTGCCGGCCGGCTCGGGCGAGGGCGGGGAGTACGTCGCCGACGGCGACCCGCGATCGTGCTCCGCCCCTGTTCCGGGGTCATGAGCGTCGGACCGCGGTGCCGGAGTACCCGAGGGGTCGTTGGCCGGCCGCGTTGAATCAAGCTCCTCGACCGACGGGGGTGACACCGACAGCCGCGCCCGCTGTGGCAGCTCGGCACCGCGCTGATCTGTCGTGTTGCCCCGCTCGATGAAGCTTCCCGCGTCCGGCACCGAGATGCCGACTCTCTCGAACCACGCGTGCGCAAGGTGCTGCGCCGGACCGGGCAGCACACCGGTGGCCGCCGCGGCGGCAGTCCCGCTCGTGAGGACCAACCCGACGCCCGCTGCCACGGCACCGGCACTGTGGCGGATCCGGACACTTCTGACACGTCGGCGCCCGACCAGGTGCTGTTCACGGAACGCCTCGAGCGCCGCCCGCTCGCCTGGCAGGAACTGGGTGACGGAGACCGGTGCAGCGACTGCGTCAAGCAGCATCCGGACCCCAGGGTCCGGCGTGCTCTCCTCGCGCTGTTCGTTCACCACACCTATAGATCGGCGCAAGCTCGGGATCCGTTACTGGTCCCAGGGCGCACCACCCTCGGCCAGCAGGGACGGAAGCGTCACAGGTCCGCCGCTTCGGTCCCCTCCGTGACCATCGCGCCCAGTCTCCGCAGCCCTCGATGGGTAGCCACCCGAACACTTCCCGCGCTTCGGCTCAGCACCTCGGCCGTCTGCTGCACGTCGAGGCCCGCCACATGCCTCAGGAAAACCGCTTCCCGCTGCTCCACCGGCAAGCTCGTCAACAGGTCGACAGCCCGCGACGTCTCCTGACTCTCCTCGAACGTGACCGCGACGTCGGCTGCAGCGTGCTCGTGGCCGCCACGCAGGCCGTGCGGGTCGTCGCACAGGACCTCGCCACGCAACGACCGTCGTTGGGCGTCCACCAGTCGCCTGCGTCCGATGGTGAACACCCAGGCCCTGAACCCCGACTCGTCACCGACGAAACGTCCGAGCCCGCCCACCACGTTCAGCCAGGTCTCGGCGGCGCAGTCCTCAGCGAGTGGCCCGCCGAGCGTCCTGAGGTAGCGCAGCAGCAACGGCTGGACCGAGCGGAAGAGAAGTCCGAACGCGACCTCGTCACCGGCCTTCGCGGCCAACAGTCGACGCTCGAACTCGGACATTGCGTTCCCCACCCTGCAACTTCAGTCCCAGCAGCATGATGATCCACGAGCGCTCAGATGTCCGGCTTTCGGCAGACATTGCCGCGGAGAGTCGGTTGCGGTAGCAGTTGAGGGTGCCGTCATCGAGCCCGGACGTGATCCTGGTCAACGGACCTTCGAGCGCGGGCAAGACAACACTGTGCCGGGGCCTGCAGGAGGCGATCCTCCACCCCTACCTGTGCATCGGCTTCGACGACTTCGTCTTCACGTCGGCCGAGCGCTACTACCGCGGAGCCGACACCGCCGAGCAGTCGCATCAGGACTCCTTCACGTCCGACGGGGTGCGCATGGTCGTGACCTCTGCCCCTGATGAGCCTCGGTGCGTCACGGCGGTCTTCGGGCCGGTGTTCCGCGCCCTCCTGGACGGGATGGCCCCCGCGGTGCGCGCGCTCGTCGACTCAGGCAGCTCGGTGATCTTCGACCACGTCCTGCATGACCAAGGCATGTACGACAGCGTCCTGCGCAGCTTCGAGGGACTCGACGTGTTCAAGCTGGGCGTCGTCTGCCCGGTGGAGATCCTGGAGGCGCGCGAGGCCTCGCGTGGCGACCGCGTGCTCGGACGGGCGCGAGGGCTCGCCGACGTCGTACACCAGTTCTGCGAGTACGACGTCGTCGTCGACACCGGCCTGGACGGCCCCCGGTCGTGCGTCGACCAGGTGCTCGAAGCCCTGGCGTCGCGCTCGTCGGGCTGACCGGACGGCCCGATGTCGGGAGTAGCGTTGGCGGCATTCCGTGGCACACCTGAGGAGGCCCACTGATGTCCGTCCCGATGCCAGTCCCCACGACCCTGCTGACCCTGGTGCTGCTGGGGTCCGGACTCGCGGCGGGAGCCACAGCCTCATCGTCGTCGACGGCCGCCCCACCCGCTGCTGAGACGGCTACGGCGTCGGCTGCCCGCGTCGTCCCGGCCGGGTTCACCCAGCGGACGGTGATGCGGCGGCTGGCCCGCGGCACCGACATGGCCTTCGCGCCCGACGGCCGCCTGTTCGTCACCCTCAAGAGCGGCGTGGTCCGGTTCCGGCGTACGAACGGCACCGTGGGGACGCTGCTGAACTTCAGCCGGAAGATCAACGACGAGGGCGAGCGCGGACTTCTCGGCATCGCGGTCGACCCCCGGTTCGCGAGAAACAACCGCCTCTACCTCGTCTACACCCACCGGGCAACCGGCAGACTGCCCCTTCACAACCGGCTGGTCCGGGTCACCGTCCGCGGCGGCAGGCTGGCACCTGGCAGCGAACGGCTGTTGTTCCGGTTCAACGGCCTTCAGGCCGGAAACCACAACGGCGGCTCGGTCCAGATCGGTCCCGACGGAAAGCTGTACGTCTCCCACGGCGAGAACAACCGCGGTGCCCAGGCGCAGTCGCTGCGCAACCTGCTGGGCAAGATCGTGCGGCTGAACCGGAACGGCACCATCCCCGCCGACAACCCGTTCTTCAACCGGGCCAACGGCCGCAACCGAGCCATCTGGGCCCGCGGGCTGCGCAACCCCTTCAAGTTCACGTTCGATCCGCGGACGGGCCGCGGCTTCGTCAACGACGTCGGCGAGCAGACGTGGGAGGAGATCAACCGGTTGCGCAGGGGCCGCAACTACGGCTGGCCTGCCCAGGAGGGGCCCGAGAGCGCCCCACGTTTCACCCCGCCGATCTTCGCCTACCGACACGGCGGCACCGGGTCGACCGGTTGCTCGATCACGGGCGGCGAGTTCTACCGGCCGGCGCGGCGCAACTTCCCGGCCCGCTTCGTCGGCGACTACTTCTTCGCCGACTTCTGCAACGGGTGGGTACGTCGCTACGACCCCCGCGCCGACCGGGCGACCCGGTTTGCCACCGGGCTCGGTTCACCCGTGGACCTGGAGGTGCACCGTCGGGGAGCCCTGTACGTGCTCGACCACGGCACCCCGGGCCGGGTGCTGCGGATCCGGTTCGACGGGTGATCGGCAGCGCGCGGGTCTGGGCGAACCGTCGGACCACCCGACCCGAGGGCGACACCGACCACGCGGGCCATTGACCCACCCTCGGGCGTAGTGCTTGATGGACACATCGAGATGCGTCGGCCGGGTGGCCACGTCCAGCACTGCCCGGCCGGTGCGGCTGGGAGTGCCTCATGAGTGCGGTGACCAACGAGATCCTGCGTGCCGGACGGTTCACGCCGGCCGCGTCGTACCAGAAGCTCGGCTACGCCTGCGCGGCGCTGCTGCTCGCCAGCGGCGTGTTCCACGGGTTCGTGTTCCTCGTCGACGGAGGCTCGTGGGAGGGGCCGGTGTCGTGGCGCAAGCCGATCGTGTTCGGGCTCTCGTTCGGCATCGTGCTGATGACCGTGAGCTGGATCGTGGGGCTCATGCGGATCCGGAAGAGCACCGGCTGGATCGTGATGGGCGTCCTCTCCGTGGCCTCGGTCGTCGAGGTCTTCCTGATCAGCATGCAGCGGTGGCGGGGCGTGGCCTCGCACTTCAACGAGTCCACGGACTTCAACGCGATGGTCTTCAACCTGATGGGCTCCTTCGTCACGCTGGTGGCCGTGGCGACCGTCTTCGTCACGATCCGCTCGTTCTGGCCGATGGAGGCGCCGGCCAGCCTCGCCTGGGCGATCCGGATCGGCCTGGTCCTGATGCTCGTGAGCCAGGCGGTCGGCGTCCAGATGATCGCCGAGGGCGGGAACACGTTCGGCGCTGCCGGTGCCCTGAAGGTTCCCCACGCGTTCACCCTGCACGCCCTGCAGGTGCTCCCCGCGCTGGCGCTGCTGCTCGTGGTCGCGGAGTTCACCGAGCGCCAGCGGCTTGAGATCGTCGCCCTCGGAGGGATCGGGTACGGCCTGCTGATCGGCTCGACCATGGTGCAGACGTACGCCGGCCTCGCACCGCTGGAGCCCAGCAACCTCGCCACATCGCTCGCGGCATCGGGCCTGGTGGTTCTCGCCGTGTGCCTGGGCATCACCGTGCGCGGCATCGCGCACCACGTGCACCCGCCGACCCGCCCGCGTCATCTCCCCGGCCCGGTGCCACGTTGGACTCCTGGAATGCTTGCGGGTAGTCGGTCAGGCGAATCATCATGCCGGAGCCGGATTCAGGGATAGAGAGCAGGCAGCTGATGGAGGGAGCGCACTGGCCGGACGTGGTCCTGGTCAACGGCCCATCCAGTGCCGGCAAGACAACGCTGTGCCGAGGTCTGCAGGCGGCGATCGCCCACCCTTACCTGTGCATCGGTTTCGACGACTTCGTCTTCACGTCGGCCGAGCGCTACTACCGCGGAGCGGACACCGCCGAGCAGTCGCATCAGGACTCCTTCACGGCCGATGGCGTGCGCATGATCGTGACCTCTGCCCCTGATGAGCCTCGGGCCATCACGGCGGTCTTCGGGCCCGTGTTCCGCTCCCTCATCGACGGGATGGCCCCCGCCGTGCGGGCGCTCGTCGACGCAGGCAGCTCGGTCATCTTCGACCACGTCCTGCATGACCGGGGCATGTACGACAGCACCCTGCGCAGCTTCGAGGGACTCGAGGTGTTCCGGGTGGGCGTCGTCTGTCCGGTGGAGATCCTGGAGGCGCGCGAGGCCTCGCGTGGCGACCGCGTGCTCGGACGGGCGCGGGGACTCGCTGCCGTCGTGCACCAGTTCTGCGAGTACGACGTCGTCGTCGACACCGGCAGGGACGATCCCCAGTCGTGCGTCGACCAGGTGCTCGAAGCCCTGACGTCCCGCTCGTCGGGCTGACCTCACGGCCTGATGTCGGGAGTAGCGTGGGCGGCATTCCGTGGCACACCTGAGGAGGCCCACCGATGTCCGTCCTGATGCCTCTCCCAAAGATCCTGCTGACCTTGGGGCTGCTGGCATCCGGGCTCGCGGCGGGAGCCACGTCGGCACCATCGGCGAACGCCACACAACCCGCTGATGTGAAAGCAACGGCATTGGCTGCCCGCGCCGTCCCGGCGGGGTTCACCCAACGGACGGTGATGAGGCGGCTGCCCCGCGGCACCGACATGGCCTTCGCGCCCGACGGCCGCCTGTTCGTCACCCTCAAGAGCGGCGTGGTCCGGTACCGGCGCACGAACGGCACCGTGGGGACGCTGCTGAACTTCAGCCGGAAGATCAACGACGAAGGCGAGCGCGGACTCCTCGGCATCGCGGTCGACCCCCGGTTCGCGAGAAACAACCGCCTCTACCTCGTCTACACCCACCGGGCAACCGGCAGACTGCCCCTTCACAACCGGCTGGTCCGGGTCACCGTCCGCGGCGGCAGGCTGGCACCGGGCAGCGAACGGCTGTTGTTCCGGTTCAACGGCCTTCAGGCCGGAAACCACAACGGCGGCTCGGTCCAGATCGGTCCCGACGGAAAGCTGTACGTCTCCCACGGCGAGAACAACCGCGGTGCCCAAGCGCAGTCGCTGCGCAACCTGCTGGGCAAGATCGTGCGGCTGAACCGCAACGGCACCATCCCCGCCGACAACCCATTCTTCAACCGGGCCAACGGCCGCAACCGAGCCATCTGGGCCCGCGGGCTGCGCAACCCCTTCAAGTTCACGTTCGATCCGCGGACGGGCCGCGGCTTCGTCAACGACGTCGGCGAGCAGACGTGGGAGGAGATCAATCGGCTGCGCAAGGGCCGGAACTACGGCTGGCCGGCCCAGGAGGGGCCCGAGAACTCCCCCGTTTCACCCCGCCGATCTTCGCCTACCGGCACGGCGGCACCGGGTCGACCGGTTGCTCGATCACGGGCGGCGAGTTCTACCGGCCGGCGCGGCGCAACTTCCCGGCCCGCTTCGTCGGCGACTACTTCTT
Organism: uncultured Actinomycetota bacterium; assembly: GCA_963812345.1. Classification (GTDB taxonomy): domain Bacteria; phylum Actinomycetota; class Actinomycetes; order Propionibacteriales; family Nocardioidaceae; genus Nocardioides. The sequence continues at coordinate 186,563 of CAWEVA010000024.1, forward strand.
CGCCGACTTCTGCAACGGGTGGGTACGTCGCTACGACCCCCGCGCCGACCGGGCGACCCGGTTCGCCACCGGGCTCGGTTCACCCGTGGACCTGGAGGTGCACCGTCGGGGAGCCCTGTACGTGCTCGTCCACGGCACCCCGGGCCGGGTGCTGCGGATCCGGTTCAACGGGTAGAGCGCCAGGACGCGCCGTCTGGGCGAACCGTCGTACACCCGACCCGAGGGCGAAACGACCACGCGGGCCATTGACCCCCCTTCGCGCTTAGTGCTTGATGGAGACATCGAGATGCGTCGGCCGGGTGGCCACGTCCAGCGCTGCCCGGCCGGCGCGGCTGGGAGTGCCTCATGAGTGCCGTGACCAACGAGATCCTGCGTGCCGGGCGGTTCACGCCGGCCGCGTCGTACCAGAAGTTCGCCTACGCCTGCGCGGCGCTGCTGCTCGCCAGCGGCGTGTTCCACGGGTTCGTGTTCCTCGTCGACGGAGGCTCGTGGGAGGGGCCGGTGTCGTGGCGCAAGCCGATCGTGTTCGGGCTCTCGTTCGGCATCGTGCTGATGACCGTGAGCTGGATCGTGGGGCTCATGCGGATCCGGAAGAGCACGGGCTGGATCGTGATGGGCGTCCTCTCCGTGGCCTCCGTCGCGGAGGTCTTCCTGATCAGCATGCAGCGGTGGCGGGGCGTGGCCTCGCACTTCAACGAGTCGACGGCCTTCGACGGGGCGGTCTTCTCGATGATGGGCACCCTGGTCGCGTTCGTGGCCCTGATGACCGTCTTCGTCACGATCCGCTCGTTCTGGCCGATGGAGGCGCCGGCCAGCCTCGCCTGGGCGATCCGGATCGGCCTGGTGCTGATGCTGGTCAGCCAGGCGGTCGGCGTCCAGATGATCGCCGAGGGCGGGAACACGTTCGGCGCCGCCGGGGCGCTGAAGCTGCCCCACGCGTTCACCCTGCACGCCCTGCAGGTGCTCCCGGCGCTGGCGCTGCTGCTCGTGGTCGCGGAGTTCACCGAGCGCCAGCGGCTGGAGATCGTCGCGCTCGGAGGGATCGGATACGGCCTGCTGATCGGCTCCACCATGGTGCAGACGTACGCCGGCCTCGCACCGCTGGAGCCGAGCAACCTCGCCACGTCCCTCGCGGCCTCGGGCGTGGTAGTCCTCGTCGTGTGCCTGGGCATCACCCTGCGCGGCATCGCGCACCACGTGCACCCGCCGACTCGCCCGCGTCACCTCCCCGGCCCGGTGACCTGACCGCTGCCGGCGGAGAGGGTCAGCGGCGGCGACGGGCGAGGACCGGCCGCAGCAGGAGCGCCAGGACCAGCCCGGCGCCGCCGAGCAGACCCCACCAGACCATCCGGTCGCGGACCAGGGCCAAGGGGTCGGTGCGCGGATCGGGCGCCGTCGCGCGGGGGATCCGGCTCTCCTCGGCGACGACTGTCTCGATCCGCCCCGACTGGTCGGGGGACAGCGGCCGGGTCATCGCCTCGACCGGCTGCACCACCCCGGCGCCGGTCAGCACCGTGCGCCCGTCCACGGTCCCGTCCGCCGTGGCCTCGAGCCGGGCGACGATCTGGTCGGCGTTCTCGTCGGGGTACCACGACCGCAGCAGCGCGACCAGGCCGCTCACCTCGGCCGCCGCCCACGACGTCGCGACCTGGTTCAGCACGCACGTGCTGCCGTTGGCCGAGAGCGTCACCGCGCGGTACGTCGGCGCCGCGACGTCCGTCGCCGAGCTCTGGAGCACCCAGTCGCGCACCTCCCCCGGCGCGCCGTCGACGAGGTAGCCAGTCGCCGTCGCGTTCACGGCCACCACCTGGTCGAGGTAGCCGGCCGGGAAGACGTCCTCGACCGCGTCCTCCCCGGGGCGGTACTCGCCGTACTCCGCGAGCAGCGGGTCGCTGTCGTCCGCGGGACGGTTGCCGCTCGCCGCCACCACGACCACGTCCCGCGACTCGACCCGGCGGACGGCGGCGGCGAGCGCACCCGACGGCTCCACGCTGACGGACAGGTTGACCACCCCGATGTCCAGCCGGTTCGCGTTGGCCGCCACCCACTCGAGCCCGTCGACGACGGCCTCGGTGGTGATCCCGACCTCGCTGGTGTCGGTCGGGGCGACCTGGTCGTAGACCCGGACGTCGACGACCTCCGCGCCCGGGGCGATGCCGACCGGCTTCCCGTCCGGCCGGGCGTTGCCCGCGATCAGGCCGGCGACGGCGGAGCCGTGGTAGAAGACCAGCTCCTCCTTTCGCGCGAAGTTCGGACCCGCGACCACGTCGACCAGTCCGGGGCGCGTGGTCACCCCGGAGTCGAGTACGGCGACCCGTACACCGGCCCCCGGCTCCCGGCCCGCCCGGGCGAACAGACGGTGTGCCTCCTCGACCCCCAGCAGCCGGGCCGGGACGCTCTCGGCGTCGGTGCTGCCGGGCGGGTCGTCCGGGGCGTAGGCCGAGCAGTCGGTCTGCTCGGCGGCCGCACCCGCGTCGACCGGCGCCAGCCCGGCGAGGACGGCAAGCGGCAGCGCCGCCAGGACGGAGCGGCTCAGTCGCACGTGCGCCCCACCACGGGATCGGGCGGGCACAGGGCCGCGTCCTGGGACAGCGGAACCCCTTCGTCGAACAGCTCGACCCAGGCGTCGGGGACCACGGGCGCGTCGTAGCCGGCGTACCCCAGCAGGTCTGCCGCCCCCAGGCCGACCAGGGCGTTGGCGTTGCCCTTCGCGTCGATGAGGTACGGCGACCCCTCGGTCGTGTCGTCCCAGTCACCGGAGAGCACGTAGGCACCCCGGCCGGGGTCGACCGAGACCGACGTCTCGCCCGAGTCCACCGCAGCCGAGGACGCCTCCTCGGCGGGGTCGGTGCCGAGCTCGACCACGGGCGCTTCGCCGGGCTGCGGCTGCAGCCGCGCGCAGTGCTCGCCGAAGACCGGCTCGAGGAGCGTGTCGGGCCAGTGGGCCGCGAGGTAGGGCTCGAGGGCGCGACCCACCTGAAGGTCGTCGGTCTCGAGCCGCTCCGGCTGGTCGGGCTCCGGCAGGTTGCCGTAGACGGCCAGGGCGAAGGGGTCGAGCGGCGCGGGCCCCTCCTCGGTCAGCAGGAACGCACCTTCCGCGCCGTCGAGGTAGTCACCGACCCGGGCACTGGCGGGCACACCGGTCCCGCCACCGCCGTACGCGACGGGGTCACCGACTCCTCGGAGCTCGAAGCTCTCGGCGTCCAGCGCGCCGCCGGCGGGGAACAGGGCGAGCCAGTCCTGCGACACCGACTTCGCGCTGGCGCTGAACTCGAGGCCGAGGTCGCCCAGGATGTCGTCGCGGACGCCGCGGTTGCCGGGGAGCCGGTAGCGGTGGGCGCGCGGCTCCTCCGCTCCCTCGGGTCGGGCAAGCGCGACGACGTAGTAGTTGTCGTCGCTCTCGACCACGAACCCGCCTCCGGGTGCGTCGCCCACGCCCGGCGACTCGGCCACGTCCAGCCGGATCCCGCGACGCTCCTCGGTGCAGGCGGTCCAGCCGCTCTCGATGAGCAGGTCGTCGGTCGGCACGCTGGCCGGGGCGTTGAGGATCCCGATGTCGTCACCGATGGTCTCGGCGTCGATGGCGGACTGCGGCACGATCTCCGGGGTCACGTCCGCGCCCAGGATCAGCATCGCCGAGGTGATGTTGATGACCGGTCGGAGCACCGGACCGGTGTCGTCGTCGCTTGCTTCTGCCTCCTCGACCGCGTCCTCGGTGATGACGTAGGCCGCCCCGGTCTCCTTGGAGACGATCAGCCCGGGGCTGTCGGCCCAGTCCTCGGGGACGCTGGGCGAGAAGATGCCCGCGATCGCCGCGCCGGCCACGAGGAGTACGGCGAGCGCGAGGCCCCCCACGATGGTGCGGCCCGGACGGGCGGGCTCGACCTCGCGCCCACCCGGCGCGCCGGAGACGAAGGCGGTGACCAGCCGGCGCCGGCTGAACGAGTACGCCTCGACGAGGTCCTTCTTGGTCGCCACGGCCGCTCAGCTCCGGATCGCGGCGAAGACCCCGGTCGCGACCACGAGCAGGGGCAGCAGGGCCAGGAGGCTGACACTCTCCGCGAGGTCGCCGAACCGCCCGCGCCGGACCGACGGCGTGGACGGCAGCAGGGTGACCGCGAGCAGGACGGCGCCGGTCGCGGCCAGGGCGAGCGCGGCCATCGGCCGCCAGTCCGGGTGCAGCCAGAGCATCGAGATCGCGACCGACAGCAGCCCGGCGATGCCGGAGACCAGCCCGACGAGCACCTCCGAGCCGGTGCGGTACTGGCGGGTGCGGAGCATCACGACCAGGCAGCAGACGACCGCCAGCAGCGTCCCGGCGAGGCCGAGCGACACCGCGAGCGGCGCGATGATCACCAGCAGCAGTCCCACGGTGGCGGACACCGCGACCAGGATCTGGTGCGCCACCCGTGCGTCGGCGCTCACCCGGACGGGGTCGACGTCGTCGGGGTCGGCGGTGATGTCCTGGGTCGAGTAGAGCTGGTCGACCGTCGTGCCGGTGGCACCAAGCGCCAGCCAGGGGAAGATGCTGCCGGCCATCACCACGACCGTGAGCGCGGTGGTCAGCACGACGGCTGGGTCGAACGGGGCGGCCCGCATGACCAGACCGGTGGCCAGGAAGATCGCGCCCACGACCACGGGCGGGATCATCAGGGTGCGGCCCTCCCCCAGTCCGACGAGGCAGGCCAGACCGGCGATCGCCGCTCCGGCGCCGGCGTACGCCACCGGGAGGCCGAACACCAGACCGTCCGGCGCGAGCATGAAGCCCGCGACGGCGGCGTAGAACGCCCCCATCCAGGCCACGGCCACCGCGGCCTCGGGCTCGCGCTGGACGCGGGAGAGGACGATGGCCCCGGTGACGAGGGCGAGGGCGACCACGGCCGCGGCGACGCTGGCGAGGGTGGAGTCCTGGATGAACAGGGCGACCGCACCGAGCGCCATCAGCAGCGCGGCGGCGGTGAGCGCCGTACGTCGTCCCGAGGCCGGCTCCCAGGGCTTCAGGTCACGCTCGACGACGTCGGTCATCGCCTCCACCACGTCGTCGTAGACCCGCGGCGGCTCGTCGTCCACGCCGGCGGTGACCGTGATCAGGCCGCCGTCCTCGATGCCCTGGATGGCGAGCCCGGCGTCGCCGGCCAGCTCCCGGCCCTCCCGGGTGACGAGGCGGTAGCCGCCATAGACCGTTCCGGGATCGAGCAGGCCCACACTGCGGGCCAGCTCGGGCACCAGCTCGGCGACGGGTACGGCGCCCGGCAGCACCAGGTCGACCCGGCGGGTCCCCGATGCGACGGTGACCCGGACCAGGCCGGACGCGCTCGCCGGCGCCTGACTCATCGACTCTCCCCGGGACTCTGCCCGGGTCGCCGTGACCCGGACCGCTGGCATGCTACCGCCCGGGTCACGGGGGTCCCCGGGGCGGAAGGGGCCACCTAGTCGATCACTCCGGGAGCGGCGTCCTCGTCGTCGACCCAGTCCTGCGGCGACTCGAAGAGGTCGTCCCGGTCGTTCCGGTCCTCGTCACCGTTGCGTCCACCACGGCCGGCCACCATCCCCGCGCCGCGCGGCCCGAGCCTGGTGCCCGACTTCCCGGCAGCGCCGGACTGGCCACGGCCGCCCGCAGCTCCCGCGGACCCCGCGACGGCACGGCCGCCGGCACGACCGGTGCCGCCCGTGGCAGCGCCGGCGCGTCCGGTGGCGCCGGTGGCTGCGGTCCGCGTCGCCGGGCTCGTGGGCCCGGTGCGGGAAGCGGCCGTGGTCGACCCGGGAGCGACCGCACCGCCCCGCCCGAGGGCACCGGCCGCTGCGGTCCGGGCGCTGCTGCCAATCGACCGACCGGCGGAAGCGGTGGAGCCGGCGACGGAGGTGCCGCCACCACGGACCGCGCCCCCGATCCCGGCAGCGCCACCGAGCAGCCCACCGCCGAGGGCGCCCGCGAGGCCACCGGCCGCGCCAGCACCGGTCGAGCTCGCGGCCGGGGCGGAGCCGGTCGCACCGACGGTCGCGGGCGCAGAGGTCATCGGCGGAAGGGCTGTACCGTCCTGGGCGGTGCCCGGCGTCGTGATCACCTGGGGCGTGGCGCCCGGAGGTGCGACGACGTGGGGGGTGCCGGTGGCCGGCGTCCCCGAGGTCGAGTGGCCGCCCTGAGGGGCGCTGGTGGTGGCAGGCGTGCTCGTCGCTGACGAGGCTCCACCGGACGACGAGCCGCCCGTGGTGCGAACCGCTCCACCGCCGCTGCCGCCGGAGGTACCGGAGCCGCCACTGCGGGCATCCGGCTCCCCGTGGACCTGCTCCATGGTGGCCGTCGAGTCGCGGTAGACACGGTCCATCTCGTTCGCCGCTGCCTCGGCCTTGGCCTCGCGGTCGGCCATCGCCGCGTGGTAGCTCCCCAGCTGCGTCGAGTAGGTCCGCTGCTGGCGGACCGCGTCGGCGTCGTTGGTGCCGGGGGCGATGTCGGGCCGGGCCGGCTCGGACGGGAGCGCACCCAGCGAGGCGTGGACCTGCTTCGCCTCTCCGACGGCGACGTCGGCCCGCGCAAGAGCGTCGGCCGCCTGCTCCATCTGCTGCTTGCGGTCGCGGACCTTCTCGGCGACGTTCCGGAACGCCTGCTGGGCCGCCGGCCCGGTGTGCGTGCCCCCGAAGTTCGAGATGACCTGGGGTCCCGCCATGTCCAGCGCCATGGCGACGTTGTCGAGCGACCTGGCGCCGTTGCGCCACTCCTCCTCTGCTGCCTGGATGGCGGACCGGGCGGCCCCGGCAACGGCGCGGTCGAGTCGTGCCTCCTGTGGCCCTCTGGGCATCAGGCATCACTTCCCGTCGCGGGCGCGGCTCCGCCGGTCGGGTCGGGCGCGAGGTGTTGCGTTCCTGGAAGCCTGCTCGCGGCGGTCGCCCTCCGCGAACGCGGACGAGCCGACCAGCACCTCGACCGCGGTCTGCCTGCTCTGGAGGTCGGCGGCGTTGCTCTCGTCCGCCGTGGTGACGAGATGGACCGCCTGCTCGACACCGTCGCGGAAGCGGGTGAGGTCCTCGACGACGCCGAGGATGGTGTCGGAGACGATCTGGTGCGCCTTGCCGTGGTGGAACCCCAGCTCCGCGGCCGCCTCGGAGCCCCCGAACACACCCGGGGAGATGTGCAGCCGCTGGAACGAGCCGTCGTCGAGCTCGCTGGCATTGGAGTTCAACGCACTGATGACGGCGCGGATCCCCTCGGGATCCACGTCGAGGTCCTGCAGCGCCTGGACCACCGGGCCGATGTAGAACACCTGGGCGTCGTCCTTCCCTGATGTGGTGCGGTGACGGACCCGAGGGGTCGGGGACCACTCCAGGCCCCGACCTCCCGGGTCGGGCGATCAGCCTCCGAACGAGGCTGCGCCGCGGCGGTCGGCGGCCATGTACTCGGCGTTCGACTGCTGGACCGTCTGGCTGGTCTGGTCGAGCAGGTCCTTCATCTCCAGGATGGCGCCGTCCCACTTGGCCTTGGCGGTGGTGTAGGCCTGCTGGGCGTTACCGACCCAGTCGCTGCGCAGCGGGGCCAGCTCGCTCTCGAGCCGGTTCAGCCGGTCGTCGATCTCCTTGACCGTGGCGTAGAGGTCCTGGGCGGCGGTGTCGAGACCGGCGTGGTTGACGCGAAGTCCGTCGAAGCTCATTTCGTTCACTCCTCGAGTCCGGGTGGGTCAGCCGAGACGGCTGGTCGTGCGGGCGTAGTTGGCCGACTGCGCCTCATCGGTCGAGACGTTGTCGCGCTCGGTGCCGGTCAGCGCGCTCTCGAACTCGTCGAGCGCCTGCACGATGACCCGCTGCTTCTCGGTCCACGCCTGGTGCAGCGTGAAGAACGCCGTCCCGCCGGCGCCCTGCCACCGACCACGCAGGCCCTGGATCTGGCCGTCGAGCTTGTTGCTGATGCGGTCGAAGTCGACCTTCGCATCAGCCACCAGCGCGGCGCCCTTGCTGAGTGTGCCTTCGCCCTGCCCCATCTCTGCTGCAGACATGTCGCCTTCCCCTTTTCCCCGTGGCGGCATGTCGCCGCTCGAGATCATGTGTTGCTCCTCGATTCCGGAGCGCTGTGGTCGTCCCGGACCACAGGTGTGCGTGACCCAGACAACACCAGTGGTCTACCCGTGGCAAGCAGCCCTAAACATCGTCATCGAGAAACCTGCGGCCACCGCGTTCGACGCGTCATCCGGGCGGCCGGTTTCGCCCGAGCGGGTCCGCGGCCTTGCTAGCCTCCCGTGCGATGTCGGCATCCGGGGGTCCCGTGGAGACGGTCCGCGCCGGCCTCGCGGTCGTCGGCCTGGTCGCGGTGCTGCTCACGGGTTGCGGCGAGTCCGATCAGGGCGGGACCTCGGGCACCGAACCGGCCGACCCTGACTCCGGCACGCCGTCGAGCCAAGCGGTCGAGTCCGCCGACGGCCCGCGGGTGGAGAACGCCCACGCGTCGTACCGCGTCCCCCGTGGCTACGAGGTGGCCGAGGAACTGGCCGGCACGATCCCGGCCAACGACAGCGGCCCAGGACGCAGTGCGATCACCCTCGCGGAGGTCCCTGCCTTCGGGAGCACCGACCTCGGCGCGGCCGCCGGTGTCGTGGCGAGGAACGTCGCCCAGGACCGTCGCCCGAAGCGCATGGCGGACACCACCCTCGACGGCGTGCCGGTCTTCCACGTCGAGGGCAAGCTCGACGAGACCGTCTGGTTCGCCGCGTACGGCGCGATCCGCGACGACACGGTCGTCTACGTCAGGTTCGACCTGGACACCTCGCCTGCGAAGTCGCAACAGGTCGTCGAGTCGGTGCTGGCCACCTGGCAGTGGAAGTGACCGCCAGGTCGCCGCGAGGGTCGCGCCAGATCAGAAGTCGACGTTGGACGTGAGCTCCCAGATGGTCCGGCAGAAGCCGGTGGCCACGAACAGCGCCGCCAGCGTGACGGCTCCGCTGAACGCCTCCGCGACCTCGGCGCGCCGGGCCCACCATGCCGAGCGCCAGCCCCGCCCGGCGGCGACGGCCACGACCACGAGCAGCACCGCGAGGCCGATCGCCATCCCGGCCACGGTCGCGGTGCGGTCCGGCGCGGACGCTGACAGCATCACGCCCGCGAGCAGGATCCAGCCGCCCAGCCCCGCGGTTCGCAGCGCTGCTCGCGCCCCGGCGTGGCGGTAGCTCCGGCCGGCCAGCAGCAGCGCGGCGCCGGCGAAGAAGACCTGGCAGCGGGCGCCGATCTGGTCCAGGTCGAAGGTGGCGCTCGACAGCAGCATCCCCGAGGAGACGATCGCGACGACGGCGATCGCCACTCCGGCAGCGGTCACGAGTCGTGCTCCGCGCGCCGCGACCACGGCCACGGCGTCCCGCGAGGCCACCGCCCTCCCGCGACGGCCGCGCGGCAGGTCCCGCGCCGACCACGCTGTGACGGCGAGCCGCTCGAGGTCTACCAGCAGCTGATCGGGTACGTCGACCGCGAAGCCGGGCACCAACCGGGCCGCGAGCACGCAGAGGACCAGCAACACGGACCACACGACGGTCGGTCCGAACCCGAGCAGGGCGGCCGCACCGCTGGTCAGGAACACCACGGAGCCGGCCGCCATCCAGGCCCGCAGGCCCTCGTCCACCTGGTCGTCCGCCGCCCGGGCCACGGCGGCCGCCACGGCACCCGCGAGGCCGGTGAGCCCGGCCACCATCGGCAGCCGGGCGGGATCGGGGTCCCACACCACGGTGAAGGCGGCGGCTGCGGCGAACGCGGGCGCGGCATGGGCGCGGTGCGCGGCGTACCGGCCGATCGGGAGCACCCCGAGCAGCGCCGCGGCCAGGAGCACCGCGACGGTTGCGCTGCGCGCGAGTGAGGAGTCGCTGTGCGCCGCGGACCAGCCCGCCAGCACCGCCACCGCGGAGGCCACGGCGAACCAGAGGACGGACGCCGGTCCGGGCGGTGCCGGGGTGCGGGGAAGGTCCGGGTCGTCGGACGACGGCCCGGGGCGGGGCACCGACGTGGCCGCGACGACGAGGTCCCCGGCGTCCACGCCGGCCGAGACCAGGCTGGCGTCCGGAGGGACGGGGATGCCGACGCGGGTGTAGATCAGCGGGATCGAGCCGAGTCCCACGCGGGCGGCGTACTCCCCGGCGACGTCGGCACCGGTGGTGCCGGGCGGGACCAGCAGGTCGAGGACACCGGCTGGGCCGTGCACGCTGATGGGGAGGCTGCCCGTGGGCCCCAACCCTGCCACCGGTCGTCCACCTCGCTCGCGCCGTGCTCACACCGTGCCGGCCGTCGTCGGCAGGGTAGTCGCTCCGGTTCGGGCCCGCCTATCATCGCAGCGGACCATCGACCACGGAGGGCACCCTTTGAGTACGGCGCTGCGGGGCGCTCGGCTCGACGAGCCGGAGCTGCCCACCGGGCAGATCGAGCTCCAGGCACCCCCGCAGATCCAGGAGCACGAGGGCGCCAGCGGCGTCCTGATGAACGCCATCCCGATGCTCGGCAGCCTCGGCTCGATCGTCCTGGTCGCCACGATGGGGTCACGCACCGGTGGTCGCAGCTACATCGCCGCGGGCATGTTCCTCTTCGCCACCCTCGGCTTCATCATCGTCCAGCTGGACCGGCAGCGGAAACAGCGGGCGCAGCAGGTGACGGGCTCGCGCACGGAGTACCTGCGCTACCTCGCCAACGTGCGCCAGGTGGCCCGGGAGGCGGCCGACCAACAGCGGCGCGCCCTGAGCTGGCACCATCCGGAGCCCTCCGCCCTCCCCTCGCTCGCGGAGGAGCGGTCGCGTGTGTGGGAGCACGGCAGCTCCGACGCCAACTTCCTGCACGTCAGGTACGGCGTCTGCGCGCAGCCGCTGTCCGCTGGAGCTGGTCCCGCCCGAGAGCGCGCCGATCGACCAGGTCGATCCGGCAGCCGCCTCGGCGCTGCACCGCCTGCTCGTCGTCCACCGGCTTCAGCCGAACCTTCCGGCCAGCATCGACCTGAGGGCCTTCGACCGGATCGAGCTGTGCGGTCCGGAGGAGCCGGCCCGCGCCCTCGCCCGGGCGATGCTCTGCTCCGCGGCGGCGTTCCATGCTCCCGAGCACCTGGTGATCGCGGTGCTGACGACCGAGCAGAACCTCGCGCACTGGGACTGGCTGAAGTGGCTCCCGCACGCCCAGAGCGCCCAGCAGTCGGACGCGGTGGGGCCGAGCCGGATGATCACGACCTCGCTGGCCGACATCGCCGCACTGCTGCCACCGGACCTCAGCGACCGTCCGCGGTTCGGCGCCGAGGAGCGCCCGGCCTCCCCCCACATCCTGCTCGTGACCGACGCGCGCCCGGCTGCCACCCGGCAACCACGTCGTCCCGCCCGACGGGCTGCACGGCGTCACCGTGCTCGACCTGCCGACCCGCTGGGACGAGCTCGAGGACCCCACCCGGCTGCGGCTCGAGTTCGACACCCTCACGGAGGAGGGCGGCGGGACCAGTGACGGCAAGGCTCCAGTGACGGCTCTCCGCCTCCGCGAGGAGCCGATCCGGGCCCTGGCCGACCAGTGCGACCTGGCCACCGCGGAGGCGTTCGCCCGGCGCATCGCCCCACTGCACACCGTGACGACGGGCCCGACCGAAACTTCCTCGGGGGAGATCACGGGTCCCACCGACTTCATGGACCTGCTCGGCCTCGGCGACGTCCACTCCTTCGAACCCTCGGCGGCCTGGCGGCACCGCCCCGCCCGGGACCGGCTCCGGGTGCCGATCGGGCTCGGCGAGGGCGGGGCGACGGTCCATCTCGACATCAAGGAGTCGGCCCAGCAGGGGATGGGCCCGCACGGATTGGTGATCGGGGCGACCGGCTCCGGAAAGTCGGAGCTCCTGCGCACGCTCGTCCTGGGCATGGCGATGACCCACTCCCCCGAGCACCTGAACCTCGTGCTCGTCGACTTCAAGGGTGGCGCGACCTTCGCCGGCATGTCCGGGATGCCGCACGTGTCGGCGATGATCACAAACCTCGCGCAGGAGCTCACCCTCGTCGACCGGATGCAGGACGCCCTTTCCGGCGAGATGGTCCGCCGCCAGGAGCTGCTGCGCCGGGCCGGCAACTTCGCGTCGGTCCGTGACTACGAGAAGGCCCGGGCGGCCGGGGAGGAACTCGAACCGCTGCCGTCGCTGTTCATCGTCGTCGACGAGTTCTCCGAGATGTTGTCGGCGAAGCCTGAGTTCATCGACCTCTTCGTGGCCATCGGCCGGCTGGGCCGGTCGCTGGGCCTGCATCTGCTGCTGGCCTCGCAGCGGCTCGAGGAGGGCCGGCTCCGCGGGCTCGAGTCGCACCTGTCCTACCGGGTCGGACTGCGCACCTTCAGCGCCGGAGAGTCCCGCTCGGTGCTGGGGGTCCCGGACGCCTACGAGCTGCCGCCGGTCCCCGGTCTCGGGTACCTCAAGCCCGACCAGTCGAGCCTGCTGCGGTTCAAGGCGGCGTACGTCTCCGGTCCGCCGAGCGGGAAGGTGCGGGTCCGCCGCGACGAGGGCGGACAGGTGCAGGGGATCCTGCCGTTCACGATCGCGCAGGTGCAGGCGCTGGCGCCCGTCGAGCCCGAGCCGGCACCCGCCGAGCCCGAGCCGACGCCGGTCAGGCAGGGCGAGCAGGAGGCGCTGCTGGACCTCGCGGTGGGGCGGATGGCCGGGCGCGGGCCGTCGGCCCACCAGGTCTGGCTACCGCCCCTGGACGTGCCCGACACCCTCGACCAGCTGATGCCGGATCTCGTGGAGGACCCCGAGCTCGGCCTGGTCTCGCCCCACTGGCGTCGGCTCGGCGGGCTGGTCGTCCCCCTCGGCACGGTCGACCGTCCCCGGGAGCAACGCCGCGACACGATGACCGTCAATCTTTCGGGAGCGACGGGTCACGTCGCCGTGGTCGGTGGTCCGCGAAGCGGGAAGAGCACGCTGCTGCGCACCATCGTGACCAGCATGGCGCTGACCACCACGCCCCTCGAGTCGCAGTTCTTCGTGCTCGACTTCGGCGGCGGCACGTTCGCGCCCCTGGCATCGCTCCCCCACGTGGCCGGGGTCGGCACCCGGTCGGAGCCCGACGTCGTACGCCGCATCGTCGCCGAGGTCCAGGGAGTCGTGGACCGTCGCGAGGCCTACTTCCGGGCCCAGGGCATCGACTCCATCGAGACCTACCGGACCAGGAGAGCCGCAGGTAGATCAGACGACGGCTGGGGCGACGTGTTCCTCGTGGTCGACGGCTGGTCCACGCTGCGCGCGGACTTCGACGACCTCGAGGTCGAGCTCCAGCAGCTGTCGGCACGAGGGCTGACCTTCGGGCTGCACATCGTCGTCGGGGCCGCCCGTTGGGCGGACTTCCGCTCCGCGATGCGCGACATCTTCGGCACCCGGCTCGAGCTGCGGCTCGGGGACCCGACCGACTCCGAGATCGACCGCAAGGTCGCCGCGCTCGTCCCCGCCGCCCGACCCGGACGTGGCCTGGAGCAGGGCCGGCACCACTTCCTCGGCGCGCTGCCCCGAACCGACGCGACCACGGATCCCGCGACGCTCGGCGACGGCGTCGAGGGACTCGTCAAGCGGGTGGCCGCGGCCTGGCAGGGACCGGTCGGCCCGAAGCTGCGGCTCCTGCCCGAACGCATCGACCTCGACAGGGTCCGCGCCCACGCGGCCTCCGCCGGCCTGCCGGAGAGGCTGCTGCTGCTCGGGGTGAACGAGAAGGAGCTGGCCCCGGTCGGGCTGGACGCCGACCATGAGCCGCACCTGCTGGTCTTCGGGGACGGCCGGTCGGGCAAGAGCGCGTTGCTGCGCACCTACGCCCACGAGATCATGCGCACCCGCACGCCCAAGCAGGCGCAGATCGTGGTCGTGGACTACCGCCGGTCGCTGCTGGGCGAGGTCCCCGACGAGTACCTCCTGAACTACCTGACCTCGGGGGTCCAGGCCGCGCCAGTGCTCAAGGACCTGGCCGACTACCTCGAGCAGCGGATCCCCGGCCCGGACGTCACCCCCGACCAGCTACGCAGCCGGTCCTGGTGGCAGGGGGCCGAGGTGTTCGTGCTGGTCGACGACTACGACCTCGTCGCCACGCAGCAGAGCTCCCCGGTCGCGCCGCTGCAGGCGCTGCTCGCCCAGGCCCGCGACGTCGGCCTGCACCTCGCCCTCGCGCGACGCTCCGGTGGCGCCTCCCGTGCCCTCTACGAACCGGTCATCCAGTCGCTGCGCGACCTGGCGATGCCGGGGCTGCTGCTGTCGGGGAGCCCCGATGAGGGGCCGCTCCTCGGCAACCTCAAGCCCGCACCGGCGCCTCCGGGTCGCGGTCGGCTGGTGTCCCGCGACCGGGGCCGCGAGGTCATCCAGCTCGGCTGGCTCGACCCGTCCGTCTAACCCGTTGAGTTGGGCCTCGCGGCCCTTCGAGTTGGGCACGGCTGCCCTTGGCAGGGGCCTTCGCGCCCAAGTCAAGGGGCCATCACCCCCAACTCAACGATTCAGGTGGACGAGCCGATCTTCAGGGCGAACCCGGGCAGGTCGCCGAGCTGGTACGTCGCCTCGAAGGTGCGCTCGTACCCGGTGTGCGCGACCTTCCAGCCCGCGTCCGTCCGGATGTAGCGGTCCTCGTAGAACGCCGCGCCCTCGAGCCTGAACCCGTACTCCGCCGAGATCACCTGGTCGTGGAGGTACCACCGACCGGTCGCGGTGTCGCCGTCGACGGCGATCTCGGGATGGTGGCAGTGGTGCATGGTGACGATCGCCGGCCCCAGGTTGGTGCGCATGTAGTCGACCAGGGCCTCGCGGTCGGGGAACGCCAGGCCGGCGTAGTCGGCGGTGGCCTCGGGAACGAAGCAGTCAGCGAAGTCGTCCCACTGCTTGGTGTCGAGGGTCCGCAGGTAGCGGTACTTCAGCTGCCGAATCTGCTCCAGGTCGTCTGCGTAACGATTCCCGCTCATGGCGCGGAGCCTAGACCGAGCGCTGGTTATAGTCGCGAGCGTGATCTTCAAGCGGATCGGCGACGGGCGCCCCTACCCGGAGCACGGTTTGACGTCGGGGGCCTGGGCCGCCGTGCCGCCACGCCAGGTGCGGCTCGACGAGCTCGTCACCACGAAGGACACCCTGCACCTCGACACCCTGCTCGACGAGGACTCGACGTTCTACGGCGACCTGTTCGCCCACGTCGTCGAGTGGCGCGGCGAGTTCTACCTCGAGGACGGACTGCACCGCGCTCTCCGGGCCGCCCTCCAGCAGCGCAACGTCCTGCACGCCCGCGTGCACCCGGTGGCCGGCTGATGGAGCAGGCGGCGAGGTCGGGCCTGACCCTCGCCGGCCTCGCCGTGCTGGTCATCCTCGGCGGACTCTGGGGGTGGTCGGCAATGACCCAGCCCTTCCCCGGCAAGACCACGCCGCCCAAGTGCGTGGCGACCATCGTCCAGCCTGGAGAGAAGGTGTTCCCCGGCCAGGTCACGGTCAGCGTCTTCAACGCCAGCGAGCGCAACGGCCTGGCCGGCCGCACCATGGCCGAGTTCGTCAACGCCGGCTTCGCTGAGGGGGACACGGGCAACGCACCTCGCGACGCACGGGTCGTGCGCGCCTCGATCTGGGCGCCCACGGCGGCGAGCCCCGACGTACGCCTGGTTGCCAGCCGCCTCGGCCCGGCGACCCGGGTGGTCCGCCGGGACGCGCCCGGCGTCGGCGTCACGGTCGTCGTCGGGGACCGGTACCAACAACTGGTGAAGGGACCTCGGTCGATCCAGGCGAGTCGGGAGGCCGAGATCTGCAGCCCGCCGGTGGCCTAGGGTCTCTCCCGTCGGCCGAGCCACTGCGCCAGCCGCCCGGACGACGACACCTGACGCAACCGCTCCTCGGTCTGCTCCCGCAGCTTGCGGGGTGTCACGACCAGCAGGTCGTCGCCGTGGCGCAGGACGGTACGACGTTCCGGCACCAGGATCTGGCCGGACCGGATGACGAGCGAGACCGAGGCCCCCACGGGCAGCCGGAGCTCACCCACCTCCACACCGTGCATCCGGGACACCGGACTGATCGTCACCTGCAGCAGGTCGGCGGCCACCCGCTCCAGCGGCGCCACCTCGACCTCGAGGCCGCGTGGCTCGGAACGGCGCGCCACCTTCAGCACCTTGGCCACCAGCGGCAGGGTCGGGCCGGTCAGCAGGGTGTAGATCACCACCATGACGAAGACCAGGTTGAAGAGTCGGCGGGAGTCCCCGACCCCTGCGGCGAGCGGGATCGTGGTCAGCACGATCGGCACCGCACCGCGCAGCCCGGCCCAGGAGAGGAACGACAGCTCCCGCAACGGCAGCGGCGAGACGACGGCGCTGACGAGCACCGACAGGGGCCGGGCGACCAGGGTCAGGACGAGTCCGGCCACCGCAGCCAGCCCGACGATCTCCCAGGTGATCTCGTTCGGCGAGAGCAGCAGGCCGAGCATGACGAACAGCCCGATCTGGGCCAGCCAGGCCACCCCTTCGGCGAAGGACCGGGTCGCGGCACGGTGGGGGAGCTCGCTGTTGCCCAGTACCAGGGCGGCCACGTAGACGGCGGCGAAGCCGGAGCCGTGCGCGGCGGCCGCACCGCCGTACCCCAGGAAGCAGAGGGTCATGACCGACAGCGGGTAGAGGCCCGAGGAGGGAAGCGCCGCCCGGCGCATCACCCAGGCGCCGCCGAAGCCACAGAGCAGCCCGATCAACACGCCGACGACGAGCTCGAAGACCACGACCCCCGCGGTCTCGAAGATCGACTGCTCGGCCACCGCACCCGAGGAGATCAGCGTGACCAGGACGACCGTCGGGGCGTCGTTGAGGCCCGACTCGGCCTCCAGTGCACCGGTCAGCCGCCTGGGCAAGGGCACCACGCGCAGCACCGAGAACACCGCCGCGGCGTCGGTGGGTGAGGTGACCGCGCCGAGCAGGACCGCCAGCTCCCAGGGGATCCCGAGCAGGTAGTGCGCGGCGACGGCGACGACGCTGATCGAGACGGCCACCCCGACCGTGGCCAGCGAGACGCCGAGCCTCATCGAGGGGCGTACGTCGGGCCAGTTCGTGGTCAGACCGCCCTCGGCCAGGATGACGGCGAGGGCCACGAAGCCGAGGGCGTGCGCGAGCTGTACGTCCTCGAAGGCGATCCCCAGCCCGGCCTCGCCCAGGGCGACGCCCATCGCCAGGTAGAGCAGCAGGCTGGGCAGGCCTGCGCGCGAGGAGACCCGGACGGCGAGGATGGCCAGGAGGGTGACGGCGGACGCCACGAGCACGAAGTTTTCGAGCTGATCGACGTCGAAGGTCACGGGCTCGCTTTCCGGGCGATCGGCGGTGTGCCCGATCCTATCGGTCGCGCCCGGACGAGCGCTCAGCCGACGACTGCGTCGCCGCTGATCAGGTATTCGTCGCCGCTCCTGGTGAGCTCGATCCGCCGCACCTCGCTCTGGCTGCTGCCATCGGTCGTGTAGACGAGCGTCGCGTCGACCGCCGCGGGCCCGGCGGCCCGGACGTCCTCGACTGTGACCGAGTCGATGGTGGACCAGAATCCGTCGTAGTCCTCGTAGCTGCCCACCTCCTGCTGGAAGCCCGGCGTCAATCGGGACCAGCCGGTCTCGGTGTCGTCCGGAAGCACGGCGTAGTAGTCCTCGACAAAGGCCTCGCGGCTCGCGCTGCCGGACGGTGCGCTCTCCGTCGGGTTCGTCTCCCCCGACGCCGTGCGGTCGGGGTCCCCGGAGGGATCCGTCGCGTCGTCTGCGGGGTCGTTCCCGAGCAGGAACGTCCCGAGGCCCGCCAGGATCACCAGGACGGCGACGATTCCCAGCACCAGCAGGACGGCCCGTCGCCGGCGTGGCCGCCGGACCGGCGCAGCAGCGGGGGTGGGCGGCGGCGGAGACGGCGCGGGCGTCCGCTCCGTGGGCTCCGGGGTCGGCGCAGGCGTCGGGTCGGGTTGCGACTGGGTGGGGGCTGCGTCCGCGGCAGCGGCGGCCCCTCCGAACGCGGCGGTCTCCTCGCGGGTCCGGTCGGTGCGGTGCCGGGCGTGGATCCGGCGCAGTGCGTGCGCGGCGTCGGCCACGTCCCACCGCGACTGCGGGTCCGGATCCATCATCCGGCGGATCGGCTCGGTCAGCACGCCGGCACGTTCCGGGAGGGGCGGCGGCTGGCTGACGATGTTGGCGAGCGTCGCGAGCGGGTTGGGCTGCGAGGAGTACGGCGGCCGCCCCTCGACGGCGGCGAAGAGCGTCGCGCCCAGTGCCCAGACGTCGGAGGCGGGCGAGGGATCCTCACCGCGCGCGATCTCGGGCGAGAGGTAGGACGGGGTCCCACTCAACATGCCGGTCTGGGTCAGGGTGTCGTCGCCCACCGTGCGGGAGATGCCGAAGTCCGAGATCTTGGCCCGGCCGTCGGGTCCGAGCAGGATGTTGCTCGGCTTGATGTCGCGGTGGATCGTGCCGCGGGCATGCGCCGCCGCCAGCCCGTCCGCGACCTGGGCGCCGATCTCGGCCACCTGCTCCGGGGCGACCGGCCCGTCCTCGGCGATGATCTGCGCGAGCGTGCGCCCGTCGACATACTCCATGACCAGCCAGATCTGGTCGCCTTCGTCGATCGCGTCGTAGATGGCGACCACGTTGGGATGGTTGAGGGGCGCCGACGACCTCGCCTCCCGCATGGCCCTGGCCAGGTCGGGGGCCTCACCGGTCACGTGGCCGACCTGCTTCACCGCGACCTGGCGGCCGAGTCGCTCGTCACGACAGAGCCAGACGCTCCCCATGCCGCCGCGCCCGACTTCCCGGAGGATGCGGTAGCGGCCCGCGACGGTCCCCTGCACCATCTCTTGTCCTCTCATCTGGCTACCACTACCCAGCCGTGGCGCTGTCACTCGGGTGAGCCACCTCTCCCCACAAACTGAAACATGTTCTAGTCTGGGGCCATGGCCGAGCTGTCCGGAACCGACCTGCCCGAGGTGCTGCCCGCCGCTGTGCTGCCCCCGGACGTGGAGTCCTGGGACGTCGTGGTGGTCGGCTTCGGCATCGCCGGCGGCTGCGCCGCCCTCGAGGCGGCACGGGCCGGAGCCCGTGTCCTGCTGCTCGAGCGCGCCGCCGTCCACGGCGGCACGTCCAGCATGTCAGGCGGCCACTTCTACCTCGGCGGCGGTACGGCGGTGCAGCAGGCCACCGGCCAGGCGGACACCCCGGACGAGATGTACGAGTACCTCCTGTCCGTCTCTCGCGACCCCGAGCCGGACAAGATCCGCGCCTACTGCGACGGCTCGGTCGAGCACTTCGACTGGCTCGAGGGACTCGGCTTCGAGTTCGAGCGCTCCTTCTACCCCGCGAAGGCGGTGATCCAGCCGGGGACCGAGGGGCTGATGTACAGCGGGAACGAGAACGTGTGGCCCTTCCGCGACCGGGCCGCGCCCGCCCCCCGCGGCCACAAGGTCCCGGTGCCCGGCGACACCGAGGGCGCCAAGCTGGTGATGGACCTGCTCCGCGCACGGGTGGAGGAGGCCGGGGTCGAGGTCCGCTACGAGACCGGTGCCAGCGGGCTCGTGGTCGACGACGACGGTGCCGTCGTCGGGCTGGCATGGCGCCACTTCACCGAGACCGGGCTGGTCGCGGCCCGCGCCGTCGTACTCGCCGCCGGCGGGTTCGTGATGAACGCCGACATGGTCGCCGAGCACACCCCCGCCCTCGGCTCCAAGCTGTTCACGCTCGGGTCGACCTACGACGACGGGCTCGGCATCCGGCTCGGCGCCTCGGCGGGCGCCGAGCTCAAGCACATGGAGCAGCCGTTCGTCACCGCCCCGTTCTACCCGCCCTCGTCGCTGGTGAAGGGGCTGATCGTCAACAAGCGCGGGCAGCGGTTCGTCGCCGAGGACTCCTACCACGCCCGCACGTCAGGCTTCGTGATGGAGCAGCCGGACGCGGCGGCGTACCTCATCGTCGACAGCGAGCACATCGAGCATCCCCAGATGCCGCTCGCGCCGTTCATCGACGGCTGGGAGACGGTGCCGGAGATGGAGGCCGGGCTCGACCTGCCGCCGGGCTCCCTGGTCGCCACCCTCGAGCGCTACAACGAGTACGCCGCCCGGGGCGAGGACCCCGACTTCCACAAGCACCCCGACTGGCTCGCGCCGCAGTCGACGGGGCCGTGGGGGGCCTACGACCTCACCCTCGGCCACGCGCTCTACGCCGGCTTCACCCTCGGCGGCATCCGCACCAGCGTGGACGGCGAGGCGCTTGCGACCCGACGGCTCGGCGATCACCGGGCTCTACGCGGCCGGCGCCTGCGCCTCCAACCTGGCGCAGGACGGCAAGGGCTACGCGTCGGGCACCCAGCTCGGCGAGGGGTCGTTCTTCGGACGTCGAGCGGGTAGGCACGCCGCCGCCGCGCCGCGAGCGAAGCAGCGCGAACAGCGGCGAAGGTGGAGGAGCTCCGCATGCAGCGCGCACTGGCGAGCGTCTCGAAACCCGGTGAGACAACAGCGACCGCCCGTACGCCCGTGACAAGCCGGTACGCCGTCGCGGCGCGGGCCAACGTTCCCCCGTTCCACGTGATGGACCTGCTGGCCGCGGCCGACCAGCGCCGGCGTACCCACGGCGACCTGGTCAACCTCGTCGCCGGCCAGCCGAGCACCGGCGCGCCCGCCCCGGTGAAGGCCGAGGCGATCCGGCTCCTCCAGTCCGACGACCCGCTCGGCTACACGGTGGCGCCGGGCATCACCGAGCTCCGCGAGCGGATCGCCCACCACCACCGGCAGCGCCACGGCGTCGACGTCGGCGCCGACGAGGTGATCGTGACGACCGGCTCCAGCGGTGGGTTCCTGCTGGCGTTCCTCGCGGCCTTCGAGCCCGGCGACCGGGTGGCGATGGCCCGGCCCGGCTACCCCTGCTACCGCAACGTGCTGACCGCGCTGGGGTGCGAGGTGGTCGAGGTGCCGTGCGGGCCGGAGACGAGGTTCCAGCCGACGGTGGCGCAGCTCGAGCGCATCCCTGACGTCAAGGGCGTGGTCGTCGCCAGCCCGGCCAACCCGACCGGCACCATGCTGCTGCCCGAGGAGCTGTGGGCGATCGCGGCCTGGTGCGAGCGCAGCGGCGTGCAGCTGATCTCCGACGAGATCTACCA
Organism: uncultured Actinomycetota bacterium; assembly: GCA_963812345.1. Classification (GTDB taxonomy): domain Bacteria; phylum Actinomycetota; class Actinomycetes; order Propionibacteriales; family Nocardioidaceae; genus Nocardioides. The sequence continues at coordinate 207,623 of CAWEVA010000024.1, forward strand.
CGGCATCGAGTACGCCCCGCTCGACGGCGAGACCCCGCTCTCGCGCTCGGCGTGGGAGACCTCGCGCGAGGCGGTGGTGTTCAGCTCGTTCTCCAAGTACTTCTCGATGACCGGCTGGCGGATCGGCTGGATGCTGGTCCCCGAGCGGCTGCGGCGACCGGTCGACGTGCTCACCGGCAACTTCACGATCTGCCCGCCGGTCCTCGCGCAGTTCGCGGCGTGCGCGGCCTTCGACGAAGCGTCGTACGCCGAGCTGGACGGCCATGTCGCGCGGTACGCCGGCAACCGTGCCCTACTCCTCGAGGGGCTGCCCGCCCTCGGGATCACCGGGCTGGCGCCGGCAGACGGCGCGTTCTACGTGTACGCCGAGTCGGCCACCTGACCGACGACTCGATGGGCTTCGCCCACGACCTGCTCGGCAAGACCGGTGTCGCGGTCGCGCCCGGCATCGACTTCGACACCGAAGTCGGCCACCGCTACATCCGGCTCAGCTTCGCCGGCCCCCGCGAGGACGTCGTGGCCGGGCTCGACCGGCTGGCCGGCTTCCTCACCCGTTGAGTGGGGGCTCACGTTGAGTGGGGATTCCTGACCGTTGAGTGGGGCCTGGCGGTCAGCCCTCGGGCAGGCCGTCGATCAGCGACTGCTCGACGAAGGCGTTGCGGACCCGCTGCGGGTGGTCGCCCACGTTCGCGGTGTCGACGATCCGGCCGGTTCGGTAGGAGATCTTGGAGACCTGGTCGGTTCCGCTCCACGAGATGTAGCAGTAGTCGCCGTCCCAGCTCGGCGTCACCCAGTAGGGCTTGCCACCCTCCTTCATGAGCAGCTTGCCGCGCTGGTAGCTGTCGCGATCCACCACCGTGGCGTAGTCGGACATCGTGCCCGCGACGCAGATCTTGGTGCCGCTCGGGTTCATCGCGATGCCGTGGTGCGCTGAGTCGAGGAGGTACTGCTCGCGGGGCATGTCCGGCACCAGGTTCGGCAGCCGCTTGACCCGCTCGATCTCGCCCGTGGACCGATCCATCTCGAGGAAGCCGTGGAAGAAGGAGACCTGGAAGTAGATCTTCTGCTCGTTCGGCGAGAGTGTCATCGGGCGTACGGCGGTGCTGAAGTCCTCGAGCCCCTTCTCGTCGAGTGCCTCGCGCAGGTCGTAGCGGCGCAGCACCTCGTAGGTGTCGGCGTCGACGATCTGCAGCACCCGCTCGCCCTTGGCGGGGTCCATGGGCGGCTGGTCCAGCGGCGTGTAGACCATGCCGATGCTGGCGTGGATGATCTTCTCGCCGCCGTCGATGTAGACGTTCTCGTGGGGTGAGCCGCCCGACGGGAACTGGCCGAGCTCCTCGCCGTCGGAGACCCGCAGCACGTGCACCACGTCGCCGGTCGAGGCGCTCACGACGACCTCCTTGCCGTCCGGTGAGATCGCCATGTGGTCGGAGCGCTGTCCGGCCACCGGGAAGCGCCACTCGATCTCGCCGGTCTCGAGGCTGATCGCGACGACGTCGGCGAAGGACGGGCGGGAGACGATCATCAGCCGGCCGTCGTTGGAGGAGTACATGTCGTCGACGTACTGGTCGTTGCCCTCGCCGATCGCCTCGCGGATGGCCAGGAAGTAGGCGAGTCGCTCGGGGTTGGAGGCGATCTCCTGCATCCGCTCCTCGCGGTCCGGGATGATGTTGATCGTGCCGAGCTTCTCGAACGTTCCCGGCGCCAGGACGTCGGCGGTGCCCGCCCAGTTGTTGCCGACGAACACCACCCGTCGTACGTCGCCGACCGGCGTCTGACCCTCGGTCGCCGCGGCCGGGCCGGCGGGGGCGAGCACGGACACGGCGCCGGCGACGACGCCGATCGCGATGCTGCGCGCACGTCGTCCGACCGGCATGGGTTCCTCCTGGATTGCGGGGTTGTTGCTCTCATCCGGATCAACGAGGGCCCCGGAGGACGGGTTACGGCGGCTGTCCGTGTGCTGGACCACGGCCCCCGGCACCCGCCATGGTGGCCGGGTGAAGAAGATCGGCCTGCTGGGCGGGATGAGCTGGGAGAGCACCGCCCTCTACTACTCGTTGCTGAACCAGCTCGTCCGCGAGCGCCTCGGCGGCTACCACTCGGCGCGGTGCCTGGTGTCCTCTGTCGACTTCGCACCGGTCGAGGAGATGCAGCGGGCAGGCGACTGGGAGTCCGCGGGGAGGTTGCTCGCCGCGGAGGCCCGGGTGCTCGAGAACGGCGGCGCCGAGCTGCTCCTGCTCTGCACGAACACGATGCACAAGGTCGCGGACCGGATCGAGGACGCCACGTCGGTCCCGTTCGTCCACCTGGCCGACGTGACGGCGCGGGCCGTGGTGGCGGCGGGGCTGGAGTCGGTGGCCTTCCTCGGCACCGGGTTCAGCATGCGGGAGACCTTCCACACCGACCGGATCGCGGGGCACGGACTCGAGGTGACCGTGCCCGACGCGGACGAGCAGCAGGTGGTGCACGACGTCATCTACGACGAGCTGGTGCACGGCATCGTCCGTGACGAGTCGCGAGCGGCGTACCGAAGGATCATCGACTCACTCGTCGACCGCGGCGCCCAGGGCGTCATCCTGGGGTGCACCGAGATCGAGCTCCTGATCGGGCCCGACGACTGCCCGGTCCCGGCGTTCCCCACGACCCGGCTGCACGTCGAGGCCGCCGTGGACCTCGCCCTACGGACTGAGCGGCGGCCGGCCTCACACGAGGTCGTGCACGAACTCCCCGAGCTGGGTGAGGTTGCGGCACTCCACCATCGGGACCACTTCTCCGTAGGGACCGGCGGCCGAGTCGCCGGTGTCCCAGTGCCGCGGGTGCTCCGGGTTCAGCCAGTAGGCGTGCCGGCACCGCCCGGCCAGGTCCGCGAGCACCGGGACGTTCAGGTCGCTGTAGTTGGACCGGGCGTCGCCCAGGATCAGCAGCGACGTCTTCGGGCCCAGCGCGTCGTCCGCCTCCTCGGCGAACTTCGCGAACGCCCGGCCGTAGTTGGTGCGGCCCCAGAGGGCGGCATGCGCCGTGCTCGCGGCGAGGTCGGCCATCACGTCCGCGACGTCGGCGCCGGGCCGGAAGTGGTGGGTCACCTCGTGGACGTGGTCGACGAAGGTGAAGGCCCGGACCTTGTGGAACTGGTCGCGCAGCGCGAACACCAGCAGCAGCGTGAACTGCGCGAAGTTCGCGACCGAGCCGCTCACGTCGCAGAGCACCACCAGCTCCGTGCGGTGCGGGCGCCGGGGCCGGTGGTGGGTGGTCAGCGGGACCCCGCCGGTGGAGATCGAGGCGCGGACGGTACGACGGAAGTCCAGCGCCCCGCGCCGCCTCGCGTGCCGCTCCTTGGTCAACCGGGTCGCGAGCCGACGGGCGAGGGGGTAGATCTCGCGGCGCATCTCCTCGAGGTCGGCCTTGCGGGCGGAGGTGAAGTCGAGCCGGTCGATCGTCGGCCGGACGGCCACGTCGGCGACGTGGTCGGGCCCCTTCTCCTCCGCGATCCGGCGCCGGGCGTCGCCCTCGACCACGCGGGTGAAGGCGCCGATCCTGCGCCCGGCGACCCGGCGGGCCTCCTCGTCGACGCGACCCTGGGCGAGCAGCGCGGCGACGAGCTGCTCGACCAGGTCCTCGGGCGCGATCCGCTGGAGCGCGGTGTAGGCCGACCAGGAGCTCAGCCCCGGACCCCGGCCGGGCATCGCCCCGAAGCGTCCGACCGCCTCGACGGCGAGCCGTTGCAGCTCCGCGTCTTCGCCGTCACCGAGGGCCGCGAGCAGCTCGTCGCGGAAGCCTCGCAACGCCTCCGCGCCGTCGCGGACCGTCTCCCCGCCGGTGTCCTCCTCGGCGGCGGCCCCCGACCCGACCAGCCCGGGGAAGTAGAGGTCGAACAGCGCGTCGAACGTCGGCCGCTGCGACTGGCGCTTGACCAGCGTGGCGGCGTACGCGTCCCGGACCGTCGACCGCTCGCCCCAGTGCAGCGACTGCAACGCCGCGATCGCGTCGAGGTTCTCGGCCAGCGAAACCGGCAGGCCGGCGGACCGCAGCGCCTCGAGGAAGGCGATATGGCGGTCGACCAGGCCGGAGGACGCCATCAGCGCAGCCGCAGCTCGCGGACCGCCCGGTCGTGGTCGGAGGCGTGCTTGAGGACGACGCCGAGGGTGTCGGCCACCGCCTTCTCGTCGAGGTCGCCGATCTCCAGCGCGATCAGGGTGCGGGCCCAGTCGACGGACTCCGCGATCGACGGCGCCTTCTTCAGCTCCAGCTCGCGCAGCCGGGCGACCGACGCCACCAGCTGGCGTGCGACCTTGTCCTCGAGCTCGGGGACCTGCGAGGTGACGATCGCCCGCTCGCGGTCGGCGTCCGGGTAGTCCAGGTGCAGGTAGAGGCACCGCCGCTTGAGCGCTTCGGAGAGCTCGCGGGTCGCGTTGGAGGTGAGGACCACGAACGGGCGGCGGCGGGCGGCGAGAGTGCCGAGCTCCGGGATCGTGACCTGGAAGTCGGACAGGATCTCCAGCAACAGGCCCTCGACCTCGACGTCGGTCTTGTCGACCTCGTCGATCAACAGCACCGTCTGCTCCTCACGACGGATCGCCGTCAGCAGCGGCCGGGTCAGCAGGAACTCGTCGGTGAAGATGTCGTCGTGGGTCTCGTCCCAGGACGCATCACCACCACTGGCCTGGATCCGGAGCAGCTGCTTCTTGTAGTTCCACTCGTAGAGCGCACGCGCCTCGTCCAGCCCCTCGTAGCACTGGAGCCGTACCAGCTCGGCCCCGGTGGCCCGTGACACCGCCTTGGCGAGCTCGGTCTTGCCGACGCCGGCCGGGCCCTCGACGAGCAGCGGCTTCTCCAGCGCTCCGGCGAGGTACGTCGTCGTCGCGGTGGCGGGGTCGGCCAGGTAGCCGGCGTCGTGAAGACGCGTGACGGCGTCGTCGGGCGAGGAGAACCAGGCGCCGTCCTGAGCCTGTCGAAGGGAGGTCACGGCGCGAGCATATGGGTCGTGACCGTCCCGCGGTCTCGTCGTTGGACCGGGTGGACACGTTCTCGCGCAGCCAGCTCGGCCCGACCGAAGGAGGATCATGCGACTCCCCCGGCGCCACACCGGACGCCACGCGGGGCCGCGTGCCCGGCGCGTCCGGTCGCGTCGGTCGATGCGCGGCCAGCTCGGTCGCGCCGGCGTACGCACGATGGCGCGCACGCTGGTCGCCGCCGTGATCCTCGTCGGCCTGGCCAACCTCGCGCCGCCCGCCGAGGTCCCCACCGGCCCGTTCGCCGTCCAGTCCCCGACCCCGGCCCAGCTGGAGCTGATGAAGCGCTACGACTGCTCCCCCGACGGTTTCGGCGACGGCAGGACCCCGCGGTCGGCCATCATCCGCAGCGACAACGGCCTGGAGGTCGTGAGCTTCGACCGCGGGTGGCAGGTCTACACCGGCACACGACCCCACGCGCTCGTCGCCATCTGCCACGACCCCCCTCGCTGAGCATCGACGACTCAGTCGTCGGTCGCGTCGGCGCCGTGACGACCGGCGCCCGCCGCGAACCTCGCCGCCCCGTCCAGGGCCTCGGTGAGCGAGTCCACGCCGTACCCGAGCTCTCCGGTCATCGCCGCCTCCTCGGGCCTGCCCTCCTGGTCCAGCACCGAGAGCCGGTCGTTGCGCAGGCAGCGTTGAGGAAGCTCGGCCAGCTGGTGGGCCAGCAGCTCGGCCCGGTCCCGCGTCGTGCCGGGTGACACGACCCGGTTCACCAGCCCGATGGCCGCGGCCTCGGCCGCCTCGACCGGTCGGCCGGTGAGGATCAGGTCCATCGCCCGGCTGGTGCCGATCAGCCGGGGCAGGCGCACCGTGCCGCCGTCGATCAGCGGAACGCCCCAGCGCCGGCAGAAGACGCCGAGTACGGCGTCGCTCGCCGCAACCCGCAGGTCGCACCACAGCGCCAGCTCCAGTCCGCCGGCCACCGCATGCCCCTCGATCGCGGCGATGACCGGCTTGCCGAGCCGCATCCGGGTCGGGCCCATCGGCCCGTCGCCGTCCGGCTCGACCCGGTTGTCCATCGCCTTGAGGTCGGCGCCGGCACAGAAGGTTCCGCCGGCGCCGTACAGCACCGCGACCGACTGGCTCTCGTCGGCGTCGAACTCCCGGAACGCGTCCGCAAGCGCCTCGGCCGTCTGCCGGTCCACGGCGTTGCGTGCCGCCGGACGGTCCAGGACCACCGTGGTCACCGGTCCGTCGACCTCGGTGTGGACGCTCACTCTGCGACCTCGTGGACCCCGGCGCGGTGCCGCTGCGCCAGCTCGGCGTAGTACGCCGGGTTGGTCTCGACCCAGAACTGTGCGGGCGTACCCTCGATCGGACCCCTGACCTTGGCGGGCGCCCCCGCCGCCAGGACGCCGTCCGGGATCTCGGTCTGCGGAGTGACCAGGGCGCCGGCCGCGACCATCGACCCGGCGCCGATCCGGGCGCCGTCCAGCACGGTGCTGCCGTTTCCGACCAGCGCACGCTCGGCCACCACCGCGCCGTGGACCACGCAGGTGTGGGCGACGGTGGCGCCCGGGCCGACGTCGACGAGCTGGTCCGGTCCGGCGTGGAGGACCGAGTTGTCCTGGACGTTGGCGCCCTCCCTGACCACGATCGTGCAGATGTCGGCGCGCAACACCGCGCCGTACCAGACGCTCGCGCCCTTCTCGACGGTCACGTCGCCGATCAGGGTGGCGGTCGGCGCCACGAACGCCTCGGGGTGGACGGTGGGCCGCTTGCCTTCGAACTCGTAGAGGTGCATTGGGCCATTCCACCGGAAACCGGCCGCCGCGTCAGTCCTCGGCGTGCCACATGTCTCCGGGTCGCAGGTCCACCAGCCGGCAGTCCGGCGCCTCGCGCCGCAGCGCGCGCACGAACTCGTCGTAGGGCCGGTCCATCCAGCCCGCAGGCCCCATGAGGCGCGGCATCGGCGGGTGCAAGGTGCCCCAGTGGACCGGCAGTGCCCAGCGTGCCCCGGACCTGACGCACGCGGTCACCGCCTCGGCCGGCCCGAGGTGGCCCGGCGAGAGGCGCGGCCCCCACCCCGCGATCGGCACGACGATCAGATCCAGGCGACGCCCGATCACGTCGGGAATCTCGGCCATCTCGGGATAGAGGCTCGTGTCCCCCACCAGCCACGCGCTCATCTCGGAGCCGCGGACCAGATGTCCGTTGGCGGCGTTCGGCCGGTGCGGCATCGGTCGGTGCCGGTGGATCGCCCGGGTGAGCCGCACCTCGACCGGCCCGTCGCCCACCCGGTGCCAATCTTCACCGAGCTCGGTACCGGCGAGTGCGCGGCGCCGCAACCACCCGGCATTCTCGTCCGCTGTCAGGACCGGCACGCGCGGCAGCATCATCAGCGACGCCAGCTCGGCATGGTCGTGGTGGAGGTGCGAGATGAGTACGGCGTCCGGATCCCGCCACAGGTCCGGTGCAGGAGCGGGGAAACGACGCCGCAGCGGCCATGCATGGCGTCGCAGGAGAGGATCGGAGAGCAGCCGCACGCCGTCCAGGTCGAGCATGACGGTCGAGTGGCCGATCCAGGCGATGCTGAGCTGCCGGGTCACGTCTCCCCCCTCGTCTCATCGTCCTCCGGGCCTCCGGACCGGTCCAGCCCAGCAATATTTACGCCCTCGACCCCGAGTCCTACCATCGAATCAGGCGCAGCGTTCGTCTGCGCAAAGGATGGTCGCCATGACCCAAGACTGGCTCAATCTCTCCTGGAAGATGCTGATGGTTCGCGGCGGCCTGGCGGTCGTCTTCGGCATCCTGGCCTTGGCGTGGCCACTCGAGACCGCCATCGCCCTCGCAATCCTCTTCGGAGTCTGGGCCCTGGTGGACGGCGTTGGGTCGTTCGCCCAGGCCTTCGAGAAAGGCACTCCGACCTCCGCGCGGATCCTGCTCATCGTGATGGGCGTGGCCGCCCTCATCGCCGCCTTCTTCGCAATCTTCAGCCCGGCCGTCGCCGCAGTGACGCTCACCTGGATCCTGGGCATCTGGCTGATCGTCCGTGGTGCCTTCGAGGTGTTCGCAGCCTTCAGCGCGAGTCGTGACGCTCCGCGGTGGCTGCTGCTCGTCACCGCCGGGGTCGACGTGATCCTGGGCATCCTGTTCGTGGCCAACCCCGGATCGTCGGTCGTGGCCATCGCCTGGGTGCTGGGAATCGTCGCCATTGTCTGGGGCATCGCGTTCCTGGCAACCGGGTTCGTGGTGCGCCGGGGCGAGCACGGGGCCGCGGCCGCTCCGCCGATCGCAGGAGCAACGGCCTAGGAGGCGATACGTGTGGGGTCGCCCGGGCGGGCGGGTGGCCCCCCATGGCAGCGATGTCCCGAGACGCCGTCGTCCGGTGTCTCGGGGCATGACGCTGGGCGTCACGAAGCCGGCCGGGCCGACTAGGCGGGCGGAGCGACCAGTCCGTCAGTCTGTCCTGACCGGAGCAGGGCGTCAGAGACGAAGCCGCTTGCCTTGAGCTCCTCGACGACCTCGCGCAGGAACGTCACGGTCTCGGGGCGACGCGTCTTCGTGATGCCGACCGCCTGCTGGATCTGCATGAAACGTTCTTCGATCAGGCGCATGTCCACGTGCTCAGCGACGAAGGTCGTGATGGGCTGGCGGATCCCCGCTGCCACTTCCAGCCCCTCGTCGAGGAACACGTCAACGCCCTCCACGCCCCGCACCACGGTGGCGTGCTGGAGTGTGCGGGTGAGGTAGAGGTCGTAGGCCGAGCCACGCTTCACGCCGATGCGCACGCCGGGCTGGTCGACATCGGCAGGTGTCCGGGCGGCCGATTGTGCGGGGACCGCATAGACCCCTTCGATCACGACGTACGGCGCCGTGAACGCGACCTCGGACTCACGGGCAGGCTCCAATGCCAGAAAGCAGATGTCAGCATCTCCAGCCGTCATCGCCTCGAATGACTTGCGTGCCGCGTCGAAGCAGACAAGGCCCACCGGGACGTTCAGGCGCGCCCCGATCTCACGCGCGAGGTCGACCGTCACTCCGGTGGGTTCGGTCGGGGTGCCCTGCGCCATCACCGGGTTGCCCAAGTTGATCGCGGCCCGGACGACGCCGGTCGGGGCGAGGTCAGCGGCGATGTCCGATGTTGGAGTCGTCATGCACCGGATCCTAGGAGCGCGACAGGACAGGTCGGCCGGAGTCGTGAACGACGAAACGCCGCCCCACGACCTCGTTTCCGGATCCGTGGAGCGGCGCTTCGTTCAAGGTCGCCGGAGACTTCGCAAAAGTCCCCGAGCCTCGGTCTGGCGGTGGCGGAGGGATTTGAACCCTCGGTGGGCTTGCACCCACAAACGCTTTCGAGGCGTTCTCCTTAGGCCGCTCGGACACGCCACCGCCGGGAAGGGTACCGGAGACGGTCGGACCGTCCGAAATCGCTCACGGGGTCCAGGAGGGGTCGCGTCCGGTGGCGCCGATCAGCCGGTCGAGCACGTCGGCGTCGGCCGGGACGGGGACCGGTGGGCCGAACGGCCCGCCCTCGTCGTCCGCCGGAGCCTCGAAGGACTCGGCGAACCCCAGGCAAGCGGCCGCGGCCGCGTCGTCGGCCTCGAAGCGCTGGCCGGTGGATCGGGCCAGGTCCCAGCCGTGCACGACGACCTCGTCGAGCGCCACGAGTGCGGCCACCTCGGCCGGCATCTCGATCGGGCCGGCCATGGTGATGCCGTCGTACGCCGCCGGGTCGCGCCACGCTGTCCGCCAGCTCGGCGAGCTGGGCGGCGATCCGCTCGCGCCAGCCGTGCTCGAGCCGGGAGCCGTCACCCGTCCCGCCACCTCCGGGCACGTCGCCCTTGCGGGCCGATTCGGTGAACGCGAAGGCGAGCCCGCCGATGTGGTCGACCAGGTCGGCGACGGTGTAGTCGGGGCAGGGGGTCCGGGCGGTCAGCTGGTCGTCCGTCACACCGGTGACCAGCCGCGCCATGGTCGTCGTGGCAGGGTCGAAGTCCAGGGGATCCATGGCGTTGAGACTCCTTTAGGGTCGGGAACTCATCGGTCGCGGGCCATCAGTCCGGCGGGACCAGCCGGCGCAGGGCGGTGACGTGCCCGGGCTCGAGCTCGTCGAGCGAGGAGACGCCGAGCAGCCGCATGGTCCGCTCGACCTGGCCGCGCAGGATCTCGATGGCCCGGTCCACGCCGGCGCGGCCGCCCGCCATCAGGCCGTAGAGGTAGGCCCGGCCGACGAGGGTGAAGCGGGCGCCGTGGGCGATGGCCGCCACGATGTCCTGGCCCGACATGATCCCGGTGTCGAGGTGCACCTCGACCTCGCTGCCGACGGCCTCGACGACCGACGGCAGCAGGTGGAACGGCACCGGCGCCCGGTCGAGCTGGCGGCCGCCGTGGTTGGACAGCACGATCGCGTCGACGCCGGCGTCGGCGAGCCGGCGGGCGTCGTCGACGGTCTGCACGCCCTTGACCGACACCTTCCCCGGCCACTGGTCGCGGATCCACGCCAGGTCGTCGTAGGTCACGGTCGGGTCGAACATCGTGTCCAGGAGGTCGCCGACGGTGCCCGACCACGAGTCGAGCGAGGCGAACGCGAGCGGCTCGGTGGTGAGCAGGTTGAACCACCACGCGGGTCGGGGCAGGGCGTTGACGACGGTGCGCGGAGTGAGCGTCGGCGGGATCGTGAAGCCGTTGCGGGTGTCGCGCAGCCGCGCCCCGGCGACCGGTACGTCGACCGTGACCACGAGGGTGTCGAACCCCGCCTTCGCGGCCCGCTCCACCAGCGCCATCGACCGGTCGCGGTCGTTCCACATGTAGAGCTGGAACCACTTCCGCGCCCCGGGAGCGGCCGCGGCGACGTCCTCGATCGAGGTGGTCCCCATGGTCGAGAGCGTGTAGGGGATGCCCGCCGCCTCCGCGGCGGTCACCCCCGCGATCTCGCCCTCGGTCTGCATCAGGCGGGTGAACCCGGTGGGTGCGATCCCGAACGGCAGCGCCGTGGGCAGCCCGAGCACCTCGCGAGAGGTGTCGACGCTCGACACGTCGCGGAGGATCGACGGGTGGAACTCCACGTCCGCGAACGCCTGTCGGGCCCTGCTCAGCGACACCTCGTCGTCGGCGGCACCGTCGGTGTAGTCGAACGCGGCCCTGGGAGTACGTCGTTTCGCGATCCGCCGCAGGTCCTCGATCGTCAGCGCGGACGCCAGCCGGCGCTCCCTGGGTGACAGGACGGGCCGCTTGAACTTCATCAGCGGCGCGAGGTCGTGGCGCCTGGGCAGCCGGCGGCTGGTCACGGCGTCCTCTGACCGCGGAAGAACTCGTCCAGCAGGGCGGTCGACTCCGCGGCCATCACCCCGGCGACCACCTCGGGCCGGTGGTTGAGGCGCCGGTCGCGGACCACGTCCCACAGGCTGCCGACCGCGCCGGCCTTGTCGTCGTAGGCCCCGAAGACCACGCGGGCGACCCGCGCCAGCACCGCTGCGCCGGCGCACATCGTGCACGGCTCGAGCGTCACGACGAGGGTGCAGCCCTCGAGACGCCAGCTGCCGGTCGCCTTCGCCGCCTCGCGCAGCGCCACGATCTCGGCATGCCCGGTCGGGTCGCCCTCGGCCTCGCGGACGTTGCGACCACGACCGACGACGGCGCCGTCCGGATCCAGCACGACAGCACCGATCGGGACGTCGCCGGTGGCCAGGGCCGCGCGGGCCTCGTCGAGGGCGGCGCCCATCGGCACGTCGTACGACGGGCTCATCGGTCGGTCGTTCAGGCGGACGCGAGGCCGACGGCCTCGTCGAAGAGCGACCCGAACCCGAGCCGGCGGGTGACGTCGGAGAGCAGCTCGTCGGGGTAGAGGTCGTAGTCGTCGAGGAGCACGCCCATGTCCATGGCGCCCATGCCGAGGTCGCCGAGCAGGTCGAGGTCGCCGGCCGGGACCTGGTCGTCCTCGTCCTCCGGCGGCGGCAGTCCCAGGAACGCAACCGCGGAGGCGGCGAGCTCCCACTCGTCGGCGGCGGTGACGTCGGAGAGGAGGACCCGGGTGTTGGCCCCCGCGACCCGGACGATCACGAAGAAGTCCTCGTCGATCCCCACCAGTCCGACCGCACCGCCGTCACCGGGAAACCGGCGCAGGGCGTGGGCGAGAGTCTCGATGTCACCGAGCGTGTCGTGGGCAAGCTCCTGCACCTGCCAGACGCCTTCCTCCCGGTATGCGGCCAGCGCGAAGTCCACTCCGTCCAGCTGGTCGGCCATCTCACTCCTCCCGAACACGCGGTCGGACCCAACGGGGTTCGTCTCAAGAGTGGCAGAACCCGCGGCCTCGGCCAACCCTTTACCTGTGCTCGCGGACGCCGGATCGACCGCTGTGGCCTAGGGTTTCGCCCATGCGCACCCACGTCGTCGACCATCCGCTCGTGGCCCACAAGCTCACCACCCTGCGCGACGAGCAGACCGACTCACCCACCTTCCGGCGGCTCGCCGACGAGCTGGTGACCCTGCTGGCCTACGAGGCGACCCGCGACGTACGGGTGTCGACGAAGGAGATCGTCACGCCGGTCGCGCCCACGACCGGCGTCAAGCTCGCCCGTCCGAAGCCGCTGGTGGTGCCGATCCTGCGGGCCGGTCTGGGCATGCTCGACGGGATGATGCGGCTGTTGCCGACTGCCGAGGTCGGCTTCCTCGGGATGGTCCGCAACGAGGAGACGCTGGAGGCGTCGACGTACGCCGAACGCCTTCCGGAGGACCTCGCCGGACGCCAGTGCTACGTGCTCGACCCGATGCTGGCCACCGGCGGGACCCTCTCGGCCGCGATCAACTTCCTCACCAAGCGCGGCGCCGACGACATCACCGTGATCTGCCTGCTCGCCGCGCCCGAGGGATGCGAGCGGCTGGAGGGCGACCTGGCCGGGGTCGACGTACCCGTCCGGGTGGTCACCGCCGCCATGGACGAGAAGCTCAACGAGAAGGGGTACATCGTGCCGGGGCTCGGCGACGCCGGCGACCGGTTGTACGGCGTCGTGTAGCCGCCCGCGCACTCACAGCCGCGCGAGGATCTCCCGCAACCGCTGGATCTCCGCGGCCTGGCCGGCCTGGATCTCGCCCGCCATCTCCTGTGCCATCTGCTCCCGACCCGTCGTGAGCTCGCTGTCGGCCATCACGACCGCGCCCTGGTGGTGCTGGATCATCCGCTTCAGGAACAGCCGGTCGAACTCGGCACCGCGCGCTGACCTGAGCTCGCGCATCTCACGGTCGGTGAGCATTCCCGGCATCGTCATCTCGTGCCCGTGGTGCCCGTGGTGCGCTTCGTGGCCGGTGATGTCCTCCATCGACTCGGGCACCTCGACCCCCTGGCTCTGCAGCCAGGAGCTCAGGGTGAGGATCTCGGGGCCCTGCGCGCCCTTGATCCGGCGGGCGACGGCCACGACCTGCTCGTCACGCGCCCGGGTCCGGGCGAGCTCGCACATGTCGAGTGCCTGGGCGTGGTGAGGGACCATCATCTGCACGAACATCTTGTCGCCAGCGCTCGCGGGCTCGGACGAGAGCGTGGTGTCGGGGTCGAGGGTCTCCATGGGTTCGCCGGGCCGCCCGGGCTGCACGATCTCGCTCCGCGCCGCCGTCTCATCGTCTTCCGGTGTCGACTGTTCGCTGCAGGCCGCGACCAGCATCAGCAGTGCGACGCCGGCCGCGCGGGCCAGGGTGGAGCGCATGGGAGTCCTCCGAGAAGAGATCCACCAAGGGGGGTGGTGTTACCCGCGTCACTCTACGTACGATCGCAAGACCCCCTACCGGAAGGTCGCGAACATGACTCGGGCTTCGCGCTTCTGCGGCTTCGCCGCGGCCGGCATCGCTATTGCCGGACTCACCCTCACCACCACTCCCACCTTCGCCCACGAGGGACACCACGGAGGAGAATCCAGCCAGACCGGCCAGGATCCCCGGTGTGTCCAGGGCGAGAAGGCCCTCGACCGCGCTGACGACCGGTTCGCCCGCGGGTGCATCGCCGGCGAGGAGCTGGCCGAGCTCGACGACAGCCGCGCCGAGCTCGAGTCCGGCGAGCAGGCCAGCGAGGACATGCAGCTGCTGGCCAACATCCCCAAGAACGGCGCGTTCGCCGACTTCGGGGCGTTCAGCAGCGACCTCGCCTTCCGCGGCAACTACGCCTACGCCGGCAACTACAACGGCTTCACGATCTACGACATCAGCGCGCCGACGTCACCGGTCCAGGTCAAGCAGGTGCTCTGCCCCGGCTCCCAGAACGACATCTCGGTCCACGGCAACCTGCTGGTGCTGAGCACCGACTCCAGTCGCAGCGACGACAGCTGCGAGAGCACGAGCCAGTCCGCCTCCGTGAAGGAGTCGTGGGAAGGCATCAAGGTCTTCGACATCAGCAACCCGCTGGAGCCGGAGTACGTCGCCGCGGTCGAGACCGCGTGCGGTTCCCACACCCACACGCTGGCGCCCGAGGGCGACAACCTGTTCGTCTACGTGTCGTCGTACTCCCCGAACGCCAACTTCCCCGACTGCCAGCCGCCGCACGACCGGATCAGCGTGGTCAAGGTCCCGGTGAACGACCCCGCCTCGGCGTCGCTGGCCGGCACCCCGGTGCTGTTCCCCGACGGTGGCAACCCGGGCGGCAACGGGTCCTCCACGACCAGCGGCTGCCACGACATCACCGCCTACCCCAGCAAGGACATCGCGGCCGGGGCCTGCATGGGTGACGGGATCCTGTTCGACATCTCCGACCGGCTGCACCCGGTGGTCACCGAGCAGGTGCGCGACACCACGAACTTCGCGTTCTGGCACTCCGCGACCTTCAACAACCGCGGCACCAAGGTCGTCTACACCGACGAGCTCGGCGGCGGTGGCGCACCCACCTGCAACGAGAGCACCGGCGACACCCGCGGCGCCAACGGGATCTACGACATCGTGGACGGTCAGCTGGAGTTCGCCAGCTACTACAAGATGCCGCGGACCCAGTCCAACACCGAGAACTGCGTGGCTCACAACGGCTCGCTGATCCCGATCCAGGGCCGCGACGTGATGGTGCAGGCGTGGTACCAGGGCGGGATCTCGGTCTACGACTTCACCGACTCCGAGAACCCCCGCGAGCTGGCCTGGTTCGACCGTGGCCCGCTGTCTGACGAGCAGCTGCAGCTCGGCGGCTCATGGTCGGCGTACTGGTACAACGGCTACGTCTACTCCAACGACATCCAGAAGGGCTTCGACGTGCTGAAGGTGACCGACCGGTCCCTGGTGAACGCCGACCGCTTCCGGTACGACGAGCTGAACCCGCAGAGCCAGCCGAACTTCAACGGCTGACCGCGCAGAGGAGGCCCCCCGGCGACCGGACCTACTGCGTCGCCGGGGGCAGCCGCGCCAGCTCGCCTCCTAGCCAACTCCCGAAGCGAAGTCGACCACGGCGGACGCGACGCCCTCGTGATGTCGCATGGACGAGCGCCAGTCGGAGACCTCCAGGCTGTGGTCGGCCCCCTCGATCTCGAGGACCTTCCCGGTGCCGCGGAATCCCGACTGCCACAGGCCGTCCGCGGTTCCTCCGACAACCAGGTTGTCAGTCGGATACTCGCGGATCCGGTCGGCCAGAGCGTCGCTGTGGCCCGGCATGGGGTACAAGCCAGCTGCCTTGAAGACAGGCGTGAGCCAGACAGCCGGGTACTCCTGCTCGGCGCCCCAATGAGCGGCCAAGGTTCCCAGAGACTTCGCCACGATGAGAACTGGCCCGGTTTGACGCTCCATCTCGTCCAGGCCCTGGGCGACGCCCTCGATGAACACCCGCGGCTCGTCGGGAACGGCGGACAAGTCCCACTCGGCTTGCAACACCGTCCATCCTGTGGCCTGTAGAGCCCGCGTCGTCCAGGCCAACAACGACATGCCGCACGAGTAGCCACGGCCCGGAAGCATCAGAACGGTGCCGCGACGATCACCGACCGGGTAATACTCCTCGGCCTTGCGAACCCTGAACTCATGCCCCGCCATCGCGACTCCATGGTTGCTGAGACTCCATGTTCGTGCCGGACACTACCGACGCAGCCGGAGGCGCTTCAGCCAGGTTCGGCGTGGGCGACGCCTTGCCAGTTGTTCGGCCAGGACCGCCCTCCAGATCACCTCGGGATCATCTGGGAGGCCTGGCGGCAACGGCAAACCCCTGAACTCAGCCTCCGCGCGGAGCATTCGGACCAAGTCGCCCA
Source organism: uncultured Actinomycetota bacterium (assembly GCA_963812345.1). GTDB lineage: Bacteria > Actinomycetota > Actinomycetes > Propionibacteriales > Nocardioidaceae > Nocardioides. The sequence continues at coordinate 223,773 of CAWEVA010000024.1, forward strand.
CCCGATTGTCCGGGGTTCGATGCAGGCTGACAGGTCCCCACTCAGGGCCTTCGACGGTCGCCTTGTAGACGGTGCCGTCTGCGCCGAAGTAGTCAAGACGCGTGGCGTCGTAACCCTCGATCTCCCAGGCTGCCGCCTCGGCATCGGGGTAAAGCTCGATGTCGTGACCGTCCACAACGAACACCGCTACTCGCATCACTGATCTGGGGCGGTCTCGGTCTGCAGCCGCCACGCCGAGGTCACGGCATCCTCGATTGCACCCCCGTCGCCGTTCGCCAGGTCAGCGACGACCATCATGTGCTTCTCGAACCTTCTCGGCACCGAGAACGTTTCGGGGAACTGGTGGAGCAGTACGTCGCGGGTGTCGAAGGATGCTCGGACCACGACCTGGTGGCCGTCGAGCTGCCGAGCGATCAGTCGCCCCTTGCACTGCCAGCGAAGCAGACCGCCGCGGTGGGCCTGCCGGACCAGCGGGAGCGACGACGCCATCCGGCCAAACTCGTCCATGTCCACGGCGTCAGCCTGACACGCGAAGCGTCCACGCGGTCGTGGTCGGAGGCTACCGGCGTCGATGCCCGGATCACTCAGCCAACAGGCGGTCAACGGTTGAGGGCACTCTCGCGAAAATGGCGACCGCGCTGACGGACAACACCGCGCCGATCACCACCGGCACAACCCATGCACCGGCGTCCTGACCGACAGTGACGGCCAGTTGTCCGCACCCGGCGGCGACCAACCCGGCGTACGACCACGTCATGCAGTAGGCATGGGTGGCGATGACCTGCGGCGATCTCTTGCCGAGAAGAAGGGGGGTCAGCCCGACGGCGACCGTGACGAGGCTGGCGACTGCCAGGGCATGGAACACCCCGAACGCGTCCTCGCGGTGCAGCGACAGCGCCGCCAGATTCACGAGCAGCAAGGCCAGGACGTAGACCGTTGCGATCGCTCGGTGGGTGGCTGTGCCCTTGGGCAACAGCAGGACGACGGAACCCACGAGGAGCGCTGACACCGCGGCCACGAGATGTCCGGTGGCGATTGCCTGTTCCCAGTCCACGCAGACCATCCGATCGTCGCGGCGATGCTATCTCCAACCTGGGGCTACCCACGGGACACGTGGGTCAGCCGAAGACGGGGACCTTCCCGGTCGCGATCAGGACGAGCAGCAGCACGACCAGCGCGCCCAGGACGCCGTACGTCCACTCCTTGCTGCGGCGGGTCTCGTCGGACTCCGGGGCGTCGTACCTGTGCCCTTCCCAGCGTGCAGCGCGTTCTTCGTCCTTCTCGGTCATGCTCGTGCCTCCTGCGTGTCGTACCCCGTCGCACAGTCCAACGCGCGAGCGCGGCAAAGGTCCCGTGGGATCGGGGCTACAGCGCCTTCACCGCGTTGAGCAGCTTGCTCATGGTGTCCTTCGCGTCGCCGAACAGCAGCGTGGTCTTCTCGTCGAAGAGCAGCTCGTTCTCGATGCCGGCGAAGCCGGGGCGCATCGAGCGCTTCATGAAGATGATCTGCTTGCCCTCGTCGGCGTTGAGGATCGGCATCCCGTAGATCGGCGCCCCGGGGCTGGTCTTGGCGGCCGGATTGACCACGTCGTTGGCGCCCACGACCAGGACCACGTCCGCGTCCTTGAAGTCGCCGTTGATCTCGGACATCTCCTTGAGCTGCTCGTAGGGCACCTGGGCCTCGGCAAGCAGCACGTTCATGTGACCGGGCATCCGGCCTGCAACCGGGTGGATCGCGTAGTCGACCTTGATGTCGCGCTCCCCCAGCACGTCGACCAGCTCGCGCAGCGAGTGCTGGGCCTGGGCCACGGCGAGGCCGTAGCCCGGCACGACGATCACCCGGTCGGCGTACGCCAGCATGATCGCGACGTCGTTCGGACCGGCCGACTTCACCGGACGGTCGGAGGCCTCGCCGGCGCCGAGCGTGGACCCGCCCTTGAGAGCGCCGAAGAGGATGTTGGTGACCGAGCGGCCCATGGCGTTGGCCATGAGCAGGGTCAGGAAGGTACCGCTGGCCCCGACGAGCGTGCCTGCCACCAGCAGGAGGGTGTTCTCGAGCACGTAGCCGCTCGCCGCCACCGTCAGGCCGGTGAAGGCGTTGAGCAGCGAGATCACGATAGGTACGTCGGCGCCACCGACCGGCAGCACCAGCAGGACCCCGACGACCAGCCCGACGAGCGCGAGGACGACGCCGACCCACAGGACCGGGGCGCCGATGGTGACAGCCGAGAGGCCGATCGTTGCGAGCAGCCCGACGCCGAAGATGACCGGCAGTCCCGGGAAGACCACCGGGGCCGACGTCATCAGCTCCTGGAGCTTGGCGAAGGTGACGATCGAGCCTGCGAACGACACCGATCCCACCGCGATCGTGAAGGCGGTCGCCAGCAGCACGAACCACCCGACGTCCTCGCCTTGCCCGACGATCTCGGCCAGCTCGAGCAGCGCGACCAGGGCAGCGGCGCCGCCGCCGACGCCGTTGAACAGCGCCACCATCTGCGGCATCTGCGTCATCTGGACCTTGCGCGCGCCGAAGACACCGGCGACGGTGCCGACCAGGGTCGCCACCAGGATCAGCGCGACGTGATCGAGGTCGAGATAGAAGAACGGGATCGTGACTGCGACGACCGCAGCGACGGCGCCGACGAGGTTGCCGTACCGCGCCGTCTTCGGCCCGGAGAGACCCTTGAGCGCGAGGATGAAGCAGACCGCGCACGCGAGATAGGCGAGCTGGACCCAGGTAGGAGTCATGCCGCGCTGCTCTCGGCCGGGGCCTTCTTCTTCTTGCGCGTGAACATCTGCAGCATCCGGTCGGTGACCACGAAGCCGCCGACCATGTTCACCGCGGCCAGCACCACCGCGACCAGGCCGACGACCAGCGCGCCTGTGCTCTCCGCCTGGCCGGTCACGATGATCGCGCCGAGCAGGATGATCCCGTGGATGGCGTTCGCGCCGGACATCAACGGCGTGTGCAGGGTGGAGGAGACCTTCGAGATCACCTCGATCCCGACGAACACGCTCAGGACGAAGATCGTCAGCCAGACGACCGCTTCACTCACTGTTCTCACCTTCCGGGGTGGCGGAATCGGCCCGCGGAGGTGCGGGCGCATCGCCTCGACCCTCGATCGCCTCACGGGTGCCGTCGTGCACGATGGCGCCTTCGCGGGTGACGCAGGCGCCGACCACGACCTCGTCGTCGAAGTCGGGCGCGAACGCCGCCGGGCGGCCCTCGGTCTCCTCGTCGGCCTCCTGGGCCTTGACCGTCATCAGCTCGACGAGGTTGACGATGTTCTGCGCGTAGAGCCGCGAGGCCGGCCCGGGCATCTGTGAGGGCACGTTGCGCCCGCCCCAGACCTGGGCATTGCCGATCCGGACCACCTCGCCCGCGATCGAGCCCTCCACGTTGCCCCCGGTCTCGGCGGCCAGGTCGACGACCACCGACCCCGGCTTCATCTGCTCGACCATCTGCTTGGTCACGAGCAGTGGCGCAAAACGGCCAGGGACCGCTGCGGTGGTGATCAGGGCGTCGGCGTCGGCGATGAACGGCGCCAGCAGCTCCCGCTGCTTCGCTGCGCGGTCCTCGGTCATCTCGCGGGCGTAGCCACCGGCACCCTCGAGTGTCTCGAGCTCGAGGTCGATCGGCTTGGCCCCCATCGAGGCGATCTCCTCGGCGGCGGCGGCCCGGACGTCGTAGGCCTGGACGACGGCGCCGAGCCGCTTGGCGGTGGCGATCGCCTGGAGCCCGGCGACGCCGGCGCCGAGGACGACCACGGTGGCCGGCTGGACGGTGCCGGCGGCGGTCATGCTGAGCGGGAAGAACCGGCGCAGCATGCCGGCGGCGACGATCGCGGAGCGGTAGCCGGCGACCAGCGCCTGGGAGGACAGGGCGTCCATCGACTGCGCGCGGGAGATGCGGGGCACGAACTCCATCGCGAAGGACGTGATCCCGCAGTCGCGCAGGTCCCGGACGACGTCTTGCTCCTGGCTGGTGGGGAGGAACGAGATCGTCGCGGTGCCCTTCGGGAGCCGGCGGATCGTCTCGTTCGGCAGCGGCTGGACGGAGACCACGAGGTCGGCTCCCTCGAAGGCGCCCTCGTCGACGGTGGCGCCGGCATCGACGTACTCCTCGTCGGCCATCTGCGCGGCCCGCCCGGCGTCGGGCTCGACGGCGACCTCATAGCCGAGTGCGGTGAGCTTCTCGACCAGGTCGGGCACCATCGCGACGCGGGACTCGCCATCCCTGGTCTCCCTGGCTACAGCGATCTTCACCCGCTGAAACCTAGGGCAAGTCGCGTCATGGGGACAGTCGTCTCACGTCTCGGTGTCAGACGCGTGACAACAGTCACCGTTTTCACCGCTCAACAGCTTCGGGGGATCACACGATGCAACGCAATCTCGTCAAGACCGGCCTCCTCGCGCTCACCGGCGCCGCCGTCTTCATCGCCGGCTCGATGGGCGGCGCCGTCGCCGCCCGGATGATCGGCTCCGAAGACATCAAGGACAACTCGATCCAGCAGGAGGACCTGCGGACCAACAGCGTTGGCAACGAAGAGCTGATGGCTGACGCGGTCGGCTGGGGCAACGTGAACGCAGACACTCAGGCCCGGATCCGGGGCCTGGCTGGAACGGATGGGGTCGACGGCAAGGATGGCGCCATCGGTGCGGAGGGTCCCCAGGGCCCGGTCGGGCCCGTGGGCCCCCAGGGCAACCCGGCCTCGGACCGGTTCGGCAAGTACACCTCCGGGTTCAACGCCCCGCCTACCCCGATCAACAAGATCGGCGGCACCTACTCCACCAACGCCACCACGCTCGGCACCTTCACGGTGGAGGACACCGGTCAGTACCTGATCACCGCCTATGGCTTCTTCGACCGGATCAACGAGGGCACTGCGGGCTACGAGGCACCGACCACCGACACGTACCTGCAGTTGACGGTTCGCGGTGGTGCCCCCGGCAGCCACGCGGGCACCTGCTTCAGCCCGGCCGTCTCCCCCAGGGGCTTCACCGAGACCACCTGCCAGTCGGTCCAGGTGATTACCGCGAACGCCGGTGACCAGATCACCGTGCGCGCGTTCGGCTACAACGAGGACCGCAGCGGCTTCGGTGGCGAGCCCAACTCGGCGACGCCGCAGTTCACCGCGGCCGCCGCCGTCTCCGCCATCCGGATCGGCAACGTCTCGAACTAGTGCGCGAGGGGGATCTCGGCCACCGTCTCGTACCGGGGACGGCGGCCGGGGCCCTCGCCGAGGTGGGAGGCCACGAGCTCGATCCGGTCGGCGGTCCAGGGCGGACCGGCGTAGGCGTCCAGCAGGCGCACCCAGTTCGAGACCTCGGCCGGGCGTCCGAGCCGGGCGACGGTGATGTGCGCCCGGAATCGTTGGCCGTCCACCGGGATGCCGGTCCGCGAAGCGGCCGCGCGGGCTCCGGTCGCCAGCCGCTCCAGCTCCATCGCTCCCTGTTCGTCGAGGTCGAGGCCGGCCCACACCACCCGCGCGCGGCCGGCGTTGGGAAACGCTCCGCCGCTGGCGATCCGCGTCTCGAACGACGTACGCCGCTTGCCGGCCCGTTCCAGCCGCTCCACCAGCTCGTCGAGGTGCCGGTCGGCCACGGCGGCGAGGAAGGAGAGGGTGACGTGGAACTGCTCGGGCAGCGCCCAGCGGAGGGCGCCGGACTCCCGCCGGGGTTCGAGGAAGGCGTCGAGGTCCTCGATCGCCTCGCGGGGCGGGACGAGGGCGACGAACATCCGCGTCCCGTGGGGAGGCGTCACCCGATCTGGGTGCCGAGCAGGGCACCGACTCCATAGGTGACCGCCATTGCCAGCACACCCCCGCCGACGTTGCGTGCCACCGCCCGTCCGGCGGCGCCGTAGCCGAGGCGGGCCGAGACCCAGCCGGTGAATGCCAGAGCCACACCGACGGCGGCCACCGTCGCCCAGACGCGGACCGGGGCGGGTGTCAGCGTGATGGTCAGCAGCGGCAGCAGCGCCCCGAGCGTGAAGGCCAGCATCGAGGCCCACGCGGCGTGCCAGGGGTTGGTCAGGTCGTCGGGGTCGATGCCGAGCTCGGTCTCGGCATGGGCGGCCAGGGCGTCGTGGGCGGTCAGCTCCTCTGCCACCTGCAGCGCCAGCTTTTCGCTGAGCCCCTTCTCGACGTACAGCCCGGCCAGCTCCGCGAGCTCCTCCTCCGGCTCGTCCTCGAGCTCGGCCCGCTCCTTGGCGAGCAGTGCCCGCTCGGAGTCGCGCTGGGTGCTCACCGAGACGTACTCGCCGGCCGCCATGCTGAGGGCTCCGGCCGCCAGGCCGGCGATCCCCGCGATCAGGATCGTGGTCCGGTCGCTGGTCGCCCCAGCGACACCCATCACGATGCCGGCCGTCGAGACGATGCCGTCGTTGCCGCCGAGGACGCCGGCCCGGAGCCAGTTGAGCCGGTTGTTGATGCCGTCGTCGTGGGGTTCGTCCTCGTGCGGGCCGACCGGGGTGTCGACCGCGCCGGTGTCGATGCTCATGGGCCAATCGTTCGACCTCGGCGGTCCCGCCGCAAGCAAGGCAAGGCTGGGCTCATCGGGATAGTCCGCTACGAAAAGCTCCTCGATCCGCGGCTGGGAGGTGTCTTTCGTAGACGGACTATCTTCCAAAAGCTCACAGCCCGAGGTCGCGGCCGATCAGCTCCTTCATGATCTCGTTCGAGCCGGCCCAGATCCGGGTGACGCGGGCGTCGCGCCAGGCCCGGGCGACGCGGTACTCGTTCATGTAGCCGTAGCCGCCGTACAGCTGGACGCAGTGGTCGAGCACCTCTCCCTGCACGTGGGCGGTCCACCACTTGGCCTTGGCGGCGTCGATCGGCGTGAGCTCCTGCCGGGTGTGGGCGAGCACGCACTGGTCGACGTACGCCTGGGTGACCTCGACCCGGGTGTAGAGCTCGGCGAGCAGGAACTTGTTGTGCTGGAAGTGGCCGATGGGCTGGCCGAACGCCTTGCGCTCCTTGGTGTACGCCAGGGTCTCGTCGAGGATCTCTGCGCCGTGGGCGAGGTTGGTGATCGCCGAGCCCAGGCGCTCCTGCGGCAGGAACTCCATCATGTGGATGAAACCGTTGTCGAGCTCGCCGACGATGTTGTCGGCCGGGACCCGGACGTCCTCGAAGAACAGCTCCGCGGTGTCGGACTCGTCCTGGCCGACCTTGTCGAGCTTGCGACCGCGGGAGAAGCCGTCCGTCTCCGCCTCGACGGCGAAGAGGGTGATGCCGCGCGCCTTCTTCTCCGGGTCGGTGCGGGCGGCGACCAGGACCAGGTCGGCGGAGTAGCCGTTGGTGATGAACGTCTTCGAGCCGTTGATGACGTAGTCGTCGCCGTCCTTGACGGCGGTCGTCTTCAGCGCGGCGAGGTCGGAGCCGCCGGACGGCTCGGTCATCCCGATCGCGGTCAGGATCTCGCCGGCGCAGAAGCCGGGGAGCCAGCGCTTCTTCTGCTCCTCGGTGGTCAGGTGCACGAGGTACGGCGCCACGATGTCGCTGTGGATGCCCACGCACGAGGGCAGCGCCATGTTGACCCTGGCCAGCTCCTCGGTGAGCACCGCGTTGAAGCGGTAGTCGCCGGCGCCGGAACCGCCGTACTCCTCGGGGACCTCGAGCCCCAGGAACCCCTGCTTGCCGGCCTCGATCCAGAAGTCCCGCGGGATGGACTTCTCCGCGACGTGCTCCTCCAGGTGGGGGGCGACCTCACGGTCCAGGAACTCCTTGACCGACGAGCGGAACGCCTCGTGGTCCTCGTCGTAGATCGTGCGCTTCATGCGGCCGATCCTACGTCCGGGTAAGCTGAGCTCCGCGAGGTTTATCGTTCCAACGGACGGTCTCTCGGGGGCGCCCGGATCGCTCCAACAAGAAGGAGACGCCCGTGGAGATCTGGCCCGGCACCGCCTACCCGCTCGGCGCGACGTTCGACGGCAGCGGCACCAACTTCGCGCTGTTCAGCGAGGCGGCCGACCGGGTCGAGCTGTGCCTCATCGACGGCCACGGCGCGGAGCTCACGGAGGAGCGGATCGAGCTCACCGAAGAGGATGCGTTCGTCTGGCACTGCTACCTGCCGTCGGTGCAGCCCGGACAGCGCTACGGCTACCGCGTCCACGGCCCGTGGGACCCGGAGCGCGGACTGCGCTGCAACCCGAACAAGCTGCTGCTCGACCCCTACGCCAAGGCCACCAGCGGCGAGATCGACTGGGACCAGTCGCTGTTCGGCTACGACTTCGGCGACCCGGACTCGCGCAACGACGACGACTCCGGGCCGCACATGACGTACGCCGTCGTGATCAACCCGTTCTTCGACTGGGAGGGCGACCGGAGTCCGCACGTCCCCTACAACGAGACGGTCATCTACGAGGCCCACGTCAAGGGACTGACCCAGCTCCACCCCGACGTCCCCGAGGAGCTGCGGGGCACCTACGCCGGCCTGGCCCACCCCGCGGTCACCGACCACCTGACCAAGCTCGGCGTGACCGCGATCGAGCTGATGCCGGTCCACCAGTTCGTCCAGGACAGCACCCTGGTGGAGAAGGGGCTGCGCAACTACTGGGGCTACAACACCCTCGCCTTCCTCGCACCGCACGCGGACTACGCGGCCACGTCGCGGGACGAGCAGACCCTGGGCCAGCAGGTGCAGGAGTTCAAGTCGATGGTCAAGTCGCTGCACGCGGCCGGCATCGAGGTGATCCTGGACGTCGTCTACAACCACACCGCCGAGGGCAACCACCTCGGTCCGACGCTCAGCTTCAAGGGGATCGACAACCCGGCGTACTACCGCCTGGTCGAGGACGAGCCGCAGTACTACATGGACTACACCGGGACCGGCAACTCCCTCAACGTGCGGCACCCCCACTCCCTGCAGCTGATCATGGACTCCCTGCGCTACTGGGTGACCGAGATGCACGTCGACGGCTTCCGGTTCGACCTGGCCTCGGCCCTGGCCCGCGAGTTCTACGACGTCGACCGCCTGGCGACGTTCTTCGAGCTCGTGCAGCAGGACCCGGTGGTGAGCCAGGTGAAGCTGATCGCCGAGCCGTGGGACGTCGGCCCGGGCGGCTACCAGGTCGGGAACTTCCCGCCGCAGTGGACGGAGTGGAACGGCGCCTACCGCGACACCGTCCGCGACTTCTGGCGGGGCGAGCCGTCCCTGGGCGAGTTCGCCTCGCGCCTGGCCGGGTCGTCGGACTTCTACGCGCACTCGGGGCGCCGCCCGGTCGCCAGCATCAACTTCGTCACCGCACACGACGGCTTCACCCTGAGCGACCTGGTGTCCTACAACGAGAAGCACAACGAGGCCAACGGCGAGGACAACAACGACGGCGAGAGCCACAACCGCTCCTGGAACCACGGAGTCGAGGGGCCCACCGACGATCCCGAGGTGCTCGCCCTGCGCGCCCGTGAGCAACGCAACTTCCTGGCCACCCTGCTGCTCAGCCAGGGGGTGCCGATGCTGGCGCACGGCGACGAGCTCGGCCGCACCCAGGACGGCAACAACAACACCTACGCCCAGGACTCCGAGATCTCGTGGGTCGACTGGGACCGGGCCGACCAGCCGCTGGTGGAGTTCACCGCCGCCGTGGCGAGGCTCCGGCACAGCCATCCCACTTTCCGCCGCAAGCGCTTCTTCACCGGTACGACGGTGCGCACCGGCGACGGCGAGCGGCTCAACGACATCGTCTGGCTGCATCCCGAGGGTCGGGCGATGGAGGAGGCCGACTGGGAGAGCGGGTCGAAGACGATCGGGATGTACCTCAACGGGCACGGCATCGCCGGCAAGGACGCCCGGGGCGGAACCATCACCGACGACCACTTCCTCCTCTACTTCAACGCCGGCGACGAGCTGCAGGTGACCCTCCCATCCGAGGAGTACGCCGACGCGTGGGACGTCGTACTCGACACCGGCGGCGCCCTCGACGCCACGGAGATCTGCAAGGCCGGGACGCCGATCCCGCTGGAGTCGCGCAGCCTGGTCGTCCTCCGCGAGCACGCCGCGCCCGAGGAGGAGCCCGACCACTCCGTGGCCGCCTCGCTTGCGGCGCAGGCTGCCAAACGCTGACCGTGCGCACTCCCAGGAACACCTACCGTCTCCAGGTCACCGAGGACTTCGACCTGTTCGAGGCAGCCCGGCGCCTGCCCTACCTGCACGACCTCGGCGTCGACTGGGTCTACCTCTCGCCGCTCCTCGCCGCCGAACCCGGCAGCACCCACGGGTACGACGTCGTGGCCCACGACCGGATCGACCCCGCTCGCGGTGGCGAGGAGGGACTGGCCGCGCTGTCGAAGGAGGCGCGCCGGCTGGACATGGGCGTGCTCGTCGACATCGTCCCCAACCACGTCGGGGTCGCCACCCCGGTCGAGAACGCCTGGTGGTGGGACCTCCTTCAGCACGGCCAGGCATCCGCCCACGCCGCTGCCTTCGACGTCGACTGGCACGCCGGCGGGGGTCGGATCCGGATCCCGGTGGTCGGCGACGACGACCAGGCGGCCGGCGGTGGGCCGATCGCGCATCTCGCGGTGGTCGAGGGCGAGCTGCGCTACCACGACCACCGGTTCCCGATCTCGCCCGGGACGGAGGGTGACGACGCCCAGGCGGTCCACGCACGTCAGCACTACGAGCTGGTGAGCTGGCGGGTCGCCGATCACGGGCTGAACTACCGCCGCTTCTTCGCCGTCAACACCCTCGCCGCGATCCGGGTCGAGGACCGTCGGGTGTTCGACGCGTCGCACGTCGAGATCCGGCGCTGGCTCGACGAGGGACTCGTGGACGGTCTCCGGGTCGACCACCCGGACGGGCTGCGCGATCCGGGCCGCTACCTCGACGACCTGGCCGGGCTCACCGGCGGCGCCTACGTCCTGGTCGAGAAGATCCTCCACCCTGGGGAGGCCCTGCCGTCGTCCTGGGCCACCGCAGGCACCACCGGGTACGACGCGCTCGCCCTCCTCGACCGGGTGCTGACCGACCCGGCGGCCCGGGAGCCGCTCGACCTCCTCGAGACCCGGCTCCGCGGGGCGCCGGTCGAGTGGGAGCAGATGGTGCACGACTCCAAGCGCGCGGTCGCCGACGGCATCCTCGGCTCCGAAGTCCGGCGCATCGTGCGGGAGCTGCTGAGCCGCAGCCCGTAACGACGCGGGCGACCGACGAGCTGGTGGACGCGGTCGCCGAGCTGCTCGCCTGCTTCCCGGTCTACCGCTCCTACCTGCCCGAGGGACGCGCGCACCTCGACGAGGCCTTCGCCCGGGCACGGACGCACCGCCCCGACCTGGCCGGAACGCTCGACACGCTCCGTCCCCGCCTCTCCGACCCGGAGGCGCCCGCGGCCCTGCGCTTCCAGCAGACCAGCGGGATGGTGATGGCCAAGGGCGTGGAGGACTGCGCGTTCTACCGTTGGTCGCGGCTGACCTCGCTCAACGAGGTCGGTGCCGATCCCGGGGTCTTCTCGATCACGCCCGGTGAGTTCCACGAGCAGATGGCGGTTCGCCAGGCCCAGTGGCCGGACGCGATGACCACGCTCTCGACCCACGACACCAAGCGGGGCGAGGACGTCCGGGCACGGATCACCGCCCTGGCCGAGATGCCCGAGCGCTGGATGCACGCGCTGGCCCGCCTGCTCGAGCTGGCGCCCCTCCCCGACCCCGGCTTCGGAAACCTGCTGTGGCAGGCGGCGGTCGGCGCCTGGCCGATCTCCCGCGAGCGGCTGCACGCCTACGCCGAGAAGGCGATGCGCGAGGCCGGCGACCGCACGACGTGGACCTCGCCCGACGCGGCGTACGAGGACGCCGTGCACGCCGCTGTCGACGCGGCGTACGACGACCCCCGCGTGACTGCACTCCTCGAGGAGCTGCTCACCGACCTGGTCGGCCCGGGCTGGAGCAACGCCCTCGCGGCCAAGCTGGTCGCGCTCACCATCCCCGGGGTGCCCGACGTCTACCAGGGCAGCGAGCTCTGGGAGCAGTCCCTGGTGGACCCGGACAACCGGCGGCCGGTCGACTTCGACCTGCGCCAGGCGCTGCTGTCCGACCCCGACTCGCCGCGACCCGAGCGGGTCAAGCTGCTCGTGACCAGCACCGCACTGCGCCTGCGCCGCGACCGACCGGAGCTGTTCACGACCTACGCGCCGGTCGCGGCGTACGGCGCGGCGGCCGACCACGTGCTGGCGTTCGACCGGGGTGGAGCGGTCACGGTGGCCACGCGGCTCCCGGTGGGGCTGGCGGACGACTGGGGGGACACCAGGCTCGGCCTCCCGGCCGGCACGTGGCGCGACCTCCTCACGGGTCGCACCACTGACGGCGGTCTCGACGGCCTTCTGGCCGACCATCCCGTCGCGCTGCTGGCGAGGGAGGACGAGTGAGTTCTCCGCGGCGCGGCCGTTCGACGTGTGGGCCCCGATCCCGACGCAGGTCCGACTGTCGGTGGGCGATGCCATCGTCGAGATGACCAGGGGCGAGGGCGACTGGTGGACACCGGCCGGTCCTGTCCCCGACCCGTCAACCGTGGAGGTGGACTACGGCTACCTGATCGACGACTCGGACACGCCGGTGCCCGACCCGCGGTCCCGGCGTCAGCCGGCGGGCGTCCACGCGCGCTCGCGAACCCACCAGCCAGGGTCGTTCCGGTGGACCGACGCGGAGTGGACCGGCCGGCAGCTCGCCGGCTCGGTGATCTACGAGCTGCACATCGGCACCTTCACGCCCGAGGGCACCTTCGACGCGGCGCTGGGCAAGCTCGACCACCTGCGCGGGATCGGCGTGGACTTCGTCGAGGTGATGCCGGTCAACGCGGTCAACGGCACCCACAACTGGGGGTACGACGGCGTGCTGTGGTCCGCGGTGCACGAGCCGTACGGCGGCCCGTGCGGCTACCAGCGGTTCGTCGACGGCTGCCACGCAGCCGGGCTCGGGGTGATCCAGGACGTCGTCCACAACCATCTCGGCCCGTCGGGCAACTACCTGCCGCGGTTCGGGCCCTACCTGGCGGCCGAGGGGGCAAGCACGTGGGGCGAGCTCGTGAACCTCGACGGCCCCGGGTCGGCCGAGGTGCGCCGCTACATCCTCGACAACGTGCGGATGTGGCTGGAGGACTACCACGTCGACGGGCTCCGGCTGGACGCCGTGCACGCCCTGTCGGACACCTCGCCGGTCCACCTCCTCGAGGAGATGGCGGTCGAGGTGGCCGCCCTGTCCGCCCACCAGCGCCGCCCGCTGACCCTGATCGCGGAGTCGGACCTCAACGACCCGGTGCTGATCACGCCGCGCGAGGCCGGCGGCTACGGCCTGGACGCGCAGTGGAGCGACGACTTCCACCATGCCGTCCACGCCGCCCTGACCCGGGAGACCGTGGGCTACTACGCCGACTTCGAGCCGCTCTCCGCACTGGCCAAGGTGTGCGAGCGGGGGTTCTTCCACGACGGGACCTTCTCGTCGTTCCGGGACCAGGAGCACGGCGTTCCCATCGACACCGACCGGGTGCCGACCTGGCGACTGGTCGTCAACAGCCAGAACCACGACCAGGTCGGCAACCGCGCCGCCGGCGACCGGATCACCGACTCCCTCGACGAGCACCAGCTCGGCTGCGCAGCCTTGCTGACCATGGCCGGCCCGTTCACCCCGATGCTCTTCCAGGGCGAGGAGTGGGCGGCATCGACTCCCTTCTGCTTCTTCACCTCGCACCCGGAGCCCGAGCTGGGCCGGGAGACCGCCGAGCAGCGGTTCGTGGAGTTCGACACGGATGGGCTGGGACCCTGATCGTCGTCCCGCACCCCCAGGATCCCGACACCTTCCGGCGCTCGAAGCTGGACTGGGGCGAGATGGAGTCCGGGAGGCATGCCCGGATGCTGGCGGCCTACCGCCGGCTGGCCGATCTGCGCCGTGCCCACCCCGACCTCACCGACCCCGCCTTCGCGTCCACCTCGTGCGCGGTCGACGAGGAGTCACGGGTGTTCCGGATGCGGCGCGGCCGCCTGCTGGTCGTCGTCAACTTCGGCGACGCGCCGGCAACGGTGCCGGTCCGGCCCGGCGCCGACCTGTTGTTCGCCTCCGGTGAGGGCGTCGGTGTCGAGCAGACCAATCTCCGGCTCCCACCCCACGCCGGCGCCCTGGTCGGCTGAGGTTGCCGACGTACCGTCGAAGTCATGCGGAGTGGTACGCCGGCCCTCGTGGCGGGCCTCCTGACCGCAGGCCTCCTGGTGGGCTGCGGTGACCAGGCCGAGCGGCGGGCGACGACGCCCATCCCGTCCATCCCCGGTGACCGTCGGACCGAGGCGAGCCCGGCCGACAAGCCCAGCTCGACGCCTTCCCCGGCACCCAGTCGGTCGCCCGCGCCGGCCCCCGGCACGGCACCACCACCCTGGCTGGGGAGCCGGGTGCTGCCGACTACCGGGACCGGGTTCGGCGAGGTCCGGAAAACGCCGCCGACACTGCGGCACCGGCGGTTCACCCTCCCCGACACCGTGCCCGCCCTGCCCGGCGAGGGTTTCGCCGCGAGGGTGACGGCGCCCGCCCCTCGTGCCGTGATCGCCCGCTCGACCTGGCGTCCCCGCTGCCCGGTGGGCGCTGGAGAGCTGACCTGGCTCCGGCTGGCCTTCTGGGGGTTCGACGACCGGCGGCACACCGGCGAGCTGCTCGTCCACGAGGACGTGGCCCGCGACCTCGTGTCGGTCTTCGCACGCCTCTACGCGGTGAGGTTCCCGATGGAGGAGCTGAGCATCGTCACCCGACGCGAGCTCGACGCGCCCCCGACCGGCGACGGGAACTCGACGACGGCGTTCGCCTGCCGCCCGACGACCGGGGGTACGACGTACTCCCAGCACGCCTACGGCCTGGCCGTCGACGTCAACAGCTTCCAGAACCCCTATGTGTCCGGAGACCTGGTGCTGCCGGAGCTCGCGAGCGCCTACCTGGACCGGGCCCGGAAGCGGCCGGGCATGATCGAGGCGAACGGCCCGGTGGTGCGGGCGTTCGCCTCGATCGGGTGGGAGTGGGGCGGCTCGTTCCGGTCCCTGAAGGACTACCAGCACTTCAGCCAGAGCGGGCGCTGAGGGCGTGTCTCTCTATC
This sequence comes from uncultured Actinomycetota bacterium, assembly GCA_963812345.1. Taxonomy (GTDB): domain Bacteria; phylum Actinomycetota; class Actinomycetes; order Propionibacteriales; family Nocardioidaceae; genus Nocardioides. The sequence continues at coordinate 238,833 of CAWEVA010000024.1, forward strand.
CTCGGCCGTCGCGAGCGCCGCTCAACGCGTGCGATCGCTTGACCGGGGTCCCCGCGGAATCGGGAGCGTAGCGAGCGATTCTGTGGGGTGGTGGCTTGGCGGAGGAGGGAGGCGGGCCGGGGTTGCCCGACGACCGACGACAACGCAGCCAGCGTGCGTGGTGGGCGGCGCGCAGCAGGCCACGGGATAGGGAGCCACGCCCTGGGCCCTACTGCTGCGTCTTCTGCTGCAGCTCCTCGACCGTGATCACCTCGTCGTCGGCGGGGGCCTCGATGGAGGCGTCCTCGTCGAACTCGGAGAACGTGAAGGAGCCGGGCGAGTCGCCCTCGGCCTGCTCGACCTTGAGGATGTGGTGCGGGTCGTCCACCGCGACCCAGACCGTGATCGTGCCGCCGCTCTCCGCGTCGTCGCGGGTGAGCTTGACCGCCTCCTGGCCGTCGAGCTCCTCGGTCTCGCCCTTCTCCGAGGGCTTGCCCTGGTCGTCGTCGATCTGGTCGAGCAGCTCGTCGAGGTCGCAGAAGGAGGCGAAGCTCTCGTCGCCCTCGGGCAGCTGCACCCAGTCGTCACCGACCGTGGAGATGATCTGCTCCGCCGCGGGGCCGGCCTGGGCACGCCAGAACTCCTCGTCCGGCTTGAACCACGAGGTGCCGTCGAGGGTGATCACCTCGGCCGAGCCGGAGTCGCCACGGGAGACGGTGCCGGTGCAGTCGCCGTCGGTGGTCAGCGACAGGTCGAGACCGATCTCGCTGCCCTGCTGGGTGACCGAGCCCTCCATGTGCACGGCGTCGAGGGCCTTCATGTCCTCGATCGACGCCTTCTCGATGGCCGAGGCCGACTCGCTGGCGAACTCGCTGTCGCTGTCGCCGCCGTCGCCACCGCCCCCGCACGCGGAGAGTACGGCGAGCGCAGCGATCGCGCCCACCACTTGCCTGATCGCCGTCACGACTCCTCCAGCCCTGTTGGTGAATGGCCCATCAGATCACACGGGAGGGCCGCCAACCGGGGACGGGTCACGGGTCAGGCGTCGACCAGCTCCCGCTCGGTGGACCGCTGGGGTGGCGCCTCCTCGGACTCGCGCCAGCCGTACCGCTCCCACCAGCGGCGCAACGGCCCCGGCGCCCACCAGTTCCACGAGCCCAGCAGCTTCATCGTCGCGGGCACCAGCAGCGCCCGGACGACGGTGGCGTCGATGATCAGCGCGACCAGCATCCCGATCCCGATCATCTTCATGAAGACGATCCCGGAGAGGCCGAAGGCTCCGATCACCACGGCCAGCAGCAGTGCCGCGCTGGTGATGATCCGGCCGGTCTTCTGCACTCCGGTGGCCACGGCCAGGTCGTTGTCACGCGTCCGGTCCCACTGCTCGCGCACCCGGGACAACAGGAACACCTCGTAGTCCATCGACAGTCCGAACAGGATGGCGAGCATCAGGATCGGGTTGGTGGCGTCGAGGTAGCCGGGTGACTCGAAGCCGAGCAGCCCCGAGAGGTGGCCCTCCTGGAAGATCCAGGTGACCACGCCGAAGGACGCCGTGATCGACACGGCGTTCATCACCACTGCCTTGAGCGGCAGCACGAGCGAGCCGAACGCCAGGAAGAGCAGGACCAGCATCACGCCGACCACGATCAACCCCATCCAGGGGAGGTGGTCGCCCACCGAGGAGATCAGGTCGACGGTGTCGGCCGTGAGCCCGCCGACGAGGACCTCGCCCTCGGGCGGCTCGACGGCGCGCAGGTCGCGCACGATCTCCTGCGACGTCTGGCTCTGGCTGTTGCCGTCCCAGACTGCCCGCAGCAAGGCGGTGTCGCCCCGGGTCTCGACGGGCTGGACCTGGGTGATGCCCTCGACGGCCTCGACGTCGCGGGTGTACGCCGCGACGTCGGCCCGGTCGACACCCTGCAGCAGGAGGTTGGCGGTGGACTGCTCCGGCCCGAACTCGGAGTTGAGCTTGTCGGCGGCGACGTGGGCCGAGGCGTCGTCAGGCAGCACGCGGTAGTCGACGCTGCCCCACTTGGCCCCGAGGAACGGGGACGCGATCGCCAGCAGCGCCGCGGTCACCACCACGACCATGACGACGGGCCTCCGCATGACGCCGTGCGCCAGCCGTGCCCACCAGCCGTGGTCGTCGTCCACCGAGACCGGACGGTGCCGGCGCCAGGGCATCCGGCCGCCGTCGATCCGGCGACCGAGCAGGCGCAGGGTCGCGGGCAGCACGGTCAGGGCGGCCAGCATCGCGATCACGACGGCCGAGATGCCGCCGTACCCCATGCTGCGCAGGAAGTTCTGCGGGAAGACCAGCAGCGACGACATCGCTGCCGCGACGGTCAGGCCGGAGAACAGCACGGTGCGCCCGGCGGTGGCCATCGTGGTCGTGATCGCCTTCGTCGGCGCATCCGGGTCGTCCATCGGCAGCCGGGCCAGCTCCTCGCGGAAGCGGCTGATCACGAACAGGGCGTAGTCGATGGCCAGGCCCATCCCGAGCAGGCTGATCACGTTGACCGAGAAGACCGAGACCTCGGTGACCGTGGTGAGCAGGCGGACCACGGCGAGGGAGCCGACGACCGCGAGAGCACCGACCAGGGCGGGCATCGAGGCGGCCACGAGGCTGCCGAAGATCAGCAGCGCGAGCAGGATCACGATCGGGAGCGAGATCAGCTCGGCGCGCTCGAGGTCCTCGGAGGTGATGTCGTTGACGTCGCCGTAGACCGCGAACGAGCCGGCCAGATCCGTCTGGAGGTTCTCGCTCTCGAGTGCCGGCTCGACCTGGTCCCAGTTGTCGAGCAGCGCGTCCTGGCTGGCTCCGGCCAGCGAGATCTGGACCTGGACCGCGTGCTGGTCCTGGCTGACCATGTCGGGGCTGCGGGTGTCGTAGTAGGACACGACGGAGCTGGTGCTGTCGGCCGGGACGTCCGCGATCGTCCTCTCGACCTCGGCCCGGAACTCCGGAGACTGCGCGGTCAGCTCGTCGCTGGAGTAGATCGCCACGACGTCCACGGTCCGGTTGCCGAAGGTCTCGCGCTCGAGGGTCAGCTCGCGCGCGGACTCGCTGGCGGGGTCGTCGAAGCCGCCCTGGGCCAGGTGATCGAAGACGCCGAAGCCGTAGGCACCTGCCCCGATGACCAGCGCCACCCCGGCCAGCAGGATCGCCAGTGCCCGTCGGGCCACGAAGGCCCCCCACCGCTCCATCATTGCGACTCCTCGAATTCGGAGTGAAACTGTGTCAGACTAGTGAACGGCGTAAACAGTAAACGGCGTAAACAGAGCCTGTCAAGGGATCGTGCGGTCAGGAGGACCCGGGTGGCCCAACCGTCGGTACCGAGCAGTCGGCCCCGCAGCCGACCCGTCGGGAGCGGCAGCGCGAGGCGACGTACAGCCGAGATCGTGCAGGTCTCCCGCGACCTGCTCGCCGCGGGTGCCGAGCCCTCGCTGCGCGCCGTGGCCGCCCGGATGGGGGTGACCGCACCGGCGCTCTACCGCTACGTCGCCAACTACCAGGAGCTGGTCGACCTGGTCGCCTTCGAGATCGACAAGGCCGCGACCGAGGGCTTCCGGGCAGCGGCCGCGACCCAGCCCGAGGACGACCCGGCCGCGCAGCTCCTGTGCGCCTCGGTGGCCTTCCGCCGGTGGGCGCTGAGCAGCCCCCGCGAGTTCTCCCTGGTCTTCGCCAACCCGATCGCCGACAGCGCCTGCGTGCGCCGCGACCTGCTCACCTCCGCGACGTCGGGACACTTCTTCAACGCCCTGCTGATCCGGGTCTGGGAGAAGCACCGGTTCCCCCACCCCCAGCTGTCGGAGCTCGACCCGGCCGTCGCCGGAGGCGCTCGAGGAGCCGTTGTTCCCGATCGACCTGTCCCTGGTCCCGGACGGGCACCGCGGCCTGCTGTGGGTCTTCATGAACGCGTGGGCCGCGCTGTACGGCGTCGTGACGCTCGAGGTCTTCGGGCACCTCGACCCGCGGGTCATCGAGAGCGGCGCGATCTTCGCCGCGATGGTCCACGAGTGGATGCCGCGGCTCGGGATGGACGCCGAGCAGGACCGGCTCCGGGCACTCCTGGCCTCAGAGCTCGCCCGCTAGCACCTCGTCCACCCAGGCCGGCACCAGCTTGCCGGCCGGGCCCGCCCGCGACTCGTCGAAGTCACCGGAGACGTCACTCGCCACGAGGTTGAGCTCGACCGTCCGGGCGCCCCCGCCGGCGGCGAACTGGACGAAGGCCGCGGCCGGGTAGACCACGCCCGACGTGCCGATCGCCACGAACAGGTCGGCCTCGTAGAGGGCCTCGAAGATCCGGTCCATCTCGTAGGGCACCTCGCCGAACCAGACGACGTCCGGCCGCAGCTCGCTGACCCCGCATCTCGGGCAGGGCGGGTAGTCGCCGAGGTCGCCGGTCCAGGGCGTCCGGGTCCGGCAGGCCCGGCACAGGGCCGACCGGAGCTCGCCGTGCATGTGGACGACCCGGGTGGAGCCGGCGCGTTCGTGCAGGTCGTCGATGTTCTGGGTGACGACGAGCAGGTCGTCGCCCGAGGTGCTCCTCGAGCCGGGCCAGGGCGAGGTGGGCCGGGTTGGGCTCGACCCCGGCGATGGCGGCCCGGCGGGCGTCGTAGAACCGGTGCACGACCGCGGGCTGGAGATCGAAGGCGTCCGGGAGAGGCAACGTCCTCGACCCGGTGGCCCTCCCACAGGCCGTCGGCGTCGCGGAAGGTCGGCACCCCGCTCTCGGCGGAGATGCCGGCCCCGGTGAGGACGACGACCTTCACGGCGGCCTCAGTAGTACCAGGGGAAGTCGTCCGCGGGACGACGGCTGGTGGTGGTCATGGTTGATCCTCTCGTGCTGTCGCCTCTGACCTGCATGAACGCGGTGCCGGCTGTTGATGGCCCTGTTGGCCGTCCGCGACCTGCGCCGAACATCTTGCGGACTGTTTGCGGACCGTCGCCCCACGCTCCATGAATGGACTCAAGGTAATCCAGGGCGGTCACAAGCTTCTCGACCCGCACGCCCCCTTCGGATGGCCCCTCATGGAATCCCGACGGCGTTTCCCGAAGTGCCCTCATCTGCCGATGTGAGTGCATCTGTCCCGAGAGATTGCTGACGGGCGCGGTCAGGTCTAGAGGAGAAGGTCGCCCGTCACGACGGCGCGGGAGACATCGTGGATGCGGGCGCCGTGGTCACGGGCGTACTTGCGAAGTGTCTGGAACGCGTCATCGACGGTGGTCTCTCGCTGGACAGCAATCACGCCTTTTGCTTGCTCGATGATGAGTCGGGTGTTCAACGCCTGTTGGAGTTGTTCGGAGGTGCGCTGGTGCTGCCGTGCAGCCGAAGCGTGGGTGAGGTAGCTAGTTGCGATGTTGGCGAAGATCATGGCGACTCGTACATCGTCGGCTGACCAATCGCGCGGTTGGCTGTCATACAGGTTGACTGCCCCGATCGCTTCGCCATCGGCGAGCATCGGGATGCCGGCGACGGCCTGGATCCCCGTGGTCTTGGCCGCGATGACGTAGTCCGGCCAGCGTTCGCTGACGTCTTCGGCGGCCATGTCCGGCACGGTCACTGGGCCTGCCGATGCGACAGCGTCGACGCACGGGCCCTTCTGCCAGTTCTCCTGAACGCGCTCGAGGGTGGCGATCGCCTCGACGGCGGCGGTGACGAAGCGCTGCTGGCCATCGTGAACCAACGTCACACCCGCTCCGGTCAGGCTGAGCACCTCAGCCATCTCTTCGGTCAGGTTGTGGAGGACGTCACCGATCCCATAGCCGCTGGTGAGGGCGACGGCGAACCGTTCCAGGCTGTCGAGGAGCGTGTCAGGATTGGGCACGACAAATCACCTTTCGGGATCCGCCACATAGTCTACGCCGGTCTGCATGGGCCCCAGCAGAGTCCGCTCGTGCCGCAGATAGCGTGCGCTGCGGCCATCCGGACATTCCGCGTTGAGGGCGGAACTCGACCAGGCCGCTGACCGGTCCTGCCGAGATTCGTATGGTGCGGATGACGCTAGGGGAGACGCTCGACGTTCGTGGCCGGCCCTGGCCGTTGTGTGCCCTGGACCCAGCGCAGTCCCATCGTCAGGTGCACCGAACCCCCCTCGCCCTCGACCGAGTCGAAGATGGCAAGGTCGCTCAAGGCGTTGATCAGGTGGATCCCATGCCCGTCCTCGGCCAAATGAGCAACCCCGTTCGTGGAGGCCTGGCGCTGACCGAATCCCGAACCCGAGTCGATCACGTCGATGGCGACCTGCTCGTCGCTGATGCCGACCATGACCTCGTAGCTGACGCCCTCGACGGCATGCTGGACCGCGTTCGTGCAGGCCTCGCTCAGAGCCACCTCCACCTCATCGACGCAGGTCGGCTCCACCCCGGCCGTGCTGAGCGCCGCAGACACCACGTGTCGGGTCAGCGGGACGCTGATCGCCTCCCGTGGCAGGCTCAGCGCAATCTGTACTCTCATGTCTTGGCCACTTTCATGTTCGATTGTGCTTCGCAAGTTGGTCCAACTTGGTGTCGTTCATCCTGGGCACGCTTGGCCATAGGTGGCAGGTTGCCCGGGTCAGCGGCGCAGGCGCGGAAACTGCGAAGACTGGGTTCCGTCGGACGGAACGCACCGATCGCGGTCGAGCGTGACCTCAGCACTTGCTAGATGCGCAAGGAGCACACGCGCGTCGTGCACAGAGAGAGGGCGAAGTCTTGGTCCTCGGCATTACCAGCAGCGGGACTGACAGCATCGACCAACTTCGACAGTACGCCGCGCAGGCGGCGAAGTACATGAACCAGACGCGCGGATGGTGGTTACCATCCGGATCTGCCGCGATCCGCTCGTGCCGAGATCAGTGCGCGTGCATGTTTGCACGCCTCCAGTCTTTACTGGTGGCTTGGTGGGCCTCGGGACTACTGTTTGGGGAGAGGGGCGCATGCAAGAGGACCCCCGCTCGCGTCCCGGTTGTCCGGAACCGAAGCAGGTTTGTCCGACGCTACTTTTCCGCCCCATGCGGGGGGATGCACGATGGCGGCAGAGCCCGAGGAGCGCAAGCGCCGCGCCGACGAGCGTGACCGCGTGGCTGATGAGCGCGACCGGATCACCAACGAGCGTGACCGGATGGCTGACGCGCGCCACGACGTCGCCGAAGATCGGGACCGGATCGCCGAGGAGCGGGCACAGAAGATGCAGCGATCCCTCACCGATCGGGACGCAGAGGGTGGGAACGACCGGGCGCTGGCGCAGGAGCGTCTGCAAACGGCGCAGCGACGCGATTTGGCTGCGGACCTGCACAGCCACGTCGCGACGGAGCGACACCTTGCCGGTGAGGCGCGCGACCGGGCGGCCGGTGAGCGCGACCACGCCGCCGACGAGCGCGATGCCGGCGGAGAGTGGAACCTGGCGGCCGACCGTCGTGACTGGGACGCCGATCAGCGTGACCGCGGGGCCGATCGGCGTGACCGCGGGGCCGATCGGGGTGACTTGGAGGCCCATCAGCGAGAACGCCGAGCCGACCGTCGCGAGGAGCAAGGGGACCAGCGTGAGCGCGACCAGGACGCGGCCCTGGACGCGATGGACACCGTCGAGTCCGATGCCGGCATCGAGGTCCTCATTGAACGCGCCGATCAACGTGATCATCGCGCTGAGCAACGAGACCGCCATGCCCAGGAGCGAGACAGCTTGGCTGATCTGAGAGGCGATCGCGGCGAGGAAGCACACACAGATCGTGGGTCATCCGCACGCGACCGCGAACTAAGTGCCCGGGACAGGGACCGAGCGGCAGGCGATCGCGCCGACCTGCGCAGCGCCTACAAGCAAGCGCGTCGGCCCCCCAGGACAGCGAAGTCCGAACAGAACCCAGACCGGCCCCCGGCAAGGAAGATGCTCAACGCCAGACTCACGAGTGACCTCTCCTACATCAAATCGTTGCCTCCAGATCGGCGGGCTTCCGCGGGTGGCTTCTGATTCGCGAGAACCGCCCGCTCATGCCTGTGGTCTCAATAGGTCATCGCAACACTTCCTGAGTTCGTGCAGCGAAGGGAGTGGTCGTGATGGGAAGGGCGTTGAAGCTCACGCCGGCGGAGGTCGACGAGGTCTGGGCGCGGTGGCGTTCGGGTCAGGCGGTGAAGGTGCTGGCGCGTCAGATGCGGGTGAGCCCGTCGACGGTGCGGGACCTGCTGCACCGCACCGGTGGGATCAGGCCGGCGCCGAAGCGGCGGTGGGAGCTGCGGCTGTCGCTGGCGGAGCGGGAGGAGATCTCCCGCGGGCTGGCGGCCGGGTTGTCGCTGCGGGTGATCGCCGCCGGTCTGGGTCGGGCGACGTCGACGGTCAGCCGCGAGGTGCTCGGCAACGGCGGCCGGGCCCGGTATCGGGCGGCGGCCGCGGACCGGGCGGCGTGGTCGCGGGCGGCGCGGCCGAAGGCGACCAAGCTCGCCACCACACCCGCCCTGGCCGCGCTGGTGGCCGCCAAGCTGGAGCAGGAGTGGTCACCGCAGCAGATCGCGGGCTGGCTCAAGGTCGAGTTCCCCGATGATGGAGCAGATGCAGGTCTCGCACGAGTCGATCTACCGGTCCCTGTTCGTGCAGACCCGCGGCAGCCTGCGCAAGGAGCTGACCGCGCATCTGCGCACCAAACGGGCCACCCGCCGTCCGGCCGGCGTGCGGCAGCCCGACGGGCGCGGCGGTCGCCCGGGCATCCTGAACATCTCCCAGCGGCCGGCCGAGGCCGCCGACCGGGCGGTGCCCGGGCACTGGGAGGGCGACCTGGTCTTCGGCAAGTACATGAGCCCGGTGGCCACCCTGGTGGAGCGGTCCACCCGGTTCGTGATGCTGGTGGCGCTGCCCGAGGGCCATCGCGCGGACGTGGTCGCCGACGCGCTGGCCGCGAAGATCACCACCCTGCCCGCGGCGTTGACCCGGACCCTGACCTGGGACCAGGGCCACGAGATGGCCGCCCACGCCCGGTTCACCGAGGAGACCGGGATCGAGGTCTACTTCTGCGATCCCAAGTCACCGTGGCAGCGCGGCAGCAACGAGAACACCAACGGCCTGCTGCGCCAGTACCTGCCCCGACGGCTCGACTTCCGGACCCTGACCCAGGCCGACTTCGACGCCATCGCCGACCGGCTCAACGGACGACCTCGACAGACCCTCGGCTTCAAGACACCATCACAAGCACTGGCCGAGGTGTTGCGTTGACCGCCTGAGCCCGCAGGCAATTCCGGGCGCTCTTTGACGGCATCGATCATAAGATGTCATGCGGGCGGAGCAGGCGGTTGCACCGTCCGTATGACGTCCTCGGGTGTGCTCGCTCATCGGCAGATGAGGGCGGTTCTGAACGGCACCCGTCTGGCGGCGGCGGAGCGCGCGGACACCTGGGAACCTGACCCGGCTGGACCGCCTGAGCGCTGGATCCCCGGACTCGTCAGCTCAGGGGAGGTGTGGGTCTGGATGGGTCTCGCCGTATTCCTGCGCCGCCTCTGGGGTGATGAGTTCCTGGTCGAGCAGCCACTGGACGGCTCGGCGTCGGGCCCGAGCGTCGCGGAGTGTCTGCCACGGCGAGATCAGCTCGGGGTGGTTGTAGACCTGGTTCTTGAATCGTCGGAAGGCTCCCCGCCCGCGCAGCGCCTTGGCCAGGCGTTGGCCGGCGGTGACGTCGCTGATGCCGTCAGCGAAGTCGACCATGTCGTGGAACCACACGTGGGAGGGGAGTGGGCCGATCGGGATGAGATCCAGGTCCTCGAGATCGACCGGCTGGTCCCCGTCGATCCCGGTGTCGCTGGTCCAGAAGACCACCTGCCCGGTTCCCGGGTCGATCAGCCATCGGTGCTCATAATCGGTTTGGTCTGCCAGCGCCATGGCGATCTCGTCGATGTCGAGTGCGTCCAGGTCGAGCACGCCCTCCTCCTTCTGACGACATCCGGCCTGTCTGGATCCTGAGCTCCGTCGCCCGGCAACCGTTGACTGTTCGGTGCCCGAATCTTCAAGTCTCTCCGCCGATCTGCGCTCTTCCCTCTCATTCAGGCGGCACGCATGCTACGAAGGTTCGTAGATGGGTCGCCCGTGGTGTGGCGGCCCACGCGTGATTTCTTAGGGTCCGTTGGTTGTCGACGGACGCGTTGGGCGAGATCCGGGGTGGTCGGGTGCATGGCGGGGTGAAGTTCTACCGCGGGGCAGCGCGGGCCGCTCGTGCCTACGTGGAGCGCGACCGGTCACGTGCGGATGACTACTACCTGGCCGAGGGCAGCCGGCGTCGCCGAACGACTCGTAGCGACGCGCGGCGGGATCGGCCGCGGGCGCCATGAGCGGCGAGACCTACGAGCAGTGGGTGACCGGATCGACGTCGAGACCGGGGAGCCGAAGGGCCGGCTCCGGAAGGACGACACATGCGTTGCGGTTCGTCGAGGTGGCGGTGAACGGTCCGAAGACCTGGTCGCTGGCCGCCGCCTTGCACCCGGAGATCTCGGTCGCGCTCGATGCCGCGCAGGACCGGGCAGCGAGCCAGATCGTCGGCTGGGTGGCCGGGCACGCGACCACCCGGGTGGGGCCGCGGGGTGGGCAGGTGCAGGTGCCGGTGGAGGGGATCGAGGCGGCGGTGGTCGGCACTGCACCTCCCGGGCCGGTGATCCGCACCGGCATCTCCACCTGCAGGTCAACGCCCGCGTCTGCGCGGCCGGTGCCTGGCGGGATCTGCACTCGGTCGGCGTCCGGGATAGCATCGAGGCGATCAACGGGCTCGGGCACGCCGCGGTCGCCACCGACCCGCAAGTCCGGACCGCACTCGCCGGCGCGGCTTCACCCTCGATCCGGAGGCCGGGGAGATCGCCGAGCTGGCGCCGTACGTCGGAGCGTTCAGCGCCCGGGCCGGCCAGATCGTCGAACATCGACCGCTACGAAGCCGCCTGGCGCACCGAGCACCCCGATCAGGAGCCCGGCCCGAAGCTGCGGGAGTCCTGGGACCGCCGGGCCTGGGCCGAAGCCCGCCCCGACAAGGTCATCCCGGCCAACGGCAGCGAGCTGGTCCAGGGATGGAACGAGGAGCTTGGGCGCTCGGCTACGGCGACCCGCAGCATGCCGGTCGTCCCTGGACCCGGTGTGCGGTCGGGTGGATCGACCGGGACCACGCCGCCGAGTGGGTCGTGTCCCGGCGGGGCGCCCGGCGGTCGGCCTGGAACACCGCCGACATGCGCGGCGACGTCGAGGTGCTGCTCGCCCAGCTCAACGTGGTCACCGACGC